>CBDDJO010000002.1:917500-1973967 GCA_965229805.1 Rhodospirillales bacterium | reverse complement strand
GGGCGCCAACGAGTTTTCCGCATTCGGCAGGTTCTTCATCGCCGAGCCGAAAGCCTGGCCGAACTGCCGCGCCGTCATCACGAACGGTTCCGACGGATCGGTAGCGCGGCTGGAAACCGACATCGCCTGGAACGCCTGGTTGATGACCTTCGAACCGGTATCCGTGGAAATGGTAATTTCCCCGACGAAGCCCCCGGATTCGTTGGTGATTGCGATGGTGATCTGACCTTGCTGATTGACGGCGCCGCCGCCAGCGGTGCCGCGGATACCGATGGTCGCGGTCGGGGTATCGACGACCATGGCGTCGACGCCGGTCTTGGCGATCTGCCCGGAAACGAAGGTGAACGCCCCCTGCAACAGCGAGATCGCCGCCTCGCCCTGCTGCTGGGCGGGGTCGTAGATCATCTCGTCCAGCACCATGCGGCCACCCTCGCCGAGCGAGAACGTGCTCTCGTCGGCGAACACGATACCGACCGCGCCTTTGTCGCCGGTCTCGATGACGTCGCCCTGGAACACCGCATCGCCGGCCTGCAGCGTCACCTTGGTGCCGTCGGCGCGCGTGACCTCGACGGTGCCCTCGATGGTCTCGACGGTGCCGATCGGCTCGACTTGCGCGATTTCCTGGGATTGCGCGGTTTGCACGCCGGTACGGGGACCGGCGAGAACGGTGGCGGTTTCGCCCTTGAGAGCGATGCCGTCGGGGGTACGGATGTCGGGGGGATCGGGAAGATTGAAGTAATCGCGGACGATTACCAGTTCGCCGTCGGGGCCCTTGATGACCAGATCCGGCCCTTCGCGGTCGAAGTCGGCGCGCAGGAACCAGGCCTCGTCGATGACCACGTCCTTACCGGCTTCGGCCGTGATCAGAACATGCGCGTCACCGGACGATTGGCCATATTCCGCGCCGTCTCCGGTACCCGTATGCATATTGTTCATTCAGAGCCCCCCGAAGGCTCGGTGTCCGGCAGCCCCCCGACCGCGAAACACGACATTAAATCGACGCCCATCGCGGCGACTTCTTCACCGCGTCTATAACCTATCGCCGCACCGGTACAACGTACTGTGACAAGCATCACTTTTCGCTAAAATTTTAATTAAATTCCGGTAGTTGGCCACCTCGATCAAGGCGTTTAGTGTGGTTAGTGACCGATACGTTTCACCCCTGCATAAAACCGCGACGCATGCCCGACAAAATACAACCGGAACCAGACGCGCCGATGACGCCCCGAAGCGGCCTCGACGTGCCCGATATCGAGTGGATTTTCGGTTACGGATCGCTGATGTGGCGGCCGGGCTTCCGTTTCCTCGACCAGCGGCCCGCGAAACTCGAGGGCTACCATCGCGCGCCCTGCATCTATTCCCATCACCACCGCGGTACCATCGACGTGCCGGGCTTGGTGCTGGGCCTCGACGCCGGCGGCTACTGCCTCGGCATCGCCTTCAGAATTGACCTAAAAGATAGACCGCAAATTGTTGAATACCTTTATGAAAGGGAAATGATCGGCTATGCCTACAAGCCCGCCTGCGTCGACGTCCTCATGGATGGCGACCGCGTCACTGCCTTTACCTTCATCGCCGACCCGGACCACGACCAATACGCCGGCGATCTCGGCGAGGCACGCTCGGCGGAAATCATCATGCGCGCCCAGGGGATCAGCGGGCTTAATCGCGATTACCTGATGAACACGGTCGAAAAACTCGAGACTGAGGGTTTCTCCGAGCCGTCCCTGGCAAGCCTGCGGCAGCGGGTGCGCATGCTGACCGGCGAAATCGACCAGGGCGGCGGAATTTAGCGCCCAATATACTTCGCCGATATCGGTGAAATGCCAAAAATGCTATGCTGCGATTCTCTTTCGCCGCACCGCGCGGCGTTTAATAGACGCGGGATTCACCATCCGTTAACCAAGCCGGGACTAGGATTTGGCCATGGCAGAAGATAAGGAATACGGCGTCAAGAGCGACGGCTCGCGCAGCGAGATGGAGGCCGTTCTCGACGTCAAACTCGAAGTCACGGCGGTGCTGGGCACGGCATACATGCCGATTAGTCAGATTCTGAAACTCGGCCGTGGCGCCGTCGTCGAACTCGACCGGTCCGTCGGTGAGGACATCGAGCTTCATGCCAACAACCAGCTCATTGCCAAGGGTGAGGTCATCGTCGTCGAGGACCGGCTTGGCGTAACCGTCAACGACGTTATCAAGAGCCCTTCCGGCTGACGAAGGGACCAGCGAGGCCTCTCATGATGATGATCTCCGCCGACGTTTACCGCACCGCCACGCTCATGATCCGGGAATACGGCGAATTCGCGCCGGCCGGCGCCTTTATCAAGGCCGACCAGTTACGCGACGCCGGCGATGTCCAGGGCCGCGAAGTCTGGCTCAGGATCGCGCGCGCCGCCGAGGAACTGCTGTCCGAGGACCGGCCGCAGGACAGCGTCGTTCACTAACCGCGTAACGCCGCCGATCCTTCGAGACGGCCTATCAGGCCTCCTCAGGATCAGGCTGCGAAAAGAATGAAATAACGGTTCCTCATGCTGAGGAGGCCGCAAAGCGACCGTCTCGAAGCATCTCGCGGTAAATTCAGGATTTCGTTTGGTAAGCCGCCAGGAACACATCGACGGCAGCCTTCGTGCGGGCGCGGATATCCGCATCGCTGATGTCCTCCTCGACCCCAAACAGCGCACGTAGCTGGCAGTGCCCCATGGTCATGCCGAAGAACTGTTCCGCCGCCATTTCCGGGTCATGCACATTCAAATTACCGGCCGCCGTCTGCCGGCGCAGGTAATCGGCCAGCAGGGCCACCGCCTGCTTCGGCCCGTTGTCGTGGACCGTTTCGCCCAGCCCCGGCTGGCGCGGCACCTCGGTAACGATGGCGCGGTGCAACTCGACGCATTCCGGCGCGGTCACCATCTGCAGAAACTCCTCCCCCAGATCCATCAGCACGTGCCGGGGCGCGCGTTCGGCGACGACCTCCTCGGCCAACTGACTCAGCAATTGTCGCACCCGCTTGTCCACCACGGCGCGGAACAAATCCGACTTGCCGGTGTAGTGATGGTAGAGGGTTTGCTTGGAAACGCCGGCTTCGCGGGCGATCGTCTGCATGCTCCCTTCGGCAAAGCCGACCGTAAAAAACACGCGTTCGGCGGCTTCGAGGATCTGGTCGTCTTTCATATCCCAACGGGATTGGCGGCCAACGTCATCATGAGCTGTGACATCTTGAGACAAAATTTTCTTCGGCTCCTTTAAAACTGGACTAGACTGTACAGTTTAGTTCTGATATTTGTGCGCTGCAACCATAATTCACCGGAAGGCAAAATGATGAAGAGCAAGCTGCGGCAGATCGCGGTCGCGACAGTAATGTCGTTCCCCCTCTGGCAGATGACCCCCGGACACGCCTTGGCAGCTGACCGCCCGCCGACCCCCGTCGAGGCTGTAAAGGTCAGAACCGAGGCCATCGTCATCGAGACCACCGCCGTCGGCACCCTGCTGTCGAACGAGACTGTGACCGTGCGCCCCGAGATCGAGGGCCGGCTGACCGAGATCGCCTTCGACGAGGGCACCACGGTCAAGAAAGGCCAGTTGCTGTTCCGGCTCGATGCCTCCATATATCGCGCTGAACTGAACGACGCCGAAGCGCGCCTCTCCCTCGCCTCGACCAATTTCAAGCGTGCCCAGGAACTCTTCAAGAAGAAGGCCGGTACCGAACGCGGGCTCGACGAGGCGCGCTCCGCCTACCGGGTCGCCGAAGCCGCCGTCGAACTGGCCAAGGCGCGCATGACCAAGACCACCATCGAAGCGCCTTTCGAAGGCGTGGTCGGCCTCCGCCATGTCAGTACCGGCGACTATGTCACTGCCGGCAAGGACCTCGTGAACCTCGAGGACATCAACCCGCTGAAGGTCGAATTCGCGGTGCCGGAACGTTACCTCAGCGCCGTCAAGGAAGGTCAGACCGTGCGCCTGACCGCCGACGCCTTCCCCGGTGAGGCGTTCGATGGGCATATTTACGCCATCAACCCGCAGATCGACACCGCCGGGCGCAGCATCCAGGTCCGCGCCCGCATCGACAACGAAGACCGTCACCTGAGGCCAGGCCTGTTCGTCCGCGTCAAGGTGCAACTCGGCCGCCGCGAGCAGGCGATCATGATCCCCGAGGAGGCTCTGGTGCCGCGTGGCAAGGACCGGTTCGTCTATAAGATCGTCGACGGCAAGGCAGTGGAAACGGCCGTGCAGATCGGGTTACGCCGCGTCGGCGAGGTCGAAATCACGTCGGGTCTCTCACCGGACGACACGGTGATCACGGCGGGGCAACTGAAAATCCGCGACGGCGCCGCCGTACAGCCGATCAGCGACCAACCGGCACCGGATGCATCCGGCGCGGGCAGCGCCGCCGGAAACGATTCCTCGAAGGGGAGCTGAGCACGTGAAGATATCCGAACTTTGCGTCGAACGACCGGTCTTCGCGACCGTCCTCAGCCTCGCCGTGGTACTGGTCGGACTGGTCAGTTACGACCGCCTGACGGTACGCGAATACCCAAAAATCGACCCGCCGGTGGTCAACGTCGAGACCGCCTATTCCGGCGCCAGCCCCGAGATCATCGAAACCCAGGTGACCCAGGTGCTGGAAGAACAGCTTGCCGGCATCGAGGGCGTCGACTTCATGACCTCGATCAGCCGCCAAGAACAGAGCCAGATCACCGTCACCTTCCAACTCAACCGCGATCCGGGCGAGGCCGCCGCCGACGTCCGCGACCGCGTCAGCCGGGCGCGCGACCAATTGCCCGACGAGGTCGACGAACCCGTCATCCAGAAAGTCGAGGCCGACGCACAGCCGATCATCTATCTTGCGTTTTCCTCCGATAAGCATTCGGCGATGGAAATCACCGACTACGCCGACCGCTACGTGAAGGACCAGTTGCAGACCCTGAACGGCGTCGCCCAGGTGCGTATTTTCGGCGAGCGCGCGTATTCCATGCGCATCTGGCTCGACCCCGAAAAGCTCGCCGCCTACCGTATGACGCCGCAGGACGTCGAAAACGCGCTCAGGCAGCAGAACGTGGAAATCCCCGCCGGCCTGATCGAGAGCCGCGAGCGGCAGTTCACGATCCTGTCCGAGACCGATCTTCGGACGCCGGCGGAATTCAACGAACTGGTGATCCGCCAGGAAGGTACTTATCTGGTGCGCTTGCAGGACGTCGGCTACGCCGAACTTGGCCCCCGGAACGACGACCGCATCGTGCGCTTCAACGGCCAGTCGGCGATCGCGCTCGGCGTCGTCAAGCAATCCACCGCCAACCCGCTGGAGGTGTCCGACGCCGTCCGCGCGCGCCTGCCTGACATCCGCGAAAGCCTGCCCGACGGAATGCGAGTCGAAGTCGCGCACGACAAGTCCGTGTTCATCCAGGAATCCATCGACAACGTCTACAGCACGATCATCGAGGCGGTAGTGCTGGTCATCGCCATCATCTTCCTGTTCCTCCGGTCGTGGCGGGCAACGTTGGTGCCGCTGGTGACGATCCCGGTATCGTTGATCGGTGCCTTCGCGCTGATGGACCTGTTCGGGTTTTCGATCAATACCCTTACCCTGCTCGCCATGGTATTAGCGATCGGCCTCGTCGTCGACGACGCCATCGTCATGCTCGAAAACATCTACCGGCACGTGGAAGACGGCATGAAACCGCGCGACGCCGCGATCCGCGGCGCCCGCGAGATCGGCTTTGCCGTCATCGCCATGACCATCACGCTGGCCGCTGTCTATGCGCCCATCGGCTTCATGGAAGGCACCACGGGGCGGCTCTTTACCGAGTTCGCCTGGGCGCTGGCCGGCGCGGTGCTGGTGTCGGGCTTCGTCGCGCTCACGGCAACGCCGATGATGTCGGCGTTACTGCTGAAACGGAACGAGAAACACGGCAAGGTCTACCTGGCCGTCGAACGGGTGCTGCAAGCGATGACCGACGGTTACCGCCGCACCCTCTCTCTCAGCCTCAATATGCGGCCCCTCGTGCTCGTCGTCGGGCTCGCCGTCGCCGGCAGTTCGTATCTGTTCTTCTCCAACATCAACTCGGAGCTGGCACCCTACGAGGATCAGGGCACGATCCTCGGCGTCTTCCTCTCGCCGCAGGGCTCGACCATCGAATACACGGATACCTGGGCCGCCGAGTTGGAAAAGGTCTATGCCGAGAACGAAAACATCGTCCGCTACTTCGTGGTATCGGGCTATCCGATCGTTTCGCAGGGTATTTCGTTCCTGAAGCTCGATTTGTGGAAGGACCGCACGGTATCGCAGGAAGACGTGGTCAAGCAGTTGCAACCCAAGCTATTCGGCCAGCCCGGCATCCTCGCCTTCCCCGTCAGCCCGCCACCGCTCGGCCAACGCACCACCGACAAGCCGGTGCAGTTCGTCGTCATGACGTCGCAGCCCTATGAAGAGCTGAAGGAGATGTCGGACAAGCTCGTCGAGAAAGCGCGCGGCAACGACGGTCTCGCCAACATCGAAAGCAGCCTCAAGCTCAATACCCCGCAACTGCGCGTGCAGGTCAACCGCGACAAGGTCGCCGACGTGGACATTTCGGTCGGTGTGCTGGGCCGCACCCTGGAAACCATGATGGGCGGCCGCCAGGTCACGCGCTTCAAACGCGAAGGTCAGCAGTACGACGTCGTCGTGCAGGTCGCCGACGTCGACCGCGCGACACCGGACGACCTGCGCCGCATCTACGTGCGCAGCGAACGCGGCGAGATGGTGCAGCTTTCCAATCTGGTCGATATCGAGGAAACCGTCGCACCGCAGGAACTGAACCATTTCAACCAGCTCCGCTCCGCCACCATCACGGCGACGCTGAACAACGGCTATTCCCTCGGCGAAGCACTGGCGTTCCTGGAAGGCGCGGCCCGCGACGAACTGCCGCTGACGGCACAGATCGACTACGGCGGTCAGTCGCGCGAATACCAGAAATCGAGCTCGTCGATCTACGTCACGTTCGCGCTGGCGCTGGCATTCATCTATCTCGTGCTGGCGGCGCAGTTCGAAAGCTTCCGGAGCCCGTTCATCATCATGCTGACGGTGCCGCTGTCGATCGCCGGCGGGCTTGCCGCGCTATGGCTCGACGGTTCGACGCTTAATATCTACAGCCAGGTCGGGCTGGTAACGTTGATCGGCTTGATCACCAAGCACGGCATTCTGATCGTCGAGTTCTCGAACCAGCTTCGCGACGCCGGGCGCGAACTCAGAGACGCCGTGGTCGAGGCGGCGGTGCTGCGGCTGCGGCCGATCCTGATGACCACCGGCGCCATGGTACTCGGTGCTGTGCCGCTGGCCATCGCTTCCGGAGCCGGCGCGCAAAGCCGTCAGGACATCGGGCTGGTGATTGTCGGCGGCCTTCTGGTCGGCACGTTCTTCACGCTGTTTGTCATTCCGACGGTCTATACGTTCCTCGCCGCAAAGGCGGAACCGGAGGCCAGCGAAACGGACACCACCCGGAGTGCCGACCCCGAAGGCATCGGCTGACCGAAGAATCAGGATCCGGACGTCTTCTCGCCGTCGCCTTTGGGCAGATCGCTCTCCCGCACGCACTTGAAGGTGCTGACCCGGGTACGGAACAGGTACATCGCCTCGGTGTCGCCTTGCTGCACCCGGACCGCTTTCTTGCCGAAGAATGCGCAATGCTCGTCGGCCCGGGACTGAATCATGACGTTATTCTCCGCCGAATGGCGGATCGAGATACCATCGGCGTCCTTTCCGACGACCGCGCAACCGGCAAGAACGACGAGCAAACCAACAGCGGCTAAGCGTTTGTGTTTTTCCATGGCAACGGATTATCATACCGGCGCCGTAAAGTCACAGACATCGCGTTTCTCAAGAATGACGGCGGCAGGACGAGAGAGGACGGACGGCACATGAACCTGACCGGAGCTTTTCCGAAGCTGACCGAAGACGAACGTGATTGGCTTGTCGCCAATGCGGAAACGCTGACATACGGGTCCGGCGACAACATCATCAACGAGGGCGACGTGATCGACAGCCTGTTGATCATCAAGTCGGGATTCCTGCGCGTGACGCGTGTCTATCTCGATGAAATCTGCGGCGAGTTCGCGGGCCCCCTCGGTCCCGGCGAGGTGATCGGCGAAATGTCGCTAATGGACCGCAAGGGCGCCAGCGCCAATATCGTCGCCGACGGTCCGGCCGAAATCCTGTCGGTGCCGAAAGGCGCCCTGCACGAGAAACTCGAAAGCGACATCCATTTCTCTGCGCGCTTTTACGAAAGCCTGTTTCTCGACGTGACGCGCAAGCTGCGCTCGACCAACCAGCGGGTCATGCCGGTTCCACCCTGAGGCCCCGGGCACCACATGACCGAAGACATCCTCTACACCCGCGCCCTGCCCGACGGCATCCGCTCGCGCATGGTGGCGAACGGCAACGGGCTCGACATGCACGTGCTGGAAGCCGGCGAAGCGGGCCGCCCACCGGTGCTGTTGCTGCACGGTTTCCCGGAACTGGCCTATAGCTGGCGCAAGGTGATGCCAGCACTGGCAAATGCCGGCTATCATGTCATCGCGCCGGACCAGCGCGGCTACGGCCTGACCACTGGTTGGGACGCGAACTACGACGGCGATCTTTCGAAGTTCCGATTTCTCAATCTGCTCCGGGATACACTCGGCCTGCTGAACGTGTTGGGGATCAGACGCACCCCCCTCGCCGGTCATGATTTCGGTGCCGGGGCAGCGGCGCATTTCGCGCTGATTCGCCCCGACATCTTCACCGCCGTAGCGCTGATGAGCGCGCCCTACGCCGGGCCGCCTTCGTTGACACCGAAACCCGCCGTCGACATCGACGCCGATCTCGCCGCCCTCGCCCGGCCCCGCAAGCACTATCATCGTTATTATTCGACGCAGCCCGCTAACGACGACATGTGGCATGCGCCGCAAGGGGTGCACGATTTCCTGCGCGCCTATTTCCACTACAAGAGCGCCGACTGGCCGGACAACCGGCCGCACCGGCTCTCGGGCTGGACGGCGGACGAGCTTGCCCGGCTGCCGACCTACTACGTCATGGACCTGGACAAGACCATGGCCGAAACCGTGACCCCTGAAATGCCCGCCCCTGATGCCGTCGCCGCCTGCAAATGGTTGCCCGACGACGAACTCCAAGTCTACAGCGACAGTTTCCAATGCACCGGCTTCCAAGGCGGGCTCAACTGGTACCGCTGCCGCTTCGTCGACGCCTTCATCCGCGAGCAGGAAGTATTCGCCGGGCGCACCATTGACGTGCCGGCGATGTTTGTTTCAGGCAAGAGCGACTGGGGTGTCTATCAGACGCCGGGCGCGCTCGAGGCCATGGAAACGCGGGTCTGCACGGATTATCGCGGGACGCACCTGATCGACGGCGCCGGGCACTGGGTCCAGCAGGAGCAGCCGGATGCGGTCAATGCGCTGTTGCTGAATTTCCTCAAAACGTACGCCTGATCGTTCAACGCATTCTGGCATCGGCCAACGGCGCCAGCATCTCCGCCAGGTATTCGCCGATCACGAGGTTGCCGAAGCGGTTGTAATGAGGATCACCGGTGTAATCCGGATCGACCTCGGAATCTCGATACCATGTCGCGCGATCTCGCGCGACACCGGCAAACGCCGGGCCAGTATCGATCAGACGTACGGTCTCCGTCGCGGCGATTTCCCCGAGCACGCTACGTAACTGCACCATATGCGGCTCCCACGGCGCCGCCAGCAGGAACAATACCGGCTCGGCGCCGAGCGCGCGAACCCGCGCCAAGGCGTCCTTCACATGAGCGGCATAGGCCTTGACCAGATCGTCCGATGCCCGGATATCGCCACCGACATCTGCTTGCACCCGTGTGAGGCCGCGTGCCTCGACCTCGCGCACGTGACGTTCGGCGATGAATTTTTCCTTCAGGGTGCGCGCGGCGACATAGAGCCCCGAATGATGGCGCAGAAACCAGCGCAACGAACGTAGCGCGACGTTGTCGTGGCTGTCGATCCATTCCGAGCGGAGCGAACCGATCGAGAGTTCGGCGCGACGCAGGTCGACGATGTCGTTTGAACTCACCGTGAGGATCACCGTGTCCGGCCCGAGGCGTTCGCCCTTCTCGTTCAGGTACGCGAGGTGATCGGTAATGGTGCTGCCGGGAATGCCGTTATTAAGGAGCTGTATTTCCCGCCCCAGTTTGTGACGGAGGCGTTTCTCGGCGACATTGGTCCATATATCGTGACTGGCGACGAACAATCCGAAGGTCTGGGAATCGCCCAGCACGAGCACCCTGAATGCCTCCGGGTTCATTTCCTCCAGGTTGCGGAATCCGGCACCGTTGATGTGCACGAAAAAGGGATACTCGAGCCGGCCGTTCTCCCAGATCGCGTGCTGGTTCGGCACCCAGTCGCCGATGGCGTCGGCGGTCAGGCCTTGCCGGGGCGTGCCGACGTCGGTCTCAAGCGGCGGCATCCACAGAAACGCCCGCGCCGCCAGTTCCCCCAGCAACAACGCGATCAGCACGGAAAGGACGACGCCGATGGTTTTCTTCATGGAACTATTTGTGCCCGCTGGCCAGCCGGCGCGCAACGATGAACGATGTGCGGGCATCTTTGGTCCGGAACAACACAGGCCTTCACAAGCCGCTGGAATTCCGCACACTGGTGAAAGCGCTGCCACGGTACTGCCACACTGAAGCCCGGGGACATCCATGCGGATAGCCACGTTCACCGTCCTGACGATCATTGCCCTTTACGCCCTGCCGGACGCAGCGCGGGCAACGGTTTATGCCTGCGACGTCAGGGAGGTGCGCCGTCTCGGCCCCGGCGGCGTGCCCGAGAGCGATGCACGCACCACGGCGACGCTGAGAAACTATCCCCGCTTCACCTTCGACGACCGCACGGGCCGCCTCGCCGGCTTACAGGACGACTGGGTGCTGAGCCTGCTGCAGAAGGCCGTCGCGCAAAACGCGCTGCTTGCCGTCAGCATTCACAAGGGGATCGGCAACACCGGACTGCAACTTCTTAAGATCGACACGTTCAATAAGGGCGATATGCCGTTCCTCTGGGTCTCGGACGATGAGATTTCCACTGGCGTGTGTACGGCGGGCGGAGAATAATCAGCCCGCGAGCGCCGCGAGATTCGGCGCCGGCACCGCCAGCTTCGGATGTTTGCGGATTTCCGTTTCCAGCGCATGGGCGGCAGCGAGCAGATTAAGGTCGCCGCGTCGCTTACCCACGATCTGCACGCCGAACGGCATGCCGTGGGAATCGACGCCCGCCGGCACCGCGATCACCGGATGGCCGGTCAGTGTCAGCGCCGAACGGATCAGCGACGCATCGACGTAATTCTCCATCGCCTTGCCGCCGACCATTTTCGGGATGCCGTCGTCGATCCGGAAGGGCGATACCGCGTTACCGGGCACGATCAGCAGGTCGATGTCGTCGAAGAACACCTGGAACGCCTTGTAGAGTTTTGCCCAGGCGCGCTCGGCGCGAGCCACGTCGGGGAGCGTCATGGAAAGCCCGGCCTCGTAATTGGAAACGATGTTGGGCGAGAGCAGATCGCGGTGCCGGGCGATCCGGTCCTCGTGGTTGGCAACGTAATAAACGCACCTGAGCGTCCAGAATATGTCGCGGGCGTCGGCGAAGTCGGGGGCGCGTTCGTGGCACGCGCCGAACCAAGGGGAAATCTCTTGCATCACGCCGGCGAACGCATCGCGGATGTTGTCGTCGAGGGGCGCGGTCCCGCCGAAATCCGTCGACCACGCCACCCTGAGTTTCGAAACGTCGACCCCAGGCAGGTCGGCGAAATCCGCCGGTGCGCACGGCCCGGCGAGCGCATCGCGGCCGTCGTCACCGGCCAGCCCCGACATCATCAGCGCCGCGTCCGCGACGGTTCGACCCATCGGCCCCTGCACGCTGAAGTGCGTGTAGTTGAGCGTCCGCGCCTCGCGCGCGACCAGTCCCGGCGTCGGACGGAAACCGACCACGCCACACCATGTCGCCGGATTGCGCAGACTGCCGCCGGTGTCGCTGCCGTGCGCCAGCGGCAGCATGCCTGCCGCAAGCGCCGCCGCCGAACCGCCCGACGAGCCGCCCGGCGTGCGTTCCGGATCAAAGGGATTGCGCGTCGCCCCGAAGACCCGGTTGGTGGTGTTCGACCCGGCACCGAACTCGGGCGTGTTGGTCTTGGCCAGCACGATGGCGCCGGCGTGCCGCAGCCGCGCGACCATCGCCTCGTCGGCGTCCGGGACATCGTTCTCATGGATCAGCGAGCCGTAGGTGGTGCGGAGTCCTTGGGTCGCGTTCAGATCCTTGATACCGACCGGCAGCCCGGCAAGCGGCTCCACGTCCTCGCCGGACGCGAAGGCTTTTTCCGCCGCTTCCGCTTCGGCGCGCGCGCGGCCCTCGTCCATCGCCGTGATTGCGTTGACGGCCCCGTTAACGGCGACGATGCGCCCAAGACAGCTTTCCAGCAGTTCGACCGGCGACAACTCACCCGTTCGCATCAGTCGGCGTGCTTCGGTGGCGCTCAGATCGCAAGATTGTGTCATCGGTCATCCGTCCTAGTTTGTTCTCTTGTATTTTCGAATTACTTGATCACTCAATCACCAGGGTCAAGGCGAATGAAATTGCTCGGGTTGGGAATCAATCCGTGAAAGGGGTGCGCACCCGGGGCTGGATTGCGCTAAAGAAATGGACTTCAACTCCCCAAAGTATGGCGCGTGGCGTCTGATTTTGCGGACAGCATTTGACACCTGCAGGGTGCACGTCAAATATCCGTTCGCAAGTAACAGAACACCTCACTTTCCTCCGACTGCATGGATGTCCTTACACCGATGCCCCTCAACACGGCCAGCCTGCTCATTTCCAACGGCGATGTGTGGACACTCAACGGCAATGCGCCCCGAACTGCAGAAGCAGTTGCAGTTTCAAACGGCATAATCATCGCGGTCGGCACACGGGCCGATTGTGAGGCAGCGCTCCCGGAAGACAAGACCATCATCGACGCCGGAGGACACTCGGTCATTCCCGGACTGGTCGATGGACATGCGCATATGGACCGCGAAGGACTGAAGGACCAGATTCCGTCGCTAGTCGGCTGCCGCTCGATCGCCGACATCAAGGAGAGAATCCGCGCGCTGGTTCGCGACGCCGTACCCGGCGAATGGATCGTCACCATGCCGGTCGGGAATCCGCCGGATTTTCGCGGCATGCCGGAGTCCCTGGCCGAAGGCCGCTGGCCGACACGCGCCGACCTGGATGAGGTCGCTCCGGATAACCCGGTCTACATTCGATGCATCTGGGGCTATTGGCGACATACCCTGCCGCTGGTCTCCATCGCCAACTCGAAAGCCCTCAAGATCGCCGGGATCGATCGCAATACCCCGTCCCCGTTCCCCAGTATCGAAATCGAACACGATGCTGATGGCGAACCGACAGGCGTATTCATCGAGAACAACTACATGCCGCTGGTCGAATTCACGTTGATGAAGTGCGCGCCCCGCTTTTCCGCCGATCAGCGCGTCGCCGGGCTGATGAAATCGATGGCGATCTACAACGGATTCGGCACGACCGCCGTCTACGAGGGACACGGTGTCGCCGACGAAGTTCTGGCCGCGTATCAGACCCTTCGTGAAACAAGCCCCCTGCCGGTGCGCTCACACCTGACGCTCAGCCCGAGATGGGGTGGCGCCACTGTTGAAACCGTTCGCGAATGCCTCGGAGACTGGCTGTCCTGGCTGCGGCGGCGTGGATTGGGCGACGACTATCTCCGGGTCCAGGGACTGTATGCGGAGCCGGGCATCAACGAAGAGAACAGCATCCGTGCTGATGCAGGCGGTGCCTATACTGGCTGGGCGGGTTTCTATTACGACGCAGGTTTGCCGCCTGAGGAACTCGACGTTCTGTTCCAGGAAGCCGCAGCAGCCGGCATACGCGTGTCGGGGATCGGCACGGCCATGCTCGACGGTTTCGCCAAGGCGCATAAGCGTGCCTCGATCTCGGATGCGCGCTGGGTCGTCGAGCACATTTCGTGGGTCAGCCCTGACGAAATCGCCATCGCACGTGACCTTGGCATCATCATGACCACACACACCAATCGCTATCTGTGGAAAGAAGGTTCGATGCTGCTGGCGCAGTCACCCGACCGTGATCCGAATGAGCTTGTGCCGCTGCGGCGCTTGCGCGACGCGGGTGTACCGGTGTGCCTCGCCACCGACAACGTGCCACCATCGCTGTTTCATCCGATCAGCCAGGCAGTGACGCGGGTCGGCCGCGATGGCAAACCGGTCGCGCCCGAACAGGCCCTTACGCTGGAAGAAGCCTTGCAGTCCTCATGCCGCACCGGCGCGTATCTGTGCTTCGCCGAAGATCGACGCGGTACGATCGGCGTCGGCATGGATGCCGATCTCGCGATCCTGGATAGGTCTCTCGGCGATGATGATCCGTCCGCCATATCCGACACGACCGCAACGGTGACAATTGTCGGCGGCAGAATTGTCCACGATACGCGTACGTCCTAACCGGGAACGGGCTTATTCAGTTGAATCCTGGCGCGTTACCGTACCCGCCGCCCCATCGACCCTTAGCGAGTCGCCATCGGTGACGGCGCTCCAAAAGCCGGCATCCTCGATGACGACGATAGGTACCTCTGCCAGAAACGCCCCTTGCACCACCGATGCATCCGGCAACTCACGCATCACTAATGCAGCGGGATGCGTATCATGTACCTTGAGTTGATACAGAAACCGCCAGGCGCCCGCCGAGCCACGCGTTGCCGGCAACACGGTTATCTGCCCCGCCAGCGACCGGCCAAGCAGATCGTTGGACTGGCCGACCACCTTGCCTGTGCGAATATCGACGTCGCCCAAAAACGACAACGCCGTTGACGAAACCAGTGCCGGCCCCGCCGCCTTGCCTTTCACCACGCCACGGCCCTGCCATTTGGCGTCCGGACTATTCATTGGGACGAAGCCTGGGCTGAAAGCGTCCGTCGATCGCGGATTCAACTGCACGTTCACTAGTCGTAAACAGCGTTGGACACTGAATCATGTCACGGACGTAATGCGCCTGTTTCGCGGAATCGACCAGGATCGTCCGAATGTCGGGCGGCGCAACGCCCAGCTTGGGATCCGGCGAGCAAGTGCGCGCAAAATGACATGAAATGGGGCAAGTATCCGATATGACCTTGGCCCCGGATGTCAGGATCGGCGCCAGCAGGCCCGAGTCCCGTGCCATCTGGCGCACCGTCCGGTTGGTGGTGATCCAGCATTGCACGCCGTCGGCGATCCGTTTCCCCTTCAACAGTTCCGCGTAGTATTTCAGTTCCTCGAACGAGGCATGCGGACACCCCAGGTGCACGAACTCGAATCCCGCTTCGTCACCGGTGCAGAATTCGCCGTACACGGTATCGATATCGTCATCGCCGATGTCCACCGCAGGCAACTTCAACGCCGCGATATTAGCGTCCTCGTCCCAAGGTGGCGTCACGCCGGGCAGCACGAACATGGCCACGCCACCAGATGTCGCCATGCCGACGCCGAGGGCGTCCAATTCGTCGAGGTTCGGGCGCACCGGCAAACCGCTCAGCAACGGTACGCCGTTCTGGACCTCGCGGCCGATCGCATAGCCGAGCGCTGTAAAGTCGGCGGTGCCGTGCGCCCGCGCCCGAACGCGAACATGGTGCGTCGGTTTACGGTTCTCGTTGAGATGCAGACCAAAGCGCGGATAACGCCCGGTCAATCCCGCGTAGACCGCGAAAAAGCCGTCACGGTTGGCACGGGCGCCGAGAACCGAATTCGAGAACACAGTCACACCGCTCTCGATCGAGGCGATATGCATGTTGAAGGTCGGCCAGTGCCCGGCCCAGTAGGGGGTACACGTGAACGACGTGGCACTGCCCATGGCGCGGTGCGCAGCCTCGGCGCGGGATTGCAGCTTAGCAAGAGATTCCGGGGCGCCGGTATCCTGCCAGTTGCCCATATCGGCGTTGGCAATGTTGGTGGAAACCGGCACCCGCATTTTGGCACCCCGATCAGCCAGGTCTTCGATCAGCCCGACATCATCCAGATACATGGCCATGCCCGCATGAACGTGTGCATACCCGATGTCGACCATGTCCGGTGCATCGAAAGCTTCACCAAGCTGGACGAGCGCTTCCATCGCCTGACGCACTGCATCGCCTTCGTCACCGTCCAGAAAAGCGCGATCACGATCGGACAAACGCATGGCTCAGCTCCCGATCAATAGGCCGCCCTGCATCCGGCGAAGGGCCGCCAGAATACTCAACGCGACAATGCGGCTGGTACGGTTGTTCTGCGGCGACGGAAAATTCTGCGACACCATTTCCAGTTCGACGGCATCGGATTTGACGGTCAGGGTATGGCGCGCGCCCGGCAGTGTGCCATCGGCCCGAATCCGGACCTCGGTACGGTCAAGACCGATGCCCGCAAGCCCCAGCGTTACCGCAACGTTGAAATGCCGGGGGAAATTTTCGGCGGCTTCGCGCGCGGTGCCGTCCAATACCGGGACCGGACCGCTGGTTGCCGGCGCCAGATCAATACCATGTTCGTGGATGAACGGCTCGTGTTCCAGTGATGCCGGATGAATGTGTGATGTCAGCACAACCGAATCGATATCACCCTCACGCGCAGCGCGCAGGATATCCAGTCCCGGCAGGGTCCCGCCGGCGATCTGCAGGGTGGCGCCGCATTGTTCGGTCAGGTCGATCAGATCCATATTGGCCGCGAGCGCGCCGACACTGATGGCGACGACAGTTCCACCGGCGCGGATCGCCGGCTCCACAACATCACGAAACCCTTCGTATGTCGCGCACTCGACCAGAACCGCATCGTACTTGGGCACCTCGGCCGCGGTTATGATCGGCGCATCCACACCCAACTTTTTAGCCTTGGCTTTTGCCTTATCCAGATCGCGCGCGGCGATAGCAGCGATCTCAAGCGTGCCGTGTTCGTCTTCGCAGATTTTATGGACCAGTTGTTCGCCGACATTGCCGAAGCCACCGATTACGATGCGTGTTTTTGCATTCATTTTTCCTGCTTCACTCCCGCTCAGAAATAAATTGATTTTGTATTCTATACTGTATACAAAATTTTACCGCAAGGCGTAACCAACAGCGTAAAAGGAAGCGTTCGAATGCCCGAAAGAGCCCCTACCACAAGCAAACTCGCGGCATTCATAGCAAACTATTCACCGGAATATCTGCCGACGGAGGTCATGGATTATACCCAAACGTTGGCGTCCGACGGGATCGGCGCGTTGTTCGCCGCCATACACCCGAGCGTCACCGCCAGCAGCGGGATCGGCGATTTCGTCGAAACTGTCGCCGGTGCCGGCAAAGCCACGCTGATCGGACGCGGGCGAACGGTGGACCCGGTCAACGCCGCGCTCGCCAACGGCACGCTCGGCTATGCCGCCGATTTCGAACCCCATCACCCCGAAGCCATCCTGCATCCGGTCGCAGTCATGGTGCCAACGGCCCTGGCGGTTGCCGAGACCGAAGGCCGCCGGGGTAATGAATTCCTTGCTGCCATCGCACTCGGATGCGAGATCGAATACCGGGTTTCGATGGCGATGAACCCGCGAGAACTCTACGCCCGCGGCTTTCACCCGTCTGCTGTGGCCGGAAGCTTCGGTGCCGCAGCCGCGGCGTCATACCTGTTTGGCCTCGACCAGACGCAAACCGTCGCGGCACTTGGCCTTGCCGCGCTACAGACATCGGGCCTGCTGGCTTGGCAGGACGATCCGCGTGAAGATGCACGTCCATTCCAGATGGGCCTCGCCGCGCGCAACGGCGTCATGTCGGCAATGCTCGCCAGGAACGGCTTTGGTGCGCCGGACCGGATTTTCGATGGTGGGCACAACGTGCTCGACGCCTACAGCGGCGTCGCCACGGCCACGCCCCTGACGGACGGTCTCGGCGAAATCTGGGACGGTATCGTGGAACTCGCGGTCAAACCCTATCCCTGCGTTTCCTTTCTGCACCCGGCGCTCGATGCGCTCGATGAACTGCTGACGCAACACGAACTGCGGTCTCAGGATATCGAGAAAATCGAACTGCGGTTCGCAGAAGCCGGCGCGCATTGCGTCGACGACAACCCGCTCAAAGGCCATTCGGCGCAGTACATCCTGCCGGTGCGGGCAGCAATGGGCCGCCTGTCCTATCTGGACCTGTTCGAGGACCGGCGCGAGACCGATACGGAAGTCGCACGCCTCGCCGCAAGCGCGGGCGTGATCCGTGACACGGGCGAATTCGACGCCCGGTTCCCCGATTTCTATGTCGGCGAGGTTACCCTGACACTCAAAAGCGGCGACAAAGTCTCGGCCACCTCCGAAATTGCACGTGGATACCCGGAACAGCCCCTATCGCAGACCGACCTGGATCGCAAATTTACCGACCTCGCCGGATGCGTCGCCGATCAACCCCGCATTGATGCGCTCGCCCAAGCGATCAGCGGCCTCTCCGGCGCAACGAACGTCGACGCACTGGCGGCAGCACTGGCGCCGCCGCCGAATGCGCCGGGCCTTTGATGGAACCGGAATCAGATCATGACCACACCATCGATGCCGTCCGATAATATCGCCAAAGGCGGCAAAGTGCTGTACGGCGCCCCGCTCGGCATTCTCATGTTGGAAGCGCGCTTCGCCCGTATTCCCGGCGACATGGGCAATGCCGAAACCTGGCCCTTTCCGGTGCTTTACCGGGTCATTCGCGGCGCCGACCCGGAACGGGTTGTGCGAAACGGCGCCGAAGGCCTGATGGATGCGTTCATTGAAGGTGCACGCGACCTTGTCGACCTGGGCGCCGAAGCGATCACCACCAACTGTGGTTTTCTCTCCATCTTCCAGACGGAAATCTCGGCCGCGGTCGGTGTCCCCGTGGCTACATCGTCGATGATGCAAGTCCCCTGGGTTCAGAGCCTGCTGCCACCCGGCAAACGGCCCGGCATCATCAGCATCAGCAGCGCGACGCTGACTGACGCCCATCTTGACGCCATCGGTGTCGCACGTGACACACCGCTGGAAGGCACCGACGAATCGGGGGAGTTTTTTCGCGTCATCGTGCGTGCCGAAAAGCCCGATTTGGACATCGACAAGGCCCGGCACGATGTCGTCGGTGCGGCGCGCCGGTTGGTCGAGCACAATTCGAATATCGGCGCCATCGTGCTCGAATGCACCAATATGGCGCCCTATGCCCGGGCCGTTGGCGACGAAACCGGATTACCGGTGTTCGACATTTACTCACTCGCAACGTGGTTACAGAACGGGCTGCGCCCGCGCCGATTCTGAGTCATACGGCAACTTGGTTGACGCTCAACAAACCAAGTGCATACAATTTAGAATACAAACCTTGGTGTAATTGTGAGAGGCGTCGATGGGAGCTAAAAAAATCACGACCGGCGAAGGGAAAATCTCCTCATCGAATCGTGCGTACCAAATGCTCCGCGAGCGTTTGCTTCGCTTCAAGATTCTGCCAAATCAGAAAATCAATGAAGTTACGCTGGCTGCAGAATTGAACGTCAGCCGCACACCGCTTCGTGAAGCGCTGAACCGCCTCGTTGCCGAGGGGCTGCTGGTCAATCGGGAGCGTGGGCTTTCGGTACCGGATCTTGAGCCCGAACTCGTCTGCGAACTGTTCGAAGCCCGCGTCGAAATTGAATGCAGCATTATCCGGTTGGCATGTGAACGCGCCAGCGACGACGACCTGGCTGAAATCGCGAATTTTCTGACCAAGAGCGCCGCGGAATCGCCCGAGGCCTCGACCGACCGCCTCATTGAACTGGATATCCATTTTCACGATACAATCGCCCAACTTTCCGGCAACCGGGTTCTTCACCGCACACTTTCCAACCTGAACGACCGTATCCATCTGGTTCGCTGGATTGCCATGGAAGGCCGCCGTGAACGGACACAGAGCGAACACCGCGAGATCCTCGAGCGCATCCGCGCACGCGACACGGACGGCGCGGTAGCCGCCGTTCGCGAACATATCATCCACCGAAACGAAGACATCCTGAGTGCCATCAAAGCCGCCTATGGGCACGTCTATACGCTGACTGCCTGACGCATCAGAAGCACCGGCAGTCATCTGCAACGCAAGGGAACCGGCATGCATCGCTATGTCATCATCGGGTCTGGGTCTGGCATCGGCGCGGCCGTGGCACGCTCTCTCGCCGGGCCGGCGGTCGAGCTTCTGCTCCATACCGGTGAGAACCGGGAACGATTGAACGCCGTCGTCAAGGACTGCACCGCCAAGGGTGCGACCGTCGACAGCTGTATCGGATTGACCGGCGATGAAACGCTGTTCCAATCCGTGGAAACCTGGGCACAAAACGTACCCGAGGCCGGCCTGACCGGTATCGTTTTCGCCGCCGGTTACGCAAAGCTCGGCAGCGTCACCGACACACCAGTGGACGCGCTCGAGCAAGCACTGCAAGCGATGCCGATCGCCTTCCACCGTCTTGTCACCATGCTCGCCCCAAAGCTCGCAAAAGACCGTGGCCGGATCGTCTGCATCAGCGCCTTCGGCGCACACCGTTCAAAGGTTTATAGTTACGCGGCAACGGCACCGGCCAAAGCCGGTCTCGAAGCCCAGGTTCGGACATTTGCCGCGAATCTTGCGCCGGCGGGAATCACGGTCAACGCCGTCGTGCCGGGGTTCGTCGAGAAAGAACCCGGCACCCCTTCGTCAATGACGCCCGACCAGTGGCAAGAGGTCAGCGCCGGCATCCCCATGAACCGGATCGGCCGGCGCGAGGAAGTCGCCGCACTCGCGCATTTCCTATTGTCGGCGGACGCGGGCTACATCACCGGACAGAGTATCCACGTCAACGGCGGCCTCACGCTATAAGGACGGCTTAATCGAACATGTCGGTGCTTGTCATGCTGTCGACAAATATGCATAATTTTTTGCATACATAATTTAAAAGCACCTTCCACCGGTACGGATGCGATAAACGCACCGAAATCGAAAACGGTGACCGAAACCTGACGAACGCACCTCCGTCGGCAGCCGTCCACGCAGCATAAGGGGAAAACGGGCAATGAAAGTGGTGGTCATTGGCGCCGGGATTGCCGGTGTATCAACTGCGATCTGGCTTAGACGCGGCGGTCATGAAGTGACGCTGCTCGACCGCAGCGCCCCGGGCCAGGGCACGTCGTACGGCAACGCCGGTCTGCTGGCTGCAAGTTCCGTCGCCCCGGTCACAGGCCCGGGTCTGATCGGCAAAGCGCCGGGCATGCTGTTCAACCCGGAATACCCGCTTTTCATGCGCTGGGCCCATTTCCCGCGCCTGATCCCGTGGCTGATCCGGTACCTGTCGCACGCCAACGCCGACGACGGCCACCGCATTGCGCGCGGGCTGGCCCATATTACCCTCGATACCATCGAGCAACACAAGGCACTTGCCGGCGGCACCCCCGCGGAAAAATGGCTGCATGATTGCGACTACAAGTTCGCGTACGCCAGCCGCACCGCATTCGAAGGTGATGCTTTCGCCTGGACGCTGCGCCGCGAGGCGGGTTTCGTGCCCCAGATCATCGAAGGCGAAGCCGTGCGTGAGTTGGAACCGTCGCTCGGCCCGTCGATCAACTGTCTTGCCTTGATGAAGGATCATGGTTTCATCAGCGATCCCGGCAACTATGTCGCCGATCTCGCCAAGGTTTTCGAGAACGAGGGCGGCACATTCGTCACCGCCATGCTTGAGGACTTTGAACTCGTCGACGGTAAGATCCATGCCGTTCTGACCGATACCGGTCGTTTCGAATGCGACAATGCCGTACTGACCACCGGGGTGTGGTCAAAACCGCTGATGAAGAAACTGGGCATCAACGTGCCGCTTGAAACGGAACGCGGCTACCATATCGTATTCCGTAAACCATCCATCCAACCGACGACGCCGACCATGATCGCGGCCGGCAAATTTGTCGCAACACCAATGGCGACCGGCCTGCGTTGCGCCGGCGTGCTTGAATTCGGTGGCATCGACAATGACAAATCCGACGCACCGCTGAAACTGCTGCGGAAGAAAGTGATGGAGGCATTTCCCACGCTGACGGCCGGCGAGGAAGAGACCTGGATGGGGCACAGACCAGCACCGGCCGACAGCCTGCCGCTGATCGGCGAAGTGCGTCAGACCGGCATTTATACCGCGTTCGGTCATCATCACATCGGACTGACCGGCGGCCCCAAAAGTGGGCGCATGGTCGCCCGCATGATCTCGGGCGAGCCGGACAACGTCGACCCGGCACCCTTCGACCCGAACCGCTTCGTATAGAAACTTCTTTGATTTATCCCTGAAACTTGAACGGCCTGTGCCCAGTCTCCGGCATGGGCCGTTCATTTGTTTCGCATGACGGGAAAGCCTAGCTGGCCTTCTTGCCGGCGCGCGCCGGACGGATTCTCAGGAAGTATACGAAGGCCGCGGTCAGGAGCAGCAATCCGACGCTGATCGGGCTCGACACGAATACGAGCGGATTGAGGTCGGCCGTGATCAGTGCGCGCCGCATGTATTCTTCAAGATAGGGTCCGAGAATGATCCCCATCAGCATCGGCACGAGCGGGTAAGACATCAGCCGCAACAGATAGGCGAAGACACCGATGCCGAGCGCCATCCACATCTGCACCACGGAATAAGAGGATGCGAACGTCCCGACCATCGAGACCATGGCGATGAAGGCATAGAGTAGCCCGCGGTTTAAGTGCGCGATCCGGATGTAATACGGACCGAACAGAACCACCGATATGAACACGAAGCTTGCCGCGACGAACAGCGCCGCGAACATCGGCGCAATCGTCTGCAGGTCGGTCGTCAGCAAAGCCGGTCCCGGCACCAGCCCATGGATAAGCAGAACGCCGAAAACAATCGCCGTCACCGAGTCCCCTGGAATCCCGAGCGTCAGCAATGGCACCACGGCACCGCCGCACATGGCGTTGTTCGCCGCTTCCGATGCCGCCAGGCCTTCATGTGACCCATCACCGTATTTTTCCGGCTTCTTGGTAACCCGCTTGGCCTCGGCGTAAGCGATAAACGACGCCATCGACGCGCCGCCGCCGGGCAGCATGCCGACAAGCACCCCGATCACAGAACTCTTGATATACGTGATGATGCCGACTTCCCGGATCTCTTTGAGCGACGGAATGAAATCCCGGCGCGTCGGCTTGAAGTCCTTGGCAATGACCATGCTCTTCAGCATCGGCCCGCCCTGCACCAGCAGTTCGCAGACCGCGAACAGTCCGATCACCGCCGGCAGCAACTGTACCCCTTCAATCAGATGAAAGCTGCCGAAATCGAAACGTCCGATCGCCACCATATTGTCGAAGCCGATCGTGGAGATCATGATTCCGAGGGTCACGGATGCCGTGCTTTTCCAGATCGACCCCTTAGCCACGATGACCACGGAAACCACAGCCAGAAAGACAAGTGCGAACTTGTCCGGCGTCTGGAACAGCAGGGCGAACTTACTCATGGGTACCGCAATGAACATGAGGACGATCGCCCCCAGCATGCCGCCGACGCTCGAGGCGAACGCATCGAGCCCGAGCGCCTTGGCGCCGTGGCCGCGCTTCATCAGCGGGTGCCCTTCCATCGTCGTGATGGCGCCGGACGGCGCCCCGGGAATGTTGACGATGATCCCGGTGACGCTTCCGGCATAAATGCCGGCCATGAAAATGGCCATCACCATGACCAACGCATCGGTCAACTGCATCGCAAAGGTGAACGGCAGCAACAGGGCGATCGCCAGCGTCGCCGTCAGCCCGGGGATGGATCCGAACAACAGACCGAGCAGGAAGCCACCGACCAGGCACAGAAACGTCAGCGGGTTGGTCAGCGCGGCAAATCCGGACAGAACTTCAAGGCTCATATCAGATAATCCCCTCGGGTAGACCGAGCCCGAACAGAGTGACGAAAAACAGATATCCGGCGACAGTCACCCCGGTCGCGATGATCGCTGCCATCATCGCCGATTTCCGGATTGAATTCGTCCGCTCGTATTCGAAAAGTGAAGCAACGACAAAAGTGTAGAGCAATGTCGATATCCAGTACCCGAGCGGCTCGAACACCCAGACGAAGAGCCCGGTGACAACAATCAACAGGATGCTGCGTAACGAAATGCGCGCGGCGGGCTGGCTCTCTCCATCGTCTTCCGACGAGGTTCCGGCAAGTTCAAGCCACAGGATCCGGACACATGAAACGAAAAGGACGACCGCAAGCACGATCGGCAGAAATGCCGGGCCCGGCTCACCCAACTGAAACGGCGCGGGCAACGTCAGCGCCTGCGCGAAATAACCGACATCGAGAATAATCAGGAATAGAGCGAACAGCGCTTGGCGGTTCATCTTCAAATTCATTGTTCAGCGAAACCGTTCAAAAAAGGAACACCAGGCCGGATTCGACATCGGCCTGGTGTTTCCGTTTCAACTTACTTGGCCCAAAGCCTCACTTGCATCTTACTTCGCAAGAAGACCCTGTGCAGCCAATTTATCGAGCATCTTGGTGGCACGCTCACGCGTCCGCTGGACATAGGCTTCGGTTTCCTCGCCGCCCATCCAGAAGGCGTTCATGCCGGTTTTCTTGGCCTTGGCCTGAAACTCGGGATCTTCGAACGCCGCCTTCAGACCCTTGGTCAAGGTTTCCTGAATGTCCTTCGGCGTTTTGGCCGGCACGGCGACGACGCGCATACCGCCCCAAACGACATCATACCCGAGTTCCTTGAACGTCGGCACGTCGGGGAAACTCGGATCGCGCTCCTCCGACATCACGGCAAGAACACGGACCTGACCGGCGTCAACAGCGGACGAAACGGTGGCGTAGCTGACGCTCGCCAGTTCGTTTTCGCCGGAAAGCAGGGCTTCACGCTGTGGCGCGGAACCGTTCGGGAACGGGATGTGGTTGACCTCGATGCCCAGCGTCTCCGCCATGTCGAGAGCATGCAGATGCCAAATGCCGCCGGTTCCCGAGTTGGAAACCTTGTACTTGCCCGGATCGGCCTTGGCGGCCTTCACGAAGTCTTCAAGGTTCTCCCAGGGCATGTCGGCGTTCACCGCCAGCACGGTCGGATACAATGTCACGGTCGCGAGGTAGCTCAACGCGCTCATGTCGTAACCCGGCACGAGCTCCTTGTATGGAACCGTAATCATGCTATCCCACGTCAGCGAACCGATCGTGTAGCCATCGGGACGCGAGCGCATCAGTTTCATCGTGCCGACACCGCTCTGGGCGCCCGTATGGTTCTGCGTGCGCACGGCGACACCAAGCGGTTTTTCTGCGTAATGCAGGAAAGTCCGCATCACGGTGTCGGTCCCGCCGCCCGCACTCCAAGGCATGATATGCGTGATGTCCTTGGACGGGAAATCCGCTGCGGATGCGCCGACGGTTCCGGCCATAAGCATGGCGGCGCCGGCGACGACGGCTTTCAGATTTCGTGTGAATTTCATAATTTTAGTCCTCTCCTGCTATCTCAAATCGAGTTCTGTATCTCAAATCGAGTCTAGGTCATTTATTCAGTCTATTCTGCGCCCCGACGTATGGGCCGCTCTGCGCCCCGGCGCGTGGCCGCTCAGCAGATCCAGCATGACCAACTCTTCAAGTTTGCATGCAAACTGTTATACAGAATAGAATGCATTGCAATGCTTTTAATGAAAACGTCCCGTACGCGTATTAAACATGGGGGAAATCCTGTTCCTACGCCGGGTGTCACGGCTTATTCAAAAGCATCGCCCGCCTGGGGTTACGATGATCGGGCAAACTAGGCATTGACCAACAACGGTCATTGTGAATTTATCTGTATACAACCATGTGTACTATATTCTGCTTGAAGGAGGCCGATGTGAAGAGTTCCCAGACCGTCCGTATGAGAGGGGGACAGATCATTCTCAAGATGCTGGAACTGCATGGCATCAAGCATGTCTTCGGCCTACCCGGCGAAACGACGATCGGATGGTACAAGGACTGGCACAAGCATTCGAACATTGAATACGTGCTGACGCGCGATGAGCGTACGGCTTCGTATGCCGCCGAGGCCTACGCCAAAATCACCGGTCGTCCGTGCGTCCTCGAGGCGCCGAGCCCGGGCGTAACGCACTGCTCGCCCGGCATCACCGAAGCCTTCCTAAGTTCGGTACCTGTGATCTATTTCAGCTCCGACATCCCGATCAACCAGGACAAGCGGCACGGCCTGACCGGCGTCGATCAGACGGCGTTATACGAGAGCATCTGCAAGGAATCGTTCGTCCTGACCAAACCCGCCGAGATTCCCTTTATGCTGCGCCGCGCCTTCCGCGTGGCGACGTCCGGCCGCCCGGCACCGGTCCATATTCGCGTCCCGATCAACGTCTTCAACGAAGAAGCCGACATTGACGATCTCTACGCGGAAGCGGAATACAGCGAATACCCGGCGCATCGCCCCGTCGCCGATCACAAGAAGATCAGGGCGGCGATCGACGTGCTGCTCCAGGCCCGGAAACCGGTGATCGTCTGCGGCCAGGGCGCGCTCATTTCCAAGGCCTCGGATGTCGTGCTGGAGCTTGCCGAGATGCTGCAGATTCCCGTCGCCACGACGACGCCCGGCAAGGGAACGATCCCGGAAACGCATCCCCTCGCCCTGCGTGTGATCGGCGCGCGCGGCGGCATGGAGTATTCAAACGATTACGTGCATGACGCCGACACAATCTTTTTCGTCGGCACCAATACGGATTCAAGCTCGACCAATCACTGGAAACTCTACGGCGATCCCGGCACAAAAAACTTCATTCACCTGGACATCGCGGAAGCGCACGTGGGTAACAATTTCCCCCTCAAGGTCGGTCTCGTCGGCGATGCGCGGGCCAGCCTCGAGTACATGATCGAACTGATCAGGTCGGAGCACGCCGGGATCGAACGGGAAACGGTCGACCTCAATCCGATGAAGAAAACGGCCCTGGACGCCGTGTTCAACTCCAACATCCCCATGCCCGAAGGTACGATTTCGCCCGTCAAGCTGACGCAGGCTCTCGACAAAATCCTGCCTTCCGATGCGGTTGTGACGTCGGAACCCGGCGTCAGCGCGATTTATCCGTCGGCGCTGCTTTCGGTCCGCGAAGCCGGCCGGCGCTACATCACCAACTACTCGATGGGCGCGCTGGGATATTCGGTCCCCGCCGGGCTCGGCGCGCTCTACGCCGGCGACGGGCCGGTGATCTCGTTCACCGGGGACGGTTCGCTCGGCTTCGTCATCGGCGACATGGAGACCATCCGCAGGAGCGGCCGGAACATCACCATCATCCTGACGCGGAACGACACGTTCGGATGGATCCGCGGCGAGGCGATTCTGCTCGACGACGTCGACGAGCCCTGGGCGACCGACTTCAGCCAGGTGGATTATCTAAAAGTGGCGGAAGGCTTCGGCTTCAAGACCGCACGCATTAATACCGAGGATGAAATCGAAGCGGTCCTGCGAGAGGCGATCGAACACCCTGGCGCGAACTTCATCGAAGTGATGGTGCCGTCGCAGGACAAGATCGTGCCATTCGTTCCACCCTGGGTGAAGGCCGCGCGAGAGAAGAACCTGCCTTATTTCTATTGATCCACGCCCATACCGCCGTATTGCTTTTGCCAGTAACAATACGTCTGAGCCGAGGCTGACCTTTTCCAGACAAGGTGCGTCAGTGAAAGTGAAGGAGATTTGAAACCTCCACATGATTCAAAAATCGGGCATGAATATACACGTTGCCAGGAGCCCCAGAATCAATCGTGCCAAACCGCCACTGCCCGGATAGCCAAACCAAGAAATCCCCAACCAAAAAGCCCCTGGAAAACACGATGTTTCCAGGGGCTTAATTGGTACGCGCTACAGGGTTCGAACCTGTGACCTACTGATTAAAAGTCAGGCACCGGGCGCCAAAAAATAAACACTTTTAGTAGATAATTGTCATTTTATGTTGCGAAAACACAAGGATAAGCTCAAAGTCAATGTCACTTTCTGTTGTTCTAATGGGGTTCGTGTTTATTCCTGTTGCGACCGATGTGCGACCGAGAGCGACCGCGCCCCGTTCAGGGGCACAGTAGATAGGAGATGGATGATGTTCGATGATGATTTTGTAGACGCTGGGCCCTGCTGTCAGTGCAAGACACGAATCAAGCTACCGAAGGCGCTCCATGATGCCGCTCGGCATAGCCCTGAGATTTGGTTTTATTGCGCATACGGACATCGACAGCATTACACAAAAACACCTGCGCAGACCGAAGCCGACACGCTTCGTAGGGAGCGCGACCGCCTGCAACAGCGCCTAGCCCAAAGGGATGATGAAATCCTATATCAGCGTGACCGTTGTAAAAAAACAGAACGCCGCCTCAGCGCTACAAGGGGGCAAGTGACGCGCCTCAAGAACCGCGCCAAGGCTGGCGTCTGCCCGTGCTGCAATCGGCACTTCGCGAACCTAGAGCGCCACATGGCCGCGAAGCACCCAGACTCGGATAATGAGGCTGCGTTTAAGGTAATTGAGGGCGGCGCCGCCTAACACCCCCACAGTAGAAGGAAGTAGAGGCATGGATAGTGTGGAAGAGCGGGCCAGGGAAATAAAAGCTGGGGGCGTCTCCTCAAGGGGGTTTGCCTATGAACTGGCGTTCTCCGAAGTAACTGGCTGCCCCGATTGCGGGGAGATGGGGAAAAGATGGTCTCACCCGTCTTGTGGCGTAATGCTGGATTGCTCGTGCGGGGTTCGGTCCTCGCTGGCCGACTGGAACGATGGGCGCGTAACGCTTCGCAGTAACGGGGATGGCACTTACGACTATGTCCGCCATTCCACTAACAGGACAGGAAGGTGATGGGGTATGGAAAGAGATAACGTGATTGTGTTTGAGGGGGATTGTTGGCTCGACGGCGACGCAGAGTTTGTTGCATTGAAGGATGGCGGCTTAGCGATCAGCGTGACCGAGGAAAAGGCCGTCGATAGCTACAACCAGGAATTTACCTGCAGAGCAAAACTGACCGCCGAGGATGTTGAAAAGCTCCGCAAATGGCTTGCCCTAACCCCCACAGGTAAAGGAGAGGGATGATACCCCATTCCACCATATCCCGTATAAGCGCGGCCTTTATTTTGCCACACAATCTGGACGATAATAAACCATGCGCCTGTTTCTCGCCCTTGCACTTCTGTTCCTCGCCGCCTGTCAGGCGGTTTCCGACGGCACGGATATCCGGGCGGTGAAAACGGAAGCCGAGCGGGCGGAGTACTACCGTCACTCCCTGCCGGTCGATCGCGCCTATAAAAGACTCGTCTCCGCGAACGCGGAATACTGCTCACCCAACTGCAGATTTCGCGTTATCCTCGGTCCCGCCGGCGGGCTGGGCGCATTCACGAAGTCGGGCGCCAATCCCCCTGAAATCTGGATCACCTTTCCGCTGATGCGTTTCCTCGAGAACGAGGATGAGGTTGCATTGCTGATCGCGCACGAATGGTCGCACATATTATTGGGCCATGCCGCCATATACGACGCCATCGGGACAAAGAGGGCTGAACTACAGGCCGACTGCCTTGGCGCCATCCTTGCCGCCCGTGCGGGCTATGACGTGACGAGGGGCGCACAGGCCTTAAAGCGCATGGGAAACACGGCCACGGGAATCATCCATACGATGACGGGCGGGAACACGCATCCGTCCTTTGCGCGACGATACGACCTGTCCCTCGACGTCGGCACCCGGGGGCGCAACATCGGCAGGAAGGCAGCCAATCAGATATGCGGGGTGCGCCTGTAAAACAGCCCGCCCGGAGATCGCCACATGCCCAACATCACCCGCCGCCTGATCGCCGCCACCCATCCCGGTGACAAGGAAATCGTGCTGCGTGATTCCGAGGTTAGGGGATTCCATGTCCGCATATCGCCGGGCGGAACCAAGACCTTCGCGCTCTACTACCGCACGCTGGCGGGTAAGGAGCGGCGCGTGAAGATCGGACGCTGCGACGAAATCAGGCCGGAAAAGGCCCGCGATATCGCCCGCGACATGCTGGAAGAAGTCAGACAGGGGGGAGATCCTGCGCTGGTCCGCAAGATGGTTCGCGAAAGAGGCCCCGCCGACACGTTCAGCGAGGCTTACGAGGACTACGTGAAGCGCGAGGCCAAGGGCCGCAAGAACAACACGACGGCGGATGCCGTGAAAAGCGACGTGCTGCGCGAGTGCCGGGAATGGAAAAAGCGCGGCGTCGACAGCATCGCCGCCGCCGAAATCCGCAAGCTCTGCGAAACCGTCCGCGACGGCAACCCGGAAACCGGGCGAAAGCCCGCGCCCTACATGGCGAACCGGCTCTATTCGTATCTCAACACCTTCTTTGCGTGGTGCGCCGAACCGGGCATCGACAAGGTGCCGGTCAATCCCATGGCCGGACTCAAGAAGCCGTGGCGCGGCGAATCCTCACGGGACCGGGTGTTCAGTGACGATGAAATCCGCGCGTTGTGGAAGGCCGCCAACGCCATCGGCGGGCCGACGGGCGCGTTTCTGAAGCTGCTGATCCTCACGGGCAAGCGCCGCGGCATCCTGCGCACGATGAGATGGGACGAGATCGACGCGAACTGGCTGTGGACTCCGTCCGCCTCGGGCCGGCGCGAGGGCGACAACAAGCGGCGCCACCCGATCCCGCTACCGAAGCTCGTTCAGCGCATCATCGAGGGGCTTTCGGAGAAAGACGGCAATCCCTACGTGTTCCCCGGCCGCCACCGCGGCAAGCACCTGGAGGCCGGGACCGACTTTAAGAACCGGGTTATCGAGGCCTCGGAGATCGAGGATTTCTTCTGTCACGCCTGCCGGCACACCGTCGAAACCCGCATGGCCGAGCACCGAATCGCGCCGCATATCCGCGACTTGGTCATGGATCACGCGCCCGCGCGCGGCTCCGGTGGCGGATACGATCACCACCATTACCGCGAAGAAATGCTTGAAGCCCTGGAAGCGTGGGCCGCGCACGTCGAAAGGGTTGTTTCCGAAGACGGCGTGCGCGTGCTCCGCTAGGCCTCGAACTCCCGCCCCCGAATAAGGAAGTCGATGGACTTTCCCGTGATATCCGAAACCGTCGTGATCGTCGGAATGTCCACGGGCAGGTCGCCCGCTTCCATGCACTGATAGACTCTCTTGCTGACCCCAGCCTCACGCGCCACCTGCGCCGCGGTCAAGCAAACTCTCTTGCGCGCCGCGCGGACGCGCCTTCCGATTCGATGGAACATGTTATTAGGACCCATAGGCCCCTCCCCTGATTCACGCGTCCTGTCGCGCGCTTGCGAACCATGGCAGACCCCCACGCCAGATTCGGACCCCTCGTGAGCGGTTTTCGGCAAGCGAATACTTGCCTAATCGAGATTATGGTGAGAAGTTTTGTAGCATGAACCCGCACCCGTGACTGACGGCCAAACGCCAAATCCGGTTCCCGCGCGGAGAAGTCGGCGGCGCTAGGCCACTGTTAAAGTGCAGTCTGCTATCCCAGACTGTTGCGGGGTTGGCTCCCCCGCATCCGCCGACATTGGCGGGGAAAAAATTACACGATAAAACGAGTTATCATGTCAACCTTTCCGTGTGCTACTGGATTGGCTTATAGGACGGATATCGCCGCACCGAGCGCCGCACCCTCAAGAAACTCGACGGGCCTATTCGACATGCGGGCGCGCAGCCACGGCTGCGCCACGTTTGAAGCGAGGCAAAGCGCAGGCACCATCCAGACCGTCATGTAGTCGACCGCATACCATCCGAACCCGGATGCGGCGGCTGCAACAAGCGGCACCGTCGCGGACGGCCATGCCCGCAAGGCCTGCGCCCGGTAATCGTTCCATTCCTCGTATCCCTGCGTGATCTGACGGCCCATCGCCAACGCGAACAGCGCGGCCACGTAGATGTTCTCGACAAGCCCGAGACAGGCGGCAAGAATCAGCGCCCACCCGACCGCCGATGAAAACCGATGCCTGTGGAATCCGCCGTCGGTGAGACGCCAGACACCGAAGATCAGCGCGAGGAATGCCGCCTGTTCCATTCCATGATTACCTTGTTACTGAGGGGTTTCGAGGTATCCGCCATCGCCGCCTGAAATGCCTCGTCCTCCATGGCGGGTTCGTCGCGCATTCCCCGGATTTGTTGCTGCGTATCAAGGACAGCTTTGACGTCTTCGGCTGACGGGCCCTTGCCGATGCGGACCTTCTCGAGGTGCCGCGCCGTGAAATAGAAGCCGACGACGGCGAGGAAGATATAGGCGACCCACTCCGGCACCAGCGCGTAAGCCTGCATGGCCGCCGCAAAGCCGACCGGGTCAAAAATCGGCCAGACGAACAGGCCGATGACGCCAAGCGCCATGACCGGGCGCGGCGCGCGGTTGACCCCGTCCCATAGCGCATCCCACCAGGTCCGGTTCTCCCGAAGTTGGGCGTTCTCCGAGGCATAGGCCTGATGCACGGCCATGGCTTCGGTGTGCGTGTTCGCCTCCTGCTGCACCTTGTCGCCGGTAAATGTGGCAACGCCGCGGCTGATGCCCTGCGCCGCCGCGCCTATCCCGCCAGTGAACAGACCCTTGATCAGACTAAGCATTGTAGCCCTCGATTTTCGGCTCGAACTCGGCAACCCGGTTCATCCATCCGGCCTCGAATACCTGTTGAGACGAATCGTTCGCGATGATCCTGCGGTATACGTTACGCCTGTCCTCGCACAATGCCGCGAGGAAAAACGGCCCCATGTCCCGTTGCGCTTTCTCGGCCATGGCGCGGGTCTGCGGGCCGATCACGCCGTCCACGTCGCCGGGGCCGAAGCCGGCCTCGTTGCATACCCGCTGCACCACCCTGACGGCAGATTTAGGCCCGTGGTTGATCGACGCATCGAAAACAAACGGCACGATTTCGGGCGGCAGGGTGTCGATGCGCGGGCCAGAAAGATAATTGCGCTCGTAGATTTCCCGCGCCGTGGCTTCATCCATGTTCCGCACCTCGTCGATCGATGCGTCCCGACCGAGCCACGCCGATAGCGTGCGCTGCGTTATTCCCATGTTCGTCGGGCCGCCCCGGTCCGCCGGATGGTTTACGTACCCGCCCTCGCGGCGCAGGATTTCCGAGATCATGTCATCGACGGTCATTCGCCCTCAATCCTGTTGAAATACTCGTCCAGCCACGCCGACAACTGCATATTCAGGTCGCGGGCATGCCGCGGTGAAAGGTCGACCGCCATTTCCCATCCCCTGAGCGTGCGAAGCGAGCAGATCCCGTCCCTGTCCGGCGGGCGGGTGTAGACGATGGTGGGTGGCGCATAGGCCGCTTCGAGCCCGATCTGGCGATACTCGACGGGGATTCCCGCTTCCTCTGCGGCCTTGATCCCGTAACTCATGCCCGGCGTGATTCCGAGGTCGGTGTAGACGACAGACGCTTCGGCGTTCTGCCTCCACGCCAGTCCGGCGTTAATCCCCCACTCTCTCTCAAGGGGATCGCCGTCGTTCAGGATGCCGGGCTGCGTATAAAGAAGGTGGCTGGCAATCGGCGCCTCGCCGCGCTCAAGGGAATCCCTGACGCAGCGCCGGGCATAGGCCACGTTGCGCTCGACCTCGCCCGCAAACGGGCTTTCGATGATGACCCGCCTCATGCCGCGCCCTGCCACGAAACCCATGCGGATTCCGATTTTGACCTTGCTTCATCGCAGTAGATCGGCATTTGGAACGTGATGCCGTGTTCGGGGTGGGTGATCCAGCACGCCTGCGTCGGGTGCTGAAACTCGAAGTTGTTCTGGTAGGCATACTCGTCATAGCCCTTCATCGAGCCGTTGACGATCAGGCTTTGCAGCATGATCAACTGGTGCCAGTGCCCCATGATCAGGGTGTCCCAGTCTTCGCCGATCCCGGCGTCGCGGCTGATCTTCTTGTGTCGACCGCGCACGATGGTCATCAGCGGCCCAGCGATTCCGTTCCCGCCCCGGAACTGGTCGCCATGGGTCAGGCAGTAGCGGTGCGAGAAAATGCGGTAGTGGCAGTCAGGGCCGTCCGGAATGTTGAACTGGACGCGCTTGTCGCCCTCAAAGTATCGCCGCAATAGCTGGTAGATCAACCAGTCGAAGTTGGTTTCGTTGCGCTCCTTGGCGATGGGCTTGCGGGTATTCCTGCCGTGGTTTCCGGTGACAGCGGGCACGTAGACGTTGCCGAACTCACCCGCCAGCGTCTCAATGACGCGGATCAACACGCCGTAGAGATCAAGAACCGTCGGCAGCGTCGGCGCATCGTTGGTGCGCGACAACTCTTCGTGAATGTCCCCGGAGATCATATCGCCGCCCAGCGCCAGAACGATGCCCGGGTACTCGGCGCCGGCGAGCTTGTGCTTCAACAGGTCGATGCACGTCTCGACCGTGCGCCGCATGCGAACGTGCGCAATGTCCAGGCTGAACTCGTTGGAGTGCGATATCGCCGATGGCGTCACAACCTCGCCCCAGTGCAGGTCGGACAGGAACAGCGTGGGGACGCCGGTGTTCTCTCCCCGGCCCGGCTTGAGCGCCCACTTGGGCGGCGCCGGGGCTTCGTCCTTGAGGTCGAAGATATACTTGCGCACCGCGGCGCGGGTGACTTCCTCGGATTGCGCCCTGTTCAGCTCGGCGCGAAGCTTGCGCACCGTCTCGTCAAGTTGCTCGATCTGCGCCTCCGGGGACGTGTCTGGCCCGCCGTCCAGCGTAATGCCCATACGCTTCGCCGCGCGCACGCGGGCGTCAAGCGTGGACCGGGCGATGTTGTATTTCCGCCCGGCCTCGGTTACGGACCCGCACTCGGCGACGATTTCCAGCGCGCGGCGCGCAAGTGCGGGGTCCAGCGCCTTTTGTGACATTCCCAGATGCCCCTATGCTGTTATAGGGCGCTCCCGGCGCCCTGGACGTTGATCGTGTACCTGACCTGCAGGTCGCCATAGTCCTGCTTCAACTCCTCCACCCGCATGGCGGCGTGGATTTCGCAAATCTCACGGTCCGGCAGGACCTCGCTTACGAACGTCTTGGGCGGAGACGAGCCGCCCGATTCCGGGACGCCACCCGCCAGCCAGACCATCGTGATGATGACAACGCAGGGGTCGAACATGGCTACTTCTCTTCGCCCACCTGCTTCTCCTTGCCGGTCGGCACTTCGCGCAGGTACTTCTGGTATTCGATCGGCGTGGCGAAGATAACCGGCAGGCCGACACGCCTCTGGCGCGCGGAAACGAGGACGCTGATCGCCTTGCCCGTCTCGACGTCAATAACCGCGGAGCCGGAATTACCGGGAGCGCCAAAGATTTGTAGAAGCTGGTAGCCGTCGTCCCGCGATCCCGGACGGTCGAACTTGCCGGAGATAATGCCCTTGTAGCTGATCTTGGCAACGCCCAGCGGGAACCCGACCATGACCACGTCCGCACCCACGACCCGGTTGGCCGCGTCCGCCAGCTCAACGGCGGGGGCGTCAATGGTGTCGGAAAGAAACATCGCCATATCGGTTTCAGGGTCGTTATAGGCGCGCGGGTACTTTTCCTTGTCGGCCTCGTAGCCTGGAATCTTCCAGACCCTTGCCGCATGGAACGTGTTGCCGTCCAGCGTCACCCGGTAGCTGACGCCGCGCGTGACGCAGTGAAAGGCGGTCAGGAACACCGTCGCCCCTTCATGTTTACCGATAGCCGTGACGGAACACAGGAACGACATGTCGCCCTCGGCTTCCATCTTGTAGAGCGCGCCAACGGACTTGTTGACCTTGGCGAAGATTTCAGTGGTTCGCTCGTCGGCAGATGCCGGCGCAAGGGCGGCAACCGCGAACAGCAAAGCCGCCGCCAGAAAGGCAGAGAATTTCATGGCTTGTTCCTTTCGGATGAGAATCGGATGAAAAGAAAGACGATGACGAGCCCGATGCCCGCGCCCGCAACTCCCGAGACGGCGGCGTGCGCGAAACTCCAGAGCAATCCGGCGAGGTATCCAACGACAGCGAAAAAGGCCACGATCAGGGTGGCGGACTGAAGGTTGTCATCGTTGAGTAAACGTCGGAGCATCGTGTCTCCCTATGCTAGGGGCGGTGCCTGCCGACCGCCCGGAGATCGCCACGACCCCATAAGCCGGCGACTCCGCCCCTTATCCGCAAGTAACTAAAAGTAGTCTTATTGGCAACAAAAAAAGACCCAGCGCGTGGCCGGGCCTAGTTTTCTCAGGGATGTACGTGTCTCTGGGAGAGACTGGAAACATAAGAAACGTAACTTTTAGTGGTTTATCTGTCAAGAAGTGATTTGCGATTCGCGAAATTACGCCATGACTCCGCCACGATTCGCCGCTAGGTTCCCCGCGTGACGGACATTCTCTCTGACCCCGCCCGCCTGATCGTGCTCGTTCTCATGGGAGCGGCCATCGTTCTTTCCGCGATGATCGCGGGCTATCGTATTGCCCGCTTCATGGGATGGGACGGCAGCTACGGCGCAGTGGCCGGTGTTGTTTTCGGTGTCGGCGGGATGGTGGTCTTCATCCTGTCGCCTACTTAGGCATGATTGCCTGTTCCTCGGCGTCGATGCGTCCGTACTTCTCATCGATCGCGCGCATGCTTTCCTCGAAATATTCCTCCGACATGATGCCGCGCTCGTAGAGCCGCTGCATTCTGCGCTCTTCCGCCTTCAGTGCGCGGCGTGCCTTCTGGAACTCGTACATGCGCCAGTGGAAGTTTTCTTGGACGTCCTGCGGTTTCAGTTTGACCCCGAACGATGACATGACCGCTTCCGGCAGCGGATACGGCCTGCCCTGGCTGTCGGTCGCGCCCTTCGCAGCCAGCCCGATTTTCTCCCAGTACCACGACCCCGGAATCCATGCCGCCGACGGCATCCATGATTTCCATGCCCAGTCGGAGAGCTTCTTGGCCTTGTCCCCCGCCGTATCGGTCAGGTCGTTGGTGATCTCGTCGCCGGTGAAGGCGGACTTATTCAGGGCCAATTCCGCACCAAGCATCAGCGGCCCACCGAACTGGATGGGTGCCGGGATCGGGAAGGCGCCATGGCCCTGCCCCATGTCGAACACGTCGCCGGCCGGAATCCATCGGCGGATATCAAGGAACACCGGGTTGCCGTGCTCGTCCCGGTAGGGCATGCGCATCATGCGCGGCGTGCCGATCCATGTATTGCCCTTTTCCTGCTCGCGCATGGAATTGCGCTCGTCGTCCTCGTCGCCGGGCGCGATCATGTAGGCCAGCGCATTTGCCGCGTAGGCCATGGCGAAATACTTGGCCATCTTCCACGGGCGCGTCGCAACGGACTTCGCAATGACCGGCACGGCGCGGTAGGTGTAGGCGATGAACGGCAGCACCGTTCGGCGTGCCGTGTTCACCCATGGGGCACGGATATCGTAATCGAGGAACTGTGCGCGGGCCTCGTCGGCGGCATTCTCGGCGCCGTCGCCCAGGGACCGGCGGCGCATATACATGGCCATCCTGAACACCTCGTCTTCCATGCGGTACAATTCCACCATGGAGCGGTCGAAGGCCTTGCCTTTTTCCCAAATGCCGTCCGCGAGTTTGCCCAGCATGCCGAATTTCTGCGTGACCGGGTTGCCGCCTGAAATCTCGCTTTGCAGGTCGTCGAGGATCGGCTGCAGCACGTTCCTGCGAATTTCCTGAGAAATGATGTCGGAGCCGAACGCGCCGTTGTCCCGCGCTTCCTGAAAATCCGCGTCTTCGGAAACGTACGAGCGAAGGCCCTTGACCAGGTCTTGCATGCGGACGTCGGCCAGATCCATGAACACCATGTTGGACATGACGTTGTTCATGTGGACGACGGGTGAGCGGGCGGTTTTGTTCAGCTTCCACTGCGTCAGCAGCCGCGTCCACAGGTTCGGGCGCATCATGATGTCGGCTTCGTTCAGATCGCGCCAGATTTCAGCGCGCACGTATTTGCCGGACAGCGCGCCCCATTTCTTCTTGCCGCCGCTGTTCGGGATTGAGGCGTCGGGCACCTTGACCCATTCGACCGTTTCGTCCTGCCACATGCGGCGGAAGTCCCCGGCCTCGACCCATTTGCCGTTCGGCGTCGCGGTGCGGGTCCATTCGTTGTTCTTGGCGATGTCGCGGTAGAAGCGTCCGGTCGCAAGGTCGTTGGCCATCAGGGTAAACGTCTTGCCGATGGTGTAGCGTGCGTCGAGGATTTCGCCCATCTGTGTGCGCTCGTCCTTGGTGAAATCACGCCACAACGTGATCTGGTTTCCGAGCGTGCGCCGGACTTCCCATTCACCCCGGTTCTGGTAGCCCTCATCGCCGTAGCGCGCAGGCACCTCCTTGTCGGCGGGCCAGAACACGCGCTTTTCGATCTTCGCCGGCGTGGCGGCGTCGTTCTCGGCGGGAACCAGCCCACCCTCTTCCGCGAACTTGTCGAGGATAATGAACGCCTCGCCTTTTTGCGGCTTGCCCCTGCGGCCTTCCACGAACTCGGTCACGTCCTGCATGGCGCGGTCGATACCCACATCAAGGAATATGCCGCGCCCCTTGAAGGCATCGCCTTGAATCTTTTTCCTGCGGTTTGCCATGAAATTGGTGAACCACCGGGCAAGGGCGGGCTGATCGCCTTCGTGCTTCATGTAGACACGGTGTAGATACGTGCCACGGTTGCGCTCGTAGGACTCAGGCGATACTAGGCCGAGTTGTACGGCTTCCTGTCCCATCTCGTCGATGGCCTGGCGGATCGGCGCGGCCAGCGCATCCCATTCCGCATCGGGGATTTGCTCGCCCGTCAATACCGCCTGCAGCACCTTGGCTTCGTCGGCGCCGATTCCCTCGCTTTGCAGGAACGAGAGGATTTCCTGACCCTTCGAGGCGATTTCGCGCTTGTCGAGATCGAGCTTGCGTTCGCGCTTCACGTAATCGTCGGAAAGACCGTAGCGGTCGATCAGACCGGTACGGGCCGCGTTGATCGACCCGTTGAGCCAGCCGAACACACCGTCGTCCTTGAACGTGGATTCGGTCAGCGTCTTCTCGGCCTTCTCGTAGAGCTTCAGGCCCGGTTTCCACTGGCCCTTTTCGTCGACACCCCCGAACCAGTCGAAGGGGATTCGCAGTGAACGGTCGATGGGCTGTCCTCGGGCGATAAAGCCCTGCGATACCGTGTTCCGATTTTCCTGTGAGTCGGCGGCGTCGGGGCGAAGGGAAAACTTCTCCGTCACCGACACAAGGGAGTCGTCGAAGATGACGTAGTTGTAGGTGCCGTCACCCTTGTTGCGGCTTGAACCGTCCAGGTACTTGATGCCGGGGATGCCGACGGCAGCGAGGGCTTCGGAGGCAGCGCGTTCAGACCCAAGCTTCGCCGCCATTTCTAGGTACCAATCCATCCCGGACATATCATCGCGCCGGCGCTGCTCGATCGTGCCGCCGAATTTGTCCACGAACATCTGCGAGTCTTCGACAATCAGGGGCTCAAGAGCCTCGCGCACCCCCTCCGACTGCTCGCTCAGCGGCTTATCCCAGTAGAGGTATTCGTCCTCATGGGGGGCAAGGTCTACTTTAAAAAGGCGGCCCTTGGCGTCTCCGATTGTGGCGCGGGATTGCTCAAGAAGATCGGCTAAGCGAAGAAAATCACCTGCGCCAGAGAACGCCCGCTTAAAGAACCCCATGCTGCCAGCTTGATTTCTAATCTCGCTGATGGCCTCTGCCATCGTCATGTCGTTATCAACGGCGTATTCGAGGAACCGACTAAGGTCGTCAATCCAGTCGTCGGAAATCTGCATGGGCTCGCCGCGATGGTTAAGGATCGCCTTGCCTTTGTACTTCGGACTTGTTTTGTGTCCCGAGAGGGCGTTGCGATAATGCTCCGCCACCTCCTTCTTTCCGGCAAAGTACAACCCCCACCCATACGCCTGCGCACCTTCCCCTGTGCCGATATGGTCGGTCTTGAACACATCGAAATCATGCGGGGTGCCGTGCCATGCAGCGGCGAATTTTGTGTCCATGCCGCCAGATTGCCCGGTTGCGGGGCGCGTGCCAATGTTTCCCGCCGCCACATCGCCGAATACGTCGGCGGCAGTGCGGAAGCCGTTGCCGTCCAGCGCATTGCCCAGGGATTCAAGAAACGCCCTGATGCGCTCGAAAGCGGTCCTGATGAAGCCCTTGACCTTCTTGTCGCCCTTCGCCCAGTCGGCGAACATATCGGCGACGGCTTCCTCTTCCAGTTGGGATTCCGTCAGCCCAGCCGGTTCGTAGCGCTTGCGGATTTCATCCATGCGTTTGCGGTCATTGCGGGCGGCGTTCTCGAGCACGCGCCATTCCGCATCCTTGAACAGGCCCAGATCGCGCAAGGCATGGACGGTTTCGTGATCCAGTGCCCATGTGCCGTCTTTCGCGTCCAGCGCCACGGTGATCAGTTTGCGTCCGGGCTGGTATGATGCGTCCGCCGTGCGCTGTGTGCCGTCCGGCAACACCGTGGCGAGGCTATCGACGATGCGGAGCGATACCTTGTCGTCGATGCCGCGCTGTTTCATGCGGGCTTTCAGGTCATCTGCTATGGTGTCGATGGCGTCGGTGGCGGGAGGCGCGGGGGCTTCGTCGGAGAGACGGTACATCTCCACGCCCTGATCCGTCTCGCGGGTTTCGATGGTGTTGAAGAGGTGGTCGAAACCTGCGCGGATTTCCGGGATCTCGGCGGCGGTCGGATATGGGAACGTCTTTTCCTGCCCGGTTCCTTCGCCAACGCCAAGGGCCGCCGCCGCTTCCCAGTAGTCCTCGGAAACCACGTTGGCCAGATAGTCGTTGCGCGCGCCCTGATCTTGCAGCTTGGCTATAATGTAGCTCTCGAATGCCCGCGCCGACATTTCGCGCCCGGTCGTCCAATAGTCCTTGCTGCGCACGCGATCGAGTTTCTGTGCGCGCTCGCGAAGTGACGTGCGCTTTATCGACTGCACAAGCTCGTTAAAAGCCGCGACCACTTCCGGACGGACGCCTTCGCCGCGCTCGTAGGGGCGCTCGGATACAAAACCGTCCTCGTCTGCCCGCTTCCGCGAGAAGTAGTTATCGAGTGCGTGCCACCATTCATGCGCAAGCGACCCGGCGCCGTCTCGCTTGGTCAGATTGATCACGACCTTGCCGCGCTCGTAATGCGCCGCTGAACCGGCCTTCCCGCCCTTGCCGCGCGCCCCGAAGGCAAGGCCCAACTCGCCATGCAGCGACAGCGCTTTCGGCGGCACGCCTAGTACGCCCGCCATGTCCATCAGCGCGTCATAGGCGTTGTTCAAGTCCTGCTGGCGGCGCGGCCCCTCGACGTAATTGCCGAACTGCACGCCCCGGAAGCCGAACGCCTCTGAAAACTGCTCGGGCGTGACGTCGGCACCGTTCCGGTGATCGTCTCCAACGCGCGGTTCGTTTTCGCCGCTTCGGTGGTCCGGGATATCCTTGATGCGCTCCAGCTTGGCCAGCAGCTTGTCCTCGTTCTCGGCAAGGTATTTGCGCGCCTCCTTGACCTCGTCGAAACGCTCAAGGTCAACATAGTCGCGCCCCATCTTTTTGCCGATGAAAACGCCTTCATGCCCGCGCTTGGAATAGAGCGAGAACCTGACCTGTTTCTTCGCGGGCTTGTCGAGGTTGATACGGTCATAGGCTTTTTTGAAGTTCTCGATCGCTTGTTCGCGCGTGTCGCCCTCCGCGAGGATGCGCGGCCAATTGCTGAAAGCAGTGGCCTTGGATTGCTTTTCGACGGTCCAGACGGTCTTGGGCGGATCGAAGCGCACGCCATCGCGCATACTGTAATCACCGGCGGCGATGCGCACACCCTTGAGTGACTTGCTGTGGCCGACCGCTTGATAGAGATCGACGCGCGGCAAGACCTGTCCGGCGAGGCGCTGGTATTCCTTACTGCGCAAGGCTGTCTGCACTGCGTCCTTGGAAATCTCACCGCCCAGAAGCTCCTGCGAGAACCCGCGCAGCCCCTCAACTTGGCCGACCCACTGTTTCAGTTTCCATTTTTGGCGCGGTTTGTTCGGCACCTCGTCACGGGCGGCATGCACAAATGCCACTGTCCATGGATCGGCGCCACCCTCGATCAGCTTTCCGTAATCCGGTTCCGGCCATGATTTCGAGAGAGGCACGGCGGCAATGTCGGAACCAAGGGCATCGGCCATCCTCTCGCGATACGCCTCGGCGTAATGCTTCCGCGCACCCTCAAGCGTCTCTCCGAAGTCCTCTATCTTCCCCCCTGTCTCTGGTTGGGGGGTGGGCTTTGAGTCCATTGCCTTATTTTCTTTGGCCCACTGGCGCGCTGCATCTTCGCTCGGAAACTCACCGACGCGCCGCTCGTCAGACATAAGGACAAAGCCCTTGCCGACGCGGCGATCATCGAACAGTTGCCATCCGCCCACTTGACCAAGATGCGGAACATTTTTCCGCCAGGTTTTCAGCGTATCCGGCGATGTGGTTGTTTCAGATATACCGTCGACAACAAGATTGCCCTGATCCCTCGCCTTCGCATCCTCGAATAGTCCACCGTCTGAATCTGCGGGGGCCTGCTCCTTGTCCGAGCGCGTGCGCTGATTACTGAACTGCTCGGCGTCCTCGACGGCCTGCCTGTTCTTTTGACGTGCGGATGCTTCACGGTCGGCATCGGTGGTGCCGAACATATCGGACTGGGAATCGTCCGTGGTTTCGGTGGGGGATTCGGGTGCGGTTAGGCGGAAGCCTTCCGTTTCTCCATCTTGTCCATCAGACGGAGTGTGCGCTTCGCTTTCGCTTTCGTCTCGGGTGTCACCCGGTCGTCCTTCAGCCCGCGCGTCAGGTTCGCGCGCAACTTCGAACGGGATATCTTCGGCGTTGTCTGCATAACTGTCATCGCCCGTTTCCTTCGCCATCTGTTCGGCCACGTTGACGGCGAGGCGTTCAATATACACTTCTGTCGCCGTTTCCGCATCCATATTTTCCGTGACCATCGATTCCTTGATGGCCTCGACCTCGGACGTGCCGATCACCTCGCCCATGCTTTTGGCGGTATCGCGGATTTCCGTTTCGATGGCGGCAACACGTTCCTCGTCGGCGAGAACCTGTGCGGCGGCGTCGGCCCGGTCCTGATCTTCCGGGGCGAATCCGCGTCCGCCGTGCGCCTGTTCAAGGAAGTCCAGCACTTCCGCTTCCGTCGGGCGCGGCGTGGTGTCGGCTGGCCCGAAGTACCCGGCGTTCCACAGAACTTCGCCCGCCTCGTCGATCGACATGCCGTTCTTGCGGATGAAGGGTCCCGCCTTCGGCACGAAGCGTTGCAGGTTGCGGCCCTTCTTGAGATCGTGGCCCTCGTTGTCGTTGATCCCGCCCCGGTCGGCCAGATAGGTCACGGCGTCTATCGGCCCCTTGCGCTGCGGCTTCCGCCTCACGGTGCCGTCCCTGCCCACGGTAATCGGCGCGTCCGCCTGGTTTGCCAGCGCGGCAATCACCCGGTCGGCCTCGCCGGGTTTGATCTTGAGGTCTGCGGCGACCTTTTCGCGTTTCAGCGGTTTCTTGGTGTTCGTGGCGTAGCGCTTCAGGGCAGCGACATACCTCTGCGGCTCAAATCTCTCGGTTATGCCGCTGCCCTCGCTGGCCGGCCGTTCGGGGGATTCCTCAAAGGTGGAGGAAGTGGATTCGGGTAGGATGGCGGGGTCTGTCTGTTTTTTCCATGCAATCGGCTTGCGCGTATCGCCATCTTTCAGCCAGTCACGGAAAGCCTCAACGCTCATCGGTGTGACCGCGCCCCTGCGATCCGGCCCGCGCCCGTCGTTGAACGCCGCATCGTAGGCGGCGAGCGCCGCTTCCTCGCTTGGAAAACCGACAAGGCCTTTGTGTTCATCGAACGTGCCCGCGTCGGCGTCTATCTGGTCGACGACGTAGACGGTGTCCGATTCCGGGTTGTCGCCGATATAGACGTCGACATGATCGCCGTCCGCACCCTCTGTGCGCTTCACATAGCCGTAGTGGGCGGGCATTTCGACGGACCACTCGTTGCCGTCTGCATCCGTGCCGCTGCGCGTCGAACCCTTCGGATTCTCGATACTGACGTCCAGACCGGACACCCTGACGTGTCCCTTACGGTAATTGCCCGCTTCCTTCTGCGCCTCGGTCGGTTCCGCCACACGCTCGGCGGCAACGTCCGCATCGGTGCCGCTCTGTACCTGTACGGGGGCCTCGGGGGAGCCGTCGCCCTCCACATTCGGGACCCGCACGGAAATCCCTTCCTGCACATCGACGGACTCACCGAACACGTCTGCGTCCGACATAAGCGGCTCGTTCGCCTCCGCCATGGTGCGCGCGAAGGTCTTGCCAGATTGTTGATCCATGCGGATTTGCAGGCCCGGCGGCAGTATTGCGCCTTCCGGAACCTCTTGCCATTCGGCGGTTGGCACAAATTCAACATCTTCCTGTCGTACACGTTGCACCGGGGCTTGCTCTTGCGGTTCCATGGCCTCGGGTTGCACCGGGGCGGGTTGCGGCTGCTCGGCCCCCAGAATGGTATCCGCGTTCACCGCGCCTTCCGGGATTCCCGCCTCCTGATCGCTCAGAAGCTCGTCCATCAATCCCTTGCCTTCGGAAATCAGGTCGTCCGGGAGGGGGCTGGCGCGGTCGTCCTCGGTGAGGGGGGCGCGCGGACGTTCGGGGGCGGGCCGTTCCTCTCCGCCCGGGGGCTTCTCTCCGGGCGACTCTTTGGCGCGCATGCGATGGAACGGCTCGACCACAGCGGCCATGGATGAACCGGCCCCCGCGCCAAGTACTGCCGCATCAATGATACGCTGCGTGGCCTCGCCCAGCGTGGTTTCATCCCCGAACACGCCGGTCTCGTAGCCAATCTGCAAGGCTTCGGTGAAGGATTCCTGTATGCCTTCTGCCATCCCCGCCTTGGTCAGACGCGACCCAAGCGACAGGCCCTCTTTAGTCAAAATGCCAAGGGGGATGCGTTCGGTCAGCAGTTCCGAGGCGCCGTAGAACATGGCGTCCGTGCGCGCATCTTCCGGTGTTCGTTCGCGGATGTTTCTGCTTCCGCCATACTGCGACCCGCCAACGTGCGCACCCATCTGCGTGGCGCCGATCATGGGCTTTCTGGTCGCAATAGAAAGCGCGACCGCAGGCGCCATTTCGCCCATAACCCGTGTGTACTGGTACATATACCAGGCGGGCGAGCGCTCTTCGACGTTTGGCGCAAGCCGGTCAAGCTCGCCCTGCGCTTCTTCGTAAATAGCCTTCCCGGCGTCGGCGATCTGCCTTGGCGCGCTGCCTTCCGGGCCGCGCGTGTCTATGCCAAGTTTGCGCGCCGCTTCCTGCATCGAAATTCGGTCACGCGCGGCAATCTCGACAACCTCGTTTTCGCGACCGGGCGGAATGTAGTACGGCGTCTCCCCGGCGGCCTGCACCATCCCGCCGACCCCTGCCTTGAGGCTTGGGCCAACCGACCGGGCCGCCTTCCCGGCGGCGGAGAGAAAGCTGTCGCCGCTCGCTTCCCACATTAAATTATGGTGCGCCTCCGCCGCGGACGCCTGCGTTTCCAGGCGGCCGATATCGCTCTCCGGGGCGGCCCCGAAAATGTCCTCGTCGCTCAACAGCCCGGAAGCCTGATCGCCAGTTCCGAAGATATCGGCGTCCGAAAGGAGTTCGGCCATTTACTTCACCAATTGCCAGCCGTTGCCCATCCACTTGACTTTGCGGCCGTCGGGGGCCTTGTAGATTTCGCCGGTCTTGCGCTGTGATTTATCGCGGGGTGCGGGCGGGAGATCGCCCGACGACGCACCGCCTTTCGGCACCGAGAAATACCTATCGCCCTTTTTGACGACCTCGAAGCCGCGCTGCTGCTCTGCTGCGACCGCCTTGTCGAACGTCTTGTGCGCTTTGCCCTTGAGAATGACATAGCTGTCTTTCGGCAAGCCGTAGCGCCGCTGCTCTTCCGGCGTCGTCGGCGCAACAGACCCCCAATGCCCCGCGTTCTCGCCCGTGCCGTCTGCGCTCATGCCTGCCTGCCTGGCGCGCGCATAATCATAACCAGCCCCGTCCGCACTGAATGCGCCCCCCTGCGCTTGTTCCGGGGTCTCGGTTTCAGGTGCGGACGGCTTGTCCGTCGCCGCCCCATCCCCGCCCCCAAAGCCGATACTCGACCACAGGCTTTCGTACCACGCGGTTTCGTCTTTCTTCTCGTCTTTCGGTTCCAGCGACTTGAGCGCGCTGACCGCTCCCTCGCTGTCGCCCGTCGCCCACTTTTCATAGGCGGAGACGGCGGCGGCTTGCGCTTCCGGTTCGGTGTACTTCGGGCGCCCGTAGCGGTCTTTCTGCGAGGCAACCCACGAAAGCGCCCTCTGGCGCATCGACGTCGGGTCGACGGTCTTGCGGGTCCGTACCATTTCGTAGGCTTTGTTGAGGTTGGGGGCCACGCCGTTCTTGACCAGCCACCTGGCCTCACGGACGTTTGCCGGGTCATTCTTGTTGTCCTCGCCCATGGTCACGCCGAGCGGGCGGGTTTCGCCACCCGCCGTCAACACGTAGGACTGCCCGTCCTTGCCGGTGAAGGTGTCCTTGACCATCGACGAGCGCGACTCGCGGTTCTTTTCATTCTCAGCCGCGCGGAACTCTCTGTCTGCTTGCGAGCGCGCATCAAGCCGGTTCTGGCGCAGCGCTTCCAGTGCGAGAGCGCGCTTTTCCTTGCCCTGCTGCACCATGCCCTCGCCGACACCGACCATGATGCCGCCCAGCCCTTTCAGGAGTGCGTTGTCAGCCATCGCCCATTCCTTTTCCAAGGCCCTGGGGTTGCGGCTTCCGTTCACCGCCCCCGCCCTTCATGCCTTTCAACTGTGGCAGCATGTCGGTCAGGTTGCCCTGCTGATCGGCCTGAACGATGGCGGCGAAGTCCTGCTGGATGGCGTCCCGGTTGAGTTGGCCGCCCTTCATTTCCCGGTAGATGTCGAGCGCACGGTACAACGCGCCTTCGAGTTCGTCTTCCGAGTATTCGTGCAGGCCCGCCGCTTCCGCCGTCTCGGCGAGCGATTCAAGGATCTCCGTACCGCCGTGATAGAGCACGTCCGGCGAGATTTCCCTTCCGTTCTGCTTGGCCGATTCCTCGACCCGCATAACGACCATCGCCGCGGTATTGGCCAATCCTTCTTTCGGATCGCCGTTGCCCTGTAGAGACTTCAGAACACCCGGCAACACCTTGTCGTCGTAGAGCATCTGGTACGCATTGTTCACGAACATGTCGTATTGCTGCTGCTCTTCCGGCGATGCCTGTTCGCCCTCCGCACTCATGCCCTGCTGTGGCATGCCCGAAGGGGCGGAGGACGCCATGCCGTCGGAGCGTTGCGGCGTGTTCTCCATTGTGGTGGTTCCGCCTGGTCCGGCCATGATGCGTCCTCCTATGCCGTTGCCTGTTGGGATTCGGGCACGAAGACGATGCGCCCGCTGCCCGGGTCGTACTGATAGGTGCCCTGGTACTGCTTCGGGTCGAAACGCTGCACCGGCGTCGGGTTGCCCGTCGGTGCGGACAGTTGCCGGTAGCCCGGAATCGAGCCGTCGCCATAGTTCGCCCGGATGCGGTCAGCCTGATTCTGATCGCGTTCCAGGGCAAGGCGCATCGCCGCCTCGCTGTCGCCGCTGTCGCCCGCGGCCATAAGGCCCTGACCCAGTCCGGCAACGCCATACCCCGCAAGCGCCTGATTTCTCTCAAGCCAGCCGCCGGGCTCAAGGAATCCTGGTGAACTGGACGCCGGCGCGCTGCCGCCAACATCAACCCCCGGCGCCGGCGCAACGCCCGGCTGGCCATGGCCCGGCACCGTGCCCACCGTCGTTGCCGGGGGCATGGTCGGGGCCGCACCGGTAACTGGGACATTCTGCAGTTGATCGATGGGGTGCACGCCGACCGACTGCCCGCCAGAAATGTTCGGGAGGTTGCCGCTGACCTGTGACGACGGGGCCGGGCCAACCGAAGGCAGATGGTCCACGCCGAGCGTATCCGCTCCGGCGGGTCCGCCGCCCAGCGTTTCCGTGCCGACGGACCCGGTGATCGCGTCGTCCGCGCCTTCGCCGATACCCTTGAACGGGTCGGTCTGCAGGCCCAGTCCGCCCATGACACCACCGGTCACGGCACCGGTGAGCGCGCCACGCTGCAGGCCCTCCATGACGTCGCCGCCGGTAATCAGGGACATCGCGCCCCCGGCGGCCGCACCATAACCTGCTTGCGTGATGGCCCCCGTGAGCACCTTGCCCAGCATCCCCGTCCCGCCCATCTTCGAGACCATGCCGGAAACGGCGGACCCCCAGCCGCCGGCGGTGCCCGCCACGCCCAATGCTGCGCCCGCCGTGAAGTAGATGGCCGCCGCCGCGAGAACGATCGGCAGCACCTTCTTAACGGCCTTGGCGACCTTCTTAAAAACTTTGCCCACTGATTTAACGACGCCGCTCATGCCGCATCTCCTTTCCGGATGGTCCCAGGTTCATCCATGCCCTTGGCGTCACGGGTCCACATGGACCCGCTTTGCCGAAATCCTTTCCGCTTAAAGACGATCTCCGTGCGCCGGTAGTCGCCGACCGCATCGGTCGCGCCCGGCTTGATCTCGAGGACGTTGGGGTTCGTGTCCGCCCAGTCGCAGAACGCATCGAACAGCGCGATGGCGTCCTTTCTGGACGCATCGTCGCTCACGTACCAGTAAAGGTCCGTGGCCATCAGCTTTTTGCCGATGTGATAAACCCGGTCGAGAACGCCGATGATGAAGCCGTTGGCCCGGCCCTCGGGCCCACAGACGAACACGCACGCCCCGCCCGGCCCCATCTGTCCATGACGCTGGATGCAGTTGGTGATCAGCCGCTTGGCCTCGCGGGGCTCGATCTCGTCACGGCCCTTGTAGACGCTCTTGTCGTACAGTTCTTCGAGCATCGAATAGATGGCCGGGATATTGGTGAATTTGGCGTTGCGCACGGTCATGGCCCGTGGTCCCCCACGCCCGGCTGTGGCGGAGGTGGAGGTGGCGGCGGTGGCGGAGGTGGAGATGTCGCCGCATCGTCATCCTCATCGGCGGGCGGATTGACGGGCGGAGTATCCCACGTCAGGTCGACGCCGTACATCTGCTCGACGAGCGCCATGTTGTTGTCCCGAATCTTGGCGATGTGATCGAGGTACTTGTCCCTTACGTCCGCCGGCAACTCGTGCTGCTGGCCGATGGTGCGGAACATTTCGGCGTAGCTGTTCTCCATCGCGGTCGCCATCGACGCCGCCTTCTCGCGGTCGTGTGCGGCGATGTTCATCTGCGCAATGCCCTGCTGGTTCGAGATATCGCGCTCCTGCATGTTGCGCTGATGCGCCTGGCTGGCGTCCTGCGATGCAATCGGCACCGCGGCGCGGTAAGCCGCGTCCTGCCCTGCCGTGACGGCCATCGACGAGTTCTGCAGGCCGCGCCGGTTCGACGCCTTTACCGCCTGTGTCTTGGCCTGCTGCATGTAGGGCGAGTTCTTCGACATGAGGCCGGTGACGCGCGTTGCGACAGTGGCGTCCTCGTCATCCCATTTCTTGGCGTCCGTGTTGTATGCCATGTCAGCCTCCCTTGCCGCCGATCATCTGAATGATCCTGTCGAGGCGCTGATTCATTTCGCCCCGCATGTCGCTTTGACTCATCTCCAGCCGCTTGAAGTGCTCCATCACTTCCTGCCGCTGGATATAGACGGTCGGCAGTTCGTCGAGTCGTTCATGGGCGCGCTGCGCGGTGTTGCGCACCATGCCAATCTTTTCGTCCGCCTTTTCGTCCCTGCGGTCCTGCCTCGATACCAGCCACTTGGCGACCCCGAAAAGCAGCACGCATCCGGCGATGAACATGCTGCCGAATGACAAGAGGTCCTTGACCGTGAACGTCAACTCATCAACCATCGCTCAGCCCTCCGCCTCGACATTGCCGCATTTGGCTTTCATACTTTTCCTCATGGTCTCAGTCCCTCCTTGTGGGGTCTGCGGTCTAGGCCCGGCCGGTTGTGTGAGGCTTCCGGTCGGGCCGCTGCTCACTTCGGGTGCGCGGCCTGCGCGGCCCGCACGTCTCTCAGCATCGCCTTCATCGCATCCGACCGCTGGCCCTGTGGTGTCGCCTCGATGATGTCGGCCAGTACCGTCATGATGTCGTGCTCGCGTGGCGTGATCGGCTCGCCCCCCTTTGAAAGGGCTTCCCGCTGACGGCGCTTTTCGGATTTACCCATGTGTCGCGCTCCTCAATAGATGGCGACCAGGCCCACGCAGTCGTGATACCTGATCTCCTTGTTGTTCGCGGTGGTGATTTCGTAGGTCAGCGATGAGCCAGACTGGCCGGAAACATCGAACTCGACGCGGTAAAGCTCCTCGCCGCTCGCGCCGATATCGCCGACTTTCGTCCAGGAGCCCGTTGCGTCGGTGCTGCCGCCGTCGATGCTCGCTGTCATCACGATATCGGTGCCCGGCGTGATGCTTTCCTGCGGGTCGATCACCACATACGCGATCAGGTCGCTCGGATCAGCGGTGTCGAGCGTGGCGGCTGTCGGTGCGAGGGTCATGTTGTCCGGGTCGCTGGCCTGGAAGATGCCGAAATCCATATCCCAGGTGCTTTGCAGAGAGCCGTTCTGGTCGTATTGGCCGGACGCATACGGATTGCCGCTTTCGTCGCGATGAATACTGACCGATGCGCCGGACGCGTGGTTGAGCCGCAGCCAGTACGTCGTCGATGCCGTCGGCGTGAAGGCCGTATCAAGCATCACTTCGATGTCGCCACCCGCACTCACGTCAACGCCGGACTTTTCCGCGCCCGCCGCGACCAGTGTGCCGGTCGGGCCGGAACTGTCGGTTTCCAGGCGAACATCGATGGTTGCCGATGGTGTTCCGCTCACGCCGAATTTAATCTTGGTGATGTCGTCAGTCGTGGATACCTGAAACGATTGGGCGTGATACTGACCGGAGCCGAGAGTGCCGCTACTCGCCGATGTTGCGTTTTCCTGTGTGTACGAGCCCGATCCGCCGTTGTGGTAGTAGTCGCCGCTCCCGTCGTAGGTCGCATTCGTCTTGACGCTAAGGCTATCGCTCTCGAAATCGTCCACGAGATAGAACCGGCCTACCGACCCGGTGATACTGGATGCGTCGTTCTGTGCCATCGCGTAGGCCAGCGCCGACGCCGCCATGTCGCGGGCAACGGTGTCCGCGCCGCCGATCGCCGCAATCGCCGCCGCCACGCCCGCCGGCGTCACCGCCCGGCTGGTGTCCGTGCCGGTTTCGGCTTCCGCCGTGGTGGCAAGCTCGACAACGCCCGTCGCGGATTCGGTGGCCGCCTGTTTGAGGTTGTCGAACGCCGCCGAAGCCGTGCTCGCCCCTGTCCCGCCGTTCTCTACGGCAAGATCGGCCCCCGACCAGTCGTCGTCATTGACCGTGGACTGCTGCGCCAGCGTACCGAGGGAGAGGTCCGAGCGCACCTCGGCGGGAGACCGGGTTTCGATGGCGGTGCCGCCGGCATTGCCGCGGTAATATTCTTCCGCAACGATCGCCGGCAGGTTAACCGACGCCGCACTGGCCGCCGCCGCATCGGCGCTGTCGGACGCATCCGAAGCGCTGGACAACGCCGCACTGGCCGACGACGATGCGCTCGAGGCCGAAGCGGCCGCGTTGGATGCGCTCGTTGCCGCTTCATCCGCTGAGGTGGCCGCGTTCGTCGCATCGCTAATCGGTGCTCCAACGATGCGGAAATTCGTGCCGTTGTGGCGAAGCGGGACTACAGCGCCGGCTGGGAGATCGCCCGCTTCCGGGTCATTACCGTTGTAGCGCTTGATCGATACGGCACCATTTGTGTTGACGTTGATTGTGCATGGCCCGGTGTTGGTGTTGCCGGCGCCGATCTTGATGTTGACTTCAAGGCCGTCATAGTAGCTGCCCGGATCGTGCGGCAGGGAAACCACGTATACGTCCGCCGCGCCTGTATCGACGGCATAAGTGACCTTGCCGGATTTCAGGTTGGTTTCGGACGGCAGCTTGTCGAACCCGGCCTCGACCGCCGAAGCGATGTTATTGACGCCCGCGGAACGCGCCCGCGTGCTCTGCGGGATCTCCGTGTAATCACCACTATCGAAGTAATCGTTACTCATCGCGCAAGCCCCCGATACGAGAAATGAAGCGTCAGGCCGTGGAGCGTATGCGGCTCCTCGTAGGTCGCCTCGGAGATGATGGCGAGGCTCATGTTGGTGCCGAAGCCGTCGATATTCGCCTCGGCGGTTCCTTCGGCGGCGCTGTCCCAGTAGAAATCGTCCCAGTCGTCCGACTCGTCCCAGAATCCGCCCGACCCGGTGACGCTGAACGACTGTTCGATCGACGGCGGCTGGTGCGGATTGGCGTAGCCGTACTCGACGGTGAAACTGAGCGACGTGGTTGCGGCGACGTCGGCCTCGAGTGTCGCCTTGTGCCAGCGCTTATTCTGCGTCGGGCTGCCGATATGGTTGAACGGCAGGCGGATGAAGGCGGAGATCGCGGAACCGTCGAAGCTGGTGCCCCTGTCCATCTGCATGACCCAGCCGTCATTGGTGCCGAAGTAGATCACCTCATCGCCGCTGGAATCCTCCGCCGAGCAAATCACCTCCACGTTCGTATCGCCGAAGTCGATCACGAGGCATTCCGGCTCCTTGCGGCCGAGGTAGACGATCAGTCCCGTGCCGTCGTTCCAGAACAGGCGGTACTGATCCTTGGCGCGCACCCGTACCGACGAAAGCGGCGCGACGCCGTTCTTGCGCTTCTCCTCGAAGATCGGCTCGACCATCTGCGTAATGGTGCCCAGCCGGAAATCCCCGTATGCTTGTGTGGTGCGCAGCGTCCGCACACCCCTGTCGTCCACGTAGGTCGGCAGGCCGATCTTCTGGACGGTCCACTCGATACCGCCGGCGTCGTCGGCCAGAAACTCCAGGACCCAATCGTCGGAATCATTGCCGTAGAGCACGGCGACCTTGTTGCGCCCGAAGATGTTGAGCACGCCGACGTTGTCGGACAGGAACCCGGTGATTTCCTCGCCCAGCCCGATCTCCCCGGCGCCGAGCACCACGGACCACGAATACGGATTGCCGGTCCCGGAAAACTGCGCCGACCCGCCCGCAAAACTGTAGAACAGGTGGTTCTTGTGGATAGACAGGTGTGCGGGGGTATCCGTCGACATCCCCGTGCGGATCGGCACGAACACCGACCCGTCGAACTCAAACCCCTTTCCAACGCCGTTTACGCCGTACATGCGGCGCAGGTTGGAGGCGCCGTAGAAGTTGTGGTTGCGGAACTCGTAACGCCCGCCAGCAGGCAGCGTAATGGCCGCGTCCGCACCGTCCGACGTGGCCGACCCGCTCATGCCGTCGGTGATCGTCTCGTTGTTCTGGAACGCGCCGGTCACGCCGGAGAGAATCAGATACCCGGCCGCGTCGTTGTCGTCCCAGTCCCCGGACTGCACGATGACGCGCTTGATCGTCGCCGTCGCCCCGGACGTTCCGCCGGTCAGGGTCTCGCCTTCGGTGAACGCCGCGGTGCCGGCGTCGAAGTCGATCTCGCGCCCCAGATCCACCTGGGACCAGCCGGACGACGTCGACTTGTACATCACGCCCGCCGTGCCGCCCGCGTTGTTGCGGAAGCAGTAGGTGTCGCCGCCATAGACCCAGACGCCCCTGATCTTGCCGGAACCGGCCGGTTTCGAGATCAGCGCCCGCGCCGTCTCGATGGCATCCTGCAGCCACGTCCCGTCGTCGGTGTCGTTGTCCGCACCGCGCGCCGTCGCCGTCCCGTCGGAGACCGATTTCGTGGCCGCCGACACCTGCAGGTTCTCGTTGTCCTGAAACGTCCCCGAGACGCCCGTGAGCACGAGATAGCCCGCCGCGTCATTGCCGCCGTAGCCGCCCGACGTCACGACCGCGTCGATGAGCGCCTTGCCGGTCGCGCCGCTGGTCGCGCCCGTCACCGTATCGCCCTCGCTGATCGCGGCCTGCCCCGCATCGAAGTTGAGCACCCAATAGGACGCTGCCGAGGGCCTGGGCCGGCCGTCGTAACGCTCGTTCCCCTGATACCGCCGGTAGCCGCGCGGCACGGGCTCGTAGTTGAGCCCGGCGATAACCCGCCCTGCCTCCGTCCTGATCGCCGGGGTGACGAGGTCGAGCCCGCCCTGCAGCGGAAAATGGGCCGTCATCTGGTTCATGCGATCGGCCCCGACGCGTCATAAAGCTGTGGCAACTGGTCGCGGCGCAACGCGTCCATGAGTTGCCGGAAGCGACGCATGTTCGATGCGATGTGCAGCGGCGCTTCGTCGTGCTCGGCCATGAGCACCAGCGCGTAGTGGTAGATGACGTCATGGAAGCGGCCGGGCATTTCCGGGGTGTCCGTGTTCTCGGCGAGGGTCTGCGGGCCCTTCACGTACTCGCCTCGCACCGTGTACGTCGCGTCCGGCGTCGGGCCGAAGCACAACTCGCCCATCGGGGATACCGCGTAATGAACAGGCCTCACATTGTCGTGAGAGCCGCGCACGTACATCGACGTAAAGACGTTCCACGGGATTTCGCGGATCGGGCCCTCGTCGGATGCGCCGGTCGCGGTCTTATAGATCGACAGGGCGCTTTCGCCCTCAAGCCCATCCACGTTCTCATCGGTGATCCACTCGGCCCAGCGGGTCAGGGAGAAACTTGCGTCGGTATAGCGCGCCGTCCCGGACGTGATCTCGCCGGTGAACTCGGTGCGCAGCCAGCGCCACGTGTCCTCCATGTTCTGGATTTCCTCGTAGGCGGTGGCGACCCACTTGACGAACTTCAGCAACCGCCCCGACTGGCCCGCAACGCTGGTCGGCAGCGTGCCGGACACGGTCCCGCTTTCGCGGGCCGTATCCTGGGTTAGCTGAAGGTAGGTCTTGGACATGGTGCGCTATGCCCTCACGCAACCTTGGCGACCGGGTAGGCCAGCACTTTGCGGCGGATCATGCCGTCGGGGTTGCCGTTGGCATCGCGCTGCATGTCATAGCGCCACGTCTCGGCATTCATCAGCACCTCGAAGTACGGACGGCGGATTTCGACTTCCTCGCCACGCGGGATGTACTGCGCCTTGCCGTTGACGCTGACGAACACGGGTTCGTCCCCGCCCGGCTCCTCGGTCGCCGAAATGATGATCCGGACGCGGTCGTTTTCCGTGTCCTCGGCGATCACGTTGATCGGCGCCGGCTGAACCTCTGCCGTCTCCGGGGCGGCGATGGTTTCAGTGCCGCTTCCGGTCACGGGGATGGAATCGCGGTTCGCAGCCTTGCGGACCTCGGCGCGCATCGCCTCGTTGGTCATGCCGTCGTCGAGAGTCATGCCGAGGTGATCGCGGGCAAAGGCCTGCAACTGCGTCTTGTTGGCCTTGGAAAGTGCGATGGTTTCCGTGGTGTCCGTCATGTGCCGGTTTCCTTTACTGTTTCGGTTTGACGCCGAAGTTGGCGATGCAGTGTTCGGAGAGCGAAAAGATCGAGCCCTCCAGGTAATTGATTTCCTGTGCCGTTCTCGCGTGCAGCGCGCGTTTCTCGCGCAGCCGTTCAGCCAGTACCGAGACGCGGTGCTGGATATCCGCCTGCAGCGGGTCCGGGCCGGTGCCGTAGGCGCGCGGGTGGTTCCTGAGCTTGCAGGTGGGCGGGGTCACGACCTCGATGCCGTGCATCTCCTCGCAGACCCAGATGAAATGCTGCGCGCTGGGGCGCTGGTCGGCGTATTCGCCCTCGGCGGCCATGTCGAAGCCGTAGGCCTCAATGGTCTTGCCGCCGCGCTTCAGGGTTTCCTCGAGGGCCATGTAGCCCATCCAGTCGAACGAGGAGCGGAAGAACTGCTCGCCGTATTTGTCGAACATCTCGTCGCGCGGATATTGGGTCGCGTTCGGGATGCCGCCTTCCGGCCCGATGCCGTTGGTGTAGATCGGCTTGCCGTGGTCGGTGGTCAGGAACTTGGCGTAGTGCGGATTCCTGATAAGGTTGTCGGCCATGCCGCCCGGCGAATGGATATCGAACCATGCATCGAAGCGCGGCACGATATCGCTCTCCGGCGTGGGGTTCTCCCACACCTCAAGCGCAGTCGTCCCCGTTCCCCAGATTTCGTGATCGGGGCTGGTAAACGGCGTCTCAACCCAGTGAGACGCCGTCCCCATGAGGACGATGGTTTTCGTCACGACGTCGACAGGGTCACGGAGCCCTGATTGCCCGTGACCATGAAGAGGCTGGTCGACAACCCCTCGACAACAAGAACCTCGTTCGCAGCCTCGAAGGTCGCGACATGGTTCGTGCCGTCGAACGTGCCGTTGGCCAGCGAGACCTTGTGATAGTCCGCGGTCGACCCCGCCGTGGTGCAGGCCAGCACCGCACGGTTGCCCGCTTCCGGGGCGTCCATGGTGTACTCACGCCCGCCCGTGGACGAGAACGTGGTCTTGCCGGCGTTGGCGACGTTGGTGCCGGTCGAGGCCGCCGTCACTTCGGATTTCAGCTCCGTGACGGTCAGGGTGTCGATTTTCTTGTTGGCGTCGACGACAACGGCCTTGGATGCCGATACCGTGCCCGCCGTGACGCCATCGACGAATCCCAGCTCAGGGCTTGTGATGCCGTCGATGGTGTCGACAAGGTCACGCAGCAACGCGCCCAGATCGCGCAGGTGGCCGCGCTGGGCACCGCCGGCGAGCGCCTTGCGCTTGGTGGTGGAAAAATCAGTCATGGTGATTTCCTTTCAATGTCCGCCAGTGGGCGGGGCTTCGGCCCCGCCCGCCCGGCAGCCCCTTACGGTGCCGACGTCTGGTCGATGTAGACCATGCCGCGATAGGCGTTGAACCAGAGCAGCTTGGCGTCCTCGCTGATCGTGGCGCCGATGGTGAAGCCCCTGGCGTTGGATGCTTCCGAACCGCCATACGCGTAGCAGTTGGTCGCGTCCGTGGTGGTCGCCGCCACTTCCGAGTCGATATCGACGCCGTCCTGATCCTCGGCAGCGGTCAGCGTGACCTTGTTGTCGCCGTCGCTGTCGACGTCTTCGCGGTAGGCCGTCTCGTTCTCGAAGTTGCTGACCAGCGTGGTGCGGTCGATGATCAGCCACCCGGCCGCATCGCCGCCGGTCCACGTCCCGGAATCGACGATGACCTGGTCGATGGTCGCGGTCGCGTCCGAGGTGTTGCCGTGCAGCTTGTCGCCGGCCTTGATTTCATCGGTGCCGCCCGAGGTGAAGGCGATCACCTGCTTCAGGGCGTTCATGTGGATCTTGTCGCCGTCGGTGAGGTTGATGACCTCGACGAAGTCGGGCACCCACCCGAGTTCGACGTTAACGGCGGCGCCGGTGCCGCGGATGAAACCGCCGGCGTATTGTCCTGTGTTCATGGTACTTTCCTTTCGTGTGCGTTCATGCCGCTAGGGCGAGGGGCCGAAGCCCCCCGCTAAAGCGATCAGAGAGCGGTCGCCGCGACTTCGAGGCGGGCCATCCAGGCCTGGTTGAGGATGACGGCGGTGAACCACGTCTTGAAGCCGACGTAGCCGCGCTGACCCAGCGGGTCGGACTTGTCGCGAACGCCCGGACGGAGGATCGTCGGGGAGACCGCGCCCTGACCGCGCAGCGGCACGGTGCCGTAGGCTTCCTTGCCGAAGAACAGGATCGGGTAGACGTCGGCGGAGGTGCCGGAGGTCGACACCATTTCGGTGCCCGACCCGGACTTGGCGCCGCCGGCGTCGGTGAACGGGTCGAGATCGGCGGAGCAGACGTAACGCACGTCGTCCACGGACCCCAACTCGTACTCATGCACCGTCTTGCGGCTGCCGTATTCCGCGACCGGCACAAAGCCCGGCAGCGCCCGGATGTCGCTTTCCAGATCGGTGTGCGCCACGGCGATGAAGCTGGCCTCGATGGGGCTGGTCTTGTAGTTGACCGACCCATCCATGACCTTGGTGATCTTCATGGCCTTCTGCGCCTTCAGCGAACGGATGACCGCCTGCTGCTTGGACTTGGAAATCGGCGTGTTGACCGCGTTCCGCGCCGCGCCGTTGGCATAGAACACGTTGGTCCCCGCCTTCAGAACGCCGTAGGTCAGCGATTCGATGGTGCGGCCGATGTTCTCGCCGACCTGTTCGGTGGCATCGTTGAGCACCGGGTCTTCGTGGGTGTCCTCGATGTGATCGGTGATTTCGACCAGCATGCCGTACTGCTTGACGGTCGCCGAGACGTCCTCGTAGCGGAACTGCGTCGCCGACGGGGTAACGCCCTCGACGAGCGGCGTGTCAGCCGCCGTGAAGACACGCGGACGACGGAACTTGATCGTCTGCGTCTTGTTTTTCGGCATGGGGCGGTTCATGCCGAACTTGTCGAGCACGATGTGCGGACCCGCATGCTTGAGCATCTGGCGTTCCGCGTAGACGTTGGTACGCGGGGAAACGCCGCTGTCGCCGTATTTGGTTGTGGTCATGGGAAGGGTTCCTCATGTCAGAGGCCCGCCTTCTCGAGTTGATCCCACAGCACGGTCTCGTCGCCCGATTCCGGGACGCCCGATGCGCCCGAAGGCCCGTTGGTCCGTGTCGTGGTCGCACTGTCGAGTTGCCGCTTCCGTTTCCCGGAGAGCGGCGGCGAAGCCTGGTCATTGCCATTGCCCCCGGCATCGCTGCCGTCGGAGCGCTCGGTGGCTGACGCCTGGCCATCGCCATTCCCGCTCTGCTGCTGTCCGTATGCCTGTCTGAACGCCTTGAAGCGGCCAACCACATCGGCGGCTTCCTCGGCATCGACGATCTGTTCCTTGTTGCGCGCGAAGGCTTCCCGGACGTGGCGCGGCTGACTGTCGAGCCAGCCCGCGAAATGGGCCGGGTCTTCGGTCACGACCTGCATCCAGTCGCCATGCTTCTGCGTAAGGAGGGTCGCCTGCTCGTCTAGGGCTTCCTGGCGGCGGTCGTTGCCGATCGCGGACAGTTCCTTGCCCTGCTTGTCGATGACGCTTTGCAGGTTTCCGATCACGCCACCGAGCGGCCCGGCAACTTCCGGGTATTCCTCGGCAAACGCTTTCCAGTCGTCGGTTTCCAGATATGCCGCCGTGGCTTTGCCGCCGGCCTCTGTCGGGGCGGGCGCGTCTGCGGCCTGTCTGGATTTCAGGCGGTTGATCTCGCGCAGGCGGCGGTCAAGTTGCTCGCGGAGACCTTGTTCGGACTTGTGGGCGGCCTCGACGGCGGCCCGCTGTTCGGGTGTGGCGCTGGCCCAGATATCGTCTGCCTGGGTTTGCGAGGCATCCGTGCCGGACATGTCGTCGGGCTGGCTGCCGTCAGCGGCGTTCGTGGCGTCCTGATCGCCCGCATCAGAGGGTGCGGCGTCCTTGTCCTCGTTCTTCGCACCGTCCCCGTCGTGTACGTTGCCGTCGGTGCCGGAGGTTGCATCGTCTGCACCCTCGGGCTGCCAATTGGCCCCGTCACCGTCAGCGCCCTCGTCAGGCGCCTTCCCGGTTTCGTCAGCGTCGAACTCGGCCCAAAGCGCGGCGTCTTCCGGATCGGCGGCACTGTTGGCGGCCCCGGAATCGTCCTGCTGTTGCGTCGTTTCGTCTGCCATCGTTCACCTTTCAATCAATGGGCGGCCCAGTGGCGGCCCGTCAGTCGCGATGCGACGTCGTGTAGCCTGACGTCTCATCGACAAATCCCGTGGGTGCCGTCTCGGGGAGGCGGAGCAGCGCGCGACAACGCTGGATATCGCCGCGGTAATGCTCGGACGCCTCGGACCCGAGTCCGGTGGCTTCAAGCGCGGTGCGCGCCCGTTCGATTTCCTGTTCCAGATACGCCCGCACGCCCTTCCATGTGCGCGAGTCGACGTCGATCAGGGCGCGGATTTCGTGCATCTCCATCACACGTATCCCCCTGCCGTCGGGGCGTCGGCGTCACGCTCACGCTGGCGTTCGGTGAAGGCCATCTCGGCGGCCATCTTGCGTTCGCCGGTGTCGCGTTCGGCCTGCTTTTCCATGAGGTGCGCGCGCAACTGATCCAGTGTCATCGAGCGCTTCGAGGCCTCGATCATGAGTTTCGTGTCGCGCTCGAATTGCAGTTCCTCCATCTTCGCCTTGTTGTTCTCGGCGTTGATGTTCATTTCGCCTTCGAGCTTCAACATCTCGTAGTCGGGCGCCGGCTGTTCCTCGGATTTCTGCTGTTCGTACTCGTCGTCGGTGATCAGCACCTCGTCGGCGGGCAGCATCATGGTCTGCACCAGAAGGCGCATGGCGGGCATGCCCTCTTTCTTGAGGAAGCGTGCAAAATTGGGGTTGGACCCGAAGTTCATCAGGAACGCCATGATGTTCTGCGCCTGCAGTTCGCGGACCAGAAGGACCGACGTGCCGCGCGCATCCACATCGAAATCGCCCTTGATGTGTTCCTTCGGGCTGAATTGCATCTGCCAGTCGTAGAAGCGGCGCAGGTTGGGGGTCGTCATGTCGTCGTCGAAGTTCTTGACGATGCGGCGGAACACCACGTTGGAGGCGTTCATCAGGATCGACATGCCGCCCAGCGTGTCGGTGGTGTGCGTGCCCTGATCGCCCTGCGCGATGACCGGGATCATGGACTCCTCGTCCATGTGTTCGGTGGCCATGGCAACGATGGCGGCAAGCTCGCCCTGGTTGGAGGCGATGTTGTAACTCTCGAACGCAGCGGCCTGCTGCGGCGCACCGGTCTTGCGCTTCCACACCTTGCCACCCTTGAGGCCCCACTTTCCGTCCGCCGGCGCAATGACTTCCTCGTTGACGACGATCTGCGGCGCGGTCGAGAGATCGGCGTTGTCCAGCATCATGCGCCATGCGCCGTTCACGGCGGCCTGACTGTCACGGCAGATATAGGGAACGCCGAAGCCGAAGATGCTGGCCTCGTCCTGTTCCAGGTTGAAAACGGAATAAATGCTTTCACAGCTATCGAGGGGGTGGATGCCGAATTTCAGAATCTCGTCCTGACAGAACCAGACCGTCGCCTGCACCTCTTCCAGCGGGTCGATGTCTTCCGGCATGTCGGAAACCATGTCCGGGTCGCCCGTTGCCGTGGCGATGTCGCGCATTTCCTCGGCCGTCAGCGGGCCATGGTATTCCCAGACGTGGAAGCGGCCCGTCCCGGCGTCATGATAAGCGCCGGTCAGGGCGCGGAGGTCGGAAACGTACTGCGGCGCGGAATGGCGCGGGTCGGCCATGAGTAGGCGGCGGATGGCGTCCGCATCGAAGCCCGGCGACTTGGCCAGTTTCCGAAGCTGCTTCTTGTTCATCAGGTGGCGCTCGTACCACGACTCGCAGTCCTCGGCGCTGCGCGCATCCATGTCCGGGAAGATCGACCACGGGTCGACGCGGTGGAACGCGGCCCTCTTGTCGCGCGCCTGCTCCATTTCGTAGACGGTGAAGGTGCGGCCACTCTCGTCGCTGACCTGCTTGGCCTGCCACGACGAGCGCGCCTTGTCGGAAATCACCGGCCCCTTGGCGATGCCGGTGCCGAGTCGGCACGCATCGCGGATGACGTCGCGCATTTCCGCCTGGTAGTTGCACTCGCGCAGGTGATCCTCGATCTCCTGCTCCATCGCCTTGGCGCGCTTCTTGGCCTCGTCGATCTTCGCCTGTAGTTCGTCGGCGGCGTCCTGCTGCTGCTTCGCCCGATGGAGGGCCTGCTGCTTCACTTCTTCCGGCTGCGCGTCGGCCTCGGCGGCGGCCTGCTTGGCGCGCTTCACGGCCTCGTCCGCTTCCGCCGTCAGTTCCGGCACCGGCGTCGGACCGATTCCCCAGTTCTTGTCGTCGGTCGGGAACAGCATGTCGGACAGCCGCGCTTCCATGGCATTGGTCTTGGCGCGGGTCTTGGTGACGAAGACGGTGGATTTGTTGGCGTCTTTAAGGCGCTGCTCGGTCTTATCGTCGTAGCGCCCATGATACTGGCGGATATCGGCGAGCCAACGCTGCTCGACCAGGTGTTTGTCGGCAACGCGCCGGTCGGCCTCGCCCTGCAAGCGGACCACAACGGCGGAAAGGCGCTCACGCAGTTCCGCGTGGCGCTTGTCATTCTGGGGGGCGTCGGTGTTTCGTTGCTGCGCTGCTGCCGCCACGAACCTCAGTACCCGATGGTCGGGTCCCCTGCTATACCGACCCCGAAGTTATCGGTATCGGTGTGCCGGGTCGTGGCGATGTGACGGTAAGATGCCACAACACCTCGTAGCGTGTCCATCAAAAGATCATACCTGTTGTCGATTTTTCCGGATTCGTCGCGCCGGTACAATCGCCACTGGGCCTGAAAGTCGTCCATGGTGCGGAACACCTTGATGCGGCCCGTCGAGGCGCGCTCCTCAATGGTCTGGATTCCCGTCTCCGGGGCGTTCTCGGTGCCGGTCAGGATCAGCCCCTCGCTGCGGTATTCCTCGATCAACCGCTCGCCGTCCTCTTTCGTGCGCTTCCGGCCCCTCGGATTCATAACGCCCGTGATCCAGTCGCCCCTTGCCCGGACTGCTGATGCCAGCACCGATGGCTCGCCCCTCGGTCTGAGATCGGACGTGTAGAGATACAGGCAGTCGATGGTCTTGTCCCATGCCGCCCACAGCACGGCGGTCTGTTCCCAGTCGGCTTCGAGGGCGTACATGCGCGGCCAGTGCCGGGGAATCTCGAACGGATTGCACAGCATGCTTTCGATCGGTGTCTTGAAGATCATGGTTCCTTGTCCCGTCAGTTCATCGAAGGCGTCCGCGGCGGCGTCGACCTGATCGTCCTTGGCGCCCTCCGGGAACGATTCCAGTTCGTTCAGAAAGGCGTCGTTCCAGCCTCCCCTGACCAGCCGCACGTTCCCGGCCTGTACCTGCGCGGCCAGCGGCTTGGCGCGGATTTCCTTGTCGCCGGTCACGGGTTTCGAGTTGACCGGGTATCCGGCCAGCATCTTGGTTTGCGATATGACGAGGGACTTGCCCGCGCTGCCGGGGTCCTGCGCCAGCCTGACCGTCGTCAGTTTTCCGTCGGCCTCGGCCTGCGCCCTGATCTTGCTGTCCACCTTGGGCGGGTCTTCGCGGAAGCGGTCGACGTGCTCGATGTAGAAATACCCGTCGGCGCCGATCGACATCTTCACGCCCGCCGTCCAGTCCGGGTCGTCCGGGTCTTCCATGTCGGCATACGTGCCGGCCTGGTCCCATGCGCGGACAGAGCGAACAGCCACCGGGGCGGCGTCAACAATCTTGAAGTCGCCCCGCTTAAAGTACATGCCCGCCGAGGCGCGGACGTTCCAGTTGCCGTCGAGAAGCTGGGCGCGCTCGACCCGGGGCATGGCCTGCAGGTTGGCGAGGTAGCCCGGGTCGGCTTCCAGAAGTATCTTGTTGTCGTACACGCTTGAGCGGATGAAGGTGAACGACTTGGGTAGACTGCCGGGGTAGGCGTCGGTCAATTCCTTGCGGGAATCGCCCCACTTCACCTCGTCGTTGACGATGATGAACCAGCGGATGACGCCGGAGCGTTCGGGAATGGCGAATCCGTCCTCGCCGATCCACCAGTCAATGAAACGCCGGACCCAGTGGTCCGGGTCGGGGTTGCATGTCGCGCGGATGCGCCCCTTGACGCCGGACATCGAGCGGTTCCGTGACAGCATGTAGATGAACTGGCGCCAACTGAAATGCGTCAATTCGTCGAACTGGATCAGCGGGATCTGCGACCCCTGCCAGTCGAGGCGGTTCTTTTCGTGCTCCATGTGCGCGAACGTATGCTTGGCGCCGGACGGGAACTTGAAACTGAGGTCGTTCTGGTTCGGCTTGCCGCCGATGGTCGGGTAGATATCACCCGCCTCGTCCCACAGTCCGCCCTCGTTCGTGACCTGTTTCGTCGTGCGGCGAAAGGTGACGCAGCCGAACAGCGGATTGTCGATGTCGTACATCGGCTCGAGAAGCAAGGACCAGGTGTTGTGCGTCACGAGAAAGTGGCTGGTGATGAACAACGAGTTCGGGTGCGCCACCGCGATGCAAACCGTCTCGCCCCGGCCGGCGGGCTCGATTGAAACCAGCGTCCGCCCCATTGATTGATGTGTCTTGCCGCGGCACAACCGCTTCTTTCGCTCTAGGCCGAAGGCACGTTCGGCGTCTGGCAGCTTGATTCTCAGCGCATAAGCCCGCTGTCCCGCACGGCGCTCCCCGTTGTGTGTGTAGTGGGGCTGCTTCTCGCTGCGGCTTACAACGCCGCCAAGAGATCGAGCGAGGTGCGTGACGTCATCCGCAAGCCGTTCGGACACGGTAGAGTAATATATCGCCCGGTCCTTCTCGGCCCATCCGTCCGTGTCCATAAGCCCGCGCAACAGCGCCCAGCGCTCTTCCTCGCCGCCGAAAAGGTAAATCCTGGGAATAAACTTCTCATTGCTCAGTTTCCCCACCAGGCCCATCCGGGACAGGTCGTCCATGATGGCTGCGTTCGGGACGCGGTAGCTATTGGTTTTTCCTTCCGACTCGTAACACGGCAGCGACACGCCAAGGCCCGCCCCTACTGCATCAATGATTTCACGGTCCTCGGTGGCGATTGTGATTCCGCTCACTCCGAGGTGGCCATCGCCCAGCAGCGCACCCAGCACATACGGCGGAATGGTCCGCCGCTGATAGTGGCTTTTCCCTATGAGCGTGCCCGCCACATTGAATGTCGCTGGCGCTTCAAGGCATGGGATTTTCAGGTTTTCCTTGCCGGCCTGATAGTGCTCGGCAATCTGCGCCGTTGTCCATTTCCGCGCCGAGTCCTGCCCTGTCACCTTGCGGTTCTTGATCTTTCTACATCGGCGGACCGGCCACGCAAGCCAGATGTGATCCGCGTCGCACTCGATTTCCGCACCGTCTGAGAATGTCAGGCGATAGAGCGGTTGCGCGCCACGATGATAAACGCCAATCACCCGCGTCACCGTGCCGTCCGTGGCACACAAGGCGTCTCCTACCTTGAGGGCGCCAATCGCGCGCCAACCGAACGGCGTAAGGACCGGTTCATCGGGACGAAGCCCTTTCCCGCCCCCCGCGCTTCCGCCATAAATTACAACGTCCGCATCGCATTGCAGGAATTGCGTCTGCGGCCCCGGTTGCGGTCTGATCTGCGGGCGGGTGTCTTGGGCGAGGGTGGGCATGGCTAGGCCCTGCGGCGATGAATCGCCGTCAACTGCGAGCGCACAAGGTGCGCGATCTTCCCTATCACGTCCTCGAAGCGCCGCACCTCGGCCCATGTCGGCAGGCGGCTGCCCTTCTCCTGATTGCAGGGCTGGTGACATAGAACCTTGTTGTCCCATGCATTCTTTCCGCCCTCGGCGGTCGGCAGAAGGTGGTCGACCGTCCATCCGTTCGGGTCCGGCGTCCTATCCCAGGGTGGTGTCTGCCAGCGCTGGCGCGACATTGGTTCGCCGCAATAGAAGCACTTACCGTCCTGCTCATCCCACCGCTTTTCCCAGTGCGTGCCGTATTTCTTGGAGCGGCCAGCCGGACTCGAACCGGCATCACCAGCTTGGAAGGCTGGGGCGTTACCTGTTACGCTCATGGTCGCCTAAACTCCTCGTAATTCTCCCACGTCATCCACTTGTGCCCACATTCAGGGCACCCGTCCGGCGGGCCGTCATGGCTATGCGGCTTGCCGCCGCCCATCGGCTGGGACCATTGGTGGTCGCAGGACAGGCAGCGGTAGTGGGCGGGTCTGGACAGATTACCCCCGCGCAGCCAGGTTCACGGTCAACTCGTTGGTGCTGCCCGAATACGTCGGCGTGCCGCGCGATACCAGAACCCCGTAGAGTTTCATGTCGTCGTTGGGCCCGCCGAACTTGATGGGCTTTTTCAGGTCGTTCACCTGACTGACGCCGCTCGCACTGAAGGCCGCATGCGACGTCAACGAAACCACAGCAGCCACATTGGCCAGATCGGCATCGGCCGGCGCGAAGGCCGAATTGTCGGTCAGCGTCGTTTCGGTCGATATATCCTGCGTGAACAGGACGAGATCGAGGTCGGCGCCCTGCGTCGACTTGTCCTGCACCATGACACTGTCGAGCACGACTTCGCCGTTGTCGCCGCGCAGCGCACTCATATCGAACGTCATCTTGCCGCCGACGAGATCGCCGGACGAATACGCCCCGGTGCTGTTGTTCGTGGTCTGTGAAACGTTGGTCATTTTATCCATTTCGGCGTTCCTTTCTGTCTGCCGGTTAAAACGGGCGGCTCCGTCGATTACTGCCTTTCAAAGTTGCCCGGACCCTGCACTTGCCCTTGCCGTGCGCTTGTAGCCTTGGGGAGCACGCGGTTCGGGATCGACGGTCTTTTGCCGAGGCCGCCCGGCCCGGCGGGTGTGACCGGATGGCGGTTTGCGCCACCACCCGGTCAACGAAGGAGGGGGTCCGCCCCATCAAACCTATCTCGCCACGAACGGCGCGAGGCCGTGAACGATGGCGCGGAACAGAAAGTCTTTTACCTGCTGTTCCGGGGGAAGCTCGTTGAACGGCGCCATGCACGGGTGCGTCTTGGCTTCCGGGTCTTTCTTCTCGCCATAAACCCAGCCATCCGCCTCTTTCCCCGCCATCCAGTTGATGTGGCTGGCGGAGGCCGACGACAGCGGGTTGTCGAGATGAAATGTGACGCCATTGATAGCCGAGTCGCGCTGCCACGCCGGGGCGTTATTCCATCCCGGCTGCGTCATATCGCCCTGCGATACGCACAGATTGCGATTCGCCTCATGGCATATAGCCGCCACGTCCTCGACGCACAGCACGCGATTATGCGGATTCGTCATTCTCAGCGCCCTCCTTGGCTCCGTCCTCGACAAATTCCTTCTGCGGCAGCACCACCACCGCGCTGGGTGCGGGCAGATCCTTGCCGTCCTTGCCCGTCAACTCGCGCCGGTTGGTGAACGATCCACCCACTTCCTTGGCCGCCTGCTCAAGGAGCGATGACGCGAGGACGAGGTTGCCCATCTGCTTGGCGCGCAGGTGCATGTCCGCGATTTCGCGCAGCCGGTACGACTTGTGCGAAACGGATATCTCGCTGGCTTTCTTAATAAAGTCCTTGCGCGCTTTGGCGAACAGGTCTTTCCATTTCTTTCCGAGCGGCTTTCCGTGCGCCTTTGTCGGGTCGTACTCGTAGGCCTGCCTGCGGTCGATCTCGATGCCAAATTCCTCCTTGACGCGCTGCGCCACCTCCGTCGGCGAACGATAGGCGGCCAACTCGGTCACGATGAAGGTTTTCTGTTCCTCACTCAGTTTCGGCATTTCGGCTCCGTGTCGTGAGGGGTCGGGGCCTGAATCCTGCCGAGCACATACCCGCTCAAGAACAGGGTCACCCAAAGAGCAGCCTCCCAATCAATCACGCCGCCCTCGCTTTCGCCGCTTCAACGGCCTCGGTCGATGCGCGGTCCAGAAGGGTCTTGCCGTCGAGGTGGTCCAGTTCATGCGCGTAGCATCGGGCCTGAATGCCGCGGAACTCATGCTCACGCCATGTGCTGTCGCGACCCTGGAACCGTGCGGCCAGCTTTGTGGGGGCCTTGACGTTCGGGCGGAAGTCACGCGGGAATGACAGGCAGCCCTCGGGTTCCATGCTGATCGTGCCGGACTGGCGGGCGATCTCGGGATTGATACAGACCGTGGCCTTGCTGTTCCGGTCGATTCGCATGACGAAGATGCGTAGCAATACCCCGACCTGTGGCGCGGAAAGCCCAACGCCGCCGTGCTCGTACATGGTGTCCGACAAGTCTTGCGAGAAGGCGTGAATGTCGATCTGCGGGCGGTCGAAGTCGAAGGGTTCGCATTCGGAATGCAGAAGTGGATCTTCGTAGGTGAGGATGGGGAGTATTGTCATGCTGCCCTCCTCAAGCACGTGCCGCAGGCTTGCGCGATCTTCGCGGGGCCGATCTCGGGAACCTCAGCCGCCTCGTCGGCGAGCGCGCGCACGGAATTATCGACGACACCGAATCGCCTGACCGTGCCAATAAATTCTTCGACGTCATGCCCCCGTAGCGCGAACACCGGCTTGCCGGTCTCCCGGCTGAACTTCGGGGCGCCGTGAGAATCGAGCGCCTGTGCGCAATGCCTTAATTCGTGGTCGATGAGGGCGCAGAACGATACGTCGTCAATGTGCGCTGCGTGTACGGCGTCGAGGGTGATGAGAAAGTCCGGAACATCCCCGAACCACCGGATAAGTTGTTGCTCGGCTCTGGCACGCTGCCACTTGCCGCCCATATTGGATTGCGATGGCATCTCTGCCTGACCGACGACGGCACGCATGCGGCGCTCGTTCGAAACAGTCGTCCACAACACGCCGATATGGGCTTGTTTCAGGTGGATGTGCTCAAGATCGAACAATGGGCCGGATTCGTCCAGATACGCGGACCCGATCCAAGCCTCCACGTCCGGCGCGGGCAGGAACGCCTTGCCATTGGTTTCGGCCAGCGCGTTGACCACTTCGTCAACCATTTCAGCCGGCGGATAGGGCCGGGAAACGTCGATGTCGGGTTGCTTGGGCGCGGCTGCCGTCTTGGGCATGGATTCCCCCTCTTGAGGACTGCGGGATTATGCTGCCGGGGCCTTACGGGGTCAACAAAAAACCACTATTAGTTACTTTATTGCGCGGTGTTTTTCATTTTGTGCAGGGCTTTTCAGGCGCGCACGGGGTGACTTCCGGAAAACACCGCTACTTTTATTCCCCGTTCACCCTGCGGCTGGCGATGGTGGCGGCTTTCTGAATTTCCGAGGACCACATAAACCGGCTCTCACCATCCATGAAATCAGCAAGGAGATTAAAGCCCCTCGCCAGCGTGTCGGCTTCGGCGTTGGCGGTATCGTATTTCTCAGCCCATCGATTTGCGTTGCGAGTTTCGTCATCCTTCTCCCGCTCAAGCTGTTCGATGAGGTCGGATTGTTTGGAAATCACAGTGCTGGCTTTGAGCCAACGCAAACGACCTCCACGGTTACAAAGAACCAAATCCTCGCCAGGTACTATTGCGCCTTCTTTGTGCCTCACCAGGTCTTCGCTGTTATTGGTCATGGGATATTTTCTCCACTGTCCCGTCCGGCAACAGGTATCCATCGAAAGGGCCGCCATAGACGCACTGCATGTGCTTTGTATCGAGCCAGCATTTGTGGCAAACAGCACAACGAATGGGTTTATACCGCTCTGGGTTATCGCTCCAGTGCCAGCCCATCACTCCCCCTCCTGCGATGAGGCGGTGAGCATGGCGTCCCAAATATCATCTGAGCACGGCGTTACTCCCGGCGGTATGTCAGAGTCGATGATCTTTTGCCCAGCTTCCATCATCGCCTCAGTCGGCTCCCTCGGCACGGCGACGTGGCTGCGCTTGTCGTAAAAGGCAATTTCAGGTTGGCCGGGGTCTTCTGTGAAAACGGCTCCCGCCTGAATTTCACACATCTTCCTGTAGCCAAGCATTGCGTCTTCAGCGAGCTGCACACGCTCCCGCAGCGCCTTGTTCTCGGAGAGGAGGGTTTCGAGGAGGGTTATCGCGTCCTGTATACGGCTATGTGAGACCTTACCTTCCCAATGCTTGGCCCTCTCATATTCCAAGACCCGGATGCACTCCTGCACCCTCTCCTCCGTGGGCTTGAGAAGGTCTCGGGCTGTCCCGTCAATCTCCAGAGCCGCGAGGGCGAGTTTGCTGATTTTCTTGTGGGCGTTATCCATTGCCGTCGATCTCCTTTTCCCAAGCGGCCCGAAGCTCGTCGCTCATGGTGGATTCAAGGGCGGTGAGGGCGGCTTCGGCGCGCCGCTTATAGTTCAGCCAGTTCGCATCGACGTATCGTTGACTGTGCGCCTCGGACCAAAACGGACCATCATCACCGACAACCGATGCTCGGCACATTCCCCTCGCCATCACCTCTATGATCTGGGAGCGGGTCATTGGAAACGCCTACCTTTCATCCTCTTTTCCCATTCGTGATTCATGCCGCACCACGGAGTTCCCCGCCCTTTTCGAGGCGCTGAATCTCGGTATTGATTTCGTCCGCCTTTTCGGCGAAGGCCTTCGATCTTTCGGGGTTTTTATGCGCAAGCTGGTGTTCCATGTGACGCGCCTCCCCGAACCGCTCGCGCAGGTATGCGATTTCATCCTCCGCCGACCACGGCTGCCATGTCCGGACGATATCGAGCAGGCGCCGGCGCTTGCTGGAAAGCGTCATCAGACTGGCGTGCAGTTCGCCCCAGACCGGAAAGAACGTCATCGGTTCATGGAGCGCGGCCTTGACCACGTCTGCCGGGAAGGCCCGGAGCTCTTCGGTCATATTCTTCATCCGCTCCACGGTCTGTGGTTCGCCTTCCTTGCGCGCCGCGGTGATCGACTTGAGCCGTTCCAGCCACTTGAGGATCTGGCCATGCGGCGCGGGTGCGGTCGCGGCCAAGAGGGTGTTTTTTATTTCGTCGATCCGCGCCTGCGTGATTCCGCGGGGTCGGCTGACAGACTCGATCGCCTCGTACGGTTCGCCGTCCTGCGGAAACCTGAACGCGGTTTTCACTTCAAGGTCGGGTAGTTTTGCCTGCAATGCCTGGTCGGTTTCGTGCGGCGTGTGCGCCAGCAACCATTGCAGCGGTTTGGAAACGTCAGCTCCGGTCATATCACACCTTCCTGTTCGCGGCGGTCGGCCTCGGCTGCCGCACGTCTCAAATCATCCATGGTCGGGCCAGCGCCGTTTTTCGGCGCACCCCTACCCCAGTTGTCGTATTTACCTTCCATGAGGCGGGTGAACTTCTGCTCGGACAGCAAGAAGTCGATATCCGCCGTCCAGTTTTCATGCCCATCGCCGCCGTGCCCGCCGAGCAGGCCGGGGGTGTTCGCCAGCCTATCCAGCGCATACCCCCAGCCCGTCAGCCCCCCACAGTCCTTGAGCCGCGCGCTCATCGACCGGCGCCGGGCGGTGGTCCGTTTTCGGCAAAGCGGAATCGGGGGTTTTCCATTGGCGTCGATCGGTAGCCGCTGAACCATGGCGTTGTAGGCATCGAACGCGGCATCGATGGGGTCGGTCTCTGCCGACAAATCCGAACGTAGTGAGGATTCTTCCTTGGGAGCGGGAGCGGGATAGGGGAGCGGGGTTTCGGTAGGCTTTGTAGAGGCTTTGCAAAGCCTTTCCATTTCAGCCTCCATGTCGTGCTTATCCTGACCCTGCTTTTGCGCCAGCAAATCCTTGATAACGCTGGATTTCATTGGTGTGTCGGGCAGCCCCATGGCGATCTTGGCCATGCCTTCGGCGTGGCGTGGATTGGTAGGTGGGTCATGGGGAATGAAATCGACGATGCGGACAAGTTCCTCAGCCCCGTCCCATTCGATCAAACCGGCTTTGCCGAGGCTTTCCATAGCCTTTGTAGAGGCTTTCTCGTTCCACCCTGTATCGGCACAGATGTAGCCCAACGGAATCGAAAAGCAGCCGACGCTGTTCACCTGCGGGCATGTGTGCAGGTAGAAGTAGAGGAGCCGCGCTTGATCATCGGTACGTATCAGGCGGAACTTCCGTGAGCGCCAGAGGGTGTTGGATATCTTGGAGTAGTCACGCATCGGCAATTTCCTGAAACAACGGGCAGTCAGCGCCGGAGATATGCGCGAACCGGGCCTTGATATCGGCCACGTACTCGTCTTCGCGCTCGATCAGCACACCATCGAAGCCCTCGCGAATGCAGGCCATGCCGGTCGTGCCAGATCCCGCGAACGGATCAAGGATCGTGCCGCCCGGTGGCGTGATCAGCCGCGCCAGATAGGCCATGAGGTCGACAGGTTTTACGGTCGGGTGTTTCGATGTAAGGCGGTCGGCTTTCGTCGCCTTGGCGCTATAGAAAAACCTCGCAGCAGTCCCAACATCGCCGCGCGGATCGGCACGACCGGCACGCTTCGGCATATCGCCATAAATATTCGCGAAAGGAGAAGATGGTTCATTGCCCGTCACGCTCCCGGACTGTCCGGGAGCGTCGGGGAATGCGGTTACAACTTCTTCACTGCCGTCGTGGATGACGTTGGCGGGCCATCGGCCGGGCTTCATCTCACCATGAAAATCAATATCGTCGGACTTCCATGTACCACCAGTCGCCTCGAGGGTAGCGTCCGGCTTGAACCTTTTGATGGCGTAGGCGCCGCCTTGCGCGTCATCACAATGAACACGGCACCCATCGATATTCAGCGCCCCCGTTCCGTGCTGACGCAGGTTCTCGGCAACAGTTCCGATCGGGGGCTTTCGGGCGAGGACGCCTAGTTCCATGGCAGGCTTCAGGGCGGTGCCCCACCCTTCCCATTCTTCGTGCTGATTGTGCGATTTCGGAAAACCGGTGCCGTAGAGCCAAAGAATACGGTCGCGGATTTCAAATCCGGCATCTTCGATTGCACAGGCGACACGGTGTTCGGTGCGCGTACCACAAAGTGCAATCAGGTGCGCGCCGGGCTTAAGGACGCGATAGACCGCCTCCCATGTTGCGGGGTTCATGGCGATGTCACCACCATCCCACAATTTTCCCATGAATCCGCGTGCTGTCCGTTGGTGTGGGCCTGATTTGCTGCGCGTGCTTTCTGTCCTGCCAGATTTGGCAAACCTCTTGACGATGGACTGCAGGTGATATGGCGGATCGGTCACGACCGCATCAATGCTGCATTCGTCCAGCGTCGGTAGGATTTCAAGGCAATCACCATGTTCAATACGAACCGTCATCCCCTCTCGTTCTCCGACTGGCAGAACGTACAAAGCTTCACACCTGGAATCGCCTTCCTGCGGGCTTCGGGGATTTCTTCCCCACAGTCCTCGCATTCCATGATTTCCCCTGTCGTACACGTTGGCGTGGATGTGCTTCTCGCATTGGCGATGAGGCGTTCCCGCTCGAGCGTTTCGAGGTCCGTGGCGCGGTCTGATATGTCCATTAGAAAAGCCCCGCGTGTAGGGCCTGTTCCAGTGGGGCGCCGATCAGCTCGAATCCGGCGTAGATGCTGAACAGGAAAAAGATCAGGGCCAGAAACTCAAGCGCACGGGTCATGGGTTTCTCGCATCTTTCCAGAGGCACCAGACGGCAAGCGCCGGCGCGGCGACAGGCCAGAAAAGCGAGGCGAGCAAGGCGGTGCCGAGAAACTGCAACTTCTCGCCCCTGTCGTGCATGTTGAGCACCGAAGCGAACCCGACCATGACGCACGAAACCGCGCCCGAAAAATAAACGCCCCAGAAGGCGTACTGTTCCCACATTGGATTATTTCCTTTCCTATTCTGCGGCAGATTGTTGTTGCGCCCAGTTGCCGAGCGGTGTGCCGCCCATGCCGAGTGCGCGTTTGTAGACGTCGAGCAATTCTTCCATTTCGGAGCGGTCCGAGGCGTCCATCTTGCGGAGGCGGATAAGCTGGCGCAGCACCTTGACATCGAACCCTGTGCCTTTGGCTTCGGAATAGACCTCGCGGATATCCCCGGCGAGAGCCGCCTTTTCTTCCTCAAGTCGTTCAATTCTTTCCACGAATGATCTCAGGCGTTCGGACGCGACTCCGCTAACGTCGGTCATGTCAGACTCCTTACGATCCAGTTGAGGCCATCGATAAAGCGCAGCGCGAGCCATGCGCCGCCTATGCAGGACAACCCCCAAAGCCCAAGAAACATGAACTTCTCGCGCCGATTCCGAAGCCACGGGCGCTTATCCCAGAATGATTGTTTTAGCGGTGTCGGATTGAATAGGCGCTGCCACTCGGCTAGCATTTCCCGGTCGTAGGTGGCAGCGATGTTATGCGTCACCATCTTGATGGTTTCCGGCGGGTTGTCATGGAGCATTAGAAAGCCTTGCAACGTTATGGGTGTGCCGTTGCAATGCCCGATGCTGGTGTCCGCCACTTCCTTGCGGGCGCGATCTCTCGCCGCCTTGAAGTCATCATCGAACGGAAGCTTGACTTGTTGCGCCGTCATATCGCCACCATCACCGCCGCGGCCCGCCCGCTGTGGTTCTTCCTGCGGCGTCCGGTGTCGGCGATCCGGTTGGTTTTCTTGAGTTCGGTGATGCGCGGGCGGATACTGAGCACCGACTCGCCCAGTCGCGCCGCCACCTGATCGGCCGTCAGGCCGTCCGGGGTTTCCCTGATCAAGTCCATGCATTCCTCGCGCAGCGTGTGCGCCCGGCTGATCATGGATGCCGCCGCCTCGACACTGGTATCGACATGACGATGCCCCGGCGCATCCGGGTAGGATGGCGGGGCTTCCCAACTGAACAGGTCTGGCGTGGCGATGTGTTCGGGCATGTATCAGGCGGCCCCCGGCATGCCGTTGAGGTCGTCGGGAACGGAAACCCCCTCTTCGAGCGCCAGCGCGGTCAGGGCCGCGCGGTAGGCATACGGGATTCCCCGGACCTTCCACTGTCCGACCGCCGAGCGGTTCAGGGGTTTACGCAACCCCATGCGCTCGGAAACCTTTCGGGCGACCTTTGTATTGCCGCCCAGTGCGTCGATGAATGACGCCTGCGACTTCGAGGCCTTCGGTGCGGTGTAGCTGTTTCTGCTCATTTAACTACTTAAATTCCAGACTACTATTAGTAGCCTTTTAATTGCCACAATCTGCGCCTCAATGCAACCACATTTTATTACCAATCTGTCCCCTCTCTCGGTATAACAGCGTCAGGTTCACCAAGTGGTTGAAAACAGGGACTTCATGCCCAAACGGCGCTCACTGGACAAAATGATGAAGGATTTCGGGGTGCGCCTGCGCGCGGCCCGGATCATTGCCGGGTATGAGACGGCGGCGGATTTCGCCAAGGATCTGGGTGTCCAGTACAACAGATACACCAAGAATGAGCGTGGCCAGTCGATCCCCAGGCTCGACGTGCTCGATCTCATCTGCGAAATGACCGACGTATCCGCCGACTACCTCCTCCGGGGCAAGCAGGACAAGAACAAGGACTGAGATTCGTCATTTTTGCGGCGCTTGAGGGGGCCGTGAATTTTTTTGCCCTTTTACGTCACTTTTAGTTGCGTAACTTTTAGTGGTTGTTTATAGTGTGATCAGAAAGGAGATCGCCATGAACGCTACTAAGAGTAATTCCGCTGAGGCTGAGGTGCTGGCGCCGGACGACGAACCGGTAGCCGATGCGTCCGAAAGCCGGGCCGTCGCGGCGCACAAGGAAAGCGCCGCCGTTGCCGAGCAGGCCGGGGGTGCCGTGACCCCGATGCAGCTTTTGCAAATTGCCATGGACAAGGGCGCCGATCTCGACCGCCTCGAAAAGCTCATGGACATGCAGGATCGCTGGGAGAAGAACGAGGCGCGCAAGGAATACGTCGCAGCCATGGCCGGGTTCAAGGCCGACCCGCCGCAGATCATCAAGAACATGCACATCAGTTACACGACAGACAAGGGAACGACGGCGTACGACTCGGCCTCGCTCGACCAGGTTTCCGGAGTCATTGGGAAGGCGCTCGCCGAACACGGCATTTCGCACCGCTGGCACACGGACCAGCCCGGCAACGGGCAGATCACCGTGACGTGCATCCTGACGCATGACAAGGGGCACTCCGAAAGCACCTCGCTGTCCGCAAGCCCCGATCAGTCGGGTGGCAAGAACAACATTCAGGCGGTCGGCTCCACGATTACCTACCTGCAGCGGTACACCCTTCTCGCCGCCACCGGCATGGCCGCGAAGGGGCAGGACGACGACGGGCGCACATCCGAGGGCGCAAAAACCCTCGACGAAAACCAGATCGAACACGTCGAGGCGCTTCTGCAGGGCCTTATCGAACGCGCGCCCACCAACGAGGCGAAATTCTACGATTACATATCGAAGGTCGCGAAGGCGGAAATCACCTCGCCCAAGGAAATCCCGCAAAGGCTTTACGCCAAGGCGATCCAGACCCTCAACGAGGCGGGGGGGCACGTTTGATGCCGGTCTTCCACAACGATATCGAACAGCGCTCGCCGGAATGGTATGCGCTGCGCGCCGGGATGCCGACCGCATCCGAGTTTTCCAAGATCGTCACGTCGAAGGGCGAGCCGTCGAAATCCGCCGCAACGTATGCGCTGACGCTGGCCGCCGAGCTTTATTCCGGCAAGGCCCTTGAAGACGCATGGGCGGGCAATGCACACACCGAGCGGGGCCGCGAACTCGAAGCCGAGGCGATGTCCCTTTACGAGCTTCGCCATGGCTGCGACGTGGAGCCGGTCGGATTTGTTACCGACGATGCGGAAACCATGGGCTGTTCGCCCGATGGCATGGTTGGTGATGATGGCATGGCCGAGGTGAAGTGCCTCAAGGCCGAAAACCACATCAAGGCGATTCTCTACTACGAGAAAAATGGGCGCTGCCCGACCGACTACGTGCAGCAGACCCAAGGGCAGATGATGGTCTGTGCGCGTCAGTGGTGCGATCTGATTTTCTATCATCCCGATTTGCCGTTGCTGGTCATCCGCCAGGAACCGGATACCGCCATACAGGACGGACTCCGCAACGAAATCCCCGCCCTTCTCTCCGAGCGCGACCGTGTGCTGGCCGTGCTGCGCGGACAAGGCGGCGAATCTGCCCCCCTCCCCCAAACCACCGCCAATGTCGCCGACGCGGCGGCGGCTTTCTGATCAAGGAGATCGCCATTATGGACGCCCACGTTACCGAAAACCCGAACATCGGGCACAACCGGCCCCCCGAGGACGCCGACCCCATCACGGCGCGATTGACCGAAGATCACGCAAGCCTCTTGGCGCGGCGTGACGAACTTTCTGGCGCCTTCGAGCGCGTTCCGGAAACCATCGACGACGAGGAAACGGCGGGTAAGGCTGCCGACTTCATTAAACAGATTTCCGCCTGCACCAAGAACGCCGACAAGGCCCGCGTCGACGAAAAGGAACCGTATCTGGATGGTGGGCGGAAGGTCGATGGCTTTTTCAAGTCCGGCGTCATGGAGCCGCTAGACAAGATCAAGAAGGCCGTGAGCGCACGCCTGACCGCGTATCAGCGCAAGAAGGACGAGGAAGAGCGTCGTCGTCGCGAGGAAGAGGCCCGTAAGGCGCGCGAGGAAGAAGAGCGCGCCCGCAAGGAGGCCGAGGAAAGGGCCGCCGCGCTGGCGGAAGAAGAAGACCTGGATGCGGCGATTGCCGCCGAGGAATCGGCGAAGAAAGCCGCAGCGGCAGCCGAGCAGTCCAGTCGCGCCGCCTCGGTCAATGCCGCTGAAACCAGCCGCACCCGAAGCGGCAACGGGTCCGTTGCCTCGCTCCGCACCGAATGGAAGCACCGCGAGGACAGCCTCGACCGGGCAGCGATCGACCTCGAAGCGCTCCGTGATCACCTGCCGATGAACGCGCTGCATCAGGCCGTGCGCTCCTATATCCGCGCCGGCGGCCACGAACTCAAGGGCGTCGAAATCTTTGAAGATCACGTTTCGGTGGTGCGCTGATCATGGCGGGTTCAGTCAACAAATGCATTCTCATCGGCAATCTCGGCCGCGACCCTGAAATCCGCTACAGCCAGGCCGGTGACAAGATCGGCAATTTCTCCATGGCCACGTCTGAAACATGGCGCGACAAGACAACGGGCGAGCGCAGAGAGCGTACCGAATGGCACCGCGTTGTCGTGTTCGATGAGCGTCTTGCCGACATCGTCGAGAAGTACCTGAAGAAAGGCTCCAAGGTCTACATCGAAGGTGCCCTGCAAACTCGCAAGTGGGCCGGTAATGACGGCATCGACCGCTACACCACGGAAGTCGTGCTCAAGCGGTTCTCCGGCGTCCTCACGATGCTGGACAGCCAGCGCAACGGCCCGCCGCCCGCCGATGGCGAAAGCGCCGATGGCGAGGGCGATGCGCCCTCATGGGACGGGCCGGACTCCGGCGGACAGGGCGCGGGTGATCCGGGCGGCGATCTTGACGACGAGATTCCGTTCTGATGCCCGCCCCCCACGCCATACTTTTCGACTGGGACGGCGAAGCGATGATTCCGCGCAGCCAGTCCGCGGCGGATCGGCAGTATGTCGTCGGGGAAAGTTACCGGCTTGCGGTCCATGAGCCGCGCTCGGTCAACTCGCACAATCATTTTTTTGCCGCCGTCAATGAGGCTTGGAGAAACCTTCCCGAACACCTGGCCGAACGCCATCCGACCGCCGATCACCTGCGCAAGTGGGCGCTGATCAAGGCAGGCTACAGGGATGAGAGGGTTATCGTCTGCGCCAACGCGGCGGAGGCTCAGAAAATGGTCGCCTTCGTCGGCGCCATGGACGACTACGCGATTGTCGTTCGTCAACACGACGTCGTGACCGTGTTCACCGCGAAATCCCAGTCCCAGAAGGCCATGGGCAAGAAGGCATTTCAGGAATCTAAGCAGGATGTGCTCGACGTTCTTTCCGACATGGTCGGCGTGACCTCGCAGGAACTTCAACAGAATGCAGGGAGGGCCGCATGATGGCATCGCCTGAATTGATCCGAAACGAGCTGGACGCTGAATTGCTTGGCTTGACGCGGGGGGAGCGCGCGGCCGCCCTTCAACGCGTCTGGACAGAAGGCAACCGGCAAATCGCCGAGGCCGACGAGGATCCCGTACGGGCCGAACGTGAGGGCCTGTGGCACGCGCTTGAGCCGGTCCACGTCCGAACGGAACACGCCGCCGCATTACTCGAGCGCATGGGCGAGAAGCCGGCCCGGGTGTTCCCGGAGGCCGTCGGTATAGCACCCGCCGCGACGTGCGCAGCCTAACCCCCAGAGGGAGATGACGTGATGGAAAGCAGACATACGCCGGGGCCTTGGAAAGCCTACTACGCCAAAAACGGAAAACTTCTTGGGGTCGGCGTTGATCGTCCGGGCGATGATGACCATGCCGTTGGCATCACTGATTATCAGGGTGGCCTTTGGGGTGACGACGATGAACAGAAGGCTAACGCCGAACGCATCGTCGCCGCTGTCAACTGCCATGACGAACTTCTGGAAGCGCTGCAATCGTCCCTGCAATTCGTTGAAGCGTGGCGGGCCGAATACCGAGGCCTCCGCAATGACTCGCAATGCAAGCGGATCGAGGCGCAGATCGCGAAAACCGAAGCCGCCATCGCTCGGGCCACCGGCCAAGACACCGAATAGAGAGGAATAGAGCCATGGCCCTCGACTTCACCCCGATCAGCACCAACCCCTACGAGGCTTACGAAACCTCCGAGGTGGTTCGGACGGTAGAGGAACTTGAACGGTTCCGGGAACGGATGAACGAACTAGTCAAAGACCTTCACGGCCAGATGATCCCGGATATCGACGTTGGCGAGTTTTCACAGGGGTTAGACGACCTGTTCAAGGACACCCTGGAGGCGAAGAAATGGCAGGCGGAATGCGTGCTGCAAGACAGGGGGGTAACCCAATGAAATTCGAGGTATTCAACCGCTTTACCGGGCAGGTCCAATTCACGGCAGAGATTGATTCCGCGGCGGATGCTCCGCGATCCGTGAAGCTCGGGCTTGCAGTTAAGTGGGCGGTAAAGACGCGTGCCAATCTCGCGGGTGCCAATCTCTCGGATGCCTATCTCGCGGGTGCCAATCTCGCGGATGCCAATCTCGCGGATGCCTATCTCGCGGGTGCCAATCTCTCGGATGCCTATCTCGCGGGTGCCAATCTCGCGGGTGCCTATCTCGCGGATGCCAATCTCGCGGATGCCAATCTCGCGGGTGCCAATCTCGCGGGTGCCAATCTCGCGGATGCCTATCTCGCGGGTGCCAAAAACGCTGAACTCGCAATGGCGCAAACGGTCATCCTACCTGAAGGCGACCTGATCGGATGGAAAAAGGCCGGCGGGCGCATTGTGAAGCTTCGCATCCCCGCTGATGCCAGGCGGTCTAATTCAACAAGCCGCAAGTGCCGCGCCGAATTTGCGGACGTTCTGGAAATCGAGGGGGCGAAAGAAGCGACTAGCGAGCGCGGCGGTGTGTACCGGGTCGGCGAGCGCATTTACCCCGACAGTTGGGATGAAAACCGCTGGAACGAATGCAGCCACGGTATTCATTTTTTCATCACGAAAGAGGAAGCGGGGGATTGGCAATGACGGACGGTATCAAGGACGGGGGTGCGGCACATGCCAAGACGTGCGCCTACGGCGTCGAGGAATACCCTGGGGGGTTCGCGTGCACTTGGAGTGTCGGCAGGCCAGATGTGCCGCCGCATATCAGCGATGGCGGATATTGGCTTGAGAAAGACGGCTGCGACAACTGCCCCTGCTACACCAACAAAGCACAGGAGGGCAAGTGATGAAGCCGACATATGAAGAATTACTTGCGGGCGCGACGACATGGAGAAAGTCGCACGATGGCGTGAGCTATATTCTCTCATTCCACGGATACGACCCCGACGGCTATCGTTTCAACCAAGGGATTTGGTGCTATTACCTCCTAATCCCGGAACAGATGTATCCGCACCGCTGGCAGGACTTCGCTTGCGTTCGTAGCGAGGACGGCTTTGAGCAACCCGGCCCGGCGTTCGAGCGCGGTATGTTCGATACCGAAATAACATGGTCGTCCAGCGAACCTTATTACGACCGTAAAGAAAGGCGGACGTTTGATGCGGCTAAAGTCGGTTGCGACTACAACCACCTTTGGCATTCGGAAATGAGCTATCCCGACACGTATCAAAGCGTAGACCGGGACGCGGTCCTAACTGTCGAAAAGTTTCTCAAAGCGCACCCCGACCGACGTATTCGGAGTGGGTATAGCGGGAAATGGGGCAAGCCGGACGAGTTTTACACAGCCGTCAACGGCAGATTCGTTCACAAGGATGACGACATCCCCAGCGATTGGGATGGATGGAAGCCCACACCCCCGGAGGACTGCGGCGATGAGTGAGAAATACACGGCGGAACAGATAGAACGTGCGGCAGTGTTCTACGAGCAATCACCGACCGGCCAGTACGACGACGAGGCCGCTTATGCGCTACGCGAACTCACCACCCTACGGGCAGAGAACGCGAAATTGCGGAAGGCTGGCCAAGAGTTGGACGAGGCGCTGCACGATTACTTGCAGCCGTTCATGACTTCCCGCAGTAGGCCGGAAATCACAAGGCGACTCTCAAGAGCAATCGACGCACAACGCGCCGCGCTACAGGCAGGAGAGAACGAATAATGGCTTATACGCGCACCAGCGGACCATACAACAGCACACCATTTTCTTCATGCTGCGGCACTGCGTCTCAAGACAGCAGCGGCAGGCCCGATGACCACTGCCACAAGTGCGGCGAGCCCATGACACACCACGACGCTGGGCTGTCTGCACGCCGCGCTCAAGTGAAGCCGGGAAACTGCCTGATGTGCGGCAAGCCTGTCGGCAACCCGGCGATCAGCGGCAATTGTCATTGCTGAACCAAGGAGAGAACGATGGCTGACAGGATTACGCCGGGGAAGTGGACGGTTGAGCGATACGGTGACGGCAATGCGCTTGTCATCCATAGCGATGCAGATAACCGCGTTTGCTTCATGGCAACGGCTGGCAGTCACGGCGATCCGGCGCTTATCAAAGCAGATGCCAACCTCATCGCCCTTGCTGGCACGACCGCCAACCGCCTCTCCGCCCTCGGGTATGACGCGGAGAGGGTGTTGGAGAGGTTGCCGGAAGTCTTGGATTTATTGGCAAAGTTTTGCAAGGCGACCGGCCCGAGCCCCCTTTCTGGAATTAAATACGGCAGGAACCTATCAAGCCTGCGGGCTGTAGGTCGCGTCCTCCTCACCACCCTGACCAGAGGAGAGGGGTGATGTACGCTTATTTTCCCATAGGAAACGGACTCCTAGTCTTATTCCAGTGGACCGTAGCGGCATACTTCCATGATGAGGGACAAGTTATCGTGCCGGCGGCACTCTTCACCTTTGGTGTTTTAACGCTCCTCGACGGGTTTTTGCTGGGATTCAGAAAGGTAGCCAACCAATGACCTCTCCCCGCGCTAAGAGCCTGACAAAATTGTCCCGCGCCGCCTCTCATGGAAGCGCACCAGCGGCACCTGAATCGACAGGTAAGCACCCAGTGACGACTGGGAAACGGGACGTAATTCATCAATACAACATCACCAGCTTCCCGCCCCTCACCGACAAGGAGGCCGAGGACTTCAAGGAAATGATGCGGAGGCCAGCATGACGCCACAGCAGAAGCGATGCCTTGACTTCATCCGCGATCACATTGCCCGGCACGGCGTGAGCCCGAGCTACCGGGAAATCGCCAAGGGACTCGGGCTCAAGTCGACGGCGGGTGTCTCGCGTCTCGTTGCGGCGTTGATCATCCGCGGCCACCTGTACCGGGAGTCCGAATACAGCGCGCGGAGCCTGGCTCCCACCCAGCCCCTCCACGAAGCGCGGCAACTTATCGACAGGCTCGACCATTGCCCCCAGGTCTATGGCGAAACGCGGATTGACCCAAACCTGCATCGCGCCCTTCGGGACTTTCTCTGTAGCGCCTCTGGCGCAACGCGGAGCGCGGCATGATGCACACGGAAGAAGCGACAACATACGGCTATAGCAGCGACATGGAACAATGGGTCATGGGGTACGAGGGCCGCGAGGTGGCGCTGCTGCAGGCGATCGACGACGTTTCCCGTAGCACGCCGCCGCCCTTCGATATCTACACGGCAACGTGCCGGCATCTGCCTTTGCGCTATGACGTTACCCAGCCCGATTTCAAGGCGGCGGGCGGCGCCAGTGATCCGGCCGCATTTCTTGTCGAGATGTTCATTAAGCAAAATGAAAAAGCGGACATGGCTGGCACGCTGTTCGAGGGTGTACAGCCCGACGACGACCTGCGCGCCGCGATCCGGGCGGCAGAGAATTGCGCGCAGGCTTCCGACGCTATGCTGGATTGGCTTGAGCATCGCACCTGGCTGCCGGGATCGCGCGCCATCGAAATCGACGACGTGCGCAAGCACAGCGTTGCAACAAAAGAGGAAGGCGCGGCATGAGCATCCTTCGCAGACAGACGCCCCTGAAACGGAAACACCAGAACTCGACGCGCCGGCGCAATGAACTGCGCGCGCCCTCGCACTACAAGTGGGTCGGCGGGTTTGAGTGCTGCGTGGCGAATGACGAATGCCGAGGGCGGATTCACCGGCACCATGTGCGCAAGGGAATCCCCTATGTCGAACAGGGCGGCACTGGTGAGAAGCCACACGACAAGTGGTGCGTACCGCTCTGCGACGGACACCACGAAGAATGCCACCGGGGCCACGACACGTTCGAGAAAAAATACGGGATCGACCTGAAATCCGTTGCCGAGCGCCTGTGGCAACAATCCCCGCACCGAAGGAAGTACGAACAATGACGGAAGCACAAGTGATTGAGGGGTCATACCTGACGTCGGCGGAACTGGCCGAGCGCTGGCGCATGAAAGAAGCCACGCTCCGCAACATGCGATGGAAAGGCGATGGGCCACCCTATGTGCAGCCGTCGAAGGGCGGCAAGGTGCTCTACAGGATGGCCGACATCGAGGCCTACGAAGCGAGCAACACCCATGGTGGCGCCAATGACTGACATGGCGACATGTCCGTGGACGGGCCGCATCTTCCCCGCGCAGATCCGGGGCGGCAACAAAAAGGTATTTGTCGACTCATCCGCCCGCGCCGAAGCGCACAAGGCCGCGCGGCTATTCGCCGAACACCTGATCGCACAGGGGTTCCTGACATGGGCCGATGTGCGGCGATGGTACGCCCAGCAGTCCGGCGGGCTGGCCGCGCCGTGTACGACGCCAGAGAGTGACGAAACAGCAACCTACGGGGCCTAGAGGCCGAAGGACAGGCAGCATGAAAGGATATGTGTGATGAGTGATTCCTGGCACAGCTATCCGAGTATTTTCGCGCTGGGGCACCGGGCGCTCGCAGAGCTTTTTGATGGTCCGGTTCTCGTAGAAGAAAAGGTTGACGGGTCACAATTTTCGTTCGGCTTGTTCGGCGGCGAGTATCGCGCCAGATCAAAGGGCAAGCAGCTCATCCTTGATGCCCCGGAAAAGATGTTTGCGGCGGCGGCAGAGCACATTCAATCGCTGCCCCTCAAAGAGGGGTGGACATATCGCGCGGAGTGGCTTGCCAAGCCCAAGCATAATGTTCTCGCTTATGACCGGACTCCGACAAATGGTCTCATCATCTTCGATATCAACGATGGCCACGAGTCCTATCTTTCTTGGGAAGAAAAGGCAGTGGAGGCCGAAAGAATTGGCCTTGATGTTGTCCCCCTTATGCACAACGGGGAGGTCTCAGATATCGAGATGTTCCGGGCAATGCTGGACACGGAATCATGCCTTGGCGGGCAGCAAATCGAGGGGGTCGTTATTAAAAACTACGCGCGGTTCGGTCCTGACAAAAAAGCATTGTTGGGCAAGCACGTCTCCGAACGATTTAAGGAGCGGCACAAAGTCGAGTGGAAGGCCAGCAACCCCAACGCCAAGGACATCGTGACCCGGCTTGGCGAGTCGTACACAACCGAGGCCCGGTGGGAGAAGGCGGTCCAGCATATGCGTGATGCAGGCGCCCTAGAACACTCGCCGCGTGACATCGGTATGCTGATGAAAGAAGTCCCCGCCGACATCAAGAAAGAGTGTGAAGACGAGATCAAAGACAAGCTCTTTGAGTGGGCGTGGCCGCAAATCCGCCGCCATGTCACGCGCGGATTACCCGAATGGTACAAGCAGCGCCTCATGGAGAAACAGTTTGAGACAGCCGATTAAACCCCCACCCTACGCCCACGGGTGCGGACGCGGGGATAACGGGCAGTAACTCTAGCTTATGAAAGGCATTGGCAAGTGATGAAAAACAAACCGTTCAAATTTAAAGCATCCCGCCGCGCGTCCGGGCGGGGTCTCTTATTCAGCGCCCGCGAAGGTGAAGAAAAACAGTTGGGATTAAGTACGGAGCAGAAAGAGGAGTTAACCAATCTTCTCTCGCTCTACGTGGTGATTTTACTGGCCGCCTGCGTGGTCGCGGCGGCTGTAACGTGAGGAGCGAGTACCGGACATGCGAGAAGTCGAAATCCAGTTACAGAAAGCGGTCCTGTGGGAAGAGGCTAAGGGGAAACTCCGGGCGATGGTCGCAGCGCAGGGTCATCGTCGGCTGTGTGAACCGATGACTTCCGAGCGCGAGAAACTTCTGTTTGACGAATACCTCGCGATGGAGAAGCGGATCGAGGCGTTCATCGAAGAAGTCGAGATGGACGGATTGCAGGAATAGGAGCCTGACATGCGACTAGGAAAACATCAGCTTTGCCTCTTGGCCTCAATGGCGAGTCCGTTCTCGGCGCTTGTCGTGGGAGACAAGGTTTCGCGCTCACTGGTCGATAAAGGCCTGTTAGCGCCACACTTCTCCGATAAAGACGCATGGCATGGAATCACGGCGAAGGGTCTACGCGAGTTGGCCGATCAATTCGAGGCCGGAAATCTAAACCAGTTTCTCGCGCCTGATTTTCAACGCGACAAGGTGCGGCTCTACATGAGCACCAAAGCGGGCGACAGCCCGAAGCGCAACGACGACTGAAACGAGCGCCATGACTGACATTGAAGTGACAACGAACATACCCCCCAAGCTCGTCGATGTTATTGACGATTTCGCAGACGCGATGGGTATGACGCGAGATGAAGCCGTCCTGCATATGCTTCGCTGTCAGGCGATTGGATGGCTTCGAGTGATGAAAGCAGATTAACGAGCGGGCATCGGGCGATGAATAGATTAATCATGTTCAGGATGATGCGACTGAAACGCCCATTGTATGAGGGCTTTGATGAACGCAAGCCATTTATGCCCGGCATTTGGGAGTGCATCGGCTGGCATAAAGATCAAGACACGGGGAAGGAGTCTCTGACCGTGCGCCGCGTGTTGACCAATTCCAAGAGGCGATTTTTCGCCTGACCATTTAGGAGGATTTTTTGGACATGAGCCAATGTGAGATACACGAAACGGAAATACCGGATTTTGCCAAGTGGCTTAAATCTCAGGGCGTCGCCCGGAAGGTTCGGGCCAACGGCAACCGCCTCAATTTTTCCGGTTATCGGTTCACGGCGAACAAGGATGGAGTGCTGCGGTTCAATCTGCGGACGCAGTGGCTTGGCCTTTGCTTCAACCGTGGGATTTCAATCCAAGAATACCGCCAAGGTCGGCGGCGTTAAACGAGCGGAGTTTTTGACATGAGCGAGCCAACAATTTTTGAGGATAAGAACGGCGAAAAATATGTCGTGTTTGATGCGCCGCTGCCGTTGCCGATGATCCTGCACTGCCCCGATTGCGGCGGGCGGCACGTCGATCAAGGCGAGTTCGCCACTAAGCCACACCACACACACGCTTGCCAGCACTGCGGCATGGTCTGGCGTCCGGCGTTAATTCCAACGGTCGGGGTCCAGTTTCTCCCTGGCTTCAAAGACGCGACCGATTGAGAGCCTTTGGAGGGCAATGGAATGAAGATTGTTTTGACGAGTGAAGATGTGCGGGCCGCGCTGGCGGCACACATTCACGAACTGACCGGCGATCAGTTTTCCGAGCAAGACATGACTTTCGGGTATTTCGACATTCGCCTCGAAGACGGCAGCGATCCGTGCGTCGATATCGGGATCGAAACCATCGAGTACCACGTCGAAATCGAAGACCAGTAACGTGGGCACAGACAGCATGATCGAAACAACGAAATTCGCTCACGACATGGCTGAGGCGTTCGGCGAGCCGTCTTACATGGGGCCAGAGGAAATGCAGCACGCGATTAATACGCTGTTCGATATGAACGGCGAGAACGTTCGCAACCTGCACCCACTCTTAATCACATTCGAGACTGCCGAGGCGAGAGACGAGTTTCTCGATTGGTGGATGAAACAGGGCTGCACCGCGCCGCTGAACGGCGACGAAGTGTTGCCCGCGTAAGAACCCTTCTGACACAGGGATGAAGATGAGAGTAGGGGTATCATACGTAGCCAGGTTGACGGGATCGTGTCCGCGAATCCCGGCCCTGTGCGACCGATGCGCGACCGAGAAGCAATCAAGGGGCCAGAGGATTCCCCTAACCCCTTGATATAATTGGTACGCGCTACAGGGTTCGAACCTGTGACCTACTGATTAAAAGTCAGTTGCTCTACCAGCTGAGCTAAGCGCGCATAGGACTCTATTCTAACATTTATCCGGGCGGCGCGTCTGCCCCGTCCGGACCGCCGGGACATTACGGAGACGGGCACGTGCGGTCAACGCCCGATTTCCCCTTTTTGCGGTTTTTTGAAGTCATGCCGAGTAGTTGAGGATCAGTCGTCACCCCCGCCGTCGGGGCCGTCCGCTTGACTGCCTTCGGCGGCATCCAGTTCAGCGAAGCGTTGCATCAGCGCGTCCTTGACCTCGGGCGTCACGAAGTGCCCGATATCGCCGCCAAGCCGCCCGATCTCCTTGACGAAACGCGACGAAATGAACTGGTTGCGCTCGGACGCGGTCAGGAACACCGTCTCAATCCGGCTGTCGAGGCGCGCGTTCATCGACGCCATCTGAAATTCGTATTCGAAATCCGAAACGGCGCGCAGGCCGCGCACGATCATCGACGCCCCCTGCTCGTGCACGAAATCGACCAAAAGCGTGTCGAACGGCACGATGCGGATGCGCTCGGCGGCTTCCGCCTGCAGCCGGGCGCGCGAGCCCTCCAGCAGATCGACCCGTTCCTCGAGGGTGAACAACGGCCCCTTGCCGATGTTGACGGCGACGGCGACGACAAGCTCGTCGACGATGCGTGTTGCCCGGCCGATTACGTCCATGTGCCCGTTGGTCACCGGATCGAAGGTGCCCGGATAGACGCCGACGCGTTTCTGGCTCATGCGCCCTGCTCCTCGTCCGGCTCGCCCTCCGGCGCTTCATCCGCGTCGCCTTCCGGTTCGGCATCGGCGCCTTCCGGCAGCTCGGACGCGGCCACGGCGGCCGGCACGGCACCACCCTCCTCGCCGGTTTCGTCCTCGTCGCCGACCGCTTCTCGGACCCTGGAGACCGAAACCACTTGTTCATCCTCGGCAACGCTGAACAGCCGGACACCGCGCGCGCCGCGCCCGACGATGGAGACCTGGTCGACCGAAGTGCGAATGATCTGCCCGCCGTTGGTGACCAGGATCACCTGATCCGAGTCGATCACCGCAAACGACGCCACAACATGCGCGTCCGCCTCGCCCTTGCCGCGGTCGAGCGAGATCGCCGTGATGCCCTGCCCGCCACGCCCGGACGTGCGGTATTCGTAGGCCGACGAACGCTTGCCGAAGCCGTCGCCGGTGACCGTCAGGATGAACTCCTCGCGCTCCGAAAGATCGGCGAACGCCGGCTCCTCCATGCGCTCGGCCAGTTCCTCGTCACGCGCCTTGTCTTCGGCGCGATCCGTGTAGTCGGCGTTCGGGTTATGCAGCCGGCGATAAGCGTGCTCGGCCTGCAGATAGGCATCGCGGGTCTCGGTATCGATCTCGTTATGCCTGACGATCGACATGGCGATGACCTCGTCGTCTTTCTTCAACCTGATGCCGCGCACCCCGACCGAAGTCCGGCCCGAGAACACGCGCACATCGGTGACGGAAAAGCGGATACACTTGCCGCCCTTGGTCGACAGCACCACGTCGTCGTCCTCCGAACAGGTGCGGACGCGGACCAGCGCGTCGCCCTCGTTCAGCTTCATGGCGATCTTGCCGTTGGCCATGACATTGGTGAAATCCGACAGGCGGTTGCGTCGCACGTTGCCCGCCGCCGTCGAGAACATGACGAACAGGTCGTCCCAGCTATCCTCGTCCTCGGGCAGCGCCATGGTCGTCGAGATGGTCTCGCCCGGATCCAGCGGCAGCAGGTTGATCAGCGCCTTGCCGCGTGCCTGCGGCGTGCCCACGGGCAGCTTGTAGACCTTCATCTTGTAGACCATGCCGGTCGACGAGAAGAACAGTACCGGCTGGTGCGTGTTGGCGACGTAGACCTGGCTGACGAAATCCTCGTCCCGCGTCGCCATGCCGGCGCGCCCTTTGCCGCCCCGGCGCTGCGCCCGGTAGGTCGAGATCGGCACCCGCTTGATGTAACCGGCGTTGGTCACGGTGACGACCATGTCCTCGCGCTGGATCAGGTCCTCGATATCGTGCTCGTAGGCGTCTTCCTCCAGCGTCGTGCGCCGGTCGTCGGCGTACTTGTCGCGGATCTCGTGCAACTCGTCGACCAGGATGCCGAGCAGCTTTTCGCGCGAGCGAAGGATTTCCAAGTATTCGGCGATGCGGTCCGAGATTTCCTTTAGATCGTTGCCGATCTTGTCGCGTTCGAGCCCGGTCAGACGGTGCAGGCGCAATTCCAGGATCGCCTTGGCCTGCTCTTCCGACAGCATGTACTTACCGTCGACGACGCCGCGGCCGGGTTCGTCCAGCAGCTCGATCATCGGCGCCACGTCCTCGGCCGGCCATTCGCGGGCCATCAACTGCTCACGCGCATCTTGCGGGTTCGGCGCGTGGCGGATCAGGGCGATCACCTCGTCGATGTTGGCGACGGCGACGGCAAGACCGGCCAAAACGTGCGCCCGTTCGCGCGCCTTGCCGAGCTCGTAAATGGTGCGGCGGCGGATCACCTCCTCGCGGAACTTCACGAACGCGGCGATGATCTCCTTGAGGTTCATCTGCTGCGGCCGACCCTCGTGCAGCGCCAGCATGTTGACGCCGAACGAGGTCTGCAGCGGCGTGTAGCGGAACAGCTGGTTCAGCACCACTTCCGGTTCGTGGTCGCGCTTGACCTCGACGACGACCCGCACACCGGTGCGGTCGCTTTCGTCGCGCAAATCGGAAATTCCCTCGATCCGCTTGTCACGGACGGTCTCGGCGATAATCTCGACCATGCGCGACTTGTTCACCTGGTACGGGATTTCATGGATGACGATCGCGAAACGGTCCTTGCGGATTTCCTCGATCGTCGTGCGGCCGCGCATGACCACCGAACCGCGCCCGGTCTTGTAGGCCGACATGATGCCGTTCTTGCCCATAACCAGCCCGCCGGTCGGAAAGTCCGGGCCCGGGACGTGATGTTCGATGATCTCGTCGACGGAGATATCGGGATTCTCGATCACCGCGAAGCAGGCGTCGATCACCTCACCCAGGTTATGCGGCGGGATGTTGGTCGCCATGCCAACGGCGATCCCGCCGGCGCCGTTGACCAGCAGGTTCGGGAACCCGGCCGGCAGCACCTTCGGTTCGACCACTGTCTCGTCGTAGTTGGGCTGGAAATCGACGGTGTCCTTGTCGATGTCCTCGAGCAGTTCGTGCGCGGCGCGGTGCAGGCGCGCCTCGGTGTACCGCATGGCCGCGGCGCGGTCGCCGTCCATGGAGCCGAAATTGCCCTGCCCGTCGATCAGCGGCAGCCGCATCGAGAATTTCTGCGCCATGCGCACCATGGCGTCGTAGATCGCCTGGTCGCCGTGCGGGTGATACTTACCCATCACGTCCCCGACGATGCGCGCCGATTTACGATACGGCTTACCGGCCTCGTACCCGTTTTCCTTCATCGCGAAGAGGATGCGGCGGTGCACCGGCTTGAGGCCGTCGCGGACATCCGGCAGCGCGCGACTGACGATCACGCTCATCGCGTAATCGAGGTACGAATTGCGCATTTCATCGATAATCGAAACCGGCGTTACGTCATCGGGCGGAGTCGCCGACGGCGGCGCTTCAGGCGTATCTGTCAATTTGTGTAAATCGCTTTATTATCAGTTACTTAAGCGTCGTTTCTTGAGCGCCCTGAAAGCACTCGCGATAGACCCCTGTTTTTAGCATTTTGCGCCCCTCCGAACAACCTCGCGGGGCGCTTTTGCAGGGCTTTTTTCGGCACTGCGAAATCCCGCTCAGAGCGCCGGTGAGCGCGCCTTGCGCGCGCCGTACCAGACGGCGCCGATGAACGCCGCCGAGACCGGCACGGCGGCGATCATGTTGACAGCCTGCCAGCCTAGGGTTTCGTGCAGCGCGCCCGACGCGAACGCGGTGATGGCGACCAGCGTGAACACCATGAAATCGTGTGCCGCCTGGGTCTTGGCGCGCTCCTCGGGGGCGTAGGCCTCGGTCAGCAGGGTGGTGCCGCCGATAAACATGAAATTCCACCCGACGCCCAGGCACGTCAGCCCGAACCAGAAATTGGCGAAGTCGATGCCGGAAAGCGCGGTCGCGATGGCCACCGCCTGCAGCGCGGCGCCCGTGGCGATCACGTTGACGACGCCAAAGCGCTTGATGATATGCCCAGTGAAGAAACTCGGCAGGAACATGCCGACGATGTGCCATTGGATCACCGTCGCCGCGTCGTTGAAGGCAAAGCCGCAGAACGTCATGGCCAGCGGCGTCGACGTCATCAACATGTTCATCATGCCGTAGCCGATGGTCGACGACATGGCGGCGACGATAAAGCTCGGGCTCGCCATGATCTCGGTGATCGGGCGTCCCGCGCCGCTGATGCCCTCATGGCGCTGGTCTGGAATGCGCGTGAACTGCAACAGGACGATGGCGACGAAACTGAGGCCGATGATCACCGAGAAACTGGCGGCAAACGTCGCGGCGCTCAGATTGGCCGTCCACTTGGCGAGTTGCGGGCCCAGGAACGCCGCCACCAACCCGCCCGCCAGCACGTACGAAATCGCCCGGGCGCGGAAATCCTCCGATGCCGATTCCGCCGCAGCGAAGCGGTAGTATTGCCAGAACGCGTTGTGCACGCCCAGGAGCACGCCGCCGGCCAGGAACAGCCAGAACGAGCCGATCCAGATGGCGTAGGTCGAGACCACGGCGCCGCCCATGCCGAGAACCTGGCCGAACGTAAAGCCGACGCGGCGCCCGACGCGGGCCATGAACAGGCTGGCCGGAATGGTCGAAAGCGTGGTCGATGCGAACTGCACGGCCAGCGGCAGGGTCGCCAGCGTCCTGTCGGGGGCCAACATGACACCGACCAGCGCGCTGATCGTCAGCAGCATCGACGTACCGGACATCGCCAGCGCCTGGCAGCAGGCCAGCAACAGCACGTTTCGGCGCGTGTGGGTCATGCGGCGATCCTCACTTCGGGATATGCCCCTCACCTGCCCCCTCTCCACAAGTGTTGGAGAGGGACTCTCGGATCGATAATGGGACGTACCCCTCTCCCCCCTCTCAGGAGGAGAGGTTGGGTGAGGGGGTAACGGAAATCAGATCAGAACGGAATTTCGTCGTCGAGATCGCCGCCGGGGCCACGGCCGCCGCCGGACGATCCGCCGGAACCGCCGCTGTCGGGGCCGTCCCAGGAGGGCGGCTCGTCGTTGCCGCCGCCACCGCCATAACCACCGCCCCCGCCGCCACCGCCGGCGGAATCGAGCATGGTCAGCACGCCCGAGAAACGTTGCAGGACGACTTCGGTGGTATATTTCTCGATCCCGTCGTTGCCGGTCCACTTGCGGGTCTGGAGCGAGCCTTCCAGATACACCTTGGAGCCCTTCTTGACGTATTTTTCGATGATATCGCACAGGCGCTCGTCAAAGACCACGACGCGGTGCCATTCGGTCTTTTCGCGGCGTTCGCCGGACTGCTTGTCACGCCATTGATCGGAGGTGGCGACGCTCATGTTGGCGATCTTCTGGCCCGCCTGGCTGTAGCGGATTTCGGGATCGCGGCCGAGATTACCGACAAGGATGACTTTGTTGACTGAGCCTGCCATTTTTCCCCCTTTTGGATGAATTCGACGGCACTATAACGGGTGGCGAAATGCGAGTGGAGTCGTTTCGCCGCTACTGTTCGCGCGGGACAGGAAAGGCCGTGTCCTGGAAGCCCTTGGCCTTGGCGATAAAGGTGCGCGCGACGTCGAGGATCTGCTCGTCCGGCTCGTCCAGCTTAACCAGCGCGGCGATGCCGATCTCCAGCAACGCCATGCCGTAGACGTACTGGCTCACGCCCTGATCCTGAAACTGCACGAGCGCGTCGGACAGCACCAGATCGGCCTTTTCGAATTCCTCGTTCAGTTCTTCACTCATATCGCTTCTCCTCGATGGCCGCTTCGGTCCCGGCGACGCAGTCTCGCCACAGCGGCGCATGTGTCAACGCACGTATCGGGCAATGGCAGGATTTGCGGTATTTTTCCGCGTTGTGATGCCGGATTAGAGCCCCGCCAGCGTGCCGGCAGCGGATTCCCGACATTATCTTGAAGACATGTCTATATCGGTCACGTGTTGAACTCAAAAAATACGACGTATGAGTGTGATTAACCATTAAACTGTGATGTAGATCACAGCTACGTTAGGTTCAATCAACTGACCATTTGGCTATCGTAATAATGGTGGGTGTCGAAATGCAGCATATAAAAGATGTAGAAGTGGTGCTGTACGATCCGAATCAGGATCTCCGGATGATGATTCACGGAATCCTGCGCGACAGCGGCTTTGTCGAGATTGTCAGCACCGAAAGAGCGGAAGCGGTCCGAAAACACCTCGAAGAGGGACACGTCGATCTGCTGATCGGTGACGTACACGCGGAAACCAGCGCCATCTGCGCGCTGCTCGGCGACGTCAGGCACGGTCGGCTCGGGGAAGACCCCTTCCCCGTCGCCATCGGCCTGACCAGCGATGCCGACGAGAAGACGATCGCCAAGATCAGCAATGCCGGCTTCGACGGGCTCGCCCTCAAACCGTTCGATTCCCTGACCTTCCGGCGCCGCGTCGAATACTTCCTGGAGCATCGCAAGCCGTTCGTCACGACCGCCGACTACGTCGGTCCGGATCGCCGCAAGAACCCGGGCAAACCGGGCGTCGACAGTAACTGCATCGACGTGCCGAACCCACTCAGGCTGATCACCGAGGGGGTGTCGCGAGATACCGTGGAACAACAGATCGAGACCGCCGCGGGCACGCTCGACGAACGCAAATTCGTCAGCGACATCGGTGGCGTCGGCTGGTGCGCAGAGAAGCTGGCCGAAGCCATGCGCAACAACGACGCCGAACTGGCCGAACGTTGTATCCGGCAACTGAACGGGATCGCCAGGGATATGGACGACCGTCTGGAACGCACGCCCTATGGCCATGTGCATGAGGCGTGCAATAGCCTGCTCGGCGTCGCGGCCCGGCTCGAACAGGCACCGGTCGGCCCGGACACGAAGGACGTCAAACGCCTTGGCGACCTGGCCCAGGCCATCGCCCGCAGTTGTAACGTAGACCGCCCACACGCCGCCTGACCCGGTCTCGGGTGAAGTTAGCGCCGCTGATCCGCGATCCCGCGAGCGGCGTATAGAACCGTATTCAATCCACAATTATCGCGGATATGGGCCCGATTCCTTTCTTTACGGGACTGGCAAACCCATATACCGATAGTTCCTTGTGCGGCTCATGAAATTCGACCCCGGTCTGGCTTGAAATGGACACCATCCGCGTCAAAGGCGCCCGCGAACACAACCTGCGGAATGTCCACGTCGACATTCCGCGCCACAGCCTGACGGTAATCACCGGGCTTTCCGGCTCCGGCAAGTCGTCACTGGCCTTCGACACCATCTACGCCGAGGGCCAGCGCCGCTACGTCGAGAGCCTGTCGGCCTATGCACGCCAGTTCCTGGAACTGATGCAGAAGCCGGATGTGGATTCCATCGAGGGCCTGTCGCCGGCCATTTCCATCGAACAGAAGACCACCTCCCGCAACCCGCGCTCGACCGTCGGCACGGTAACCGAGATCTACGATTACATGCGGCTCCTGTTCGCGCGGGTCGGCATCCCCTACTCACCCACCACCGGCCTGCCGATCGAGGCGCAGACCGTCAGCCAGATGGTCGACCGGGTCATGGAAATGGACGAGGGCACGCGGCTCTACTTGCTGGCGCCCATCGTCCGCGGCCGCAAGGGGGAGTACAAAAAGGAACTGCAGGATCTGGCGCGGCGCGGCTTCCAGCGCGTGCGCATCGACGGCGAGATGTTCGACCTCGAGGATGCACCCGACCTCGACAAGAAGTACAAGCACGACATCGAAATCGTCGTCGACCGGCTGGTGGTGAAGGACGGTATCGAAACGCGCCTCGCCGACAGCATCGAAACCGCGCTCAATCTCGCCGACGGCATCGCCTATGTCGATGATGCAGATGCCGACCAGACCCAGGCCCAGAAAACCAAGAAAAGCGGCATCAAGGACCACGTACCGGAAGGCCGGACGGTCTTTTCCGCCAAGTTCGCGTGTCCCATCTCCGGCTTCACCATCGACGAGATCGAGCCCCGGCTGTTTTCGTTCAACAACCCGTTCGGCGCCTGTCCGTCCTGCGACGGGCTCGGCACGGAAATGTTCTTCGATGCCGAACTTGTGGTCCCGGACGAGCAAAAGTCGTTGGCGCAAGGCGCGATCCAGCCGTGGGCCGGGGCATCGTCGAAATATTACGTGCAGACCCTGGAAAGCCTGGCAGAGCATTTCGGCTTCAAGCTGGACCAGCCGTGGAAGAAGCTCTCCAAGAAGCACAGGGAAATGCTGCTGTTCGGTTCCGGCAACGAGTCCGTCATCATGAAATACAAGGACGGCTCCAAGAGCTACGAGATCAAGAAACCGTTCGAAGGCGTGGTCCCGAACATGGAGCGGCGCTGGCGCGAGACCGACAGCAACTGGGTCCGCGACGAACTGCAGCGCTACCAGACCGTGGCGCCGTGCGAGACCTGCCACGGCAAGCGCCTCAAGGCCGAGGCGCTGGCGGTCAGGATCGACGGCAAGGACATTTCCGATGTCGCCGATCTTTCCATCGACGCCGCCGCCGACTGGTTCGACGGCCTCGAAAAGACGCTGACCCAAAAGCAGAACGAGATCGCCCGGCGCATCCTGCGCGAAATAAACGAGCGGCTGCATTTCCTGCGTAACGTCGGGCTCGAATACCTGACGCTGTCGCGCGCGTCCGGCACTCTGTCCGGCGGCGAAAGCCAGCGCATCCGCCTCGCGTCCCAGATCGGCTCGGGGCTCACGGGCGTTCTGTATGTACTGGATGAACCCTCCATCGGTCTGCACCAGCGCGACAACGCCCGGCTGCTGAAAACGCTCGAACGGCTGCGCGACATCGGCAACACCGTGATCGTCGTCGAACACGACGAGGACGCCATCCGCTCCGCCGATCATGTCATCGACATGGGCCCGCGCGCCGGCGTGCACGGCGGCCACGTCGTCGTCTCGGGTGCGCCCAAGGACATCATCGCCAGCGACGACAGCCTCACCGGGCGTTACCTGTCCGGCAAGGAGGCGATCCCGATCCCGGCCAAGCGCCGTCCCGGCAAGAAAGGCCAGAAATTGGCACTGACCGGCGCCAAGTCGAACAACCTGCAGGACGTCGACGTTTCGTTGCCTCTCGGCACTCTGGTCTGCGTCACTGGCGTTTCCGGCGGCGGTAAATCGTCGCTGATCATCGAGACGCTTTACAAGGCTTTGGCCCGGAAACTGATGAACGCGCGAGAAATCCCGGGCCCGCACGACGAGCTCAAGGGTCTCGAATTCATCGACAAGGTGGTCGATATCGACCAGAGCCCGATCGGCCGCACGCCGCGCTCCAACCCGGCGACCTATACCGGCGCTTTCACGCCGATCCGCGACTGGTTCGCCAACCTGCCGGAGGCCAAGACCCGCGGCTACAAGCCAGGCCGGTTCTCGTTCAACGTCAAAGGCGGGCGCTGCGAGGCGTGCCAGGGCGACGGTGTGATCAAGATCGAGATGCACTTCCTGCCCGACGTCTATGTCGAATGCGACGTCTGCAAGGGCGCGCGCTACAACCGCGAGACGTTGGAGATCAAGTTCCGCGGCAAGTCCATCGCCGAGGTGTTGGACCTGACCGTCGACGAGGCCGCCGACTTCTTCAAGGCGGTGCCGTCGATCCGCGACAAGATGGTGACGCTGCAACGGGTCGGTCTCGGCTACATCCATCTGGGCCAGCAGGCGACGACGCTCTCGGGTGGCGAGGCGCAACGCGTCAAGCTGGCCAAGGAACTGTCGCGCCGGGCCACCGGCAAGACCGTCTATATCCTCGACGAGCCGACGACGGGTTTGCACTTCGACGACGTCCGGAAGCTCCTCGAAGTCCTCGACGCGCTGGTCGAGAACGGCAATACCGTGATCGTCATCGAGCACAACCTGGAAGTCATCAAGACCGCCGACTGGATCATCGACCTCGGCCCCGAGGGCGGCATCAAGGGCGGCCACCTGGTCGCCGAGGGCACACCCGAGGACGTCGCCAAGGTGAAAGAGAGCTTCACCGGCCAGTACCTCGCCCCCTACGTCGGCGGCAAACCGGCCCGCAAGAAAAAGGCGTCGTGAGCGAGGCCGCCGCGCGCGAAGCCCACCTCCGCGAGTTGCGCGCCGCCAAGGCCGAATTCGAACACCAGTTGCGCCGCTATGCCGACGCCGCCGAACGTGACGGCGGCGTTTTGGGCGCGTCGGAAGCCGACGTGATACGTCTGAAGAAGAACGTCGCCGAGATCGAGCGGGAGATCACGGCGATCGAGGAGAAGTCCACTGAATAACCTCCTCACCTATCTTCTCCCCCACTTACGTTGTGGAGAGGGACCCTGACGCCATACCGCAGCAACCCCCTCTCCCCCTTTCAGGGGGAGAGGTTGTGTGAGGGGGCACAGAAACCACGACCAAGCCACACTCACGCCACATTATCCGCTATGGTGGCCCGCGCCCGCCCATGGAAGAGACGCAAATATCCGCGAGGAGGAACCGATGTCCGATCAGGTAACCGGAAACTTTCACGACAAGCTCGACGCCGACGCCTTGATGGCCGTGCTGCATGAGGCCCAGGACACGGTCCGCAGCTACGACATCAAGGCGCAGATCGTCGGCGTCGGCTATATCTTCGCGCTCGGCGTCGTGCAGCAGTCGGGCAAGCACATGCCGGTGCCGATGGAATGGGCCGGCTCGTACGTGTTCGCCGGCTGGCTCATCGTCATCCTGCCGATCGTCATGTTCGCGCTGGTGCTGTACCCGTCGCGTGTCGACAAGGTGACGAAGAAACGCAATCATCAAGCCGTCGACGGCACCATGTACTTCGATTCAACCAAGTTCACGGACACCGACGCCTACGTGAACGCCGTCATGAAAGCCGACTGGCCCAGGGAAATCGTTTTCGAAATCGTCAAGGTGTCGGATATCCGCGACAAAAAACGAACCCGTTTTCTGCGTGCGTTGTACTGGACAGGCGCTTCGTTCTTTCTATTGTTCCTGTCGCAAATGTTGCGTGCCAACGGAGTTCTTCAATAATGCCTGAATCCAAATTTCGTCCCGACGTTACCGTCGAATCAGTGACCGCCCGCGGCGAGGGCTTCCTGCCCGCGTACATGGGCGTGGAACCGATAGAGGTCGCGGACAGACGGCTTGTCTCGCGGCTCCAGATCAAACCGCATCACGTCGCGCCGAACGGCTACCTGCACGCGGCGGCGGTGATCGCGCTCGCCGACACCACCTGCGGCTACGCGACGCTGGCGCACCTGCCCGACGGCGCGAAAAGCTTCACCACGATCGAGCTCAAGTCGAACCACGTCGGCACCGCCCGCGAAGGCGCGATCCGCGCCGTTGCCACGGCCAAGCACCTGGGCGGACGTACGCACGTCTGGGACGCCGAGGTGGTGGACGAAAACACGGGCAAGACCATCGCCCTCTTCCGCTGCACGCAGATGATCCTTACATAGAGGGGATGAGACGGCTTTTTGCCCTCCTCCCGGCCGTGTTGCTTTGCGCCTGCGCCCAGGCGCCCGATATCGACGACTGGCCACCCAAGGCACCCGCCGTCGACGACGACACCGTACAGAGATATGTCGATATCTATGTGCATGAGGAACCGGTCGCCCCGGTCTACGGCCCGGACGATATCGATGCGCTAAATCTGATCCACCGCCGCCGCATGCTTCGAAACGACGCGCCGGACGGCGATATCGAGAAACTGCGCCGGGAACTGGACGAAATCCGCGCCGCCGGCGAACGCGCCGGGGATAACGGCGAGGACCGGCCCAGGTATTCCCGCAACGAGATCAACGCCATCAAGCGCCGCATCGAACGCCGCTTCGAGAGCAAGCACGACCAGCGCATGGAACTCAGACGGCACGGGTTGTGACGATTTTCGCTTCGTCGTCCTGAACTTGAATTAGGACCCATAAACCGCAAGCACCTTGGAAGAATTCATGGATCCTGAATCGAGTTCAGGGTGACGGTTTCTGTTTTGCTCAGTAGAAACGCCCGAAGAAAGAACGCAGCCCGGTGAAGACGGCCCGAAACAGCTTGCCGATACGGTTGATATCCTCGGAACCCCGTTTGACCTGCTCCTTGAGCGTAACGGGGTCCTTCTCGGCCAGGATATCGCGGGCCAGATCGAGGCCACGCTTCAGATTGACGAGCTTGGCCCCGTCCGACAACTCGACGGTGTCGTGAACCTCGCGGCCTTTCGGTGTGTACGTGCCTGACTGCTCGTTCTTCTTGTAGAACGCATTATTGCGGTGCTGCTGCAGCAATTGCGACAGCAGGTTCCGCTGTTGTGTCTGGCGCTCCGAAATCTCGACCATGGCGAAATATACGCCTATTTCACAACGTCGGTTAGTGAAATTTTCTAGGGCTCAGCGGGCTATAGAAAATATATCAATTGGTGCTCCCGTCATGTCACCCCGGCGCAGGCCGGGGTCCAGAATACACGTTGAACTGGATTCCGGCCTTCGCCGGAATGACGGCAAAGCTTGAGGCCGGCCACCTACAACCAGTCCGGATCGCCGTTATCGTAACCGAGCGGCCGGGGCGCGAGATAGACCCGCACCGGCGTCTTCGAAAGCTTGATTGGCGAGGCGACGAGGCGCATGCGCCCAACGGTTTCGTGTTCGATCTCCTGAACCACGCCGCGTTCGGCCAGTTCCGGCGCCTCCATGACCTGGTCGACGGTGCGGATCGCGCCCGCCGGCAACCCCTCGGCATGCAGCGCCGCGAGCCATTCGTCGCGGGTCCGGGTTATGAACTCGGCTTCCAGAATCTCGTAAAGCGCCTTCCTGTTCTCGACCCGGGCCGGATTGGTCGCGAACCTGTCATCGTCGGCCATTTCCGGTCGGCCCATGGCGGCGCAGAGTTTGCGGAACTGCCGATTGGCGCCGATGGCCAGGGCGATCGGATAATCCGCCGTCTCGAACGGCCGGTATGGACACACCGTCGGGTGGTCGTTGCCAAGCCGGGGCGGCCGCTCGCCGGTCATCAGGTAGGCCGCCGCCTGATTGGCCAACAGCGTCGCCGCGCCATCCAGCAGCGAGATATCCACGTCCTGCCCCTCGCCCGTCCGTTCGCGGTGATAGAGCGCCGCCAGCACGCCCTGTGTCGCGTACTGCCCGGCAACGATATCGGTGACCGCGGCGCCGACCTTCATCGGCTCCGTATCCTCGTCACCGATAATCGACATCAGGCCGCTTTCCGCCTGGATCACGAAGTCGTAGCCGGCACGTTCCGACATCTGCCCGGTGCGCCCGTATCCCGAGACCGAGCAAACGATCAGACCCGGGTTTTCCTTGCGCAGTTCGACAGGGTCGAGGCCGAACTTCTCCAGCGTGCCCTTACGGAAATTCTCGACCAGCACGTCGGCGGTCAGCGCCAGGCGCTTCACGAGAACAAGCCCTTCCTCGGTCTTGAGATCCGCGACGACGCTCCGCTTGTTGCGGCCGCCGACCATGAAATACGCACTTTCGCCGTTCTTGAACGGCGGGCCGAAGTGGCGCACGTCGTCCCCTTCGGGGCTTTCGATCTTGATCACATCGGCACCGAGATCACCCAGCACCATGGCGCACCAGGGCCCCGCGAGGACACGCGACAGATCCAGAACCTTGATACCGTCGAGCACGCCCTTCGGCGCCGATTGCGCAGTCATAACAATTGAACTCCCGAGAAGATTTTAACGAAGCGGGAGTGTATATCCTCACGCCCGGAAGGCAACGCCACGTCCGACGATTGCCGGAGATTTTCCGGCGCGCTAACGTGACCGGAAAGAACAAAGGGAAGACCATGGACCTCACTTTTGTCGGCTGCGGCGACGCCTTCGGCACCGGCGGCCGCTTCAACACCTGCTTTTACGTACAGGCAAAGAATACCGCGTTTCTGATCGACTGCGGCGCCACCAGCATGACGGCGATCCGCCATCACGGCATCGACCCGAACAGTATCGACACGATCCTGCTGACGCACCTCCACGGCGATCACTTCGCCGGCATTCCGTTCTTTATCCTCGACGCACAGCTCTATTCCAAGCGCGCGAAGGACCTTGTCGTCGCCGGCCCGCCGGGCACCAGGGCGCGGCTGCACGACGCCATGGAACTATTGTTCCCCGGATCGACGGATGCGCCGCGCAAGTTCGAGACCATCGTCGTCGAGATGCCGAAACTGGAAACGACGGACGTCGGTGGCCTCAAGGTCGAGACCTTTCCGGTCTCGCACGCCTGCGGCGATCCGCCCTACGCACTCAGGGTCTCCGTCGACGGCAAGACCGTGGCCTACACCGGCGACACGCAGTGGTGCGACGGCGTCAGGGGCGCCGGTAAAAACGCCGACCTGTTCATCACTGAGTGCCTGTTCTTCGATAAGTCCGTGAAGGGGCATCTCGATCTCAAGACGCTCGAGGCGCACATGCCGGACATCGCGCCCAAACGCCTCATCCTGACTCACTTCGGCCCGGACATGATGGCGCACCTCGACGGCGTCGCGAAGGACTACGAACTCGCCGAGGACGGCAAGGTGGTTAGTTTCTGATATGGCACGTAAAACCTCCTCACCTGTCCTCTCCCCCACGTTCGTGGGGAAGAGGGACTCTCGACGCAATGCCGCAGCTACCCCTCTCCCCCTTTAAAGGGGAGAGGTTGGTGAGGGGGCAAGCGTCTACGGAGAGAAAATTCCCCAACGAGATCAAAACCACCGTCGTCCTGAACTCGATTCAGGACCCATGAGCCACAAGCGACACGGATGTTTTCATGGACCCTGAATCGAGTTCAGGGTGACGAAAGAAATGTGACCTAAGCCGCCACCTCGACGCCGAGCACGTCGCGGGCGAACCCCGGATAGGTATCGGCCACCTCGGCACCGACGGACGAGCGTAGCAGCGCCAGCCGGTCTTCCTCGGGTGCCGGTGTTTCCGGCACATTCTCCGGCACGTCGATTTCGAACCCGGTATTGTCCAGCACCTCCTCGACCGTGCGGCCGGGGGTCACGCTTTCCAGCCTGAACCGGCCCTTATTCCTGTCGAACGACATCACGCACAGCTCCGTCACCAGGAACTTGGGCCCGCCCGGCCGATTGACGTCCGGGTCGCTGACACCGGGCGCCGAGATGAAATCGACCTTGGGCACGAACACGCGACGAGAGTGCTCTGGACGGAACAGAATCACCTTGGGCACCGTGAAATACATGAACGCCGATCCGAACGAGCCCGAGAACCGCTTGTCGACCGTCGGATAGTCGCCGGTGCCGACCAGGTTCAGGTTCGCCTGGCCGTCGATCTGCACGCCGCCCAGGAAGAACACATCGATCCGCCCCTGCCCGGCGGCGTCGAAGATCTCGCGCCCGCCGTCGCAGAACGGGTTCGTGGCCTTACCGTGAATCAGCGACACGCGCGGCGTGCCGCCGTTGACCTTGCGCGCCAGCAACGCGGCGGCCCCGGGAATGGGTGACGCCGCGCCAACGGCGACGTGGCGCACGTCGTCGATCGCCAGCAGCCGGGCGATGGCCGTGATCAGGAATTCGTCGCGGGAATAGCTCACTCGGCGGCCTCCTGCGTGCCGAACACGGCCCGCTGCAGATAGGCGTCGAAGCCCACCTCGGTCCGACTCTCGCGGGCATAGGCCGCGATCTCGTCGGCGTCGGGCGCGTAATGCTCGACGAGGCCGAGCGGTTTCGCGCCCATCTTCGCCTCGGCCAGCGCCGTCACGTAGAACCCGGGCAGCGTCGCCGCGGCCGTCTCTTCGGAGGCCAGCAAACTCTCGTCCTGGATTTGTTCGACCGTCACCAGCAGCGTCTTTGCCGCGTGCGCAATGGTCGCCAATTCGCGACGGCGTCCGATCCAGACGTTGCCGTCCTTGTCGGCGAGCGGGCTGTGAATGATCGCCACGTCCGGGCTGATGGCCGGAATCAGGACAATGCGGCCATGCCCTGCGCCCATCGGGTCGTCGACCACCTTCCAGTCGTCGCGGTACTTCAGAATGTCGGAGCCGATGATCCCACCAAGAGGCATGAACGGCACACCCTTCTCCGTCGCTTGTAGCGCGGTGTGGATCGCAGGGCAGGTGCTGTCGATGATCCTGATCGAACCGCTCTCGACGGCGGCGCCGAAACGGGATGCCGGCCCGGCTTCCCCCAATGACACGGCCGCGCACTCGACTGTCTTCACGCAGCCGGCGCCGATCAGCATGTCGGCGGCCATGCCGCTGATCGGCACGGTCAGGATGTGCAGGTCCTTCACGCCACGGCGGATGATCGCGCGCACCAGCGCCATCGGCACGAAGCTGTACTCGGGTGGCAGCGCCAACAAGGCACCATCCGGCACCTGGGCGGCCAGTTCTTCAACGTCGTTCAGGTAATTTGTCATGGGCTGATTGTAGGGTGAGAGAAGTTTACTGGCACGAAAAAACTAAAACCGTCGTCCTGAATTTCATTCAGGACCCATCATTCATGGATCCCAAATCAAGTTTGGGATGACGTGGGTGAAGCCTAGGGACCGTTACGAGCCCGGCTTGACCGCTTTCCAGTAGTCCGTGTTGAGATTCATCATCATGCCGTCGAGGCGCTGTTCGAGGCAGCGGCGCACGCTGAAGAACCGGCCTTGCGATGTGCGGTACTGGCAGTAGCCGACCACGTCGGCGGCGCGGTGCATACCGGGACCGATCGACTCGCGCGCGGTCTCGCCGAATGTGTTCTGCCACAGGTTGTCGCGGTCGTGCTTCTTGAGGCGGCCTTGCGCTGGCGTTTCGCTCAACACCCGGCTGACGACCTTAATCGCCTCGAACTCGGTGCCGTGCAACTTGAATATCCGCTCGGCGACCGGCTGCAGCGAGGCCATCACATGCTCGACCTCGCCGTCCCAGATCGGGTTCGGGTCGCCCGGCACAGGCATCGGTACCAGCACGCCGCCCTTGGCCACGACAAGGCTTTTGACGGTCATTTCGCGAGCCGCGAGATCGCGTACCGGGAATTCCATCCTGGCCGCGGTATAGCCGCGCTCGGCACGAACCTTGGCGGTGCTCAGCGGCAGTTCGCGTTCATGCCCGTCGGCATCCTCGGCAATCACGCTGAATTTTGAGAAATCATGCACCGAATAGACATGGTGCCGGTCCGGTGTGTCACGCTCCGACTGCAAGCAGAAGGTAGACAACTCGACGACGCAGGTGTTGTCGTCGCATTGCAGTTTGAGCGGCGACGATGTCGCGATCACGCCAAGCATCTGCGGCGCTGCCTGTGCCGCCGCGGGTAGAACCAGCAGTGCGGCGGCGGCCATGATCGGTTTCAGGAATCTACGCATGGTGCGTCTCCTCATCTCGGTTTGCCGGCCAAGGGGCGATTACGGCACCGCGCGGCCGATGCAGATTACCGCGACTGTAGCACAGTTCGGCGCGTTTGTCGGCGCGTTGACGACGAAGCGAATGTTTCAGCCGATTTAACAATAAATGACAAAATGTGGCTGGCGCCGTTGCATACCCGGACGTAGTCCTATGCCGTGCCGCAAACGGCACCGGCGCGGCCAGAACCCGGGCCGGCAATGACACACCGGCCCTTGTTGCGCTAGCATGGGGCCGTGCTCGAAATTGGGGGAAAACATGACATCGAAAAGCGATTTCGATCCTGAACAATGGCAGAAGATCGCCTCCGCGCCGATCATCGCGGCGGCGGTCATTTCCGCATCCGACGACACAGGCGACGACATGGAGTCCGAAGAAGAGGAAATCCAGGCCTTCAAGGACTCCCTCGTCAAACTGCGCAAGAAATACGGCAAGACACGGCTCATCGCCGACGTACTCGACGCCATCGAAGACGAAGGCACGGACGAGTTCGATATCCTGTTTGCGTCCATCGGCGCCTCGGCGTCTCACGAGTCGCCTCTTGAGGACCGCATTCGCGTGGTCGGCGAAGCCGGTGAAATTCTCGAAAGCGTGGCTGACAAAAAGGACGCCAAGCAGTACAAGAAGTTTCTGATCGACGCGGCGACGGCGGTGGCCTCGGCCTCCAAGGAAGGCTTCTTCGCGTTCGGCAGCTCGATCAGCAAGAAAGAAGAGTTTTACCTGCGCCAGTTACAGAGCGCGCTGCACATGTAAGGTGGGGACGTGAACTACACGGACGAATTCAGCGAAGGCGAATGGGAGTTGCTGGGACGATTGCCGCTCGTGGTCGCCACGATGATCTCCGCCGTCGACTATTCGACCATGTCCGAGCAGCGCGAGTATAAGGCGTTCGCCAAGTTCCTGAGCAAGGCTGGCGAGAAGCGCCGCAAGTCCGAATTCGTCGCCGCCGTGCTTGACGACGTGGTCGAGGCCGACCAGGAAACGTTCCTGCAACACTGCACCGCCGTCGCGTCGGCAATGAGCGGCGATAAACCGGTCGAAACCGCGCTCCGTCAGGTCAAGGCGGCTGCCCTGATGCTCGACCAGCGGCTCGATAAACGCGACGCCAAGGCCTACAAGGATTTCATCGTCGACGTGGCGCTGGCCGTCGCCCGCGCGCACAAGGAAAGCGCGCTGCCGTTCGCCAATTCGGTCAGCAAAGTCGAGGATTTCCACATCCGCCGCATCGAAACGGCGCTGGGGATCTGAGTCTCCGGCAATCTCGCCCAAAACCGCAACGTCGTCCTTAACTCGCTTCAGGACCCATCCTTCGAGACGGCCTTTCAGGCCTCCTCAGGATGAGGGGAAGACATCCTCATGCTGAGGAGCGAAGCGTCTCGAAGCATATAATTGGACCCCGAATCAAGTTCAGGGTGAGGAGGCTCACTCCTCGTCCTCGTCTTCTTCCTCGAACGCCTTGGGCAGATCGACCGCGCCGCGGCGATCGGTTTTGTCGAAGTTGGCGCCGCGCAGATCGGCGTCTGTGAAGATCGCATCCGTCAGCAGCGAGCCCCGGAAATCGGCATCGCGCAGGTCGGCCTCGGTGAAGTCACAGTTGGTGAAGTCGGCGTTCCTGAGGTTGGCGCCGTTCAGCAGCGCCCCCTTCAGTTTCGCGTGATCCAGGTTGGCCCGCCATTCGCCACCGCCGGCGCGGGTCGCGACCAGCACTTCAGAAAGATCGACGGCGACCAGATTGGCGTGCGTCAGGTTGGCGCGGGAGAACTTGGCACCGCGCAGGTCGGCGCGGTTGAACACGGCGCCGCGCAGGTCGCAGTAGGAAAAATCCGTCATCAGGCATTCCGACTTGGAGAGATCGGCGCCCTTCATTGTGGCGAGCGAAAAGTCGGCGGCCGACAGATTGACGCCGGACAGGTTGTTGTTGGAAAGGTCCCGCTTCGAGAATTGCGCCCGCGCGCCTTCCTTGCCGTTGGTACGCATCCACGCCGCGTGCTGGGCGATGATCTCCTTGAGCGACAGGTCGACCGCCTCCAGGCTCTTGGCGACTTTGGCGTCCGTGAGATCGACCTTGGAAAAATCCACGTTGTCGAACATCGCACCGATCAGGTCGGCGCCCGAGAGGTCGGCACCGTCGAGCGTTGTGCCGGTGAAGATCGCGCCGTGGAACACCGCGCCCGACAAATTGGCGTCGGTGAAATCCGTGCCTTCCAGGTTACAACCGGTCAGGTTCGAGAGTGACAGGTTGGCACGCACGAACTTGGCGTTCTTGAGATTGCAGTCCGTCATGTCGGTCTGCACGATGATGCTGTCCGAAACCTTGGCCCTGCTCATGTCGGCGCCACGCACCTTGGCCTTTTCCATACCGGGGTTGGCGTCGTTCCTGTTCATCGGCATCAGATCGCCCTTGGCGCCCGAGCGCAGCAGCACGCCGTCGCGCATATCGCAGTCGATGAAGCTGGCCAATGTCATGTTGGCGCCCGCGAGGCACGCTCCGCGCAGGTCAGCACGGTCCATGTTGGCGCGCACCAGCACCGCGTGCCGAAGGTCGCAGGCGAACAGGTTGGCCTCCTCGAACTTGGTGCCCTCAAGCTCGCAGTTGGCCATGATCGTACCGACCAGATCGGCGCGGCTCAGGTCACGGCCGCTGAAATCGAGGTACGACAAATCCTTCATCGCGAACTTGGCCCGCTCGCCGCCGCGCGCGCCCTTCAGGAATAGTTCGTGCGACTCGAGAATTTCGTCGGCTTCCTGCTGTGACAGCTTCTCGTATTCGCTCTTGTCGACTTCGTCATTCAGCGCCATGCGCGGGTCCATTCCATTCAGCGCTTCGCCCAACGGTTCAACGGATGCGAATTGCTGGACAAAGAAAGTGAACAAGTATAGTGACCGCGCCCATTGCAGTCAGTCTTCTTGCTCACTACGCTCCAACTGAGTACGGCCCCAAACGCAAGCATTGTCGTTTCAATGTCTTAAACAGCGATTAATCGGATTGCCATGAACGCCAGCACACGCCCCGAACCCGTCCACGTCATCGGCGCCGGCCTCGCCGGATCGGAAGCCGCCTGGCAGATCGCGCACGCCGGCGTGCCGGTGGTTCTGCACGAAATGCGGCCGGTGCGGAAGACCGACGCGCATCACACGGACAACTGCGCCGAACTGGTGTGTTCCAATTCGTTTCGCTCCGACGACTTTGAGACCAACGCCGTCGGCCTGCTGCACGAGGAAATGCGCCGCACCGGGTCGCTGATCATCCGCGCCGCCGACAATCACCGGGTGCCGGCCGGCGCGGCGCTGGCCGTCGACCGCGACGCGTTCTCGGCCGAAGTCACGCAGGCGCTCGAGGCGCATCCGTTGATCACCATCGAACGCGGCGAGGTCGCGGGCCTGCCGCCCGACGACTGGTCGAGCGTCATCGTCGCCACGGGCCCCCTCACGTCGCCGGACCTGACGAACGCGATTCTGGATGTCAGCGGCGAGGATCAGCTCGCCTTCTTCGACGCCATCGCACCCATCATCTATCGCGAAAGCATCGATTTCGACGTAGCGTGGTTCCAGTCACGATACGACAAGGGCGACGGCAAGGACTACATCAACTGCCCGATGACGACGGAACAGTACGACGCCTTCATCGACGCGCTGATCGCAGGCGAGAAAACCCAGTTCAAGGAATGGGAGAAGGACACTCCCTATTTCGAAGGCTGTCTGCCGATCGAGGTCATGGCTGAACGGGGCCGCAAGACGCTCTCCTTCGGGCCGATGAAGCCGGTCGGCCTGACCGATCCCAATAACCCGACGAAAAAGCCGCACGCCATCGTCCAACTTCGCCAGGACAACAAGCTCGGCACCCTGTTCAACATGGTCGGCTTCCAGACCAAGCTGACCTATGGCGAGCAAAAACGCATCTTCCGCATGATCCCGGGACTCGAAAACGCCGAGTTCGCGCGCCTGGGCGGCATTCACAGGAACACCTTCATCAATTCGCCAAAGCTGCTCGACGAAACGCTCAGGCTCAGGGCAATGCCCAGGCTCCGGTTCGCCGGTCAGATCACCGGCTGCGAGGGGTATGTCGAAAGCGCCGGCGTCGGCCTGATGGCGGGCCGGTTCGCCGCCGCAGAGCGGCTTGACCTCGCCCCCTCGGCGCCGCCCGAAACGACCTCGATGGGGGCGATCCTGGCGCACGTCACCGGCGGTGCCGATGCCGAGACGTTCCAGCCGATGAACGCCAATTTCGGTCTGTTCCCGCCGCTCGACACCGATCATCTGCCGAAAAAGCAGCGCCCGCGCGGCCGCGACCGTAAGATCAAGCTTTCGGAGCGCGCGCTGGCCGACCTCGCGGTCTGGCTGGAAGGCAATACGCTGCTGGCGGCTGAGTAGCCTTTACGCTCCCACACGCAACTGCGCGGGCCCCTCCCTCCCCCGGAAGAAAGAGCGCATTCCCAGCGGATTTATCTCGGCCCCTTTTTCCGCCTATAATTCGGTACCATGGACCTTGATGCCGTTGCCGGCCTCCACGACGATTACCGTACCCTGATCGACTTTTGGCGCGCGAAAAAGCCCGCGGACGAGCCGGCGCCCCGCTTCCGCGATATCGACCTGATGGACCTCTACACGATTGCCGCCAGACTGGTCATCGTCGATGTCGAGACCGGACCCGGCGGCGACCGGGTCTACAGGTGGCGCTATGCCGGCAGCGCGCTGCGCGATTTCATCGGCATCGAACTGACGGGACGTTACCTACACGATACCGCGGACGCGGCCACCAATCGTGACACGTCGAAGATTTATGCCGAAATCGCACAAAACGGCGGCCATCACTATTGGGAACGCAAGCTCGGCCTCAAGGACGAGGACCGTTCGTTTCTCAGCTATTCACGCCTGATCCTGCCACTGCTCGGCGGCGACGGGGCCGTACGGCACTTCATTGCGCTTTACGTGCTGCCGCAACAAACGTCGGCGCGCGAAGATCACAAACCGCAAACCTGGGATCTGGTGCCGGACGGGCATTGAGATCCGCCTACACCGGCCGCCCCCGGATCGGATACTGCGGGTCGTTGTAGCCCGGCGTCGACGGATGGCCCGGCGAAACCAGCTTATCCCAGAACGCCTCGTCCTTCTCCGACCAGTTGTCCATGTGGTCGAGCGCGCCCAGGTACGACTTCCACTGCTGCATGGTGCGCGGGCCCGCCAGCACGGCGGTGATGACAGGGTTGGCGAGCACCCAATTGACCGCCCAGTCGGCCGCCGTCATACCCCTCCGCTCGGCGTGTTTCTTGACCTTCTGCGCCAGTTTCAGGCTTTCCGATCGCCATTCCGTCGACAGCATGCGCTTGTCGCCGGCGCCGGCGCGGGTGTTCTTGCCCGGGTCCTTGGCCGGGTCGTACTTCGCCGTCAGCACGCCGCGCGCAAGCGGGCTGTAGGGCACCACGCCGAGTCCGAAATGCTCGCACGACGGCAACACATCACGCTCGGCCTCGCGGGTCATGGCGTTGTAGTAGGGCTGGCAGACGACCGGCAGCGGCACGCCCATGGCCTCGGCGGTCGTGCAGAGCAGCGTCTGGCGCCAGCCGTAGTAGTTTGAGATGCCGTAATAGCGGATCTTGCCGTCGGCGATCAGTTTCGCCGCCGCTTCGAGACTTTCCTCGAGCGGCGTTTCCTCGTCGTCCTTGTGGAAATAGTAGATGTCGATGTAATCGGTGCCGAGGCGCTTGAGGCTGGCCTCGCATTCCTGGTGGATCCACTTGGCGCTGAGCCCCCGCTGGTTGGGGCCGTCACCCATCGGCACGAAGACCTTGGTCGCCAGCACCCAGTCGTCGCGATCCTTCTTGATGGCGCGGCCAACGATGCGCTCCGACTCACCCTTGTTGTAACCGTCCGCCGTATCGATGAAATTGATCCCGGCGCCGCGCGCATGGGAAATGATACGGGCCGAGTCTTTTTCCGAGGTGCGCCCGCCGAACATCATGGTGCCGAGACAGATCGGCGAGACCTTGAGGCCGCTGGCCCCCAAACGGCGGTATTCCATTTTGCCTCCCTTTCCGGGTACTTCCCTAGCTGTTGTTTCTATCGCTAAATCTATGAACTTGTGGACAAATTGCCACGATATCGTGTGCTTTTTTCGCCTTACGGCATGTCTAAAAGTTAAAAATCGGTGTATATTTAGCCTAGAATCGATTCCGGGCGGCAAAATCTGGGAACTGCCTTTGAAACGACATGTTTTCAACCTCTTATCGTGGACGGAGGCAGCGTATCTGAAAACTCGCCGATGAGCACGCGATCCTCCATCCCGATTCCCGTATTTCTCCCGAAGGGCGTGCCGCGCCTCACGGCGGTTCTGCTCGCCTGCGTTCTACTCGCCGTGCCAGCCATGCCGGTTTCGGCACAGAGCCCGGACGAGGCGTTGTTCAACGCCGTCGAGGTCAACGACCAGGAGGCCGTGCAGGCGGCCATCGATGCCGGCGCCGACCTTTCCGCCAAGAACGCCGACGGCATGACCCCCGCCGACGTCGCCGTCGATCTCGGCCATTTCCGGATCGCGCACATGCTGCTTTCCAAACGCAACGGAACGCTCAAGAAATCGAACCAGCCGCGCGTCACCGAAAAGATCAAGGAGGCGCTGACGCAGCCCAGAAAACGGGTCGCATCGCCGGCTCCGGCACGGTCGGCAGCACCCGCCGAGCCGGCCCCCAGGCTTTCCGGCCTGATGCCGCCGAAAAAGCCCGAGCCCGCCCCCGAGGCGACCGCCCCCACGCCGTCGCCGCAGCCTGAAACCGCCCCTTCGGCACCCCCCGCGACAACCGCCGACACCCCGATCACCACGGAGAAACCCGTGGAGAAGGCGCCGCCGCCACCGATGCGTGCGGACGACGAGATCGCCACTTCGACGCCGCAGGAAGCAATGCCCAAAAAAAACACCCAAGCGCCGGAGTCCGAAGGCGGATTCCTTGAGCGGTTCTGGGACGGGGTCAACAGTGTCGTCACGCTTGGCGGCCTTGTCGGCGGCAAGGAGGAACAAAAGACCGCCGAGCAGCCGGCGCGCCAACTCGGCCCGGACGGCCAGGAACTGTTGAATCCGGCCGATCGTTTCTCCAGCCGCCCCGCACCGCCTCGTCAGGAAAGCGACAGCGCGGCGGGACGCATGGTCGACCGCATGACCGGCATGGTCGGCGGCGAAAAACCGCGTGAGAACGAGTTCGGCCTGCCCGAAGAGCCGGTGGTGCCGCCGCTTGAGACCGCGCCAGGCCTCGCCGCGCCGACCCTCGAACCGGAAACCGTCGAGGTCCCCGGCCTCGCCGCGCCGCAGTTGGAGACACCGGTCGAGCCGCCGGGGCTCGCGCAACTATCCGAGCCGCCGGGAATTGATAAACCGTCGGAAGCGCCCGGTATCGCTGCGCCGGTGTTGCCGCCGGAAACCAACGATCAGATGCCCGGCCTCGCCACGCCCCAATTACCCCCGGCGGGTGACGATATCCAGGTGCCGGGACTGGCGGCGCCGCAATTGCCGGACGGCCCCGCGCCACCCGACCCGGAACAGGGAGGGGTGGAAATCCCGGGGCTCGCCGCGCCCGAGGGCGAAGTGCCGGGCATCATCCCGCCGCCGGGCGATACCGCCGAACAGATTCCGGCCCTGCCGCCCGGTCTGGAGCCCCTGCCCGGTTCCCGCAACGGCCAGCTTCGACGTCCCGGCGGACTGGTCGAACCGGAAGACCCGAGCGTGCTGCCGCCGCCGGGCGACATGGCGGCACAGCTCAGGCGCTACGACGAACTTCTCGGCAATGACCCGACCCAGAACCGGGAACGCTACGGCAGGCCTCGCGGCCGAGACAGCATCACCGGCCAACCCGCGCCAGGCACGCCCCGGACGGCGCCCAGGAAAGCCCCCGTCAGCCAGGAACCCAAACCCGACCCGTTGATGGAAATTCCCAAGGGACTGGACGAACCGCGCACCGCGCCGGCACGCCGTGCCACGCCGGACCGGGACAGCCCGGCGGAAATCCTGCGCCGGGCGCGGGACAGCGACGCCGTCCGCCGCGAACGCGAACGCTACGAGAAGCGTAAGGCCGAACAGGGCCGGACCGACCCCAAACCGCTGCGTCCGTCCGGCCACCAGTTACCGATACCCGACAAACCGGTCACCGCGCGCGAGCAACCCGCGTCGCGCATGTGGCAGCGGCTCAGCAATCTCGGCAACCAATACGAGGACGAGGACGTGCACGGCCTGCCGATCACACGTCCGTCGATCGACGACGGCACGCCCAAACAGCGCCAGGATGTCGACGTCGCCCAGCTGCCCGACGACAAGGCCGAGGAAACCGATTTCAAACTGCGCAAGCTGGCGCGTTTCTTCCGCGGCGACCAGGAAGAGGAAGCCGGCATGAAGGCGCCCGAGTACACGGCGCCCAAAGTCGAGCGTGAGCCGCTGCCCCGGGTCATCGACAACATGATGCCGGAGAACGACCCGGCGCGCGGCCAGGTCGTCGACGACAGGATGCTCGATCTCAGCGGTGTCGAACTGCGGGCACCGGAAGAAGGTCGCCAGCAGGGCGCCACGCCAACCCGGGACGGCCAGCTCGACGAGAACTTCCTCGACCGGTTGACCACGGTGCTGGGCCCGGCACGCGATCAGCCGCCGGCACCGGACGCACCGGCACCCGAGGAAGGTAGAGTAGGCCTCAACGAACTCGACGTGCCCGAGGACCAGCGGGTCAAGCGGGCCAAACCGGAAATTCCGGACCCGTGGACCATGACGGTCGAAAAGAAGGATTCCGAGGGCCAGCAGCAAACCCTCGGCGTGACCGCGATCTCGCCCGAGGACGGCTCGGAACTCCGCACCGAAAAGGGCGTCGTCTCGGAGATGGTCGGCCGCATCCGCCAGCTGTTCGAGGGACCGAAGGGCCCCGATGACGGCCCCAATGTCGAAAAACTGGATGAAGAAGATCGCCAGGCCGCCGCCGAACGGCTGCTATCGGAAACGTTGCGGGACGGCGCACCGGCCGCGCTCCCCGATCAGGGTCAGTGGCCGGTGACCGAGGTCGAACCCTCCGACATCACGCCCGGGGTGCCGCCCCCGCCCCGGCCCGGTGTGCTGACGCGCACCTCGCTCGACGACGTGGTGCTAAGCCTGGGCGAGTCGGTAACGCTGGAGAACACCCTGCCGCCACAGCAGGACGGCATCGACCCGCTTAATTCCTGCGTCAAGAAGAACCGCGGCACGACCCTGTTCTGCGTCGAACCCGTCGACTGGCCATCGGGCCTGCAGCCGGCGTTCGTGGTGCCGACGATCCTCTATACCGGCGCCAGCGCCATCACCCGCTACGATCAGGGCAGCCCGTCACGGTTTCATGCCCTGTTCGAGGCCGAGCAATTCGAGGACATCGTCGCCTATTATCAGGCACGCTATGGCGAGCCGACGGAAATCTGGAAACGCTCGATCGCGCCGCTCGCCAAGCCGCGCATGGACAACCCGACGGTCACCTGGCGCAGCCGGGATTCCCGTACCAACGTCATCACCGTGCTGGAAATCCGCAAGTTCGATGACACCCGCGGCGGCTTTCCCGACACCAACCGGGGCGCGGTGATGCTCTATCACATGAACGCGCCGTCGATCTTTCCACAGGTGTCGTCGCATGAGCTGATGCGGCTCAGACGGACGCGGTAAAGCCCTCCTACGTCGTCCTGAAAATTGCTCTAAATCCGCCCCAGCATCGACCGCCAGAACACGGTCAACTGCCGCCGGATGCCGGGCGGGCGCGCGGCGTGGCGGCCCGGATCGCCGCCCTGTTTACGGAGATCCTTGAGATAGAGCGCCGCGAGACTGAGCGGCAGGAATGCCGGCAGCGCGCGGCGGTCAATTCCCCTGCCCGCCTCTCTCGCCTCCGAGATGTACGCTTCCGCCGCCGTCAGAATCGGACCGGTGATGGCGCTCATGTCCGGATTCATCGGCCACTGGTGCGGCTCTGACGGGTCGAGACCGGCATCGGCGCAAAGGTTTGCGGGTAGCGTGACACGGCCGGTCGACGACTGGTGCGGGATGGCGCGCACCAGCCCGACCAGCGCCAGCCCGATACCGGCGGATCTGACAAGCGCCGCGTGGCGCGACGGATCTTCCCCCAGCACCCGGAGCGCCATCGCCATCACCGAAGATGACGTCCGTTCGGCATAAGCCTCAAGCGCGGCCAGATTCGCCGGCGGCACGTCGTCCATATCGGTCTCGCGGGCCTCGATCAGGTCCAGAAGGTCCGCTTCGGGAATTCCGGTGCGGCGCACGCATTCTGAAAGCGGCTCGGCAACGGCGTGCGCCGGCGGATCGCCGGCAACCAGGCCTGGCACCGCGTCGCGCCAGAACTGCAGGCGCATACGCCCGATCATAGGCTCCGACACGGTTTCTCGGACCTTGGCAAGCTCCAGGTTGAAGGCATAGAGCGCGAACAAGTCCTCGCGCACCGCATCGTCGGCGAACAATCCGGTCAGAAACCGGTCGTTATCGAAGTCGCGGACCTGCCGCGCGCAGTAACTTAATTCTGCCATCGGCGGTCAGTCATGGATTCGTCACCCGGCTGGCACTGGAAACTCGGCATTTGCCACTTATATGGGACTGTAGGGCCGGATTAAAGCCCGGCCCGTCCGTGCGCACCGATTGCCAACACATTGCGCCGCGCATGGGCGTGGTCTAACGTGCCGTCAGCGCCCGCTGGCGTCACATTCGGTTAAGTCATTTAGCATACGAGAGGGAGCATTATGGCTTTTGAACTTCCCGCGCTACCATATGAGAAAGACGCGCTCGAGCCGCACATGTCGGCTCAGACATTCGAATTTCACCACGGCAAGCACCACAATACTTACGTGGTCAACCTGAACGGCCTGCTGGACGGCAGCGACATGGCCGGCAAGAGCCTGGAAGAGATCATCATGGCGACCGCCGGCGACAGCGCCAAGGCCGGCATGTTCAACAACGCCGCCCAGGTGTGGAACCACACGTTCTTCTGGAATTCCATGAAGCCCGGTGGCGGCGGTGCGCCCTCCGGCGACCTGGCGGCCAAGATCGATTCCGATCTCGGCGGCCTCGACAAGTTCAAAGAGGCCTTCAAGCAGGCCGGCGCGACGCAGTTCGGGTCCGGCTGGGCGTGGCTCGTCGTTGGCGACGGCGGCAAGCTCGAGATCGTCAAGACACCGAACGCCGAGAACCCGATGACCCAGGGCAAGACGCCGCTGCTGACCTGCGACGTTTGGGAGCACGCGTACTACCTCGATTACCAGAACCGCCGCCCGGACTTCCTGACCGCGTTTCTGGATAACCTCGTCAACTGGGACTTCGCCGCGGAGAACCTGGCCAAGGCCGGCTGATCTTCGAACGGCAGAAACGGATCAAGGCGCGTCCAGCCGGGCGCGCCTTTTTTCGTTACAGACCATAATTAAAATCACTATCCCCACACACGTGGGCATCCGGTTTTCCCGAAAATTAATGAACCACAGAGGCGCTGGGGAATCACTCCACCGCGATGATCGCGGCAGCGACGCGGCGTTCCTCGGCGACAAGGACGTTGAACGTACGGCAAGCGGCGCCGGTATCCATCCATTCCAGCACGATGCCGTGTTCCTTGAGACCGGCGCGCAGTCCCTTGGGGATCGCCCGGAACGACGGCCCGCAGCCGACCAGCAGAATGTCGACGGCATCCGTCTCGGCAACGACGGTCTGCAGCGAATCCAGGGTAATATCGGCGGACTGCGTGACGGACCAGTTTTCGGTCCGCTCGGGGAACACCAGCACACTGCCCTCGTAGACCTCGCCGGTCACCTTGAACCGCCCGTCACCGTATGCGTGAATGAGTTGACGGTTGTCGGGAACGACGGGGTTGATATCGAGGGTCATCTCGGCGGATCTGGCTCCTTTCTCGGGATGATGCTCAGGTTGCGTCCTGCGGCGCCGGCCCTTCCTCGTCATCGCCGGCGAGGCCGCCGCGCGCCTTGTCATCGAGGCCGAAGTACAACAGAAGCGGCACTGCGATGCAAATGGAGGAATAGGTCCCGACCAGCACGCCCCAGATCATGGCGAACGAGAAGTCGCGGATCACCTCGCCGCCGAGGAAGAACAGCGCCAACAGCGCCAGCAATGTCGTCACGGAAGTGATGATGGTCCGGGAAAGCGTGTTGTTGATCGAGAGGTTCAGCAACTCGTCCAGCGGCATGGTCTTGTACTTGCGCAGGTTCTCGCGCACCCGGTCGTACACGACAACCGTGTCGTTGATCGAATACCCGGCAATGGTCAGCACCGCCGCCACGGTCGACAGATTGAACTCGAACCCCATCAGCGCGAAGATACCGATGGTCGTGATCATGTCGTGCATGAGCGCCACCACGGCGCCGACACCGAACTGCCATTCGAAGCGGAACCAGATGTAGACGAGGATCGCCAGGATCGCCAGCGAGACGGCCATGATACCGTCCTCCAGCAATTCCTCGGAAACCTGCGGGCCGACGAATTCGGTGCGGCGGTAGGTCACGTCGTCGTCGAGGGCACCCTTGACCGCGTTGACCGCCTGCTGTTGCGCCGTTTCATCGCCCTCCTGGCGTTGGATACGGATCAGCACATCGGTGACCTCGCCGAATTCCTGCAACGAAATATCGCCGAGCCCGAGTGTAGAAAGCTTACCGCGCATATCGGCGATGTCGGCCGGCCCCTCGGTCCGCACCTCGATCAGGATGCCGCCCTTGAAATCGATACCGAAGTTGAGCCCCTTGGTCAGCGTCAGCCCTACCGAGGCGGCGATGACCAGCGCCGAAAGTAGAAAGAACAGCTTACGTTTGGTGATAAACGCGATATCGACGTCGGCGGGGACCAGATTGAGCGGTTTCATGTTCTCGTCTCCCCCTTACACCGGCAACTCGTTTGGGCGCTTCGAGCGCAGCCACGACACCACGAACAACCGCGTCAGCATGATTGCCGTGAACATTGACGTGACGATCCCGATCGCCAGCGTCACGGCGAAACCGCGCACCGGACCGGACCCGAAGGCATACAGCAGGATCGCCGCGATCAGCGTCGTCAGGTTGGCGTCGATGATGGTCGAGAGCGCGCGGCTGTAACCGGCGTCGATGGCCGAGATCGGCGTGCGCCCGGCGCGGGTCTCCTCGCGGATGCGCTCGAAGATCAGCACGTTGGCGTCGACCGCCATGCCGATGGTCAGCACGATCCCGGCGATACCCGGCAGCGTCAGGGTCGCCTGCAACAGCGACAGCGCGCCCAGGATCAGGAACATGTTCATCGCCAGCGCGATGTCGGCATAGAGCCCGAAACGGCCGTAGGCGATGGCCATAAAGATAATCACCGCGATCATGCCGACGACGCAGGCGATCTCGCCGGCGGCGATGGAATCGGCGCCGAGACCCGGCCCGACGGTGCGTTCCTCTAGGATCGTCAAAGGCGCCGGCAGGGCACCGGCGCGCAGCAGCAATGCCAGATCCTGAGTGTCCTGAACCGAAAAGCCGCCTGAAATCTGACCGGTTCCGCCAAGGATCGGTTCCTGGATGACCGGCGCCGAGATGACCCGGCCGTCCAGCACGATGGCGAACGGACGCTTGACGTTCTCGGTCGTCACCTTGCCGAACTTCTTGGCGCCCAGCGTATCAAAGCGAAACGAGACCACCGGCTGATTGTCGCGGCCATCGAACGCGGGCTGCGCATCAACGAGGTTCTCGCCGCTGACGGCGACCCGCTTCTTGACCAGAATATGCTCGCGGCCGCCCGGCGAATTGGCGCCTTCGAGCATCGGCAGCAGCAGCGAGCCCGGCGGCACCCGACCGGCGATCGCCTCCTCCACCGAGTTCTGCAGATCGACCATCTGGAACGTCAGCTTGGCGGTTTTGCCGATCAGGCTCTTGACGCGTTCGGGGTCGTCGATACCCGGCAACTGCACGATCACCCGGTCGTCGCCCTGGCGCTGGATCGTCGGCTCGCGGACACCGGTTTCGTCGATACGGCGGCGGATGATCTCGATGGACTGCTGCACGGCGGAGGTGCGGCGTTCGGCGACCTGCTGCTCGGTCATGGTGACCGTGATGCGGTCGCCTTCCAGCGTCGTCTCGGTGGTATCGTCGAGGCCGCGCATCAGCTCGAGTGCCTTGTCGCGTTCCTCGGCTTTCGGAATCGTTACGCCGATGCTCTGCGTCTGCTTGCCCAGTGCCCGGTAACGGATGCGCTCGCCACGCAGTTCGGCGCGCGCGCTGTCGACCATGGTTTCCAGGTACTCGTCGATGACGGCCTGCACCTCGACCTCCAGGAGCAGATGCGAACCGCCGCGCAGATCGAGACCCAGGTTGACCTGATTATGCGGCAGCCAGTCTGGCAGACCGGCGGTCGTTTCCTCGTCGACGAAGTTCGGCGCCGCGAATGCCAGGCCGATGAAGCAGATCAGCGCGACCAGCACCTTTTTCCAGGTCGGAAAGTTGACCATCTGGATATCCCTGTCGTGTTAGCTGCTGGGTCTTCGATCAGCTCTTTTTGTCTTCCTTGCCGTCGTCGGCGGCGTCGGTGGTATCCTCGGCCTTGTCGGCCTCGGCGGCGTCATCGGTCTTGTCGGCTTCCGCCGGCGCAGGCGCCGGGGCCGCAGGCTTGGAACCGCCGCCGAAAAGCTGCGACAGCAGGCCGCCCTGTTTCTTCTGGCCCGGGTCGTTCGCCGCCTGGCCCTGGACCGGTTCGGTGCGGTTGACGACGCCGGAGATGGTCGAACGCTGGACCTTGACCTTGACGTCCTTGGCGATCTCGACGGTCAGTTCGTTGTCGTTGTCGACCTTGGTCACCGTACCGATGATGCCGCCGCCGGTAATCACCTTGTCGCCGCGGCGGATGCTTTCGAGCAGTTCCTTGTGCTGCTTGATCTTCTTCTGCTGCGGACGGATGAGCAGGAAATAAAATACCACGAAGATCAGGATCAACGGCAGGAACGCCTGAAAGGCATTGCCACCGCCACCCGCCGCCGTTTGCGCAAAGGCCTCGGAAATAAACATCGCTCAACTCCTAAAGACGCGTCAGCCGGGGCGTTTTCCGCCCTTTAATCCAAAGTCGCGGGACTATACCGCTCAGGCCCGGAGTTGCAACCGATTCCGACCGATTTCCAAGGGGTTCGGCATTAACTCTCGGTAAGGTTCGGGGCGCGTCTCTCCTCGTCACCCTCACGAAGGCGGGACCCCAAACATGCGGTGAATTGGATTCCCACCTGCGCGGGAATGACAGGCCGGAAATCAGGGCGCGGATTGATCCTGATCCCCGAAGTATTTGACGCTCCGGGGACCCGCGTATAACTTCCGCGGCCATGATCGATCAGGAAACAAAAGACTTGCTGGGCCGGATCGCCGGCGCGCTTGAGCGTCTGGCCCCGGAACCCACGCCGGAAGCGGGCCTCGACGATGCCGACGCGTTCGTCTGGCACTCGGCGGGCGGGCTCGAGGCCGTCACCAACGTCAACCGCGTCGACATCGGTCTATTGCAGGGCATCGACCGCCAGCAGGACCAGCTGATCGACAACACGCGCCGCTTTACCGACGGCTATCCGGCCAATAACGCGCTCTTGTGGGGCGCGCGCGGCACCGGCAAGTCGTCGCTGGTCAAGGCCACGCACGCCAGAATCAACGCCGAGACGCCGGGCGCGCTGGCGCTGATCGAAATCCACCGCGAGGATATCCCGTCCCTGCCTGTGCTGCTGTCCCGCCTGCGCAAGGAAGAGCGCCGCTGCCTGATCTTCTGCGACGATCTCTCGTTCGACGGTCAGGACGACGCCTACAAATCACTGAAAGCCGTGCTCGACGGCGGCGTCGAGGGCCGGCCTGACAACGTGATCTTCTACGCCACGTCCAACCGCCGCCACCTGATGCCGCGCGACATGATCGAGAACGAACGCTCCAGCGCCATCAGCCCCTCCGAAGCGACCGAGGAAAAGGTTTCGCTATCGGACCGCTTCGGTCTCTGGCTCGGTTTCCACAATGTCGACCAGCCGACCTATTTCCAGATCATCGAGGGGTATGCCAAACATTACGGTCTCGACGACCCGTCGGTCGATCTCCGCCGCGAAGCCAACGAATGGTCGGTGACGCGCGGCGCGCGTTCGGGCCGTGTCGCGTGGCAGTTTATCCAGGATCTGGCCGGACGCCTTGGCAAGAAGCTAGGCTAGCTGTCTAGAATTCCTTGAGAAAAAACATCGTACCGCCGAGCAGCAATATGGCGGCGAAGATGGTGTTGATCACCCGGTGAAAGACATAGCGTTGCATCGTCTCGCCCTCGCGGCGACGACGCTCATCGGGGCTTTCCAGGCGCTCGTTCTCCTTCTGGCGGGCCAACATGTGCACCGCGTGGTGGGACGCCCGTTCGTGCGGATCGCCCGAGTTCTCGAAAATCTCGGCGCGCATGGAAATCAGCAGGCCCAGAAGCCCGACAAAACCGACGCCCAGCCAGCCGAACCAGCGAAACCCGTACACAATGCCGCAGGCCACGACGAAAGCCATGACCACGAACGCAATGCGCGGCGAGCGCAGGAGCGGCATGATACCCATGCACTATTCTAGCAGGGTTTTGAAGATTGCGGTTCAAAAACCAGCGCCGTCCTGAACTTGATTCAGGACCCATACTTCGAGACGCTCGCGATACTCGCTCCTCAGCATGAGGTTATAATTTCGTCCTCATCCTGAGGAGGCCGCAGGCCGTCTCGAAGGATGCATGCCCCTGAATCGAGTTCAGGGTGACGGGTTTGTTTTTTAAATAGAACCCTCACGCCTTCTCGAGATAATCCTCCGGATTGCGTGGGCGACGGCCCTTGCGGATCTCGAAATGGAGCTGCGGGCGCGACACCGAGCCGGTCTGGCCGACGGTCGAGATCTTCTGGCCGCGCGTGACCCGCTGGCCGCGCTTCACCAGCAGGTCGCGGTTGTGCGCGTAGGCGGTGACGTAACCGTCGGCGTGCTTGATCAGGATCAGGTTGCCGAAGCCCCTGATCTCGTTGCCGGCGTAGGCGACGACGCCGTTCTCGGCGGCGACCACCGGTGTGCCGGCGGGCGCGATGATGTTGATGCCGTCGTTACGCAGCCCCCCCGACTTGGTGCCGTAGTTGGACATCAAGGGTCCCCGGACCGGCCACACGAAGCCCCTGCCGGTGCGCGCGGCGGGCGGCGGCACGGGAGCCGGCGGTTTCCTCGGCGGCACCACGTTGACGGCGCCGGCATCGGCGGCGGTTGTCCCCGACGCGCGCGCCATCTGCCGAGGCGGCTTCTCGGGTTTCGGAGGCGGCGGTGTGGCTTCGGCGGTTTGGCGCACCGGTTCCGCCGCCTGCTTCTGCTTCGGTGCGGGGGTCTTATCCTCCTCGGGGACCACCAGCACTTCGCCCACCTTGACCGTATAGGGCGCCTCGATCCCGTTGAGCCGCGCCAGCTCGTACATCACCGCATCGTAGCGTTGGGCGATGGAATAGAGCGTGTCGCCGGGCGTCACGGTATGCTGTCGGCCGCGCGGCAGTTCGATGCGCTGGCCGACGTTCAGCAGGTAAGGCGGTTCGAGCCCGTTGGCGCGGATGATCGCCGGCACTGGCACCCGATGACGGCGCGACAGGGCATAGACCGTGTCGCCCGGCCCGACCTTGACGGCGGACGCGCCGACGAAGGCACTGTCGCTCTGGCCGCGGGACCGCGTCACGGTCCCCGCTGGCGAGGCCTTGACAGGCTTGACCGACTTGACCGGCGATGCCTTTGGCACCCCGCTCGAGCCCGACGTCGAAACGCGGGGCGGCGGCGTGTTGATATCGCGCGGTGGCGCGTTCGACGGGATCTGGACGTTGCCGCAACCCGTCAACGCGGCGCAGGCGATGGTGAGTATGGCTAGGCTATATCTCAACCGGCTTCCTCGTCGCTGACCAGGGGCACGAACCTGACGAGCCCCAGGTCTTCCGTTTCGATGTCGTCCTCGGTCTTCCGAACCCGGAGCAGATGCTGCGTCCGTTCCTCGAGCCCGACCGGCACCACCATAATCCCGCCCGTATCCAGTTGGTCGAGCAAGACCTGCGGCACGTCGATGGCGGCCGCCGTCACGATGATGCGCGAGAACGGCGCCTGCTCTTTCCATCCCATCGAGCCGTCGCCGAAACGCGTCACGATGTTCGTGAAACCGAGCTCCTTGAACCGTTCCTCGGCTTCCGACAGTAACACCCGATGTCTTTCGATCGTGTAAACGCGGCGACAGAGTTTCGCGAGAATGGCCGTCTGATAGCCGGACCCGGTGCCGATCTCGAGGATCTTGACCCGATCGTCGAGTTCCAGCGCCGCCGTCATCATGGCGACCACGGTCGGCTGCGATATTGTCTGGTGCAGGCCGATCGGCAGCGGCGAGTTCTCGTACGCACGCTCCCTGAACGCCGGCGGTACGAACACCTCGCGGGGGATCGCCCCGATCGCGTCCAGCACCGTCTCGTCGGCGATGCCGTCACCGATCAGCGACCGCCTGAGCGTCCGCGCATCCAGGCCGCCGAACCTCACGTCAAGCCGCCCTTGAGGGTACGCAGCGTCGCCGCGTGCGTGAGATCCAGCGCCAGCGGCGTCACCGCGACCTTGCCAGTATTGGCGGCGGCGAGGTCGGTGCCTTTCAGGAACTTGTCCTCGTCGCGCTGTGGCCCGACCCAGTAATACTCGTCGCCGCGCGGATCGACGCCGCGCGTCAGCCCGCCGCCGATCTTGCGGCGGCCCTGGCGGCAGATCTCGATCCCCTGCACTTTTGCCGCCGTCACGTCGGGAAAGTTGACGTTGATGAAAATGCCCTGGGGCCAGCCCAGCCGGAAAAGCTGCTTCAACACGCGCGGCGTCCACTTCCGGGCCGTCGCCCACTTGACCTTGTGGCGGTCCTCGTAGACCTGGCTCAGCGCCACCGAGGGAATGCCCAGCATGGCGCCTTCCATGGCCGCGGCGACGGTGCCGGAATAGGTCACGTCCTCGCCCAGGTTGCCGCCCCGGTTGACGCCTGACAGGATCAGGTCCGGCGGGTCGTCTGCCATCACCTTGGTGACTCCCAGTAGCACCGCGTCGGTCGGCGTGCCGTCGACGGCGTAGCGGTGTTCCGACACGTTGCGGATGCGCAGGGGCCGCCGCAGCGTCAGCGAGTGGCTGGTCGCCGACTGCTCGGTTTCCGGCGCGCATACCCAAAGCTCGCGCACGTGCGGCTTGATCGCGTCTTCCAGTGCCTTCAGGCCGGGTGCGTGGATACCGTCGTCGTTAGACAGCAGCACCCGTGCCTTTTTGAGATCGAAACCGGCCTTAGCCATCGGCGGATATGACCTTCTTGCCGCCCATGTAGGTCTGCAGCACCTCCGGGATCGCGACCGAACCGTCGGCCTGCTGGTAGTTCTCGAGGATCGCGATCAGCGTACGCCCAACCGCGAGGCCGGAACCGTTCAGGGTATGCACGAACTGCGTTCCCTTCTCGCCCTTGACCCGATAGCGCGCGTTCATGCGCCGCGCCTGATAATCACCGCACACAGAGCAACTTGAAATCTCGCGGTAGCGGTCCTGCGCCGGCAGCCACACCTCGATGTCGTAGGTCTTGCGCGCACCCGCACCCATGTCGCCGGCGCACAGCGTCATGGTCCGAAACGGCAGGCCGAGTTGGGTCAGCAAATCCTCGGCGCACGACGTCATGCGCTCCAGCTCGTCGAGCGAGCTTTCCGGTTTGGTGACCGACACCATCTCGACCTTGGTGAACTGGTGCTGGCGGATCATGCCGCGCGTATCCTTGCCCGCCGCCCCGGCCTCGGAGCGGAAACACCATGTCATCGCGGTATAGCGGCGCGGCAGGTCGTCCGCGTCGACAATCTGCTCAGCGGCGATATTGGTCAGCGGCACCTCGGCGGTCGGGATCAGCCAGTACCCGTCGGTGGTCTTGAACAGATCGTCGCCGAACTTCGGCAGGTTCCCCGTCCCGAACATGGTCTTGTCGTTGACCAGCGCCGGCGGATTGGTCTCGGTATAGCCCCAGTCCGCGGACGTATTGTGATCGAGCATGAAGGCGGCGAGCGCGCGTTCGAGACGTGCCAGCGGCCCCGACAACAAAACGAAACGAGATCCGGCGAGCTTGGCCGCGGTCTCGAAATCCATCATGCCGAGCCCTTCGCCGATGTCGACGTGATCCTTGACCTCGAAATCAAATTTGACCGGCTCGCCGACGCGGCGGATTTCGACGTTGTCGTCCTCGCTCTGTCCGTCCGGCACGTCGTCCATGGGCATGTTGGGCAGCACCGCGAGCGCGTCGTTGAGCGCCACGGCGGCCTCGGACGCATCCTGCTCGGCGGCGGCCTCGGCGTTCTTCGATTCGGCGACCTTGGCCATCACCTCGGACGCATCCTCGCCCTTGGATTTGAGCTGGCCGATCTGCTTCGAAAGCGCGTTGCGCTCGGTCTGCAGTTCCTGCGCGCGCGTCTGCGCGTCGCGGCGCTTGGCGTCGAGTTCAAGCAATGCCGGGCTTTGCGGGCCGAGCCCGCGGCGCGCCATGGCGGCGTCGAAGGCGTCGGGATTTTCTCTGATCCACCTGATATCGAACATGTGAAACGCAGCGTCCTTGTTTTTCTCAGCTTAGCGGGCCGGGCGGGCGGCGCCCAAGCCCGCATGTCAGTTAACATGAAATCCCCGAAGGAACACCCGTTTCGTTGAATTAACGTATTGGACGATTGCACAACAATCGGGTCGCGCCGGCGCCGGATATCGGTTCATATGAGCCTTCACGCCTTGCCCGGAGTTCCCGCCCATGCAGATGTCGGCCCGCGACTGGACGCTTTTGCTGATCCTCTCCCTGCTGTGGGGTGGATCGTTCTTTTTCACCGCCGTCGCGGTCAGGGAAATCCCGCCGCTGACATTGGTGCTGTGCCGGGTCGGCATCGCCGCCGCCGCGCTCGCGGTCTATCTCAGGGTCCGGGGTGCGGCGCTGCCGTTAACGGGTGTCACCATCCGCGCCTTTGCCGGCATGGGGCTCCTCAACAACCTGATCCCGTTCAGCCTGCTGTTCTGGGCACAGACCGAGATCACCAGCGGGCTGGCATCGATCGTCAACGCGACGACGCCGATCTTTTCGATGTTGGTGGCGCATTTCATGCTGGTCGACGAGCGCATGGCCCCGAACAAGGTCGCGGGCGTGCTTGCCGGCATCGCCGGCGTCGCCGTGCTGATCGGCAGCAACGCGCTGACCGGCGTCGACGCCACCACGCTGGGCATTGTCGCATGCCTGGGCGCGGCGCTTTCCTACGGCTTCGCCAGCGTCTTCGGCCGGCGCTTCCGGTCCATGGGGATTCCGCCCGACGCCGGCGCGCTCGGCCAGCTCGGCGCCACCACGGTCATGATGATCCCGATTGCACTGATCGTCGACCAGCCATGGACGTTGCCCATGCCCGGGATTGCCGCCCTTCTCGCCACGCTCGGTCTGGCGCTGGCCGCGACGGCGTTGGCCTACCTGATCTATTTCCGGCTGCTGGCGACGGCGGGCGCAGTCAATGCGGCACTGGTGACGCTGTTGATCCCGCCGAGCGCGATCTTGCTCGGCACGCTGATCCTCGGCGAAGTACTGGAAAGCCGGCACCTGATCGGCATGGCGCTGATCGGTATCGGACTTGTTGCCGTTGACGGGCGGATGTTCGGAAGACGGAAACGCAAACCTCCCGCGTCATCCTGAACTCGATTCAGGATCCATGAATCAATCAATACCGGGGGTTGCCATCATGGGCCCTGAATCAAGTTCAGAGCGACGAAATTGCTTGAACCGCTTACGGCTCCTCGATCTCGTCCTCTTCGTCCTCGATCTTCTCGGCGCGTTTCCTCTCGGCGAGACGCGAGGCAAAGATGGAGATCTCGTAGAGGACGATGATCGGCACCGCCAGTCCGATCTGGCTGATCGGGTCGGGTGGCGTCAGGATCGCCGCGGCGACGAAAGCGCAGACAATGGCATACTTACGCTTGGCGGCAAGCCCGTCGGCGGTCACCAGGCCGGCGCGCGCCATCAGTGTCAGGATCACCGGCAGTTCGAACGAAATACCGAAGGCGAAGATCAGCCGCATCACCAGCGACAGGTACTCGTTGACCTTCGCTTCGAGCTGGATCGCCAACTCTCCGTTGCCGCCGCCGGTCTCGAAGCCGATGAAGAATTCCCAGGCAACCGGCAGCACGTAGTAATAGACCAGCGCGCCACCCGTGAAGAACAGGACCGGCGTCGCCACCAGAAACGGCAGGAACGCCGATTTCTCATGCTTGTAGAGGCCCGGCGCCACGAACAGCCAGATCTGGCAAGCGATGAACGGGAAGCCGATGAACATGGCGGCGAAGAACGACACCTTCACATAGGTGAAGAACGCCTCGTGCAGCGCCGTATAGATCATGCGCCGGTCTCGGCCCATGTCGTGGAACACGTCGGCCAGCGGCTGCACCAGGAACTGGTAGATCGGCTGGGCGAAGTAGAAACACCCCATGAACAGGACGACGATGGCCACCACCGTCCACAAAAGCCGCGTGCGCAGCTCGATCAGATGCTCCAATAGCGGCATCTTCGAGGAGTCGATGAGATCGTCGTCCTTGGCCACGGACCTCAGCCCTCCCCGGTTTTCTTGGTGTCATCCGGGCTTTCGGATGCGTGTTTTTCGCCGGACGTGCCTGTATCCGCGGCCGCCGTTTCCTTTTCCGGTACGGTGTCCGTCTCGGGCGGCGTGTTGGCCGCGGCGCCTGCGCTGTCCTCGCTTCCGGTTTTCTTGACGTCGTCGCCATAGCCCTGGGCGGCCTTGGTCAGGTCGCCTTCGAAGTCGCGCATATCGTGCAGGTCGCGCACCACCTCGCCGTCCGGATCGATGCTGTTCTCGAGGTTCTTGCGGAAGCTTTCACCGGGGCCGCCCTCGATCTGCTGGCGCATTTCCTGGAGATCGCTTTCACGCACGATATCGTCGAGGCCGCTCTGGAAATCGCGGGCCATGCCCTTGACCTTCCTGAGCGCGCCGGTCACGGCACGCAGCGCACGCGGAAGATCCTTGGGCCCGACGATGATCAGGGCCACTACCGCAACCAGGAACAGTTCCTGCCAGCCGATATCGAACATGGCGGTCGACCTCGATCAGACGATGAACGTAATAGCGGACACCCAGCCGGCGCCCGCGCGCGGATCAGCCACCGGCGGCCTTGTCCTTATCTTTTTCCGGCTCGGACTCGGCCGCGACGCTTTCCTTGGCGTCGCTGTCGATCGCCTTTTTCTCGGTCTTGTCGCCGTCGTCCTCCGCCTCGGCGCCCTCTTCGTCCTTCATGCCCTTCTTGAAGGATTTCAGGCCTTTGCCGAAGTCGCCCATGAGGCGGGAAATCTTGCCGCCGCCGCCGAAGAGAACCAGGACCACGGCAAGGACGATAAGCCAATGCCAAATACTGAACGCACCCATAATTCTATCCCATTCGCTGTCGCGTTTTTGTTTAACTCTGTCTCGTCACGAGAGCGGTTCACCCGAACAGCGCGCATTCGAAACGCGACAACGGCACGTTTCCGCGCCGCACTCTCCCAGTGCCGCTAGACTTGCGGCTCAAAGGCCGGAATGCAAGGATTTTCCGCCGATATTTCGCCCGCGATTAACGGCTACTTCCCGCTGCGTCGCGGATAGTTTCATGACCCTGAATCGCTTGCGGAGTGACGGCGTACTGTTTATCGGAAACCTCAGTACCCATCGTTGGGGTCGAGGGGTTCGTCCGGTTCCTCGCGGACCTCGGAGAGCGCGTCTTCCGGCAACGCGTCCTCCTCGTCGCCGTCGCCGCTCCCGTCCACCTCTTCACCCTCGCCGTTGAACAGATCGGCGGTGGCGCGGTAGGCGTTGATCGCCGGCGAGGCGTCCAGCAGTCCGGCCGCCTTCAGCTCGTCGACCCCCGGCAGGTCGCGCAGCGTCTCCAACCCAAAGTGATCGAGGAACGTGTCCGTGGTGCCCCACTGCAGCGGCCGGCCCGGCGTCTGCCGGCGCCCGCGCGGCTTGATCCATTCCTCCTCCATCAGCACGTCCATGGTGCCCTTGGAGATGCTGACGCCGCGGATTTCCTCGATCTCGGCGCGGGTCACCGGCTGATGGTAGGCGACGATCGCCAGCGTCTCGATGGCGGCCCGGTTGAGCTTGCGCGCGACCTCGACTTCCTTGTTCAGGTACTCGGTCAGGTCCGTGGCGGTGCGGAACGCCCACGACGATCCGGCGCGTACCAGGTTGACGCCGCGGGTCTCATACATGCCCTTGAGCGTCTTCAACAGGCCCTTGATGTCGGCGTCTTCCGGCAGCCGGTTGGCCAGCATGCGCTCGGTCATCGGCTCGGCGGAGGCGAACAGCAGCGCCTCGGTAAGGCGCAGGTAACGTTCCCAGGTTTCCGGGTCGACCTCGTTCTCGGTCTCGGTGCTTTCGTCCGCCGTCGCTTCGGCGGCGTCACCGGCCGGGCCCTCCTCGGCGGTTTCCTCGAGGACTTCTTCTTCCTCGGGTGCGTTGTCATCGTCGTTGGCGTGCTCGACCATTTGCCGTTCCATTTATTCTTCCGTCTCCGTAAGAGTTGCGCCGTCCCCGCCCGAGCCGGGGGCGCCCTGCACATAGATGCGTCCGAAGCGCCCGGCCTGGCGGATCACCACCTTGCCCTCCTTGGCCATCTCGAGGCTGGCGGCGAAGGTCGACGCCACCGCCGAGCGGGTCAGCAGCCGCCCTTTGAGTCCTTCCGGCAGGAACGCCCACAGGTCCTGCCAGTCCGGCGTCTTGCCGACGAGGCGGCGCAGGCGTTGCAGCGCGTCCTCGACGGTGTAGATCTGGAACGGCTCGATGTGCATCGGTGCGTGCGCGTTCTTGCGCACGTGCTGGTCGGCGTAGGCCTTCAACAGATCGTAGAGCGTTGCGTCGAGGACTTCGATCTCGCGCGGCTTGAATTTTTCCGGATCGCCGCGGCCGACGAAGTCCTGTCCCAGCCGGGGCCGTTCAACCAATTGCCGGCCGGCATTCTGCATCGCCTGCAGGCGCCTGAGCTGGTATTGCAACGCGGCAGCCATCTCCTCGCCGCTCGGCTCTTCCTCGCTCGACATGTCCGGCAACAGAAGACGCGACTTCAGGAACGCGAGCCACGCCGCCATCACCAGGTAGTCGGCGGCAAGTTCCAGGTTCTGGCGCCGCGCCTCGGCGACGAACGCGAGGTACTGGTCGGCCAGTTCCAGGATCGAAATGTGGACGAGGTCGACCTTCTGGTCGCGGGCCAGTTGCAACAGGACGTCGATCGGCCCCTCGAACCCCTCGAGGTCGACGACGAATGAGTTGACCACCGCCGGCGCATCGTCCAGCAGGCCTTCGGCATTCGGATCGAATTCGATAATATCCGCCATCAGGGTTCCAAGTTCAGCCTAGCCCGACCAGTGACAGAATCCATTCCTGAACGTGGACCGAGGGCGCGATAACCAGCCACCGGAATACATTCAGATCAAGTCCCATTTTGCCACCGATCCACGGCAGTAAAAAGATCGCACCGAGGACAATGAAGATGCCGGCCCGCTCCAGTCCGGCGAGGCGTCGGGCCAGCGGCCACGGCAGTATCCCGACCGCGACCCGGCCACCGTCCAGAGGCGGAATCGGCAGCATGTTAAATACTGCCAGCAAGACATTGATCCATATAGCATTTCCGAGATTATGCCCAACCCAATCGCGGACATCGCCGTCGAGAAAAACTGTCAAATGAAACGCCGCCGCGCAAAGAACCGCGATTAGGATGTTCATGCCCGGTCCGGCGGCGGCGACAAGAATCATGTCGCGGCGCGGATTCCCGAGCCGCCGGAAGTCGACCGGCACCGGTTTCGCGAATCCGAACATCATCCGTCCGCCGCTCGCCAGCAACAGCAGCGCCGGCAGAATCACCGTCCCCACCGGGTCGATATGCTTGAACGGGTTGAAGGTGACGCGGCCCAAAACCTTGGCGGTCGGATCGCCGAGCCGCATCGCCACCCAGCCGTGCGCCGCCTCGTGCAGCGTCACCGCCAGCAGGACCGGTATGGTCCAGACGGAAATCGTATACGCGATGGTGTCGAGATCGAAACCCATATGACCCTAAATGTGATGCTAGATACGACCTTCGCGGTTTCACCCCGTCAGATGAAGGGCGCGATCATCTCGTCCAGTTGCGCCTGCAGGGTGTCGACGTCAACGTCCTCGGTGAAGGGAATCATCGCCTGCGCCGACTGCAGGCGCTGCCACGACATCGGCGTCAGTTCGGGCAGCACGTCGGCGACCTGGATCATATCGTCGATCTCGCCACTGCAATGCAGAACCGCGTCGCAACCGGCATCGAGGGCATAACCGACGTTGACCTCGACCGGCGCCTTCAGGGCCTTCATCTTGAGATCGTCGGAAATCAGAAAACCGCGGAAACCGATCTCGCCCCGGATCACCTCCTGGATCACCTGTTCCGACAGTGTCGCCGGCAGCACCGGATCAAAGGCGTCGTAGACGATGTGCGCCGTCATTCCCCAGGGCGCGTAGTAAAGGTTCCGGAACGGCACGAAATCGGTCTCGCGCAGCGTGTCGGCGTCGGTATCGACGCGCGGCAGTTCCTCGTGGCTGTCCTGTCTGGCGCGGCCGTGCCCCGGCAGATGCTTGACCACCGGCGTGACACCGCCGGCCATGGTGCCGGCGATCACCGCCTCGCCCAGTTGCGCGATGACGTCGGGATTTCTGCCGAAGGCGCGGTCCCCGATGACGTCGTGCGCCCCTTCGACCGGCACGTCGGCGACCGGCAGACAGTTGACGTCGATGCCGAGGCTGAACAACTCCAACGCCATTAGTTGCGCGTTCAGGCTCGCCGCCTCGCGCGCCAGCGCCCGGTCCTTTTCGGCGATCGTCGCGAACAGCGCCTGCGGCGGACGCACGCGCCAGTTCGGCGGCCCCATGCGTTGCACCCGGCCGCCTTCCTGGTCGATCAGGACCGGCGCGTCCTCGCGACCAACGGCAAGGCGCAGGTCGGCGACCAGCTCGCGCACCTGGTCCGGATTGTCGACATTGCGCGAGAACAGAATGAATCCCAGCGGATTGGCGTTCTCGAAAAAGAAGCGTTCCTCGACACCGAGTTCGGTCCCGGCGCAGCCGAAAATGGCGGCGCGTGGCAGGGGTATGTCGGTCTGAGACATCAGGCGCCCGGCTTCACGACAAGACAGCCGAGCTTTCTTTGCTTGAGCCGCTCGCACAATGCCTTGGCGGCGTTTTCATCGGTGAGCGGGCCGGCGCGGAGCCGGTAGAATATGCCCTTGGACGCGCCGAGGTCGATGCGCGTGACCTGCAGCCGGAGATCACCCAGCAGATCGACGTTGCGCCGCCTGAGCCGGTCCCATTCCGATTTCACGGCGGGCTCGCTCCGCGACGCGGCAAGCTGTACGCGCCACGACTGCGCGATATCGGCGCTCGGCGATTCAGGCGCCGGAGCCGACTTCGCAACTTCCTTCGGGGCAACTTCCTTGGAAGCCGGTTCCGTCGGCACTTGCTTCGGTTTCGTCTCGGCCACGGTCTTCGCCTCGGGTGACGGCGGCGGCGGCGATGGATTGGTGACGTCGCGGCTGACCGATGCCGCCATTTCCCGGGCCGCCTTTTCCGCCACGCTGGGGTCCTTCACGGGCGGCGGCGCCGGGGCCGGCGCATCGGAGAGCTTGCTTACTGTTTCGGCGCTCGGCACCTTGTCGAGCGGCTGCGATTGTTCCGGCGTCAGGCGCACCGGCGCGCCCGGTGCCGTATCGGCGGTGCCGCGCGGCGCGGCGCCGGCGGCGACCTCGGAGGTTTCAGGCACGCTGCGTTTCAGGACCTGCTCGACCTCGACCGGCTTTTCCGGCGACGGCAGTAGCCGCTCGACACGGGGCTGCGTCGAGGATCCGTCGACCACGCCATAGACCAGCCGCCCCTGGTTCGGCACCTGCATGCCGCCCGGATTCTCGGGCCGGATCTTGATCGGGGATTTCTCCGCTGAGATCGTCGGCACGTCGCCGTCGCCGGGGCCTAGCATCGCCATGATCCGCTCACCAAAACCGATCCAGACACCGACAGCAATCAGCGTCAGGCACACCAGCACCCCCAACACCTTCAGCACGGTGCCCGAGCCGTTGCGCGCCGTATCGCCGTCGCTCTCGTATTCCGGAGCGTCGGAAGACACTTTCATGTCGGAATTCGCCGATAGCGCCATTTCAAAGATAACTCCTACGTATCAAGTCGGCGCGTGCCTGCCGAATCGCAAGTATTATATACACCCGCGGACGTGCGGTCACAGGCTCACGGGCATGTGGGTAACAGGCCCGCCTATGCCCGCGCAAGCGTCCGATGGCGGCAATCCGACCATGCCGCCCGAACGTCCGCCCCCGTGATCAGGAAATCCGCGACTGCAGGTCGAACAGCCGCCGATGCTCGTCCAGCGCCAACCGGTCCGTCATGTCGGCAATATAGTCACAGACCAGTTCCGCGGTTTCCCGCGTCCCCGGATTTCCAGCGTTCCGGCGCCACTCGGTGGGCAGACAGCCGGGTTCCGCCAGCAGCAACTGGAACAGGTCCAGCACCACGCGCCTCGCCTTCGACGTCATCCGGTTCAGCTTGTAATGCCGGTACATGTTGTCGAACAGGAACGATTTCAGCGCCTTGTCATTGGCGCGCATCTCGTCCGAGAACTGCGCCACCGGGTGATCCAGGTTGCGGATGTCGGCTGCCGTTGCCGGCGTCGCGGCGTCGATTCGCCGCTGCGTCTCAGCCAGCAGGTCCTGCACCATCTCGCCGATCAGACGGCGGATCGCCTCGTGGATGGTGCGCGAGCGGTCGAGATCCGGATATTTGGTCCGCACCTCGTGGAACACCGGGCCGACCAGCGGCACGTCGGCCAGGTCGTCGATACTGAACAGCCCGGCGCGCAGCCCGTCGTCGATATCGTGATTGTTGTAAGCGATGTCGTCCGAGATCGCCGCGATCTGCGCCTCGGCACTGGCGTAGGTACCGAGTTCCAGGTCCTGGGCGGCGGAATAATCGAGAATGCCTCGTGGCAGGTCTTCGAGCTTCTTGCCCTCGGTCAGCAGCGGGCCGTTGTGCTTGACCACGCCTTCCAGCGTTTCCCACGTCAGGTTGAGGCCGTCGAACTCGGCGTAGCGCGCCTCCAGCTTGGTCACGACCCGGAGCGACTGGGCGTTGTGGTCGAAGCCGCCGAACGGCCTCATCATTTCCTTCAGAGCATCCTCGCCGGCGTGGCCGAACGGCGGATGGCCAAGGTCGTGCGCCAGCGCCAGGGTCTCGCCCAGGTCCTCGTTTAATCCTAAGCAGCGGCACACCGAACGCGCGATCTGCGACACCTCGAGCGAGTGCGTCAGCCGGGTGCGGAACGAATCGCCCTCGTGGTTGACGAACACCTGAGTCTTGTATTCAAGGCGGCGGAACGCGGCGGAATGAATGATCCGGTCGCGGTCGCGCTGGAACGCGCCGCGGGTCTTGCTTTCCGGTTCGGGATGGCGGCGCCCCCGGCTTTCGGCCGACTTGCTCGCATAGGGCTTGAGCGGCGGCCGCTCCGTCGACACCGGCTCCAGGGATTTGGCTTCGTCCATGCCCGAAGGGTAGCGCAGCGCCGAATTCACGGCAACGCATGATACCCCCCTCAGAAGTTATCCCTCTCCCCCTTTTAGGGGGAGGCTGGGTGAGGGGGTGACTAAACACCAACCCCCCATGCAATTGACACCGGCATGCGCTAGACTACATATAAGACAAGGATTTAAGGAGACTCCGATGCCCGACGGCACGCAAACAACCGAAGGCCTGATCGTCGCCGACAATTGCGCGGCGCGCATCGCCAAACTTCGCCAGATTCAGGGCAACGACGCCCTGATGCTGCGCGTCACGGTGAACGGCGGCGGCTGCTCCGGCTTCCAGTACGCCTTCGACCTCGACGACAAGGTCGGCGACGAGGACATCACGTTCGAGCACAACGGCGCCGCCGTGGTGACCGACGAGGTTTCGCTCGGCTTCCTCGCCGGCTGCACGGTCGAATTCAAGGACGAACTCGGCGCCGCCTTCTTCACGGTCGACAATCCCAACGCCACCTCGAGCTGCGGCTGCGGTTCGTCGTTTTCCGTCTGACGACGGCCTCCGGCGCCCCCGGCCCGCATGACCGTCATCGCCACCTGGAACGTCAACTCGATCAAGGCACGGCTGCCGCGCGTGACCGAATGGCTTGCCGAATTTCAGCCCGACGTGGCACTGCTGCAGGAACTGAAGTCCATGGACGATACGTTCCCGCGCATGGAAATCGAAGAATGCGGCTACCACGTCGAGACCGTTGGCCAGAAGACCTATAACGGTGTCGCGGTGCTCTCGAAGCACCCGATCGAGGTCCGGCATCGGGCGCTCCCCGGCGACAAAAAGGACGAACAGGCGCGTTACCTGGAAGCCGACACCTGCGGCTTCCGCGTCGCCTCGATCTATCTGCCGAACGGTAACCCGACGCGCGGCGACGACGGCAAGGATCACGAGAAATTCACCTACAAGCTCAAGTGGATGGACCGGCTGGTCAGACACGCCGGCGGTCTGCTGGACGAAAACATCCCGGTGGTACTTGGCGGCGATTACAATATCTGCCCGACCGACATCGACGTCCACGACCCTGAGGCATTCGCCGACGACGCGCTGTGCCGCCCGGAAAGCCGGCGGCGCTTCCGTACCCTCCTCAACATGGGCTACACCGAGGCGTGGCGGACCTTCAACCCGGACCTGCACGCCTATTCCTACTGGGATTATCAGCGCGGTGCCTGGCAGAAGGACAACGGGCTCCGGATCGACCACCTCCTGCTGTCGCCGGAAGCCGCCGATCTCCTCGAGGACACCGGCATCGACAAGACGCCGCGCGGCAAGGAAAAGGCCTCCGACCACACGCCCGTCTGGGGCCAATTCATCGATATCGCCGCGGAAAAGGCGGCTTAACAAAAATCGTCATCCCGGACGCTAGGCGAGCCCGCAGACTAGAGGTCTGCGGATGCGAGGCTTGCGATCCGGGACCCATGGATACGCCAAGTCAGATATCGGGATAGGTCCCGGGTCATAATCCTCGCTGCAAAGCCTGACGGCTTTGGCTCGGCTAATGCCCGGGATGACGAATGTATTTCGGTCGCGCCCTACTTGTTCAGCTTGTCGCCGACCTGGCGGATGCCCTCGACGAGGGCCTGGCCGTTGGCGCCGCCGTCGCCCTTCATGCGGTTCTGAATGACCAGCTTCATGGCGTCGATGTGCACCTTGACCGCCTGCACCTCTGCCTCGCCAAAACCGTCCTGGCGTTCGATCAGCCGGCACAGCTCGTTGGCGATCAGCGTCATCAGGTCGTAGCCGAAGCTGCCGCCCTGTCCCTTGATGTCGTGGGCAATCTGGAACACCTGCGCCGCTTCTTCCTTGCGCTCACCCGACGCGGCGGCCAGCGCCTTGTAGGCGGCGTCGATCCGCTTCAGGTCTTCCTGTACCCATTCCAGGTAACTGTCAGCCATTTCGGCGATGACATTCTCGGCGCGTTCCAGCGTCGCCAGATCGACAGCGCCCGGGCCACCTTCGCGTACCTTGTTTTTCAAGGTATTGGGCGGATTGATGATTTCCATCTCGTCATCGGCCATGAGTGTGTTCGTTTCCTTCCGGTTCACGAATTCAGGGAGAGCTTAACAACCCTTATCCGGGGTTACAACATCAGGGCCAATTATGAAATATCGGTAAACACCTACAGTTGCAGGACACTTTGTCTACAACAGTCCGAGGTTTCTGAGCTCGTCGGCCATGTCCGGCGGCAGGTCCTCGGCCCCCTCGCCCGCCGCGTCGAGGTCGCGCGGTGCGGCGTCGGGTTCCAGGTAGCGCCAGCCCTGGAAGGCGCGAAACGGCCTGGGCTCGGTCAGGACGTGCTGCTTGTCGTAGACGATGGCGCAGGCCGGATTGCCGTCCTTGTTGACGGTTTCTCGGAGATCGGTGATGACCTGTCGAAGCCGGATCACGCCCTTGATGACCCAATAGAGCGAACCGCCGTCGAGCACGTCTTCGGCGCGGCGCGGGAACGACCGCGTGACGTGCATCAGTTCAGGTTTCTCACCGGCCTTCTTTTTCTGCGCCAGGCGGCGGTCCTGTGCCTCGGCCAGGTGCTGCACGTTTTCGATGCCGACGCAAAGCTTGATCAGATTGACGGTCAAGCGGCCGTCTCCCGGCCCTGCCGCGCCAGCGCGACTTTCGACGCCGGGGCACGGCCGATGGCGCCGGAGATGAATGCGCTCGTCGCCAGCAGCTTGTTCATGTCGATGCCGGTCTCGATGCCGAGGCCGTTCAGCATGTAGGCCACGTCCTCGGTGGCGACGTTGCCACTGGCCCCCTTGGCATACGGGCAGCCGCCGAGCCCGGCGACGGCGGTGTCGATGACGGCGACGCCTGCCTGCATCACAGCCAGAAGATTGGCGAGCGCCTGGCCGTAGGTGTCATGGAAGTGTGCGCCAAGACGCTCGACAGGAATGTCCCGGGCGACGGCGTCGATCATCGCCTGCGCCTTGGCCGGCGTGCCGGTGCCGATGGTGTCGCCGAGCGAGATTTCGTAACACCCCATGGCGTCCAGCTCGCGGGCGACGGCCGCGACGGCGTCGGGCGCGACCTCGCCCTCGTAGGGACAACCGAGCACGCAGGAGATATAGCCGCGAACCCGCACACCATCGGCGACGGCGGCTTCCGCAACCGGGCGGAACCGGTCCAGGCTCTCGGCGATGGAGCAGTTGATGTTCTTTTGCGAGAACGTCTCTGTCGCCGCGCCGAAGATGGCGATCTCGTCCACGCCCGCCGCCTTCGCCGCTTCGTAGCCCTTGAGATTCGGCACCAGGACGGGATAGCTCACACCCGGCTTGCGCGTGATGCCGGCCATGACGTCCGCCGTGTCGGCCATCTGCGGCACCCACTTGGGCGAAACGAAGGCCCCCGCCTCGACCACCGGCAGGCCGGCGTCGGCGAGACGATCGACGAGTTCGATCTTGACCGAGAGCGGCACCGTCTCGGGGTGGTTCTGCAACCCGTCCCGGGGGCCGACGTCGACGATCTTAACGTAAGAAGGCAGTTTCATCGCTGTCCCGTTTGGCTGTCGCCTCTCCTTCGAGACGCATGTCCGGGAAGCCGGACACGCTCCTCAGGATGAGGCGCTATATACCCAACCTCATCCTGAGGAGGGCCGCAAGGCCCGTCTCGAAGGATGAAATCAAGATGGCTCGAAGATGACAAGAGGCACGCCGTCCTCGACCTGGTCGCCGGCGCGGCAGCGGATTTCCGTGACCGTGCCGTCGGCGGGCGCGGCGATGGTGTGCTCCATCTTCATCGCTTCGAGCACCAGCAAGGATTGCCCGCGCTTGACGGCGGCGCCCGCCTTGACATGCACGTGCGTCACCTTGCCCGGCATCGGCGCGGTCAGGTCGCCGGCGGCGTCGGCCTCGTCGGCGGCGGCGTCGGCGGGATCGAACAGCGAGAACACGCGCCGCCCGTCTTCGCCGAATACGGTGAGTTTGTCCGCGACGTGCGCCACGTCGGCGTCCATGCGGACACCATCGATGACGGCGCTGCCGTTCGCCAGCAGTTGCCCGGCGACGGTCTCGCCGCCGATTGACAGCATATAGCCGCCCCCGGCGCGGGCCGTGGCGGCGATCAGGAACGGCGTGTCGTCGTCGATAATGTCCTTCAGGAACACGTCCTGACGGCCCCTGTCGATCAGCCGCCAGCCATCAGTCCGGAACCAGGGCGAGAACGGATCGCCCGAGCGTTCGGCACGCAGAGAGGCGGCGTGGCCGCGTTCGCGGATGACGGCGAGCGCGGCGATGGCGAGCGAGGTCCGGTCGGCGGGCACGACGCGGCGCCAGCCGAGGGGTGGCGGCTTGATGCGGTCGAGCCAGCCGGTATCGATCTTGGCCTTACGGAATTTCTCGTCGCCGGAGATCCCGAGCAGAAAATCCAGATTGGTCTCGAGCCCGGCGATCCGCGTCTGCGCCAGCGCGGCGGAGAGTTTGCCGAGGGCGTCGGCGCGGTCCGCGCCGTGCACGACGATCTTGGCGATCATCGGGTCGTAGTGGACGGACACGCTGTCGCCCGCGTCGATGCCGGTGTCGATGCGCACGCCGGGCGTATCCGCGAACTCAAGATGATGCAATGTGCCGGTCTGCGGCAGATAGCCCTTGTCCGGATCCTCCGCGTACAAGCGTGCCTCGAACGCGTGGCCGTTAATCGTCAGCTCGTCCTGCGTCAGCGGCAGTTCGCCCCCCGCCGCGACGCGCAACTGCCATGCGACCAGGTCCTGGCCGGTGATCGCTTCGGTCACCGGATGCTCGACCTGCAATCGCGTGTTCATCTCGATGAAATAGAAGTCCTTGCCGGCCAAGAGAAACTCGACCGTCCCCGCGCCGACGTAATCGACGGCGCGCGCCGCGTTCACCGCGGCCTCGCCCATGGCCTGTCGCAGCTTTGCCGTCATGCCCGGCGCGGGCGCTTCCTCGATAACCTTCTGATGGCGTCGCTGCAACGAGCAGTCGCGCTCGAACAGGTGCACGTAGTTGCCGTGGCTGTCGCCGAACACCTGCACCTCGACGTGGCGCGCCTTCGCGAGGTATTTCTCGATCATCAGCCGCGCGTCGCCGAACGACGATTTGGCCTCGCGCTTGGCGCCGTCGATGGCGTCCGCGAGCTTGGATTTCTCGCGCACCACGCGCATGCCCTTGCCGCCGCCGCCCGCCGACGCCTTGACCAGCACCGGGAAACCGATGTCCTCGGCGACCTTGGTCAGCGTCTTCGTGTCCTGTTTCGCCCCGTGATAACCCGGCACCAGCGGCACGCCCGCTTTCTGCATCAGCGCTTTTGACGCCGACTTGGAGCCCATGGCGCGGATCGCGTCCGCCGGAGGACCGACGAAAATCAGCCCGGCCTTTTCAACCGCCTCGGCGAAGGCGGCGTTCTCGGACAGGAACCCGTAACCCGGATGGATCGCATCGGCGCCGGTCTCCAGCGCCGCGGCGATTACCGCGTCACCCTTCAAGTAGCTCTCCGCCGCCGGCCCCGGACCGAGCAGAACCGCCTCGTCCGCGTGCCGCACATGCCGTGCGTTCGCATCGGCGTCGGAATAGACCGCGACCGTCTTGATCCCCATCGCCTTCGCGGTCGCCATGACGCGGCAGGCGATCTCGCCCCGGTTGGCAATCAGCAGTTTACGAATGGCGGTCACGCGTCAGTCCTTCACCCACGTCGGTTTGCGTTTTTCCAGGAACGCGGCGACGCCCTCCTGCCCCTCGTCGGTTGCGCGCACGCGGGCGATGTGCCCGGCGGTGTCGCGCACGACCTTCTCGTCCTGGGTCGCCGAATTGGAGACATAGGACACCAGATTCTTCACCTCCGAGAGTGCGCGCGGCCCGCCCTTCAAAAGCGCGTCGACGATCTCGTAGCGTTTCTCGATCAGCTTGTCGGCGGGCACCACCTCGTGGACGAGACCGAGTTCGCGCGCCCGTTCGGCGGAGAATTTCTCGGCAGTCATCATGTAGCGCGCCGCCTGGCGTTCGCCGATGGCCTCGATCACGTAGGGACCGATCACCGCCGGGATCAAGCCGAGCCGCACCTCGGAAAGGCAGAAATGCGCGGCCTCCGAGGCGATGGCGATATCGCAGCACGCCACCAGCCCGACGCCGCCGCCGTAGGCCGGCCCCTGCACCAGCGCCACCGTCGGCTGGCGCATGCGGTAAAGGGTCGCCATCAGCTTGCCCAGGTTCTTGGCGTCCTCAAGGTTTTCGCTGCGGTCGTATTCGGCCATACGCTTCATCCAGTTGAGGTCGGCACCGGCGGAAAAGCTCTTGCCCTCCGCCGCCAGCACGACGACGCGGACGACCGGATCGTTCTCGAGGCCCTGCAGCTCGCGGCGCAACCGTTCGATCAGCTCGTCGTCGAAGGCGTTGTGCACATCGGGCCGCCTGAGCGTGATCGTCGCCACGCCGCGCCCGGAAATATCGGTGATCAAAGGTGCTGTCGTCTTGGCCATGTCCTCTTCCCCGTCACATCCGGAACACGCCGAACGTGGTCTTCTCGATGGGCGCATTCAGGGCCGCCGACAGCCCCAGCCCCAGCACCGTCCGCGTGTCGGACGGATCGATGATGCCGTCATCCCAGAGCCGCGCCGACGCGTAATAGGGATGCCCCTGGTGTTCGTACTGTTTGAGGATCGGATCCATGAACGCGGCCTTGTCCTTCTTCGACCACTTCTTGCCGCGCGCCTTCATGCCGTCCTCGCGCACGGTTGCCAGCACGTTGGCCGCCTGCTCGCCGCCCATCACGGAAATCCGCGCGTTCGGCCAGAGCCACAGGAAGCGCGGCGAGTACGCCCGCCCGCACATGGAATAATTCCCGGCCCCGAAGCTGCCGCCTATAACGACGGTGAACTTGGGCACGTTGGCGCAGGCGACGGCCGAGACCATCTTGGCGCCGTCCTTGGCGATGCCGCCCTGCTCGTACTTCTTACCGACCATGAAGCCGGAGATGTTTTGCAAAAACACCAACGGGATGCCGCGTTGCGCACACAGCTCGATGAAGTGCGCCCCCTTGAGCGCGCTTTCGGAAAAAAGAATGCCGTTGTTGGCGACGATCCCGACCGGATAACCGTGGATGCGCGCGAAGCCCGTCACCAGCGTCTCGCCGTAGAGCTTTTTGAATTCGTCGAATTCGGACCCGTCGACGATGCGCGCGATCACCTCGCGCACGTCGAACGGCTTGCGCAGATCGACCGGCGCGATCCCGGCCAGTTCCCCCGTGTCGTACACGGGATCGAGCGGTTTTCTGATCTCGACATTCGGCTTCTTGACCCTGTTCAGGTTGCGGATCGCCTGGCGCGCCAGTTGCAGCGCGTGCAGGTCGTCGCGCGCGATGTGGTCGGTGACGCCGGAAATCTTGGAGTGCACCTGCGCGCCGCCGAGATCCTCGGCCGAGACTTCCTCTCCGGTCGCCGCTTTCACCAATGGCGGACCACCCAGAAAGATCGTGCCCTGCCCCTCGACGATGATGCTCTCGTCGCACATGGCGGGCACATAGGCACCGCCCGCCGTGCATGAACCCATGACCACGGCGATCTGCGGGATGCCCGCCGCCGACATGTTGGCCTGGTTATAGAAGATGCGTCCGAAATGCTCCTTGTCGGGAAACACCTCGTCCTGACGCGGCAGGAACGCGCCGCCGCTGTCGACCAGATAGATGCACGGCAGATTGTTCTCGCGCGCCACTTCCTGCGCCCGCAGGTGTTTCTTGACGGTCAACGGATAATAGGTGCCACCCTTCACCGTCGCATCGTTAGCGACGATGACGCATTCGATCCCCTCGACCGGACCGATACCGGTGATGATACCCGCCGCGGGCACGTCGTCCTCGTAAACGCCATAGGCCGCGAACTGCGACAACTCCAGGAACGGCGCGCCCGGATCGATCAGGTTGCGGATACGCTCGCGCACCGGCAGTTTGCCGCGTGCCTGATGCTTGTCGCGGGCCGTCTTGCCGCCACCTTCCTTGATACGGGCGAGCTTTTCCGAAAGATCGCCGAGCAGGTCCTCGACCGCCGCCGAATTCCTGGTGAAGGCTTCGCCCCGGGTGTCGATGCTGGAACGGATGACGCTCATCGGCTGCCACCCATCATCCGTCTTTGCGGGCTTTCTCGCCCACGGGCCCGCCGGCTTCCTTCCACGCCTTGAAGCCGTCGGCGAACTGTACGACGTTTTCCATGCCCATGTCCTTGAGCGTCTTGGCCGTCAGCGCCGAGCGCCACGCAGCCGCGCAGTAAAGAACGTAGGTCTTGTTGTCGTCACCGAGCGGTTCCTTGAAGTACGGGCTGCCGGGATCGAACCAGAATTCGGCCATGCCGCGCGGCACATGGAACGCGCCCGGGATCATGCCGTCCCGTTCCAGCTCTCGTATGTCGCGGACATCGACGAACATCAGCTCGTCGGAACCGTGACGGGCGATGGCGTCGGTAAGCGAGATGGTGTCGATTTCGGCTTCCGCCTCCGCAACGAGGTCCTGGATACCTTTCTTGAATTTCTTGGTCATATCTCTTCTCAGTCGTTGTCGTTTTACCAGCCGCCGGACTTGAGCCAGCGTTTCACCATCCACAGCCTGTCGGCGCCCCAGAACCCCTCGCCGTCGACGATGATGAAGGGCGATCCGAACACACCCTTTTCGACGGCCATGCTGGTTTCGTCCTTGAGACGTTGCTTCACGCTATCGTCGTCCAGCGCCGCCATCACCTCATCTTCGGCGAAACCCTGCCGCGCCGCAATGGCGGCTACGGTTTCCTTGGAGGTAATATCCCGCCCCTCGCCGAAATAGGTCAGGAAGCAGTCCCAGCCGAAGGCCTTCGCCTTGGCTTCGTCCTGCGTCTCGATCCAGTAATAGGCCCGCGCCGCGGCAATCGTGGCGATCGGGAACGGGTCGGGCATCGTCCATTTCAGGTCCTGGAACCGGGCCAACCGCGCCCAGTCGTTTTTCACGTAATCTCCTTTGATCGGCACCTTCACGGGTGGCGCGGCGCCGGTTTCCTTCATCGCCGCACCCAGCAGCATCGGCTTCCAGACCACCGCGCGGTCGAACCCGCCCGCCAGCCGGTCGATCTGCTGCGCGGCGAAGTACGCATAGGGCGACGAAAAATCGAAATAGAACTCAACGGGGTTCGGCATTGGTTATCCTTTTGTCTCCATCGTCGTCCTGAACTCGATTCAGGACCCATAATTCCCGGCACCGTCGTGGTTCGTATGTATGGACCCTGAATCAAGTTCAGGGTGACGGTTCTTTTTACTTACATCCTTCTTATATCCCGGACGAGCCGAAGGACCGGTCCTGGACCCATGGTGCCAATACGCCATGCATCTGCAATGGGTCCCGGCTCTTCGCGCGCACTGCGCGCTCCGGCCGGGATGACGTTGTTGTTTGCATCATCTTTCCCCCAGCGCGCGGGCGATGACCATACGCTGCACGTCGGAGGTGCCCTCGTAAATCTGGCAGACGCGGACGTCGCGGTAGATACGCTCGACCGGGAAATCCTCGACATAGCCGTAGCCGCCCAGCGTCTGGATGGCGCCGGAGCACACCCGCTCCGCCATTTCGGACGCGAACAGCTTGGCCATGGATGCTTCCCTGAGGCAGGGTTCGCCGGCCTCGCGCAGGCGTGCCGCGTTCAGGTACATCAGTCTGGCCGCCTCGATCTGCGTCGCCAGGTCGGCAAGCCGGTGCCCAACCGCCTGATGTTCGATGATCGGCTTGCCGAAGCTCTTGCGTTCCTTGGCATAGTCGACCGCGAAGTCGAGCGCGGCGCGTGCCATGCCGACCGCCTGCGCGGCGATTCCGATGCGCCCGCCTTCCAAATTCGAAAGCGCGATACGGTAGCCCTGCCCCTCCTCGCCGAGCAGGTGATCCGGCGTCAGGCGGCATTCGTTGAACGTGATTTGCGCCGTGTCGGAACAGCGCTGGCCCATCTTCTTTTCGATACCGGTGATTTCATAACCCTCGGTCGCAGACGGCACGACGAACGCGGAGATGCCCTTGCGGCCGGCGTCCGGATCGGTGACGGCGAACACGACCGCGATGTCGCAGTGCTTGCCGGACGTGATGAACTGCTTGGTACCGTTGAGCACGAAATGATTACCGTCGCGGACGGCACGGGTGCGGATGGCGGCGGCATCCGACCCGGTCTCGGGTTCGGTGAGCGCGAACGCCCCCAGCATTTCTCCCGACGCCAGCGGGCGCAGGTATTTTTCCTTGAGCGCGTCGGAGCCGAAATCGCTGATCGGTTTCTGGCCGACACCGTTGTGCACGCTCATGATGGTCGAAACCGCGCCGTCGCCGGACGCGATTTCCTCCATCGCCAGCGCGTGGGCGACCATGCCGGTGTCGGCGCCGCCCCATTCCTCCGGCGTCAGCATGCCTAAGAACCCGAGCGCGCCCATCTCGGCAAGCTCGTCTTTCGGAAACGCGGCGCTGCGATCCCGCTCGGCGGCGCCCGGCGCCAGCCGCTCACGCGCGAAGTCGCGGGCCGTCTCCTGGATCATGCGCTGCTCGTCGCTCAGGTGCATGTTTCGCTTTAAACCTTCAGTTCCTTATTTTCCGGACGGGCCGAAAGACCGATCCGGGACCCATGGCACTGTCACGCCATGCATTTCAAATGGGTCCCAGCTCATGGCCGGGAAACAGCACGTGTGAGAATTGCATCTCATCACGCCACGGCCTCATCCGAATCCATGGGTGGATCGAACGGCTTCTTGAACGTGAACGCGTGCGGTGTCGGGCCGTGCGTGCGCAGATGTTCGAGCCGCGCCTTAGCGTCTTCCAGCGTCGGCTCGGTGCCGGTGGGCACCCACCACAGCACGTTGTAGGCATCCTTCATCGCCTCGAACCACTCACGCCGCCGCGCCATGACGCCGGTGTGCGCCGAGTGATAAACGAACTCGAACAGATGATCCGGTGTTTCCCAGACCGACATGTTGACGATGATCCTGGGATCACCGAACACATCGATGCTGGTGGCGTTGCCGCTCTCGTCCATGAGGCGCCAGACGAACCCCGGCGATTGTTCGGCCAGTTCGTTGATACGGTCCAACTCGGCAACGAACGGCGCCATGATCTCGGACTCCATATCGCCGAGCCCCTTGGCGATGTTCAATTGCGCAATCTGATATTTCATCCACCGTTCCTCACCAGGGCATCGGGGTGCCGTCGTAATTGAAGAACTTGCCGGTATCCTCGAAACTCAGTTTCTCGATAGACGCGCGGAGGTGCGTGATACTCTCCGTCGGCGTCAGGTTCGCGTTCGGCCCGCCCATGTCGGTCTGCACCCAACCTGGGTGGAACATGGTGACCGCGACGCCGGTCTCGAGGATTTCCTGCGCGTAGCACGCCATCACCATGTTGAGCGCCGTCTTGGACGAGCGGTAGATGTACTCGCTCGGCCCCGACCCGCGCTCGATCGACGCCATGACCGACGAGATGTTGACGACCAGCTTGCGCTCGCCCGCCTGCACATTGGCAAGCAGCGCGCGCGTAACAAACAACGGCGCCATCGCATTGGTCTGGAACACGGGCGTCCAGTCCTCCATGGTCACGTCGGCGGCCTTGACCGGCTTCGGCCCGTAAAGTCCCGCGTTGTTGATCAGCACGTCGACGGGGCGGCCGTCGAGGTCGTTGGCGAAGCGGTCGATGGATTTCGAATCCAGCACATCGAGCCCGTAAACGGCGATGTCGCCCTCGATCGTCCCCAGTTCGCCGACCCCGACCGGGTTACGGCAGGTGGCGATGACGGACCAGCCGTCGGCGGCGTACTGTTTCGCGAACTCGAGCCCGAGGCCCCGATTGGCGCCGGTAATCAAAACTGTCGGCAATTGATGATCTCCCTTGTCGTCTTTTGTGTTCGTCGTCTTGTGCTTTCTTCGTCACCCCCGCGAAGGCGGAGACCCAAACCGCCGTTGATTTGGATTCCCGCCGGCGCGGAAATGACAGCGATGGTTTTCGTTTTGACGGTTACGTTGCCTTCCTCGCCGTCACCTCGATCTCGACCTTCATGCGCGGGTCGATCAGCCCGGCGATGATCGCCGTCGCCGCCGGACGGATGTCGCCGAAGACGTCACCCAGCACGGCACCAACTTTCGGCCAGTCGGCCGCGTCCACCACAATATAGTTTGCGCGGACCACGTCCGCCAGCGATGCCCCAGCCTCGGAAAGCGCGGCCTCGATATTCCTGAGGGTCTGACGGGTCTGCTCGGCGACATCGTCGGAGATTGTTCCCGCCGCATAGTCGAAGCCGGTGGTGCCGGCGACGAACACGAACTCGCCGTCGACCACGGCGCGAGAATAGCCGTACGCCTTCTCCAGATCGGAGCCGGACGAGACCAGCCGGCGTGCCATTAATTGAGCCTCTCGATGGCAACCGCCGTCGCCTCGCCGCCGCCGATGCAGAGCGACGCGACGCCCTTCCTGAGATCGTATTTCTCAAGCGCGTTCATCAGCGTGACGATGATGCGCGCGCCGGATGCGCCCACCGGATGGCCCAGCGCGCAGGCGCCGCCGTGCACGTTGACCTTGTCGTGCGGCAGGTCGAGGTCGCGCATTGCCGCCATGGCGACGACAGCAAAGGCTTCGTTGATCTCGAACAGGTCGACGTCGTTCTTTTCCCAGTCCGCCTTGGCCAGCACTTTCTCGATGGAGCCGATGGGCGCGGTCGTGAACCATGCCGGTTCCTGGGCATGAGTCGCATGTGCGTGGATCTGTGCCAATGGCGTCAAACCGCGCTTCTCGGCCTCGGAACGTTTCATCAGCACCAGCGCCGCGGCACCGTCGGAAATCGACGACGAGTTCGCCGGCGTCACCGTACCGTCCTTACGGAAAGCGGGTTTGAGCGTCGGGATTTTTTCGATGTTGGCGCTATGCGGCTGCTCGTCGGTCGTCACCTCGACGTCGCCCTTACGGGTCGAAACGGTGACCGCCTCGATCTCGCCCTCGAATGTGCCGTCATCGATGGCCTTTTTGGCGCGGGTCAGACTCTCGATGGCGAAAGCGTCCTGCTGTTCGCGGGTGAACTGGTAATGCTGCGCCGTGTCCTCGGCGAAGGTCCCCATCAGGCGGCCCTCGTCGTAGGCATCCTCGAGCCCGTCGATGAACATATGGTCCTTGACCTGATCGCCGTGCCCGAGGCGGTAACCTTTTCTGGCCTTCGGCAGGATGTAGGGGGCGTTGGTCATGCTCTCCATGCCGCCGGCGACCATCACGCCGTGCGCGCCGGCCATGATGTTGTCGTGCGCCAGCATGGTCGCCTTCATCGCCGAGCCGCACATCTTGGAAAGCGTCGTGCAGCCGGTCGACCACGGCAGCCCAGCGGCGTGCGCCGCCTGCCGGGCGGGCGCCTGCTTGAGGCCCGCGAAAAGACAAAGCCCCATGACCACGTCCTCGATTTCCTCCGGTTTGACGCCGGCGCGGGCAACGGCGGCCCGGATCGCCGCGCCGCCCAATTCGGGCGCCGACATGTCCGTGAGCGCGCCCTGGAAACCGCCCATCGGGGTGCGCGCCGCGCCGACGATCACGATCGGGTCTTTTTCGGCGTTATTTGCGGGTGAATTCATTAACGTCGCTCCTCAAGTTCGGAATTCAGTCATATTGATTCTGATTTATTCAAGTTTCAGGTGATCAGGTTCCAGGCCGTCACCGACCAGAACACGAGATAAAGGATCACCGTGCCACGCGCCGCGAGGCCCCATTTGAATTCCTCCGCCAGCGCCGCCGAGCGCCACACCGTGACCACGGACCAGCTGCCGAACAGCGCCATCACGCCGCCGATGGCATATACGATGAACTTGGCGGCCGTCATCGATTCATTGACCCGTTCCGGGTCGATGGTAAGCCCCGCAACGACGCCGATCACCAATGTCCCGACGGAGAACGCGAGAACGATCCCGTGACCGAAAAAGAACCCGCCCCAGAACGCGATCCACAACGGCAGTTTGCCCCGCAACCCCCTGAGCCAGAAAGGCCCATCGGGATGCGGGCCCTCGAAACCGTGCGATTCCTTGCCACGCTTCGGCTGCTTGTCGAGACCGAGCCGGCGCGATGTCCCATAGACATCGACGAAGACCGGTCCGTGATCGCCACCGCCGTGATGATCTCCCATGTCAGGCCGTCTCCTCGAACAGTTCGCGGCCGATCAACCAGCGCCGGATTTCCGACGTGCCGGCGCCGATCTCGTAGAGCTTGGCGTCGCGCAGCAGCCGCCCGGTCGGCGTCTCGTTGATGTAGCCCATGCCCCCTAAGCACTGGATCGCCTCAAGCGCCATCCACGTTGCCTTCTCGGCGGCGTAAAGGATCGCGCCCGCTGCATCCTTGCGCGTCGTCTGGCCACGGTCGCAGGCCCGGGCCACCGCATAGACGTAGGCCTTGGCCGCGTTCATGGTGGTGTACATGTCGGCGAGCTTGCCCTGCATCAGCTGAAACTCGCCGATGGCTTTGCCGAACTGCTTACGCTCGTGCATGTACGGCACCACCGCGTCCATGCACGCCTGCATGATGCCGATGGGTCCCGCCGCCAGCACCGCGCGTTCGTAATCGAGGCCGCTCATCAACACGTTGACGCCCTTGCCTTCACCGCCGAGCACGTTTTCCTCCGGCACTTCGACATCCTCGAACACCAGTTCGCAGGTGTTGGAACCGCGCATGCCGAGCTTGTCGAGCTTCTGCGCCTGCGCGAACCCCTTGAATCCCCGCTCGACCAGAAACGCGGTAATGCCCTTCGGCCCCGCGTCCATGTCGGTCTTAGCGTAGATTACATAGGTGTCCGCATCGGGCCCGTTGGTGATCCACATCTTGTTGCCGTTGAGCACATAGCGGTCGCCCTTCTTGTCGGCGCGAAGCTTCATGCCGACGACGTCCGACCCGGCGCCCGGTTCACTCATCGCCAGCGCGCCGACGTGATCGCCGGTGATCAACTTGGGCAGGTAGCGCTCCTTCTGATCCTGGGTACCGTTGCGGCGGATTTGATTGACGCAGAGGTTCGAGTGCGCGCCGTAGCTGAGCCCGACCGAGGCGGACGCGCGGCTGATCTCCTCCATCGCCACGCAATGCTCGAGATACCCCATACCGGCGCCGCCGAACTCATCCTCGACGGTGATCCCCAAAAGCCCCATGTCGCCCATCCTGCGCCACAGGTCGGCGGGGAAATCGTTGTCCCGGTCGATGTCCGCGGCACGTGGCGCGATCTCGTCCATGGCGAAGCCGCTGACCGACTGGCGCAGCATGTCGGCATCCTCGCCGAGGCCGAAATCGAGCGTGGGATATTCGTTGGGAATCATGGCGTACTTCCGTCCCTGGTGCTTGTTCTACAAGTGGTTATGCTGTGCCCGAATACTAGTTAACGTTTACGTTAACGTCAATCTCGCGCCGCCTTTTTGAAACGCTCAGTGTATGGCATATCCGGCAAGAATGGCGAGGGCACCGAGCCCCCCACTCGCCACCGCCGGCGTGAACCTCCCATGACCGGACCTGGCACTGGCATCCAGCACCGCCTTGAATCCAGCAACGCAGGCGGCGAACCCCACCGAGAACCAGATCAGCGTCATCCATCCGCGTAACCCGGTCATGTCCCGGCCCGCCAGGTCGAACCCGAGCAAAATGAACCAGTAAAGGACATAGCCAACCGGCAGCGCCGTCAGCATCGCGGCAATGAACCGATGACCGTGCGTCTCCTGCCCAGCATCGGCGCCGGTATGCAGCAACGTCCAGACGCCCGCATTCGCCGCGTACAGGGTCGCCGCGATCAGGACCCCGATCACAGCCCCTTCCGCCGGTGACCCCGACACGATGTGCAGCGTCAAAGACCACACCGCATAATACGGCAACACAATCAGCGCCAGTATCGCGCCGACTCCGGAAATTGCGCCCCGGACGCCGGCGGCGTCCGGCCGTTCCGCCAACAGCATATGCAGAAAAACCGATACCGCGATCAGCAGATAGCAGCTCAAAAGAAACGGCGACCCGCCGAGTGCCGCGTTTACCAGTGCCGCGCCCGGCAGCACCATGAACAGGATCACCGGCACAGCGGCGCCTAACACGGCATCCTTGTCAAAATCGAGAACCGCCTTGCCAATGGCTGTATCGAGCATCCCGCGCAGCACACCCGCGGGCACGGACCTTCCGCCGCCAATTAATGCCTCGTGCACGAGAAGGCCTGCCAGCACCAGAAACCCGACGCCCGCCGCCGTCATCAGGATCGAAATGATGTGCATACGCCGGAAGTCCGCTTTCCAAATCCATCACAGCTTCCCGCCCAGGCGCGTCGCCCCGGCGGAGGCCGGGGTCCAGAACAACTCACGTTCCAGATTCCGGCATTCGCCGGAATGACACCAATTTAGCGTTAACCCTGAATCCCCGATTGCCCGACGATACGCATCAGGGTCTGCTGCATCAAGGCACAGAGCTTGGTTTCGCCGTCCTTGCGCACGAACACCTCGCCCTTGGTCACGGTCAGCGTGCGACCGGGTTTGACGACCTCGCCCCGGGCGATCATCAGGTCGCCCGCCGCCGGTGAGACTAGGTTGATCTTGAACTCCACCGTCAATACCCCGTCATCGGCGGCAAACAATGTCGACGCGGCATAGCCGCCAGCCGTATCGATGATGCTGGCGATGCCGCCGGCGTGATAGAATCCGTGCTGCTGCGACAGTTCATCCGTGAACGGCATTTCGATTTCGACGACCCCCGGTTCGACGGTCGTCATGACGGCCCCCAGATGTGCCATCAGTCCCTGACGGCCGAAACTGTGCCGCACCCGCTCGGCGTAATCGGGATCGGCAACATCGAAATCCCCCATCCCTTCATGCCCCGATTCGGAGCGTCGACACCATGCCTTCCAGCGTCGCCATCACCGAAAGCGGCGTCAGTTTGCCGGTTGCCGGATTTTCCTCGGTCGGCACACCGGCGATGGTGAACTCGAAGCGTGTCGAGTCGCTGTCCAGCTTGACCGTGTGGGTGTTCCGGTCGACGGCGGGGTCGGCCCAGATTTCGTACTGAGTGTCGTCCGGTCCCGCACCGGCGAGGCTGAGCGCGACGGCGACATTGACGTTAGCGGGGAACTTCTGTGCCGCGTCACGCACCGAGCCCTTATAGAGGCAAAGCGGTTCCTTGAGGTCTGAGAGATCGATCCCCTGCTCGACCACGAACGGCGCCTTGACCAGCCCCTTGGGCGGTTTCCGCGTCGCCATCACCAGTGAATGAATGGTGCCGTGACGGGCCGCATTGACCGCGTCGAAGGCCATCAGCGCCCCCGTCGGCACGATGATCCGGGCGCCGGTGTCACGCGCCTTCTCGATCAGGTCCGGCCGCTCCAGCAACTGCGTCACGGTAACCGCCACCAGCACCTTGCCCTGTTCGATCGCCGGCACGGCGAGATCGAAATAACGTTCGGGCGGCAGCCCTTCGACGATAATGTCGGCCATGCCGACCAGTTCGTCGAGATCGACGATCGGCGGCTTCACCTTGAAGTCCGAAATCTTCTGTGTCGCGCGTTCCTTGTCGTTGGCGGAAACAGCGACAAGGTCGAACCCTTTGTCTCCTTCCGCGAGCCATTTCGCCACCGGTAGCCCCACCGCACCAAGACCGGCCACCGCGATTTTGAGATTCTTTTCGGACGTCATCTATTACTCCCCAGTATAGGTTGTTATTTCTTGCCTTGCTTCTGCGACAGCAATTGCGTGCACTGCCGTTCCAAACGATTCATCTCGGCCAGTGTGTCGTCAATGTCCCGCTTTTGCCCTTCGAGGACCGTCTTGCGTTCACGGATGACGTCGATGAACTGCTTCAGTTGGGTCACCTCGCTCGGATCGAAATCGTAGAGATCGATCAGTTCGGCGATCTCGTCGAGCGTCAAGCCGAGCCGCTTGCCGCGCATGATCAGACGCAGCCGCACCCGGTCACGCGCACTGTAGATCCGGCGCTGGCCGTCGCGGGTCGGCGAGATCAGGCCCTTGTCCTCGTAAAAACGGACGGTCCGGGTCGTGACCCCGAACTCCCTGGCCAATTCAGCAATACCGTAAGTCTCGGTCATGGCCAGAATGCTAGAAGAGGTTTACGTTTACGTAAAGTGCCAGAATAGGCTCTAGAGGCGTTCACAGCAGCACCAGCGCCGCCAACCCAAGGAACGCGAAAAAACCGACCACATCGGTGATGGTGGTCAGAAACACGCTCGACGCGATCGCCGGATCGGCGCCAGCCTTGTCCAGCATGATCGGGATCGTCGTTCCCGCCAGCCCGGCGACCACCATGTTGATGACCATGGCCGCAGCGATGACGCCGCCCAGCGTCGGGCTCTGAAACCAAAGCCAGGCGACCACGCCCGACAGTACCGCGAACGCAATCCCGTTGAAGCAGCCGACGATCACTTCCTTGGTAATCACCCGATAGGCGTTGGCGCCGGTCAGTTCCTTGGTCGCCAGCGCGCGCACGGTCACGGTCAGGGTCTGGGTGCCGGCGTTTCCGCCCATCGACGCGACGATGGGCATCAGGACGGCAAGCGCCACCACCTGTTCGATGGTCGCATCGAAAATGCCAATCACCATGGACGCCAAGATCGCCGTCAGCAAGTTGACCACCAGCCAGCTGAAGCGCGTCCGCGCGGTCGAAACTGAGGCATGATAGAGGTCATCCTCGATGACGCCGCCCATGCGCATGATGTCTTCCTCGTGCTCCTCGTGGATGACGTCGACCACGTCGTCGATGGTAATGGCGCCGACGAGCCGGCCGTCGGCGTCGATCACAGGTGCGGACACCAAGTCACGCTGACGAAACAGGAAGGCAACGTCTTCCTGGTCGGTTTCAACGGCGATCTCGTGCATTTCTTCTTCCATGACTTCCGCCACGGGAACCGGCCGGCGCGAACGCAGCAGCGCGCTCAGCGACACCGCACCGACCGGATGGCGGCGCGCGTCGATCACGAAAATATCGTAGAAGATGCTCGGCAGTTCATCCTCGCCGGTGTCGGCCTTGCGGCGCATGTAGTCGATGCACTGGCCGACGTTCCAGTGGTTCGGCACCGTCACCACCTCGCGCTGCATCAGGCGCCCGGCACTGTCCTCCGGATAGCTCAGGCCTTCTTCGATGAAGGTTCTGTCTTCGTCGGGAATCTGCTCAAGAAGCTCCTTCTGGCGGTCCTCGTCCAGTTCCTCGAAAACCATCAACGCGTCGTCGCTGTCGAGTTCGGAAATCGCATCCGCCGCGTGCTGCACGCCGAGCGCTTCCAGCACGGTTTCGCGCACCGTGTCGTCGAGTTCGGACAGAACCTCCGGGTCGAATATGTCGCGGGTGATCTCGATCAGACGCGTGCGGTCGTCGAGGCTGAGGCGTTCCAGAAGATCGGCAAAATCGGCGTAGTGCAGTTCTTCGACGAATTCACGCAAACGTTCGGTGTCACCGGCCTCCATGGCGTCGATGACAAAGACTTCGGGCCCGATGGTTACATCGGGAACCTCGGTTTCCGCTGCCGGCTGATTTTCGATCTTACCGTCGTCTTCCGCCATGCGCCCTGCCTCCGCCTACCGGGAATCCCAAGATACGATACGGCTTCGGCATGCGAAACCCGCCATGCGCGGGGCCATGGATATTTAACACGCCGATTATTTGACCAAGCGGCAGCCCGCTAACGGCCAATCGCCTAATGGAAGATGATTTTGAAATTAAGAGATTTGGTGCGGTCGAGAATACCGAATAGAAAAACACGACACTATCGCAACCGCCCAAAACCGTTACTGAGCAAGGCTTTAATACTGTCAGACACATGTGACAAGGGGGCGCGTTTACGAGTTTGGCAGTTTATTTGGCAGTTTATTCTGTACTCGGGGGATTAAGCTGAAGGTTTGCTCGTTTAAGCGATATTCAAAACATCGTTCACTCTATACGACTTATGAGAGCACCTTTGTCCAACATGGCAAAAAATGTCTCAAAATGGCAATTCGTCATCCAAGTCCTGACCGCTCGTACCGCTCTCTTTGCTTTTTGGAATCGCCAAACTCGAAACGACGTAAAGATTCAAAATATCATCTCTATCCATAAACAGGATTTGGCTGCGCTTAGATGCGTCCAATTTGTTTCCAAGCCAATTTCTAGCCTGCTTTGTAATTTCGCCGCCGGCCACAATAAATGCATGATCGACCAACGTTCTTTTACTTGTCTCGGGATCAAAGATTTCGTGCCCAAGCATCATCAAGGTTTGGTTGTATATCTCGGCGATATTTGAGTTGCTTGCCCTCGTGTTGCCAGCCGCGTCCAATTTTCCTCTTTTCACTTGGAGTCCGAAATAAAGAACATGCTGCGATGGCAGGACATAACGCATCCAGACATCTTTGCCGTATTCCAACGCTTTATCTTTATGACCAGCCGCTGAAATCCTTTGGAACCCCAACTGTCGAAAAAGAGGAAGAAGCACAGCCTCAATCAGTTCATCTTCAGAGCAATTATCTAAGAAAGCAGATAGTTCTTCTTTCCTTCGCATCTCCGCTGGAGTGAAAGGTCGGTGAGGAGATTCAGCAATCGAAAGCGCTTGGGTACCAATGTGGCGAACATGAAGAATGTTGTCGTCACCATAGAAGGCCTCAAAGCCCTCTCGATTTAGAGGCTTGTTTAACTCTGAGAGAGCGATTTCTCGTTCTGGGTCGTTTTCACTCGCGTCCGCCTTCTGCATCAAAACTCGGAGGACATGCACAAAGCGCGGGGGCAAAGTATTCGGAGCTTGCTGAGGTTCGCTCAGCAACTCCAATAAACGTTCAAATGTCCAAGACCAGCGCGTAGTACCATCGTGCACAAAGTCCAGGTCACACTCTTCGAAGAATTCGGTGATGTAACTACTAGAGCGGTAAGGGAACGCGTTATTGTCACCAATTACACACTCTGCCAAAGCCTTAAGATTACGCTTTTTGAATTTCATCACTCATCTTTAACGTGAAATGGCTTCCAGTTTAATACTCATCTCGATATTTCATAGTGATGATACTAGTCGGCATACTCCGGATGAGGACATTTCGTCTACTCGTTCGACAGAAACGACAAAATACCGTGTTTGGCGACTTTGGTTTTTTTGGCAGCTTATCTGGCAGTTTATTCTAACAAGAAAACGGTTAATGCGTTGAGTCTACATTACAAATCGCAGCTTATGCTTGGCAACTTATTGGCAGAAAACTCGCCAACATAACTATCTGATTTTAAACGAAAAAAACGAATACCCATGACAAAAGGGGATCGGCACACTTTTGCGCCGATTTTTCTTCTTTAAAAACAATATGTTAGGAGAAAATAAATTGGTGCGGTCGAGAAGACTCGAACTTCCACCCTGTTTCCAGGACAGCGACCTCAACGCTGCGCGTCTACCAGTTCCGCCACGACCGCACTGGGGCGTTGAAGTATCAGGTCGATGCGTACTGGTCAAGCGGTCAGATGCGCCTTTATTGCATCCAAAAAAGGCGGAAATCCGGGATTCTCAGAGGTTCGATAGGCATGCCCCTTGCGGCGGCACGGCCGCTCCCCCATAAAAACCGCATGAACGACACCGGCATCATGGCGACGGACCACCTGACCGAGCTTGGCGCGCTCGAATGGCGCATCACCGACACGCTCGTTCCTTACCAGGAAGCGCTCGGGTTCATGGAAAATCGCGCCGCCGATATCCGTGCCGGCACCGCGCCGGAAACGGTCTGGTTGCTGGAACATCCGCCGCTTTACACCGCCGGCACCAGCGCCGACCCGACGGAATTGCTGGACGGGTCGCGCTTTCCCGTTTTCGAGACCGGGCGCGGCGGGCGCTATACCTATCACGGACCGGGCCAGCGCGTGGCCTACGTCATGCTGGACCTGAAGAAGCGCGGTGGTGACGTTCGCAAGTACGTCCACGACCTTGAAGAATGGGTCATCCGCACCCTGATGGGCTTCAACGTCATCGGCGAGCGCCGCGACGGCCGCGTCGGCATCTGGGTCAAGCGCGGGTCACCGGCGAACCCGATCGCGCGCGAGGACAAGATTGCCGCCATCGGTGTGCGTATCCGCCACTGGGTGACGTTCCACGGCATCTCCATCAACGTCGAACCGGACCTGGAGCACTTTTCCGGGATCGTACCCTGCGGCATCGGCGAGCACGGAGTCACCTCGCTCTGGGACCTCGGCATCACCGCCACCATGCCTGACGTGGACAGTCAGTTACGGCAGAGCTTCCAGGACGTTTTCGGAAGTTAACGGTCTCACCGATTCAACTACACACGTCATCCTGGACTTGATTCAGGATTCACGGATTTCAAACAAACATCTCGGCGGTATCTCATAGGCCCTGAATCAAGTTCAGGGCGACGAAGATTGGTCTATACGGAGAAGCTACTCCGGTCGCTTCGCCAGGATGTGAATGCAGATATAGGTCATGACCTCTTCGTCGCGCTGGTTCAGCACGGCGTACTTGATCAGCGCCGTGCCGCGGTCGGGCTTGGAGGACGACGGTTTCTGCGATGTCACCTCGGCGACGACGCGGAGCGTGTCGCCCGGCCGCACCGGCCTGAGCCAGCGCAGTTCGTCAAAACCCGGCGAACCCATCGAGCACGACGCCAGATAGCCGGTCGCGTGGATCAAACGGAACGCCACGCACATGGTGTGAAACCCGCTGGAGATGAGACCGCCGTACGGCCCCTCGTCCGAATACGGCACGTCGATATGGAAAGGCTGCGGGTCCCAGGCCCAGGCGAAATCGAGGATCTGCGATTCCGTCAGCGTTGCGCCGGCGCTCTCGAACTTTCTGCCGACCGTGAAATCCTCGAAATAGAGGTCTTTTTCCTGCGCCATATCTCTCCCCCTAGGCTGTCGGACGCGTTTCGAAGCCGTCAGTTGCCGGCGCGTCCGTTTGCGATTTGACAATATTGTCGACCCGGGCCATGGGCGGGCCTTTCTTGCACAACGCCAGCATGGCCTCGACCTTGTCCAGGTCGCCTGCGAACACCGCCTCGACCCGGCCGTCCCGAAGATTGCGAACCCAGCCGGATAAACCGAGCTTGGATGCCTGTTTTTCCGTCCAGCCCCGGAACCAGACGCCCTGTACGCGCCCTTCGATATAGACGTGGGCCGCGGTCCCGACCACGGCGTTACTCGAACTCCAGGATGACCTGATCGACAGCGAGATTGGCGCCCGCCTCTGCCTTCACCGCCGAGACCACGCAGTCCAGTTCGGCGCGCAACACGTTCTCCATCTTCATCGCTTCGACAACGCACAGTTCCTCGCCGGCCTTGACCTCCTGACCTTCCTCGACGGCGACCGAGACCAAAAGTCCCGGCATCGGTGATAGGAGCATCTTGGAGGTATCCGGCGGTTCCTTGATAGGCATCAGCGCGTTCAGTTCGGCGACGTGCGGCGACAGCACCCAGGCCTCGGCGCGGATACCGCCCTGCGAGATGATGTAGGCCACCGTCGAGCGCGCGACCTGGAAGCAGACCGTCTCGCCGTTGATCTCGGCGCGGAACAGCGGCTCGCCCAACTGCCATTCGGTTTTCACGACGAAGTCCTCACCGTCGACGCTGAGTTCGACCTTGCCGTCGTCGGCATCGCCGACATGGGCCTTGTACTCACCGTCACCGAAGACGACGACCCAGTCCGACGACACCTGCCGGGTATGCGCCGCCTGCTGCCCGGAAATCTGCGCCGCGCGGGCCTGATAGGCGGCATGCATGACGGCGGCAATAGCAGCGAACGCCTTGGGGTTCCGGGGCGCGGTGTCGGTGGGATTGAAGCCGTCCGGGTATTCCTCGGCAATGAAGTTGGTCGTCAGCCGGCCTTCGACGAAACGCGGATGGGTCATCAGCGCGTTCAGGAACGGGATGTTGTGCTGCACGCCTTCGATTAGATATTCGTCGAGCGCACGTTGCATGCGGCCGATGGCGGCATCGCGGTCGGGGCCGTAGGTGATCAGCTTGGCGATCATCGGGTCGTAGAACATGGAAATCTCGCCGCCCTCGAAGACGCCGGTGTCGACGCGCACGTCTTGCTCCTCGACCGGCGGACGGTATTTCGCAAGACGGCCGATCGACGGCAGGAAGTTGCGGAACGGATCCTCGGCATAGATGCGGCTTTCCATGGCCCAGCCATCGAGCGTGATGTCGGCCTGTTTAAACGGCAGCTTCTCGCCATCGGCGACGCGGATCATCAGCTCGACCAGATCCAGGCCGGTCACGTATTCGGTCACCGGGTGCTCGACCTGCAGCCGGGTGTTCATCTCCAGGAAATAGAAATTCTTGTCCTTGTCGACGATGAATTCGACCGTGCCGGCGGAGTGGTAGTCGACCGCGGCGGCGAGCGCCACCGCCTGCTCGCCCATGGCCTTTCGGGTCTTCTCGTCGAGGAACGGCGACGGCGCCTCCTCGATGACCTTCTGGTGGCGGCGCTGGATCGAGCACTCGCGCTCGCCCAGATATACCGTGTTGCCGTGCTTGTCGGCGATGATCTGGATTTCAATGTGGCGCGGGTCCTCGATGAACTTCTCGACGAACACACGGTCGTCACCGAACGAGGACTTGGCCTCGTTGGTGGCGCGCTGGAACCCGTCCTTAGCCTCCTCCGCGTTCCACGCGATCCGCATCCCCTTGCCGCCACCGCCCGCGGATGCTTTCAGCATCACCGGATAGCCGATCTTGTCTGCGACCTTGACCGCCTCGGCGGCGTCCTTGATGGCGTCCGGGTGGCCTGGCACGGTCGAGACCTTGGCCTTGTTGGCGAGCTTCTTGGACTCGATCTTGTCGCCCATGGCCGTGATCGCCTTGGCGCCCGGCCCGATGAACGCCACGCCTGCCTTGTCGAGCGCCTGCGCGAACTTGGTGTTCTCGGAGAGAAATCCGTAGCCCGGATGCACCGCCTCGGCGCCGGTGTCCTCGATCGCCTGCAGGATGCGTTCGATCACCAGATAGCTTTCCGCCGTCGGCGCAGCACCGATGTGCACCGCCTCGTCGGCCATTTGCACGTGCAACGCGTCGCGATCGGCATCTGAATAGACGGCGACCGTCGAAATGCCCATGGCGCGGGCCGTCTTGATGACGCGGCAGGCGATTTCCCCCCGGTTGGCGATCAGTATCTTCTTGAACATGCTTCTCTCTCGATGATCCTCTTCCGGGCAATGTTGTACGATGCGCGCCCCGGCCTTTCGAGACTTTTTTGCAGCCGCGAAGGCCCTGGCGCTACTTGCCGGACAAACCGTCGAACAATCCCATCACCCACGCGACGTGCAGCGCCAGCACTCCGCCCCAACCGACCATCGGCAATACGAACCAGGGCTCGTCCGGCGTGGTCATGTAATTCACGGGCACCAGGACCACCATGACCGCGAAGTAGCCTATCAGGTGCCAGCCGAAACCGCGCAGACGGCGCCGCGCACGCGGCGAACTCTCGTCGGGCGTGCTCTCAGGAAGTTCGTCTCTCATGCGCCGATTGTAACGCAGCCGCGCCGCGGAACAATGACCGCCGGACTAACGTGCTGGCCGTAACGCCAGCCACATCGCGCCGACGGCGATAAGCACCGCGCCGATAATCGCACTCGCGTCCGGCCATTCGCCGAAAATGAGGATGCCGAACACGGCGGCGAAAACGATCCCGCTGTAACGCACCGGCACCAGCGCCGTCGCATCGGCGAGCCGGAAGGCGCGGATGTTGCAGACCTGACCGACGATGGCGACCGGGCCCATGGCGACGATCAGCAGAAATGCTTGGAGGCTCAGGCTTTCCCAGAACCAAACCCCGGTGAAGAAAACCATCGTTGCCGCCATCAGATTGACCTTGAATAAAATGCGGCTGGCGCTCTCGCGGGCCGCCGTGGCGCGCAGCAGCACCACCTCGCCGCCCCATGTGACCGCCTGCGCGAACGCTGCAAGCACGCCCAATACTGCCCATTCCGCCCCCGCCGTGCCCGGCCCGGCGACGATCACGGCGCCGGATAGCGCCACGCCCCCCGCCGTCAGTTCGCGCCAGCCTGCCCTTTCGCGCAGGAACAACACGGCAAACAACACGGTGAATACGCCGTTGGTCATCGCGATCGCCTGCACGTTGGCAAGCGGGATGCGCGTCACCGCATACGTCCCAAGCGCCAGCGACGTCACGCCGCAGGCGGCGCGCGCAAGATGCAGCAGGAACAGGCCCGAGCCCCGGTTTTCAGGCGTCACCGCTTCGCCGCGGACGATTCCCGTGACGAAGAACGGCGCGATCACGACCGCACCGGCGGCATAACGCAAACACGCCACCTGCACCGACGGCACGCCGGCCCCGACCAGTTTCGGCAGCACCCACATAAAGGAAAACAAGGCCGATCCCGTCGCCGCCCAAAGCGTGGCCTTGAGGAGGTGTCCGGCGCCCGGGAGCACGCCCGGCACACTATTTTTCTCGATTGAAATGATTCGGCCCCAAAAAGTTGGAGATTGTGAAGATTATTGGGTAGTTTCGTGCGGGCGGAACGTGGTGTCGATCCTATTTGGTGACGCCAGCGGCAAATAAAAAGAACTTCTCCGCCAGGGGAACAGACGACGGCAGGAAAGAGACATGTCACAGCAGCGCACGGATTTCGTCGCCGCGGAAAACTGGGATTTGATCATTCAAAGCCTGGACCGACTATCCGAAGGCATTACCATCATCGACACCGAAGACAAGTTGGTCCTCTACAACACGCAGGCCGCGGAATATCTCGGCATCGACAAGGAGGACATCGGCGTCGGTGTTTCCATCCACGACCTGTCCAGCAAGCAGTCCGGTAAATCAGCGGTCGATCCCGGATCGTTGCTGATGCAGCAACTCGATGCCTCGCGCGAGGGTAAACCGCAGTTCTTCGAACGCGAACTCAAGGGCGGCCGCATTCTCAGTGTCCGTGCCAACCCGATTCCCGGTGGTGGCGTCATCACGCTCTATACCGACATCACCGAGCGCAAGGCATTCGAAAAACGCCTGATCGATATGGCGACGCGCGACGAACTGACCGGCCTCGTCAATCGGCGTGAATTTTTCACCCTCGCCCATCACGAAGAAGAGCGCGCAAAGCGCGAGGGGCACGTGGTCAGCGTGATGATGGTCGACGCCGATTACTTCAAGAAGATTAACGACACCTACGGCCACGCGACCGGTGACGACGTGCTGCGCGATCTGGCCGAGAACTGCCGCAAGATATTCCGCAAGACCGATATTGTCGGCCGCTACGGCGGCGAGGAATTCTCGGTCGTGTTGCCGGGTGCCGAGGAGGACATGGCAAAGGTCATCGCCGAACGCCTGCGTTCCAGTATCGAGGAAAGCGTCGTCAAATCCGACGCCGGCGACGTGCATTATACCGTTAGCATCGGCATCTCCAGCGCCGCCGGCAAGGAAGTGCGGGTCGAGGAACTTCTGGACCGTGCCGATCGTGCGCTCTACACCGCCAAGGCCCAGGGCCGCAACCGCGCCATCTTCGGCATCCCCGCCTGAACATGTCGCGGCCCCTGACCCTCGCCGTTGCCCAGTCGGGCGCCGTTCAGAAAGACGCCCCGCGCCAAGCCAACGTGAGCCGCCTCTGCAAAATGATGTCGGACGCCGCCGACCGGGGCGCGGACCTCGTCGTCTTCACTGAAATCGCCCTGACCACGTTCTTCCCGCGCTGGTACGCCGAAGACCGCGCCGACATGGATCATTGGTTCGAGCGCGACATGCCCAACGCGGCGACGCAACCACTGTTCGACCTCGCCCAAGAGCGCGGCGTCAGCTTTTACCTGGGGTACGGCGAACTGACGCCGGAAGGCCGCCACTTCAACACGTCAATCCTGGTCGATAAATCGGGCGGGATCGTCGGCAAATACCGCAAGGTGCATCTGCCCGGCCACGACGAGTTCGACCCGGAACGCGACTTCCAACATCTGGAAAAGCGCTATTTCGAGCCGGGTGATCTCGGCTTTCCGGTATGGGAGACCATGGGCGGCACCATGGGCATGTGCATCTGCAACGACCGCCGCTGGCCTGAGACGTTCCGCGTCATGGGCCTCAAGGGCGTCGAACTGGTCATGCTCGGCTACAACACGCCGTCCGCCAATTCACAAAACGATGGCGAGTCGGCCGATTTGAGGAAATTCCACAACCGGCTGACTTTGCAGGCCGGCGCCTACCAGAATGCCACGTTTGTTGCCGCATCGGCCAAAGCCGGCACCGAAGACGGTCATCACATGTTCGGCGAAAGCTGTATTGTCGCACCGACCGGTGAAATCGTGGCGATGGCGGAAACCGAGAACGACGAACTGGTTATCGCGGAAATCGACCTCGACGACACCAATTTCGGCAAATCAACCGTATTCGATTTTGCGCGTCACCGCAGAATCGAACACTACGGCATAATTTCGACACAAACCGGTGTCACCAAGACTTCAGGCGGAACCACGGAGTGACGGCACACTTGCGATTTGTCGTTACGAGGTAATTTGCTCTACACTGCGGGTAGCAGGAGCATTAATCTTTCAATTTAAGGGCCGTTCAGCGCCTGAAGCCGAATGCGAGTGAGTGCGTATCACCCGTGCGGAGGGATGACCATGTCTGCCAACGACGTCACATTCAGGCCCGCGACCCGAGCCGATGCGCGCGTGATCGCTGAGCTTTTCCAGATTTCCTCCGAAGGCGTGGCCGATTACGTCTGGAGCAAGATCGACGATCCGGAATACGCCGACCTCTCGCTGGCAGAACGCGGTGAGACGCGTTACAGCCGCGAAAACGTAAATTTTTCTTATCAGAACTGCGACGTGGCCGAAATAGACGGCGATCCAGTCGGGATGCTGCATGCTTACGTTATGGGCGACGATGTCGGACATGCGCCTGACGACATGGATCCGGTACTGCGACCGTACGCCGAACTTGAGGAGCCAAAAAGCCTATATATCTCGGGGCTGGCGCTGTTCGACAAATACCGCGGCGAAGGAGTTGGCACCCGATTACTCGATTTCGCCTATAAACGGGCCAGGGCCGAAGGCATGAAGAAAATTAGCCTGATCTGCTTCGAGGAGAATACCGGTGCATGCCGCCTATACGAGCGCGAAGGCTTCAAGGAGCGGGCACGCCGCGCCGTTGTCCCGCACCCGCTCATCCGACACGGCGGCGACATTATACTAATGGTACGTGAAGACTGAATTTTTTCGAATTTTCGTAGTATTTGCGCGTAATTAGCTAATTTCTGCCGGATATCCGCTGTATCAGGATTTTGTTCTACCTAAAGTAGTATTTATGTATTTTGCGTATTTACAGGACATATTCCTCGGAATATTTGTAGAGAAAGCATGCCTATCGCATCGTGCATCCGGAGGTTGTATTGCCATCATTCGCCCAAGTCCCTGAGGTCCTGGTGATCGACGATGACGGAGTGGACCGGCAGAATATTCGGCGTATTTTGACATCGATACACAACATCAAGATCACCGAAGCACACTCCGGCGAACACGCCATCCAGATTCTCAATACCCTCGAACCGGCACTGGTCATCACCGATATCTTCATGCCGAACATCGACGGGTTGGAGTTTCTGACGCAACTGGCGACAAAAGGATTCACGTTTCCCGTCATCGCAATCACCGGCCAGAACGACAGCTCGTATGTTAATTTTTTGAAGGTCGCGCAAAACTTCGGCGTTTTTTACAGTATAGAAAAGAAAGACATGGAGCGCGACCTGGTGCGGCTCGTGCCCGAGATCCTCGAGGACAGACTCGAACGCGACGAGCAGAACCAACCCTTCGGTTGACGCAGGACGCCCGCACCAACGGCAAATCACTGCCCGGCGCCGTTCAGGTTAAAGCGGAATATTGTCGTGCTTCTTCCAGGGATTCTGCAGGTCCTTGTTTTTCAACATGCGCAGGGACTTACAGAGCCGTTTGCGGGTCGAATGCGGCATGATCACGTCGTCGATGAAGCCGCGCGACCCGGCGATGAACGGATTGGCGAAACGGGTCCGGTATTCCTCGGTCCGTTTGGCGATCTTCTCCTCGTCGCCGATATCCGCACGGAAAATGATCTCGACCGCCCCTTTCGGACCCATGACCGCGATTTCCGCGCTCGGCCACGCATAGTTCACGTCACCGCGCAGGTGTTTGGAACTCATGACGTCGTATGCACCGCCATAGGCCTTGCGAGTGATGACCGTGACCTTCGGCACGGTCGCCTCGGCATAAGCATACAAGAGCTTGGCGCCGTGCTTGATGATGCCGCCGAACTCCTGGCTGGTCCCCGGCAGGAACCCCGGCACGTCGACGAACGTCATGATCGGAATATTGAAGCAGTCGCAGAACCGCACGAACCGTGCCGCCTTCTTGGATGAATCGATGTCCAGGCACCCCGCCAGCACCATCGGCTGGTTGGCGACGATGCCGACCGTGGCGCCTTCCATCCGCGCGAAGCCGATGATGATGTTGCCGGCGTAGCTCGGTTGCAGTTCGAAAAAATCGCCCTCATCGACGACCTTGATGATCAATTCCTTCATGTCGTACGGCTTGTTCGGATTGTCGGGAATCAATGTATCCAGCGACATCTCGATGCGATCGTGCGGATCCGGCGTCGGCCGTTCCGGCGGCTGTTCCTTGTTGTTCAACGGCAGGAAATCGACGAACCGGCGCAGATAAAGAAGCGCCTCCATGTCGTTAACGAAGGCCCTGTCCGCCACGCCTGATTTGGTCGTGTGCGTGATGGCGCCACCCAGTTCTTCCGCCGTCACCGTCTCGTGCGTCACGGTTTTGACGACGTCGGGGCCGGTCACGAACATGTAGCTCGTGTCCTCGACCATGAAGATGAAATCCGTCATCGACGGCGAATAGACGGCGCCGCCCGCGCAGGGCCCCATGATCAGCGACACTTGCGGCACCACACCCGATGCCAGCACGTTGCGCTGGAATACTTCGGCATAGCCGGCGAGACTGTCGACGCCTTCCTGGATGCGCGCGCCGCCGGAATCGTTGAGACCGATCACCGGCGCGCCGACCTTCATCGCCTGGTCCATGATCTTGCAAATCTTGTTGGCGTGGCTTTCCGAGAGCGAGCCGCCGAAAACCGTGAAGTCCTGACTGAATACGAAAACCAGGCGGCCGTTGACGGTACCGTGGCCGGTGACGACCCCGTCACCCGGTGTCGATGTTTCCTGCATGCCGAAATCGACGCAGCGGTGCTCGACGAACATGTCCCATTCCTCGAACGACCCTTCGTCCAGAAACACGTCGATGCGTTCACGTGCCGTCAGCTTACCCTTGGCGTGCTGCGCTTCGATCCGTTTCTCGCCGCCGCCGAGCCGCGCGCGTTTGCGCCGTTCTTCAAGCTCCGCAATGATTTCCTGCATGGCCGTGTCCTTAAATCGTCAGAATTCGTGTATCCGGTGAATGAACCCGAATTTTAGGTGCGGTGCAAGATAAGGTATCTCGTCGCCGCCTCGATATCGTCGCGAATGGCGCGAAGACGCTGCTCCGCCTCGCGGTCGCTGCCCCAGAGTTCGCTCTGGTAGGTCTCGTCCAGTTGCGACGCCACCGCCGCCTGTTCCCAGTCCAGGTGACCGTGCACCACCGCCATCGCCAGCGCGAACGACCCCAACGCCTGCGTCAGCAGCGCCATCGCGGCCAGTTCATGATCGTCGAGTTCTTCAACCGCCGCCGCGGCCCGTTCCAGTGCTTGTGGATCCTGATCCTCGGCAATCAGGCCGCTGGTGGTTCTAAGCGCGACCCCGTGCGCTGCGGCCAGCCAGTCAAGGACGGGCTGCCACGATTCCGACTGACGCGCGACCAGATCGGCAGGCGTTTCAGCCCGGTAGCAAAGGAGATCGGCACCGGCGAAACCAACGACTTGCTCGCGGATCTCGACGCTGTTCGGCGTCACCTTGTCGATCGCGGTGCACGCGATTTGCGTCAGCGGCATCGCGTGCGGATCGATCTTTTCACCCTGCGCGTCCCATTCCGCCGACACGGCATCGGCCAGTGGGCGCGATGCCAGAACGACGGTCGCCTTGCCGGGGGTCTTGACCGGCCGGCCATCTAGCTGGATTAGATATCCACCCTCTTCCGGCGCGACGCCGACCGATTTGTAAAACCGCCGGCGCAGCGCCGCGGCCCTGTCTTCAGCCATGCCTAACTCAGTTACCGAACAGCTTCTTCAAACCCTTGGAGACGCCATCAGTAACGCTACCGCTACCGCTCTCCTGCTTGGCCGGTTCGGAACCACCACCCGACGATGAGCCTCCGCCACCGGTCTGCTCCATCTTGCCGGGGACCACGGTCTTTCCAGCCAAGGCGGGCGTACAGTAATCCGTGGTATCAATCGCGCCGGTCGCCCGTTTGGCCGCGCTTTCAGCCAGCAACGAAAGCCCCATGGTGGCAAACGCCGCCGCCCCTTTGGCGACGGACGTCGCGGTATTGCCGAGTAGCGCGCCTTTGTCCAGTGCCCACTCAGGTTCCAGAAACGTACCGGTGATCGCAACCGGTACCACCGCCGCGCTGGCCAGGCTGGTCTGCTTGGCGCGCGGATCGATGATCAGGTTCAGCTTTTCTTCCCGCAGATTTGCCGTCCCGACACCGATGGCGGAAAGTCCGCCGGTTTCGAAGACAATGGCCTTGGCGTTGGCGATGCCATCCTGGATGTCGAAATGAACGACGCCGCACTTGATCGTCTTGTCGTCCTTGGAATTGAAGCCGGGCAGCGCCGACATCACGTCGGACGACACGATGTTCAGCGCGTTACTGTCGAGTTTGCCGTTTTCCGTATTAACGAAGAGCTTGCCGTTAAGACTCGCCATGATGGCGCGGACCGATTTGCCCGCCCCCTTCACGTCGACATCGGCGTCCAGTTTACCCGACGCAATATCCGTGATGCCCCGCTGGCGCATCAATTCACCGTAATCGAGACCCGTCGCGTTCAGCTTGGCCACCAGCGTCGGCACGTTGGCACCGCCGTTAAGACCGACATTACCCGTAATCTTGGTGCCCGCGACGACCGCCGAGAGAGGATCAACCTGCAGATTGCCGTTCTTGAGGGTCAGACGCACCGAGACATCCTCGATATGGTTGCCCTGAACGACCACTTTCTTGCCGTCGAACGAAACCTTGGCGTCAGCCGCCTTCAGTCCGTCGAGCGGGAGCGGATCTTTCGGAAAGACACGCCCGTCGCTCGGCTGTTTCGAGGCCGGCGCCTCCGATTTCTCCTCGCCTTGCGGCAGAAGCTCGTCGAGATCGATCAGGTTCGACGTCAGCGCGATCTCGACATTCGGACGGCCGCCGATGGCGGCGCGGGCGCTACCGGCTACATCCGTCTTGCCGGCCTGCAACGACATGCCGTTGAGGGTCGCGTTCTTGCCGTCGAACGTGACTTTCGACGACAGATCGATCTTGTCGGCGCCGATCGGCGGCACGTCCTTGACCTGCGGCACGATGGCGGCGGCTTCGGAGAGCGTCTCCTCGAGCGACGCGATCGCGACGGCAAGCTGACCGTCGACGGCTATATTACCGCCCGGTGTGCCGAGGGTCCCCTTGTAGCTGGCCTCGACGCCGAGCGCCTCCGCCGTGACGTCAACCGGATAAACACCTTCCGACGACGTCATCTGCTCGACGGAGCCCAACGTGCCGGCGAGCGAGAAGATTTTGTCGTTGAGGCTACCCTTGGCATCAATCTTGACCGGCTCATCGACGGAGCCGGCAGCAGCGGTCAGTTCATCCAGTGCAACGCGGTGTTCTTCGCCGGAGACACCGTCTTTGTACGTCACCTTGATGTCGCGCATCACGACCTTGTCGACGGACGGCAGGGTCGTCGCGCCGCCGCTGTCGGCGGCCGCGGGTTTTTCGCCCGGCGCAAACTCCCAGTTGCCGACGCCGTTCTTGTCGGTCTCCGCCAGCAGGTCGACGCCCTCGACCAACAGCCGGTTGACGACGACCTGGCCGCTCAGCAGCGGGATCAGGGAAACCTCGGCGGCAAAGCGTTCAACCGTCGCCATCGCTGGTTTCGAGCCCCACTCGGCATTAGAGAACGTGACCCCATCAACCGCTATTGCCGGGTTCAGTGAAATTTCGAGATGCAGATCACCGGCGATCTGCAGATCGCGTCCGGTCGCCTTCTTCGCCTGTTCGGCGATCAGTCCCTTGTACTGGTTGAAGTCCATCGAGCCCAGAATGGCCGCGCCGGCGACGACAACGCCGATCAGGACGACAACCAGGCCGCCTGCGATTTTGATCCACTTGTTCATGAGCCTTGCTCCTCCAGGTTCTTGAGGTACCGGTTTAGGTCGGCCACGTTTTCCGCAACAATAAGGGCACCCGCCGCCTTCAGGTCTTCCGGCGCATGGTAGCCCCAAGCGACGCCCAGTGCACGCACCCCCGCATTCACAGCCATTTCCATATCGTACGTGGTATCGCCGATCATCACGGTTTCCGCCGGTTCCGCGGCAGTTTCGGCCATTGCCAGTTCAAGCATCTCCGGATGCGGTTTGCCGCGTGCACGGTCGGCCGTCTGCAATGTCGAGAAAAGACCATTCAGGCCATGGTGTGCAAGTGTTGCCTCCAGCCCGCGCATCGACTTTCCGGTGGCGACGCCGAGCGTCCATGCACTCGCATGCAACCCGCTCAGAAGCTCGAACGTGCCGTCGAAGAGCGGTTCATCCAGTTTTCCGCCCGTCCGCATACGCTGCCACGATGCCGAATAAGCCTCGACCATGGCCGGCACCGGGGCCACGTCGTCGTCGGCCAGGATTTCGATTGCCTGCGCCAACGGCAGGCCGACGACCCGCCGCACACTGGAAATCGGTGGCGGCTGCAGCCCGACGTGGATAAAGGCATCGGTCATGCATGAGTTAATCGCGTGCTGACTGTCAACCAGGGTTCCGTCGCAATCGAAGACCGCAAGCATTACTCTTGATGGCACACCGGACTCCCGGGTGAAGTGATATGGATTGGCGTCTCAGGCAGCTTAACGGCGCGGCTCGAAATGCACAATGAGCGATGAAGCTTGATTCCCGACACCTATGGCAGGCACAATATGTGTCTATAAGAAATACACGGTGGACGGGCGTACAATTCCGCCGCCGGGTCTAAAGGGAGGAGTTTCTCAAGAGAGGCTCTAGCGAGACATCTGGGGGTTACACCCAAGCAATCCGGCAGCCGGCGGATATGACAGCCCGTCGTGAAAAGCCCGGGATTGATGGAGTGGCCCGCATTGATCTTGGATCACTCATTCAACATTTTGGGGACCGAAAATGAAGTTTCTTAAATTCGCAATGGCCATCGCACTCCTGCCGCTGCTCGCGGCGTGTGCGGCTGGCCCCGACACCGCGGCCACCAAGGCCATGGCGAACAAGGGCACGCCGTTCCACATGGCGCTGCAAAACGAATACGTCGCACTGGCGATGGCCGAAGCCGAAGAGTGGGATACCGAAGACGCCCACTACTTCAACAACAAGGCTCTTGCCGCCGCCAGGGGCGAGGACGTGGGACCGCAAGACCTGAAGGAGCGCAACATCAAAGGCGACGCGCAGTGGGAACTCGAAGCCGCCCGTCAGGCGCTCCGCGGTGAACTGCTGTCCGGCGCCAAGGATTTCGCGCCGCTCGAAATCGCCCGCGCCCAGGCTATGTTCGACTGCTGGATGCAGGAACAGGAAGAAGGCGACCAGCAGGAACACATCGATGCCTGCAAGAACGCGTTCGACGCGGCCCTCAACAAGGCTGCCAGCATGCGCCCGCCGCTGAAGCCGGCCACGGAAAAATCGATGCCGGCGAAACCGCTCGCGGGGCCGTTCGTGGTGTACTTCGACTTCGATAGCTTCGATCTTTCCGCCACCGGCGCTGCCGTGGTCAAGGAAGCCGCCGAAGCCGCCAAGTCCGGTGATGCCGGCAAAGTCGTCGTGACCGGGCACACCGACACCAAGGGTAACGCCGAGTACAACGAAGGCCTGTCGCGCGCACGCGCGGCCGCCGTCCGCAACGCGCTGATCGAACAGGGTCTGACCCGCGATCAGGTCGAGCGTTCCGGCGCCGGGGAAACCTTCCCCGACAAGGCCACGGGCGACGGCGTCAAGGAACCGCTGAACCGCCGTGTTGTGATTACGCTGTCCCGTTAATCCGGACGGCAATCGCCAAAACTGGAAACGCCGGTCCCTCGCGGGGCCGGCGTTTTCGTGTTCGGACCGGAGATTTTTTGGGCGTACTCGTCCATTTCACCGACACTAAGCCGTTTCCGAAATACGCTGGCAAAGCACATTCACTGACGAGCGCACTTCTCTCATGCGGTCCCGAAGATCATCGGCACGAAGTCCCAAGTAAATATCTCCGCAATCGCGGAGTACGGCTGCCTGTTCCTCCGGAAGCCTTGCAGCCGCCCATCTTGCAGCTTCATCCTTCGGAATGAACTCGTCCGTAATAAGCGTCCTCCACATACGCGCAAGCGTTAACAGTACGTTTCGTTCATCCCCTTCGAGGGTATCGAGCAGCGGCGGCAGGGCGTCTCCGATCGCCCGCCGCACATCCCCCGCCGATACCTCCGGCACGAAGTGAGATAAACCCGGGCCAGTCAATGGTACGGCTGCTTGCCGAGCCTGAGCCAGGATCAAGGTCAGTTCAGGATCAGCCAAATCGCCATAGGGCGCATCCTGCCCGATACTTTCGCGTAACCATTCGCCGTACATGAATTCGCACCGCACAGGATAGTCGGACCGCTCCAGCTCATCTTGCAGGAAGACGATCAGTTCAATTGGATATCCATGTCCGAGTTCTCCTGGAACGCTGGAAATCTCCATCAAGCCTGCCGCAAGTTGTGTCCTCGACGCGTGCACGATTGGCCGATTGACGATTACCAAGAAATCTAGGTCGCTATGCGGACGCAATCCTCCATGCACCGCCGAGCCATGAAGGTAAACGGCAACTAGGGAATCGGCAAAAACAGCTCTTCCCAGAGCAATGATGCTGTTTACTTGCTGCGAAATTTCCACGTCACTTCCGGTCTCTTGGCCTCTCCGTCGTGTATTCATTCACGGATAGTATCTTCTCGACCGGTATTTTGAACAGCGCATGACACATGCTAACAGGCATCCGAAACGCTTAAATCGACATAAAAAAAGGGCCGCCAAAAGGCGGCCCTAGGGGGAGTGTGACCGTCTCCGGGAAGTCCCGGAAGCGGCGATAGAACTGATCGTCCGGCGAGAAACCGACACCGGACCGGATTGCCGATATGGCAAAATCAATCGTGTCGATGCTAGGCAGCGAACCTGACGATACCCTGACGTCAGTTAACCTACTCGGCGAGGGCCTTGCGCACGGCGGTTTCGTCTAGCGGCGGAAACAGCATCGAAAACTCGGCGCCGCCCGTATCGCTGTGACCGACCGACACCTGCGCGTCGTGGATATCCGCAATCGTCTTCACGATATGCAGGCCCAGTCCGGCACCGGCACCGCGGCGGTCGGTACGGGTAAACCTCTCGAACAACCTTCCCCGGTCTTCGAGCGGAATCCCCCGGCCCTCATCGGCAATCCGGATCGCTGCGGGATCATTCTCCAGTATAATTCGCACCGACGTCCCCCGTGCCGAATACTTGATCGCATTCTCGACCAGATTCCGCACCGCATGCTCAACCGCACCGCCATCGCCACCAATAACGATCGGGCCTGAATGGCCATCGAGCTCCAGCGTACGCCCTTCCTTGATCGCCAACGGTGCGAGGCTGCTAACCACGTCGACCGTGATCCCGTAGAGATCGCAGCGCGCATCCGGCGGCAACATGAAATGCTCATACCGGGTCAGGGTAAGAAGCTGCTCCACCATCCGCGCCAGCGTATCGACTTCGGTTTTCAGGTCCGAAACCTGCTTGTCGTCACCCAGACTGTCGAGATTGGCACGCAGTACGGCAAGCGGCGTCCGCAGCTTGTGTGCGGCGTTGGCGGCGAACTCGCGGTGCGTCGAAATACTTTTCTTCAGCGCTTCCATCGCACGCTTCATGTCCGTGATGTCACGCGCCATCATGACAGTGCCGCCGTCCGGCAAACGTTCTTCGTCGACGTAGAGCCAGCGACCGGCGCCCGCTTCTATCTCGAACGGGCCGCTTGTCGTGTGACGTCGCGCCAGACGCCGCTTGATCCAGTCCTCGCTGGAATCAACCGCCTCGGGATAGCGGCCGGATTTCACCTCGGCGCGCAACAGATCCTCGAACAGGCTACCCGGATGCGCGACATCGCCCAAATCCTTGTTCAACTGTCGGAATCTAGCATTGGAAATGACCAGCTTGTCGTTTTCGTCGTAGAGCGCGAAATATCCCGACAGAACCTCGATCGCGTCCGCCAGGCGGACATTCGCCTGCTCCACCCGCACCAGTTCGGTGATGTCCTTGGCGATCCCCGTTGCCCCGGCGAATTCATCCGTATCCGGATTGAAGCGGGGCAAGCCGGATACCGAGAAATGGCGAATTTCTCCGTCGTGTCCCTCGGCCTCGAAACTCTTGTCACGAAAGGGCCGTTTGAAATCCGGCGGATTGGACTCAACGCCATCATGAAGCCTGAAAACGCCGAGTCCGTCGAAACTTTTACCGATAACCTGCACCGGATGGACACCGAGACGGTCGATGATCCGCTCCGAGACATAAGTGAAATTGTTTTCGCTGTCCGTTTCCCACACCCAGTCGGAAATAAGGCGCGTCAAATCCTCAAGCCGGCGAAATGCCTCGGTCGCCCGTTCGGCCTGCGAGCCGGATATGGAAGGCCAGCTTCTCGGACGACGCTCAGCCATGGTCTTTGAGACGCGTTTCAAGCTCGCGCAACGCCCCCAGGTAATCAGACCCGCGATGCCACATCTTCAAAACGTCGACGGCGGCTTTCCTGGGCGTGTTACTGTAAAAAGCGCGAAGCTTGGGGATATGCGCCTCGACCTCCTCCTTGGTGCCGGCCTTGGCCAGGTGGCAGTATTCGTAGAGTTCCAGGAACTCGCTTTCCGACATCCCGATCCCGCGGCATGCAATGGCAAGACCTTCGCCGCCCTGTTCGAAAACAAGCCGCTGAATCAGGTGTTCGCGAAGTTTGGAAACCTGCGCGAACAGCGCCACGAACAGCGGCACCTCCCCCTCGCGCAGGGCGGTCGTCAGCATCTCGACGGTCACAAGCCCCTCGTCACGGAGCGCGTCCGCGAGTTCAACCACTTTTTTCTTCTGGCCGCGCCCGGCGGCCGCAATCTCCTCGGACGTTGCCTGTTCCAGCAACTCGTCGACGGTTGCCTTGTCGAGATTGAAGTGCGAAATGATGTGCTGGCGGAGCGCCGCCGACACCCACAGGAACATTTTCTTCGCCAGATTCGGATCCAGCTCGTCACGGTTCAGGATCGGTTCCTGGAAGCTGTCGACACGGCGCGACTGTTCGACCAGATACTCCATCGTGTTCGTCGATATCCGCGCATTGGCGTTCTTCAACAGGGAAATGATGACAGGTTCCCGGGCTGTTTCGACGATGGCATCGGAAACCTGTTCGGAGACGACCTTGCGCATGGTGATCGCCAGCATGTGCTCCTCGGTCCGGAGCTTGACGACTTCGATCAGGTCGGTATCCCGCAACAACCCGGACTTGGACAGAATGGGAAAGGCGACGTTGATCTCGTCATTAGCAAGCCTGGAGACCAGGTTTCTCGGCACGTCGTCCATCAACGCGAGACGTCCGGCAACGGCCTGGCGCACGGAAACCTCGATATCGTTGATCACGGTTTCGAGAATACCGTACATCTGCGCGCGCTGGCGTTCACTAAGCACGTTCGATTGGTTGTCGAACAGATCGATGATGACGTTGGTAAGCTCGGAACGGCTTTCGGACGACTTCTGGCGCGCCAGCGACATCAGAAATTCGGCATCGAACTTCGTTTCTTCGTTATCCGCCATCGCTCAAGCTTCCTCACCGGACAAAAGATACCCGACACCGCGAATTGTGTGAACGGTGACATTTGCGCCGGCCCCCTGCAGGCGTTTGCGCAGACGCGACACGTGAACCTCGACGGAGTTGGACGAAACCTCTTCGTCAAAGCCGTAAATCTTGTCTTCCAGGACATCCTTGGGAACCACTCGCCCCTTGCGCCTGAGGAGTTGTTCCAGCACTTCCATTTCACGGCGCGAAATGGGCGTCGTTTTCTGGTTGACCCGGACCTCGCGAGCCGTGGTGTCGAATTCGATATTGCCCTCGGCGAGTACCGTGCCGAGCACCCCGCCCGGCCGCCGCAGCAGCGCCCTGACGCGCGCCAGCAACTCCTCCATCGCAAAAGGTTTCAGCATGTAGTCGTCGGAGCCGGCATTCAGGCCCCGAACCCGGTCCTCGACCGCGTCGCGAGCGGTCAGGATCAGGACCGGGGTCACGTCCCCCTCGTCGCGCCACTTCTTGAGGACATCGAGACCGTCCTTGTCCGGCAGTCCCAAGTCTAGGATGACCGCATCATAATCGACGGTCTCCATTGCCGCATCCCCGTCGCCGGCGTTGTTGACGACGTCCACCGTAAACCCGCCGGATTCAAGCCCGTCCCGAACGAACTCCGCGAACCGTTCATGATCCTCAACGAGCAAAAGACGCACGCCAACCTCCGGTATTGCACGGCTACGTGCCGACGGTGGAAACGTCCGGCACCGTCATCAAAACACGGCGGAAGTAACGCCGGAACCGATCAATTCCGAACGCGGATTCCCCCGTTCTCGGGCCAAGGTACATACCTGAGAAAATAGGGCAAGTGTTGAACCTTTACAGATCAATTGGTTGAGCTTGTTCATCGTCGGAATCGAACCCGAGGATGCGCCATGTTTCCTGCATATGCGGCGGCAGCGGCGCTGTAATCCCGATCGGCGGGCCCTTTTTCCGTGGAATCAGCAGCGCCCGAGCATGCAAATGCAGCTTTTTTGCGATACCGGCCTCGAACACGGCGCTGTCGCGTTCGCCGTACTTACCGTCGCCGAGGATCGGATTGCCCATGAGCTGGCAATGAACACGGAGCTGGTGCGTTCGCCCCGTCAGCGGCTCCAGTTCCAGCCAACTTACCTGCTTACCGGCATGATCTATCGTCCGGAACCGGGTTTTCGCCGGCTTCCCCATGTTCTCGTCGACCTGAACCAGATCGCCGCGTTTACCCGGCAACTTGGCCAACGGCGCGTCGATCATACCGCCCTCGTGCGGCGGCGTGCCGATGACGATGGCCCAGTAGATCTTGCGGGTATCACGCATTTGAAACGCCTTCGTGAGACGCGCCGCGGCGGCACGGGACCGCGCCAGCAACAGAACCCCCGACGTATCCTTGTCGAGCCTATGCACCAGCCGAGGTCGTTCCTTGGCCCCAAGCTTGAGGCGGTCGAGCGCACCGTCGATATGTCGGTCCATGCCGGAGCCCCCCTGCACGGCCAGCCCCGGCGGTTTGTTGATCGCCAACATGTCGTCGTCGATATGGATGATACTGTCCTTGAGTTGGTCGCCGAGATGTCCCGCGATGTCCAGGTCCATGCCACCGAGCGCCGGCTTTTTCGGCGTGCTTTCCGCATCGTCGTCGATATTCGGTGGAATGCGGATCGTTTGACCTTCTTCGACCCGGTCGGCTGCCTTGGAACGTGCGCCGTCGATGCGGATCTGACCCGTTCTCAGGAGTTTCTGCAGCTTGCCCTGCTTGAGGCCCGGAAAACGGCTTCTCAGCCACCGGTCGAGACGCTGACCGCCCTCACCGCCTTCGATAATGACGTTGCGGACACCGCTCATGAAATGGCCGCCTGGGTTATGGTCATACCGACCCACAACGCGGCGATACTGAAGATGATGGATACCGCTACGTAGATCATCGCATACGCCGTTTCGCCGCGCGTCATCAATGTGACGGTATCGAGAGAGAACGCCGAAAACGTCGTAAAAGCCCCCAAGACGCCGATCACGATCATCGCACGGATTTCAAGGGACGGAGACCAGACCAGGGCCATGGCCGGGATGAGGGCACCAAGCACAAACGATCCCGCGATATTGACGATCAGCGTGCTGTAGGGAAACCCGTGCCCGAGCAGGGAAACAGCCAGACGATCCACACTAAATCGGCCAACGGCGCCGATGGCGCCGCCAGCGGCCACATAGAAAAACATCGAAACATTCACCGATCCGGTTCCTTCCGCCGCTTTCGCCGCAGTGTATCCCAATATTGAAGCCGTTTTGCAATCTCACGCTCGAAGCCCGCCTCTTTCGGACTGTAAAGCTGCTGACGGCTCATCTCGTCGGGGAAATAGTCCTGCCCTGAAAAGCCGTCTTCGGCGTCGTGATCGTAGGCGTAGCCGTCACCGTAGCCGATTTCCTTCATCAACTTGGTGGGCGCGTTGAGGATATGCTTGGGCGGCATCAGCGAACCGGTTTCCTTGGCCAGCCGGTTCGCCGCCGATGCCGCCTTGTAGGCGGCGTTGGATTTCGGCGCCGTCGCCAGATAGAGGACGCACTGCACGATCGCCAGTTCCCCTTCCGGTGACCCCAGGCGTTCGTAAGCCTCCCATGCGGCGATGGCCTGCGGCAGCGCATTCGGATCGGCAAGCCCTATGTCCTCGGACGCGAACCGCGCCAGGCGCCTGGCCACGTAGCGGGGGTCTTCGCCGCCCGCCATCATGCGCGCAAACCAGTATAGCGCCGCATCCGCGTCCGATCCCCGCAGCGACTTGTGCAGCGCCGAGATAAGGTTGTAGTGCGCTTCCTGGCCCTTGTCGTAAAGCGGCTGGCGGCTCTGCACGACGTTCGCCAGTTGTTCCGGATTCAGAGGTGCCGCGTCCGCCGGCAAGCCAATCAGAATGTCCGCCATATTCAGGAGATACCGGCCATCGCCGTCGGCCATGGCGCGGAGCGCCGTGCGCGCATCATCGTCAATGGGCAGCGTGCGCGCCTCGGCCGTCTCGACACGCTTCAGCAATTCCTCTAGAGCGTCATCGTCAAGACGCCGCAGTACCAGGACCTGGGCCCGAGACAGAAGCGCGGCATTCAGCTCGAACGACGGGTTTTCCGTGGTGGCGCCGACCAGCACAACCGTGCCGTCCTCGACGAACGGCAGGAACCCGTCCTGCTGGGCACGGTTGAAGCGGTGGATTTCGTCTACGAACAGCAGCGTACCCTGCCCCATTTCACGCTTGCGGCGCGCTTCGTCGACGGCCTTGCGGACATCGGCGACGCCCGAGAACACGGCCGACAGCGGGGTGAACGCGAGGTCGGTTGCCTTTGCCAGCAGGCGCGCGATCGTCGTCTTACCGGTGCCGGGTGGCCCCCAGAAGATGACCGAGGCCAGCTTTCCGGCCGCGATCATACGGCTGAGTGGCCCCTCCGCCCCCAGGATGTGATCCTGGCCGACAACGTCTTCCAGAAACTGCGGACGCAGGCGATCCGCAAGCGGACGGGGCGCATCGGCTTCGAACAGGGTACTCACCGACGACGCCCCCGGAGGTTAGCGCAAGTGCGCGGCAAAGAACTCCTGCGACCGGTCGCGCGCCAGATTGGCCGCCGCCTCGTCGTAGTGTTCGCCGCCCTTGCGGGCAAAGGCGTGATCGTTGCCCTGGTAGTCAAACAGCGTCGCCTTCTCGTTGCCATCGAGGGCCGCGTGCACTTTTTCCTGGTTCTCCTTCGGCACGAAACCGTCTTCGGTCGCGATGTGCAACAGCACCGGGGCCTTCAGGTTCTCGCCGACATGCTCTTCCAGCATGACGCCGTAATAGCCGACGGCGGCGTCGACATCGGTGCGCGTCGCCGTCAGGAAGGCGAGCCGGCCACCGAGACAGAAACCGACCGAACCGACCTTGCCCGCACAGGCATCAAGGCCACGCAGATGCGTGATCGTAGCCGCAAGGTCATCGACGCCCTTGTCCAGATCGAAACCGTTGAAAAGCTCAAACGCGCGGGCCCATTCTTCCTCGGTCTGATCGGTGATCCGGATACCCGGCTCCTGACGCCAGAACAGGTCGGGACAAAGCGCCACGTAACCGGCCGCCGCCCATTCGTCGGTCAAGCCGCGCATGACGTCGTTAACACCGAAAATTTCCTGGATGACGACGATTCCCGGACCCGAACCGCCTTCCGGCAAAGCCAAGTATCCCATGAATTCGCCGCCATCGTTCGATTTGATGGTGATTTCCTGTCCGCTCATCCGATTATCCTCCCGTTGCTGTCATTGCCGAGAGCCTAACGCATCACCCGTTCAGGGCCAAGAAGCCGCGCTTACCCTCTAAATACGAAATCGAACGTCTTTCCTGCACGCTCCACACGGATGCGCCATTCATCCTTTTCTCCGCCTTGAACCGCATTTTCAAGATCCTCCACCGACATCACCTTGGCGGCGTTCACCTGTCTGACGATATCGCCCGGCCGAAAATCGAGACGGTTGGCGATTCCGCCGCGGCGAATACGCAGGATCACGACGCCCTCGCCGAACGGGTCGACGTTGTATTCCTCAGCCAACGCCGGCGACAGGTTGGCAACGACAGAGTCCGCCAATGGATGACGGCCCGAAAGCTCGGTCGTGTCCGGTACCGGCGTATCGGGCGCCGGCTGCATATCGATGGTGATGGGGACCACCTCCTGGCCGCGCATGACGCGCAGCACCGCCTGATCGCCGACCGGCAGGGTCGCGATTCGATAGTCCAGATCCTCGGGACCGGCGATTTCATGGCCGTTGACGGCAAGGATCACGTCCCCCGCCCGAAGGCCGCCATGGCCGGCCGAGCCGTTCGTGTGCACCTGGCTGACAATCACGCCCTGCGGCCGTTTCATCCCGAGTGACATGGCAATATCCGACGTCACGGCCTGCCCGAACGCGCCGAGCCACGGACGCACCAACTTGCCATCCTCGGAAATACCATTGATGACGGCGCGCACCATGTTCGACGGCACCGCAAAGCCGATTCCGTGCGACCCACCGCTTTTAGAAAATATGGACGTGTTGATGCCGACCAGTCTGCCGTCCATCGACAACAGCGCGCCGCCAGAGTTTCCCGGATTGATGGCGGCGTCGGTCTGAATGAAGGACCGGAGTTCCGTGCTATTACCGACCGTGCGCGCCAATGCCGAGACGATGCCGCTGGTGACGGTCTGACCGACCCCGAACGGGTTACCGATGGCAAGTACCAGGTCGCCGACCCTGAGTTCGTCCGAATCCTGTAATTTCAGCGCCGGCAAAGCCTCCGGTCCGGGATCAATCCGCAACACCGAAAGGTCCGTCTTGTCATCTGAAACGACAATGTCGGCTTCAAACTCGCGCTTGTCGGCCAGCACGACACGAATCTTATCCGCGCCCTCGATGACATGCTGGTTGGTGACAACGAGGCCGTCCGAACTGACGATCACCCCGGAACCGAGCGAGTTTTGCTGTTCACGCCGGGGACCGCCACGATTGAACGGCACCCCGAGATCGCCGAAGAAACGGCGGAAGAACGGGTCGTCGAACAACGGCGGGACCTGTCGGTTGGCGACGATCTTCTGGGTGTAGATATTGACGACCGCCGGCGCCGCTTTCTCGACCAGGGGCGCGTAGGAAAGCTGCACCTGCGCCCGGCTTTGCGGAACCTGGCGCTCCTGCGCATGGGCACCGCCGACGGCGGTAAGCAACGCGACGAGTATTGCGAGGGCGGGTCGGCGTATACGCATACCCCCTAGATAGGCCGGATGTCCGGACCTGTCGAGAGCGCGCGCATCCGCTATGCACAAACAAAAACGGCGCCCCGGAGGGCGCCGTTCTCGGATTTCTTGGGGACGTGAATTACTCGTCGTCCATATCCATTTCCGCTTCGACGCGGGCACGGTCGGCGGCACCCTTAGCGTCGGGATCGCGGTCGACCAGTTCGATGATCGCCATCGGCGCGCTGTCGCCGTAACGGAAACCGGCCTTTAGAACGCGGGAATAGCCACCGGGACGGTCCTGGTAGCGCTCTGCCAGCGTGGAGAACAGTTTGGCGACCGCCTCGTCGTCGCGCAGGAATGCATGCGCACGGCGGCGATCGTGCAGCGTGCCCTTCTTGCTGAGCGTGATCATCTTGTCGATGAAACTACGCAGCTCCTTGGCTTTCGGCAGGGTCGTCTTGATCTGTTCGTGAATGATCAGGGACGCGGTCATGTTCGAGAACATCGCTTTGCGATGCGTCGGCGTCCGGTTCAGCTTGCGGTATCCGCTTGCGTGTCTCATGTCAGGCTCCTCATTTTTTGCCCACGCGTGCCATTTTACCCGTGGGTCATCTGGTTCTTGTTTCGGCCGGCGCTTTTGAGCCCCGGTCGTCAGACGGAAGCGCCGTTCAGAACGGGTCTTCCAGTTTCTTGGCCATGTCCTCGATATTTTCCGGCGGCCACTCGGAAATTTCCATGCCCAGATGCAGGCCCATCTGCGACAACACTTCCTTGATCTCGTTCAGGGACTTGCGGCCGAAGTTCGGGGTCCGGAGCATATCGGCTTCGGTCTTCTGGACCAGATCGCCGATGTAGATGATGTTGTCGTTCTTGAGGCAATTCGCCGAACGGACGGAAAGCTCCAGTTCGTCGACCTTGCGCAGAAGATTGCGGTTGAACGGCAGTTCGTCGCGGCTTTCCTCGACGATTTCGCCGGACGGTTCATCGAAGTTGATGAACAACTGCAACTGATCCTGCAGGATACGAGCCGCCAGCGCGACCGCGTCCTCCGGAGACACCGCGCCATTGGTCGTCACGTCCAGGAACAGCTTGTCGTAGTCGGTATCCTGGCCGACACGGGTGTTTTCAACCTTGTAGGCGACCTTGCGCACCGGCGAAAACACGGCGTCGATCGGGATCAGGCCGATCGGGCTGTCGTCCGGACGGTTCTGCGACGCCGGCACATAGCCCTTGCCGTTCTCGACCGTCAGTTCCATCGACAGTGTCGCACCGCTGTCGAGGTGGCAGATGACCAGATCCGGCTCCATGATTTCGATATCGGCACCGGTCTCGATCATGCTGGCGGTCACCTCGCATGGGCCTTCGGCCTTGAGGGACATGCGCTTCGGACCTTCGGCCATCATCTTCAGGCCCATCGATTTGATGTTAAGGACGATGTCCGTCACATCCTCGCGCACACCGGCAATCGACGAAAACTCGTGCAGCACGCTGTCGATCTGGATCGACGTCACCGCGGCACCCTGAAGCGACGACAGCAGAATGCGGCGCAGCGCATTGCCGAGCGTCAGACCGAAACCGCGCTCGAGCGGCTCTGCGACAACACTCGCCTGCCGGCTCGGGTCGGCACCCGCTACGACTTCGAGTTTCGAGGGTTTAATCAGTTCTTGCCAATTCTTCTGAAGCACTTCAGTGACCTCGCGCTCACAAATGACGGCGGCGTCCTTGATATCAAGGGCGTCGCCTATTTACCTGCCCGGCATGGGTCCGGCCGATCGATCCGAACCCTGCCGAAATGAAGCTTCCCCGGTTAATGACCGGGAAAGCAGGGTCCTAGACCCGACGACGTTTTCTCGGCCGACACCCGTTGTGCGGGATCGGTGTTACGTCACGAATTGCGGTGATCGTGAACCCGACCGACTGCAGCGCACGAAGCGCCGATTCACGGCCGGAACCCGGACCTTTCACCTCGACCTCGAGAGTCTTCATGCCATGTTCCATCGCGGCGCGGCCCGCGACTTCGCCGGCGACCTGCGCAGCATAAGGAGTCGACTTGCGCGACCCTTTGAAGCCTTGCGCTCCGGCCGAAGACCAGGCAATCGCATTGCCCTGGGCGTCGGTGATCGTAATGATCGTGTTGTTGAATGTCGAATTCACGTGCGCGATGCCCGCTGCAATATTCTTCCGTTCGCGGCGGCGGGGACGCGCCGTAGTAGCTGCCTTGGCCATGATATCTCGCCCTTAAGCTTTCTTCTTACCGGCAATCGGCTTGGCCGGGCCCTTACGGGTCCGGGCGTTGGTGTGAGTCCGTTGACCATGCACCGGCAACTGCCGGCGATGGCGGAGAGCGCGGTAGCAGCCAAGATCCATCAGACGTTTGATGTTCATTGCGACATCGCGGCGCAGTTCGCCCTCGACCGTCAGATCCTGATCGATCATGTCACGGATACGCGCCACCTCGTCGTCCGAGAGGTCGCTGACCCGGCGGTCATCGGCGATACCGCAGGATTCACAGATTTTCACAGCCGTGGTACGGCCGATCCCGTGGATGTAGGTCAGCGCGATCACCGCGCGCTTTCCGGTCGGGATATTTACACCAGCAATACGCGCCAAAGCTCGTACTCCTTAAACTTTGGGTCGAAACGGACAGCCACCGGTTGATTGAGGAGCGCGGATTATATTGATCCTGCTCGGCAAGTCAACTCATGAGCCTGACTTTTTCGTACTCCAGTCTTTGTTAATCCAAGATCGCATACAGGGATTCCGTAACGGAATCAATATCCTGCATACCATCAACCGTCTTCAACGCCCCTTTGTCCCGGTAATACGGAATAATCGGAGCGGTTTGCTCGTGGTAGACCTCGAGCCGCTTTCTCAGCGTTTCCGCGTTGTCATCGCTGCGCGCACCGCCGGTTTCGGCGGCGCGTTTCTCGATTCGCGCGAACAGCGCCTGTTCATCCACTTCCATGGAAATCACATGGTCAAGTTCCAGGCCTTTTTCGGCCAACATCGCATCCAGCGCCTCGGCCTGCGCGACCGTGCGCGGAAAGCCATCCAGGATGAAGCCGTTGGCGCAATCAGGCTCTTCGATACGATCGGCAATGATTCCGACCACAATGTCATCAGAAACCAGATCGCCCCGGTCCATGACCTGCTTCGCCTTCAAGCCCATTTCGGTGCCGGCGGCAACGGCGGCACGCAGCATGTCACCGGTCGAAAGCTGGACGATCTTGTATTTCTCGACCAGTCGCTCGCATTGCGTGCCCTTACCGGCACCCGGCGGCCCCAAAAGAATGATGATCATGCCTTGCGCCCCCTGAGCTTGGACTTCTTGATCAATCCCTCGTACTGGTGCGCCAGAAGATGCGACTGCACCTGGGTCACGGTATCCATGGTCACTGTGACGACGATCAGCAGACTGGTACCGCCGAAGTAGAACGGCACCGACCACCGGGAAATCAGGATTTCCGGCAGCAGGCAGATCAACGCGAGATATCCGGCACCAACCACGGTCAGACGGGTCAGCACCCAGTCCAGGTAATCGGCGGTATTCTTGCCGGGACGGATACCCGGAACGAAACCGCCGTATTTCTTCAGATTATCCGCGGTCTCGGCCGGGTTGAAGACAACCGCGGTGTAGAAGAAGGCGAAGAACACGATCATGCTGATGTACACCACCAGATAGAGCGGCTGGCCACGGCCCATATAGGCCGCAATCGAACTCATCCATTCCGGACCGGAACCGGCCGAGAACTGGATAATCGTGATCGGCAACAACAGGATCGAACTGGCAAAGATCGGCGGAATGACGCCGGCCGTGTTGACCTTCAGCGGCAGGTGCGACGTATCGCCGCCCATCATCTTATTGCCGCGCTGGCGTTTCGGATACTGGATCAAGATCCGGCGCTGCGCGCGCTCGACGAAAACGATGAAGAAGATCACGCCAACCGCCATCAACAGGAGGCCGACGATGATCGGCGTCGACAGCGCGCCGGTACGGCCGAGATCAAGCGTCGCGGCCAAAGCCGACGGCAGTTCGGCGACAATGCCCGAGAAGATGATCAGGGAGATACCGTTACCAACGCCACGCGCTGTAATCTGCTCGCCCAGCCACATCAGGAACAGCGTGCCGCCGGTAAGCGTAATGACCACGGTCATACGGAAGAACATGCCCGGGTTCTCGACGGCAAGACGGCCGCCGGAACTCATGCTCTCGAGGCCGACGGCGATACCGTAGGACTGCAGGATACAGATCGCGACCGTCAGATAGCGCGTGTACTGGTTGATCTTCTTGCGGCCGGTTTCGCCCTCTTTCTTCATCTGCTCAAGCTGTGGCGAGACCGCCGTCATGAGCTGCATGATGATCGAGGCCGAGATATACGGCATGATATTGAGCGCGAAGATGGTCATACGCGACAGCGCACCACCCGCGAACATATCGAACATACCCAAGATGCCGCCGCCCGACTGGTTGAACAGATCCGCCAGGATCGTCGGGTCGATGCCCGGCAACGGCACGAACGTACCCAGTCGATAGACGATAAGCGCACCCAGTGTGAACCAGATGCGCTTTTTCAATTCCGTCGCCTTGGAAAAGGCGCTGAAATTGACGTTGGAAGCGAGTTGTTCGGCGGCGGAGGCCATTCTCGATTATTCTTCCTCTTTCGGGTCCACGCTGACGACCTCGCCGGAACGCGCCTTTTCATAACGCGCCTGACGTTCGGCCGAGACACGGTCGCGTTTGCGCCCCTTGCCTTCCGGACGCGCTTTCTTCTCGGCGACATTGACCGAACCGCCGGCCTTTTCGACCGCCGCAACGGCACCCTTGGAGGCATGCGCGATGTCGAGCTGTACCTTGGCCGTGAGGTCACCCTTGTTGAGGAGGCGCACGCCGTCTTTCGACTTGCGCACGACACCGGCTGCGACCAGTTCGGCGGCCGTCAGCGTGCCCTTGGCATCGACACGCTTGGAATCGATCGCCTGCTGCAGCTTGCCGGTGGTAAGTTCAGCGAAATCCTTCTCGAACGGGTTGTTGAACCCGCGCTTCGGCAGGCGCCGGTAAAGCGGCATCTGACCGCCTTCGAAGCCCAAAAGCGAGACGCCGCTACGCGACTTCTGGCCCTTTTGGCCTTTACCGGAGGTCTTGCCGGTACCCGAACCGATACCACGGCCCACACGCTTGCGGCTTTTCGCCGCGCCGGCGTTATCTCGGAGTTCATTCAGTCGCATCGCCAAATTCCTCTTGTGTCCCCGGGTCCTTCAATGCCCGGTTATAGTCCCGGTCAAGTGAAGTAAGCCTGTCAGGCCTGCTCCTCAACCCGGACCAGGTGTTTTACCTTTTCGATCATGCCCCGAATCGCGGAGGTGTCTTCCAGCGTACGGGACCTGTTGATCTTGTTCAGACCAAGCCCCTTGAGCGTCTGGCGCTGCGAGGCCTCACGCCCGATCGGGCTCTTGATCTGGGTGACCGTGACGGTCGTTTTCTTGTCAGCCATCTCTCGTCCGCTCCGGGTTACTCGGCGCTCGCGCCGACATCGCCGCGACGGGCTACGATGTCGCCGACCTTGAGGCCGCGGCGCGCCGCTACGGCACGCGGGGATTGCAGGTTCTTGAGCGCCTCGAATGTCGCCTTGACCATGTTGTGCGGGTTCTGCGTGCCGTTCGACTTACAAACGACATCGTGAACACCCATGGTTTCGAAGACCGCGCGCATCGGACCGCCGGCGATGATGCCGGTTCCCGGAGGCGCCGAACGCAGGATCACCTTGCCGGCGCCGAAACGGCCGAAGATGTCGTGATGGAGCGTACGTCCTTCCCGCAGCGGTACCCGGATCATCGAACGTTTCGCCTGATCGGTCGCCTTGCGGATCGCTTCCGGCACTTCGCGTGCCTTACCGGTACCATAACCGACACGGCCCTTGCCGTCGCCGACCACGACCAGGGCCGCGAACGAAAAGCGGCGCCCGCCCTTCACGACCTTGGCGACGCGGTTGATGTGAACCAGCTTATCGACCAGTTCATCACCATCGTCGTCACGGTTCCGGTTATCGCGGTTGTCGCGGCCTCGGCCACGGCCTCGTTGGCCGCCACGCTCCGGTGATTTGTTGTCTGCCATTCGTCGCTCTCCTAGAAGCTCAGGCCGCCCTCGCGGGCGCCGTCCGCGAGCGCCTTGACGCGCCCGTGATATTTGTAACCGCCGCGGTCGAAGAAGACTTCGCCGACGCCCTTCTCGGACGCGCGCTTGGCGACGAGCTTGCCGACCTCGGCCGCCGCACTGGTATCGGCACCGGTCTTAAGCGAGCCCTTGAGCTCCTTGTCCACCGAGGACGCCGCGGCCAGCGTGGTGCCGGTCTTGTCGTCGATGACCTGCGCATAGATGTGCTTGCCCGAGCGGAACACGGAAAGCCGCGGCCGATCGGAAGCCAGACGTTGCAGACGCGCGCGGGTGCGCATGCTCCGGCGGTTGAACAGGGTTTTTGCGTTCGCCATCTTACTTCTTCTTTCCTTCCTTACGGAGGATGTACTCGTCGTCGTACTTGACGCCCTTGCCCTTGTAAGGCTCCGGCGGACGAAACGAGCGGATTTCCGATGCCACCTGACCGACGCGCTGTTTCGACGCGCCGCTGATGATCAACTGGTTCTGTTCCGGCGCCTCGATCTTGATGCCTTCCGGGATCGGGTACCGAATCTCGTGGCTGTAGCCGAGCTGCAGCACTACGTCCTTACCCTGCACCTGAGCACGGTAACCGACGCCGTTGATTTCCAGTTTCTTGGTAAACCCTTCGGAGACACCGATCACCAGGCCGTCGATCAGGCTACGGGCCGTTCCCCACATCTGGCGGGCACGCTTGTGCTGCGCCAACGGCACAACGGTAACCTTGCCGTCCGCCTGTTCTACCTTGACGTCATGGGTCAGGGTCGCCGACAGCTCGCCGAGCTTGCCTTTGGCCGTCACCACGTTGCCGTCCATTTCAACGGTAACGCCGTCCGGGACGGTAACTGGGCTAATTCCTACTCGCGACATAACTACAATCCTCGTTACATACCTGCGGCGTTCTTAGAACACCTCGCAGAGAATCTCTCCACCGACGTTCTGGGCCCGTGCCTCGGCATCCGACAGCACGCCGCGCGGCGTCGACAGAATGGCGATCCCGAGACCGTTGTAGACACGGCCCAGGTCACGGACGCCGGAGTAAATCCGGCGGCCCGGGGTGGAAACCCGGCTCAGGTGCCGGATCACCGGGTCACCTTCGTGGTATTTCAGTTCAATCTTGATCTCGGAGATACCAGGACGGACGTCCGACTTGTCAAAACCGCGAATGAAACCTTCGCGCTTCAGCACTTCGAGAACGTTCGCACGCAGCCTGGACGCCGGGCACGTGACCGAGCTTTTACGGGCCTGTTGGCCGTTGCGGATGCGAGTCAGCATATCGCCGAGGGGATCCGTCATCGACATCGTCGTCTCTCCCTTACCAGCTGGACTTGACCATGCCCGGAATCTGACCCATCGAGGCCAGGTCCCGCAGCTTGATGCGGCAAACACGGAACTTGCGGTAATTCCCGCGCGGACGCCCGGTCAGCTCGCAGCGCAGGCGCTGGCGAACCGGTGCGGCGTTACGCGGCAGCTCGGCAAGTTTCAGACGGGCGTTAAAGCGTTCCTCCGGCGACAGGTTCGGGTCCTTGGCGGCCGCTTTGAGACGCTCGCGGCGCCCCGCAAACTGCTTCGCCATACGGGCCCGTTTCTTATCCCGCTCGATAGCGCTTTTCTTAGCCATTACGCTCTTCTCCTCTTGCCGCTCAGTTCGCGAACGGCATGTTGAACGCCTTCAGCAATGCCTTCGCTTCGGCATCGGTCTTGGCGGTCGTGCAAATCACGATGTCCATACCCCGGATCTCGTCGACCTTGTCGTAATCGATTTCCGGAAAAACGATCTGCTCCTTAATGCCCATGGCATAGTTGCCGGCACCGTCGAAGCTCTTGCCGTTGAGACCGCGAAAATCGCGGACGCGCGGCAGGGTAATCGTCACCAGACGATCCAAGAATTCGTACATGCGCTGACGGCGCAGCGTCACCTTGCAGCCGACGATCATTTCCTCGCGCAGCTTGAAACCGGCGATCGACTTCTTGGCGCGGGTCACAATCGGCTTCTGGCCCGTGATCGCGGTCAGGTCGGCAACGGCGCCGTCCATCTTTTTGCGATCCTGGGAAGCTTCGCCGACACCCATGTTGATCACGATCTTGTCGAGACGCGGCACTTCCATCGGGTTCACATAATCGAACTCCGACCTAAGGCCCGGGACGATCTCGTTCGTGTATACTTCCTGCAAGCGGGCAGTCATTGTTCTCGTCTCCACTCTCAAGCGTCGATGACTTCGCCGGAGCGCTTGGCAACGCGCACCTTGCGACCGTCATCCAGCGTCTTGAAACCGACACGCGTCGGTTTGTCGTCCTTCGGGTCGATCAGGGCCAGGTTGGAGAGGTGAATGCTCGCTTCCTGCTCCACAATACCGCCCTGAGTCGTCTGCGACGGCGCCGTGTGACGTTTCACCTTGTTCACGCCGTCGACGACGGCACGATCCATTTCCGGCAGCACCTTCAGCACTTCGCCTTGGGCACCCTTGTCGCGTCCGGTAAGGACCACGACACGGTCGCCTTTCTTGATCTTCTGGGCCATTACAACACCTCCGGTGCCAGCGAGATGATCTTCATGTAACGCTTGGCACGCAATTCACGGGTAACCGGGCCGAAGATACGGGTCCCGATCGGTTCACCCTGCTTGTTGATCAGCACGGCGGCATTCGCGTCGAACCGGATCGTGGTGCCGTCCTTGCGCAGAATGTCCTTGGCGGTGCGCACGACCACGGCCTGCATCACGTCGCCTTTCTTCACCCGACCGCGCGGGATGGCATCCTTGACGGAGACGACGATAATGTCGCCAACCGACGCGTATTTACGCTTCGAACCGCCCAGCACCTTGATGCACTGGACCCTTTTGGCGCCCGAGTTGTCGGCGACATCGAGGTTCGATTCAGCCTGAATCATCGTTCCGGTTCCCTTACTTCGACCGCAGCGCTCAAGCGCCGTCGGTTACAACTTCCCAAGTCTTACGCTTCGACACCGGGCGGCATTCACGGATGAACACCTGATCGCCCAATTTGGAAGCATTGTTCTCGTCGTGCGCCGCGTACTTCTTCGACTTCTTGACGTACTTCTTGTACAGCGGGTGCATGACCCGACGTTCCACCAGAACGGTGACCGTCTTGTCCTGTTTGTCGCTGACGACGACGCCTTGCATGACACGTCTCGGCATTTTGTCGTTCCTTATCCTTCAGCCTGGGCGGCCATTCGCTCGCCCAGCACGGTCTTGATGCGCGCGATGTCACGGCGCACGTGACGCGCCTGCGCGGTATTCTCCAACTGACCCGACGCCTGCTGAAAACGGAGGTTGAACGCTTCCTTGCGCAGATCGGCAAGCTGGTCCTTCAGTTCGTCGTCGGTCTTGGTGCGAATATCAGCGGCTTTCATCTGATCAGTCCCCTTCGCCAACACGCGTCACAAAGCGCGTTTTTACCGGCAATTTCGCCGCGGCGAGTTCGAACGCGCGGCGCGCGACATCAAGCGGCACACCGTCGATCTCAAACATGATCCGGCCCGGCTTGACCTTGGCGACCCAGTACTCGACCGAGCCTTTGCCTTTACCCTGACGCACTTCGGCCGGCTTTTGCGTCACCGGCACGTCCGGGAAGATGCGGATCCACACCCGGCCGGCACGCTTCATATGACGGGTCATGGCCCGGCGCGCGGCTTCGATCTGGCGCGCGGTCACACGTTCCGGCGTTACCGCCTTCAGGCCATACGACCCGAAGTTCAGCGCCGTGCCGCCCTTGGCCATGCCGTGGATACGACCCTTGTGCGCCTTGCGGAACTTAGTTCTTTTCGGAGACAGCATTGCTCTTTCCTCTACTTACGTCCGCTTACCGCTGCGGCTGCTGCTCAAGCTGCAGTTTTTCCATCGCCATCGGATCGTGGGCCATGATCTCGCCCTTATAGATCCAGATTTTGACACCGCAGATACCGTACGTCGTTGCCGCGTGGGCCTCGCCGTAGTCGATGTTGGCGCGCAGGGTGTGCAGCGGCACGCGGCCTTCGCGGTACCACTGCATCCGCGCGATTTCGGCGCCGCCAAGACGACCGCCACAGTTGATCCGAATACCCTCGGCACCCATGCGCATCGCCGACTGAACGGCTCGCTTCATGGCGCGGCGGATCGATACCCGGCGCTCCATCTGCTGGGCGACGTTTTCGGCGACCAGTTGCGCGTCGACTTCCGGCTTGCGAATCTCGACGATGTTCAGGTGCACTTCGGCATCCGTCATGTTGGCAATCTTGCGGCGCAGCTTTTCGATGTCCTGGCCCTTACGGCCGATGACCACGCCCGGGCGCGCCGTGTGAATGGTCACACGGGCCTTTTTCGCCGGCCGCTCGATGACAATCTTGGACACGCCCGCCTGTTGCAGTTCCTTGCGCAGGAACTCGCGGATGCGGATGTCTTCGTGCAGCAGGTCGGCATAGTTGTTACCAGCGAACCACCGCGAATCCCAAGTGCGGTTGATGCCGAGACGCAGCCCGACCGGATTGACTTTCTGACCCATTAAACCGTCTCCTCACGCTCGCGAACGACCAAGCGCATATTGCTGAATGGCTTCTCGATGCGCCCGACACGGCCGCGCGCACGGGCACGAAACCGCTTCATCACAAGCGCCTTGCCGACACTCGCCTCGGCGACATAAAGCCGGTCGACGTCGAGCTGATGGTTGTTCTCGGCATTGGCGATCGCGCTTTCCAGCAGCTTCTTCACGTCCTGCGCGATACGGCGGCGCGAGAACATGAGCTGCGTCAGCGCCTTCGAGCAGTCCATGCCACGAATGCTTTCGGCAACCAGGTTGAGCTTGCGCGGGCTGACGCGAATGTGTTTCGCGAAAGCCATCGCCTCATTGTCCTTAAGTTGACGCTCAGCGGCCTTCTTGCCCATGATTAACCCCTCTTCGACTTCTTATCGACGCCGTGACCGTAGTAGGTGCGGGTCGGCGAGAATTCACCGAATTTGTGGCCGATCATTTCCTCGGTCACGAGGACCGGAACGAACTTCTGGCCGTTGTAGACGCCGAATGTCAGCCCGACGAACTGCGGCAGAATGGTCGACCGGCGTGACCAGGTCTTGATGACCGAGCTGCGCGTGGACGAACGGGCTTCTTCCGCCTTCTTGAGCAGAAAACCGTCGACGAACGGACCTTTCCAAACGGAGCGTGGCACTATCCCGTCTCCTCTTATTTCTTGCGGACGTGCCGGCTGCGCATAATGAGCCGATCCGTCTTCTTGTTGCTGCGCGTTTTCTTGCCCTTGGTCGGCTTGCCCCACGGGGTCACCGGATGGCGGCCACCCGAGGTACGGCCTTCGCCGCCGCCGTGCGGGTGATCGACCGGGTTCATGGCGACACCACGAACCGACGGACGCTTGCCCAACCAGCGCTTGCGGCCGGCCTTACCAAGGTTGATGTTCTGCTGATCCGGGTTCGAGACGGCGCCGACGGTGGCCATGCACTCGGCACGGACCAGGCGGATTTCACCGGAGCTCAGACGCACCTGGGCGTACCCCTGGTCCTTACCGATGATCTGCGCGTAGGTGCCGGCGGAACGGGCCATCTGGCCGCCCTTGCCCTGCTTCATTTCGACATTGTGAATGATCGTGCCGACCGGCATTGCCGCCATCGGCATGGCATTGCCCGGCTTGATGTCGACCCCGGTGGTACCGGAAACGATCTCGTCACCAACGGCCAGGCGCTGCGGCGCCAGGATGTAGGCGAGCTCGCCGTCTTCGTATTTCAGAAGCGCGATGAACGCGGTCCGGTTCGGATCGTATTCGATACGCTCGACCGTCGCCTTGACGTTCAGCTTGGCGCGCTTGAAATCGATCATGCGATAACGGCGCTTGTGACCACCGCCGCGGCGACGCGCGGTAATGTGACCCTGGTTATTGCGACCGCCCTTTTTGCGCAGACCTTCCGTCAGCGACTTGACCGGCTCGCCCTTCCAGAGCTGCGAGCGATCAACGAGGATCAGGCCGCGCTGACCCGGCGTATCGGGTTTGTACTGTTTAAGTGCCATCGTTCAATCTCTCCCCGTCAGACGCCCGTGGTGACATCGATGCTGTCACCTTCCTTGAGCGTCACCACGGCTTTCTTGAAATCGCTGCGGCGGCCGGACTCACCACGAAAACGCTTGGTTTTGCCCTTTTGGCGCAACGTATTAACGGCCGTCACCTTGACCTTGAACAACTCTTCGATCGCCGTCTTGATCTCATGCTTGTTGGCATCGAGCGGGACTTCGAAAGCCACCTGATTGTGTTCCGACATCAACGTCGTCTTTTCGGTCACCAGCGGGCGGCGGATCAGTTCGAAAATCCGTTCCTTGCTCGGCTGGAATTTCTGCGGGCTGTAGCGGGTCATTTCAGGCGCTCCACAAGTTTGTCGACAGCGCCCTTGGTCAGAACCAATGTATCGCGGCGCATAATGTCGTAGACGTTCGCACCGACCGACGGCAGCACATCGACACCGACGAGGTTGCGCGCCGCGCGGGCGAAGTTCTCGTCAATCGTTTCGCCGTCGATGATCAGGGCCTTGCCCCAACCCAACGCGGAGAGCTTCTTAGCCAGATCCGCCGTCTTCGGTGCCTTCATCTTGGCTTCGTCGAGGATCACCAGCTTGCCCTCGGCCTGTTTTGTGCTGAGCGCGGTTTTCAGCGCCAACTTACGAACCTTTTTCGGCAACTCGTGGCTGTGATCACGCACGTGCGGGCCGAACACGATGCCGCCACCGCGCATCTGCGGCGCAACACGGGTACCCTGACGGGCGCGACCGGTGCCCTTCTGACGAAACGGTTTGGCGGTCGTCGCGCTGACTTCCGAACGCCCCTTGACCTTGTGGTTGCCGGAACGGCGCCTTGCGAGCTGCCACTTCACGGCACGGGCCAACAGGTCGCCACGCGCTTCCAGACCGAATACGGCGTCGTCGAGATCGATCGACCCGGATTTCTTGTTATCGAGACTGACCACGTCCAATTTCATGGTCCTATTCCTTGTTCTCAGCGTCGTCGGCGCTATCGGCGCCGGCGTCTGCCTGGGTTTCTTCTTCGGCCATTTCCTCGGCCAGGGCCGCTTCCTCGGCGGCCTCGTCGGTCGCCACGTCATCGGCAACGACCAGACCTTCTTCCTCTACCGGTGCTTCGCCCCTGAGGCCCGCCGGCAGCGGCGCATCTTCATGCAGCGGCCGCTTCACGGCGTCGCTGAGATAGACGTAGCCCCCACGGGAACCGGGAACGGCGCCCCGCACCAGGACAAGACCGCGTTCGGCGTCAACCGCCGCAACAATCAGGTTCTGCTGCGTGCGGCGCACGTTGCCCATCTGGCCGGCCATCTTCTTGCCCTTGAACACCTTGCCGGGGTCCTGGCACTGACCGGTGGAGCCGTGTGCGCGGTGACTTACCGAAATACCGTGCGAAGCACGCAGACCGGCAAAACCGTGGCGTTTCATGGCGCCAGCAAAACCCTTACCGATAGTGATGCCCGCAACATCGACGTACTGGCCGGCGACGAAGTGGTTGGCCCCGATCTCAGCCCCGACATCGACCATGTTGTCGGCGGAGATGCGGAATTCGGCCAGCTTCTTCTTCGGCTCGACCTTGGCTTTGGCGAAGTGGCCGCGCATCGCCTTGGAAACGCGCTTCACCTTGGCTTGGCCGAAACCGACCTGGAGGGCCGTATAGCCGTCGCGCTCTTCGTTGCGTTGCGCGACGACACGAACATCATCAAGGGCCAGCACCGTCACCGGGACGTGTGCGCCGCCCTCGGCGAAAATACGGGTCATCCCCATTTTCTTTGCGATTACACCGGTACGCATATCACTATTCCCAATGGCGCTTAGAGTTTGATCTCGACGTCGACACCGGCCGCCAGATCGAGCTTCATCAGCGCGTCGACGGTTTGCGGGGTCGGGTCGACAATGTCGAGAACCCGCTTGTGGGTGCGAATCTCAAACTGCTCACGCGATTTCTTGTCGATGTGCGGCGAACGCAGCACCGTGAACTTCTCGATCCGCGTCGGCAGCGGAATCGGGCCACGGACATTGGCACCCGTACGTTGAGCCGTATTCACGATTTCGCGGGCGGATTGATCCAGTACGCGATGATCAAACGCCTTCAGGCGAATTCGAATATTTTGTTGTTCCATGGCCTTCGACCTTCAAAGTTGCGAACGCCCCCGGGAACCCCGGAGGCGCGCAGTTCTAACCGTTACTCGATGATCTTGGCGACGACGCCGGCACCGACGGTGCGGCCACCTTCGCGGATCGCGAAACGCAGACCTTCGTCCATGGCGATCGGTGCGATCAGCGTCACGTTCATCGTCACGTTGTCGCCCGGCATCACCATCTCCGTCCCTGCCGCAAGCTCGACCGTACCCGTCACGTCCGTGGTCCGGAAATAAAACTGCGGACGGTAGTTGCCGAAGAACGGCGTATGACGACCACCCTCTTCCTTCGTCAGGATGTACGCCTCGCACGAAAACTTCGTGTGCGGCGTGATCGAACCCGGCTTCGCCAGAACCTGACCGCGCTCAACCTCTTCACGCTTCGTGCCACGCAGCAGCGCGCCGATGTTGTCGCCCGCCTGACCCTGGTCAAGCAGCTTGCGGAACATCTCGACACCCGTGCACGTCGTCTTCTGCGTGTCCTTGATGCCGACAATCTCAATCTCGTCGCCGGTGTTGATAACGCCGCGCTCAACACGCCCCGTCACAACCGTACCGCGACCCGAAATCGAGAAAACGTCCTCGATCGGCATCAGGAAGTCCTGATCAACAGGACGATCCGGCTGCGGAATGTATTCGTCAACAGCCGCCATCAGTTCCATGATCGAGTTCTTGCCGATCTCGTCGTCACGGCCCTCAAGCGCCGCAAGCGCCGACCCCTTGACGATCGGAATGTCGTCTCCCGGAAAATCGTACGACGACAGAAGCTCGCGGATTTCCATCTCAACAAGCTCAAGAAGCTCCTCGTCGTCAACCTGGTCGACCTTGTTCATGTAAACAACAAGCGCCGGAACACCAACCTGACGGGCAAGAAGAATGTGCTCGCGCGTCTGCGGCATCGGACCGTCCGCCGCGCTCACAACCAAAATCGCACCGTCCATCTGCGCCGCACCCGTGATCATGTTCTTCACGTAGTCCGCATGGCCCGGGCAGTCGACGTGCGCGTAGTGACGGTTCTCCGTCTCGTACTCAACATGCGCCGTCGAAATCGTGATCCCGCGCGCCTTCTCCTCCGGCGCCTTGTCAATCATGTCAAAAGCCATCGCCTCGCCGCCGCCGCCTTCCGACATAACCCTCGTAATCGCAGCCGTCAGCGTCGTCTTGCCATGGTCAACATGCCCAACCGTGCCAACGTTGCAATGCGGCTTGTTACGCTCAAACTTTTCCTTGGCCATCTTCGTTCGTCTCCGTTCTCAGTTAGCCTGCGAGCCGCTCACGGATCTCGGTCGAGACCTGATTCGGCACTTCAGCGTAGTGATCAAAATGCATGGTATATTGCGCACGGCCTTGCGACATCGAACGCAGTTCGTTGACGTAGCCGAACATATTGGCGAGCGGCACCATCGCCGTAACGACGCGCGCGTTACCGCGCTGGTCCATGTCCTGAACCTGGCCGCGGCGAGAGTTCAGATCGCCGATGATATCGCCCATATACTCTTCCGGCGTCACGACCTCGACCTTCATCACCGGCTCGAGGAGCACCGGCTTGGCGGCCGCAATGCCCTCGCGGAACGCCGCGCGGGCAGCGATTTCGAAGGCCATCACGGAGCTGTCGACATCGTGCGACGCACCGTCATACAGGTTCGCCTTGAAGTCGATGCACGGGAAGCCGCACAGCACGCCGCTTTCGGCGGCGCTACGGATGCCTTTTTCGACGCCCGGAATGAATTCCCGCGGCACGTTACCGCCGACGACATTGTTTTCGAACTCGATGCCGGAGCCCGAGGGCAACGGCTCGAACTTGATCTTGACCCGCGCGAACTGACCGGAACCGCCGGTCTGCTTCTTGTGCGTATAATCGCAGTCGTAGGTCTGGCTGATGGTTTCCCGGTAGGCCACTTGCGGCTGACCGACATTGGCCTCAACCTTGAACTCACGCTTCATGCGGTCAACGAGGATGTCGAGGTGAAGCTCACCCATACCAGCAATAACCGTCTGGCCGGATTCTTCGTCCGATGAAACGCGGAACGACGGATCCTCGGCAGCGAGACGTTGCAGGGCAACGCCCATTTTTTCCTGGTCGGCCTTGGTTTTCGGCTCGACCGCGACCTCAATGACCGGGTCCGGGAATTCCATGCGCTCGAGGATCACCGGCGCACTGGAATCGCACAGCGTATCGCCCGTGGTTGTGTCCTTAAGGCCCGCAATAGCAACGATGTCACCGGCCATCGCCTCGTCGATCTGCTCACGGGTGTTGGCATGCATCAGAAGCATGCGGCCCACGCGCTCTTTCTTTTCCTTGACCGTGTTGAGGACCTGCGCGCCCTGCTTCACGGTACCGGAATAAATGCGGCAGAAGGTCAACGAACCGACGTGCTGATCGTTCATGATCTTGAACGCAAGCGCGGCGAACGGCGCATCGTCGTCGGTTTTACGGACCAGCGGCTTTTCCGGATCGCTGACGTCGACACCCTTGATGGCTTCGACGTCGAGCGGCGACGGCAGGTAATCGATGACGGCATCCAGCATCGGCTGCACGCCTTTGTTCTTGAACGCCGAGCCGAGCAGCACGGGCACGAAATTGAGACCGATGCAGCCCTTGCGAATGCACTTCTTGATGGTCTCTTCGTCCGGCTCATTGCCTTCGAGATAAGCCTCCATCACGTCGTCATCGACCTCGACGATGGTCTCGATCAGTTTTTCACGGTACTCGGCCGCCTTGTCGGCAAGATCGGCCGGAATGTCCTTGTATTCGAACTCAGCGCCCAGGCTTTCGTCCTTCCAGACGATGGCCTGCATCTTCACCAGGTCGACGACACCGACAAAGTCGCTCTCGCCCCCGATCGGAAGCTGCAGAACCGCCGGCGTGGCACCCAGACGATCGACGATCATGTCCACACAGCGATAGAAGTCAGCGCCGATGCGATCCATCTTGTTGACGAAGCACATCCGCGGCACGCCGTATTTGTCGGCCTGACGCCAGACGGTTTCGGACTGCGGCTCGACACCGGCGACGGAATCGAACACCGCAACCGCACCATCGAGCACACGCAGCGAACGTTCGACTTCAATCGTGAAATCGACGTGGCCCGGCGTATCGATGATGTTGACCCGGTGATCGCGCCAGAATGCGGTGGTCGCAGCGGACGTGATCGTAATACCACGTTCCTGTTCCTGCTCCATCCAGTCCATGGTGGCGTTGCCATCGTGGACTTCGCCGATCTTGTAGGACTTACCGGTGTAATACAGAACGCGCTCGGTGGTCGTCGTCTTACCGGCATCGATGTGCGCCATGATGCCGATATTGCGATATCGCTCGAGCGGGGTTACGCGGCCAGACATGAATTCGGCTCCTAAACTGAATTACCAGCGATAATGCGAGAAGGCCTTGTTGGCCTCCGCCATACGGTGCGTGTCTTCGCGCTTCTTGACGGCGGCGCCACGGTTGTTGGCGGCGTCGAGAAGCTCGGAGGAGAGACGCTCCATCATGGTGTTTTCGGACCGCTTGCGGGACATTTCCACCAGCCAGCGGATCGCCAGTGCCTGCCGGCGATCGGCGCGAACCTCAACGGGAACCTGGTAAGTCGCACCACCGACACGGCGGGAGCGAACTTCGACCATCGGTTTCACGTTGGCAATCGCTTCGTGGAAAACCTGCAACGGATCCTGGCCGCCCTTCGACTGAACGATATCGAAAGCACCATAAACGATACGTTCGGCGGCGGATTTCTTTCCATCCTTCATAAGGGCGTTCATGAACTTGGTGACAACCAGGTCCTTGAACTTCGCATCCGGAAGAACTTGGCGCTTTTCAGCGGCGTGGCGGCGGGACATATCCTTGTCTCCTTACTTCGGACGCTTGGCGCCGTATTTGGAACGGCGCTGGCGACGATCGCTGACACCCTGGGTGTCGAGCGTGCCGCGGATGATGTGGTAGCGCACACCCGGCAAGTCCTTGACGCGGCCGCCGCGGATCATGACGACGGAGTGTTCCTGCAGGTTATGACCCTCACCCGGAATATAGCTCGTCACTTCGAAGCCGTTGGTCAGGCGCACGCGGGCGACTTTCCGAAGGGCCGAGTTCGGCTTTTTCGGGGTGGTGGTGTAAACGCGGGTGCAAACGCCGCGCTTTTGCGGGCAGGCCTCAAGCGCCGGCACCTTGTTACGGGTGACGGGCGCTTTGCGCGACTTGCGAATTAACTGGTTGATCGTCGGCATACGCTCAATCCAACTCCTAAAAAACTCACGCCCACCATCGGGCTGTCAACATGAGTTGAGCCGTAACCGCGCACACCTCATACGGCGCACCGGCTCTGGCTCATACCGTCACCCCAGAGCGACCAGCGCTTCCGGAGTTTTCGCTAAATTGTTTTCTCCACCCAAGTCTACGACTGCGTCTAGCCGGGAACGGCCACCACCAGTCCCTTGAGTGGGGCGGAACATATAGGGGCCCCCTGCCTGCGTCAACTGGAAAGTTGTGAAAAAAAATTGCGTGAAAACAGATATTTAGTCATCATGTAGTGGTGAATTTTCAATCCGGCACCAAATATTGAGCAGATTTATGCTGCAACGCAAAATCCCGAGTCCCGATCCCACGCCTAAACCATGGAAACGGGCAAAAATCCGCTGAAAACCGAATCAAAAGGGCGCGGACCCAAAGGCCCGCGCCCGAATTGATTCTCCGAAAAGGAGATTGCTAGTCGGCGTCGACCGGCGCCGGCACGTCGAGAAGTTCGGCGGCCTCCTCGGCCGGCAGGGTCTTTGCGACCTCGGCATCCCTGTCGGCGGCAATCTCGCGCATGCCGTTCATCACCGCACCGGTACCGGCCGGGATCGGACGGCCGACGATGACGTTTTCCTTGAGGCCGACAAGATCGTCGGTCTTGCCGGAAACGGCAGCCTCGGTGAGCACGCGCGTGGTCTCCTGGAACGACGCCGCCGAGATGAACGACTGCGTCTGCAGGCTCGCCTTGGTGATGCCCTGAAGGACCGGAATCGCGTCGGCGGGCTTCCCGCCTTCTTCCAGCGCCTTCTCGTTGATCTTGTCGAACTCGACCTTGTCGACAAGCTCACCGATCAGAAGCGTGGTGTCGCCGCCGCCGGTGATCTCGACCTTCTGCAGCATCTGGCGAACGATCACCTCGATGTGCTTGTCGTTGATCTTCACACCCTGCAGGCGATAGACGTCCTGGATCTCATTGATCAGGTACTCGGCCAGCGCTTCGACGCCGAGAACACGCAGGATGTCGTGCGGCACCGGATTCCCGTCCATGAGCGAGTCGCCCACCTGGACGTAGTCCCCTTCCTGAACCGAGAGATGCCGTCCCTTGGGCACCAGGTACTCGGTCGCTTCCTGACCGTCGTCGACGGGCTGCACGATAACGCGGCGCTTGTTCTTGTAGTCCTTGCCGAATTCGACGCGGCCTTCGCTCTCGGCGATGATCGCGTGATCCTTCGGACGGCGGGCTTCGAACAATTCCGCGACACGCGGCAGACCACCGGTGATGTCACGGGTCTTGGCGCTTTCACGCGGGATACGCGCGAGCACGTCACCGGCGTGCACCTGCTGTCCATTCTCGACCGACAGGATGGCGTCGACGGACAGGAAGTAGCGTGCCTCGTGGCCGCTATCGAGGGTGATGACCTCACCCTTCTTGTCACGCAGCGTGATGCGCGGACGCAAGTCCGAACCCTTGGGCTGCGACTTCCAGTCGGTCACGACCTTGTATGAGATACCGGTCGCTTCGTCCGTACGTTCTGTCAGCGAGATACCGTCCTGAAGGTCGACATAGTTGGCGACACCCTCTTTCTCGGTGATCACCGGCAGCGTGTATGGATCCCACTCCGCCAGCTTGTCGCCGCGCGTTACCTTGGCGCCGTCCTTGACCATGAGCTGCGCCCCATACGGGATCCGGTGCTTGGCCCGGTCTCGGCCCTTGCCGTCGACCAGGGTCAGCTCGGCGTTACGGCTCATGACGATCTGCACGCCACGCGAATTCTTGACGGTCGTGCTGTTGATCAGCTTGACCTTCGCGTCGGCAACCGACTCGATGTAGGAGCGCTCGGTGCCGCGCTGCACGGCGCCACCGATGTGGAAGGTCCGCATCGTCAGCTGCGTGCCCGGCTCGCCGATCGACTGCGCGGCCATGACGCCGACCGCCTCGCCGATGTTGACCGGGGTGCCACGGGCCAGGTCGCGGCCGTAGCACGCGGCGCAGACACCGCCGTCCAGTTCACACGTCAGCACCGAACGGATCTTGATCTGCTCGACCTCGGCTTCCTCCAGAACCACACAATGCGGCTCCGTGATGATCGTGTTCTTCTTGACGATCACTTCGCCGGATACCGGATTGATGACGTCCTCGGCCGCGGTACGGCCCAGCACGCGTTCGCTGAGCGGGGCAACGACATCGCCACCCTCGACCACCGGCGCCACCGTGATCGCATCGTCGGTACCGCAATCTTCCTCGAGGATGATGCAGTCCTGCGCCACGTCGACCAACCGTCGGGTCAGGTAACCGGAGTTCGCGGTCTTCAAGGCGGTGTCGGCCAGACCCTTACGGGCACCGTGGGTCGAGTTGAAGTACTCGAGCACGGTCAGGCCTTCCTTGAAGTTGGAGATAATCGGCGTTTCGATGATCTCGCCCGACGGCTTGGCCATCAGGCCCCGCATCCCGGCGAGCTGCTTCATCTGCGCCGCCGAACCACGGGCACCGGAGTGCGCCATCATGTAGACGGAGTTGATCGGCGTGCCGACCTCGATGCGGGAAATTTCCTTCATCATCTCGTCGGCAACGCGGTCGGTGCAGTGCGACCAGGCGTCAACCACCTTGTTGTACTTCTCGCCCTGCGTGATCAGACCGTCCTGATACTGCTGCTCGTATTCCTTGACCTTGTCTTCGGTCTCGCCAACGAGGCTGACCTTGGAGTCCGGAATGATCAGGTCGTCCTTACCGAACGAAATGCCGGCATTGCACGCGTGCTTGAAGCCAAGCCCCATCATGCGGTCGGCGAAAATCACCGTCTCTTTCTGGCCGCAGTGACGGTACACCTCGTCGATGACGTTGGTGATCTCGCGCTTGGTCAGAAGCTGGTTCAGCAGACCGAACGGCACCTTCTTGTGCTTCGGCAGGATTTCCGAAAGCAGCATTCGGCCCGGCGTTGTTTCGACGCGCACGGTCACCGGCTCGCCCTCTTCATCGACCGTGTGATAACGGGCGTGAATCTTGGCATGCAGCGACAGCACACCGGCATCCAGCGCCTGCTGGATCTCGCCGACATCGGCGAACATCATGCCTTCGCCCTGCTCGCCCTCGCGCTCCAGGGTCATGTAATAAAGGCCCAGAACGATGTCCTGCGACGGCACGATGATCGGCTTGCCGTTGGCCGGGCTGAGGATGTTGTTGGTCGACATCATAAGCACGCGGGCTTCGAGCTGCGCTTCCAGTGACAGCGGCACGTGCACGGCCATCTGGTCACCGTCGAAGTCGGCGTTGAATGCCGCGCACACAAGCGGATGAAGCTGGATCGCCTTACCCTCGATCAGCACCGGCTCGAAGGCCTGGATACCGAGGCGGTGAAGCGTCGGCGCACGGTTCAGGAGCACCGGGTGTTCGCGGATCACCTCTTCGAGAATGTCCCAGACCTCCGGACGCTCTTTCTCGACCATCTTCTTGGCCGCCTTGATCGTCGTGGCGCGGCCATAGAGTTCAAGCTTGGCGTAGATGAACGGCTTGAACAGTTCGAGCGCCATCTTCTTCGGCAAACCGCACTGGTGCAGTTTCAGTTCCGGACCGACAACGATCACGGAACGACCCGAGTAATCGACGCGCTTACCGAGCAGGTTCTGGCGGAACCGGCCCTGCTTGCCCTTCAGCATGTCCGAAAGCGACTTCAGCGGACGCTTGTTCGCACCGGTAATGGCACGGCCTCGGCGACCGTTGTCGAACAGTGCATCGACGGATTCCTGCAGCATCCGCTTTTCGTTGCGGATGATGATGTCCGGCGCGCGCAGTTCGATCAGCCGCTTCAGACGATTATTGCGGTTGATGACGCGGCGGTACAGGTCGTTCAGGTCCGAAGTCGCGAAGCGGCCGCCGTCCAGCGGCACCAGCGGACGCAGTTCCGGCGGAATGACCGGGATGTGCGTCAGGATCATCCATTCCGGTCGGGCGCCGGATTCGATAAACGCCTCGATCAGCTTCAGGCGCTTGACGAACTTTTTGCGCTTGGCTTCGGAGTTCGTTTCCTTGAGGTCGATCTTGAGGTTCTCAAGCTCTTCCTCGAGGTCGATCGCCATCAGCATTTCACGCATGGCTTCGGCGCCGATGCCGACGGTGAACTCGCTCTCGCCGTATTCGTCCATCGCGTTCTGGTACTGCTCTTCCGTCAGCAGCTCGTTCATCTTCAGCGGCGTCGTGCCGGGTTCGATGACGACGTAGTTCTCGAAATAGAGAACCCGCTCCAGGTCCTTCAACGTCATGTCGAGCAGAAGGCCGATGCGCGACGGCAACGACTTCAGGAACCAGATGTGCGCCACCGGCGAGGCCAGTTCGATGTGGCCCATGCGCTCGCGCCGCACTTTCTGGAGGGTCACTTCGACACCGCACTTCTCGCAGATGATGCCCTTGTACTTCATCCGCTTGTACTTGCCGCACAAGCACTCGTAATCCTTCACCGGGCCGAAGATGCGGGCACAGAACAGGCCGTCCCGTTCCGGCTTGAAGGTCCGGTAGTTGATGGTCTCCGGCTTTTTGATCTCACCGAAGGACCAGCTAAGGATACGTTCCGGCGACGCGATCGAGATACGGATCTGATCGAAACGCTGCGTCCCCTGCTGTTGACCGAAGATTTTCGAAAGTTCGTTCATAGCGATATTCCTTTGTTCGGGACGTTGCCGGTTAGCGGAGTTCCACGTTGAGGCCGAGAGCGTGGAGTTCCTTCACGAGAACGTTGAAGGACTCCGGCACGCCGGCTTCGAACGTGTCGTCGCCACGGACGATGGCTTCGTAAACCTTCGTCCGGCCGGAGACGTCATCCGACTTGACGGTGAGCATTTCCTGGAGCGTGTACGCCGCGCCGTAGGCTTCAAGCGCCCATACCTCCATTTCACCGAAGCGCTGACCGCCGAATTGCGCCTTACCGCCAAGCGGTTGCTGCGTAACCAGCGAGTACGGACCGATGGACCGGGCATGGATCTTGTCATCCACCAGGTGGTGCAATTTCAGCATGTAGATGTACCCGACGGTGACCGGACGGTCGAACTGCTCGCCGGTGCGGCCGTCGAACAGCGTGACTTGACCGGAATTGTCGAGACCGGCCATGTCCAGCATTTCGACGATATCCGGTTCGCGGGCACCGTCGAAGACCGGCGTCGCGATGGGCACGCCGGTACGCAGATTGCCGGCAAGTTCCATGACCTGATCGTCGTCGAGGGACTGGATATCGTCCTTGTAGTTCTTTTCGCCGTAGACCTCCTTGAGTTTGGAGCGGACGGTCTGCGGTGCCTTGCCGGTATCCAGCAATTCGCCGATCTGCTGACCGAGGCCTCGGCAGGCCCAGCCCAGATGGGTTTCTAGAATCTGACCGACGTTCATCCGCGACGGCACGCCGAGCGGATTGAGAACAATGTCGACAGGAGTACCGTCCTCGGTGTGTGGCATGTCCTCGACCGGGATGATCTTGGAGATGACGCCCTTGTTGCCGTGGCGGCCGGCCATCTTGTCGCCAGGCTGCAGCTTGCGCTTCACCGCGACGAACACCTTGACCATCTTCATCACGCCCGGGCTCAGGTCGTCGCCGCGTTGCAGCTTTTCGACCTTGTCGTCGAAACGGGCCTGCAGAAGCGCGATGTCGGCCTCGAACTTGGCTTTCAGGGCTTCGACGTCACTCATCACCTTGTCGTTGCCGACGACGATCTGCGCCATCTGGCCGACCGTGTAGTCTTCGAGCACGTCGTCGGTGATGACGGTGCCGTCCTTCAGGCCTTTCGGCCCCGAAACCGCCTTCTTCTTCAGAATCAGCGATTTCAGGCGCTGCGAGAACGAGCGTTCGAGGATCGCGCGTTCGTCGTCGCGGTCCTTGGCAAGGCGTTCGATTTCGGCCTGCTCGATGGCCAGAGCACGTTCGTCCTTGTCGACGCCGCGGCGCGAGAACACCCGCACCTCGACGATCGTCCCGTTGACACCCGGCGGCAGCTTGAGCGACGTATCACGCACGTCGGAGGCCTTTTCGCCAAAGATGGCACGCAGAAGTTTTTCTTCCGGCGTCATCGGGCTTTCACCCTTCGGCGTCACCTTGCCGACGAGAATGTCGCCCGGTTCGACCTCGGCGCCGATATAGACGATACCGGCCTCATCTAGGTTCTTAAGCGCTTCTTCACCGACATTCGGAATGTCACGGGTGATTTCCTCCTGACCCAGCTTGGTGTCACGGGCCATGACCTCGAATTCCTCGATGTGAATCGAGGTAAACACGTCGTCGCGGACGATGCGCTCGGAAATCAGGATCGAATCCTCGAAGTTGTAACCGTTCCAGGGCATGAACGCGACGAGCACGTTCCGGCCCAGCGCCAGGTCTCCCATTTCCGTCGACGGGCCGTCGGCGATGGTGTCGCCGGCTTCCACGAAGTCGCCGACCTTCACCAGCGGGCGCTGGTGCAGGCAGGTATTCTGGTTGGAGCGTTGGAACTTCAGCAGGTTGTAGATGTCGACACCGGTTTCCGAGGTGCTCGTTTCCTCGGTGGCGTTGACGACAATGCGCGCACCGTCGATTTGGTCGACGACACCGGAACGCCGCGCGACGATGGTCGCCCCGGAATCCCGGGCCACAGCCGCTTCCATGCCGGTACCGACGAACGGCGCTTCGGCGCGGATCACCGGGACCGCCTGGCGCATCATGTTCGAGCCCATCAGCGCGCGGTTGGCGTCATCGTTCTCGAGGAACGGAATGAGCGCGGTCGCGACCGACACGAGTTGCTTCGGCGAGACGTCGATGTAGTCGATGTCTTCGGGGCGCGACAGCAGGAAGTCGCCGCCACGGCGGCAGCTTACCAGATCGTCGACGAACTGACCCTTGGCGTCCAGCTCGGCGTTGGCCTGGGCGATGGTGTAACGCCCCTCCTGCATCGCCGACATGTAGACGACATCGTTCGTGACCTTGCCGTCCTTCACTTCGCGGTAAGGCGTTTCAATGAAGCCGTACTTGTTGACGCGCGCGAAGGTCGCCAGCGAGTTGATGAGGCCAATGTTCGGGCCTTCCGGCGTTTCGATCGGGCAGATCCGGCCGTAGTGCGTCGGGTGCACGTCGCGGACCTCGAAGCCCGCGCGTTCGCGGGTCAAGCCGCCCGGCCCGAGCGCCGAAAGACGCCGCTTATGCGTGACCTCTGAAAGCGGGTTGGTCTGATCCATGAACTGCGAAAGCTGCGACGATCCGAAGAACTCGCGCACGGCCGCCGCGGCCGGTTTGGCGTTGATCAGGTCATGCGGCATGACGGTGTCGATCTCGACCGAGCTCATACGTTCGCGGATCGCACGCTCCATGCGCAGCAGGCCGACGCGGTACTGGTTCTCCATGAGTTCGCCGACCGAGCGCACCCGGCGGTTGCCGAGGTGGTCGATATCGTCGATTTCGCCCTTGCCGTCCTTGAGTTCAACAAGCGTCTTGACCACGGCAAGGATGTCTTCCTTGCGCAGCACGCGCAGCGTGTCTTCGGTCTCGAAGCCGAGGCGCGCGTTCATCTTGACGCGGCCGACGGCCGAGAGATCATAGCGCTCGGCATCGAAGAACAGCCCCTGGAAGAGTTGCTCGGCGGTCTCCAGGGTCGGCGGCTCGCCCGGACGCATGACACGATAGATGTCGATCAGGGCTTCGTCGCGGCTGGTGTTCTTGTCGACGGCCAGCGTGTTGCGGATGTACGGGCCCACATTGACGTGGTCGATGGCCAGCGTCTCGATGACGTCGACACCGGCCTCGGCCAGCATTTCCAGCGTGTCCTCGACGACTTCCTCACCGGCCTCGACGTAAACTTCGCCGGTTTTCTCATTGATGATGTCGCTGGCGACATAACGGCCGATCAGTTCCTCGTCGGTAACGACCTGTTCTTCCATGCCCTTCTCGGCCAACTGGCGCAGCAGACGCGGCGTCATCTTGGTGCCGGCCTCGGCGGCGACACGACCGGTCTTGGCGTTGATCAGGTCGGCCGTCAGCTTGACGCCTCGGAGCAGTTCCGGATTGAACGGCGTCTTCCAGCCGCGCTTGACGCGTTCGAAGCTGACAACGTCGTAGAAGTAACGAAGGATGTCTTCCGGGGTCTGTCCGGAGATTTCGGTCAGGTCCAGATCCGTACCGTCTTCGATGGCCTTCGCGCGTTTCTTAGCGGTTTCCTCGCTATCAAGGGCCAGCAGCAGCGTCGTCACCGGCAGCTTGCGGCGGCGGTCGATACGCACATAGGCAAGGTCCTTGGCATCGAATTCGAAATCGAGCCAGGAGCCGCGGTAGGGAATGATGCGCGCGGCGAAAAGGTACTTGCCGGAGGAATGGGTCTTGCCCTTGTCGTGGTCGAAGAACACACCCGGCGAACGGTGCATCTGCGAAACGATAACGCGTTCGGTACCGTTGACGACGAACGTACCCTTGCCCGTCATCAGCGGCATGTCACCCATGTAGACATCCTGTTCCTTGACGTCGCGGATCGAACGAGCACCCGTTTCCTCATCGATGTCCCAGACCACAAGACGGAGCGTCACCTTGAGGGGCGCTGCATAGGTCATGCCGCGTTGCTGGCATTCCTCGACGTCGTATTTCGGGTCTTCGAACTCGTAGGAGACGAACTCCAGCGTACCGCGTTCGGAAAAGTCCTTGATCGGGAACACCGACTTGAACACTTCCTGGATACCGGTATCGGTACGCTCGTTCCTCGGCGTATCGCGCTGCAGGAACTGTTCATAGGAAGTGCGCTGAACCTCGATCAGGTTCGGCATTTCCGTGGCGGCCTGAAGCCGGCCGAAATATTTCCGCACGCGTTTGCGTCCCGTAAAGCTACTCGCCATTACGTCCCTCGATTTCCTGATGCTTCGCCCGAACGCCATTCCCTAAGCGCCCGGCGGAAGCCGTTTCCGTGTGGGAGAGATCGAACGGTCTGCCGCACCGAAGATCCCGACCCGCGAGTTCTGCGTTTCCACTTTCCCGGCCGCGGCAAGGCCTATGCGGGCAAAAACGCGTCTGCAGTGTCGTGCCTGTTGTCCAGGCGAGGAGCGTTTACGCTCCCGGTATTCGAGGAGCTGAGACGCTCCCTGAACCAAATGTTCTAACCAATTCCCGCCCAAGCCTTAAAATACGATGGCTGGGCGAATAGTCGGCGACGCGGCCGCCGAAGCGGCCGCGTCCACCGGAAAGCTTACTTGAGCTCGACGGTCGCGCCGGCTTCTTCCAGCTTCTTCTTGATCTCTTCGGCTTCGTCTTTCTTGGCGCCTTCCTTAACGGGCTTCGGCGCACCTTCGACGAGATCCTTGGCTTCCTTCAGCCCGAGACCCGTGATCGTGCGGACTTCCTTGATCACGTTGATCTTCTTGTCGCCGGCGGCAGCAAGGATGATGTCGAATTCGTCTTTTTCTTCTTCCGGCGCGGCATCGCCGCCAGCGGCCGGCGCGGCACCCGCAACGGCAACCGGCGCCGCGGCGGAAACGCCCCATTTTTCTTCCAGAAGCTTGGAAAGCTCAGCAGCTTCCAGAACCGTCAGGCTCGACAGCTCTTCAGCAATCTTTTCAAGATCAGCCATTTCTCATGTCTCCTAAGGCTTGAACTATTGACAATCGTTTACGGCGTCACGCCGCTTCACCTTGTTCGGCACGTGCGCTGAGCACTCGTGCGACCTGGCCGGCCGGCGCCTGAAGGACGCCGGCGACACGCGTCGCCGGGGTGTTCAGCATACCCACGATCTTGGCGCGGAGTTCGTCAAGCGACGGCAGGGTGGCGAGCTGCTTGATACTATCGGTATCAAGGCGGGTCTCGCCCATGGCGCCGCCGAGAACCACCAGGTTCTCGTTCTTCTTGGCGAATTCCACCGCAACCTTCGCGGGCGCCACGGGATCATCGGAATAGGCGATGGCCGTGGGACCGGTGAAAAGGTCGCTGAGCTGATCGTAGGGCGTGCCTTCCAAAGCGAGACGAGTGAGCCGATTCTTGGTGACTTTGAAGCTGGCGCCGGCGTCCCGCATGCGCGCCCGAAGATCGTTCATATCGTCGACGTTGAGCCCGATATAGTGGGTAACGACAACCATATTCGCGTTTTCGAACGTGCCACGGAGCGACGAGACCAGTTCAGTTTTTTCCGATCGGTCCACGGATCGTCTCCAGTCAAAAGCGGTTCAAAATTGAACCCCTGTTGCACTTTGGCCTCGACCTCAAGGCGCTTTCGGGCGCTTTGGCGTCGAAGCCGGCTCGCCCTGTCCAGTACAACAGTCCAAGCCAATCCATTGAGAATACTCTCAAAACAATCGGCATCGACACTGTCTATGCAGGCGGGAAGCTCCCATTAAACCCCGGAAAACCGGGCTTACCTACGGTCTCGGACAGGTCAGAACGGCCCCGAAATCTTCCGGAGCCGCTCCTGTTCGACCGGACGATTAAACGTTTCGGCCGAATTCTTCAAGACCTGATTGCCCTTAAAGCGCACTCAGGTCCAATTTGATGCCAGGTCCCATCGTCGACGTGACGCTGACTTTTTTCATGTACGTGCCCTTGGCGCCGGACGGTTTTGCCTGCTGGATCGCGCCCACAAAGGCAGCGATATTCTCCTGCAGCTGTTCGGCGGAGAAGCTGGCCTTGCCCACACCAGCATGGATAATACCCATCTTCTCGACACGGAATTCGATCTGCCCCGCCTTCGCGGCCTGAACGGCAGCGGCGACGTCGGGGGTCACGGTTCCCAGCTTCGGGTTCGGCATCAGGCCTTTCGGACCCAGCACTTTACCGAGACGACCGACGATCCCCATCATGTCGGGGGTCGCGATGCAGCGGTCGAAATCCATCATCCCGCCCTGAACCTGTTCCATGAGATCCTCGGCACCAACAAAATCGGCACCCGCCTCACGGGCTTCATCGGCCTTGGCATCCTTGGCGAACACCGCGACCTTCAGGGCCTTACCTGTGCCATGCGGCAGCGATACCGTGCCGCGGACCATCTGGTCGGCATGACGCGGGTCGACACCAAGATTCATGGCGACCTCAATGGTCTCGTCAAACTTGGCCTTGGCGTTATCCTTGAGGATTTTCACCGCGTCTTCGATCGTGTACAGCGCATTGCGGTCGAGATTTTCGAGCGCGGCCGTGAAACGCTTACCTTTGCGAGCCATTTATGCGCCCTCCACTTCGATGCCCATGGACCGGGCCGAACCGGCGATCATTTTCGCCGCGGCATCGATGTCATGCGCGTTGAGATCTTTCATCTTCATTTCGGCGATCTCGCGGACCTGGGTCATGGTCACCTTGCCGACCTTGTTCTTGTTCGGCTCACCGGACCCCTTGTTGACCTTGGCCGCCTTCTTCAAGAAGAAGCTGGCCGGCGGGGTCTTGGTGATAAACGAGAACGTCCGGTCGGCATATGCCGTGATGACGACCGGAATCGGCATGCCCGGTTCCATGTTCTGGGTCTCGGCGTTGAACGCCTTGCAGAATTCCATGATGTTGAGACCGGCCTGACCGAGGGCCGGACCGATCGGCGGCGACGGGTTCGCTTGCCCCGCCGGTACCTGCAGCTTTACGTAGCCAGCGATTTTCTTTGCCATGTCTCTCTCAGTGCTTCTGTTGGAACTGATGTTCCGTTTCTGAGTGTGTGGTCCGGCCTTGGCGGGCCTCCCACACGCGAATGCCGGAACTCAGGCTCCGGCGCGCCGGGATGTAATGTCCCCGGCGAATTCTGTCAAAGCTTTTCGACCTGCGAGTACTCAAGCTCGACCGGCGTCGCACGGCCGAAAATACTGACCGCGACCTTCACACGGGCACGCTCCTCGTCGACATCCTCGACCAGGCCGTTGAACGAATTGAACGGGCCGTCGCAGACACGAACCTGCTCGCCCACCTCGAAGGTGATCGACGGTTTCGGACGCTCGACGCCTTCCTTGACCTGATAGATGATGCGCTCGGCCTCGGCGTCGGTAATCGGCGATGGCCGCCCCTGCCCGCCCAGAAAATCGGTAACCTTCGGCGTGTTCTTGACCAGATGCCAGGTTTCGTCGGTCAAATCCATGCGCACCAGCACATAGCCCGGGAAGAACTTGCGCTCGGCATTGTGCTTGGCGCCGCGGCGCATTTCCACGACCTCTTCGGTCGGCACCAGAACTTCCTCGATCATATCCTCGAAACCGGCCTGGCGAACCTGCTCCTCGATCGATTGTGCGACCTTTTTCTCCGAACCGGAGTAAACATGTACGACGTACCAGCGCATGGCCATGGGATCAGCCTCCGAGTCCGAACAGGAACTTCACACCGAGTTGCAGGACCTGATCGACCAACAGGAAAAAGATCGCCGCGATGGTGCAGAAAACGAAAACCATTGCCGTCGAAATACCCGTTTCGCGGCGTGTCGGCCAAGTCACCTTGGAGGCTTCCTGCCGGACTTCGCGGACAAACTGTGCCGGGTTGGTTTTTGCCATTGATCTTACATACCTTGCAGTTTCGATCCCGAACCTGCTCTTGAAGCCATCAATCGGGACATTCCCAAAAGATGTAGTTTAAAATTGCCGCCCGCAACCTCGTCATCGGCAAAGGGGCGTGGCAGGGGCACCAGGGCTCGAACCCGGGACCTGCGGTTTTGGAGACCGCCGCTCTACCAACTGAGCTATACCCCTAAGCCGCCTCGCGGCCCCGTCCGGGGACGGAGCCGCAAGCCCGATAACGCCTTACTCGATGATCTTGGCGACGACGCCGGCACCGACGGTGCGGCCGCCTTCGCGGATCGCGAAACGCAGACCTTCGTCCATGGCGATCGGTGCGATCAGCGTCACGTTCATCGTCACGTTATCGCCCGGCATCACCATCTCCGTCCCTGCCGCAAGCTCGACCGTGCCCGTCACGTCCGTGGTCCGGAAATAAAACTGCGGACGGTAGTTGCCGAAGAACGGCGTATGACGACCACCCTCTTCCTTCGTCAGGATGTACGCCTCGCACGAAAACTTCGTGTGCGGCGTGATCGAACCCGGCTTCGCCAGAACCTGACCGCGCTCAACCTCTTCACGCTTCGTGCCACGCAGCAGCGCGCCTATGTTGTCGCCCGCCTGACCCTGGTCAAGCAGCTTGCGGAACATCTCGACACCCGTGCACGTCGTCTTCTGCGTGTCCTTGATGCCGACAATCTCAATCTCGTCGCCGGTGTTGATAACGCCGCGCTCAACACGCCCCGTCACAACCGTACCGCGACCCGAAATCGAGAAAACGTCCTCGATCGGCATCAGGAAGTCCTGATCAACAGGACGATCCGGCTGCGGAATGTATTCGTCAACAGCCGCCATCAGTTCCATGATCGAGTTCTTGCCGATCTCGTCGTCACGGCCCTCAAGCGCCGCAAGCGCCGATCCCTTGACGATCGGAATGTCGTCTCCCGGAAAATCGTACGACGACAGAAGCTCGCGGATTTCCATCTCAACAAGTTCAAGAAGCTCCTCGTCGTCAACCTGGTCGACCTTGTTCATGTAAACAACAAGCGCCGGAACACCAACCTGACGGGCAAGAAGAATGTGCTCGCGCGTCTGCGGCATCGGACCGTCCGCCGCGCTCACAACCAAAATCGCACCGTCCATCTGCGCCGCACCCGTGATCATGTTCTTCACGTAGTCCGCATGGCCCGGGCAGTCGACGTGCGCGTAGTGACGGTTCTCCGTCTCGTACTCAACATGCGCCGTCGAAATCGTGATCCCGCGCGCCTTCTCCTCCGGCGCCTTGTCAATCATGTCAAAAGCCATCGCCTCGCCGCCGCCGCCTTCCGACATAACCCTCGTAATCGCAGCCGTCAGCGTCGTCTTGCCATGGTCAACATGCCCAACCGTGCCAACGTTGCAATGCGGCTTGTTACGCTCAAACTTTTCCTTGGCCATCTTCGTTCTCTCTTTCCTCGCTGCCCCGTCCCGAAGCAAGGGACCGAAGCCAAAAAACTAACAAAACCCCACGGTCGCATTCCGCCGGCGTTGGAGCGGGTGATGGGAATCGAACCCACGTAACCAGCTTGGAAGGCTGGGGCTCTACCATTGAGCTACACCCGCCAGCGCCGCTTCACCGTTTCGCACCACCTGCCGGCGAACCGGAGAGTGGTGGGGGGAGTTGGATTCGAACCAACGTAGGCATAGCCAACGGGTTTACAGCCCGTCCCCTTTAGCCACTCGGGCATCCCCCCGACGAATACGTGACGATCCACCGCGGGGGCGGTGGATCGGGCGGTCGGAATATGAAGATTTCCGCACTATTGTCAACGCCTAAACGCGACAAAACCCGAGCAGTGCCAATTCGTCAATTCCACTTGCGAAACATCGCACTATGGGATGATAAAAGGCCGCATGAGCAAGCGCAAGCGGCCACCCCGTACAGCACGCAGCCGAATCAACGCGCCGCGACCGACCGGTTCGTCCACGCGCGGCGGCGGCAAAGCCCCGTCACACGCGGCGCACGGCCACGGATTGTGGATTTTCGGCGTGCACGCGGTCAGCGCCGCACTCGAGAATCCGGCGCGCCGCCGGCACCGGCTAATCGCGACCAAACAGGGCGCGGAAGCCCTGCAAAAAGCGCTACCGGAACGAAATATCGACGAATTCAACATCGAGGCCGCCGACCGTGCCGAAATCGATACGGTTTGTGGACCGGACAGCGTCCATCAGGGCATTGCCCTGTTGGCCGATCATTTACCCGAAAAACGCATAGAGGACGTCATCGCGCCCGAAGACCGAGGGCCCGAGACGCTCGTCGTGCTCGACCAGGCGTCCGATCCTCGAAATATCGGTGCCGTCATGCGCTCGGCGCGGGCCTTCGGCGCGCGCGCGCTGATCGTCCAGGACCGAAATGCGCCGCCGGAGACCGGGACCATGGCGAAAGCGGCATCGGGCGCCCTGGAACACGTGGCACTGATCCGGGTCACCAACCTTGCGCGCGCCATTTGGGCTCTGAAGGATGCCGGTTACTGGTGCCTGGGGCTCGACGGCGAGGCGGAAACGGGAATCGGCGATGTCGATCCGACACCGCGGCGCGTCATCATCCTCGGCGCCGAAGGAACTGGCTTGCGCCGTTTGACCCGCGAAACCTGCGATCAGCTCGTCCGAATACCGATCGACAGTGCGCAGGAAAGCCTCAATCTCTCGAATGCCGCCGCAATCGCCCTTTATGTGCTGACGCGGCCGCGCTGAAACCGCTATCCGGTAACCGGGCCGGATTCCGTGAGAAACGCCCAGCCCTCGACGCTCAACGGCGACTGCCGCTTGGCCCAGTCCTCGAAACGCGCGATCTGATCGTCGGCAAAGCCGAAATGCTTGATCAGATCGTCGATGATCGGACGTTCGTTCTCGTGGAATTCGGTATCCGAGTAGGCGATCACCATGAGTTCAAGGATAATAATCGTCTGCGCCTGCGGCGTATCGAAAACATCGAAATTCGCCTCGCCGTATATCTCATCCGGCGGCGCTTTGATCTGGCCGCCCATCTCGGCGACACGGACCTTCAAGGTGACGTTCTCCTCCGGCACGACTTCACCGTCCGCCATCACCACTTTCGTCGCAAGCGCCAAAAACGACTGCTTTTGGCGGTCGCTGAGTAGATTCAGAAACATCCTGCCTTCCCCGCTAAAACCGGACAGTCACACTTTTTCCGAGCGGCATGCTGGCATAGAACCGCCGCGTTGCAAACCCGCGGCGGATGACGTGCCGGCGTCGAAAACTCAGTTGCCGTCTTTGGATTTGGTGTCGAGATCGGCGCGCAGTTTCTTGATCTCGGTGGACAGGCTCGTGAGATCGTCTTTCACGTCCGCCAGCTCGGCCTTGATGATCGACCGGGTCTCGTTCTCGCTGCGTTCATAGGAATAATTCTGCTGGATCAACTGCATGCTGTCGACGAGCACGGCGGTAAACAGGTTCAGGATCGCGAACGCCGTCATCAGCATGTAAGGGATAAAAAGAAGCACCGAGTACGGGTGCGTTTCCATGACCGGGCGCACGACCTCGGCGGCCCAGCCCTCCAGCGTCATCAACTGGAACAGCGTCAACATCGACCGCCCGATAGAGCCGAACAGTTCCGGGTAGTCGACGCCATAAAGGTGGGTAACGATAACGGCGGATATATATGAAATGATCAGCAAGAGAGCGACGATCGAGCCGATTTGCGGCAACGACCGGATCATCGCCGCAACCACGTGGCGCATCCTGGGCACCAGCGAGATGACGTGCAGCACACGCAGGATCCGGAGCGCCCGGAGCGCGGAGAAAGCATTGCCGGACGGCAGGAACGAAACTGTAATGATGATAACGTCGAATACGTTCCAGGCTTCCTTGAAGAAGCCCCGGCCACGCGCAATGAGCCGCGCGCTGACCTCGATCACGAAGATATAGGGGATTTCGTCGTTGATCCGGCCGATCCACGAGCCATACGTGGACATAATCTCCTCCGACGTCTCGAGGCCGAGCGTCAGAGCGTTCACGAACAACAAGACCACGATAAACCGCTGCGAAATCTTGTGATCGACAATATCACCGACCGTTTGGCGTATGCCGTCCATCGCCGAAAATCCCCGTCTTGAACTTGTTTCGGCAAAGCGGAAGGTATCGTCCCCGCTGAGCCTTGCTTTCGTAGGCAATGATCACCGTGAATGCAACCGAGAACAAGCGCAGGTCAAGGTAAAAATACGCAATTTGTACGCCTATTGGTCCGTCGCTCCACGGAACCGCCGATGAACACACGCTCTGCTGCCGAGGGCGGCGAGCCGAGATAGAGGCGAATACTGTATTGTCGCCCCGGCCCGACAGGATTATGTTGCGCGCCGTCGAGCACCGGAGAAACCGATAGCCGTTGCGAGACACACTGGGAGCCGGCGTAGCTCAACTGGTAGAGCAACCGCCTTGTAAGCGGTAGGTTGCGGGTTCAAGTCCTGCCGCCGGCACCACTTAACTTTATATAAGTTATTTATTATTTTTGTTATTTAAATCAATTTATTAAATAACATCATTTCTCTTGAAACGACGCATTCCCTGTTGCCGAACAGCGCCGACAAACCCCTGTGCTCATGGATTCTCAGGCCTGGGATTGAGAGGTGTCATAGACGTTTGCCGGGCACGGTACCCGGCAACGTTTTGTTACAAATCAAAACCAATTGCCAACTGAATTATCGGCATTGAAGCCGTAACGTAAGCGTCAGGAAAACCGGCTAGTTTCAGGCGATGAGATATAGGACCTGGGCGCGACCTAATTGTGGTCATCCACGGCTTGGCAAAGAGCGAAAAGACATATTCGATATCAACACGTTATGACGATCTTGTCGGCGCATTCCAGTGACCCGCGTCACTGACGGTCCGGAGACAATTTCGTAAAACTTTAGGCGACTGGAATGCTCTTGGGGCGGCACGTTTCGAAATGGCTTTAGACAACACTCCCGATACGCCGGAAACGGCGGAAAACGGCGCGTCCGGCGTGGGCGGCGCGGACGAGATCGTTGTCGCCCAGGTCGAAGGCGAAAGCACCGGAGACAATGCCGACGTAGCCCAGGCCGGTCCCGCCGAGAGTGGCGAGCAAATCGCACCCGATATCTCCGACACCCCGCCCGAGTTGGACCCGGAAGCGCTGGCGACCCTCCTGATCGCGATCTCTCAAGGTCAGGATATCGACGAAGCGATGAACGAGATGCTGGAATCCAGCCTCGCCCGTGCCGCCGATATCAACGCCACGCCGGAGTCCATCGAAGCCGCGGTCAATGCCTTCCGCTCGACGCTGGTCGATATCATGGCAGAGGGTCTTTCCGCCGAGGAAGCGGTAGTCGCCGCCGACCGCGCCTTCATCAACGCATTGCAGGTGGCCGAACAGCAGCAGGCGGGCGAACAGGAGGCTGCCGTCGCCAACGCGCTGGCGACCGGCGAAAACGTCGACGAGGCCGTCGGCGAAGACTCCGAAGCGTTCGAGGAAGCATTGCAGGCGGCGCTCGACGGCGGCGCCGACATCGGTGAAGCGCTCGCCGCCGCCGAGGAAGCCCAGGCCTTCCAGGAACAGATCGACGCAGAGTTGGCCGAGGCCGCACCGGGCGACGCCCTGATCGCCGCGCTGGCGTCCGGCGAGGGCGTCGAGGAGAGCGTCGGCGAGCTTCAGGGCGACGGCACGGGCGATGCCGCCCTCGCCTTCCAGGATGCGCTCATCGCGGCACTCGACGGCGGCGGCGATATCGGCGACGCGCTGCAACAGGCAAGCGAAGCCGCCGAAGTTTCCAATCTCGTCGCCGCCGAGCAGCAGGCCGACGAGGCCAATGCCGACCCCCTTCTCGCCGCGCTTGCGTCGGGCAGCAACGAGGACGGCGTGCTCGGCCCGGACACCTCGAACATGTCGCCCGAGGAGGCCGCCGCCGCCAACGAGGCTTTCCAACAGGCGCTAACCCAGTCCCTCGACAGTGGCGGCTCACTCGCCGATGCCCTGCAAACCGCCAGCGACGCGTCGCAAGCCGCGGCGACGGCGACCGCCGAAGCGACCGCCGGCGAACAGAATTCCGTTCTGGCGCAGATGGCGTCCGGGAATGCAGACAATCTCGGCCCCGACACGTCCGGCATGTCGCCGGACGAAGCCGCCGCCGCGAACCAGGCATTTCAGCAGGCGCTCGCCACATCGCTGTCGGAAGGCACCTCCCCCGACGCCGCACTCGCCGGTGCGACCGAGAGTTCCAACGCCATGGCCGGTGCCGTCGGCGAAGCCAACGAAGGCGAACAGAATTCGGTCCTGGCGCAATTGGCGTCGGGCAACGCCGACAACCTCGGCCCCGACACCTCGGGCATGAGCCCGGAACAGGCCGCGGCCGCCAACGAAGCATTCACGCAGCAACTTTCAAACGCGGTTTCCGACGGCGCCGCACCCGCCGAGGCGACAGCCGCCGCCGAGACGGTCTCGAATATCGCCGCCAGCGATGCGGCACCGGACGCCGGCACGACCACCGGCAGCACGGATGCGGCCGTCAATACGGCAGCCGGCGATACCGGTTCGGCATCCGACAGCGGCGGTTCAGATACCGGCGCGACGACGACGCAAACCGCCGATGCGTCTCCACCGCCGCCGCCGGAAACCACCACGACGCCGCCACCGCCGCCGGAAACCACCGCTGCGCCGCCACCGCCGCCGGAAACCACCGCTGCGCCGCCACCACCGCCGGAAACCACCGCTGCGCCGCCACCACCGCCGGAAACCACCGCTGCGCCGCCACCACCGCCGGATACGACCACGACGCCGCCACCGCCGCCGGAAACGACCACGACGCCGCCACCGCCGCCGGAAACCACCGCTACGCCGCCACCACCGCCGGAAACGACCACGACGCCGCCACCGCCGCCGGAAACCACCGCTACGCCGCCACCACCGCCGGAGACCACCACGACTACGCCATCGCCGCCGGAAACCACCACGACGCCTCCGCCGCCGCCGGAGACCGTATCGCCGCCGCCCCCACCCATCCAGTTCCCGTGGTCGCCGCCGCCGCCGGGCTCGTTTACGCCTGCGCCGCCGCCACCGCCTGTGTCACCCCCTCCAGTGTCACCGCCTCCGCCGCCACCGCCGTCACCACCACCGGTGTCGCCGCCACCTCCTCCACCGCCGCCACCGCCGCCGGAACCCGTTAACCTCGGTCCGAATGTTGCCAACGCGGTCACCGATAGGACGATAAACGAGGGCGATACACTCGATCTGTCGCTGAGCAATCTGTTCAGTGATCCGGATGGAGATACGGTTTCCCTGAATATGGCGGGCGGCCCCTCCTGGTTGAGCTTGAACGGCAACAACCTCACCGGGACCCCGGGCGCGGGCACGGTCAATCAAAGTTACACGATCACCGTCACCGGCACATCGAAATCTGACCGCGGCAACACCGCCAACGACACGTTCGTCCTGACCGTCAACGACCGCCCGGACCTGACGGCGGGCGGCGGCGGCAACGCTATCTTCTCGGCCAACGGCGGCGCCGTCGCGCTGGACGGCGCCATTACCCTCGCCGATGCCGAGGGGAACTTCGACGGCGGCACACTGCGGATCGAATCGTCCGGCCCTTCGGTCCCGGCGGGTCCCGGCGGCACCGAGGGCGACAGCCTCATCGTCGCGCCGCAGACCGTCGACAGCCTGACCGTCGCCCTTTCCGGCATCGACAACGACATCATCACCGTCGACGGCACCGAGATCGGCACCATCGACGCGACCTTGAACGGCACCACCCAGCAGGAAGTCGGTACCGACACCACCGGCAAGGTGCTGCAGATCACCTTCAACGGCAACGCGACGACGGCGCGGGTACAGGCGGTCCTGCAATCGCTGCGGTTCGACAACTCCGAAGACGAGATCGAGGAAGGCAACCGCACGATCGAGATCACGCTGACCGATGCCGACGGCGCCGAGGAGACCTTCACGACCACGGTCGAGGCCTACAACAACCAGCGCCCCGAGTCCGAGGACATCGCACTGAGCGTCGACGAAGACAATCCGTTGACGATCGAACTGACCGACTTCACCGGCGACGCCTCTGACGGCCACGGCGACTTCTCTGACGGCGACGGCGACACACTGCAGACGGTGAAAATCACGGAATTGCCGCCCTCGAGCCAGGGCAAGCTGCAACTGGACGGCAACGATATTTCGGTCGACGCCGTGATCACTTCTCAGCAGATCAATGACGGGGAGCTGACATTCGTTCCCGCGACGGATTTCAACGGCACCGTCACCTTCAAATTCGCGGTCGGCGACGGCAAGCAGTTCGACGCCACGCCGCAGACCGCGACGATAACCGTCAACGCCATCGACGACGCGCCCAGGATCACGACGACAAACGGCCGCACCACGCCCGCGAATGTCGCGCGCGCCGTGCTGATCGATCCGGGTCTGGCGCTCGTCGATCCGGACGAGGAAACGCCACCGGATGACACGTTTTTCGACGGCGCCAGCGGTTTTTTGAACGTATACATCAAGACCAACTACAGCGCCGGTGATGTTCTTGCCGTTGCCAGCGGCGGATCGATCACGGTCGACAGTTCCACCGTCAGGTACGAAGGTACCGCCATCGGTACGATCCACAGCACCAAGAACGGCACCGCCGCAAGTGACGATGCCGAACTTCAGGTCGACCTTAACCAGGATGCGACGAACGAAGCTGTACAGGCACTCGCACGCGCGATCACGATCCGCACGTCGGACCACGATTCAGACAGCGCCGCCGAGAAAACGATCGCATTTTCCGCTTCCGACGGTTCCAATGCCGGCACGGAAGCGACCCGTATCGTCGATTTCTCGAACGTGCAGTTCGACAACTTCGCGACCACCGACGCGACCCGCCATGTGTTGTCGTTCGACGGCGACGACAAGGTGACGATGAGCGCCAACAGCGTCTTCCAGAGCGGCGGCAATGCTTTCACCATGGAAGGCTGGATCAACACGTCGGTTAATTCGCCCGCGCTTCAGACCATCTTTTCCGTCGGCAGCGCGTCGGGCACGCAGAGCCTGATCGACTCCTCGTTCTCGAACGGCAGCGGCATTACGCTTTCCGGAGACGCCACAGTGAGCGGCGGTGTGCTCAGACTGACCGCGGCAACCAACGACGAATTCGGGACTGCGACGGTCGACCCCTCCGGCAACGCCGAAGGCGCCAGAAACTTCACCGCGACGTTCGATCTCAAGATGGGCGAGTCCACGGGTACAACACCGGCCGACGGTTTCTCGTTCAGTTACGGGAACGGCACGTTCAACGGCGCCGTTCAGGACGGTGTCTCCGACGGCCTGACCATCGCCTTCGATACGTTCGAGAACAACGGCGAGACGATCAACGGCATCGACGTCATCATGGACGGCGACATCGTTCAATCCTATACCGTGACCGGCGGCACGCGCACCAGCCGATCGGAATACGCCGCCACTTTCGATGGCAGTGGAGATATTCTTTACAGGCTCAATGATGCGAGCCTCAAAGACACATCCTCGATGACGATCGAGGCCTGGATCAAGCCGACGGCTTATCCGACCGGTTCGAATGAAGCCTGCATTGTCGCACTCGGCGGACCTCGGAGTGATGCGAACGCGCCTGACTCAAATCAATTGTTCCTCGTCCAACTCATGCCCGATGGCACCATCAGAGTATTACATGAAGATGATGATCGGCTAAGTAGTAACGCTGGAGCAGATCAAACAGTTCAGTTCAGCCACGACGCAATTCCGTTAGACCAATGGACGCACGTTGCAGTCACCCGCGATACCTCGAACGACGGTGGTACGTATCGGCTTTATCTGAATGGCGACTTAGAGGACTCGGGCACCTACGATTACGACCCTGATGGCGGCGATCACGTGGACCTCACCATCGGCGCACAGTTCGACTCCGACGGTTCAACGGTTTCTCAGGAGTTTACCGGGCAAATCGATGATGTGCGAATTTGGAATGATCTACGCACGGATAGCGAAATTTCGACAAATTATGACAAGGTCCTGAGCGGCTCGGAGTCCGGCCTTGAAGGTCTCTATACCTTTGAAAACAGTTTATCGGCGGACACCTCGGGCGACGGCAATACACTCACAAATAGTAACGTTTCACGTTCAAGGATCACCGACTCCAAAATCGAAGCAGAATTCGTTTCCGTCGAGATCGTCCACGACGAGAACGGGCTTACGGTCAAGTACGACGGCACCACCGTGGTCGATGAACTGTCTCTGGACACCGAGGACTATGCGCCACAGGACAGTGACGTGTTCACCCTTGCCGCCTCGACCGGCGCCGAAAACGACCTTCATGCCATCGACAACCTCGAAATTACCGCCGATGACCTCGGAACACGCAATGCCATCGCCGTAGAGAATGGCAAGCTCGTCTTCGTGACAGAACAGCATTACGGCGATTCCATCAGCCAGACGGAGACGACGCCGGAGAGCAACGACCCGACCGTTTCCGGTGCCTGGCACCATGTCGCCGCGACGCATGACGGCAATAACACGCTGAAATTATACGTCGACGGCGAGCTCATCCAGACCGTCACCGGCATCGACAAGAACATCCTTTCCGGCGGCGCCAATATCGGATCTTCCGATTCCGACAGCGATTACTTCTCGGGGCTGATCAACGAAATCCGGCTTTGGAATGTCGAGCGGTCCGCCGAGCAAATTGCCGACGGTTACCTGCCTGACTTCTCCAGCCCGACCGGGCAAGGCGCGCTGGTCGGCTACTGGCGCGCCGCCGATATCTCCGGCTCGACCGTCACCGACTCGTCGTCGAACGCCAACAACGGCAGCATTTCCGGCGCCACGGCTACGACCACGGATAGTTTGTTCGTCGGACCGAACACGACCGAATGGACGGTCGTCGAAGGCAGCCATTCAGGGTCGGAAAACGACATCGCCTACGTCGACACGGACACCGGCGAGCTTGTCATCCAGAACCGCGAGCTGGTGCGCTCCGCCGATCAGCATGTACCGGGCGCCGCCAATCCGGTGCATGTCACCGGCACGTTCAAGTTCGATAGCGGTACGGACGGCTTCATGCACGTGATGACCCGCGCTGATCCGGCGTCGAAGGACGGCAACGGGCTGCCGGCCTATGGTCTCAATTTCTCCGCCGTCGAGGGCGACGACCGCATCCTCATCGACCGTTTCGAAAACGGATCGATCACGGCGAACGTCGCCACCTCGGGCAACGGCGCCATCGACCTGCGCAAGGACACCGAATACCGTTTCGACGTCTACGACGACGGCAACACCGTCCGCATGACCGTGACCGAGGTCGGCAATTCGGCGAACACGGTCACCATCACCGGCACCGATGAAAACAATTTCGATGAACTCGATGGCCATACCGGCGACCAGTACGTCGTCCTGACCAGCCGGGAGGATACCGATAATGGCGATGAACAGGTCGTCCGCTTCGACGACGTCAAAATCGACAACACGATCATGCTGGCCGAGGACGGCAGTGTCGACGTCACGATCCCGACGACGGGCCTGACCGGACCGTTCACATTCTCGATCCTGGAGCAGCCGGAACACGGCGCGGTGTCGAGCTTCAACACCGGCACCGACGACAACACCCTGACCTACACACCGACCAGCGGCTATCACGGCGGCGACACGATCACGGTGCAGGTCACCGACAGCAACGGCGCCATCAACGTCCATCAGCTCAGCTTCGCGGTGGATGCGGCCCTGGACGTGCAGGTCGCGGGCCGCCAGCTCGAATTCGACGGCGAGAACAGTTACGTCCAGGCCGGCCGCGGCACATCGGACAGCCTCGCCATCACCGGCGATCTGACCGTCGAGGGCTGGTTCAGGCTCGATCAACTGACCGGCGACACGCAATCTCTTGCCGCGTTCATCGGCAATACGAGCTCCGAAAGCTCTGCCGATAACGCGCTTTATGAACTGGCAGTCCTCAGCAACGGCACTGTTACTTTCTTCATGGAGAACGGCGGCGGCTCTAACGAGCAACTGACGACGGCGCAAGCGGTCGAAGTCGGCGAATGGGTTCACTTGGCGGCAGTCAGGGACAGCGCCGCGAAAACCCAGACCATCTACATTAACGGCGAGCACGCCGGGACGCGGACCTACACCAACGACGCAGACGGTGGCGGCAACGCGCAGTTGACGCTGGGCGGCCGTTTCTCCAATGGATCTCTTGGCGGTCAACTGGACGGGCAGATGGACGAGGTCCGTATCTGGTCGGAAGCGCGCTCGTCCGAGGACATACGCCAGAACTACGACCAGCAGCTTTCCGGCTCAGAATCCAACCTGACCGCCTACTACCGCTTCGACGACATCCAGAACGACACGGTTCGGGATATCACGTCGAACGACAACGACGCGACGCTGGGCGACAGCGATACGCTGGGCGGCGACACCGCGCCGGCGATCGTCGATGGCGCCGGCGGCAAGGTGCTGACACTTGACGGCAGTGACGACTACGTCCGCTTTACCGACACCTACGACACCGGCGCCAGCTTCACGGTCGAAACCTGGGCATGGTCCGACGAAGGCGATACCGGCGGGCATGTGTTCAGCAAGGACCAGGCCATCGGCAGCGGTGGAGACACCGGGGGCGCCGCCAACTGGGAAATCGGTCACGGGCGAATCGCCTATGAGACGAACAATGCCACGAGCTTTTCCATCGATCCTGAACTCGAAGCCGGCACCTGGAACCACTACGCTCTCGTGGTCACGGATCAGGGCGGTGGCAATTCAGAAGTCAAAGTCTACGTTAACGGCGAGCTGATCCACACCGCCACACAAGATACAGTGTCAGTTACCGGCGGCGGTTTCCTGATCGGCCGGCGCGGTTTCAACAACGACAGCAACTTCAAGGGCCAGCTCGACGACTACCGGGTCTGGAACACGGCGCGCACCGCGGACGAGATCGCCGCCAACTTCCAGAGGACACTGACCGGATCCGAAACCGGCCTGATCGCGCACCTGACTTTCGACGACGATTCATCGTCGGTCAGCGACCCGGTCGGCGACAATACCGGTACGCTCAACGGCGGCGCCGCGGTCGAGGACGGCTCGGCCGACGGCAAGCTGCCGCAGATTTTCGGCAACACCGTCGAGATCGCCGAGAATACGTCCGCCTCAGGCTTCATGGTGCACGACAACACCGATGGTCTGAGCGGTACCGTCAGCTACCACATCGCCGACACCGGCGATAACGACAACCCGGTGCAGACCTTCACGACCGCCAAAAACGGGACCGTCTCCATCGACCAATCGACCGGCGCCTGGACCTACACCCCGGCGACCAATTACTTCGGTTCCGACAGCTTTACGCTGATCGCCGCCGGCTCGACCTCGGGATCGACCACCGAAACCATCAGCGTCAACGTTGCCGGTGACGGCGACGAGCAGTCTGTCGGCCTGCCGGACGGCGTGGTTCAGTTCGGCGGCAACGGCGACTACATCGACCTGGGCTCGCCCGCCCAACTTGCATTCGGGGCAAATGATTTCTCCGTAGAGACCTGGATCCGTACCGGCGTCACCTCGAATGCGCGTCTTAATATTTTCAATCTCGGCGCATCGGGCGACAGCGCTGAAGGCACCTACCTCTTCGTCAATAACGGTAAATTTTCTTGGGATACATATGGTTCAACGGACGTCGTTTCCACGACGACCGTCAACGATCAGGAATGGCATCACGTCGCAATGACCCGAGAGGGCACGACGGTCAAGATATATGTGGACGGCGAGCTCGAGGCGACGGGCACATACACCTTCACCGTGCCGCAGGACGATTCGAACATCAGCAGCAACGACTCCGTTGCGTTCAACGGCGAAATGGACGAGTTCCGCATCTGGTCCGACGCCCGCACCGCCGAGGAAATCGCCGCCAATTACGAGAAACAGCTCGCCGGCAACGAAGACGACCTGACTCTCTATTACCGCTTCGACGACGACCCGGACGGCACCACCGTCGCCAACAAGGCGACCACGACCGGCAGTGCACTCGACGGCACGTTTGGCGGTGACGCGACAATCAAAAACGTGCCTGTACACGCGGCCCGGTTCGGTGGAGACGACGATTATTTCGAGATCAACGACCTCACCGTCGCCGATGACGACGTCATTACCGGCACCGGTTCCTATACGTACGAAACCTGGGTCAAGACGAGCCACACATCCCTGCAGACTGTTCTCGGCACGGGCGGCACCGGCGACGGCGGGACGACCCTGCGTCTCGATGCGAGCGGCAAGGTCGAATACAACAACACCGGTTACCAGGCCGCTACGGCTGAAGTCGTCGGCACGACATCAGTCAACGACGGCCTGTGGCACCACGTTGCCATCGTCTACGACAGCACGACCGGGCTGGCGACCGTCTATGTCGACGGCGTTGCCGAAGCCGTCGGCAACGCCGAGTCTCCCAACATCACCGCCGGCAGGCTGATTGTCGGCGAAGCGAACGATCACACCACCAACCGCGACTACAACGGCGACCTCGCGAACACGCGCTTCTGGACGACGGCACGCACCGCCGACGAGATTGCCGGTAACATGAACAGCGTCCTCAAGGGCGACGAGACCGGCCTCGCGACGCAGTATCTTTATGACGAGGTCGTCAACGGCACGTTCGTAGACAGTGCCGGCGGCAACGACGGCACGATCAACGGCACCGTCAATATCGTCGATGCTGTTCCGACGGTTCAGGGCACCTCGGGCGAGATCCAGGAAAACAGTTCCCTTTCCGGCCAGATGTCGGCCAACGACGTCGCCGGCACGCCGACCTACGGGATCGACGACGGCAATCCGAGCATCGATGAAACCGGCGCCGACGGTGACGGCCGGATTACGTGGACGACGGACAAGGGCGGTAGCATCGTCATCGATCCGGACTCCGGCGCCTGGACATACACCCCCGCGAACAACTGGTACGGCGAGGACACCTTCACGCTGACGGCCAGCGGCGAAAACGATACGGAAGACAGCGAAACCATCACCGTTACCGTCAACAACGACGCCGAGAACTCGATCGTCGTCAACGACGGCGTTTTCCAAGTGGACGGCTCCGCCGACATCAAGGCTCGTACAGCGATCGGCAACGGCACCGTGGACACAGCCTTTACCCTGGAGATGAAGGTCAACATGTCGCAAATCGCCGCCGCCGAACAGTCGCTGGCAGCGATTTACCGAGTCACCAGTGGCGAGGTCGACAGCGTGCTTACATCGGGCCGGTTCGCCCTGTTCCTCGATGAGGACGGCAATGTCGCGCTGCGGGTGAAGCCACACGGTGGTTCGTCCAACGAGACAATCTCCGAATTCGCTCTCAATGAGGACACTTGGTACGACCTCGCCGTTTCCTATGACGATACGACCGACACCGCCAGCATCTACGTTAACGGCGACTTGGTGGCGCGGGAAGCCAATCTCGACGGGTTTGCCCTGGGCAGCGTTGATCAGGCGTTCGCGCTGGGGAACGGCTTCAGCACCGGCGCGCCGTCAAATGCCATGATCGACGAAGTCAAGGTCTGGTCGGAAGCCCGTACGGAAGAACAAATTCGCGACGGCATCGACCAACCGCTCGCCAGCGGAACCGGCAATCTCGAACTTTACTACAAGTTCGACGACCAGATCACGAACAACACCGTGCAGGATCAGTCCGGCAACAATCGTGACCTACCACTGACCGATGCGAAAATCGTCAACGACATTAAGGGCGGCGTGTCGTTCGACGGCGTCGACGACGTCGTCACCATCCCCCATGATCCCGAAAACAATGGCGACACCAGCCTCGACAGCGCGCAGGGCACGTGGTCGATCTGGATGAAGACGGATCTCGATTGGGGCGTCGACAACGACGATGCCGATACCGACACACGTGGCACCGCGGCCCTGATGGCCCGCGCCGACAGCGATCAATCGAACAACGGCCTGACTCTTGGCGTAAAGAACGACGGCAATGTCTTCGTTACCGCGCACACGGATTCCACCACCGCGTTCGACAACAACACCGCGGGCGTCAATGTCGCCGACGGCGCCTGGCACCAGATCACCGTCAGCTACGATCAGGCATCCGGCGGCCTGCAGAAGATTTACGTCGACGGCGTTCTGGTCGCGTCGACGACGGCCACTGCCGCATGGTCCTGGAGCGACCAGAACCTTACCGTCGGTAAAGCCGACAATGCGTTCTGGGAGGAGTTCAAGGGCGAGGTCGGCCCGGTAGCCATTTACAACACAAAACTCACCGACGCGCAGGTCGCGGATCAGTTCGGCAACGAAGTCGATCCGGGCGCCGACGGCCTGATCGGCCTTTACGGCTTCACCGAGGGCACCGGGACCGACGCGGCAAACACGGCAACCGGCGGCACGCAAACACCGGATGCCACGGTTTCCGGCGCGACATGGCTCGACCTAGACAACGACACGACGGCGACGACGCTGGTCATTCAGGAGGACGAAGTCGCCACCGGCCGCCTGCTCACCAATGACGTGCCGGACGCGGAGGCGATTTCCTACTCCGTCCAGACGGACGGCCAACACGGCACCGTGACGATGAACACGGACGGCACCTGGACCTATAAACCGGTCGAAAACTACTACGGCACGGACACCTTCACGCTGCGCGTCTCCGGCACCGATGCCGACGGCACCGACTTCCACGACGACGAAACCATCACCGTCACGATCAACAGTGTCGACGATGGCAACGCGGTGCAGATTTCCGACGGCGTGCTCAGCCTCGACGGCACCAATGATTACGTCGATCTGCCCGATAGCGTGTTGAACGCGAGCGAGGGCACCCTTTCGTTACGCTTCAACCTTGCGCCCGGCATGGATACCGGCAAGGCGCATTACCTCTTCGGCAACGACGAAGATTTGGATGGCAACCGTATTTATGTCTTCCTCGACCATGACGGCAGCGACTGGCGGGTTAAGACACAGCTTGACGCCACGGATAAGATCATCGACGGCGGCGTGGTCGAAGAAGGACAGTGGTACAAAACCGCCACTGTCTGGCGCACCGATGGCACCGGAGAATTCTTTGTTGACGGCAACAGTGCCGGCACGGTCTCTGGACTGACCCTCGACGCCGGTGTCCAGGACAGTGTGGCCATTGGCGCATACGACGAGGGAAGCACCGGCGACCAGTTCTTCAAGGGACAGATCGACGAAGTCTCAATCTGGTCCACGGCGCAATCCGCGCAAGATATCCGCAGCCGTGTCGACCAACAACTCAGCGGAGACGAAAGCGACCTGACGGCTTACTACCGCTTCGACGACGATGCCGACGGCAACGTCGTGCGCGACCTGACCGGCAACGGCAATGACGGCACGCTGACCAGCGGCGCGCGCATCCAGAGCGGTCACGGCAAGGCCCTCAGCTTCCAGAATGCCGGCGATCACGCTGCCATATCCGCCAGCGGCGACATGGCGTTCGGCAGCAACGATTTCTCGATCGAAACCTGGGTCAAACTGGACCAGGTCGACGTCAACCAGGCGATCATCGACAATCGAGGCGCAGCCAATTTCCAAGGATATCTGCTCGGGGTGAGCAGCAGCAACAAACTCACGCTCGGGTTCAGCGACGGCGCCGACGGCACGACGGTCTCGCATTCCGGCAGCACATCCCTTGAGGCGGGTGTCTGGTATCACCTCTCCATCACCTTCGATCGCGACGGCAATGCCATTCTCTATGTCGACGGCGCGGAGGATGGCAGCGTCGACATCTCCGCCGAATCAGGTTCCATCGGCACCGAAGACATCCAGATCGGGCGCAAGGCGCCAAACTCGGGTTCGGCCTACAACGATTTCCGGGGCGAGGTCGCCGAGGTTCGGTTCTGGAACGACATTCGCACGACCGGAGAAATTGCAGACAACTCAAACTCGACACTAAGCGGTGACGAGGCCGGCCTCGTCGGGAATTATACCTTTGAATCCGTTTCGGGCGGCCAAGCGGCGGACAACGCGGGCACCAACAATACGGCAACCGTGACCGGCGCTCAAATCGTCGACACCGAGCCGACCGTCCTCGGCAACGAGATCGAAATCCAGTCGAGCGAAACCGCCGCCGGCACCATGACCGGCATCGACGTGCCGGGCACGCCCACATACTCTGTCCAGACGAACGGGCAACACGGCACCGTCACCATCGATGAGAATACCGGCGCCTGGACCTACGATCCGGCCGACGGGTACTACGGGTCGGACAGTTTCACCTTGCGCGCGTCATCGACGTCCGGCGGCGTCAACTTCACCGACGACGAGACGATCACCGTCACCGTCAAATCCGACAGCAACGTCGAGGCGCACGACGGCGTATTACAGGTCGACGGGAATGACGATGCCGCAACGGTAAGCGACTCGGCAGCGCTGGACTTGACTGGCGATATGACGATCGAGGCCTGGATCAAACCACAAGGCGATACGAGCAACGGCACGTATGGCGGCCTCATCGCCGGTAAGGAAAACAGCTATCTGTTGTCGCGCCTCAACGACGGCAGTATCCGTTTCGCGCTCAATGGTACAAACGGCACCTGGGATTGGGTGGACACCGGTTACGATGCACCGCTCGGTGAGTGGACGCACTTGGCTCTGACGTTCGACGCCAGCGAAAGCACCGTACAACTATTTGCCAATGGCTCGCTCGTCGCGACATCGACGGATGACAAGATTCCGGACGATCTTACCCCAAGCAACGATTCGTTCATGATCGGCGGCCGAACCGCCTTCAACGAGGAATTCAACGGATTAATTGACGAAGTGCGAGTCTGGAGCGACATCCGCAGCGCCGACGAAATCCTCGAGAACCATGACCAGAAGATTGCCGGCGATTCCGGCAACCTCGCCGGATATTGGAACTTCGATGATATTGAGAACGGCGACATCCAGGACGCAACCGACAACGACAACGACGCTTCCGTCGTATCGGACGCCAAGGTCATTAATACGCTTGGTCCATCCATGGACTTCGACGGAAACAACGGGGATGTCGCCGTCAGCGGCATTGATTCCGAACTGCAAAACAACTCCTTTACGATCGAATACTGGGCGCGCCGCGATGCGGCGTTGGGTGGCGCCGAAATCCCGGTCGGCATTTCAGGCAGCGCCGAGGACAACACCAGCTATCTGCATTTCGGCCACACCAGCGGCACCAACATGCGGTTCAGCTTCAATCAGACCGGCAATGACAACGAACTGAACTATACCGATACCGGCAGCGTCGGAGAGTGGGTGCACTGGGCCGCGACGTATGACGCCGACAGCAACGTGGCGCGCATCTACCGCAATGGCGAACTGGTCGCGAGTGGCACTTTCGCGGATGACTTCGACGGTGACGGCGACTTCCACATGGGTTACAGCGGCTACGATGACCAGTATTTCAACGGCGCCCTGAATGATGTGCGCGTCTGGAACACGGCACGCAACGGCGACGACATTGCTGCCAATTATAATACGACGCTGACCGGCGACCATGGCGGCACACTGATTGCCAACTACACGTTCGAGGAAACGTCCGGAAACACGGTGGTCAATACCGTTAATCCAGGCACATACGACGGCACCACGTCAGGGGGCACCAGTCGGATCGACGATTCTCCCAATGTCTTCACGAACACCATCACGATCGAGGAAAACGAGGTCGTTCAGGGCAACATGAACTCGTCGGGCGCCGACGGTTCTGCTTCATTCTCGGTCGACGGCGGCACGACCGATTCAAACGGCGACATCACCGGCAGTTCGACGAACGGCGGCAGCGTCACCATCGATCCGTCGACCGGCCGCTGGACTTACACGCCGGCGGAAAACTACTACGGCACCGATACCTTTACCCTGACCGCGACCGGCGCACAGGGAACCGTCGACAACGAAACGATCACCGTCACCATCGATCCGGACGCGGCACAGCGCTCGCCGGTGACCAACCGCGGCGTGCTCACGCTCGACGGCACCAATGATTACGTGACCGTTGCCGACAATGCTGCGCTCGACCTCGCCGGTGCGTTTACGCTGGAAGCATGGGTCAATCTCTCCGACGCATCGCCGCTTCAGAACGTCATCGACAAGTTTGGCGACGGCGGGGTCAACTACCGCATCTTCGTCGACAATGGGCATATTGGCGTATTTTCGGTCGGGCCGGGTACTGTCAAGACGGCTGACGGCATCGTCCAATCCGGAGAATGGACTCATATCGCAGCGTCCTTCGACGGCACCAACGTTACATTTTACGCCAACGGAGAACGCGTCGGTGATCCGCAAGCCTTCTCGACCAATGGCGCCAATTCCGGCGATCTGCGGATCGGTCGAGACGATCTGGGCCGTTACGTCGACGGCATGATCGACGACGTCCGCATCTGAAACGACGCCCGCACGGCCGACGAAATCCGCGACAACTACGACCATCTGGTCGAGACCGGCGACGGCCTTGTCGGCAACTGGACCTTCGATACCACGGACGGCACGACCGTCGCCGACCGCTCCGACAACAATCTTCACGGCACGCTGACCAACGGCGCAGACGTCAGCAGCCAGCCGCGCAACGCCATGCGGTTCGACGGCGGCGACTTCATCGAAGTTCCCGACGATGCCAGCCTCGACGGCATGTCGGCACTGACGGTCGAAACGTGGGTCAAATTCGACGATCTGTCGACCGGCACCGGCCAGGGCAACCGCCAGGTCATCGTCACCAAGATGGGCGACGGGCTCACCGATCAGCGGCAGTTCTGGTTCTACGAGACCGATGGCGGCAAGCTGGCATTTGCCGTGGACAATCTGGGCCAGGGATCGAGCGGCGTCGAACTCACCACCAGCACCGGCCTGGTCACGGCCGGGCAATGGCACCACATCGCCGCGGTCTACGACGGGGATAACCTGAAGATCCTGGTAGACGGCGAGGTCGCGGGCGCACTGGGCGGTGTCACCTTCGACACGGTCAAAGCCGGTGACGGCCCCGTCACTATCGGAGCGCGCGACGGCAATGACTTCCTCTCGGGCGAGCTTGCCGACGTCCGCATCTGGAACACGGCGCGCACGGACGCCCAGATCAGCGACAACGCGGACAAGACCATCGTCGGCAACGAGGGCGGCGCGCTCGTCGCGCATTATGAGTTCAACGAGCTTTCCGGTCAGACCGTCACCGACAGCGCCGGCGACAACGACGGCACGCTCGGCGCCGCCGACACGACCGGCACCGACGACCCCACCCGCGTCGACACGACGCCGGAGATCCACGGCCTCGATGTCGCGATACAGGAGAACCAGACCGCCAGCGGCACCATGACGGCGAACGACGTGGTGCCGGGCTCGGCCGTGTTCGGCATCAGTACCAGCACCGCGCACGACGGTACGACGTCCCTGACACTCTCCGACAACAAGGGCACGGTGAACATCGACAGTGCGACCGGCGCCTGGACGTTCACGCCGGCCGAGAACTTCAACGGCCAGGCGCAGTTCTACGTCACCGCGTCCGGCGGCGGGGTCGAGGATGCCGAGCGGATCACCGTCGATGTGCAGGCCGTCAACGTGATTTCGAACCAGATCGATGCCACCGCCGCCGAATTCGACGGCACCGACGACTTCCTGACTGCGACGGCGTCCGGCATGAACACCGGCAGCGGCGCGTTCACACTGGAAACCTGGTTCAAGAGTTCCATGTCCGGACGCGGCGACCTGATCAATACGGGCCTCGACAACGATAGTCAGGGCGCACGTGTGTTTCTGAATAACGGCAATGTGACCTTCGGCGATTCCGGCAGCCAGAATCTGATCGGCTCGCCGAATACATATAATGACGGCGGCTGGCATCACGTCGCCGCCACCTATGACGGCACCAGTATGATCCTGTATGTTGACGGTGAAGTCGTGGCAATCGACGATGCTGCCAGCCTTAATATCTCGTCGGGCGACATCAGCCTCGGCGCGACGTTGCCGAACGCCGGCGGCGGCAATTTCTTCGACGGCATGATGGGCGAAACCCGGCTCTGGTCGACCGCGCGCACCGCGGCCGAGATCCGTGACAATCGCGATACGCAGGTCGCGGACGACGCGGATGAACTCGAAGCGCAGTACACCTTCTCCGACCGCGTCGGCACGACGGTGCGGGACGCGACGTCGAACAACAACGACCTCAAGGTGACCAGCCAGGCGCTCGCCCTAGACGGCAGCAACCAGCACGTCAGCGTTGCCGACGCGGCCGAACTCGATTTCGCGGCGGGCAACTCGTTCACACTTGAGATGTGGTATACCCCCGACGATCTGAACGGCCTCTACAGTATTATCGACAAGACCGATGACACGGCGAACGACCGGGCCAATTACCGCTTCGGCAGCTACAACGGCAACCTCCACATTTACTCGAAGACGACCGGCGACGTGGTCGAGAATGTCGGTACGGCCGAGGGCGTGCTGACCGCCGGCGTACCGCAGCACATTGCCGTCGCCTACGACGCGAACGCGGGCACGGTGCAGTTTTACGTCAACGGTCAGGCGGTCGAGGCGGCAAAATCCTGGAGCCCGGCCGAGACAAACTCGGGCCCGCTGCTCATCGGGACCGACGGCCTCGGCGTCACCGGCTCGCTTACCGATCGCTTCGTCGACGGGACGCTGGACGACGTCCGTATCTGGAACACGGCACGCACGTCGGACCAGATCGCCGAGAATTTCCAGTCTACGCTAACCGGCAATCAGTCCGGCGAGTTGGTCGCCAATTACACCTTCGATGCTCAGGACGGCGCCGATAGCGCGGGGTCCAACGACGGCACGCCGGTCAACAGCCCGACATACACTTCCGCCCATCGGCCGAATGACAACGGGCCGACCTACAGCGACGGCGACCTCGACCTGTTCGCCAACAGCATCACGCTGGACGAGGACACAACGGCGAGCGGCACCATGACCGCTTCCGATGTTGTCGGCACGGCCTCGTACAGTGTCTCAACGGCCGCCCAGCACGGCACCGTCAGCATCGACAATTCAACCGGCGAGTGGACGTACACGCCGAACACTAATTATGCCGGTTCGGACTCCTTCCAACTTCAGGCGACGGACGGCACGTTTACGGACCAGGAAACGATTTCCGTTACCGTCAATGCCGATAACGATCCGTCAATCGGCGGTAGTGTGCTGCAACTCAGCGGCGGCACGAATGATTTTGCCGTCGTCGAGCACAACAACGCGCTGAACGCCACGTCGAACGGCTTTACCGTTGAGTTCTGGATGAACGGCAGCGGCGGCGGGGCAAATGCCGGCATTCTCGACAAGATGGACCAAACCCCGACGTCCATTTTCAATGGATGGAAGATCAATCTCGATGGCAACGACGGCACCAAACCCGTGTTTTATATCGGTGACAACGACGCGGTTATTGATGTCGGGCATTCAACGGTCGTGACGGATGGCGGGTGGCATCACGTCGCGGCTGTATACGACGGCGATGCTAACACAATCGAACTGTATGTTGACGGCGTCGCCTCGGGTTCTCCCGTCGACGCGAGTTCCCTAACCGCATCCCAGTTTGCCAATACGGACGATCTGCTGATTGGTGAAGACGACGTCAACGACAACCCCAACTACAAAGGGATGCTGGACGAAATCCGTATCTGGTCCGATGCCCGGACGGCGGAAGAAATTTCAGCCAACTACAAGAATCAACTGAACGGGGACGAACAGAACCTCGCCGCCTACTACACGATGGAAAGCGGCGACGGTAAAACCATCTCGGATAAAACCTCCAACAATTTCGATATGACGATGCGCGACAGCGACGGCGTCAATTCCGTCAAATTGCCGACCTCGTCGGTCGAATTCGACGGCGTCGGCGATTACGTCGCCACGCCCATCGATGCCGTGAACGACATGGCCACGTCCGGCGGCACCATCGAAACCTGGGTCTATTTCGACGCCGTCACCAGCGAAACGATCTTCGTGAAGCAGCACAATAGTTCGAACACTTACGCGCTGTTCTCCGTGGGCCATACGCAGGACGGTGGCGGCGGGTACCAGAATGATACGGACGGCAAGGTGTTTTTCCAAGGGTTGAACGGCGAAGCGAATCTGGAAAGCAATGCCACATTGCAGGCAGGGCAGTGGTACCACCTCGCGGTGACGTTCACGAGCTCGGAAGCGAATCTTTATATCGACGGCCAACTGGACAAGACGGAATCCGGCAACTTCTCGGTTCCCGACGACACCACCAGCGGCACCGCGCCCGAGGCCTGGATCGGCGGATGGAAGGATCATCCCGGCTCCATGGACGGCAAGCTCGCCGATTTCCGCGTATGGAACGATGTGCGCTCGGCGGACGAAATCGCCGCCTACTACGACAACCAGCTCGCGGGCAACGAATCGAATTTGATCCTGAACTACAAGTTCGAAGGCCTCGACGGCACGACGGTCGTCGACAGCAGCGTCAACGCCAACAACGGCACCGCCAACGGCGACACCGCCGTGGCCGATACGCTGCCGGATATCCAGGGAAACTCGATTACGCTTTCCTTCGACGATACGGCCTCAGGCATCATGACATCGGCCGATATCACCGGCACCGCGCTATTCACGATCCTCACGCAACCGAGTCACGGCACGATCCAGTTGAATTCGGAAACCGGCGATTGGACCTACACGCCGGACAACAACTACACCGGCAGCGACAGCTTCACTCTTCGCGCCACCGGCGCCACGTCCGGCACGGATGACGAAACGATCACGTTGACGGTCACCGGCACACCCGACGCCACCAACACGCTGACCCAGTCGGCACTACAATTCGACGGCGTCGACGATTACGTCGACATCGGCCCGATGTCGGAGAACATTTCCGGCGCATATACGTTCGAAGCGTGGGTCTATTACAACCCGGACGCTTTCACGGATAACGCCTGGATGCGCATCATCGATCTTGGCCAGGGCGAGAGTGACGACAACTTGTTGCTTGCGATCAATCCGACGTCGGATGAATTCTCGTTCGATACGCGGAACGGCACCGCCGTCTCCGCCGTGAAGGCCGACACCACGGTGCCCACTGGTCAGTGGATTCATGTCGCCGGCGTCAATGACGGTGACCCGGACGGCAACGACTTGGCAACAGGATACCTTTATATCAACGGCGAACTGGTAAAGACCGAATCCGAAAACCAGCAGATCGCCCAGGATGTCGTCCGCCTGAACAACTACATCGGCCAGTCTAACTGGGATGGTGAGAGCCCCATGCACGGCGCCATCGCCGACGTGCGCATCTGGAACGACGCCCGCACGTCCGACGAAATCAAGGCGAACTACAACACAACGCTGACCGGTCACGAAGACAACCTCCTCGCCTACTACACGTTCGAGGACATCGAGAACGGCGTCGTCCGCGATGTAACCAACAACGGCAACGACGCCCAGGTCGTCGCCGCGTCGAGCGATCCCGCCATCGCGGAACACGGCCCGACCGGCGACGTGCTGCATCTGGATGGCGACGGCGATTATGTCCGTGTCGCCCACGATGCCGCCCTCAACCCGACGACGTGGACGCTGGAAGCCTGGTTCAAGACGACATCGCATAGCGGAACCGACTCTACGGATTTCGGCCGGATTGCAGCCAAAGGCGTGAACTCGGTTACCAATGGCCTGTCGTTAGGGGTAATCGACGGAAAACTGCGGGGCGATACCAACGGGGTCGGTGACGCCAATACAGTCGAGTCAACGGCTACGGTGAACGACGGCAAATGGCACCACGGCGCCTGGGTATATGACGGAACGTCGATCAAACTATACGTCGATGGCATACTCGATCAGGATCAGGATATCGTTGATCCCGAGAATTCCATACCGGTCCTTACCGCGGAGAACGACCTGCTGATCGGCGCTTACGACGATGGCGCAAGCTCGCTGACTCAGTACTTCAACGGCAGCATCGACAATGTGCGTTTGTGGAACGACGCCCGCACCGATTCCGAAATCCGCGACGGCATGACGCGGTCCTACGATTACGACACGGATAACCTGATCGCCCAGTATACCTTCGATGACATCGAAGACGGCGACACGGTCCTAGACGGCGCGCATACCACGACAGCCGGTATCCGCGGCGACAATTATGACGGCACGCTCAACGGCGACGCCTCGATCGTCGACAGCGGCGCCGGCGGCGGCCTTGCGATCAGTCATCTCGACAAGGCGATCCGCTTCGACGGCACCGGCGACAGCGCAAGCGATCCGGACGGCGACGCCATCGGTCCGCTCGGCAGCGACGAACGCACGATCATGTTGTGGGCACGCACCGACAGCGAGGAGCCGCAAACCTTCATCTCCTACGGCAACAGCGCCGCGCAGTTGAATTTCCGGTTCGGGCTCAACGGCTGGGACGACCCCGGTGGATCTCTCGAGGGCGGCAAGGGCGTCACGGTCGATATCGGCACCGGCGCGATCACATTCCAACCGCTGACCGCCACCGACGACGGCCAGTGGCACCACTACGCGGTCGTGTTGCCGGCCGACGGCGACAGCCTGCGGGACCTCCGTGTCTACCAGGACGGTGTGCTATTGACGACAATCAGTGCGCTGCACGATGACGACGACACCGCAATCAACACCGTGGCGGATAACGACAATCCGGGACCGCTTAACCTCGGGCACTTTGGCGGCCAAACGTACTTCAACGGCGATATGGCCGAGATCAGCCTATGGTCGACGGACCTCTCGACGGCGCGGATCAAGCAATACATGAACGACCAGCTTTCCGGCGGCGAGAGTGGCCTTAGCGCCTACTGGCGCGGCAGCGACAACGGCTCTGGCGCAGTCAAGGATTATGCCGGGAACAACGACCTGACGCTCAACAACGACGCTTCCGTCGTCGATGTCGCGCCGGACGTGACAACGAACAGCATGCGCATCGGCGAGGACACCATCGCCACCGGCCAGGTCACGACGAGCGGCATCAACAGTTCCGCGACCTATTCGGTGCAGACGGCGGCCGGCAACGGCACCGTCACCATCGACGGCGCGACCGGTGTCTGGAACTACACGCCGAATGCCGGGTTCTCGGGTACGGATACGTTTATGCTGCGCGCCACCGGCGATGTCGAAACCGAGGATGAGGTGATTTCCGTCCGCGTCGGCCAGGACCCGATGCTGCCCGGGAATTATTCCGTTTCCCTCGACGGCACCGACGATTACATCAACTTCGGTCGGGATATCGCCGACGGCGGCTCGGACGGGCAGCAGAGCTTCTCCGTCGAGATGTGGGTCTATGTCCATTCCCTCGACGACGGCAGCGGAGGCGCCAGCACGAATACTGACAAGGTCATTCTTTCTAAGGGCAATGACAACGCGCTCAACGATGCCGGCTGGTCGGTGCGTACCGGGACGGGGTATATTGAGGTTCGCACGTCCGACGGCGAAGGCGGTAACGAAGGCGACGGCAACACCGCCATTCAGAACACTCTGGGCAACACGGTCAGTGAAGGCTGGCACCATCTGGCGTTCGTCGTGAACCGTGACACCGATACCCTCGAGGCCTATCTGGACGGCTCGGCCGACCCGTTCAATCCGCATTCGAGCATTGGCGCATCGCTGACGAACGTCGGCAGTATCTCCAATACGGACAGCATGATGGCCGGAAATACGGACGGCGCCGACTCGCAGCACTACAACGGCTCGATCACCGATATCCGGGTATGGGACGACGTGCGCACCAGCGACGAAATCCAGAACGCTTACGACCGTCAGCTCAACGGCGACGAGCAGGGCCTTGCGGGTTACTGGACGTTCGAGGAAGGGACCGGCAATGTCGCGCAGGACCAATCGGGCAACGGCAACGACGCCTCGATCATCGGCGGCACGCACGAAAACATGACCGAAATCTCGATGGCAGCCGGCGCCACTTACAAAGGCCTGATCCTGGGTGCGGACGCTGACGAAAACGACAACCTGAGCTATACCGCCAGTGATAATCTCGGCGGCCGCCTCTCCGTCGATGCGGACGGCAGCTACGAATACACGAACAACGGCTCGGACGAATCGTTCGATGTCACGATTACCGACGACAACGGCAATCAGACGATCGAGACAATAAACATCGACGTGCCATAAACCGGTAAATATTACGACAAACCAAAAAAGGCGCTCCGTATTCGGAGCGCCTTTTGCGTGATCCTATAGCCGGAATAATCAGACCAAGCTGCGATCCTCGAAATCGGCTTCGTTCCCACCATTATCCTCGATCGGGATCTGGATGCCGCCTTCTTCTTCCTCGCGCTGGGCTTCCTCGGCTTTCTGATCCTCTTCCTCTTTCTGTTCTAATTCCGTCTTGCCGAAGACGTCGTCGTCCGCCGGCGCCTGTTGCTGTTCGTCGAACCAGTTCCCGTCGTCTCCGTTCTCGCCGCGTCCGGCACCGATATTACGGAAAGTATCGCCGCCACTGTCATCAGCCGGATCGGCATTGGCGAACTTGTTCAAGGCGTTCATCAGGCGATCGCCCCCATCACCCTGCCCCGAACCGCCACCGGCGGCGGCGATTCCTTGTCCGGAGCCGTGACCGGAACCGCCCATACCGCGACCGTGTCCGCTACTGCCATGGCCGCTATTTCCACGATCATGCTTGCTGCCACCACTCTTGCCATGCCCCGAACCGGAGCCCGCAACCTTGGAGTGCCCCCCGCGACCATGGCCGGACCCGGACTTGCCTTTACCACGACCTGAATCCTTACCCTTGCCATGATCGGAGCCGGATTTACCCATCTTGGAAGGCCCGCCACGGCCGTGGCCCGAGCCGGATCTACCTTTACCACGGTCCGAATCCTTGCCCTTTCCGTGCCCTGAACCTGATTTACCCACCTTGGAAGCCCCGCCACGGCCATACCCCGAGCCGGATTTGCCCTGGCCAGAGCCCGACTTGCTCTTGCCGTGACCAGACCCGGATTTCGCGACCTTGGACGCACCACCCGTGCCATGACCGGAGCCGGACTTGCCGACGCCCGTCCCCTGACCTGAACCATGCCCGCTGCCACCATCGTCCTGAACCGGCGGATCAACCGGAGTACCGTGATCCTCCGGCAATTCGACCTTAAGGCTCATATTGACGGACTCGGCATCGCCATTCTCGGCTTCGGTCGAGGTCGCCTTGATGGGGAGATCGAAATCTTCCTTCACACCGGCTTCGACGGTCATCTGCAGATCCTGCAGTTCGTCCGGCTCCAGCGACCACGTACCGTCGCCGTTGTCGGTCCCGGCGGAGAACGTGACACCCTCGGGCACAGGTCCCAGCGTGACGGTCAGGCTCTCCGAACCATCCAGGTCCGTCAGCGCACTGTCGATATCCAGGTCATAGACCGTGGGTTCGGCTTCGGTGTCACCGCCCACGTCGCGGTCGACCAGATCGGCGTTGCCGACAACCTCCCCGTCGCCGAAGGAAATCGCCTCGACATTATTGACCGTTATGGTCTGACCGGTGCTGTTGTCGATGATCTGGGTGTTGATATGGCCCTGGTTGTTGGTGAAGTTTCTGAACGTGTACTGGTCGCTGTCACCTTCCAGGTAAAGCACATCATTACCGGAGCCACCGTCCATGGCGGTGTTGCCGTTGATATCGCCGTTGAGCGCCAGATTATCGTCGCCGGCACCCATATTGAAGTTATGGCCCTGACTGGTGTCGCCGTTCACGATGACGTTGTCGTCGCCTCCGCCCATGTTGAAGTTTTCGTTCATGTTCAGGTCGCGATCGATGACGAAATTGTCGTCACCACCGGTGCCGTGGTGGTTCTGGCCGCCGTCGTCGACAAAATCGTTGTCGAGACCCTCGCCGCGCCACGCACCGGCGCCGCCATCACCGCCGCGGGTGCCTTCGTCCTCGTCGACGCCATCACCTTCCTTATGCGCGTTCGGTCCGCCGCCGCCCTTGCCCGGGTTGTCGTCGTCGACACCGTCAACGTTGTTTCCATGGCCACGGTTGCCGTTTTTGCCCTTGCCGCCGGCATCACCGTCATCGCCGCTGTCACTGACCGAGAGCTCGGCATCCAGCGTCGGCGCATCCGCATCGGCCGTTACCTCGACCTTGACGTCTTCCGAGAACGTCTTGGTTTCGCCGGTCGCGCTCTCGGTCACCGCGACATCGACCTTGAGGTCGAAATCCACGTCCGAGTTGTGCGGCGGCGTAATGGTCAGGCCGTCCAGATCGCCCTCTTCCAGCGTCCAGGTACCGTTACCGTTGTCGGTGCCGGCGGACAGCGTCGCCCCTTCCGGCACGTCGGAAATGGTAATCGCCATGCTTTCCGAACCGTCGGTATCGGTCAGGCTGATGTTCAGATCGAGCGGGATCGCCGTGTCCTCGAGACCGGCGGCATCGTCGACGTTCATCGCCGGATCGGAAACGGTCATGTCGCCCTTTTCGGACTCGACCGAGGTACTGGCGAGTTTCAGGTTATTGTCGAACGTGAACTCACCGCCATCCAGATTCGTTTCCTGGGCGCCGGCAAAGACGTTCGCCGTGACGCTGCCGCCATCTTCCGGCACCGGCCCCGTGAACGACACCGGTACCGTGACGGTACCGCCGCCGGCCTCGATATCCGCCGCGTCGACCTCCACAACAACGAACGTCTGACCTTCGGTCAGCCCGTTCTCGGCATTTCCTTCCACGGTTTGCGCGCTCTCGTCGGCCGGCGTCATGCCCTCCGGCACCTCGACGAAAACGAAATGCTGCTCGGAGCCGTCCGCAAAATCACCGAACGATGCCGTGACGTCGATTTCAACCTCGCAGACCGGCTCCGGTTCCGGCGGCGCGACCTCGAACGATATTTCGTGCACCAGGAAATCGCTGTTCTCGCCCGTCGCCTCGAACACGATCTGGTCGAACGACCCACCGTCGTCGGCCTGGAACGTGCCGAGACTGTCGACCCCATCGGTGCCGCCCTCGATCACGCGCTCGCCGACCGGCTCGCCATCGCGGTAAAGCGTAATGCGGCAATCTTCGTTGGGGTTTTGCCAGGCGATCGTCACATTGGCTTCGGAAATGTCGCTGTCGAAATCGACGACGACCTGTTCGGATTTGCCGTCCTCGTAACCGATTTCGCTGTCCGCGCCGTTGGACGCATCGCCTTTGACGCCGAAGCCGGTCGGATGACCGCTCGATTTGACGCTGATGTTATCCGTCGACCCCTCTGACAGGTTACCGTGACGATCCAGCGTACGACCGGAAACCGTGAAGCCGGAATCCCCGGCATCGTAATTATCCGCACCGATGGTCACCGTTTCCGGCTCCGCACCGTCGTTCTCGCCGGGCACGATGGTTGCCGTGATCTCGGCCGAAACACCGACATCGTCGGCGACAGCGTCGACCTCGACGGTAAAACTGCTCTCGACGGTATTCGTCTCGCCGGTGGACGCCTCGGTCGACGTCGCCGTGACTGTCAGATCGAAGTCCACATCCGAGTCCGCCGGCGGCGTGATGGTGAGGCCGTCCAGATCACCCTCTTCGAGCGTCCAGGTGCCATCACCGTTGTCCGTGCCCGCGGAAAGGCTTGCGCCCTCCGGCACGCCGGAGATGGTCACCGACAGGCTTTCAGAACCGTCGGTGTCGGAGAGACCCGCGTCGATATTCAGCGGAATGGCCGCGTCCTCGTAGCCCTGCGCGTCGTCGGCGGCCAGTTCCGGCGGCTCGGCGGTCAAATCCTTGCTTTCGACCGTCACGCTCGAGCCCGAGAACGAGGCATTGTTGTCCGTGGTCAGCTCGCCGCCGTCCAGGTTCTCCTCGATAGCCCCGGCGAAAACGTCGATTTGCACATTCTCGCCGGCCTCGGACACCGGCGCCTCGAACGTCACGTTGACCGTAACGGCACCGTCGCCGGTTTCCAGTTGTTCCTGCGATACCGGCACCTTGACGAAATTGCTGCCCTCGGGAAGCTGCGGATGGTCGCCGTTGTCGACGGTTTCCACACCCTCTCCGGTCGGCGTCCAGCCTTCCGGCACCTCGACGAACACGTAGTGACCTTCCGAACCGTCGGTATAGTCGCCGAACGTGGCGTCGACGTTCACCGTAACCTCGCAGTGAGGCTCGGTGCCCTCACCCGGATCCGGCTTGAAGTCGACCTGCATGTTGACGTCGTCGTAGTCGTTGTCCTGACCCGTCGCCGTCTTCATCAGGTCTTCCCAATTCTGGTTCCCAACGGTGCCGGTATCCTCGACGTGATCCATGCCGTCGGCGTTCAAGTCGTTGTCACTGAAGAAGAGCGAGTCCTGGATGCCGCTCTGCTGGTAACTGCCGTCGCCTTTCAGCGTCTCGCCGGTCTCCGCGTTGACGACATGCCAGGTGCCGTTCCCGTCCTGTTCGAACGTCACGTCCATGCCGTTGCTCAGGCCGTCGTTGACGTTGTCGCCGTTCGGCAGCACGAAGAATCCGACGCGGTCCGGATCGACGTCTTCGATGGTGTACGAGTCGCCGATGTTATCCTTGGTATCGGCAAAGATAATCTTGCCTTCCGTCGGATTCCCGTCTTCGTCCTTGATGTAATAACCGTAGGTGTTGTGGAACCCGGCTTCCTCGTGACCCGCGTTGGTGACGGTGATGTCACCGGTCTCGGGAGCCGGCTCGCCCTCGACGAGGGTGGTCTTGACCGTCGCGGTGACCGTGGTCGGATCGGCGACGGCGTCGACTTCGACGGTAAAGGTGCTCTCGACCGTGTTCGTTTCACCGGTGGCGGTTTCCGTCGATGTCACGGATACAGTGAGGTCGAAGTCGACATCCGAGTCCGTCGGCGGCGTGACCGTCAGACCGTCGAGATCGCCCTCCTCCAGCGTCCACGTCCCGTCACCGTTATCGGTCCCGGCCGACAAAGTCGCCCCGTTGGGCACCCCGGAGATGGTCACCGACAGGCGTTCCGAGCCATCCGTATCCGTAAGGCTGGCGTCGATGTTCAGCGGAATAGCGTTATCCTCGTAACCGCTGGCGTCGCCCGCCACCAGTTCCGGCGGCTGCGCGGTGCCGTCGGACACATTGATACTGACGCTCGCCGTCGACGTGTCACCGTCCCCATCCGTGATGGTGTACGTGAAGTTGTCCATCACCGGCTGGCCGTCGGCGCTCTCCATCTGCTCGTCGCTCTCGAACGACCACGTGCCGTCCGCATTGACGGTCAGCGTCCCCTGTTCCGTATCGACGGTCTCGCCGGCTTGCGCGGTCTGCGCATCGCCGTTCTCGTCGGTGTAGGTGAATGACGCCACCTGTGCCCCATCGGCGCCCAGATCGTCGTTGCCGAGAAGGTTATCCTGGCCAACGTCGGTGCCGATGGTGTTGCCACCATCGGTCACGTTGAAAGTGCCGTCGTCGACGGCCTCGGGCGCATCGTCGATTACGTTAACGTTCAGGGATGCCGTTGCCGTATCCCCATCACCGTCGGTGACGGTGAGGGTTACCGGAATATCCGAGATCGTCTCGCCGTTGGCGCCCGTGTGATCCAGGTTGTCGGAAAGCTCGACGGCGTAGCTGTAGTTACCACCGTCCTCATTGAGGGTGATGGTCATGACCGGGCTGCCGTCCGGCGTCGACCCGGTGATCGACTGCCCGTCGTCAGAGACCGTGAAGGTGATTTCTTCACCGCCCGCCGTCAGCCCCATGTCCTCCAGCTCTTGCGGCACGCTCAGCGCAACACTGCCTTCGCCGTCGGCCCCGAAGTCGATGTTCAATGCCTGGCCGCCCGCCGTCGCCATGCTCGCGCCCAGATCGCCCTCGTCAAGCGTCACCGAATACCCGTCCGCACCCGGTTCGCCACCGCCGGTCCCCGGCGGCGGGCCGATCTTCGGCCCCTCGTCCGTAATCTCAATGCGCTGTGTCGCCGTCGCGATATCGCCGTCACCATCAGTAATCGTGTACGTGAACCCGTCGGTGACCGCACCGTCGCTGTGATCGGCGTTTGGATCGCTTTCAAAGCTCCACGACCCGTCCGCGTTCACCGTCAGAGACCCGTGTTCGGTGTCGACCGTGGACCCGGCCTCCGCCGTCTGTTCGTTCCCCGCCTCGTCCGTATACGTGAACGACGTGATCTCGCCACCGTCGGCGCCAAGATCGTCGTTACTGAGAAGACCGTCCTCGGCGCCGACACTCAGGCTCTGGCCGTCCTCGCCCACCGTCACCGTGGCGTCGTCGGCGGCCACCGGGTTGTCGTCCCTGATCCCGATCTCGAGATTGGTCGAGGCTTCCGTCCCATCGCCGTCGGTGACCGTCAGCGTCACCGGCAGGTTCGATAGAAGATCGTCCCCCGCCCCCGTCTCCGCGTGATCCACGTTCCCCTGAAGGTCGACCGTGTAGGACAGTTCGCCCGTCTCGGCATTGGCATCGAGCGTCACCGTGAACACCGGGCTCCCGCCCGACGTCGACGCCGTGATCGACTGCCCGTCGTCGCTGACGGCATAGCTGATCGTCTCGCCGCCCGACGTCAGGTTCATGTCCTCAAGTTCCTGCGGCACGCTCAGTGACGCCGAACCGAAGCCGTCCTGGCCGAAGTCCACCTCGATCGCCTGCGACACCGATCCCATGCTGTCTTCGTCGACCACAAGATCGGCACGGCCCAGATCGGGCTGATCGCCCGCACCCGGCGGATTGCCCGTCGGCGGATCGTTCGGCGGGATCTCAGGACCGGTGTCCGTCACCGTGATCGACTGGGACGCCGTCGCCGTATCGCCGTCGCCATCAGTAATCGTGTACGTAAACCCGTCGGAGACCGCGCCGTCCGAGTGATCCGCATTGGGATCACTCTCGAACGACCAGGAGCCGTCGGCATTCACCGTCAGAGACCCGTGCTCGGTGTCGACCGTGGACCCGGCCTCCGCCGTCTGCTCGCTACCGGTCTCGTCCGTATACGTGAAAGACGTGATCTCGCCACCGTCCGCCCCCACGTCGTCGTTCGCCAGCAGATTGTCACCACCGTTCCCCGAACCCACCGTGTGGCCGCCTTCCTCCAACGTTACCGTCCGATCATCAACGGCTTCAGGGACGGCGTCGGCGATATCGATGTTCAGGGTGGCCTCGGTGCTCTCGCCGTTCCCGTCGGTAACGGTCAGCGTCACCGGCATATCATTGATCAGTTCGCCGCTGTCGTCATCGTGGTCCAGCGGTGCCTGCAACTCGACGGTATAGGAATAGTCGCCACCATCCTCATTGAGGGTAATCGTCATCACCGGGCTGCCGTCCGGGGTTGATCCGGTGATCGACTGCCCGTCGTCGGAGACCGTGAACGTCACGGGCTCGCCCCCCGACGTCAGGTTCATGTCCTCAAGTTCGGCCGGCACGCTCATCGTCACCGTACCTTCGCCGTCGGCCCCGAAGTCGATATCGATGTCACCGGTCGCCAACGTTGAACCGTTGCCCAGGTTATTTTCGTCTAAGCGCACTTCGCCGGCATCCACCGTCGGTGCGCCGTCCTGGTAAGATGCCGTTACCCGCGTGCCGGAGAAACTGGTATTGTTATCGAGCGTGATCTCTCCATCACTCGGGGCCTCCGCTGCACCGGAATAAACATCGAAGTTGATGTCGCCCGATTGCTGATCGTCGGGCACCTGAAACGTCACGGACACCTGCGCTGAGCCACCACTGTCCACGAGATCGGCGTTGTCGACCTTGACCTTGACGAACTGCTTGTCCGGCAGGCCGTCGAAGTCACCGCCGTTGACGACCTCGGAACCCTCCGGTGCTTGCCAGCCGTCCGGCACCTCGACCAGCACGAAGTGATTCTCCGAGCCATCCTCGTAATCGCCGAATGTCGCGTTGAGGTTCACCGTGACGGCATGATCGCCGCCGCCGACACCTTCCGTTTCGGCGCTGCCGCCAACAGTTGTGTCGTCGGCCACGGCATCGACCTTGACATCGAGCGTGGTGTTGATGGTTTTGGAGTCACCCGTGCTCTGCTCCGTCGACGTCGCCGAGACAGAAAGCTGGAAGTCCGCATCCGAGTTCGCGGGCGGTGTGATCGTCAACTCATCCAGATCGCCCTCATCCAGTGTCCAGGTGCCGTCGCCGTTATCCGTGCCGGCGGAGAGACTTGCGCCTTCCGGCACGCCCGAAATGGTGACCGACAGGCTTTCCGAACCGTCCGTGTCCGTAAGGCCGGCATCGATATCGAGCGCGATCGCGTTGTCCTCGTAACCTTGCGAATCTTCGGCCTCAAGGGTCGGGTCCTCGACCACGACATCCTTGTGTTCGACCGTCACCGTCGCCTTCGACATGGTATTGTTGTTGTCGAGTGTGATCTCGCCGTCACCGACGGTACCGTCGATATTGACTTCCTGTGCGACCGCAAAGACGTCTAGATCGACGGACTCATCCGCATCCGGCGCCGGCGCATTGAACACCACGGGAACGCTGATCGAACCGCCGGACGCTTGCAGATCTTCGGCATCCACCGGAATGGCAATGAAGTTACCCTCACCATAATTCGAGCTGTCGACCTCCACATACTCGCCTTGCGGTTCCCATCCCTCGGGCACTTCGACGACGACGAAGTGATTCTCCGAGCCGTCGGTAAAGTCACCGAATGTCGCGTCGACGTTGACCGTCACTTCGCAGTGCGGTTCTGTCTCCTCGACGACGACGGTATCCTTGTACGAGAAGTCGATCTCCTTGACGAAGTAATCCGAACTATCCTGCGTCTGATCGCCGTCCCCGCCGGAATACTCCGTGCCTGAGAAAACGATCTGATTGAACGACACGCCGTCCGGCAGGTCGATGGAGAACGTGCCCTCGTTGCCGCTTTCGTTAGAGAACGTGCCCTCGGCGACGAGTTCACCATCGTCGTAAACTTGCCATTTGCCTTGCTCGTCCCCGGCGGCATCACCCTGGCCGTCGCCTTCGTCCGCGAACAGGCGGCTGACGGTAAAACTGAGTTCCGTAACGTCGTGGTCGAAATCGATGACAAGCTGTTCGGAGGTTTCTGTTTCCGGGTTGAAACCGAGCTGCGCGTCCGGTTCACCGTCCGATGCGCTGCCTTTCACACCCAGACCGCCGCTCTGCGACGTGACATTGTCCGACGATGCATCAGAAAGTGACCCGTCCGCATTCAGCGTTCGCGCCGAAACCGTGAAGCCCTGGCCCGGCTGGTTGAAGTTGGACGCGTCGATGTTGCCCTCACCGGTAACGGTTTCTGTAACTTGATCACCCTCGACCAAGCGCGCCTCGACCGTCGCGGTGACCGTGGTCGGATCGGCGACGGCGTCGACTTCGACGGTAAAGGTGCTCTCGACCGTGTTCGTTTCACCGGTGGCGGTTTCCGTCGATGTCACGGATACAGTGAGGTCGAAGTCGACATCCGAGTCCGTCGGCGGCGTGACCGTCAGACCGTCGAGATCGCCCTCCTCCAGCGTCCACGTCCCGTCACCGTTATCGGTCCCGGCCGACAAAGTCGCCCCGTTGGGCACCCCGGAGATGGTCACCGACAGGCGTTCCGAGCCATCCGTATCCGTAAGGCTGGCGTCGATGTTCAGCGGAATAGCGTTATCCTCGTAACCGCTGGCGTCGCCCGCCACCAGTTCCGGCGGCTGCGCGGTGCCGTCGGACACATTGATACTGACGCTCGCCGTCGACGTGTCACCGTCCCCATCCGTGATGGTGTACGTGAAGTTGTCCATCACCGGCTGGCCGTCGGCGCTCTCCATCTGCTCGTCGCTCTCGAACGACCACGTGCCGTCCGCATTGACGGTCAGCGTCCCCTGTTCCGTATCGACGGTCTCGCCGGCTTGCGCGGTCTGCGCATCGCCGTTCTCGTCGGTGTAGGTGAATGACGCCACCTGTGCCCCATCGGCGCCCAGATCGTCGTTGCCGAGAAGGTTATCCTGGCCAACGTCGGTGCCGATGGTGTTGCCACCATCGGTCACGTTGAAAGTGCCGTCGTCGACGGCCTCGGGCGCATCGTCGATTACGTTAACGTTCAGGGATGCCGTTGCCGTATCCCCATCACCGTCGGTGACGGTGAGGGTTACCGGAATATCCGAGATCGTCTCGCCGTTGGCGCCCGTGTGATCCAGGTTGTCGGAAAGCTCGACGGCGTAGCTGTAGTTACCACCGTCCTCATTGAGGGTGATGGTCATGACCGGGCTGCCGTCCGGCGTCGACCCGGTGATCGACTGCCCGTCGTCAGAGACCGTGAAGGTGATTTCTTCACCGCCCGCCGTCAGCCCCATGTCCTCCAGCTCTTGCGGCACGCTCAGCGCAACACTGCCTTCGCCGTCGGCCCCGAAGTCGATGTTCAATGCCTGGCCGCCCGCCGTCGCCATGCTCGCGCCCAGATCGCCCTCGTCAAGCGTCACCGAATACCCGTCCGCACCCGGTTCGCCACCGCCGGTCCCCGGCGGCGGGCCGATCTTCGGCCCCTCGTCCGTAATCTCAATGCGCTGTGTCGCCGTCGCGATATCGCCGTCACCATCAGTAATCGTGTACGTGAACCCGTCGGTGACCGCACCGTCGCTGTGATCGGCGTTTGGATCGCTTTCAAAGCTCCACGACCCGTCCGCGTTCACCGTCAGAGACCCGTGTTCGGTGTCGACCGTGGACCCGGCCTCCGCCGTCTGTTCGTTCCCCGCCTCGTCCGTATACGTGAACGACGTGATCTCGCCACCGTCGGCGCCAAGATCGTCGTTACTGAGAAGACCGTCCTCGGCGCCGACACTCAGGCTCTGGCCGTCCTCGCCCACCGTCACCGTGGCGTCGTCGGCGGCCACCGGGTTGTCGTCCCTGATCCCGATCTCGAGATTGGTCGAGGCTTCCGTCCCATCGCCGTCGGTGACCGTCAGCGTCACCGGCAGGTTCGATAGAAGATCGTCCCCCGCCCCCGTCTCCGCGTGATCCACGTTCCCCTGAAGGTCGACCGTGTAGGACAGTTCGCCCGTCTCGGCATTGGCATCGAGCGTCACCGTGAACACCGGGCTCCCGCCCGACGTCGACGCCGTGATCGACTGCCCGTCGTCGCTGACGGCATAGCTGATCGTCTCGCCGCCCGACGTCAGGTTCATGTCCTCAAGTTCCTGCGGCACGCTCAGTGACGCCGAACCGAAGCCGTCCTGGCCGAAGTCCACCTCGATCGCCTGCGACACCGATCCCATGCTGTCTTCGTCGACCACAAGATCGGCACGGCCCAGATCGGGCTGATCGCCCGCGCCCGGCGGATTGCCCGTCGGCGGATCGTTCGGCGGGATCTCCGGGCCGGTGTCCGTCACCGTGATCAACTGGGACGCCGTCGCCGTATCGCCGTCACCGTCCGTAATCGTGTACGTAAACCCGTCGGAGACCGCGCCGTCACTGTGATCCGCGTTCGGGTCACTCTCGAACGACCAGGAACCGTCGGCATTCACCGTCAAAGACCCGTGTTCGGTGTCGACCGTGGACCCGGCCTCCGCCGTCTGTTCGTTCCCGGCCTCGTCCGTATACGTGAACGACGTGATCTCGCCACCGTCCGCCCCCACGTCGTCGTTCGCCAGCAGATTGCCGCCGCCGTTATCAGAGCCGACCGTGTTACCGCCTTCCTCAAGCGTCACGGCGGCGTCGTCCTCGGCCACCGGGTTGTCGTCCCTGATCCCGATCTCGAGATTGGTCGAGGCTTCCGTGCCGTCGCCGTCGGTGACCGTCAGCGTCACCGGCAGGTTCGATAGAAGATCGTCCCCCGCCCCCGTCTCCGCGTGATCCACGTTCCCCTGAAGGTCGACCGTGTAGGACAGCTCGCCCGTCTCGGCGTTGGAATCGAGGGTAACCGTAAACACCGGCGCACCATCGGGGGTGGAGGCCGTGATACTCTGGCCGTCGTCAGAGACCGCGTAGCTGATCGCCTCGCCGCCCGACGTCAGGCCCATGTCCTCCAGCTCCTGCGGCACGCTCAGTGACGCGGAACCGAAGCCGTCCTGGCCGAAGTCCACCTCGATCGCCTGCGACACTGATCCCATGCTGTCTTCGTCGACCACAAGATCGGCACGGCCCAAGTCGGGCTGATCGCCCGCGCCCGGCGGATTGCCCGTCGGCGGATCGTTCGGCGGGATCTCCGGGCCGGTGTCCGTCACCGTGATCGACTGGGACGCCGTCGCGGTATCGCCGTCACCATCCGTAATCGTGTACGTGAACCCGTCGGAGACCGCGCCGTCGGAATGATCGGCACTCTCATCCGCAGTAAACGACCATGACCCGTCCGCATTGACCGTGAGCTGGCCATTTTCGGTGTCGACGGTCTGGCCGGCCTCCGCCGTCTGCTCGTTACCGGTCTCGTCCGTATACGTGAAAGACGTGATCTCGCCACCGTCCGCCCCCACGTCGTCGTTCGCCAGCAGATTGCCGCCGCCGTTATCAGAGCCGACCGTGTTACCGCCTTCCTCAAGCGTCACGGCTACATCGTTCGATGCTTCCGGCGCATCGTCGATTACGTTAACGTTCAGGGATGCCGTTGCCGTATCCCCATCACCGTCGGTGACGGTGAGGGTTACCGGAATATCCGAGATCGTCTCGCCGTTGGCGCCCGTGTGATCAAGATTGTCGGAAAGCTCGACACTGTAGGAATAGTTGCCCCCGTCCTCGTTCAGGGTAACCGTCATCACCGGCGAGCCGTCCGGGGTCGACCCAGTGATCGACTGCCCGTCGTCCGAGACCGTGAAGGTGATTTCTTCACCGCCCGCCGTCAGGCCCATATCCTCCAGCTCTTGCGGCACGCTCAGCGCAACACTGCCTTCGCCGTCGGCCCCGAAGTCGATGTTCAATGCCTGGCCGCCCGCCGTCGCCATGCTCGCGCCCAGATCGCCCTCGTCAAGCGTCACCGAATACCCGTCCGCACCCGGCTCGCCTCCACCGGTCCCCGGCGGTGGGCCGATCTTCGGTCCCTCGTCCGTAATCTCGATGCGCTGCGTCGCCGTCACGATATCGCCGTCGCCGTCCGTCACAGTGTAGGTAAAGCCGTCCATGACCGCACCGTCACTGTGATCGGCGTTTGGATCGCTTTCAAAGCTCCACGACCCGTCCGCGTTCACCGTCAGAGACCCGTGCTCCGTATCAACGGTCTGGCCGGCCTCCGCCGTCTGCTCGTTACCGGCCTCGTCCGTATACGTGAAAGACGTGATCTCGCCACCGTCGGCGCCAAGATCGTCGTTACTGAGAAGACCGTCCTCGGCGCCGACACTCAGGCTCTGGCCGTCCTCGCCCACCGTCACCGTGGCGTCGTCGGCGGCCACCGGGTTGTCGTCCCTGATCCCGATCTCGAGATTGGTCGAGGCTTCCGTCCCATCGCCGTCGGTGACCGTCAGCGTCACCGGCAGGTTCGATAGAAGATCGTCCCCCGCCCCCGTCTCCGCGTGATCCACGTTCCCCTGAAGGTCGACCGTGTAGGACAGCTCGCCCGTCTCGGCATTGGCATCGAGCGTCACCGTGAACACCGGGCTCCCGCCCGGCGTCGACGCCGTGATCGATTGACCGTCGTCAGAGACCGCGTAGCTGATCGTCTCGCCGCCCGACGTCAGGTTCATGTCCTCAAGAGCCTGCGGCACGCTCAGTGACGCCGAACCGAAGCCGTCCTGGCCGAAGTCCACCTCGATCGCCTGCGACACCGATCCCATGCTGTCTTCGTCGACCACAAGATCGGCACGGCCCAGATCGGGCTGGTCGCCCGCACCCGGCGGATTGCCCGTCGGCGGGTCGTTCGGCGGGATCTCCGGGCCGGTGTCCGTCACCGTGATCGACTGGGACGCCGTCGCCGTATCGCCGTCACCATCAGTAATCGTGTACGTGAACCCGTCGGAGACCGCGCCGTCCGAGTGATCCGCATTCGGGTCACTCTCGAACGACCACGACCCGTCCGCATTCACCGTCAGAGACCCGTGCTCCGTATCAACGGTCTGGCCGGCCTCCGCCGCCTGTTCGTTCCCGGCCTCGTCCGTATACGTGAACGACGTGATCTCGCCACCGTCCGCCCCCACGTCGTCGTTCGCCAGCAGATTGGCGCCGCCGTTCCCCGAACCGACCGTGTGGCCGCCTTCCTCAAGAGTGACTGCCGCATCGTCGGCGGCCACCGGATTATCGTCCCTGATCCCGATCTCGAGATTGGTCGTGGCTTCCGTCCCATCGCCGTCGGTGACCGTCAGCGTCACCGGCAGGTTCGACAGAAGATCGTCTCCCGCCCCCGTCTCCGCGTGATCCACATTCCCCTGAAGGTCGACCGTGTAGGACAGCTCACCCGTCTCGGCGTTGGCATCGAGCGTCACCGTGAACACCGGCACACCATCGGGGGTGGAGGCCGTGATACTCTGGCCGTCGTCAGAGACCGCGTAGCTGATCGCCTCGCCGCCCGACGTCAGGTTCATGTCCTCCAGCTCCTGCGGCACGCTCAGTGACGCCGAACCGAAGCCGTCCTGGCCGAAGTCCACCTCGATCGCCTGCGACACCGATCCCATGCTGTCTTCGTCGACCACAAGATCGGCACGGCCCAGATCGGGCTGATCGCCCGCACCCGGCGGATTGCCCGTCGGCGGGTCGTTCGGCGGGATCTCAGGACCCTGGTCGGTGATTTCGATACGTTGCGTCGCCTGCGAGGTATCGCCGTCACCATCCGTCACCGTGTAGGTAAAGCCGTCCATGACCGTACCGTCGGAATGATCGGCACTCTCATCCGCAGTAAACGACCATGACCCGTCCGCATTGACCGTGAGCTGGCCATTTTCGGTGTCGACGGTCTGTCCGGCCTCGGCGGTCTGTTCGTTCCCGGTCTCGTCCGTATACGTGAACGACGTGATCTCGCCGCCGTCCGCCCCCACGTCGTCGTTCGCCAGCAGGTTCGCGCCGCCGTTCCCGGAACCGATGCTGCCATCACCCTCTTCCATCTTGAGGGTTGCCTCGCCAACAGCTTCGGGCTGATCGTCGACGACGTTAATGTTGATCTCGGAGGTCGCGGTCGAGCCGTCGCCGTCTGTCACGGTCAGGTCGAACGGCAGATTGGAAAGCACGTCGGACCCAGCATCCGGATGGTCGAGATTGCCTTGCAATTCAAACGTGTAGCTGTATTCGCCGTCTTCCTCCGAAAGCGACATGGTGAACACCGCCTCGCCACCAGCGGTCGCAACAATGGACTGCCCGTCCTCGGAGAGCGTGAATTCAACCGGGTTTCCATCGGCCGTTAGGCCCATATCCTCAAGTTCCTGCGGAATCGAAAGTGCGACAGCGCCTTTGCCATCCGCTCCAAAATCGATATCCAGCGTCTGCGTGACAGAGGCATCACCACCGGCGATGTCGTCCTCGAACAGAGTCGCCAGATCGCCCTTGCCGTCCGGATCCCCGTCCTCGGGCGGAAAGCCGATTTGCGGTCCGTCATCCGTGATCTCGATGCTTTGCGTCGCACTCGACGTGTCACCGTCGGCATCGACGATGGAATAGGTGAAGTTGTCGGCAACGATCTCGCCGCCTTCGTGGTCAATCTGCTCGTCCGCCTCGAACGTCCATGATCCATCGGCATTGACTGTGAGCGTTCCGTGTTCGGTATCGACCGTCTCCCCGGCACGCGCCGTCTGCTCCTCGCCGTTTTCGTCCGTATACGTGAACTGGAAAATGAGCGCGCCGTCTGCACCCTGCTCATCATTGGCGAGCAGATTGTCGGCACCGCTGTCGGAGCCGATGACATTCTTGTCCGCACCTTCGTCGATTTGCACCGTATCGTCGTCACGCGCAACCGGCTCATCGTCGACGATGCCGACATTGAACTGACCGACGGCAAGATCTCCGTCGCTATCGGTCACCGCGATGCCGATCGGAAAGTCGATTTGATCCGCATCCCCGTGATGCACGGTGCCCTGCAATTCGAACGTATAACTGTAATTACCGCCGGAACTGTTCAAAGTAACCTTGAACACCGAATCTCCACTGGTATCGACAGCGGTGATGGTTCTGCCGTCAGGGGACAACGCGACATTGAGCACCGTGTTCTCCGGGCCGGCCTGAATCTGCCGCAGGCTGTCCGGCACGGTCAGGCGTACTTCCCCCGCACCGTCATCCCCGAAATCGATGATCAGCGGTTGGGTAATGGATCGCGGGCCGGCACCATCCGAGCCGGCGGCCAGGTCGTCCTCATCAAGGACAGCGCTGCGCGCGAACGGTGTTTCAGGGTTGTCGTCGACCTCGCTCGGTACCGTCGGTTCGTCATCGTCGTCATCCGTAGTCGGCGCGAGGATCAGCTCTTCAGTCTCGTCCTCTTCCCGCTCACCTTCGCGACGGACGTCCTCTTGCTCGTCCGGACGGCGCAGATCCTCGAAAACCCGGTCTTCGGCGAACTGACCTTCCGAGAATTCGAAATCCAGACCACGCTCCTCGGCCTGATAGGTCCCGCCCGCCTGCTGGTCGACATCGATGGGATCAATCGGCGGCGGTGGATCGCCCGGATCGTACTGGCCGGGTTCGATAATCGGTGTCGGCGGTGGCGGCGCGCCTTCCGGCGGCGCGGTCTCGAGGACACTGACGTGTTCGGTCTTGCTGCCGGTATGAATGTTGGAAATCGATTCGTCGCGCCTGTCATTGGCGGCGCCGTCACGAAGAATTTCGTCCAGAGACTCGCCCCGGCGCGGCCCAGCTTCCCGCTGACCGCCGCTGAAAAAGTCGTCAGCTTCTTCAGATTCCGGTTCATTGAATATATCGTCTCTTCCCGTCGTATCCGCCATTCCGGCAGCTCCTATAAACAACCGTTTCGACTCAAAAGCCCGGACCCAACGGCCTTCGTCAATTCACCCCAAAAACCGAGCTTCGGGGACAGCAAATATTTATCACACCCCAGCGCACAACCGCGGTGATAATTGGTTACATGATGTTACAGCTTCCAAGCCTCAATCCACCGGTTTTCGGGCAATTCTAGCTTCATGACATTACGTCATCCTGAAGTCAGGAAATTGCTGTAACAATTGCGGAAATCCACACTCAAACCGTAACAATAAATAACCTATTTTAAGTGGACTTTCAGGTTCGTGGCTGATTCTATTGAAGCGTTAACGATTCGAGGTCTCAGACTTTCGAATTGGTGCGAATGGGGGAAAATTGCATGAGCCGCGCGAGTAACCGCGGGACGTGGCGCACGATCCGCCGCCTCGAGAAAAGCATTCCACAGGTTCGATGGTATCGGCTTGAGCTGGTGCTCATGTCCCTGTTCGTCAACGTGTTCGCGCTGGGCCTGCCAATCTTCATTCTGCAGGTGTACGACCGCGTTCTCCCCAATCTCGGTTTGACGACGATGCAGTTTCTCGTCATCGGGTTGATAGCGGTCATGCTGCTGGATTTCTTTCTGAAAACGGCACGCGCGGCGGTGACGACCTATACGGGCGCCCGGTTCGAACACTTAGCCCGCGTTTCCGCCGTCGATCACATCCTGCGCACGCCCCAGGACGTCTACGAGAACGACACGCCGGGCCAGTACCTGGACAAGGTCAACGCGATCGGCGTGGTCAAGGACTTCTATTCAAGTCAACTCGGCACCTTGATGATCGACCTGCCGTTCGCGATTTTCTTCCTCGGCATGATCTGGTTCCTGGGCGGCATCATGGTCGCCGTGCCACTGGTTTTACTGGCCATGTTCGGCATCATGGCGATTATCGTCGGTGGGAGCCTGCGCCGCGCCGTCGACAACCGAAGCCAGGTGGATAATCGCCGCTATGACTTCCTGATTGAGATCATCAACGGCATCCACACCGTTAAGGCGCAGGCCTTCAAGAACCTGCTGCAGCGCCGTTTCGACCCACTGCAGGAAATGTCGGCGCGCGCGGTCAGGTCCGTGGCCTTTAAAAGCTCCATCGCGCAAAGCCTTGGCAGCACATTCGGTCAGCTCAACATGGCGTGTGTCATTGGCACCGGCGCGGTACTGGTGATCGACGGGTCCCTGACTGCCGGCGAGTTGGCCGCCTGCACACTTCTTTCCGGCCGTGCCATGCAACCGCTCCAGTCGGCAATGGGTCTGTGGACCAATTTCCAGACAATTCGCGTCGCATGCGACAACGCGGCTTCGGTCTTGGAACTACCGGCGGAAGACGTGTCGCATCTGCCGGAGATGCCGGCCGTCAGAGGCGACCTCGAACTCCGAGACGTCACATTCGGCTACGATGGCATGGAAGAACCGCTGATCAAAAGCCTTGATCTTAAGATTCAGGCCGGCGAAATGATCGGCGTGGACGGGGACAACTCGTCGGGACGCTCTACCCTGCTGAAACTGATGATGGGGCTGATTCGCCCCAACGACGGCGCGGTTCTCCTAGATGGTCATGATCTGACGGAACATCAAAGCAAGAGCTATCGCAGCCAGATGGCTTTCCTGAGCGCCGATTCCAACGTCTATTCCGGCACGATTCTCGACAACATGACGTATTTCCGAGGCGGCAAATACATCAATAAGGCCATCAAAATCGCCAAGCAGCTCGGTCTGGACGAAGAAATCAAACGGCTACCCGAAGGCTATGGGACCCATGTCGGCGACGGCGCGGGCGGGGTATTGCCGGCCGGCTTCGTGCAACGAATCACTGTCATCCGTGCAATGATCGACGATCCGAAGGTGGTACTTTTCGATAACGCCAACCACGGCCTCGATTCCAATAGCGACAAGACCCTGATGGAATACATCAACTCTTTGCGCGGCAAAACGACAGTCGTTCTCGTCACGTCCCGGCCGTCTTGGCTCAGGATGGCGGACCGCCGTTTCATGATGTCGCACGGCGACCTTGCCTCAGTACCGACGAGCGACGAACAGCCCAAACTGGAAAAACCATCGCCCGCCCTACCGGCACCGGCCGAGGCGCCAATGCCCGAAGCATCCAGCGGTGCCGGCGCGCCGGAGACGGAAACGATTTCCCCTCCTGAACCCAGGCAATCGGGAACGACGGCACCTGCCCCAACCGCAACGCCGCGTCCGAAGCCCAGCCCAGCGGCGGAACAAAAAACCGAACCTGCTCCTGTAGCCTCAAGACGCGCCCCGACGGCCACGCCACAGCCGAAGTCCACAGAACACTCCTCCGCAGCAACGCCGAAGGCGACGCCACGCCCGCGCCGCACGCCGGCACCACAGGAACAACGCGCAAGCACGCCGGAACCGGCGGCGCCTAAAGCACCAGTCACACCTGCCAGGACGCCTGCGGCTCCGGCGGCCACACCGCGCCCGAAAACAGCCGCCCCCCAGCAACGGAAGGCAACACCGCCACAGAACAGCAACGTCCCGGTCGGGGAGAGCAAACCGACAGCAACGCCGCGGCAGAAACCGGGCACGGCCCCGCAATCCGCCAACCCGCCATCACGGCCCCAAGCCCAACCGACTCAGCAGCAAAAAGCCGGCGCGCCGCGTCCGGTGGAATCGCCGACGGCTGCCAATCCGGCGTCCCAGCCGCAATCCGCGAAGCCGGCCCCCGCACCAGAAAATCGTCCGGCACAACCACGGCCGCAAGCGACCGAGCAACGTCCGGCCATGCAACAACGCCCCACTCCTGCCAAGGCGGAGAACACGGTGCAGACACCCACAAGGAGCCCACAGCCGGCACGGTCGCATACCGCCGCTCCTGCGCAAAAGCCGCAGTCGAACACCCACAAACCGGCAGCGAAAACGAAGATTCCGGAGCCCGGGACCGCCGCGTTCAAACCGGCCCAGCCAGCTTCCAAAAAGCCAGCGCCGAAAGCAGCAGCGACGCTTCGCGCGGCCCCCAGCGCCAGCGCCAAGAACAGACGCGGCGTGGTCAAGCCTGAACCGCCCAAAGCACGGCGCACTGCCTCATTCCAGCCGGCAACGGGAGGTGCTGAATGAGCGGCGCCGGGTTCCTGATCGCCCGGCTCGCCGGCAACAACCGCCTGACCCCGGCGGCCGCCTGCCTGGCGCCATTGCTTGATGCTATGGCATGGGTCAGCACCCCGCGCCAACTGGCCGAGTCACTAACCGGTAGTTGGGACGATATGTCGGTGCAGGCCGTCCGCAACACCATGGCGAACCTGAGCTATACCTCGACCCGGCATCGCATACGGCGCTCACGGATCGACAAGCGACTTCTGCCGTGTCTGTTCGAAGCCGATAACGGGGCGGTTCAGGTCATCACTACGAACAACAATGGCGATATTATTATCTTCGACGGCACATCGCGGAAAACCATTCGGAATCCACGCGGGTTGTCGCCCAAAGGAACAGCGTACTTTTTTGCCAAGAACCAACGCGGCAGCGGTATCCGCATCCAGGACGGCAGTTGGCTCAAGACGGTCGCCCGCCGGTTCGAAGGATACGTCGGGCAGTTGATGATGCTGACGTTCCTTTTGAACATTCTTGCACTCGCCACGCCGATGTTCGTGATGGCGGTATACGATAAGGTCATCGCGACCGGCGACAAGCAGACGCTCGTCTTTCTGGGCGTCGGCATCGGTCTGGCGTTGTTGTGCGATATCTTCATCAGGATGATCCGCGGCGCGCTTCTCGCCCATCTTGGCGGCCGGTTCGAGATGATCGTCGGCTCATCCACGGTCGACAAAATTCTGGACATGCCGCTCGCGCGTCTCGAGCGAGCCACCGTCGGCACACAGATCGCACGTTTGCGGGAATTCGAGGGTATTCGCGGTTTTTTCTCGGGGCCGCTCGCCATGTCGTTCATGGAAATGCCGTTCGTTATCATATTCATCATCGCCATCGCCTTTATCGGCGGCTGGATCGCCTTGGTCCCGGTCGGCTTCATGATCATGTTCGGCATTCTCGGCGCAATCATCATTCGCTATGCACGCACTGCGGTGAAGGCCAACATCGAAGGCAGCGCGGACGCTCAGGGCATTCTCGTCGAACTGTTGCAGAACACGCATTCCATCAAGGCCGAGGCGGCCGAGGATCTATGGATGAACCGGTATCGCGAGCGCTCCACTCGCCTCGCGCTTTCGTCTCTGAAGAATGCGCGTGTCGCCAACATGGTGCAGACGTTCGGCCAATTGATGATGATCCTGGCCGGTGCCGGCACGCTCACCATCGGCACCATCGCCGCCGCCAACGGCACGATGACCGTCGGCGGCCTGATCGCCAGCATGGCGTTCGTCTGGCGCATTCTTTCACCGATGCAGATGATCTTCGTTGCCATGACCAAGCTGGAGGAAGTCAAGAACGGTATGATGCGCGTCGATCAATTGATGGCGCAGCCGACCGAGAGCCGCGTCACCTCGACCTCCCATACCGTCACCGACGGCAGCCGTTTCAAGGGCCGGATCACGTTCTCCAACGTCGTAATCCGGTACCAGCCGAACCACGATCCGGCGCTTTCCGGCGTCAGTTTTGACATCAAACCCGGTGAGGTCGTCGCGATCGCCGGCTCGAACGGTTCCGGAAAATCGTCGATCCTCAAGCTGATTGCTGACCTGTATCAGCCGCAGGCAGGCGCGGTGTTCATCGACGGCGTCGACACCAGACAGATCAACACCATCGACCTTCGCCAATCGATTGCCTACCTGCCGCAAAAAACCGACCTTTTCTCCGGGACAATCGCGCAGAACCTGCGCCTTGCCAATCCGATCGCAAGCGAGAGCGAACTCAACCGTGCACTCGAAAAATCCGGTGTACTGGACGATGTTCAGGAACTGCCGAACGGACTGGAAACCTATCTGACGGAGCACGCCATCAAGCAAATGTCGGCCGGGTTCCGAAAAGGTCTGTCGATTGCGCGGACATTGCTTAACGACGCGCCGATTGTCTTGCTGGACGAACCGGAAAACGCGCTCGATATGGAATCCGATCACTGCATCATCGACCTGATCCGAGAATACCGTGGTCACCGCACCGTGATCATTGTTGCCCACAGGCCATCATATATCCGTGAAGCCGACCGCGTCATCGTCATGACCCGAGGCGCCATCTCGTTCGATGGCACACCTGAGGAAATGACCAAGGCGGCCGAGGCTGCTGAGTAAGGAACCAGTAAAAATGGATACCCATACGCCGAAGAACGCCCAAATGCCCGCACCGAAGGGCCCGCCCCCGCCTCTACCGGGCGCGCCGATGGCCGCGGACGAAGGATTCCTGGTTGGGCGCGGCGCACTAGCTCAGTCGCTGATGCTGGAAGAACGCGGTCCCAACCATTTGATCCGGCTGGCCGGCTTCTTCGTCTGCATCATGGTCTGCCTGTTCATCGCCTGGGCCGCGATCACGGAAATCACCGAGGTCGTGGTCGCGTCTGGCGAAGTTTCACCGATCGGCTCCGTCAAACGCGTCCAGCATCTGGAAGGCGGTATCGTGAAGGAGATTTTCGTCGGCGAAGGCGACCTGGTGACCGAAGGCGAGGTGATGATCAAACTCGACGATGCCGGTATCGTTCCCGAACGTGATCAGCTTCTAACCCGGCTGTCTAACCTCGAACTGCGCGCCCAACAGTTGAAAGCCGTCATCAGCGGCGAAGAATTCGACGTGACCAAGATCAATCCACGCTACCGTGACCTGGCTCGGACCCAGGTCGAGGTTCTCGCCGCCAAGCGCGAAGCGTTCGAAGCTCAGGCCGAGGTGTTGCGCGATCAGCTCTCACAACGCAAAAACGAGCTACAATTGTTACGCGATCAGGTTGCCGGCAACAGGCGCCAGATCGATATTCTCAAGCAACAGGTCGATATGCGACAGGAACTGGAGTCAAAGGGCCTGATCTCCAAGGTGATCCTGCTCAATGATCAGCGTGAACTGGCACGCGCAGAATCCGCGCTCGCCGAACTCCAGGGCAAACATAAGACGGCGCGAAACGCCATCGACGAGGCCCAAAGCCGGCTCGCGGAGATGGACTCACGTTCGCGGATGGATGCACGCGAACAATACGCCCAAGTCCTGGGTGAAATCGCCGAACTCAAGGAAACCATCGAACTCAAGAACGACCAAATCCGCCGCCTCGACATCCGCTCACCGGTCACCGGAATTGCGCAAGAATTGCAGACGGAAACCGTCAGTGGCGTCATCGCACCAGGCTCCACGGTCCTCGAGGTTATCCCGAATGATGCCAATCTGTTCGTCGAAGCCCGGATCAGCACCCAGGATATCGGCTTTATTTACGTCAACCAGAAGGCGACCGTTAAGGTAACCGCATTCGACTACACCCGCTATGGCGGGATCGACGGGATCATCCAGGGCTATTCCGCGACCACTGTCCAAGACGAGGAAGGCAACACCTTCTACCGAGCGCGGATCAAACTGGCCAAGAATTACGTCGGTGACGACCCGGAACGCAACCGGGTACTGCCCGGAATGGAGGTCATCGCCGATATCAAGACCGGCAAGAAAACGCTCCTGGAATTCCTGCTGAAACCGGTGGTGAAGGCATTGTCGGAAAGCTTCCGCGAACGGTGATTGGGCATCGCACTCGTGCGCCCCACTTAAAACCGGGACTTCCTATCCCCACGTTTTCGTTATTATCCCTTTTTAAGGAGGAAACGACGATGCGTGGACTGATTCCCTATCTTGTTGTTTTCGGACTGACGACCGCGATACCGGGGACGGCTCTGTCGGGTGAAACCGTTGACTATGCCTCAGGCGGAATGGCGCTGGAAGGATACAAGGCACCGGCACAAGGCCCATCCAAAGGCCTTGTGCTGATCATTCACGATTGGGACGGCCTTACGGAATACGAACACAAGCGTGCCGATATGCTTGCGGAAATGGGCTACGACGCATTCGCTGTCGACCTGTATGGCAAAGGCAACCGGCCGACGGAAACCGGTGCGAAAAAAGCCGAAACCGGCAAGCTTTACAATGATCGCGAAAAGATGCGCACGCTTATCCTGGCCGGATTGGACGAAGCGCGTAAACTCAATGGCGGCAAGGCCGTCGTCATGGGTTATTGCTTCGGCGGCGCAGCGACCCTCGAACTCGCACGTTCCGGTAAAGGACAGAGTATCGCCGGGTACGCGACTTTTCACGGCGGCCTTTCGACCCCCGAGGGACAAAGTTACGGCAAGGATACGGCACCCATTTTCATCGCCCATGGCGGCGCCGATACGTCGATCACGATGGATCACGTCGCGGATATCGCCAAACGGCTGGAATCAGCCGGCGTGACCTATGAAATCGAAGTCTATTCAGGGGCACCGCATGCGTTCACGGTGTTCGGTTCGGGCCGGTACCGGAAAGTTGCGGACGATAAGTCGTGGGCGACGTTCATCGAGTTCCTTAACACCAATCTGTAATGGACCGAGGTGAGCGCCTGATTACCTTTCCGCCGGCATCTTCTTGTAGAAATGCCAGAGCATGATCGCGGCAACGCTGCGATAGGGACGCCAGCGTTCCCCGATCTCCTCCAGATCGGCCGGGCCGGGCCGCTGTTCGAGACCGAGCAGCCGCCCGGCGGCCGACTGCAGCGCAATATCGCCGACAGGAAGGATATCCGGCCGTTCCAGTGCGAACATCATGTAAATCTCGGCGGTCCAGCGGCCAATCCCCTTGAGTTTCGTCAACTCACGTAAAACGGTCTCCTCGCGGCACCTACCAAGCCGGGGCAAGTTCAACTCATCCGCCATGATTGCCCGTGCAATTCCCAGCACATACCTGGCTTTTGCACCGCTCAGCCCGGCACGCCGCAACCCGTCATCACCGAGGGAAAGGACCGATTCCGGGGTTACCGCGCCGGCAACGAGTTCCAAACGTGCCCAGATCGCCGCGCCGGCCTGCACCGATACCTGTTGATCGATAATAATGCGGACCAGCGTCGCGAACCCCGGCGTTCTCTTACGGGAGCGCGGGTTTCCATACAGGCGTACGGCACCACGCATGTACGGACAAACGTCGTGGATGTGGCGCAAACCATTGCGGAAACCCCTCATATTCGTATACCTAGCAACGAATTAACATTTGGCACATATTTATTATTCATCAAAATGAGTCGGCCCATTGACCCGAATAGTCGTGATTTTTTCCGAGTTAGGTGCAATTTAGATTGTTACAATATGTATCAATTGCTTTCCAAAGTTAACGAAACAGTTCTCGTTTAACGGGCAGACAGGGTTTAGAATTTTGAAACGCATTCATCAAATCAGGTTTAGATGAGCACATTGGATAAGCAAAAATCCGCGCATATGGTCAATCTGGGGCGCTTCGCGGCCTTGGCGTTTTGCCGTGCGGACATCCTTTTTCAAGTATCCGAAGATCTTAAGGTCAAGTTTTGCACCGGTCCGGCACAGACGTTCTTCGGCAAGAGCGACGCGGAATTGATCGGGATCGATTTCCTCGACATTATCGTGCCCGAGGATCGGGCAATCGTCAGCGACATCTTTAAGGTCGGCAGTAAGGATGCCCGAGTCGACGACCTGATCGTACGGGCACAAGCCGGTGGAAAGGCACCCGCGGAAATTGCCATTTCCGGCTACCGGGTACCGGACTTCGACAACGACTATTTCCTCGCTATCAAGATCGCCCCCAAGCAGACCATTCCCATCGGGCGCGACCCCAAGGATCGGGACGAGGAATCGGGCGTTCTAAACAACGAAGCCTTCGTCGATGCGGCGACACAGCGCGTTCGCTCCTATGAAGCTGCCGGCGGCAAAGCCAAGGTCAGCATGATCAACATCGGCGACCTCAGCGAAGCCGGTATCGAGGCCGGCAGTGCTCAGGAAACGGAGATTCTCAAGGCCATCGGACAAACCCTCAGCCAGCAATCGCTGGGCGGCGACACGGCCGGCCGAATTGACGACGAGAATTTCTCGATCGTGCACGGTGAAGACGTCGACGCCGTTGGTCTGAGCGAGAAGATTTCGAACGCGATGAGTGTCGCCGCGCCTGAGGCAAGGTCTTTAGCGCCGAAGATTTCAACCGTCGATGCCAAGGCAGACGGTATGGACGACAAGCAGCTTGCCAAGGCAATGCTTTACTCCCTCCAGGAGTTCACAAAGCACGATGGTGAGTTGCCCGAGGGCGACCTGAACGAAATCCTTGAAAAGAAAATGGCGGAGAACGTCAAAGGTGTCGAACGGTTCAAGAATATCTGCGCCACCGGCAGCTTTGATCTGGTCTATATGCCAGTTGCGTCGCTCAAAGACGGCCATTTCCATCATTATGAAGCGCTGACACGGTTCCGCGAGGATGCAGGCGAGTCCCCTTTTCAGCTCATTACGCTGGCCGAGGAAGTCGGGGTAATCGCCGAGTTCGACCTCGCCGTCGCGGAACGCGCCTTACAGACCATTGATGCCGCAAAGAAAACAGGTCCGTTTACGCCCCTCGCGATCAACGTTTCCGGACATTCCATTAGTGACCCGGTATTCTGTGAAAATCTGAAAAAGCTGCTTACCGAAAAGTTCGGTTACGAGGACCATCTAAGCCTAGAGATCACGGAATCAGCGGAAATCACCGATCTTCAGGGCGTCAACGAAGCAATCCAACGGTTTCGTCGTATCGGATACAAGGTCGCGTTGGATGACTTCGGCGCCGGCGCGGCGAGCTTCGATTACCTGAACAGCTTCGATGTCGATACCGTCAAGTTCGACGGCCCCGTCGTCAAACGGGCAGTCGCCACGAAGAAAGGTAAGGCGTTTCTTGCTTCCATGGCGACGCTTTGCCACGAGATCCAGGTCGAAACCATCGCCGAGATGGTGGAGGACCAGCCGCTGGCCGAATTCCTGGGGCAATGCGGGATCGAACTTGGTCAAGGATGGCACTTCGGCAAGCCGATGCCGACGGATCAGGCGTTCCCGGGCATCGAATTTCCGCCGAAATCGCAGGGCGATTCAGCGGAATTTTATGAAGGTCAGTCCCTAATGGAGCGGATCAGCACCGGCAAGGTCTGAGTCTCAGCGCAATTCGTCAAGCGGCGTCACACCCATCACTTGCAGACCGGACGCGATCACCGTCGCAACACCAACGACGAGTGCTAGCCGCGCCCGCGTCGCATCGGCGTCTTCTTCGTCAATAAAGCGCAGCCGCACGTTGTCCTTACCTTTATTCCACAAGCCGTGGAACAATGCCGCCACGTCATTGAGATAAAACGCGACCCGATGCGGTTCGTGCGCTTCGGCAGCCCCCTCGACCGTTTTTGGCCAATTGGCAAGCATCCGAATCAGTTCCAATTCGGCTGGATCGGCAAGCAGGCTCATGTCCGCACCGGCCAAATTATCCGGTGACAGGTCCGACTCGGCCATAACGTCCGACGCGTTCCTGAGCACCGAATGGCATCGCGCGTGCGCATACTGCACATAAAAAACAGGATTGTCCCGAGACTGTTCCAGCGCCTTGTCCAGGTCGAAATCCATTTGGCTATCGTTCTTACGCGTCAGCATGGTGAATCGAACGATATCCTTGCCGTTCTCGCCGAGTTCGTCGATCAGGTCACGCAGGGTCACGAAATTTCCCGCCCGCTTCGACATACGGAATGGTTCACCGCTCTTCTTGAGATGCACGATCTGGCAGAGCTTGACGTCCAATTCGCCTTCGCCACCGGTCACGGCTCGAACCGCTGCCTGCATCCGCTTGACGTAGCCGCCGTGATCGGCGCCCCAGACATCGATCATCGTTTTGAAACCGCGTTCGAACTTGTCGAGATGGTTGGCGATATCGTTTGAGAAATAAGTCCAGGAGCCGTCTGACTTCTTGAGCGGCCGGTCCGTGTCGTCGCCGAATTCGCTTGCCTTGAATAGGGTCTGCTCGCGCGGTTCCCAATCCTCGGGGGCTGCCTTGCCCTTCGGGGGCTCAAGCACGCCGCGATAAATTAACTCGCGCGCTTCAAGAAGTTCCTGCACGTGCTCGACCTTGCCGGCAGCCACCAGGTCTTGTTCGGAGGTAAAGACATCCTGTTCGATCCCGAGTGCCACCAAATCATCCTTGATCTGGCCGAGCAGACGCTCGACAGCCACATTGCGGAACGTATCGATCCATTCCGCCTCGGGCGCATCCTTCAAGCCGCCACCGAGCGTATCCGCCAGTTCCTTGCCAATCGGAATCATGTACTCACCCGGGTAAAGGCCTTCCGGGATCTCGCCGACATCCTCTCCCAATGCCTCGCGGTACCGCAGGTGCGCTGAACGCGCCAGCTGATCGACCTGATTGCCGGCGTCGTTGATATAGTATTCGGACGTTACGTCGAAACCGGCCTTTCTCAGCAGGTTGACCAGCGCGTCGCCGACAACAGCGCCCCGTGCATGGGCAACATGTAAAGGTCCGGTCGGGTTTGCGGACACGTACTCGACGTTGATTTTCTCGTTCTGACCGAGATCTGAACTACCGTAATCGGTACCTGCCTCAAGGATTCTTACCAATTGCCCATGCCAGAAAGCGTCACTCAGCCCCGCGTTGATAAAACCCGGCCCCGCAATTTCCACGTTCTCGACGCCGTCAAGCGCCTCAATCCCCGGCACGATCACTGCCGCAACATCGCGCGGCTTCATGCCAGCGGGCTTGGCCAACACCATCGCGGCGTTGGTGGAAATATCCCCGTGCGCGGCATCGCGCGGTGGCTCCACTGTAATCTTGGAGGTATCGAGGCCCTCGGGTAAATCGCCGGCTTTCGCCACGTCCTCGATGATCTCGGCGATGTCCGCCTGAAACGTCCGGAACAGGTTCATCGACCGTCGCCCCTCTCGTCACGAAGAGCCTGCACTTCCGCCCTGAGTGCACGAAGCTCACTTTGCAGGGATTCGAGCGTAGCCTCGGCGGGTTCACCCGCGGCCTCACGTTGGGCACGCCCTTCCGCCGCCATCATTTCCTTGGCGGACTGCATACTATCAACCACGATCGCCACCACCAGATTAAGAACCAATATTGATGTCACAATGACGAACGGCACGAAAAACAACCAGGAATACGGATATATTTCCATCACCGGGCGGACGATACCCATCGACCAGCTTTCCAACGTCATGATCTGAAACAGGCTGTAGATCGACGAGCCGAGGTCGCCAAAAAATTCAGGGAACGTACTTTTGAACAGAACCGTCGACATCACGCCGCCGACGTAGAATATCAGAAGTAGCAAGATCGCCGTGGAACCGAGGCCCGGCAGGGACCGCAGCAATGCCTCGACCACGACGCGCATCGTCGGCACCTGGGAAATCAAACGTAACGCACGCAAAATCCGCAATGCGCGCACCACCGAGAACGCTTCCGCCCCCGGCGTCAGGGCGACGCCGACCACGATAAAGTCGAAGACGCTCCAAGGCCGTTTCACGAAGGTCGTGCCGTAGGACACGATCCGCATCATCAATTCGACAACGAATATCGCCAGGAACACCGTATCCAATGCATCGAGAACGGGCCCGATCGACTGGACGACGGCATCCGACGTTTGCAACCCGATCACGATCGAATTCAGAACGATGATGCCGATGATGACGTTGTTGAACGGCTGACCATCGACAAGCAAAAGCAGCTTGTCGCGCATTCCGTTCGGTTGAGGCGCGCGGTCAGTCATGGCTGAGGTTGGTAATCCGCCCCGGGCCCGCTGTCAACGCGGGTGCAGGCGCCGGTTCGGCGGGTTTCCGGATTTACTCGGCGGCAGCGATCTGCTTGGCTTCGGGTGCCTGGCGCACAACGCAGTTATATACCCAGTCACGCGACCCGAAGTGTTCGGCGATGACGTCCAACGCCGCGTCCACATCGAACTCCATGCACGAGAACACGTCGAAATAGCATTCGCCGGTGTGGTCGCAGAAGTGTGCTGTAATGTTCGAGGTTTCGATCAACTGCGTCAGGGTGAAGCCGGCCGCCTGAGGATTTTCCTTGGCGAAGTGGACGATCCACGGATCGCCGTAGGCCTTCATGTCGATCCGCTCGACCATGTCCTTGGAGAAACGTGCAATGGCGTCCGCGTCGGAACGGTTCTCATTGCAATTGGCAACGTCGACGGTGAGATGCATACCCCACATGGCCTTAAACTCCGGAAAATCGGGTTATAAAAAAACGCGGGGTCAAGCCCCACGGCTTCGAGGGCGATTATCTACTCCTTTCCGTGTTCCGGATCAACATTTAGATACGCAAATATTGCAATTTTTTAGCCCTCTCGAAGCCCCTTCAAAACGGCAATAATGTCATAAAATTCCGCTTGCATCCGGGCTTTCAGAGGTATTAAAACCCGCGTCTATGTTTCGAGTTTGTTACAAGCCGCCTGTCCATGGTCAGGCGCCTTGTTTTAGGAAGGGTCACCGAATTGTCCAAGTCGCAAGCTCAGGTCGTTGAGAACGAAACCGCCACGCCGACCTCGGTTTCCGATAGCAACGAAAACAAGGACTACTTCATCATCCGTGATGGCGTCCGTTATGCAGGTATGCACCTGATCATCGACGTATACGGTGCCGGGCGGCTGGACGAGCTCGATCATGTCGAGGCGGCGCTGCGCGATGCGGTGGACGCCGCCGGCGCGACCCTGCTGCATATCCACCTCCACCATTTCACGCCGAATGGCGGCATTTCCGGGGTCGCGGTACTGGCTGAATCGCATATCTCTATCCATACCTGGCCGGAATGCGGTTACGCCGCTCTGGACGTTTTCATGTGCGGCGAAACCAACCCGCACGCCACGGTTGAAATCCTGCGCGAGGCTTTTGCCCCGGAACGGATTGCCGTAGAGGAGCATATGCGCGGCCGCGGCGCGTAAATCGGCGGATGGCGGACGAAAAATTTCAGGAAACGCTGTATTCGGGCTGGCGCACCGAATACACGTGCGCCGAAGTCTATTTCGACAGTGAAACCGACCATCAGCGGCTCATTATCTTCCGCAATCCGGATTTCGGACGGATGATGATGCTCGACGGCATCACCCAAACCACGGAAGCCGACGAGTTCATCTATCACGAAATGCTGGCCCATGTACCGATCCTGGCGCATGGAAACGCGAAACACGTCCTGATCATCGGCGGCGGTGACGGTGGCATGCTGCGCGAGGTTCTTCGCCATCCGAACGTCGAACATTGCACCATGGTCGAGATCGATCCGAGCGTTGTCGAACTCTCCAAAACGCACCTGCCCAACCATTCGGCCGGCGCGTTCGACGATCCGCGCACTAATCTCGTTTTCGCGGACGGCGCCGCGTTCGTGAAAGAAACCAACGACAAGTTCGACGTTATGATTGTCGACAGCACGGACCCTATCGGCCCGGGTGAAGTCTTGTTCCAGGATACTTTTTATGCAGCCGCCCGGGGGTGCCTTACACCCGGGGGTGTACTCGTCACTCAGAATGGCGTGCCGTTCATGCAGCCAGACGAGCTTCGCAATACGGTGGCGCACCTTCGCAATCTGTTCACAGATGCAAGCTGTTATCTGGCGACCATTCCTACATACGTCGGCGGACCGATGGCGTTCGGTTGGGCCACCGATAACCCGGCTTTACGGAATGTCGATCAGTCGATACTCAATCAACGGTTCGAAGCGGCCGGACTGAGAACCCGCTACTACACACCGGCGGTCCACATAGGGGCATTCGCGCTCCCAGGTTATATTGCCGACATAATCGGCTGACATACTGCCGCCTCAGACATCCATCATCTGGTGTGCATGCTCGATAAGGGCATCGCGGTATTCGGCCATTTCACCTTCCAGTTCCTCGTTTTCTACTTCGTTGAACCGGGTCGCCCATTCGCCCATCGTCGACAGCCATTCCTCCGGGAACCCCATGGCCTCGCAGACGTCACGGACCTCGGCAATCTCGGACTCGTGAACGTATTCGTCGACGTAGGCAAGACGCAGCAGTTCGAGCGCCGCGATGACGCGGGCCTTGTGATTGTCGAATGCGGAAACGTCGATATCCGCCAGTGCCCGCGTCATATCGATCCGTATGGTTACTCCCATTTCATGGCGGAGCTTTTCGATCGCTTCCATTTCATCGGCAGAACCGTCTCCGTCTGCGATTGCGATACGGCTGGCAAGGACGAGAAAGGCCTCGCGCTGCTCGGAGTTCAACATATCTAGAAACATCGTCGGATTCCGATCGGCGTCTTATATCAGGTTACTGGGCTGGTTGGGCCTGCGGTTCCCCGGAATCCGCGGAACCGCCGCCACCGCCTTCAGACGGCTGGTCGACCTTGCCGCAGAGCCCGGCTTTCTCGAGTTCTTCCCACACATTATCCCATACGTCGGAAGCGATTTGTTCGCGCATTGAATAATTGGCAATCCAATACTGTATCGAGAAGCTTCCGCCCCAATCATTCATGCCATCGACGGTGCCATTGTAACGTACCGTCGGTTTCGGCTCCTTGACCAAATGCTCGGATTTCAGAAGCGCGCGCATGAGCACGTCCTCAATGTAACGCGGGTCCACATCCGGATCGACGTTCAGGTTATATGACAATCGTGTCACCTTGCCCGCCGTAAAGTTCTGCACCGGCATCTCCGACGCCTGCCCGTTCGGCACCGAGATCGTGAACCCGTTGCGCGATTTGATGCGGACCGTGCGCCAGGTAATGTCGACGACCTCGCCTTCCTCCAAGTCGCCGATCTTGATCCAGTCCCCGACCACGAACGGACGTTCGATGTTGATAGCAATACCCGAGAACACGTTCGAGATGTTGGCCTGGATCGCCAGGCCGATAATCATTGCCAGCAGACCGGAAGTGGCTAGCAGACTGGTAATCTTCTGATCGAAGACAAAGGCGATAATCCCGAACGAGGCCAGGATATAAATGTTCAGCGAGCCGAACATTCGGATCACGTTCGGTACCATGCGACGCGTGTGCTGCTCCAGCGGCACCCACAGGAAACGTTCGAGTGCGATGCCGCAAATACGTGCCGGAATGATCCACCACAGACAGTCGTACACCAGCACGATCATATCGACATAACCGGCCTGGAGCTCGACCACCGCCCAGTCCAGCAAAAGGCTTCCGCCCGCCAATAAAAGCACCGGCCAGGCCATGACACGGAGCATCCACGACTGCGCCGACCAGAAGCGGCCGTGCTTCTTGCGATCCATGACAACAGCAAAAATCGAACCGAGAAAACCGAAAATCGTCAGATAAACGAAGTACTCTTCCGGTATGAAATCCCGAACGTTGATCCGCGCCGGGCTTGTCAACACACCCATCGTGATCCTTGAAAACAGAGGATCCACCGAGCCGTGGCCGACATATGTAGGATCGCCGCGTGTGCCGATAGGTACGATCTCCTGCGATACCCACGCCCGGTCGATATCCCAGTCCAGTTTCTCGCTTATGACCTGATTTCGCTCCAGGATTGTCTGAAACGTGGTTTCCCCGGCCAGACCGATACCCAGAACGTCGGTCACATACTGCAGATTGTTCCGGTTGAGGAAGCGGTGCGCGAAATCGAAGCCGATCAGCACCGTACCGTAGGGCCGTTTCACCTTGGAAAAGTTGTAGCTGAACGTCTCGGTGACCTCGAACAGTTTGTAGTTAAGGCCACGGGAAATCTGCTCGGCCGACGGCTTGTCGAGAGTAATCGGTTCGACGGCGTTCGAGAAAATCAGGTCCTCAGGCTTGAAATCGCCGCTGTAACGGAACCAGAGCAGGAAGTTGAGCGTAACGGTGCCTTTCTCGACGTCGAGATCTCGAACCTCCTTGAGTTGCAGACCGGTGTAAACGACATTGGTCTTGTACATGAACCTGTCGTTGACGTAGAGGACCTTGCCCTTCTTAAGTTCTTCGATGAAGTTGGCGGCAACCCCGGCCTTGATCGGCTGAAGCTGCGTCAATGCCGAGACCATGTTGCGGCCGTCGTAGCGGCCCATGAACACCGGCGACCTGGCGCCCCCATCTTCGGAAAATGTCTTCACGCCGGAAATGCCGCGGATACCCGTCTCGGCATCAACCGCAGAGGCAAGGCGTTCGCGGATCATACGTCGCCCGCCGGCGATGATCTCCTCGTCCTCTGTTCGCCTGCCGGCCTTGAAACCCTCGACAACCAGATGCGTGGTATCGAACGCATAAGCCGCAACCCAGTCCGAGGATGCGCCGAATTTGTTCTGATAGCGCGAATTGAAATCCTGTGCTTCCTCGTTGGCGGTGTCGAACAGCAACGGCGTTGAAGCGACGATCCCGTTCGTGTACTTGGCGACCGTATCGCCTTGCGGACTAACGGCCTCCTGGAACGCGCGCGTGGCGAGGATCGACGTGCCCACAACCGGATTACGGGCCTTGGCGTCGCGCAGTGCTTTCAGCACCAGGGCCGCGGAGTCTTCCTCGGCGGCGATAAAGACCGTACCGACGTCCAGTTTCGGCTTCAGATCCTCGACAATCTCCTGGATACGATCTTCGTAATCCTCACTGGAACTGTCGAAACCCCACTTGTAGCGAATGCGCGTCCCGAACCGCTTGTAGGTTTCCTCGAAGGTCTCGGCCATCATCAGACCCCTGGGCGAGAGATCGTGAATGATCGACGCCGTTTTCTGGCCGAGCACATTGCGCGTGTAGTTGGCGACAAATGCCGTTTCGTGATTGGTATCGAAAACCCCTGAGAAAACGGCCGGACGCCCTTCGATCACGTTCCGGTCCAGCGGCGCCGGCGCGATCATCGGCAGATCGTGTTTCTCGTAAATCGGCGCGACGGCGGAGGTGACGTCGACGCTCCAATGGCCGATAACGGCGAGTGTCGAGGAATTGGCGCCCAGGTCTTCGGCGATCTTCGCCGCCTCGGCGGGATCGTTCTTGTCGTCATAGACATCGACGATGACCCGGCCGCCACGGATACCGCCCGCCTCGTTGATACCCTCCGCATAGAGTTCGGCGCCCTGTTTGAGGGATTGGCCATTCACCGCCATCGGGCCGCTGAGCGGCGCGACCACGGCGATCCTGACAGTTTTTTCCTCGTCGTCGGAGAGATAAGTGAAGTTGGCGATAACCGAGCCAATGATCGTCATGATCACAAGCAACGCCAGTATGAGTCCGAAGAGCTGCTTTTTGCTCAGCTGTTTCAGAAACTCCACGATTTCCCCCGTTCCCGTCGCTAATCCCGATCAGGTATACCGCCCTCAGGATGGTTGTCAGAGTAGCAGAAGCACCGGAAAACTGCGACCCATGTAATTGCAATGCTTTGTTTTCGGAATGTTATTCGATTGTGATATTTGGTAAAGGCTTCAATAGACTCTTGCGTTCGATTCCGCCATTACGCTTTGATGCACCTGGGCTTGGAATTCGGCATTCTTCAACACCGTTGTTTACGCTGCCGCCATGTGTGGTTAAATACCGAGTGTTTGAAATCGTTTGCTAATTTCAAACCGCGAATAAAAATACGCTCTCGTTCCGGCGGCCATTAGAAGCATGCCGGAACGACCAGGGACGGTAGGACCAATCGATGAAGGACACGTTTCCTTCTATCAGATGCTTGCGACGGGCAATATTCGGCTGCGTCGTTGTGGCAGCGATCTCATACACGTTTAACGCGAAATCGTTGCACGCGGAGACCCTGGAAACCCTATTGCCCTACGTCATCGAGAATCATGACCGCGTCCGGGCATCGAAATCCCGTCTGACGGCGGCAAGAAACCGGGCGCGCGAAGCGCTCGGTGCCTGGTACCCCACACTCAGTCAAACGGCCAACGCCGGCCACGAAACGCAGGAAAACGACCAGGGCGACGATTCCCGTACCGGATTTCACGAATGGGATATCTCGCTGACTCAGTTACTTTGGGACTTCGGCTCCACGAACGCAGCGATCGACAAGGCCCGGCTACAGGTCGAAGCGGCGCGTTACGATCTGATCGAGACGCGTCAGTCACTTATTCTGGAAGCCGTTACGGCCTACCTGAACGTCGTCCGTTCCTACCGGGCGCTTCAGTTCGCGAAGGACTCAGAGGACAATATCCGGAAACAAACCGGGCTCGAAGAAGCACTCGTCGGTCTGGGATCCGGTTTTTCGACGGACGTCCTGCAGGCGAAGACGCAACTCGCCGGCGCACAGGCACGGCGCGCGCAGAACGAAGGCGCGTTGACCAATGCGCTCAACCGTTATCAGGCTGTGTTCGGACGGATGCCGGAGGATGTCGAGGCTCTTGAGGATGTCCCGTTCCCGGCGCCATTCCTGCCGACGACGTTGACCCAGGCGACGGACATTGCGTTCGAGTCCAACCCATCTCTGAAGAACGCCATCCTCGACGCGGATATCGCGGTCGAGGACGTCCGGATTGCCCGTGCCGATAACTTCACGCCCAAGATCGACGCGACCGCCGAGCGAAAATTCAAGAAGAACGTCGGCGGCACGATCGGCGCGGAGCAGGAAACCCTGGCCAAGGTCGAGATGACCTTCGATTTCAATCTCGGTTTCACGGCGATAAACACCTTGCGGGCTTCCGAAAGCGACCTGAGCGCGACCACCTTTACGGCCGCCGACACACGGCGCAACATCGAAGAGCAGGTCCGCAATGCCTGGCAACAACTGGACACCGCGAAGCAGACGGCATCGCACCTGAACAACCAGGCGAACATCGCCGCGGCATTCCTGGAACTCGCCAGAAACGAGCGCCAACTCGGACGGCGCTCGCTGATTGATGTGCTATCCGGTGAAACCAACCTCATCAATTCGAAGTCTGACGCATTGTCGGCCGAAACCGACGTCCTGATCGCCGCGTACGGCCTTCTTGCCGCCACCGGACTACTTGAATATGACGTGATCAAGCGCTCAAAGGGTATCAAGGCACCGACGGCGCCGCTCCCGGAGACAGCCCCTGCCGCAGAGAGGCCGCCGGGCGCGCCCGACGCGGCGCCGGTCCAGCCTGTTTCGCCCGCCAACGGCCAGCAACAAGGGGAGATCGAACCGGATGTGACGGTTGCCGGCGGACGGTCGCTCAAGGAGATGCAGGAATTCTTCAGGAATATCGAAGCGCCAGACCTGTCGATCCTCGACAATACCGTTCAGACGTTCGGACGCTCGCAGTCTGGCGGTCTCGTGGCCCGGCCGAAACATCCGCCGAAGCCGAAATCACGCTATGACTCCTTTGCCGACTTTGACACGCACGCGGGCACGTTCGCGCAGACGGATGACGCCCCGGCAATTGAATTCGCCAGTAGCACCTCCGAGGGCGTCACACAGAAAACGCGGAACGCCCTCCCCGCCGAAAGCGACACCGGAATTGAATCGACACCTCCCGAGATTAAAACGACCGCCCCGAAGCCCCAAGAGACGTTTCATGTTCTGGCCCCTTCGAATGACCCGATAAGTTCGGAGACGGTATTGGATGTCATTTCACTGCCAAAACAGACCGATAATGAGATTGCGGCTTTGCCCGATGCATCGACCGCGCCGGGTACGAACGACGACCGAGGCTTCAGCCTGACCAAGGTATTCTCTTTCTTCAAAAGTGCACACGAGAAGCTCGTCGCATCCAAATCGGAAAAGACCGAAGTCGCCTCGAAAGCCGTAATGATGGATATGCCGCGGATGCCTCTTCCGGATCCGGACACTGTCATCGAGATCAGCAAGGCCCCCGAACAAGTTGAAGAAACAACCGATATCAACGATACGGCGGCTGTCCCCGACCCGGTCTCGAAATTTTTCGGCGACGTCGCGGAATTCTTCAAACGCGCACAAGCAGCCGATGCAGCGCCACAAGAAGCCGCCACTGTTGAAGAAAATATGACCGCCACACCATTTATCGAGTCGACTGCCGACAGTAGTCCGGAACCTGCCGAGGTAGCGGCGATCCCGGCTGTGGCGGACAACGAAACGGAAAAACCCGTGGCACCGGAGAAAACGGGTTCACAGAAAAGCAACCCGCTCATGGATCTTTTCTCGTTCTTTGAGGCTGCCCATCAACGGGCCTTGGAGGACACCACTCGGCACGAACCGGAAACCGCGTCCGTAACACCGGTTGAAGAACCGGAGCCATCGAACAAGGCCACCTCCGATACGATACCGGAAACGGCGTCGAAAGAGACGGAACCGAAGAAACAACCATCGCTCCTGAATATGATCTCGAATTTCTTCGGCACCCAACAAATTGAGTACACACCTCTCGATACCAGCAATTTCGACGCCGGCGACCGTCATTAACGGAGCACCTCCTGATGCGTGTCAAAATGGCTAAATTTCTGAAATAATAAGCGTCCGTATCCCTTAAGCGGGTTATCTGACCGCGAACCAGACACTGGGCTGAAGATGGGTGAATTTTTCAAGCGCCTGAAGGCCAAGCCGGGACTGACCACGGAAATCGTGGCGGCGTCCCTGTTCGCCAATATCCTGGCCCTCGCCTCCCCATTATTTGTGATTCAAGTGCTGAACCGGTACGTGGGGCAAGGCGTAGACGCGACGCTGGCGGCGCTCGCGTCCGGCGTGATGATCGCCATCGCATTGGAACTTGGCTTCCGGCAGGCCCGCCTGAAGCTGGCGCGGGGTCTGAGCGCCACAAAAGACGACGAACTCTCCACCGGAGCTTTCGGTATCCTGACGACGGCCGAGAGCCAGGCGCTGGCAAGCATCCCGCCGGGCGAGCGCCGCGAAGTCGTCCGCGGGTTGGAATTGGTCGAAAATGCCTTCACGCCCGGCAACATTACCGCCGTAATCGACGTCCCGTTCGCGCTGCTGTTCGCTGTCGCGCTTTTCCTTCTTAGCCCGCCACTGGCCGGCATTGCGGTTGGCTTCCTGGTGTTGATTTTCCTATTCGCGGTGATTTCCCAACGTAGCCTGCGCGGCCCGACGGCGACGCTCGGCGGCGCTCAGAACGAGGTATCAGGATTGCTGAACAACGCCAATGTGGCGACGGACACGATCCGTACGTTCGGCGGACGCGCCATCGTCTCCGCGGCGTGGGCGAAGGCCAGCGAGAGATCCCGGCTCCTGCGCGCATTGATCGCGCGCCGCCAGGCGCTCGTCCAGTCTGTCACACAAAGTGCGCAAGCCTTGATGAGTGTCTTTATCTATTCCACCGGGGCCTGGCTCGTGGTCCACGGCGAACTCGACATCGGACTACTGATCGGCGCCAACATCCTGTCGGCGCGCGCACTCGGACCGATAATCAAATTTGCACAACTTGGCGAAAGCTTCGCCAAGGCCGAAAACGCGCTTGCAAAGGTACGAGAATTCGCTTCGTTGCCCGTGGAGCCTGAAAAAGGCGCGAAACTCAGCAAGTTCAACGGACAAATCGAATTCCGCGACGTATCGTTTTCCTATTCCGGCGCCTCGACCCCCTTGTTCGAAGGCATGAATTTCAAACTCCCCCCGGGCGGGGTCATGGTCGTCACCGGATCCAACGGCGCCGGCAAATCGACGCTGGCGAAAATGGCCGCAGGCCTGCTGCAGCCGACGCGCGGCCAAGTGCTGGCCGACGGCGTCGACCTCAAACAACTCGACCCCGCCTGGTGGCGCTCGCAGTTGATGTACCTGCCCCAAGAACCGACCTTTATCAATGCGACGCTGCGGGAAAACCTGGAGGCCTCCAATCCCGGGCAGTCCGATGAAACGTTGATGCGCATTGTCCGGGAGGTCGGCCTCGGCCCCTTCGTCGATGAAAGCCCTGACGGCATGGACCGGATGATCGCCAACGGCGGCGGCAACATGGCACTGGGTCAACGCCGTCGTCTCGCGTTTGCCCGCGCGATGTTCGTCGGTGGCAAACTGGCCGTTCTGGACGAACCGACCGAAAGCCTTGATGACGAGGGAACGGCCTTCGTTTACTCGGCGCTCATCGACATGGCGCGGCGTGGCAAAACGATTATCGCGTTTTCACGAGATCCCAAAATCGTCAGCGCGGCGACCCTGATCCTCGATCTCGACAGCAAACCGACCCCGACTTTACGTCAGAACAAACCCCGGGTCGTACGGTCGGAGTCGGCGTCATGAGCGACGAAACCGACATCCAGACGCCAGCCGACGATGAAATCAAACGCGGTACCCACATGTTTTTGGGGCTCTGCGTCGCCGCCGTCGTTGGCTTCACCGTTTGGGCCACGAACGCCGAACTGGATATCGTATCGGTGGCCACCGGCGAGGTCACGCCATCGACCAACGTTCAGTCGGTCGACCACCTTGAGGGCGGTATCGTCCGGACGATCCTCGCCAAGGAGGGTGACCGAGTCGTCGCGGGCCAGCCGCTGATCGAACTTGAACAGACGCAAAGCGGCGCCGACGTGCAGGAACTGAAGATTCGGCTGCGCTCGCTATTGGCGGAAATCTCACGGCTTAGGGCGGAGCTCGCCGGCAAGGAAAAACCTGAATTCCCGCCAGCCCTGGTCAAAGCCGAGCCGGAACTCGTCAAACAGGCGATGAGCATGTTCCAATCCCGGAAGAACAGGAAACTCGGCCAGGTTCGTGCCCAGGAAGACGCGATCCGCCAGCGGGAATTGGAAATCAAGGAGGTGCAGGCGCGGCGGGAGAGCGCACGCAAGAGCCTGAACCTGATTACGGAACAGATCGAAATTTCCGAAAAGCTGCTAGCCAAGGAACTCACGAACCGCATGCTTCACCTCAATCTCCTCAAGGAAGCAGCAGATCTGCGTGGCCGTATCGACGAGGCCGAAGCGGCCTTGCCGCGCCTCCGCGCCGCGCTTGGCGAGGCACGCGCGAACATGGACACGATCCGTGCAACGTTCCGTGAAGAGGCGCAGACCGAACTCGATAAGGCGACCCGCGAGATGGAGGAGCTATCCCAGCGTATTCGCAAGTCCGAGGACAGCCTCAACCGGACGACGCTACGCGCCCCCGTCGACGGTATCGTCAAGACACTCCACGTCGTCAGCGTCGGCGGCGTCGTGAAGGCCGGCTCCACGGTGGTCGATATCGTGCCGGCGGATGACCGTTTGATCATCGAGGCGCAATTGCCGCCACAGGACATTGGTTACGTGCGCGCCGGCCAGGCCGCGAAGGTAACACTGGCATCCGCGGATGCCGCCAAATTCGGCGACCTCAGGGGCACTGTCGACCGGGTATCTCCGGACACGCTGGTCACCGAGGAAGGCCGCCCCTTTTACAAGGTACGAATATCGACGGACAAAAGTTTCTTCGAGGATGGTAAGCTTCGTTACGACCTTTTTCCCGGCATGCAGGTGGTGGCATCGATCCAGACCGGATCGCGAACGATCATGGAATACATTCTGGATCCCTTGATCGGACGTATGCAGGACGCGCTGCGGGAGCGCTGATCATGGCTTTGACGAAGGCACAGATTACCAAGTTCAAGAAGCGCCTGCTCAAAATGCGGGACGAACTGGATGCGATCTCGAATATTTCGGCCGATTCCAGAAAACCGGTCGAACTCGACCAGACATCTGTCGGACGCCTGTCGCGCATGGATGCGCTGCAAGGACAGGCCATGCAGCTGGAAACCGAGCGCAGACGTGAAATCGAACGGCAGCGCATCCAGGCGGCACTGGAGCGAATTGAAACCGGCGATTACGGCTACTGCACCATCTGCGACGAGGACATCGCGCTCAAACGCCTCGAAAACGACCCGAGCGCACCCAACTGCATCGACTGCCAACGCCACGCTTGACCGCGCGCTATCAGCCGGCTGCCCGTGCCGGCACTTTTTGCGATAGCATGTGAAAGCGGATACTCAGCGCCGTGAGCGAAACGATACAACCGGCCAGGATTCCCTGGAACAGACCGACCGTGCCATTGTCCCACACGAATGCCGAAACATAACCGAAGGGCACCATCACGCCGAAGAAACTCGCCGTCTGGATAACCGTCGGCATCCAAACGTCCTTGCGCCCTCTGAGCGCATTAGCCATGACTGCCTGGCCGCCGTCGGGAACGAATATCCATGTGATGAACGCAACGGTAATGGCCGCTTCAACAAGCAATTCGGGGTTATCGGTGTAAAACCCAACCAGTTCCGCATCGAAAAAGAAAGCGATCAATCCAGTCCCGCACATCACCAACACGTTGGCACCGAGCCCTGTCCAGCCGGCCAGTGCCGCGTCCGGAATATCGCCCCGCCCGAATGCGATACCGACCCGAACCGCCGTTGCCGAGCCGATACCGAGCGCCAGCATGAAGGCGAGCGCCATCAGGTTGAGCGTCAGGCCATAAGCGGCCAGCGGAATCTTGCCGAGCCACCCCGCGTATGCGTTCAGAACGGCAAATGCCAATGCTTCCACGCCGACGCTCAAGCCGATGGCGTACCCGATCCGCCGGAGTTCCTGCCACGACCGGAATCCACCCGAAAGCGGTGTGCGGATTGCGAACCTGTTCCGGTCACGCAGGTTCCAGACGATCACCGCCATACCGATCGCCATGAACCAGCGCGCCGCAGTGGTCGCCCACGCCGCACCGGTGCCTCCAAGCGGTTCGCTTAACCAAGGACCGTCGATCAACAGCCAATTCAGGCCGATATTCAGGACATTTGCCAGGATCATGATGACCATCGCGTGGGTGGGGCGGCCGATTCCTTCCAGAAAATATGCCGACGACAGGAACAGCAGATGACCCGGCAGGCCGAGAGAGATGATCCACATGATCTCGCCACCGTGTTTCGCAACGTCGGCCGTTTGTCCGGTCAGGAGCAGTAGTTCATTGCCGAAGGACCCGACCCCCACGCAGATCAGCCCGAGAACGAATGCGTAACTCAACGAGCGCCGCCAGATCGGCCCGCATTCATCCGCTCGCCCGGCGCCAAATGCATTCGCCGTCAGCACCAGCGTGCCCATGATCATCCCGAGCGACGTAATCATCATCGGCATGATTAACCCAAGCCCGATCGCCAGATACGCCAGTTCCTCGGCATCGAAACGCCCGGTCATGACGGTGTCCGCCATGACGAGAAACAAGAATCCGGAACGCGAGATCACGATCGGCGTCGCCAAGCGCACCAATTCCGTCGAATGACGCCGCAAGCGGCCGGAAAAGCCCTCGATCTCGATCCGGGTGGGTTGTGTCGGCGGCGGTGTGTCCATGCCGGTTCTTAGACATCATATGCACCGCAAACGCATTACCTTTTTACTGACTTATGCGTGCAAAAGATTACAGTGCCCGGCATGCCAAACACCCCCGCCCCACAACAGAACGATAACCGCGCCGGCATTTTCTGGATGGTGATGACAATGCTCATGTTCGTCTCCATGGACACCTGTGCGAAGTACCTCGTTTCCCTGTACCCGACGATGCAGGCGGTATGGGGCCGGTATTTTTTCCAGGTCGTCATCTTGCTGGTTGTGCTTGCCCCCCGGATACCCGGACTGATCAAGACGCAAAGCCTCTTGTTCCAGTTGATCCGCTCACTGTTTCTGCTGGGTGCAACGTTGTGCTTCTTTACCGGTCTCGGCACCATCCAGGTCGCCGAGGCCAGCGCCATCATGTTCACGGCCCCGCTGATGTTGACGGCGGCAGCACCATTCGTGCTGAAGGAGAAAGTCGGGATCCGGCGCTGGGTATCGGTAGCGATCGGATTCATCGGTGCGATGATCATCATCCGGCCGGGTCTGGGCGGCATCGCCGATGGGGCATTTTGGGTACTAGGCGCGGCCGCCTGCTACGCATGCTATCAGCTTTCCACACGTGCGCTGAGCGGTCAGGACTCGGTATTGACCACGCTATTTTACAGCGCGCTCCTGGGCGCGGTCATCATGAGCGCGATCGTGCCGTATCATTTCGTCATGTTCGCGCCTCTGGACTGGGCCATTATGGCCCTAGCGGGATTGTTCGGCACGCTTGGCCATTTCTGCATGATCAAGGCGTTTACCAACGCCGAGGCATCTCAAATCGCGCCCTACAGCTATACCAACCTGATCTGGGCGTCGGTTATCGGATTCGTACTGTTTGGCACACTCCCCGACATGTGGACCTACGTCGGTGCCGGAATCATCATCGCTGCGGGACTCTACATCCTCCATCGGGAACAAAAAACGCGCGTCTAATCAACGGCTTCCGGCAAGGCGTGGGTTACAATTCGTTACATATAATCACGGAATCGTCAGACTGCGTTCAGGTTCTATATGTAGTCTCCTCACCGTTGCTCTAGTGAGGTGATTCCGATGGCGGTTTTCCGCACCATTTTCGTTGTTTTCGCAGTCTTGTTCGCCGCGTCGCAGGCGCAGGCGCAAACGGCGTGCGCCCCGTTCCCGAAAAGCGTTTATCTCGGGGACTTTACGCACGAGCAGGTGAAAAGTTACATCCACAAGGCGCATGGCGGCGACTGGGCACCGTACCTGGTCGCACTCAACAAGAATCTCTCGCAGCTTGAGCAACTGCAACGTGCCGGCAAGGGTGCCGTGCTCAGGGTCCAGGGTCAGGCCCGCGAAGCCAGCGCAACGGATATTGCAAAATACGTTTATATGTCCAGGCAATGGATTTCTGTCGCGGAATGCCTTGCCGAACAGCAGGCAATGGCCGCGTTGAACGACTTTTCGACCGCGGCCGGTAGCGACGCCGGAACGAACGGCAATGCTGCGACACAGGTATCTTATGGCGGGGGCTCGGACAATTCGACAGAAGTTGCTTCGGCAACTTCCGCCGGTAACGCCACAAAAGAGGCCGCGACCTCGATCGTGGCGCTGGAGAAATTCGCCACCGACACCTCTGGACGCCCCATCAACGTCAAGATCACGGCGTCCTGCGAGAACGGTGTCAGCGTCTTTCGCGTGATCAATACCGGCGCCGCATGGCCGGACAACGGGACGTTCGCCATGTTCCGCATGGACGGGCCGAACCGTCAGCAAATCAGCGCCCGCAAGATGCGCCTGGAAGCCGGCGATGCGAAGACATTCCGTGTAAGTAAAAAGCAGAATCACACCGGTCAGGTGGGATTCTCGGTCATGCCATCGTGGTATGAACGCGAGTTCAAGGTCGATTCCGACGTCAAGTGCCGCTGATCCCGCGCACACCGCTCTGAGATTTTCCGATCAGTCCGCCCCCTGTTCCAGGGCGTCGACCCGCGCCAGCAATGCTTCAAGATCCGAATCGATCACATCGAGCTTGCGCATCTCCTCGATCGTGCCCGCAAGGTAATCCCGGCAAAGCCCGTAACTCCCCTTCGCTCCGGCCATGATCGTCGCCATGCGGTCACTCGGCATAGGCCCTGCATAGTGGGGATGGTCGCGGTTGACGATGAACGTCAGCGCAACGACCCGATTATGACTTTCCGTCTCCACGGACACCCAGGCCGGCCGGTAGATACCGCTCCCCATTTCGCGCTCCCATAAGCGTTCCCAGGCATCCTCTACATCGTCCTCGACAAGTCTGTAGGCGATCCCGCGGCACATGCCACAGCAATCCTCGAGGCAAAGGCCGAGACCGGGATTGTCGGGGGTGCCGCGCGCGCGGGTGGTCCAGATATGGAACTTCCGATCATAGCCCCTCAGGAGAGCCGGAGCTTTCACATCGTGCTCGAAGCACGGGTTCCACATCAGCGAGCCGAACGCAAACACCCACATCGGCTCGTCCTTCGGCCGCGCCGCTCTCGTCTCGATCAAGAGCCGGCGCGCTTCGCCCTCGGGGAGCCTGACGTACTCGAACCTGGGCTTCATCTGCGGATCACCTCCCCTAAACGATCTGCTCTCGGGTTTTCATGAATTGCAGGTCCGGCCAGTCCTCGGTCGCCTTGTTGAGGTGCCAGGCGTTGCGCGCCAGGAATACGGGCTCCCCGTCGTGATCTGTGCCGATCGCGGTTTTGTTTCCGTCCAGGAATTTTTTCATCATCTGCTGCTCGCCGCCTACCCAGCGCGCCGTCATTAATTCCGTGGGCTCGAAGTGAACAGGTATGTCGTACTCCGTGCGAATTCGGTCCGCCATCACCTCGAACTGCAAGGTCCCTACGACACCGACGATCCAGTCCGCGCCGATCGACGGCCTGATGACCCGGGCGGCCCCCTCCTCCGCCAGTTGCTGTAACGCCCGACCGAGGTGCTTGGCCTTCATCGGATCGTCCGGTCGGACCTTCTGCAACAGCTCCGGCGCGAAGCTCGGGATACCCGTGAAGTGCAGGTTTTCCCCCTCGCTCAGAACATCCCCAATACGCAGGTTCCCGTGGTTCGGAATGCCGATGATGTCGCCGGCGACGGCGTCCTCGGCGAGTTCCCTGTCCCGCGCCAGGAACAGCACCGCATTGTGCACGTTGAGCGTCTTTCCGGTTCGCGCATGTTTCAGCTTCATGCCGCGCTTGAACTGTCCCGAGCAGACCCGGACAAACGCGATCCGGTCGCGGTGTTTCGGATCCATGTTCGCCTGAATCTTGAACACAAAGCCGGAGAACTTACCCTCGTCCGGCTGGACGACACGCTCCTTGGCCTCCTGCGCACGCGGTTTTGGTGCGCGGGTCACAAGACCGTCAAGCAGTTCGCGTACGCCGAAATTATTGATGGCACTGCCGAAATAGACCGGCGTCATGTGTCCGCCCAGGTACGCCTCGGGATCAAGCGGCGGGCATAGACCGCGCACCATCTCGACTTCCTCGCGCAGCTTGGCGACCGCATAGTCCGGCAAAAGTTCGTCGAGCTTGGGATCGTCCAGGCCGTTGCACGGCTCGCCTTCATCCGGCCTTTCGCCCTTCGAACGCGAGACCAGTACCAGTTTGTCGTTGATCAGGTCATAGCAGCCTAGAAAATCACGGCCCATGCCGATCGGCCAGCTTGCGGGCGTGACGTCGAGCGCCAGCGTCTGTTCGATTTCGTCCAGCAAGTCGAATGGATCGCGGGCTTCGCGGTCCATCTTGTTGACGAAGGTCGTGATCGGCACGTTCCGAAGGCGGCAGACCTCGAATAGCTTGCGGGTCTGCGTCTCGATACCACGAGCCGCGTCGATCACCATGACGGCACTGTCGACGGCGGTTAGCGTCCGGTAGGTATCTTCCGAGAAATCTTCGTGCCCCGGCGTATCGAGCAGGTTGAAGGTGCAGTCCGCATAGTCGTACGTCATCACCGAGGAGGCGACGGAAATGCCCCGCTCGCGCTCGACCTTCATCCAGTCGGAGCGTGCCCGGCGCTGTTCACCACGCGCCTTGACCGCGCCCGCCATCTGGATCGCGCCGCCGAACAGCAATAGCTTTTCCGTCAGCGTCGTCTTACCGGCGTCGGGGTGTGAAATGATGGCAAACGTGCGTCGGGACGCGATTTCGCGCGCGAGGTCGGTCATGGTATCTCCGGGTATGGGCAACCCGAAATGTAGTGATTGAGCTCGGAATTGCCAGAGGATTCAGCCGATCGTCGCATTAAGCGGCCCACATCAGCCTGTCACAGGATGATGCCGCCACCAGAAGTACTTGTTGATCGAAAACACCGGCTGGTAGTGCCGGACATTGTCGGCATTGGCGATGGATTTGATCTGATTATCCAGCAGCAGGTTCAGAATCTGGCCGTTCTTCGGGTGCTTGAAGAACACGATCAGCACCGCGTGGCCAACCTTGAGGTTCAGGTCCTTGACCGCAACAACCCTGAGCGCGCTCTCCTTCCATCCGAGCCGACGCAGGGACAGATACTTGAGGATTGCATAGTCCTCGCAATCGCCGAAGCGCGCCATGAACTCGGCCGGTGTCGCCCAGTAGTCGCTCTGACCCCAGTTGGCGGAATCGGTAATGTACTTTGCCTGGTTGATCCGGTTATTGATCTCGTTCAACTGGATCAGCGGTGGCTTGCCTTCGAGCGTCTTTAGGAAGCTCAGCCAGTCGTCGTAGGTGCAGATCTGCATCTGTTGGCCCGGGCACGGCGGCTTCGGATTTTTCTTTGATTCCACGGCATAACGCGCCAGCGCCGACCGCCATTTCTTGAACGGCTCCATATTCTTCGAACGGACTTCCGTCGAATTAAAAAAGCTCGGCTGCGGCGATTCGCCGGCGGCGGCGAACTGAACGCTCAACGCCAATACAAGCAGAAATGCCGAAACCACCGACACGAATACGCCACCGGCGGAAGCTCTCCCCCAGCGGAAAGCCGAAGAAAACTCGTCCAGTTGTTTGATTACAAAAGAAAAACCAGTGTTCATGAAGGTAAATATATACCCGAATTGATTCACGTTAAAGTGTGGTTAAGCACACCTTGCGGGATTGCAAACGAAGGGATTCCTCTAGACATTGGAACCGGTTATCATGGCGCTTCGTTTAGCCGTTTGCATCAGGGGGATCGGCATGGCGTTGTCGCTTGGCCGCAAGAAAAAAGACAAAGAATCCGAGGAATCGAAACCCGAGGGAAAACCTGCCGCCGTTGCGGAAGATAATCTGCCGCCCCGCAAGGTGAATAAATTCGTTCTCGCGGGCGGCATTGCCGTTGCGCTGATGGTCGCCGGCGCGGTCGTGCTGGCGAAATTCTACGTGAACGAGGAACTCAAACGTGAAACCCAGGCTTGGCAGGTTCGCCTCGGGATCGTTGCCGATTCCCGCCTTGCCGCGGTCAACGACTGGATTGACGCCAACTTCGACGTGCTTCGCGACCTGACGCAAAACGCCTCGCTGCAACTCTACATGTCTGAACTGGCCTCGACCCCGGATCCGAACACGGCGGCACCTTCGGGTTCGGAGCCGCAATCGGCCGCAGACTCCCTGCTGCAGGGCCTCGAAGGCGGCGGATCTGGCGGCGGCATCGGTGCCAGTGCATCACACGGTTTCCTGCGCAATCTCCTGATCGCCACGGCCGAGCGTTCGGCCTTCAAGGCGCCGCCGCCGGTCGGCGAGATCGCCGCCAATGTCGAACGTGTCGGCGTTGCCGGCATCGGGCTCGTCAACAAAGACGCGAATCCCATCATTTCGACGCCCGACATGCCGCCGGTGACCGGCCGCATCAAGGAAGCCGTCCGTAAGGCGCTGGACGGCGAACCCGCGATTATCGACATGTACCTGGGCGCCAGCGGCGAGCCGACCATAGGGTTTGCCCTGCCGGTCTACGCCATGCAGGAAGGCGGCGCGGGCGCCAAGGGCATAGGTGCCGTCGTCGGCATACGCCTCGTCGACGAAACCCTGTGGGAAAAACTCGATCAGCCCGGCACCCTGACCAAGACGGCGGAAACCATCATCGTCCGCAAATCGGGCGGCAAGGTCGAATACCTGTCGCCGCTTCGCGACGGCGCGGCTGCGCTGAAACGTACGGTGGCCCTGGCCTCGCCAAACATTGCCATTGCCGATGCCATCAATATCCCCGGCAGCTTCATCAACAATCTGGATTACAGCGGCGACCGGGTCCTGATGGTGTCCCGCGAGGTTGCGCAAGTACCGTGGATTCTGGTCCGCAAGATATCCCGCTCGGAAGCGCTCGGCCCCATCGAGAACCGGCTCAACTTCATTCTTGGTGTCTTTATCGCGATTATCGTCATCGTCACGCTGACCATTCTGTTCGTCTGGAAGCACGCGGCCTCGGCACGCGCTTCGGAAGCCCTGCACAGGGCGCAGGTGTCGCTGGAGCGGTTCGAGAACCTGACCAAGTTCATGCGAATGGTCACCGATAACCAGCCGACGCAAATTTGCGCCGTCGACCGCAATACGACTTATACCTTCGCCAATATGCCCGTCGCCGAAGCCAACGGCATTCCGATCACGGATATCAAGGGCAAGTCCATGGCTGCCGTGATCGGTCCGGTGAAAGCGCAGGAATACAGTGGGCTAATCAAACGTGTCATCGACGACTTCGAACGGGAGCAGAAGATATTCACGTTCGGAGATCCGGAGGTTGAGGACGCAGAGGATGAAAATGCGTTCCAGGTCGTCAAGGTCGACGGCCTGCCGCTTCGGGGCGACCGCGACTATCCGCCCGGCTGCCTTTTGGTCATTGACGACATCACCGAACTGCAGTTGGCGCGGGTGAAGTCGGAAAAGATGATGAAGGAACTGATCGACACGCTGGTCAGCGTCGTCGACCGTCGCGATCCGTTTTCGGCCAACCACTCGTCGCGAGTCGCCGAGGTCTCGCGCGCCATCGCCCAGGAAATGGGCATGGAAGACATCGACGTCAAAACCGTCGACATCTCCGGCAGCCTGATGAATCTCGGCAAGATTTTCGTGTCCGAGGAATTGCTGATGAAGACCGAGGATCTGACCGAAGAGGAACGGATGCTGGTCTCGAACGCCTACCTGACCACGGTCGATCTGATCGAGAATGTTACCTTTGAAGGGCCGGTCGTCGAGACCATTCGTCAGTTCGGAGAGACCTGGGACGGCAAGGGTCCTCTCGGCCTCAAGGAAGAGGAAATTATCCACACGGCGCGTATCCTCGCGGTCGCCAACGCCTTTGTCGGCATGGTCAGCCCGCGTGCGTACCGGGGTGCCATGCCGTTCCGCAAGGTTTCCGATATCCTAATGGACCAATCAGACAGCAAATTCGACCGCAAGCCGGCGACGGCGCTCGTCAATTATCTGGAAAACCGGGGCGGCATGCGTCGTTGGGCACACTTCCGCGTCGACCCCACCGTCGAAGACGCCGCGGAATAAGACAAAGAAACACCTCCCCGCTGTTTTGCCGGAGAGGTGTCCTTGTCTGCGCTCAAAGAATTATTGTGCGTCGATCGTCAAGGTGACCTTGCCATCGCCTTCGGTGACGGAATACCCATCACTGACATCGCCGTCACCGTTGCGGTCCAGGTCATCCATGCTGACCCCGTTCAGGGTAACCGACTGGCCTTCGACACCGGCGAAGGACACGACCACGTCGCCGTCCTCGTTTTCATTGAAGATCATATCGTCAGCGTGGAATTCCTGACCTTCGAAGACAACCGTGTCCTGTTCCATGATGTCCTGGATGATGTCGTGGCCGCTCGCGGCATCCATCTCGAAGCGGTCGGCACCGCTGCCGCCGGTCAGGGTATCGTCGCCAAGGCCACCCTGCAGGGTGTCGTTGCCATCGCCGCCGACAAGGACGTCGCTGCCTTCGCCACCATAGAGCTGGTCGTGGCCACTGCCGCCGTCGATGCTGTCGAAGCCATCCTGGCCATAGAGCCGGTCGTCGCCGTCTCCGCCCTCCATGGTATCGTCGCCGTCACCGCCGAGCATAACTTCGTGTCCGCTACCACCGAACATGTCGTCGTTGCCGGCACCACCGTCCAGGGTGTCGTCCCCATGACCGCCGGTGAGCGTGTCGTCGCCGGCGCCGCCCGACAGATAATCGTGACCGGTGCCGCCGTCCATGACGTCGTTGCCGATGTCACCGAACAGCGAGTCGTTACCCGATCCGCCATTGAGGATATCGTCTCCGGCAAAGCCATACAGCTCGTCGTGACCGGAATTCCCGGAGATTGAATCGTCACCACTGGCGCCTTCGAGGGTTTCGCTATGATACGTGCCGTTGACTTCCACCGGATCCTGCACGGCGACATCGATTTCCAGTGAAACCACCCGGGATTCCTCAGTATCGCCGTCATCCTCGGTACTGACCGCGACGACCTCAATGGAGAAATCGTCGCTGACACTCTGATCGACTGTCATTGTCAGGCCCGAGAGATCGTCGGACCCGAGTGTCCAAGTGCCGTTACCGTCGCTTTGACCCGCCGAAAGCGTAACGCCGTCCGGCAGCCCGCGCACTTGGAACGACAGGGTCTCGGACCCATCAACATCGGTCAGAGAGCCCTCGATATCCAAATCATAGACCAGCGTGTCATCACCACTCACAACCTGGGAAACACCTGCGTCATGCATGTTGGCGATCTCGGTCGGCGTCAGTGCACGGTCATAGACCGCGATCTTGTCCATTTCTCCATCGAAGAAATCACGCAGGTTGTTTGTCTCACCATCGCTGCTGGACCACTGGTTGGCACCGAACAGCAGCGGTTCCTCGTTGTCGGTCATGCCGCCGGTGTAGCTGTCGCTGTCAACGAGATTGCCATCCAGATAAAGACGCATGCCGTCCGGACCGAACGAAAACGCCATCTGGTGCCAGGCACCGGTGTTCACGCTGCCGCCCTGGACCATGAAGCTATTGCTGCCGCTTTGCAGCCGCACCTCGAGCTGACCGTCATCGACGAAACCGGTCAGATGCCCGCCATCGTCGTAACCATGAGAGTCCTTGGAGAAGAGCGCCTGCTTGCTATCCGCATTGTCGGTCTTGAACCACATCACGAACGTGCCGGATTCCATCTCCATGTTGTTCTTGTGGTCGACCTCGATGTAGTCGTAATGGCCGTCAAAGACTGCCGACGTGCCGCTCGGTCCGTCGCTGTCGTGATTGAAGCCGACATGATGGTTCTCACCGTCATTACGACCAACCTGATTGTCGATTTCGTGACCGTCGTCGTCTTCGGTTACTTCGAAGAACGCGATCAGGTCGCTGTCGTGACCGGATCCGGACCCCGAATGGCCATGTCCTGAACCTGAACCTGAACCTGAACCTGAGCCAGAACCCGAACCGGAATGACCGTGCCCCGAACCCGACCGCGACCCGCGGCCGCCGAGATGCCCTTCGGCCAACGTCGCCGAAGCCGAGACCGATGCGCGATCGGCAACACCGGTAACATCGACATCGAAACTCGTGCTCTGCGACGAGGTTCCGCCACCTTCGGATTCGGTTCCCGTCGCCGTCACCGTCAGCATGAAGTCCTCGTTGCCGTTCTCCGGCGGCGTGAGGGTGAGACCATGCAGGTCGCCGGTCTGGAGAGTCCAGGTACCGTCATTGTTCTGCGTCCCGGCACTGAGCACGGCGCCGCTCGGCATCCCGGAAATCGTGATCGAGAGCGATTCCGAACCGTCCGTGTCGTTGAGCGACGATGCGATATCAAGCGGAATGGCCTGGTCTTCATCACCGCTGACGTCACCTGCCGAGAGGTTCACGCCGTCCGCCGACGTGTCGGTATTGGTTTCCGGCACATCCACGAACAGCGACGTCGTCGTCGAGGCGCTGTCGTCGTTCGACGTTTCCGTCGAAACCGCGGTCACGGACAGGTTGAAATCCTCCGTGCCGGCGGCAACGGTCATCGTCAACCCAACCAACTGCCCCGCCGTCAACGTCCACGAACCGTCGCTGTTCTGGGTACCGGCGGAGAGCGTCGCGCCTTCCGGCATATTCCCCACGTCGATCGACAGCGATTCCGAACCGTCAGAGTCCGTGAGTGCCGCGGTAATATCCAGCGGATACTCGATCGTGGTTTCACCGGTCTCTTCCTCGGTAGTTTGCGTCAAAACCACGTCATCGAGCCGCATCCCACGCCCATGCGTCTGTGCCTCACCGGTCGACAGGAACTCGAGGTTCATGTTTTCACCGTTGCCCACGAACGTAATGGTCTGCGTCTGCCAGACGTTGTCGGAATTCCCGGCCCCGTCCGCGGAAACAGTCTCGATAGCCTGGCCGTCGACCCGGATATCCATCCGGTTCACGTCCTCGTCATATCCCGGCCGCGGCGAATAACGGAAGGTCAGCGTATAGGTCGCTCCTTCTTCGGTTGGAAAATCGCGATTGATGCTGGTCGCATCGTCAAAGTAATCGCTGGAATCGTCATTCAGCTCGATATAGCCACCGTCACCGGTCTGACCGCTGGACGAGTCCCAGGTTTCAATCGCATCGGAGTTCGTGCTCCAGCCATCGAGTGTCTGCACGAACCCGACATCCGAATTGCCGAAGTTGGAAGAGAATACGGTGGACGTCTCACCGGCGACGGAATCGCCCTCGATGACCACGCCCTGGCCAATCGACGCCGTGAGCTGCGGTGCGTCGGCAACGGCATTCACCGCCACGTTCATGGAGACCGTCTGGCTCGCCGTGTCACCTGTGGCACTTTCGGTCGACGTCGCCGTAATCGTCAGTTCCATGTCGTCATCGGAATGCGTGCCCGGCCTAACCGTCAGGCCGTCCAGATCGCCCTCTTCCAGCGTCCAGGTCCCGTCGTTGTTCTTCGTTCCGGCGCTCAGCGTGGCATCGTTCGGCACCCCCGCGATGGTGATCGAAAGAGTTTCCGAACCGTCGATATCCGTCAGCGAGCTGTTGATGTCGAGCGGAATATCCGTGTCCTCGTCACCCGAACCGTCATAGGCGGTCAGATCCGGCGCTTCGGCGGTCACGTCGCCGTCCGGCGCATCGATCGCCACCGTCGTCGAAACGGACGTACTGTCACCGTCGTTTTCGGTCGTCGTCGCGGTGACGCCGATTTGAAAATCTTCGGTTCCGAGCGCCACGGTCATGGTCAAACCGGCCAGTTGTGCCGGGGTCAGCGTGACCGAGCCGTCATTGTTCGTCGTACCGGCGGACAGGGACGCACCTTCAGGCAGCCCCGTCACCGTAATCGAAAGTTCTTCCGAACCGTCTGCGTCCACCAGTTCACTCGAAATGTTCAGCGGATACTCGGCCGTGCCGGAACCTTCGCCCGGCGTGTAATTGACGTTGATGTTGACGTCGTTGAAGTCGTTGTCGCCGCCACCGAACAGGTCTTCCCAGTTCTGGTTGCCGGCAACGTTATTGTCGGTCGTATAGTCGAAGTTACCTTCGTTGAGCGCCGGATCGCTAAACAGAACCGGATCACCCGCTCCTTCGAGTCTGTTGCCGTTCGGACCGACGACGTGCCAGTTGCCGCTGCCATCCTGCTCGAACGTGACAGCCGTGTTATCACCCAGGCCTGAATTTTCGTTGTCACCGTTCGGGATGACAAAGAAACCGATGCTGTCCGGATCGACGCCTTCCAGCATGAAGGTATCACCAATCTCCTGCTTGGTGTTGTCCCAGATGACCATGCCTTCGGTCGGGTTGCCGTCGGCATCCTTGACGTAATAACCGTAGCTGTTGTTGTAGCCGGCGCTTTCCTGCCCCATGTTGGTGATGGTCAGCGTACCCGTCGCCGGCGTTTCCGTCGGCTCGCCGACGGTCGCCGAAAGCGTCGGCGCGTCGGCAACACCGGTTACATCGACATCGATGGTTGCTGTGGTGGTCGCGGTATCGCCGCCATTGGCCTCGGTCGACGTCGCGGTCACCGTGAGTTGGAAATCTTCATTGCTGTGCAACGGCGGCCGGATCGTCAGACCCGCCAGATCCTCCGGCGCTACAGACCACGTGCCATCGTCGTTCTTGGTCCCGGCGGAAAGCGACGCATCGTTCGGCACACCCGCGATCGAGATCGAGAGCGTTTCCGAACCGTCCAGATCGCCGAGACCCGCCGCGATATTGAGCGGAATGTCGTTGTCTTCGAGCCCCGCTGCGTCGGCGGTATTGAGCGTCGGATCGGAAGCGGTCGTATCCTGTTCCTCGGAGACGTCGATCGTCAGTGTCGCCGAGGCGGTATCGCCGTCTGCATCCTGCATCGTGTAGGTGAACGCGTCTTCACCTCCTTCCGCCGCATCGGTCTCGTACTGAAGCGCGCGGACGAAGAAATCGCTGGAATCGTTCTGGTTCTGGTCGTTACCAGTATCGGTCGCCGTGAATACCAGATACTGGAACGAGCCGCCGTCCGGCAGGGAAATCTCGGCCGTGCCGGTATTGTTCGACCCACTGTAATCGACCGTCGACGCATTCAAGGTGCCTTCGCCGACCAAATTGCCGTCGGCATCATAGGCCTGCCACACACCTTGCTCGCCACCGTCTTCGTTGTTGAACAGACGCGACACGGTGAGCGTGGCGGAACTGGTGGAACCGCCGAGGTCGATACCGAGCGCCTGGCTCTGACCGGTATTGTTGTCATGGTTGATCTGATCCGGCACAGGCATACCGCCTTGCGTTCCGGCGACACCGATGCCGTCGGAGGTAAAGGTCACCTGTCCGTTCGCCAGCGTCGGATCGAATTGGCCGTTTTCGTCGACGTATGACGTGCCGAAGTCGAAGGCGAACGTCTGCACGCCGGACCAGGATTCCTCGACGGCGCCGGAGCTTGCCGTGCCCGTCAGGCCGGCGACATGCGAAACCGCTTCGCTTTCATCAGCGGCGTAATCGTAGGAGCCATCCTGGTACATCTTGAGCGTCCCGTGATCGCCGGCGATTTCGATGTAATTGCCGTCGGCATCGGTCTGAACGTCGTTCGGGTTGTTGAAGCTCTTGCTCACGCCGCCGAAGGAAACGTCGACAACGCTGTTGCCACCCTCGGAACCGACATCCGAAGCGGCCGACGGGTCAACACTGTCGCCCTCGCCGGTCAGCACGTTGCCGGTGGTTACTTCACCGATTTCGACGACATTCCGGTCATCATTGGCGAGCGGGTCGACATTGATCGCAGCGGTCACCACATTCGACGCCTGATCCTGGTTCGACTGCTCGGTCGACGTCGCGGTCACCGTCAGGTCGAAGTCGTCGCTGGCGCCGTCCGGCAACGAGATGGCCAGACCGTCAAGGTCCTGGACACTCAGGGTATAAGACCCGTCGTTATTGATCGCACCGGCGTTCAGGCTGGCGCCGGCCGGGAACCCGCCGATGTTGATCGACAGGCTTTCCGAACCGTCGGTGTCGTTGAGGATGCTCTGGATATTCAGCGGCACGGTCTGACCGACATCCCCGTCACCGTCGCCTGCGGCGACGTTCGGCGCATCGGCCACGGCGTTCACCGTCACGGCCACCGCCGCGGAGGTTACCGCCGTATCGCCGGTCGATTGTTCGACCGAGGTCGCTTCGACGGTCAGCGTGAAGTCCGCATCGGAATCCTGCGGCGGTTTGATCGTCAGACCGGCGAGTTGTTCCGGCGTCAGTGACCATGAACCGTCATCGTTCTCGGTACCGGCGGAAAGTTCCGCGCCATCCGGCACCCCAGAAATCCTCACCGATAGTGTTTCCGAACCGTCCGTGTCCGTCAGCGCGGCGGAAATATCGAGCGGAATATCCGTGTCCTCGTCACCTTCGGCCGGGCCGACTTCAAGATCCGGGTCCTGTGCCGTGGTGTCGCCATCCACACCGACGCCCAGCGACACGCTTGCGGTATCGCCGTCATTCTCGGTCGCGGTCGCCGTGACCGAGAAGTCGAAATCAAGATCGATACCCTGCGGCACGGACATGCTCAGACCGTCGAGGTCATCCGGCTCAAGCGTCCAGGAACCGTCCTGGTTCTGCGTGCCGGCGCTGAGTGTCACGCCCAGCGGCAGGTCCGAAATATTGATCGACAGAGTCTCGGAGCCGTCCGTGTCGTTCAGGGACGACGAGATATCGAGCGGGAACACGGTGGCCAGCTCGCTGACCGCCTCGCCGACATAGTCCGCAAGCGAATCAGTAAAGCTCAGCTCCTGATCGGCGTTGTTGTTCAGCGGCAGCATATTGACGATGGTGCCGGGGTCGATCAGGAAAAACTCGCCCTCGCCCGGGCCAAGGATGTTGCCGAGCAAGCCGCCGTTGTTACCGGCCTTGACCGAGAGACCCACCAATTCCGCACCCGGGTAGTTGTCGTTGACGAAGCCGAGAAGATCGATGTCATTAACATCATAAAGCTCGTCTCCGCCGTCGAACCCTTCGACCTTGACCTTGTCGACGCTGCCGTCGTCATTCTTGAGGTACATGACAACGTTGGAAATCGCGTTATCAAATGCCGGGATGTCACGAATCGCCTCGCCGACAACCGTTCCTTCGCCGATGGTGACCTCAAGGTTTGGTTGATCCGCAACGCCGATCACGTCGACGGCGACCGTACCGGTGTTCGTCGCGAAGGAGCCGTCCTCGGTGGTCGAGGTCGCCGTCACCGTCAGGTCGAAATCTTCGTTGCTGTCGGCAGGCGCCGTAATGCTCAGGCCATCCAGTTCTTCCGGCAGCAGGGACCATGTGCCATTCCCTAGATCGGTACCGTTCGAAAGCGTTGCCCCTTCCGGCACGTTCGAGATGGTGACCGACAGGGTTTCCGAGAGATCCGTCAGTGCCGCGTCGATGTCCAGCGGGATGGCGTTATCCTCGTAACCCAACGCATCGTCGAGGTTAAGGTCCGGAATGTCCGGCAGGTCCGGGATCAGACCGTCGACCGCAACGTCGATGTAACCGATACTGACGCTGGTCTCGAGGCCTTCCGGAATCTCGTTGTCCGGATCGGTCTCGGTCGCGGTCGCTGTCACTTGGAGTGTGAAATTGCCGTCGAAGCCCGGCGGCGGGGTGATTTGCAGGCCCGCAAGCTGGTTCGGCAGGATGCTATCGACAACGCCGCCGACGACATCCAGCACGGAGTTGCCGAGTTTGACGACCGCGCCGGTCGGGATGTTGCTAATCGAAACGCTCAGGCTTTCCGAACCGTCGAGGTCCTGGAGCGCGCTTTCGATACCGAGGTCCGCCGATTCCAGGATGCCGTCGATCGAAATCTGCGACGGCACATTCAAAATCGGCTTGTCTGCAACGCCGGTCACCGAAACGTTCATTGCCTGTGTGGTCTCGGCAAGATCGTCCCCGTCCATGGATGTCACGGTCACACCCAGCTGGAAGTTGGCGTTCGAGTTTTCGGGCGGCGTGACAGAGAGGCCCTCAAGCTGATCCGGGGCCAACGTCCACGTGCCGTTGCCGTTGTTGGTCCCCGCCGACAGCACCGCGCCGTTGGGCACACCCGTGATCGTGATTCCGACGATCTCGTCACCACCGGTCGCTTCCGTCGAGATCGAAAGCGGAATGGCGTCATCCTCGAAGCCTGCAGCGTCATGCAGCAACAGGTTCGGGATATCGGCGACGGCGCCAAGATCGATATTCATGAGTCCGGTAATGCTTGAAGTGTCGCCATCGTTCTCGGTCGACGTCGCAGTCACGGTCAGACTGAAATTGCCGGACGTATCCGGCGTCGGCACCAGCGACAGACCTTCAAGTTCTTCACCGGTCAATGTCCAGGAGCCGTCCTGGTTACGGGTACCGGCGGAGAGCGTGGCGCCCACCGGCATACCGGAAATCGTGACGGAAAGAGTTTCCGAACCGTCCGTGTCGGCCAGGTTGGCGGAAATGTTCAGCGGCAGCAGAAGGTCTTCGAGCCCTTCAACATCACCCATTTCCAGCGCCGGCTGATCCGCGACACCAGTTACCGCGACGCTCAGCGCCGCCGTGGAGGACGCCGACGTGCCGTCCTGCTCGGTCGACGTGGCGGTAATTTCCAGCTGGAAATCCTCGTTCGAATTTTCCGGCGGCGTAATCGTCAGACCGTCCAACTGATCGGGTGTCAGTGTCCAGGTGCCGTCATTGTTATTGGAGCCCGCCGAAAGAACGGCGCCAGCCGGCACGTTGCCGATGGTGATCGACAGCGTTTCGGACGCGTCCTGAATGGTCGCCCCGATGTCGAGCGGAATCGCGCTGTCTTCGTTGCCAACCGCATTTTGCAGAATAAGCGACGGGATGTCGGCAACCGCCGTCATATCGACGTTGATCACGCCGCTGACGCTGGCGACACCTTGGTTGTTGCCGGTCAGCGCGGCATCGGCTTCGGTCGCCGTCGCCGTCACCTGCAGCGTGAAATCCTCGTCGAGACCGGCTGGCGGCAACATGACCAGACCTTCGAGTTGATCTGCCGTCAGTTCGACCACACCGTCGACGACGTTCAAAGGCACCAGATCGGTCAGCGCGTCCAGATTGGCAAGGTCGGTTACGCCCGAGAAGAGTTGCGCACCTTCGGGCAGGTTGTCGATCGAAATCGAGAGCGTTTCCGAGCCATCCGTATCGACCAGACCGGCGCCGATACCGATGTTTAGAGGAATCAGCGACCCCTCGTTCGCGCTAAGATCGATCAGGTCCAGATTCGGTGCGTCGGCAACGCCACGAACCGCGACATTGAGCGATCCGCTCTGCGTCGCGAAAGTGCCGTCATCCGTCGTCGATGTCGCGGTCACCGAAATCGGGAATTCACCCGAGAAGTTCTCCGGCGTGGTCATCATGAGGCCCGGCAGGTCGTCGGCGGTCAGGCTCCACGTACCGTCGTCGTTGAGTGTCCCCTTCGACAGGGTCACACCTTCCGGGACACCGGAAATCGTCACGCTCAACGTTTCATCCACGTCCGTCAGGACCGCGGCAACATTCAGCGGCACCGGCGTATCTTCGTTGCCGAGCGAGTCGAACAGCATCAGCGACGGCGGGTCTGCGACTTCATGGACAACCACCGAAAGAGTGCCGGAAACGCTCGCGACCCCCTGGCCGTTGGCGCTGATGTCGTTGTCGTTTTCGGTCGCGGTCGCGGTCACCAGCAGGTCGAAATCCTCATCCGACCCGACCGGCGGCGTGATCACCAGCCCTTCGAGTTGATCGGGCGTCAACGTTGCCTTCTGGTCGACGATTTGCAGCGTGTTGAAAACAACCTCGCCGAGTTCATCCAAAAGTGGGATACCCGAATCGTCGGTCGCCGGCACTTGCAGGAAGGCTCCGTTGGGGATGTTCTCTATGGTAATGCTTAGCGATTCCGAGCCGTCCGTGTCGCCTAGTTGGGCAACGATGTTGAGCGGAATGTTGGTGCCTTCGAGGGCGGTCACCGTATCCGTCACCAGTTCCGGCGCGTCGGCGACGCCGAGCACGCTCACGGGCACGTCGACCACGGTCTCGGCAAACTCGCCGTTACTTTCCGTGGCCGTGGCCGTCACCGTCAGATTGAAATCTTCGTTGCTGTTGAACGGCGGCGTGATCGTCAGATTGGCCAGATCGGCCGGATCGACTTCCCAGACACCCTCGGAAACCTGGGTGCCGGCACTCAATAGCGCGCCGTTCGGCACCCCGGAGATCGAAATACTCAGAGTTTCCGACCCGTCCGTATCCACCAGGTCGGCACCGATATTGAGCGGAATACCCAGATCCTCGTTCCCAAGGACCGACGTCACGTTGACTTCCGGCGCATCGGGATCGGGTAGGATGTTGAGGCCGATCTGTTGTGAGATGACGGCCATATCTCCGTTCGCGGCTTCGGTCGTCGTCGCCGTCACGGTCAGATCGAAAGCGCCCGAAATGTGCAGCCCCGGCGTCATCGTCAATCCGGCGAGCTGTTCCGGCGACAGGGTCCAGGACCCGTCGTCGTTCTCCGTCCCCGCGGACAGGATGGACCCAGCAGGAAGACCGGCAATGGTGATCGACAGACTCTCCGAACCATCGGTGTCGGCGAGGCTCGCATCGATCGACTCGCCCAGCGGGATCAGTAGATCCTCGAGCCCTTGGATGGTGTTGTCGACGGCAAGGTTGGCCGCGTCTGCAATGGCCTCAAGACCGACGGAGACTGTCGCTTCCAGCGTCGTGAAGTCCTGGTTATTGTCGACGTTGGTTACCGTGATTCCGAGATCGAAATCGAGGTCGGAGTTGAGCGGCGGCGTGATCGTCAGGCCGTCCGCATCCTCCGGTGCCAGCGTCCAGGTGCCGTCACCGTTGTCGGTGCCCGCCGACAGCAGCGCACCGGTCGGCACGCCGGAAACCGTGATCGAAATGACTTCCGAACCGTCCGTATCCGCGGTCATCGCCGAGATATCGAGGCCGAACGCCCCGTCCTCGAGCGCGTTGATCGAGATCGTGTCGCCGTCCAGCACCTGATTGCCATTGACCGTTACGCCGAGAAGGTCGGCGACTGCCGTGATCTCCAGCGGCAGGTCGAAATTATTCACCGCCGTATCGCCGTTGCTCGGCTCCGTCGACGTCACGTTGAGCTGCAGGTTGAACAGGCCGCTCAGATGCGCCGGCGGGGTCAGTTGCAGGTTCTCGGTCGACATATCCTCGCCAAGGAAGCCGATCGGGATGTTCGCCGCCCCATTGACCACCGGGATCGAAACCATCGATGTTTCACCGGAATCCGGATCGGTGTATTCGATCGCCAGCTTCGAACCCGCCGGGATACCGGTCAGGGTCACATTGGTGATGTGTTCGGATACGTCGTTCTTGTCGATATCGAAATTGATGCTGACCGGCTGATCCTCGATACCGATCTCGGCACTGCCGTTGACGGACGGGATATCGGCCGCAGCGGCGAGTTCTACAGTCGCCGAGCCGAATACGGTCTCGGTCGCCTCGCCATCACGAACCTGAGCGGAAAACTCAAGATTAATATCGTCGCTGTCGTCGGGCGAGCCGACGAGCCGAAGATTGTTAAGTTGTTCGGTCGTGAGTTCGTAAGTGCCCGTCGCGTTCGGCGGCAGCACGACATCGTTGCCGCTGGCGTCCTCGTAAACCAGGTGCGCGCCGACAAGGTTGCCCGACGCATCCGTCACTGGCTCCCATGTGGTGACCTCTTCGAAAAGCGGTTCGCCGCCTTCGTCCAGCAATGGCTCGCCTTCCTCGTCCAGCAGCGGCACTTGCGACGTCACCTGCTGGACTTCAAGCGTCGGCAGGCCGCTGACCGTGACCGACAATACTTCGCTGCCGTCCGTATCGGTCAGGGTTGGGATAATGTTGAGCGGAACTTCCTGATCTTCCGTCCCGGCGAAGGTAATCGAGGACGCGCTGCCGTCAGCCGTCATTTCGACGCCGTCGATGGTGATCGAGAACGGGTCGACGACGCCAATCACTTCGACACCGACAGTGCCCACCCCTACCGCGCTCGGCAGATAGGATTGCGCCGGGCCGTTGATCAGATCGAATACGGAACCGCCATCCGACAGGAAACCCTCAAGCGTCTGCAACGGCTGGTTGGTGACGGAATCCAGTTGGTCTTGGAGATACTCCTCCGCTGCCTGCGTAACCGCATTCAGATAATCGGTGTTGTACGCGGTGATACTCAGCGTGAAGTCCTGTGCGGAGTTCGCGGCGCCGGTAACGGTCAGCCCCTCCAGATCACCGTTTTCAAGCAGCCATGACCCGTCATCCAGTTGCGTACCGGGTTCCAGTTCCGCACCATCCGGCAGGCCGCGGACAACGATCGAGGTCGCGGTCTGGGCCGCCGGAACCTGATCGACGATATCAAGGCTGATTGCCGTATCTTCCAAACCGACGACGAGGTTCGGGCTCTCGGTAAAGGCGAAATTCTCGACGTTCTCGATGGTATCCGTCCCGTCCGGGCCGGTAACCGTCAAAACGCCGTTCACGATCGAGATCGTCGACTGCCCGTAGGAGCCGGAAAATTCGGCCGTGTCCTGGCCGTCGCGGCCGTCGATGAAGTCATTGCCGCCGCCACCGCGCAGGATATTGGCGTTTTCATCACCGATGATGATGTCATCGCCGGAACCGCCGATCACGTTCTCAATGTTCAGGATCGTATCCTGGCCAACACCCCTGTCACCTTCGTCGTCAGTCGCGGTGCCCTGCTCCAGGTTGATGATCAGGTTGTCGTCGCTGGCCGCGAAGGTAATGGTATCGTTCCCGGTGCCACCGTCATAGGTGTCATCACCACCACCGGGTGACGCAATAAGGGTATCGTCACCGGCGCCACCCATCAGGTGATCGTCGGCGCCGGTACCGCTCAGGGTATCGTTGCCATCACCACCGATAAATTCGTTCTGCGTATCGTCACCCACGATATCAAAATTGAGGCCATCATACCCGCTTAGATCCAGGTTTCCGGACGCGGTCCCTTTGATCGTATTCGAGGACGGATCAAACGATTCAAAATCAAAGTTTGGGTTCTCCTCGATGAATTTCTTGCCCTCATCCGAGATCACATCTTCCGGCTCAGTGGGCTCCACCGGCGGTGGTGGCGGCGGAGGTGGAGGCGGCGGAGGCGGAGGCGGCGGCGGAGGTGGCGGAGGTGGCGGCGGAACTGGTAACGGATCTATTAAACCGATCTCACCTCCATCTCCAGGTCCCTGGTCAGGGCTATCCTGTGTGACATCGATAAAATCTTCGTCAAATTCTTCTAGGTTTCCACCGGCATCGGTTTGGAAATCGTTCAGGAAATCCATCGACTCGCGGTTTTCACCTTCGACTTCATCGTTTTGCTCGTACGTGTTGCCGCTGGTCCGTTCGCCGTCGCTGTTGCGCGTCGGCAGGTAGCGCAGCGTCTCTTCCTGGTACGACGCAAGAATATCCTCGACACCGACGATCTCGAACGGCGACGGCGCGGTGTCGAAGCTCGCTACCCGGGTAAACGCGTTGGCGTCGTTCAACACCTGCACACCTGCATCGTTGACGACCACGACTTCGCCGACGAAGCCGAAACGTTCTTCCATGAGGTGAACGTTCATATTCTCGCCATCGCGGATGTCGATACCGACCTGCGTCCCGCGGATACCGATGGTGGCCACCGGCGTATCAAGGGTCATGGCGTCCGGATCGGTCTTGGCAACCTGACCGGACACGAACGTAAAGACGCCCTGCAGAACGGACATCGAGACAGAGCCTTCCTGCGTCCCCGGGTCATAGACCATTTCGTCGAGAACCATGCGGCCTTCGGGCCCCATGGCGAAGGTCGTTTCGTCGGCGAGCAAGACACCGACATTACCCTCGGGGCCGGATTCCAGGATATCGCCCTGGAAGACCTGGTCGCCCAGTTCAAGGCGCTCGCGCGTGCCGTCCACGCGGATGGCATAGACTTCGCCCTGCAGGCTTTCGATATTCCCGATCGGCTCGCCGTCGGTGCCGCTAATGAGATTAGGGTTGTCGGCAATGTTGCCGCTCGCCTCGGCGGCCTGAATGGCTTCGGCCTGTTCCGGCTGAATGAACCCGAAGCCACCTTCACCGCCCGCCTGTGCATCGCCCGCCGGCGCACCGGCATCCGCCAGCGCGGAAATCACGTCGCTGCCGACCTCGGCGCCATCGGCCGAAACCAATGTCGGCGGATTGGGGTTGTCGGCATAGCCTTCGACCGTGACGGTCGTCCCGTCCGGGAAGGTCAGAACAAGATCGCCTCCCTCGAAGGCGAAATCGGCGTCCGCTACGGATAAATGTTCGGGTAGGTTGAGTTCGCCGCTTTGCGAGCCGTCAGCCGCAAAAGACTTTTCACCGGTTTGGACGGCTTCGCCGCCAGCCAGGATTTCATCAGCCATTTTCGTGCAACCTTATGAACGATAACGTTTTTTCGTCGTTCACTGCGGTTGAAAATCGTTATTATTTTTCTTTTCAGGCCCAGTTATGCGCCTAATCCCGGCCAGCGGTCAACACTGCCAAGCATCAAGATTAGTTTGGTGATCTTAATTTAGGCCGATTCCGCCCCGTAATAGAGCGTCACGACATGCCGCGCTTCGGCGAAAAACAGCCAGCGCTCGACGACGATACCAGCACTCATACTGACAGCACCGGCAACACAGGCCGCGATCACGGCCGGGCCGCTCAACAGATACGCCGCCAGCAGAAACAGGACGGGCGCCATGAAGCCGAAAATGTGCACGAACCGGCGCAGCCTCCGGGCGTGCTTGCGGGCAACCTTGTATCCCATTTCCTGGAGCAGGTAATTCTCTTCCGTATGCGGCCCTTCCAGCAGGCGCACGCGGTCCCCTGCGAGGCCGGTGGCCGATTCCGGCGTCGACGGATGCCGGGTGGTGTCGACGAAATGCCAATAAAACCGCTTCACGCGCCACGCCACCAAAATACAGACGATGGCGAATGCAAGATACGGTCTGCCGACCCCGACCGTCGCCGACAACATCGCCGCGACCCAGACCGCGCCAGAGGAAAGCCCCAGCATCAGATAAACAGGCACCGTCCACTTGTTGGCCCACTGATGCACGGTCGCAAGGCTGCGGTAAATCATCGCCGTGCAGAATATCGTCGCCAGCGCCAGTGCCGCGGCCATGCCGGCAAGCATACCGCCGATCCCCGTAATCTCACCCAGATAGATCCAGTAGTACGCAAGTCCGAGCCAAGGGATGTACGTCAACACCGACAGCACACCCTCGCGCGACAGCCAGCTCGAGCGCCATTGCGTGAACGCGCGCCAGGCCCGCTCCGGGTGCCCAAGGTGAAATGTCGACGACAACAACCCCGCCGTCACCAAGACGAATGCCAGCCCCAGGCCGGCGATGCCCAGCGTGCGATCCAGCGGCACCACCTGCCACGACGCCATCATGGCAAGGACGATCAGAATGCCGTATCCGGCGCCTGACGCTGTCGTAAAGAAAATGACGGAGAGTGCGGGATGCATCAGGCTGCCGCCGCCACTTGGCAATATTCGCAATCGTCACCCTGAACTTGATTCAGGGCCCATGGCGGCACATCGCAATAGCGGGAGAGTTTCGGTGGATCCTGAAACGAGTTCAGGATAACGATGGCACCTGTTTCGTTTGAAATGGTCATCGTTACCTCGATAGTGCCTTGTCGATCCAACGCAGGATCGGGTTCTCCGTGCCCGGCGTGACCGGCAGTTCGTCCGGCATGCCGGTTTTCCCGGCGTCGTTGCGGCGCGGCCGCGGCGGCAGATACTTGTTCGTGGGCTTATACCCCATCTCGGCCATCAGATCGTATCCCTGACGCTCGGCAACGAGCTTGGAGACCGCCGAGTTGGGATCGCCCAGGTCGCCGTAGTGCCGCGCCCCGGCCGGGCACGTTGAGACGCATGCCGGCACCCGGTCCACCTCTTCCATGTTCTCGTTGTAGATCCGGTCGATGCAAAGCGTGCATTTCTTCATCACGCCTTCGTCGGCGTCGTATTCCCGGGCTCCGTACGGGCACGCCCAACTGCAAAGCTTGCAACCGATGCATTTATCCTCGTTGACGAGCACGATACCGTCTTCGTCGCGTTTGAAGCTGGCACCGGTCGGGCATACGGTGACGCATGCGGCTTCCTCGCAATGCAGGCAGGATTTCGGAAAATGCACCGTGCGCGACGGTTCGCCGTCTCCCGCTGCCGCTTCGAACGTGTGGATCCGGTTGAACCAGACGCCGCTCGGCTTGGAACCGTAAGGATTGGTGTCCGTCAGCGGCGCGGCGTGACCGCCCGCATTCCACTCCTTGCAGTTGACGGCGCACGCATGGCAGCCGACGCAGATATCCAGATCGATGACGAGTCCGAGTTTCTTTTCCGTGCTGGAAGGGAGCGTCGTCATGACGGCCGTCCCTTTCGAAATTCAGACCCGTAACTCAGCTTGGCCGGCGCCGGCGCAATGCCCGCCGGTTTTTCGGTCGGATCAAACTGCGGGAAGCTCTCCGCCTCTTCCGCCGGGTCCGCTTTTTTCACCCGGACCCGCAAATCGTACCACGCAGCCTGCCCCGTCACCGGGTCGGCGTTGGCATACCGGTAACCGTCATCCCGCGGCGGCAGCAACTCGGAAATCACATGGTTCAACAGGAAGCCTTTCTTGGCTTCACCGGCATTGGCATCCAGGTTCCAAGCGCCCGAGCGCTTGCCGATCGCGTTCCAAGTCCAGACCGTCGAACCTTCGACCCCGTCCATCAACGCCACCTGTACCCGGATGCGGCCGTGGTAGCTCTCGACCCATGCCCAGTCGCCGTCGGCGATTTCAAGCTCGCCCGCCGTCTCGGCGTTCATGTAGAGCTTGTTGGAGCCCGTGATCTGACGCAACCAGGCGTTCTGCGACCCCCACGAGTGATACATCTGCATCGGGCGCTGCGTCAGCGCGTGCATCGGGTACTGGTCGAGATCGATCATCGAATGTTCGAACGGTGGATACCAGATCGGCATCGGATCAAAATAGGCGTCGATCCGCGCCCGCTCGCGCTCCGGTGGCTGGATGTCTCCATGACCGCGCGCGGCGTTGCGGAACTTCTGCATCACCTCGGAATAGATCTGCAGCACGATCGGGTCGGCGCTGCCGATGAAACCGACGCTTTTCGCCCATTCCAGATAGGACTTGTTGGCGAATTTGTAGAACTTCTGATCGTCGTCGAAGTGATGCGACCAGAAACACCCGTTCTCGATATAGCGCTCGAGCTGGTCCGGATTGACTGAACCCTTGCCGTGCTTGTCGCCGTTCTCACCGCGCCAGCCGGCAAGCGGACCGATGCCGGGGCCGCGCTCGTGGTTGACGATATAATCAGGGTAGCCGCCGGGGTATTTCGGCTTTCCATCGTCGTCGGTCATGCCGGGCAGTTTGAGGCGCGCGCCGAGATCGAGCAGCACGGTTTGGAACGGCCGCACGTCGCGATCCGGCTCGATGACGGGCTGGCGGATCGCGTCCTGCGCTGCGTCCGCCTCGCAGATCGGCCGATCGAGCAATGAAATGCAGTCCCAGCGCTCCAGATACGTCGTATCCGGAAGCACCAGGTCTGCAAAGGGGATCATTTCCGAATAATAGGCATCGGAATAAATGATCCGAGGGATCTTGTATTCGCCGGTCTGCTCGTCGACATCGGTGAGCATCTTAATCGTGCCCGACGTGTTCATCGACGAGTTCCAGCTCATGTTGGCCATGAACATGAACAGCGTGTCGATGGGATAGGGATCGCCCTTCCACGCGTTGGTGATGACCATATGCATCAGGCCGTGCGCCGAAAGCGGAAATTCCCACGAGAATGCCTTGTCTATTCGCCCCGGGTTACCCTCGCTGTCGACGATCAGGTCCTCGGGCCCGGTCGGAAAGCCGAGCGGCGGGCCGCCCAGCGGTTGACCGGCATGAACCGTACCGGGCTTGCCGGCGGGTTTCAGCGCCGGCGGGACCGCCTTCGGAAACGGCGGTTTGTTACGAAACCCGCCTGGGCAATCGACGCTACCGATGAGCGTCTGCAGTAAATGGATGGCGCGGCAGCTATGAAAGCCGTTCGAATGCGCCGAAATGCCGCGCATGGCGTGCATGGCAACCGGGCGACCGACAAATTTTTCGTGCCTTCGTCCGTAGGCATCGGTCCAGGGCGTATCGATCTCTATACTTTCCTTGAACGCCACGTGGGCGATCTCGGCGGCGATGCGGCGGATCGTTTTAGCGGGAATGCCGGTTTGCCCCGCGACCGCATCCGGCGCGTATTTAGCGTCCAGGTACCTTGCCGCTATGAGTTGGAACGCCGGCAGCGCCGCACGCCCATCCTCCAACGTGACATTCCCCGCCAGCACCGGATGCGCGGTGATATCCATCGCCGAGACGGCAGCCTTTTTCTCACCGTCCCAGATCAGCGGATTGCCGTCCGCGTCGCGCGCAAACAACCCGTCATCGGCACCACCGGGGTTCTGGATCACCAGCCACGGGGCGTTCGTGTAGGTGGCAAGATACTGTTCATCGACGTTGCCCGTCCGGAGCAACTCATGAATCAGCGACATTACGAACAGACCGTCAGTGCCGGGTTTGATGCCGAGCCATTCGTCGGCGATCGCCGAATAACCGGTTCTGACCGGGTTGACGGAAACGAACTTGGCACCACGGGTCTTCAGTTTGCCGAGGCCGATCTTGATCGGATTGGAATCGTGATCCTCGGCGACGCCGAACATCAGGAAGTACTTGGCACGGTCCCAGTCCGGCTCACCGAACTCCCAGAACGAGCCGCCGATCGAATACAACCCCGCCGCCGCCATGTTGACCGAACAGAAGCCACCGTGCGCGGCATGGTTCGGTGTGCCGAACTGGCTCGCCCACCAACCGGTCAGAGATTGAGACTGGTCGCGGCCGGTGAAGAACGCCAGTTTCTTAGGATCGGTTTCGCGGATACGGCCGAGCCAGCCGGTGGCGATCTGCATCGCCTCGTCCCATTCGATCTCCTCGAACTCGCCGGAACCGCGCGGCCCGACCCGCTTCAGCGGCTTCATCAGCTTCGCCGGTGAATGTTGGGTCATGATCCCCGCGGACCCTTTGGCGCACAACACGCCCCGGTTGACCGGATGATCGCGGTTGCCCTGAATATAACGAATCTGACCGTTTTTCAGATGAACCTTAATGCCGCAACGGCATGCGCACATGTAGCACGTGGTGGTCTTCACCTCGTCCGCGATTTCGGGCGACGTGTTCACATAATTATCTTTTGCCGTCATGAAGTGCTACCGGTATCCAGTCCGCCGTTGCTTTTGGTAGCCGCGTCACAGGCGGGGCCGGCGCCACGCATGTATGACCGGTTCGGTCGATAAACCCCATGAAACCCGAACCACCGCCGAACCGCGGTCAGTAGTTGTTTGCCGATACCGGCGCCGGATGGGTTCATCTCAATACCGAACATTCTGATTTCCCAGTAAATCGGACATATAGTGTCATTAGTATGAATACCGACTTGTGCCAAATCTTCATTCATTAGTCTAATGAGTAATTATTGTCATATTCATTAATTTTGTTTATTAGGGTGATGCATGACGCTCACCCAACTTCGAATCTTCATCACCGTCGCCGAAATCGGCCACGTCACCCGCGCCGCTGAGAAGCTGGGACTGACCCAGTCCGCGGTTTCCGCCGCGATTGCCGCGCTCGAGAACCAGTACGAGGTCAAGCTGTTCGACCGGGTCGGACGCTCCATCCGGGTGTCGGAAGCAGGCGAACTATTCGCCGGCGAAGCACGGGCGGTGCTCGATCGCACCCAAGCCGCCGAGCGGATGCTCAGGGAACTCGGCGGCCTCACCATCGGCCATCTCGAGATCGCCGCCAGCCAAACGATCGCCAACTACTGGCTGCCGAGACGGCTGGCGACCTTTCACGAGCAATTCCCGGGTGTCCTCCTGAACATGACGATTTCCAATACACGCGACGTCGAGAGCGCCGTCGCCACCGGCGCCGCCGACATCGGGTTTGTCGAAGGCACGACACGCACGCCGCAACTCGTCCTCGACGAGGTCGATTCCGACCAGTTGATCATGGTGGCGTCCGCGCAACGCGAGGACATTGGAAGGCCCGGGGGCACCGCCCTGCCCGACATCCCGCTTGTCGTCCGCGAACCGGGTTCCGGCACGCGCGAGGTTCTTGAAAATCTCTCATTGAAAGCCGGACACAAGTGGCAAGACCTTAATATTGTACTGGAATTACCCAGCAACGAAGCGGTCCGCGAGGCTGTCGAGGCCGGCGCCGGCGCAACCTTGATCTCACGTCACGTCGTTGCCGGCGCCATTGAAAACCAAAGTCTCCGGATCATAAGCAGCGATGTGCCGACCCGCAGTTATCATATGGTCAGACACCGCGACCGTGTGCCGAGCGCCGCGCGCCGTGCCTTCGTGGAAATGATACTGGCGAACAAAATGACCGCGTGAGTGCGTCAGCTCTGCCCGGCCGAGACGACGAACCGTTTTAGGAATGCCTCTTGATTGGCCGCGTGCAGATATTCGATGGCGCAGCCCAGCATCTTGTCCTTTTCTTCCCCGATTTCCGGACACTTGGCTTCGGCGATTCGCGGTCGCTTCAGGTGTTCATCGTGGATCTGCGGCGGGATCGCACCCGGCAAATCCGCCTCTCGGGTCGCCTCCACAGGCTCACCGGCCTCGCCTTCCGCATACAGGTTAATGTCGGGTGAAACACCGAGCGCCTGCAGCGTCCGGTTCGCCGGCGAATAATAGAGCGCCGTGGTCAGCCGTAGAGCCCCTTCGAGCGGCATCGGCATAATCGTCTGCACCGACCCTTTGCCGAATGTCCGCCGCCCCATAACCACAGCCCGACCGTGGTATTGGAGCGCACTGGCGACAATCTCGGAGGCCGACGCCGAGCCTTGGTTGACCAGCACCACCATCGGCACACCGGCAAGTTCATCCCCCTCGTCCGCATAAAACGCCCGCTCGTCGCGACCGTCCCGGCCCTTGATGGAGACGATCTTGCCGCCTTCCAGAAAGGCGTCGGCAACGATGACCGATTGGCTGAGCAATCCGCCCGGATTATTGCGGAGATCGATCACGATACCTTTCAGGCCTGCACCGGTTTTGTCACGGATTTCATCGAGCGCGTCGTTGATACCTTCCTTGGTTTTCTCGTTGAAACGCGTGATCCGCACATAACCGATATCGCCCTCGATCCGATGTCGGACCGATTTGACCTCGATAATATCGCGAACGATCCGGACGTCGAAATCCTCCGCCCCTTTCCGGCGCACCGTCAGCACCAGCGGATCGCCGGGTTTGCCGCGCATCATCCGCACCGCTTCGCGCAGGCTCTTGCCCTTGATCGCCTCGCCGTCGCAGTGGGTGATCAGGTCGCCGGCCAGGATTCCGGCACGCTCCGCCGGCGTATCCTCGATCGGCGCGATGACCTTGACGAGGTCCTCTTCCATGGTGATCTGGATGCCAAGACCACCGAATTCACCCTTGGTGTTGGCGAAACTGTCACGAAACTCCTCGGCGTTCAGATAGCTTGAATGGGGGTCGAGCCCCTTGAGCATTCGATGCAGCGCGTCCTCGACGACCTTTTCCGGTGCCGTGTCGCCAGGATCGGTATTCTGCTCCTTGACACCCGCAATGGCCGCGTCGATGAGTTTGGTATCATCGACCTCATAGACGTAATTCGCACGAACACGGCGATAGGCGAAATTGAAGTAGTCGAGCCGCTCCCGGTCGGACGCATCCTGCACGTACATGTCGTAGACCTGCGCGAAACGGTCGAGTTCCTGGCGTGTCGTCTCGGGGAGAGAGCTTGTCTCCTCGTTCATGGCCATGACGACACGGCCGATCGCGGACTGGTTCGTGACACACGCCGTTATGACGGATATCAGCATTACGCCAGCCGCCGCGGCCAGCAGGATATGCGACAACCGCCGCGCGCCAGGCTTGACAGGTTTCACGTTGGGAATACGCGACGCCAAACTTATCCGTCCTTGGTAATCTGCTCGATCAATTCACCCAGCACCCGCTCGGCATCATCGTTCTCGACCTGGCATGTGCCGGCATTTTCATGGCCACCGCCGCCATATTTCAGCATCAACTCGCCGATATTCGTCTTCGACGTCCGGTTCGTGATCGATTTGCCGGTCGCCAGCACGGTGTTGAGCTTATTCAGTCCCCAGAGCACGTGGATCGAGATGTTGCACTCGGGAAACAACGCATAAATCATGAACCGGTTCCCGGCAAAGATGGTTTCTTCCTCGCGCAGGTCAAGGACCACCAGATTATCGTGAACCGTCGAACAGCGTTTGATCTGGTCCTTGAACTTTTCCTCGTGGTCAAAATAGAGATCGATCCGTTCCTTGACGTCCGGCAGCGCAACGATTTCGTCCACTGAGTGATCGCGGCAATAATCGATCAGTTGCATCATTAATTGGTAGTTGGAAACGCGGAACTCGCGGAACCGCCCAAGACCGGTACGGCTGTCCATCAGCATGTTCAAGAGATCCCAGCCTTCCGGCTTGAGGATTTCCTGCTCGCTGAATTGCGCGGCATCGCCCTTGTCGACAGCGACCATCATGTCGTCGCCAATGGTCGCGAATTTTTCCTTGCCCCCGTAATAGTCGTATACGACGCGTGCGGCCGACGGCGCATCCGGGTCAATGATATGATTATCCGGCTTCTCGCCGACCCGGATCGTCTCGCTCAGGTGATGGTCGAACGCCAGATGCACGCCTTCCACATAGGGCAGATTGGTGGTGATGTCGCCGTCGGAAATTAGGATCGTACCGTCCTGCATATCCTTGGGATGAACGAACTTGATGTCGTCGATAATATCCATGTCTTTCAAGAGAACGGCACAGACCAAGCCGTCAAAATCGCTTCGTGTCACCAATCTGTATTTCTTGTCGCTCATCCCGCGCCTCCCCGGCTTGTTGTCTGTTAAACGGATGCCAAAAGCCCAGGCAGATTGTGGTTCGGCCCGCCCCCGTATGGCAAGTAACTATTACAACTTCACATTCACTGGTTGCGTAGCATGCCGTGCCGCAACCAGACGGAACACGTGAACAGCAACAGCGCACCGACCTGATGGGCGGCGGCGAGCAAAACCGGCACCATCAGCAGCAGTGTCGATATCCCGAGCGCGACCTGTAGGCACGCAACCCCGAGCAACACATTGGCGCGGGTCCGTGCGATCTGCCCGCCCTGCCGCGATACAACCCATGACCAAAGCACGAGCACGAACGTCGTTATCGCCAGCCAACGATGGTCGAACTGCACGGTCGGCACATCTTCGAAAAAGTTCAGGTACCAAGGCTGCATGCGGAAGCCTTCCGCCGGGAAAAAATCACCAGCCATCAGAGGAAACGTGTTGTAGACCAGCCCGGCGTTCAATCCCGCCACCAGCGCACCGGAAAATGCAGTCACAAACACCATTACCATCGTCAGCGAAGAGAGGTTCAGCAGGCCCGCGGGCGCGCGCTCTTTCTCCGACCGTAAAAGGTCGAGCGCGAACCAAAGCCCGAGGCCCAGAATCAGAAACGCCATCATCAGGTGAACGGCCAATCGATACTGGCTGACGTCCGGATGATCGACGAGCCCGCTCTTGACCATCCACCACCCGATCACCCCCTGAAACCCACCGAGCGCGAATAGGATGCCAAGCCGGATCATCAGCGCCTTGCCGATCCATTTCCTGATCACAAACACGACGAACGGCACCGCAAAAGCAATGCCGATCACCCGCCCCCAGAGCCGGTGCAGGTACTCCAGCCAGAAAATCTCCTTGAACTGGGCAAGGTTCATCCCGGCGTTGACCTTTTGGTATTCAGGTGAAGCCCGGTAGGCGTCGAACTGCGCCTGCCATGCGACATCGCTCAACGGCGGCAACCACCCGGTCACCGGGCGCCAGTCGGTCATCGAGAGGCCAGATTCCGTCAGCCGCGTAAACCCGCCGAGTACGACCATGGCAAATACCATGGCACAGATGACCAGAAGCCAATAGGCAATGATCCGATCCGTATGTCGCGTTTGATCCGTTGGGAGTTGGGCGGGCACGATCCGTTTTCCTTGTTGCGCGATCAAGCAGGTAGTGGATCGGTCCTTGTTTGTCCATGCTTGATCCGCGATAAAGCGCTAGCTCATATTTTGATGACAGGACAGCGGCGAAAACCGGTCATGAATCCTTCCGAAATCACCATCCACCCGGTGATGCTCGTCGGCGCGGGCCCCGGGGATCCCGACCTGCTGACGGTCAAGGCCCACCGGCTGCTGCAAGAGGTCGACGTGGTCGTTTACGATCGGCTCGTCGCAAAACCCATCCTGGAACTGATTCCGGAAACGTCGGAACGCATTTTCGCCGGAAAGCGTTCCTCGAACCATTACATGCCGCAGGAAGATATCAATAATCTGCTCGTCGACCTTGCTCGCGTCGGTAAGCGGGTGATGCGCCTGAAGGGCGGCGATCCGTTCGTGTTCGGGCGCGGCGGCGAAGAAGCGCTGCATCTCGTCAGGAACGGCGTCTCGTTCGAGGTTGTCCCTGGGATCACGTCATCCGCCGGTTGTGCCGCCTATGCCGGCATTCCACTGACGCATCGGGGTCTCGCCCAAGGGGTGCGCTTCGTAACCGGCCACAGCAAGGGGGACGAACCGCTGTCCCTGGACTGGCGCAGCCTTGCCGATCGTGAAACGACGCTGGTCGTCTACATGGGCATGGCGAACGTCCAGGAAATCTCCGACAAACTGATCGAAAACGGCCTAGATGCCGATACCCCGGTCGCCGTGATCAACATGGGGACCCGCCCCGCACAACGCACGTTGTTGACTAATTTATCGCAATTGCCGGAAACGGTAACGACGTCGAACGTCAAGGGCGCGACCCTGTTCGTCATTGGTCGCGTGGTCACGCTAGCCGAAGAACTCGCCTGGTTTCAGGAAGCAGCTCGTTCCTGATGCCTACACATCCCGGTCGAGCGCGCGCGCCAGGATCATATAGACCTTGCCCATGTCGGACGACAGGAATGTCGCGTGCAGCATGCTGTTCGGGTCGCGCTTGGACGCCTCGTCCAGCAGCAATTCGAACTCTTCCAGGTAGCGCGTAACATAATCCCGGAAGGTGCCGTCTTCCTGATAGGTCTGGCGGATCTGCTGTAGTTTCGCCCGCTCGCGGAAACCCAGCAGCTTGCGGACGAAAATACCCTTCTCGCCCTTGTTGAAACGCCGCCAGTCTTCCTCCGAAACCTGGGTCTCGAGGACCCGGCTGACGTCGACGGCAAGAGACTGCAGCCGTTCGGAGATGAATGTCGCCTGGCGGGTGAACTCCTCGAGGCTCGTCTTGTCAGTACGTTCCTTGAGCGTGGCCAGCAATGCCGAAGCGTCGTTGGACGCATCCCGGACTTCCTGCGTGCGATTGTCGAGCACCTGATTGATTTCGTGCGATTTTCGCGCCACATCGGATGTCGCCTTGGAAAGCGTATCCACGTGCGACCGGACGGACTTGTCCCAGGCCACGACCTTGCCGAGGGCAGCGTCCGTCGTGCTGGAAAGTTCCTGCGCCCGCCGTGCCAGGGCTTCACCCAACGCCTCCAGACCGCGTTCCGCCCGGTTATAGGTGGTCGTGAGTTCCTGCAACTGACGACGCAGACCTTCGGTGCCGCCTTCGAGTTGTTCGACGATGGAATCCGTGCGATCGCCGGACTCGTGGATTTGCGTCCGTAACGTCTCCGACGCGCGGGTCAGCTTGGAAACGTTGAGATCCGCCGCCATCGACGCTTCAGACGCACGCTGACCAATGATCTCGCCGACGCGTTCCAGGCGCTCCACAGCATCCTCGCTGGTGGTCGCCAGTGTATTGCCGCGGTGGCGCAGCCCATCAGTCGCTTCCTCCAACTGCGCCGTCGCCTTGCGGGACACGATGCTGACTTCCTGGAAGCGTTCGCGAAGCGCCTGCCCGACCTCGGCCATTTCCTGCACGCCGCGCTGCGATGCGTCGCTCAGGTCGCGCGCGCCTTCGCGCAGATCCGAGTTCACCGTCTCGACCTGGCTCGACGCGCGCTCGGCGGCCTGCTGCACATCTCCGGCATGGCGTTGCAATGCATCGGAAACGAGACTCATCAACTGCGTTGCCCGATCCGCCGTCGTGCTCATCTCGTGCGAGCGGGACTGCATTTCCTCACCCACGCGGCTCAGGCGCGCCGCGGCCTCGTTCGACGACGTGGTCAAACCCGACGCCTGCTGGTTGAGGAGATCCGAGAAACGCTGTACGTGAACCGTCGCCGACTCGTAGGTGCTGGTCAGATCCTCGGAACTCTTGTGCAGGATTTGCCCGACATCGTTCATCCGTTCGCGCGTTTTCTCGAGAGACGTATCGAGTTCGACGTGGTTCTGCTTCAGCGTACCGGCAATGCCTGACAGGTTCTCCGCGGCGCGATCGGTGGCACCGGTCGCGGAGTCCACCTCGCGCATCAGGCGACGGCCGATATCCTCCAAACGGTTGAGCGCATCGGAGGACGTCTCGCGCATCTCCGTTGCGCTCTTTTGCATGGCGTTCGCCGTAAGCTCGACACGGCCCGTCGCATGATCGGCGGCGGACGATAGCTCGGTGGTGCCTTCCTGCAGAATTTCACCGGCATCGATAAGACGACGGCGCACCGTGTCGCTGACGGATTCAACCTGCAACGCACGCTCCTTGATCACGTCGCCCACATTTTCCAATTCCGAATACGCACGGCCGGAAACAGTGCCGAGGTCGTCGGACTGCTTGTGCAGCAGATCGGTGACGAGGTTAAGCAACTGTGCCGCGCGATCGGAGGCCTGTGCCACCTGTTGCGATCGGTTCTCCAAGACCTGTCCGACCTTGTCGATGTCTTCCATCGCCATATCCGAATTCTTGCCCAGCATCTCGGACTTACCGGAGAAAATCTCGGATACCGCGTTGATCTGCGCAGATGCCTGATCGGAGGCCGTCAGCAATTCGCGCAAACGCTCGCTCAGATCCTCGCCGACGGCGACGAGCCGTGCCTTTGCGCTGTTGCTGGAATGATCGATATTGGTCGTTTCACGACGAATCACCTCGCCCGCATCGGCAAGGATATTCGCCGATTTGGCGGACACCAGTGCAAGACGGTCGGCGTGAGTCTGCAACGCTTCTCCGGCACGTTCGATATTCTGTTCAGCGCGCGCGGAGACGGCGCCCAGTTCTTGCACCTGGTCCTTCGCCTGCAGGCCGAGATCGGAGATCGATCGCTGCGCGCGCGTCGTCGTGTCGACGACCGTGTTGAGGTCTTCGGTGGTCGTTCGCGCCGTTTCGGCAACGCTTTCCGAGCTTTGCCTGACCGCCGAGGCACCGTGACTGAGCGCGTGCGCCGCACGGGTGACATCGGCGACGCCCTTGTCTGCCGACTGGGTCACTTCGGATACCGTGTCGCTCAGAAGTTCACTCAGACGCGACAGCCGTGCATCGGCGGTGTCGGCGGCGCCCTCGATATCCGCCGAACGCCGACGCAGCGCCTCACCGGCATCATCCAGACGCAGCACGCTCTGGTTGGCTGTCCGGGCCATATTACCGGCCTGCTCGCCCATCGCGTCGCCGGCTTCCGTAAACCTTTCGATGGAACGCCCGGTGGTTTCCTCAACCTGTTCGGAACGGCGACGCAGTTCCTCGCCGACGCGCTCGACTTCGCCGAGGACGCGCTCCGAAATATTCGAGAGCTCGTCTGAATCCCGGCGCAGCACATTGCCGACGTTCTCGGCTCGTTCGGCGGCAGTGTCCGCGGCTTCGGACATCTCCCGGGCTTGCAGCCGGAACGCATCGCCGGTGCCGCGCACGCGCTCGGTCACCTGTTGCGAGGTCATATCAAGACGCCGTGCGTCCTCGCGCAGAGCATCTCCCACATCCTGCACATCGGCAACGACCTTGTCGGACGTTTTCGAGAGCACATGCGTCTGATGCGCTAGGTTGTCCTCGATATCCTTGGTCCGCGTTTGAACCTTGTCCGCCGTCGCCAGCAGGTCGTTCGATTGCCGTTCCAGCAGATCGCGCATGCGCTCGATCTGCGTCAGCGCGTCGGCGTTTCGTTTCGACATATTCTCGGCACTGTCGTTCAGCATCGACGCGCTGGAGCGCATCTGCCGATCGGCATCACCCGAGATATCGACCAACTCCGCGACCCGATCGCGGACGGCATCGCCGATGGCCTGCAACGCGCCGACCGTATCCTCGGCCCGCGAATTCGCCTCACCCATGCTTTCCTTCAACGCATCGGTGCGGTCATCGAACAGCGACGCGGTCTCCTGCGCCCGTTGCGACGCCGTATTCGCCGCGAGGTATAACTCCTGCGCGCGTTTGCCGATCACATCGGTCAGGTCCTCGGCCCGCGAAGATGCCCGGTCCGAAGAAACAGTGAGATCATAGGCATGCTTTTGCAGCAGTTCACCAACACCCCGCGCGCGTTCGGTGGCCGTATCGGCTGCTTGCGTCAAATCCTCGGTCTGGCGGCGCAAGGCATCGGCAACCGCGTGTGCACGCAGGTCCGCGTCCTCGGAAACTTTCGAAAGTTCAAGCGCGCGTTCGCGGACCAGTTTGCTGACCGCTTCGCCGCGGCGCATCGCTTCTTCGGTGGCGCGATTGAGATCCTTGGTTTGCTGGCGCAGCGAGTCGGTGACCTCGCGCAGGCGCGATTGCGCATGATCGCCGGGATAGATCATCTGCCGCATCTGCCAGCGCAGCGCTTCAGCCTCGTGCTGGATATCGGCGCCACGCTGGTACGAGAAGACGACGACCCACAACAACGCCACCGGCGTGGCGACGCCGGCGGCCAACCCGCCAAGCTCATGCGGCAACAGCGCCGTCAGGTTGTTCCAACCAAGATTCAGTTCAACGAACTGATACGAAAACCAGAGCCACGCCGCAGTCGCCGCCAGCGCGCCCAAAGGCAGCAATTTCCAGCGTACCCAGAACGGTACCGGCGGCTGTAGGGGAATATCGTCGAGCGCACCGGAAGACGGGGGCGGCAGATCAGCGCCAGGGACCATCGCGCCGAGGCTGTCGGCAATGGCTTGCTGCGGATTCCCGCCACCAGTTCCCGCAGGCTCGGCACTATTCTCAGCCATGATCCCAATCTCCCGGCGATTTTAGGGTCGTTAATGTTAAGGCCCAATATGATGCGCCGTAAATACCGATTCTAACGTATATATTGTGTATTACGTGGATAACTCTGAAATCAATTCCATGATGCGCTCGGCCGCCAGACCATCCGCCGTATCCCCAAACAAGGCCTTTCTGTAGCGTTCACGTATTTCCGTCCCCGCATCCGGGGTTTTAAGAGCCAAATCGACGGCACGGGCCAGATCATCGACGTTTTCGATTTCGCGCCCGATCTCGCGCCAGCGCCACTCGACGCCCTGCGGATCGTAACCCTGTTCGTCGGCACCGTGCTCCGGGTTCTTGAGCAGCAATATCGGCCGATCGACGGCGAGAAAATCGAAAATCACGCTGGATACATCACTGACAAGGACGTCGGCGGCTTTCAAATACGGCAGGATATTCGCATCCGGGTCGTCGACAAAGATAACGCGTTCATGATCCTTTGCCGCCTTGGCCCAGATTTCGATCCATTTCGGCTGACGGACGAACGTCTCCGGGTGCGGCTTGATCACCAGGGTTACATCGGTGCGTCCACCGCGGATCAAGTCGACGACATTATCGCCCAGCAAGTCCGCCGAGGACATCTGCGGCCGATGGCCTGGGGCGTAAAGCACGGTCGCCGTTGCATTCATCAATGCCCGCGGCGGCGCAAGGGGGGCGCCCCCGAACAGCGGATCCAGCGGCAGATGTCCACAAACCCGGACCTGAAGTTCCTCGATCAGTCCCAGCTTGACCCAGGCGTCACCGACGACCCGTCCCGGTGCGATTGCGACGTCTGCTCCGTTGAAAGCCACGCGGTGACGGTTCTGAGATGCCAGAAAAGCCGGCGCGGAAACGATCAAGGCGCTGGGGACAAGATCACGGACCTGCGCCGTCTGCGCGCCACCGACGACGACCACGTCCGGCTTGAACTCAACCAGATCGCGCCCATCCGACGTAATCAGCGGCCAATGCTTGCCCTTCGCCTGATCGAACAGTGCGGCAAACGGGTAAAACTGCGAAGCACCGTTAAAGTGAAGGGCAACCCGCCGCGCTGAATTGTCGCGCTCCAACAGACGGCGCCCGTCCCGTTCAACGCCCAGGCTCATCTCTCCCGCGTGCGCGAACAGGTTCTGCGGTGCCAGTTTAAGGGCATCGCGGAATGCCTGCAGGGATTCCGCCCGGCGCCCCGCGCTTTTCCGGGCGTAGCCCAGATGCACCAGTGCCTCGATCCGCTTCGGGTTCAGGCGCAAGCTGCGTTCGAGTGACTTTACCGCTTCCTCGGCGGCACCCGCCCGCCGGTACGCCGCGCCCAGCAGATAGTGCGCATCCGGATTTTCGGGCGCCAGCGACACCGCTTCCTGCAAATACGCGATGCCGCCCTGCTGATCACCTTTCAGGAACAGTGCTTTACCGAGATCAAGCCTCGCATCGACCGCCGTCGGATTGCCGGCAACAGCTTTTTCGAAATAATTGACCGCCTTTTCCAGGTCATGGGCCTCGGCCATCATTTCGCCCATATGCTGATTGGCGAGTGGATCGGTCGGATTTTGCGCCAGTGCCGTCTGGAAATACTCCGCTGCCGCTTTGTCAGACCCCTGGCGCCGCGCCGTAATACCCAGATCAATCATCGACACGCCGGCCGATGTTTCGGATGCCTCGTTAACGGTTTCCCGTGCCGGCGACGCCAGGTGAACGATTCCCATCTTGGCCAACCATCCGAGAGTACGCGGCAGTCGGTAGCGACGGCGTTCCGGCAGCAATTCGGCGATCTGGATCACGTCGACGCCTTGACGTTCCGAAAGATGTTCCAGAACATGCGTTTGCTCATCGGGCTCCAACAGTGCATGCCCGGCAGTATCGTTAATCGGGTTGGCGCGAAGCCGCGCCAGCCTGTTCGCGGCGCCCTCGCCTCGTACGATCCCCGGCACAAGCGACACGCGCGTCCGTTCGGATATGGCACGGCTCGCATACGGCTGAAACACCGAAAATGGATCGTCCAGATGCGGAATCGCCGGCCGTCCCGGCACGGGCGGCGCGATCTCGGCAGCATCGGCACGGATACGGCGAAGCTCCGACCAAAGCGCTTGGTGGCGGCGAATGACCACTGGCCAGTCATAGGACTGCAAGGCCGTTTGCCGGGCGGCGGCACTCATTTTCTTGCGGTGTTCAATATCCCCGGCGAGCGCTTCCAGAACTTCGGCCGCGGCACGGACATCAATGGCGGTGGCCTGACTAACCGTGCCGGCCAGGAAGACATCCGCCCGCTCTTCGCCTGCGGCCATGATCTCGTTCTCCGGCGCCAGAGACAGATCGCCACCGCTTTCGGCCAACGGCAACCACGTCGGCACCAGATACCCGTTCTCAGCATTGGCGATGACGTCGCGGTTGCCGCCCCAATCGGCCGCGACAACAGGCAATCCCGCCGCCATCGCTTCCAGCATCTCGGTATCGATGCCGTGCCCGACGGCATCGTCAAAGGCCGCGTACGCGTCGGCGGCGAACCAGACCCGATCGCGGATATCGGCCTCACGTCCGTCCAGAAAAATCGCGTTCACGGCGGGTGCGAATTCGCGGATCGCGTCCCGATAGGCGCGTTCGATCTTGTCGTTATCGAACCAACCGGCCTGTACCAAGTGGATGCGCACGCCGGTTCGCCGGGCCGCCGCCTCAAGCGCCAGATATAGCGGCGTCGGGTGCGAACGTTGATAAAACGCGAAATTACCGGTCGTCAGGACACAAAAATCGTCGTCACGAATTCCCAGACGGCGGCGCACGCCTTCCCGCAGAGCACGGGTATCGTCCGTATCTTCGTAGGCACTTGCATTGATACCGGGCGGAATGACGAAACTGACACCACCATACTCGTGTTGCCCGCCCATTCGGAAGCCGAGATACTCCGCCTGCATCTGGAACAAACGTTCAGCGGTCTGCTTGATGGTTTTCGACGGGTAGATCACCGCGTCCCAGTGCTGAGCGGGCGCCGTCAATAATTCGCACAACGCGGCCTGGGTCGATGCCGCGCCCAGGTGTTCAACCTCACCAACAACGGAGTAATGCCGCTGGCCGAACGTGCGGCGGCGCCACATCAGAGGCGCGATCTCGGCCCCCGACAGTCTCAGTACCGGCGCATCCTTGAACCCGCGACGGTCGCCGGGCGCGACATAGCGGCATTCCCGCTGGTCCGCATCCGCTTTCGCGACGCGGCTTACGAAGTCGTCGAAATCCTGTGGGTCGTGAGATTGACAGAAAAAGGCCGGAACGCCGCTGTGTTTGACAAAAGCACCCAGGAATGAGCCCGCCGGCCGGGGCCGGGCGTCGATCTCGCGGCGATAGAAATGCACCGCGTTCTCGACCCCGTCGATCGCGGTCTTGCTGCCCCGTACCGGTTTAACGCGAACCGCCATCAACCTCCCCCCAGGTCATGCGGATCAAAAGAGATGCTGGCCGCCGGTCACCCAAACCTCGGTACCGGTCACGTACTGGCTGTCTTCGGAGCAAAGATAGAAGATCGTCCCGGCCACATCGGCGGGCGTGCCCATGCGCTGCAGCGGAATACGCGGAATCAGCAGATCGTATTCCGGTCCAACCATCTCGGTCTCGATCTCCCCCGGCGCGACGGCATTCACCCGCACATCGAGTTCGGCGAACTCGTTGGCCATCTCCCGCGTCAGGCCCGAAAGCGCCGTCTTGGAGATCGAATAGGCCGACCCGGCAAACGGATGGATGTAATGTCCGGCAATGGACGTGACGTTGACGATCCCGCCCTTGCCCTTGTGCAGATCGCTGGCGAAGCCGCGCGACAGTTTTAACGGCGCGAAGAAATTCAACTCGAATACCTCGTGCCACGCCTCGAGATCGCCATTGAGGATGCCGAGACGCTCCTTGTAAGGCGTTTTCGGCGACATCCCGGCATTGTTGACCAGCGCATGCAAGGGCGCGCCGTCGAGCGCCTTGCGCGCTTCGTCGATAAAATTCTGGATACTCGCGTCGTCACCCAGATCGGTCGGAATGTGGCACGTCCACCTGGGTTCGCGCTGGCAAGCCTCGGGCGTTTCCTCACGCGAACAGGTAATGATGTACCAGCCGCGCTCCAGGAACAGCCTCGCCGTGTAATGCCCGATCCCCCGGCTGGCGCCGGTGACGATCACGGTCTTCCTGTCTTCAGGGTGTTTGTCGGTCTCGCTCATGTGCTGACGGTACTTTATAGCGGGACTGCTGGCCAGACCGATAAAGCGTTGCGGATAATCGAAAATATCCGATTTTGGCGGCTGACGATACGGCACGAACGGTTATGATGACGCCATGTGCTCCAATTTCGAACTCAATGCCGCACCGCACGACGTGATGGAGGCTTACGGCCTCGATGAAACGCCGCCAATACCCAACAAGGACCAACTCCGCCCGACAGATTTGTCGCTCGTCATCGGCATGGGGAACGTCCCGCGCATGCAGCCCTGGGGATTGGCTGTCGACTGGTCGAAGCAGCCGATGATCAACGCCCGATGCGAAACGCTGACCGAGAAACCGACCTTTCGCGGCCTGCTCGGTCAACGCTGTGTGATACCGGCCAGCGCCTACTTCGAATGGCGCAAGACGGACGACGGCAAGAAGCTCAAGAACCGGATATCCGTCGTCCGGTCGCCGATATTCGGCATGGCGGGCCTGTCCGACGGCGAACGGTTCACGATCATCACCTGTGCGCCCGCTCCCGCCATCCGGCATATCTATCACCGCATGCCGGCGATCCTGCCGCGAGACGCCGTCAGTGCGTGGCTCGGCGACATATCCTATGACAACGTCGCGGAACGCTTGGCCTCTTATCAGGGAGAGCTCAGCTACGAGGAAGAGGTTCCAACCGAGCCAGCGCAGGGCGACCTGTTCGGCTAGAAATTCAGCCGCACTGGCCGCGATGGCGGAGGAACTGGTCGGCCAGGACGCAAGCCATCATGGCCTCGCCGATCGGCACTGCACGAATGCCGACACAGGGGTCGTGCCGCCCCTTGGTGACGATATCGGTCTCGTTGCCGTTCTTGTCGATGGTCGCGCGCGGCGACAGGATCGAGCTGGTCGGCTTGACCGAGAACCGGACGACAACATCCTGACCCGTCGAAATGCCGCCGAGCACCCCACCGTTATTGTTCGACGTGAACACTGGCTTGCTGTCGTCGAAACGCATTTCGTCGGCATTCTCTTCGCCGGTCAGTTCCGCCGCCCCCATGCCGGCACCGATCTCGACGCCCTTGACGGCGTTGATGCTCATCATTGCCGACGCCAGTTCCGCATCCAGCTTGCCATAGACCGGCGCCCCCCAGCCCGCCGGCACGCCGGAGGCGACGACCTCGATCACCGCGCCAACGGAAGAGCCCTTCTTGCGGATCCCGTCGAGGTAATCCGCGAATGCATCGGCAGACGTGGCGTCGGGCGCGAAGAACGGGTTGGCGTCGACAGCGCTCCAATCGCGAACGTCGTCGGGCACGGCCAGTTCCCCCATGCGGATCAGTCCGCCGCGTATGACGATATCCGGGTCGAGAATTTTCCGCGCGATGGCCCCGGCTGCCACCCGCATCGCGGTTTCCCGAGCCGACGACCGCCCGCCGCCCCGGTAGTCGCGAAAGCCGTATTTGGCGTCATAGGTGTAGTCGGCGTGCCCGGGGCGGTACTTATCCTTGATGTCGCCGTAATCCTTGGAGCGCTGGTCCGTATTCTCAATCAACAGACCGATCGACGTCCCGGTGGTCTTGCCTTCAAACGTGCCCGAGAGGATTTTGACCTGATCGGCCTCCTGGCGCTGCGTCGTGTATTTCGACTGACCGGGGCGGCGTTTGTCGAGATACGGCTGGATATCGGCTTCGGTCAGGCCAATACCGGGCGGGCAGCCGTCAACGACACAGCCCAAGGCAGGGCCGTGGCTCTCGCCGAAGGTCGTAACCCGGAACATATGACCGAAGGTATTATGTGACATCGCGCCCGGCCGTGTCAGATGACGGAAATGTCGGGAGCGTCGACGGCCTTCATGCCGACGATGTTGTATCCGCAATCGACGTGATGGTTTTCGCCGGTGACGCCGCTGGCGAGTGAAGACAGCAGATAGACGCCCGCGCCGCCGATGTCGTCCATGTTGACGTTGCGCCGGAGCGGCGAGTTGAACTCGTTCCACTTCAGAATATACCGGAAATCGCCGATCCCGCTGGCGGCCAGCGTTTTCATCGGCCCCGCCGAGAGTGAATTGACGCGGATACCGTCCTTGCCCAGATCCTCGGCGAGATAGCGCACGCTCGCCTCGAGCGCTGCCTTGGCAACCCCCATGACGTTGTAATGCGGCATCACCCGCTCGGCACCGTAATAGGTCAGCGTCAGCAGGCTCGCCCCCTCGTTCAGGAGGGGACGCGCACGCTGGCAAACGGCCGTAAAAGAATAGCAACTGACGTTCATCGTCAGTTCGAAGTTCTCCGGCGTGGTGTCGATGTAAGCGCCCTTCAGTTCGTCCTTGTTGGAGTAGGCGACCGCATGAACGAGAAAGTCGAGACCATCCCATTTCTCTTTCAGCGTATCGAAGACCGAATCGATACTCGCGAAATCCGTGACGTCGCAGGGTAGGACCAGATCCGAACCGACGGATTCCGCCAGCGGCGCCACGCGCTTTTGCAGGGCATCGCCCTGGTACGTGAAGGCCAGTTCCGCACCCTGTTCGTACGCCGCCTTGGCGATCCCCCAGGCAATGGAACGATCGTTGGCAACGCCCATTACGAGGCCGCGCTTTCCTTGCATCAAAGGTGCAGGTTGACCCATGTTTCTTCTTCCTCGTCTAACTACTAACCCAATTCCCGAGGAGGGAATCCGCCCTCGGGACATGCTACACGCAAAAGTCCGGTCAAGCCACGTCAACGCACAAGATGTTTCGCCGGAAAGTCTTTGCCATATAATACGGTGGCGAAAGCGTCAATCGGATGGAGCCGCGGATGCCTGAAAACACCGATTCCGAAGAATCCAAGGCCGCAGAATACAGCGACGCCTCGGTCAATATCCTTCCTGACGAGGAGGAGAAGGAAAACGAGGCCGGGTTCGAGGTCATTCTCAACGAAGCCGGCGCGTTCGTCGGGTTCGTCGGCCGGCGGTTCGGCGAGGACCGGTGCCTCCGTATGGCGGCAGGCCTGAGTTACACGTCTCTGCTTGCCATTGTACCGCTGACGGCAATCGCATTTTCCATGCTCGCGGCTTTCCCGGTATTCGAAGGCGTCCGCGAGGCCCTGCAGAGCGCGATTTTTTCGAACCTGCTGCCGCAAACGGCCGACGCGACGCAGGAGTACTTCAACAAGTTCGTTCAGAACACGACCACGCTTAGCGCCGTCGGCATCGTTGCCCTGGCGGCAACCGCGGTTCTCCTGCTCGGCACCATAGAAGCCGATATGAACGCGATATTCCGGGTGGCCCGAAAACGCGCCCTGGTTCCTCGGCTCCTGGTTTTCTGGGCGCTGCTGACCCTGGGACCGCTGCTTGTCGGCGCGAGTTTCTCGCTATCCACATATTTCTTTGCGGCAACGCGATGGGTCGGCATCGACACTGGTGGCTGGGCCGGTTTTCTGGGCACGTTCCTGCCGACACTCATGATGATCGTCATGCTCGCGGTTTTCTACATCATCATACCGAACCGACCGGTCGGGCTCGCCGCGGGATTCGCGGGGGGCATTTTTGCCGGCATCACCTTCACTGTGCTCAGAAAAATCTTCGGCTGGTACATCGTCACCTTCCCGACATACCAAAGTATCTACGGCGCAATGTCGGTGGTACCGATCTTCCTGGTCTGGATGTATTTATCGTGGCTCGTGGTGTTGGTCGGCGCGGTGCTGACCGCCAGTGTCAGCGAATGGCAATCGGCGGGCGGCAAGCCGTTGTCGGCATCCGTCGGCACCAGCATGCGACTGGTCATCGGGGTGCAGATTCTCGCGGTTCTGTTTCACGCCGCACGTGACGGCAGCGGCGCTGTTCACAGAAGCCGCATCCTGAGGACGACCGGCGGCGGCGGCGAAGCCGTGGACCGGATACTCAATCAATTGCGTGCGGTCAGATATGTGGAACGGACCGCCGCCAACAGATGGATACTGGCACGCGACACGGAAACCGTGACCTTGTTCGATCTCTATCACACCCTCGGTCTCGGGTTTTCAGAGCACGCGATCCTGCGCGGCGACGAACCCTGGCGTCGACGACTGCAGGACCGCATCAACGACCTCCGGAATTCGAACGAAAAGGTGCTGGGGATCACGCTGAAGAACGTTCTCGAAGACATGGAAGATCAAGGCGCCAGCCGGAAGGCCAGCCGCTAGAGCCCTGCCTATTCCCCCTCTTCCGCGCGGCGGCGGAAGAATTCGGCCAGTTCCGGGTCCGGCTTTTTCGGCAGGGTCAGGACCAACGTGACGAAATGGTCGCCCCGTTCGCCGCTCTTGCGGCCGCCGTCGGCAAGGCCACGTCCCTTCAAGCGCAGGCGTGTTCCCGTGTTCGAGTTCGGCGGCACCGTGACGCTGACCATGCCGTCGATAGTCTCGACCTGAATCTTGCCGCCGACGACCGCCGTTTCCAGATTGACCGGCGCGTCGGTGTGGATGTCTCGATCCTGGGATTTGAAAATGGGATGGTCCGCGACCTCAACCTCGATTAGGGCATCGCCGTCCTTGCCCTTACCGAAACCGCGCATGCCTTGCCCCTTCAGACGCAGGACCTGTCCGGTCACCGTCCCCGGCGGCACGGAAACCTTCAGAACGGCCCCGCTCGTCGTCTTAATTTCCTTGCTGGTGCCGCGTGCCGCCTCCAGAAAATCCACGCTCAGTGTGTAATTGACGTCAACGCCGTCGATGTCCGGGCCGCCACGGTCCCGGAAAAATCCCTCGAACCCGGACCGGCCGGACTTCTTTTTTTCCGGTTTGGCCCGCTGCTTATGCCCCTCCGCGCTGATCTCACCACGGTCGTACTGAGCGCGGCGCACCGGGTCGGAGAGAACCTGATAGGCGGCGGATAGCTGCTTGAACTCATCCTCGGCCCACGGGTTGCCAGGATCGAGGTCCGGATGCATTTCGCGCGCCTTGCGACGGTAGGATTTCTTGATTTCCTCCGGGCTCGCATCCGTCGGCACGCCGAGAATACGATAGAGATCGCTGCTCTTTTCCTTTGCCGCCATGTGACGTCAGGCCGCCAGTCCGGCCGCCTCCGCCTTGGCCTTTGTCCAGAGATTGCCTGGCAACCGGCCGAGCCGTTCGGACAGCAACATTCTGGCGACGTTGATCCGGTTCGATTTGAGCGCCGAGTCGATCAGCACCATGTTGAACAGGTCTCGCTGCGCATGCGATCCGCCAAGCTTATGGAGGTGATAGCGGACCGGCAGCAGCGTTTCGACGACGAAGTCGTAATCACCGTTCCGGTGCGCGACCAGTGCTCGTGCCAACGGCAGACCAACCGCTTCCGTGATCCGCGCGTTATCGTCGCCCCTGGTCTCGGCATAGGACTCCATCGCGTCGAGCAGGTCCTTCTCGTCGCCGTGCCCGACCGCCGCCAATGAAATCGCATGGTGCACGTCGATAAATGCAAGCGCCTGATCGTGGGTGTGCCCCTTGCATTTCTCGGCCAGGGCCTGCCAGCGGTCACCGACATCCTGCCCGTGAAGTTCAAGCCGCAGCAATACCGCGGCGTCGTTGACGAGATCGAGATATTCATCCGATTCCGGATCCCACAAATCCTCGTCATAGAGCCTGAGAACTTCGTCGTACTCGGCCCGGTCCAGATGCATCAACATGCGGTGCCACCAGACGTGATAACGGAAGTTGTTGGCCGTCGTCCAACCGGGTTCGTTTTCGCGGATCCATGCAATACCGGCATCCGGCTCGTCACGCATCTCGTGCACATGGGCGACGGCGTGAATCGCCCAGGGATTTTCCGGAATATGCTCGACGGCCTCTTTGCCGGCACCAAGTGCCCGCGCATAGTCGTGCGTTTCCTCGTGGCCGAACGCCTGCATCCCCTTAACGTAGCCATATCCCGGCGTATCGGGCGTCCACGCATAAAGGCGCCGGGTCACCGTATCGCGCAGGTTCTGCCCGTCGCCTTCGTAGAAATGTCCGTGATGGGCCAACCGGAGTGCCAGCGCATCCAGCGGATTTTCGACAAGGATCGCTTCCCACGTCGCGATGGCCGCCAGCTTGCGGCCATTCGACCAATGCTCGGCGGCGTCGATATGAAGCCGCTCGCGGGGCGTTGCATTCTCGGCCAGCGCACGGGCCTCCGCCGCCGCTTTCTGTGCGCGTTGTTGTAACGGTCCGGTAGCCATCAGCATGAAGAAGTAAGCCTTCAGCGCATGGGCCAAGGGCATATTCGGGTCAGCCTCTAGCATTGTCTTGAGATTTGGGCCGGCACTCGGGTTGATCGACAGGTACGAAACGATGGTCCTGTCGAACGCATTCACCGCCTCTTCGGAGGCGGCCGTGATATCCAGCCCGCGGCAGTCCTGATACATAGAAATCCTCCTGTTGCCAGAAACTCTAAGGCTCCGTAGCTTTAGTGCCAAGCGGAACAACCCAAGGACGAATAAATCGATGGCCTCAGAAAGCAATGTGGTTCAAGAGATCGACGCCGCGACCGCCAGGGCGTGGCTGGACGCTGGCAATGCCGTCATCCTCGATGTCCGCGAGGAGCAGGAACTCGCCGACGCCCGCATACCGGGCGCCGTCCACAACGCCATGTCGATGTTCGACTTCGACAACGTTCCGAAGGACGCCGACAAGAAGGTCGTCGTCATGTGCGCACACGGCATGCGTTCGTTTCAGGTTGCCGATTATCTGTTGCGCCAGGGTATATTGGACGAAGCGTATTCGATGGAGGGCGGCATTGTCGCCTGGGCACAGGCTGGCCTGCCGTTCGATCACGGTTAGGGTTCGCCCTTCACCGCCGAAATCAGAAATTCGACATTTCCCTCCGGCCCGGTGATCGGGCTCTCGACAATTCCTTCCACGGTCCAGTTCGCAGCCCCTTGAACCCACTGGCGGATGTCTTCGCAGACCGAAACATGCACGTCCGGGTCGCGGACTACGCCGCCTTTGCCGACGTGTTCCCGACCGGCCTCGAACTGCGGTTTGATGAGCGCGATCAGCCGTGCGTCATCCTTTGTCAGGGTCATTGCAGCCGGCAGGACGGTCCTGAGGCCGATGAAACTGGCATCGCAGACCACCAGATCGACGGGCTCCGGGACATGTTCGGTTGAGAGATAGCGCGCGTTCGTCTTTTCCAGCACCTGAACGCGATCATCCGAGCGCAGCTTCCACGCGAGTTGCCCGTGTCCGACATCGACCGCATAGACACGCGCCGCGCCATGCTGCAACAGCACATCCGTAAACCCTCCGGTGGACGCACCCACGTCGATGCAAACGTATCCGTCAGGATCAATCCCGAAATGCTCGATGGCGTGCGCCAGCTTCAGGCCGCCGCGACTGACCCACGGATGGTCCTGACCCCGCACCTCGAGCGCGATGTCGCCGGCGACCTGCTGGCCGGCCTTTTCGAGTTTGCGTTCCTTGGAGTAGACCAACCCCGCCATGATCAGGGCCTGCGCCCTGGAGCGGCTCTCGACCAGCCCCCGGTCCACCAGCAACTGATCCAGGCGGACCTTGGCGATGATCTTATGCCCTGGCGGGTGAGCTCAGCTCGTTTTCACGGCCAAGCGCGGTCATCACGTTCTCGACAATATGTGACGCGTTCAGGCGTGCGCGCTCGTACTGTTTCTCCGGCTTGTCCTGATCGAAGAACTCGTCCGGCATCATCATGGCACGCACCTTGAGGCCGTTTTCCAGCAGCCCGTCGTTTGCCATGAAGGTCAGCACATGCGAACCGAAACCACCGATAGCGCCTTCCTCGATGGTCACCAGAACCTCGTGGTTACGCGCCAGATCGCGGATCAGATCCTCATCCAGCGGCTTGGCGAAGCGGGCATCGGCAACCGTTGTCGACAGGCCGCGCGCCGCCAGTTCCTCGGACGCCTTGATGCATTCCTGCAACCGGCCGCCGAAGCTCAGGATCGCCGCCGTCTTGCCTTCGCGGACAACGCGGCCCTTGCCGATTTCGAGGATTTCACCCCGTTCCGGCAGTTCGATGCCGACCCCCTCGCCGCGCGGATACCGAAACGCGGACGGCCGGTCGTCGATGGATGCCGCAGTCCGGGTCATGTGCATCAGTTCCGCTTCGTCCGCGGCCGCCATGACAACGAAATTCGGGAGCGTCGAAAGATAGGCGATATCGAACGCGCCGCAGTGGGTCGAACCGTCGGCACCCACGTACCCGGCACGGTCGATGGCGAAGCGCACCGGCAGCGATTGGATGGCGATATCGTGAACGACCTGGTCATACGCGCGCTGCAGGAATGTCGAATAAATCGCGGCAAAAGGTTTGTATCCCTCGGTCGCGAGGCCGCCGGCGAACGTGACGCCATGTTGTTCCGCAATGCCGACGTCGAAGCTGCGCTCGGGATAGACATCGCCGAACTTGTCGACGCCGGTACCCGACGGCATCGCCGCCGTGATGGCAACGACCTTGTCGTCGTGTTTGGCTTCCTCGATCAAGGCCTTGGCGAATACATTGGTGTAGCTGGGCGCGTTCGGCTTCGGCTTGTGCTGCTTGCCGGTGACGACATCGAACTTGGAGACGCCGTGGTACTTGTCGGCGGATTCCTCGGCCGGCTTATAGCCATGCCCCTTCTCCGTCACGATGTGCAGCAGCACCGGCCCGTCTTCCTGGTCATCGCGCAGGTTCTTCAGCACCGGGATCAGGTGATCCATGTTATGGCCGTCGATGGGACCGACGTAATAAAACCCCAGTTCCTCGAACAGCGTGCCGCCGGTGACCATGCCGCGCGCGTATTCCTCGGCGCGCTGGGCGACGGTCTCGAACTGGCGCGGCAGGCGCTTGGAAACGTTTTTCGCGAAATGACGGGCCGAACGGTAGGTCTTCGACGAAATCAGCCGCGACAGATAGGCAGACAGAGCCCCAACCGGCGGCGCGATCGACATATCGTTGTCGTTCAGAATCACGATCAGCCGCGCGTCCATGGACCCCGCATTGTTCATGGCCTCGTAGGCCATGCCGGCGGTCATGGCGCCGTCGCCGATCACGGCGATGACATTGTTGTTCCTGCCGGAAAGCTCGCTCGCCACCGCCATACCGAGACCGGAGGATATAGAAGTCGATGAATGCGCCGCGCCGAACGGATCGTATTCGCTCTCGCTGCGCTTGGTGAACCCGGAGAGTCCGTCGCCCTGGCGCAGGGTGTGCATGCGGTCACGGCGGCCAGTCAGAATCTTGTGCGGATAGCATTGGTGGCCGACATCCCAGATCAGGCGGTCGTCCGGTGTGTTGAAGACGTGATGAAGCGCGACCGTCAGCTCGACCACGCCGAGCGAGGCGCCGAGGTGTCCGCCGGTGATCGAGACGTTTCGGACGGTATCGCGGCGCAGTTCATCGGCCAGCTGATGCAGTTCCTCCTGAGAGAAACCTCGTGTATCGGCTGGATACTTGATTTTATCTAGAAGCGGGGTTTCGTGAATATTTTCCAACGTTTGAAATCCCTTGTTCCTTGCCGTCCGTCAATCAGATCAGAATCACAGAAAATTCATCAAAAAGCACACGAATTTTCAGTGTTTCGGCGATTACTTACGCCGCGTTACGATAAAATTCGCAAGTTCCTTTAAATGCTCGCCTTTTTCCTCGAAAATTTCAAGGTGAGCGGCAGCTTGCTGGGCCAGCAGATGCGCTTGTTCGCGCGCTCTTTCAACCCCCAGCAGAGAGACGAACGTCGCCTTGCCGGCGGCCTCGTCCTTGCCGGTGCGTTTGCCCACCTCGTCCGCGTCCCCCTCGACGTCGAGCAGATCGTCGGCAATCTGGAACGCAAGGCCGATATCGTGGGCATAGTGCTGCAACGCCTGGCGTGCCGCCTCAGAGGCCTTGCCCATGACTGCCCCCATGTCGCATGCAACGGTAATCAGCGCACCGGTCTTCATGCGTTGCAGGCGGGTTATCTCCGGAATATCCAAATCCGACTGTTCGGCGACCAGATCCAGCATCTGACCGCCGACCATGCCGTGATCGCCGGCCGCCTTTGCCAGTTCAAGGCACAAATTGGCGCGAATGCCAGCGTTCTCATGGGTATCTGGGTGCGCCAGCACTTCGAACGCCTTGGTCAGCAGTGCGTCGCCGGCGAGGATTGCCGTCGCTTCGTCGAATTCCTTGTGCGTCGTCGGCCGGCCGCGGCGCAAATCGTCGTCATCCATCGCCGGCAGGTCGTCGTGTACCAGCGAATAGCAGTGGATCATTTCCAGCGCCGCCGCCGCCCGGAAAGCCCGGCTTTCGGCAACATTGAACAGGCTCGCCGAATGGACCAGCAAAAATGGACGGATACGCTTTCCACCGCCGAGCGCGGCATAACGCATGGCATCGACAACCCGCGCTTCCGGCGTGTCCGATTGCGGCAACAGGCTGTCGAGATATTCTTCTATGGTTTCGGCACACGCGTTCAGCGCGGCGGCGAGATCACTCATGGAGATTTCCTTCAGGCGTCGTCGAGGGGTTCCGTATCGACCGCGCCGTCCGCGCCGACAACGATTTTTTCAATTCTCGTTTCGGCTTCCTTAAGCTTGGCTTCACAATGACGCTTCAGGAATACACCACGGGTATATCCGTTGATGGAGGTATCCAGATCCCCCTCGCCTGTTTCCAGCTCGCGCACAATGTCCTCGAGTTCCTCAAGCGCGGCCTCGAAACTCATTTCGAGGATATCTTCGGGAATTTCGTCCTTATCGGCGGTCTTGCCCTTGGCCATCTGGACAACCTCAAATCGGCTATTCGAAAACGGCGCGCAGGATAGGCGTCAACCCCGGTGCGGGCAAGCGATCAGTGCTCCATCAACGACTGCACGTGTTCCATAACGCTGGCACGGAGCGCATCCAGGTCGTATCCGCCTTCCAGCATCGAAACAACGCGGCCGTCGCAGACCTCGTCCGCAAGGTCCAGGAGCTGGTCCGTGACCCAGCGGTAGTCCTCCGTCTCAAGTTCAAGCTGCGCCAGGGGGTCGCGCTTGTGGGCATCAAATCCCGCGGAAATGATCAGGAGTTCCGGCTTGAAATCGCGGATCGCGGGCAGAACCGTCTCTTCGTAAGCTTCCCGAAACCCTCTCGACCCCGTCCCGGGCGCCAGCGGCGCGTTACAGACATTGGCGAAATCGCCCCGCTCGCTCGTCGCGCCCGTCCCCGGATAGGCCGGGTACTGGTGTGTCGAGGCGTAGAACATGCCGTCCACGCGCTCGAAACTGTGTTGCGTGCCGTTGCCGTGATGAACGTCGAAGTCGATCACGCAGACACGTTCCATGCCGTGTTTGGCGCGAGCGTGAAACGCCGCGGCGGCAGCGGAATTGAACAGGCAGAAGCCCATCGCCTGGGATGATTCGGCGTGATGCCCCGGCGGGCGCACGGCGCAGAAGGCGTTCTTGGTCTTTTTCCCGACGACGGCATCGACAGCGGCAACCCCCGCACCGGCAGCACGCTGCGACGCTTCGCCCGATTTCGGCGACATCGCGGTATCAGGATCGAGCCGAACCCGCCCCTCGCTCGGGATATTGTCCATGATCATGTCGACGTAATCGGATTGGTGCACCAGTTTCACGTCCGCGAGATCGACAAGCGGCGCTTCCAGCCGCTCAAGGTGCTGAAATTTTTCGTCCTCGAGGCCTGACATGACAGCACGCAGCCTGTCCGGTCGCTCGGGATGATACTCACCGGGATCGTGCTCGATGCAGGCGGGATGGGAATAAAGAAATGTCGTCATGATATCTCCCGTCGGGGATCAGTCTCCATTAGATGTCAGCACGCGCAGATAGTCGACCAATTCAGACAACTGTTTTTCGTCCGTCACGCGTTGAACCGGCATTTTAGTGCCGGGCAGCATCTTGTCCGGGCCTTCGTGGAAAAGCTGAAAAAGGTGCGCCGAATCCCAGCGGAAATCGCGCCCTCGCAACGCCGCCGAATACCGGTAATCTTCAACCGATCCGACGACGCGGTTGAACAGCCCCTCGAAATGCGGCCCGGAGCGCGACGGCCCGTCCGCGCTGAGCGAATGGCATTTGGCGCATTTCGTATAAAGTTTCGCGCCAGGATGGTCGCTTTCCAGCCACGGCTTGGGCTCGTCTCCCGCCACTTTCGTCAACCCGATCCGGTCTCCGGTCTCCAGGTGCCAAACGCGGGCCTGTTCATCCGAACTCGTGGAAATTGCGAACCGGCCGTCCGGCGAGTAGGTCGCCGACCAGGCAATACGCTCATGGGCGGAGATTTCGTGAACTGGGTTTCCTGTCTTCAAGTCCCACTCGACGATATAGCCATCCTTTCCCGCCGTCAGCGCCCGTTTACCGTCGGGCGAGAATTCGACGTCATAGACCTGACCGTCGCGCACGTCGATCTCGCGCAACTCAATCATTTTCTCCAGATCCCAGAGGCGAATTGTCTTGTCGATACTGGCGGATAAAAGCTGCTTACCGTCGGGCGACAGGCTTAGCGCGGTAATGCCCATCCGATGGCCTTCCAGCTTGCCTGCGATATCACCGGTCTCGGCATTCCATAGTTCGATGACCGGATGGTGGCCGCCGCTGAGAAGCCGCTTGCCGCCATCCAGGAACACGACCGCATTGACCGGGCTATTCGCGGTGATGGTTCGCAGTTCGGTGCCGTTCTCCAAATCCCAAATCTTGATGGTCTTGTCCCAGGATCCGGTTGCGGCCAATGCCCCCGTCGGATCGATGTCGGATGTCATCACCTTATGTTTGTGGCCGGTCAGCCGGTGTACCGGTTCGAGACTCCGAACGTCCCAGTAAATGGCTTGATAATCGTCGCTCGTGGTGATCACGCGGTCGCCGGACGGCGCGAACGTCACACTGGTGACCGGCCCCTCGTGCAGATCAAGGGTGCCGATTTGCGACTGATCACCAAAATTCCATAGCTGAGCGGTGTAATCGAAACTGCCCGTGATGACCCGCTTGCCATCGCCGGATATATCGACACTGCGCACCATGCCGCCATGGCCGATCAGGTCGGCACGCGCGCCGATGGAGCAGATGATCAAAGCCGCCGCGGCGGCAATCGGGCCAAAGGGCTTCCGCATGGGCAATATTTTGGTCACATGCCGGATTTTTTCAATGCAATTGAGAATTGGGCGGACATGCGGTCACGGTCTGCATTTCGTTCGGCTATGGGCGAAATATCCGGATGAATGCCGTAGCAACATCGTGAGCGTTCGCTTCGACCTCAGCCTCGTCCGGCATGTCGCGTAGCCCGAGAATCCGTTGTAGATAAAGTTCACCCCGCAGCATGGCGAAAAACATCGATGCCGCCGCCTTAGGATCGTCGATGCTTAGTTTGCCCTGCGCCGCCATTGCCGAGAGGTATTTCGACAACCTCTCCACGGCCGATGTCGGGCCGGCACGGTAAAAAGCCACGGCCAATTCCGGAAACCTGCCGCATTCTGCAAGAATGATCCGGTAGAGCGTGATGCTTTCTTCATTGAGAACCACGGTCATGAAAACCTTGGCGGTATCGAACAGCACGACTTCCGGGGCGTCATTCTCGGCGACCCGCACGCCATTGGTCCCCATGAGTTCTTCGCATTTACCGCTGACGATTTCCTCGAAAAGCGCATCCTTGGCGCCGAAATGGCTGTAGACGGTCTGCTTGGAAACGCCTGCTTCGGAGGCGATTTGATCCATGCTCGCCGCGCCGTATCCCGATGCCATGAATACCCTCGCCGCGGCACGGACGATGGACCGCCGCTTCGCTGCCGACGCCGGCGTCAGATTTTCCGCTGTCTTGGGTGCTGGGCTCGACACGCTTGTTAATGCCTCCCGTTCACGCAAATGTAACCTGCGCAGGGCACAAATCGATTGCCTGTGATACCAAACTAAATTAATTTAGACTGGACCGTCCAGTCTAATCTTGGGCTGTCTCCGGATTTACATCTCCTCGCCTGAACACGTGGCGCGGTGTTTTTTCGCGGCGAGAACCGCCGGTGTATTGGGAACGAAGTAATGACTATGCGTAATCTGGCATACTCCCTTGCCGGTGCCTGCGTCGCGATTTCTCTCGCGACGGCAAATCCGGCTTCGGCCCAAGATGCAAAGCAGGCGCCCAAAGCGACGGCTGTCGGCATGGACACCGTGCGTGTCGAACCCCTGCGCCAAACCGTACCGGTGATCGGCAGGTTCGTTCCACACCAGACAGGGGTCGTTGCCGTCCGCGTCGCCGGACCGCTCGATAAGTACCTGGTGCGCGTCGGCGACCGCGTGAAAGCCGGCGATGTGCTTGCCGTGCTTGTCGACAATTCCTTCGTCTGGGAACGTAACCGCCGAAAGGCCGACGTCGAAAGCGCGCGGGCCGGCCTCGATACTGCCCGCGCCAGTCTGCAACTTTTGGATCTGGAATTGAAACGGCTTGAGGGCCTGAAGGAATCCCCGGCGTTCTCCCCCGCCCGCCTGAACGACAAACGACAGGAAACCATCCGCGCAAAAAGCGAGATCGGCGAAGCGAACGCCAACCTGACCTCCGCGGAAGCCGATCTCGAATTGGGCGAAATCGCGTTGGCCAACACCAAGATCAGAGCACCTTACGATGGCGTCATCATTGAACGTCATTCCGAAGCCGGCGCTTATCTTCGCGAAGGCGAAGCGGTCGTGACGATGCTGGACGACAACGATCTCGAGATTGAGGCCGATGTACCGGCAAACCGGACAGATGGACTGAGCCAGGGCCGCGAATTGAAGGCTTTACTGGAAAACGGCACGGAACTGAAAGCCATCGTGCGCGCCGTAATTCCGAACGAAAATCCGCGTACGCGAACCCGCCGTGTCCGTTTTATCTCCGAATTCACCGGCACCGACAAATCGACTGCGGCGAATCAATCGGTGACCGTCTACGTCCCCGCAGGTAAGGCCCGGGATGTCCTTACCGTTTCCAAGGACGCGATCCTGAATCGCGGCGGCGCCCAGCTCGTCGTCCTCAATGACGGCGGCAAGGCCGCGTTCACCCCCGTCCAACTCGGTCAGGCGATCGGTCAGCGGTTCGTCGTCGAGAACGGCCTCGAAGAAGGCGATGAGGTCGTCATCCGCGGCAACGAGAGGCTGCAGCCGGGCCAAGCCATCACGAATGGCGACGGCACGCAGAAGGACAACGCCTCATGAACGGGTTGATCCGGTTATCCATCGAGCGTCCCATCGCCGTTCTCGCGGCGGTGCTGATGGTCGTGATGTTCGGCATTGTCGCGTTGATGGAAATTCCGATCCAACTTACGCCGGATGTCCGTAAGCCGATCATCAGCGTGGAGACCATCTGGCCGGGCGCGGCACCAGCCGAGATCGAACGCGAAATCACCAACGAACAGGAAGAGGTCCTGAAAGGCATCGAAGGCCTGGAGGAAATCTCGTCCGAGAGCCAGGACGGCAGATCCCGGATCACCATGGAATTCGCGATCGGCACGGACATGAGTCGCGCCCTGTTGCTAACGGCGAACCGGCTCGACCGGGTCAGCAGCTACCCGGACGAAGCCGATCAGCCGTCCATTCGAACCGCCAGTTCCGAAGATAACCCTATCGCTTGGTTCGTGCTGACAAGGACCGGCGACAACAAGGCACCGGTCCACACCTTTGGCGACTTCGCCGAGGACGTCATCCAGGACCGCCTTGAGCGCGTTGCCGGGGTCGCCCGCGTCAACATGTATGGCGCCTCCAACCGCGAGATGGTGGTACGCGTCGACCCGGATGCGATGGCTCGATACAGGCTGACGGTAACGGACGTAGTCGACACGCTCCGCGCTGCGAATTCTTCGGTCTCCGCGGGTGATATCGACGAAGGCAAACGACGTTATGTGGTCCGCACCGAGGGTGAGTTCACGGAGCCGGGAGATGTCCGCGGCGTGGTCATACGTTCTCAGAGTCCGGAAACGGGCGGCGGTGTCGCCCGCGTCACCGTGGGCGACATCGCCACGGTCGAATTCGGCTATTCCGACCCGACGGCACGGATCCGCGTCAACGGCCGCCCGGCACTCGCCATCAATACCGTGCGCGAGACCGGCGCCAACGTGATCGAAACGATGAGAGGCATCCGCGACGCCATCAACGAACTCAATGAAGTCAACCTACCGCGCGAACAACTCACGCTCACCCAGGTTTACGATGAAACGGTTTACATCGATTCCTCGATCAGCCTGGTACAGCAGAACATCATTATCGGCGGCGTGCTGGCGGCCATGGTGCTGTTGATTTTCCTGCGTTCCGGCGGCGCGACGTTGATCGTGTCGATGGCCATCCCGGTTTCCGTGATTGGTGCATTCGTCGCCATGGCATTCCTCGGCCGCTCGCTGAACGTGATTTCGCTGGCCGGCATAGCCTTTGCCGTTGGCATGGTGGTCGACGCGGCGATCGTCGTGCTTGAGAACATCTTTCGCCTTCGCGAGCGTGGGTACAGTCGGGTCGAGGCTGCCTTCCTAGGCGCGAAACAGGTTTGGGTGGCCGTGCTGGTTTCAGCCCTTACGACCGTCATGGTGTTTATCCCGATCCTGATTATGGAACTCGAAGTCGGCCAGCTTTTCCGTGATATCGCGGTCGCCCTTTCGGTCTCCGTGCTGCTTTCGCTGCTGGTCGCGATCACGGTGATCCCCGCATTGTCGAAACGGCTCTTGGGCGGCCCCGACGATACGAGCATTACGCGCCGCCGCATTCCAGGCATCGATCATCTTGCCAACGGTTTCCATGCCACCGTTATGGCCGTGACCCGCCGGGTGATTGCCAGCAAACTGCTGTCGGTCGGCATGGTTCTGATGCTTTGCGGCGCCGGCGCATTCATCACGTATGCCCTGTTACCAAAGCTCGAATACCTGCCCGACGGCAATCGCAACCTGATTTTCGGCGTTGTCGCGCCGCCGCCGGGGTACAACCTCGACACGACCGAAGACATTGCCGCCAAGTTCGAGGCCGAGATGATTCCGCTACTGGCCGAGAACAATCCCGACGGTCGCGCCGATGGTGCGCCGCTCGTCGACCGGTTCTTTTTCGTCGCCACGCGCGGCATCACATTTCTGGGTGCATCCGCCCATGATGCGAACCGGGTCAAGGAACTGATCCCGATTCTGAAATCCGCGGCGCTCAAGGAACCCGGTACGTTCGGGCTGATTTCACAGCGTTCCCTGTTCGGCCGGAATATCGGCGGTTCGCGCTCGATCGAGTTGAACGTCATGGGCAACGACCTGGAGACCATCCTTGGCACCGCCGTCCGCACCGTCGGCCTTGTCGAGGAAGCCATGCCCCGGTCCGAAGGCACGCAGTTGCGGCCGAAACCGGGCCTTGAACTCGGCGCACCGGAAGTTCGCGTATATCCGAACCGGGTAAAACTGGCCGACAACGGCGTAACCGCGCGGCAATTGTCGGACACGCTCGACGCCTATAACGATGGCCTTCGGGTCGCCGAGATCACCGTCGCCAACAAGCGGATCGACCTCAAGATCAAGGGACCGGACGCGCAGGTTACGCAAACCCAGGGCATCAACTTCCTGCCGGTAACGACACCGTCCGGCATCATTCTGCCGGCAAGCGAGCTGGCCGACATCGTGGTGACCTCCGGCCCGACACAGATCAATCACCTCGAACGCCTGAGAACGGTGACACTCGAAATACGTCCACCCGATGCCGTGCCGCTGGAATCGGCTCTTGAAACCCTGCAAACCGGCGTTATCGACAAGCTGCAGACCGAGGGCATACCAGCCGGCGTACAACTGCGCCTGACCGGAACGGCGGACAACCTCAACCAGACCTGGGCGCACATGAAGTTCGATCTGCTGATCGCGGTCGTGATCGTCTATCTGGTGATGGCGGTTCTGTTCGAGAGCTTCATGTACCCGCTGGTGATTATGTTCTCCGTGCCGCTCGCGACGGCGGGCGGGGTATTGGGACTCTCGGTCATGAACCAGTTCACCTTTCAGCCGCTCGATATGTTGACGCTGTTGGGGTTCGTGATCCTGATCGGTATCGTGGTCAACAATGCCATCCTGCTGGTGCACCAGACGCTTTATCACATACGCGACGAAGCTATGGCGGTGACGGACGCGATCCTCGAAGCCACGTCCAACCGTATTCGACCGATTTTCATGTCGACCACGACCAGCGTATTCGGGATGATGCCGCTGGTACTGTTCCCGGGTGCAGGCTCGGAACTCTACCGTGGCCTCGGCTCCGTCGTGCTGGGCGGGCTGTCGCTATCGGCGCTCCTGACGCTCGCGATCATTCCGCCGATGATGGCGTTGTTCTGTGCCGCGGTGGAGCAAAACCGCACGGAGCGCATGCAACGCAAGACGAACCGTGACGCCGACGACCGCAAGGCCCGGTTCCCGGCCATCGAGGATAAGAGCGGCAACAGTGAAACCATCGACACGCCGACACCGGATCGTCCCCGACCGGAACCCAATCCGGCTGAATAGGTTTGGCGATGCGTGATGTGCGGTTTGCGATTGTTGGTGCCGGCATAGCCGGCGCCTCGCTCGGCTACCGTCTGGCGGAAGCACTGGGCGGCGGCTCGAACGTCCTGCTGTTTGAGCGCGAAGAAAGTCCCGGCTATCACTCAACCGGCCGCTCCGCCGCCGTTTATACGGAGACCTATGGTCCACCCGTCATCCGGGCGCTGACAGCCGCTTCCCGGCATTTCTTCGACAATCCACCGGCGGGCTTCGCCGATCACCCTCTGCTCCACCCCATGGGCATCCTCCTGGTCGGCGCGGAAGATCGGCGTACCAAGGCGGAAGAGCTGTTCGAGCAGTGCCGTGCCCTGACGCCGTCGATCCGTTTCCTCGAAGGGCAGGCGGTCGCGGAGCTGGTGCCGGCATTACGACCGGATTGGACGGCTGTCGGCGTTTACGAGCCGGATTGCATGTCGATGGACGTCGCGGCCCTCCATCAAGGCTATCTGCGCGGGTTCAAGGCAGCTGGCGGCACGGTCCTGACCGATGCCGACGTGATCGGCGCTTCGCGTTCGGGCGACCGATGGATGTTGGAAACGCGCGCCGGTGATGTAACGACCGACGTCATCGTCGATACTGCCGGCGCCTGGGCCGACGAAATCGCCGGGAAAGCGGGGCTCACCCCTCTCGGTCTGGTGCCGAAACGGCGGACGGCGCTCGTCTTCCAGGCGCCGGACGGTGTCGATATCTCGTCCTGGCCGATGGTCAACGATATCGACGAGACCTTCTATTTCAAGCCGGACGCCGGACGCATTCTGGCGTCGCCGGAGGAAGCGACACCCATGCCGCCCTGCGACGTGCAGCCCGACGAGTACGACATCGCCGTCACCGTGGACCGCATCGAAAAAGCGACTACCATGCAAATCCGCCGCATCGACAACAAATGGGCGGGACTCAGAAGCTTTTTCGAAGACGGCGTGCCGGCGCTCGGGTTCGACCCGCGTACCGAGGGCTTCTTCTGGCTTGCCGGCCAGGGCGGCTACGGGATCACGACGTCGGATGCCATGGCGCGGCTTGCGACCAGCCAATTGCTGGCCATGGACGCCCCCACCGACATCATCGATACAGGCATCGATCCGGACGAAATTTCACCCGCCCGGCTGGCCGGTTGAGCAGATACACCGCCGCTCAGCCACCTTTCTTCAGCGAAATCCGGAATACGCCGTCTGCCTCTTCACTCGCCAGCAGTTCGTGGCCCGTCGTCGCGCTATAGGTCTCGAAATCCTTCGGCGCCGCCGGATCTGTGACTTCAACCTCCAGCACGTCACCGGCCATCAGTTCCTTCATCTTCTTGTTGGCGCGCAGCACCGGTAGCGGGCAGTTCAAACCTTTCAGGTCGAGATGCGTCGTCGTCATTGAGCACCCTCAGAGCAGTTGTTGTTGATCGTAAAGGTCTGTCGATTCATCCCGTTTTGCAACCTATTAGCGGTCTTTGTGCGGTAATCAGGTCACGAAACTGTGTTTAGCCAACTTTTGATCCGGCGGTGTATTTTTTCTGGTGAAGGGTCGTGGACCTAATCTCATGTCGGAAATCACATGCCGTCTCTCGCAGCTCAGCAACGCGCCGCCCTGCCGCCTTTCAATCCGCAGGATCGGGCCAGCGCCGTTCTTAAGGCAATGGGGAACGCGCATAGACTCAAGATCCTTTGCCACCTTTCACGGGTCGAATCATCCGTTTCGGAACTGGAGAAAGTAACCGGCCTGAGCCAGTCCGCGCTGTCCCAGCATTTGGCCAGATTGCGTCAGGAAAATCTGGTGAAGACACGCCGGCATGCGCAGACGATCTATTATTCGCTAGAAGGCGACGTCGCCAAGCAGGTGCTCAAGGCCCTGAGGACGGCGAATCTAATCTGATCACGCCGCCCGTTTGAAGATATCGACGCCGTCATCGCGGCGGTTCCGTACCGCCCGGCCGTCCTCTAACAGATGGTGCAGGTGCGCCAACGTCTCGCCGATGGCGAAGAACGTCTGGTGCTCGTCCAGTTCACGTTTGAACAGCCGGTAAAGCACCTCGACACCCGTACTGGGTTCATGCAGCGCCTCGACCGTTTCGTCCAGGCGTTCCACGTGGTGCGCATCCAGGTCGTCGAGCCTGGCGTGACACCCCTTGAACGGCCAGTTGTGGCTCGGCAATACCAGCGGGTCGCCGCTCACCTCTTTCCGCAACCGGGCGATCGTGTCGATGAACAGACCGAGCGGACGGCCTTCGGGTTCCTGCGGCCAGACGCTCACGTTCGGGCTGATTTTCGGCAGCACCTGATCGCCCGATATCAACACGTCGGCTTCGTCGCAGTAGAGACAGGCGTGCTCCGGCGAATGCCCGCGGCCGACGATCATGCGCCACCGGCGTTCGCCGACCTGGATATTGTCGCCGTCGGATATACGCTGGAACGCCGCCGGGATCGGCGAAACGATGTTCTTGTAGCCACCGGCACGGCGGGCGACGCTTTCCATCATCTCGGGCGTGAAACCGGCGCGGTGGTAGAAGGATTTGAACGCATCCAGCGTACGGTCCTGCTCGTCCAGTGACAGCATCCGCCCGAACGTCCATTCGGTCAGCGGCATAACCAGCGGCGCATCGAAGCGCTCGGTCAGCCAACCGGCAAGACCCGCATGATCTGGGTGGAAATGGGTGACGACCACCCGCTTGACCGGCCGGTTTGCCATGATGCCGGAGAAAAGCTTCTCCCAGGCTTCCTTGACCTCGTCCCGGCAGATACCGGTGTCGACGATGGTCCAGCCGTCGCCGTCCTCCAACAGCCAGAGATTGATGTGGTCGAGCTTGAATGGCAGCGGCATGCGCAGCCAGTGAATACCTGGTGCCACCTCTAAGGTCTCACCGAGCACGGGTTCACCGTCAAAGACGTAATCGGGAATGAAAGTCATGACGCGTTTTTAGCGCCTCACCCCCGATTTGCAATAGAGGCAACAGTCCGTGTACTCAGCGTTTCAGCGGAAATCCCGGACGCGGGCGTTGCGGATGCTGCTTGCCCGGAAACGGAGTCGGGAATTCGCCGGCAATCGGCTCGACCGCACCGGATTGGTCATTGCCGTGCAATAAGCCGGGTGCCGGGCGGCCATTGATGTCATGACCTTCACGGATCATCCGCTCCTGCGTAATCATGTACTTGAGCTCTTCCTTGATGACCTCAGTATGCCGGGTTGGCTCGGCCTTGAGTACGGCCGACACGATACCGATTTTGACCTGCTTCGGCATGCGTTCGAAGTTTTCCAGCATCAGGAACTTGATCGACGGCCGCACGGACGATGACAACAGCAGGCTCAGGATGAGTTTCTTGCGGATATCGTGACGCAGGTTTCCGGCCTCGGTCAGCGCGAAAAATTCGCGCACGAACTGCCGCGGCGCGATCTCGCCGTCCAGCAGCGATTTCAGATTTTCGCGCAATGCGGCGGTATATTTCTTGCGGCTTTCCGTGACGAATTTTGACGCATGCTGGCGTACCTTGCCGATGCTTTCCGGTTCGAATGCATGTTCGGTAACATACTTCAGGCATTCCTTGACGAGCTCGTGATGCGACGTGTCGCCGATAATCTCGACCATGCCCCGAACCAACTTGGTCGAATTGCCGAGCGGACAGAGCCGTGCGGTCGCCGCCAGCGCCATCGGCCCTTCCGGGTCGCGCGAGCACACCATCGCCAGCGCCAGTGGGTCTTCCAGCCCCGAGAGATCGATTTCCCGGTTCAGCAGATTTTCCGGCACCAATAGGCGGTCTTCATCGCCGGGCACGATGAGTGGTTCGCGCTTCTTGTAGCTTTGCTTGATGCCGAGCGCCGTCTGCAGCCCTTCCTGCGAGATGCCGAGTGCGTTGAATGCGGAGGCACTCATGCAACCACCCTGACGGCCTGTGGACGCATCGCACGAACCGGGGCGCCGGCGCGTTCGAGCCAGTCCTTGAACATGCGTGCGCCGTCGCGAAGCGCGGCCGGTTTGAGAGTGCGGTTAATGGCCTCCTGCCGGAACAGCGACTGGCGCATCGCGGCCAGTTCACTCTCGCGACCGAGCCGCCACGCCAGCGGCACATCCTCCATCGCGTCGAGCGCGCGTTCCTTGGCACCGATCACGTCGGCAAGAATCAAGGTCAGGAACTGAATAGCGTCTTCGTTCGGCCGTGCCGCGCCGCGGCGCCATTTGCTAACCGTCGACGGTGCCACGCCCAGCATACGCGCAATGTCCTTGCCGGCGATGCCACCATCTGCAAGACCGCGAAACACCGGCCTGACGTCGATCATGCCCGGAGCCCAGGCACCGGTGAAATCATTTTCCGGCACTCCGGATATAACCGCCTCTTCCGTCATCTTGAACACCCCAGCATGCTCTGTTCTCGCCCAGACCGAATCGGTCTCGACTATTCTTTGTGTATAATGGTTAACAAAAAACCCACATTTCGTACAGATCACAAAATATGGGCGATTTTCCTTAAACCGGGGGTGCGCAGCGAATGGGCGATGGTTTAGTGTCCTTTCCATGCGCATCGGGATCGACCTCGGCGGCAGCAAGATCGAAGCCATCGTCCTCGACGAGGACGGCAACGAGCGCGCGCGCCGACGTGTCGACAGCCCGAAAGGCGAGTACGACACCACAATCCGCGCCATCCGCGACCTTACCGCCACTGTTCGGGCGGACGCGGGGGAAGGCAACGATGACACGGTCGGTGTTGGCATCCCCGGAGCCATCTCACCCAAGACCGGGCTCGTCAAGAATGCGAATTCCACATGGCTGATCGGGCACGCACTCGATAAGGATCTCGAGGCAACCTTGAATTTGCCGGTCAGGCTTGCCAACGACGCCAACTGCTTCGCCGTTTCGGAAGCCGTCGACGGCGCCGGTAAAGGGCATCAGATGGTGTTCGGCATCATCCTCGGCACCGGTGTCGGCGGCGGCATTGCCATCGACAGCCGCTGTCATTCCGGCATCAATGCGATCGCCGGCGAATGGGGCCACAATCCTCTGCCGTGGCCGCAGGACATCGGCGGACAATCCGAGCACCCGGGCCCGCCATGCTATTGCGGGAAAAACGGTTGTATCGAGACGTTCCTGTCCGGCCCCGGCGTTGCCAATGACTATGCAAAAGCCGGCGGTCGCAACCTGTCCGCGTCCGAGATCGCGGAGCGCGCCGAAGCCGGGGACGAGGCCGCAGCGGCAGCGCTCGCGCGCTATACGGACCGTCTCGCGCGCGCCGTCGCCGGAGTCATCAATATTCTCGATCCGGACATTGTCGTGTTCGGCGGCGGCCTGTCGAATATAGATATGATTTACGACGTACTCCCCAAAGCACTCGGGCGGTACGTCTTCTCCGACGTATGCGAAACGCCATGCGTCAAAAACAAACACGGGGACAGTTCCGGTGTGCGTGGCGCAGCCTGGCTCTGGCCCCCACAAACCAGGAGGGAAAAGTCCGTATGAGTGTGACGATCAACAGGAACGGCAACGGAATCGCCGAAATCGAAATCCGGCGTTTCGAAAAACGGAACGCACTCGACGGCGCACATATCAACGGCGTCGCCGATGCCGCTCTCGAGCTGTCGGCGGCCGACGGGCTTCGCGCGGTGGTGCTCCGGTCGGCGGGCGATAAGGTGTTCTCCGCCGGTGCCGATATCGGCGAATTGTCGGCACAAACCGCCGAAACGGCACACGGTTTCATCGACAGCCTGCGGCGCGCCATACAGGCGGTCTATAATATTCCGGTTCCCGTGATCTGCCGTTTGCAGGGCGCGTGCATCGGCGGCGCCATGGAAATGGCTGCCGCCTGCGATCTTCGCATCGCCAGCGACAACGCAAGTTTCTGCATGCCGGAAGTCCGTGTCGGCATTCCGTCAGTGATCCAGGCGGTCCTGCTGCCGCGTCTCATGGGCAAGGGGCGCGCCGGCTGGCTGTTGCTATCCGGCGAAGTGATCGACGCACAGACGGCCTATGACTGGGGTTTCATCGAGAAACTGGTGCCGGCGGATAAACTGGACGCCGCAGTCGACGACGCGTGCGAGACCATTCTACATTGCGCGCCCGGTGCGGTCCGGACCCAGAAACGGCTCAACCAGTCGTGGGATAATCTCTCCACGGACCAGGCCATCGCGGAAAGCATGGATGCATTCGCTGCTTCGTATCAGTCAACGGAGCCCGCCGAGTACATGGCGAAAGTCCTCAAACCCAAGAAGGCTTAGTGCACGGAAGTAATGGCGCGATCAATGCGCCATCAACATCGGTATTTGCGCGTGCCCAAGGACGTATTTCGTGACACCACCCAGGATCAACTGGCGCATCCGGCTGTGCGTGTAAGCACCGCTGACCAGAAGGTCGGCACCAAACTTTTCGCATTCGTCCAGCAGCTTCGGCCCGACACTGCCGGCCGGCGCCTCGAAGATCTTGGTGTCCGGCACCACGCCATGCCACTCGAGGTACTGCGCCAGCTCCGGCCCGCGTGCACCGGAAGTCCGAAAACTGTCGGCGGTCAACACCATGACCGCTTCGGCTTGCTCCAGCATGCGAACGGCGGACGAAACAGCGCGCGCCGACTGCACGCTGCCGTTCCATGAAATCGCGATACGTTTCCGCACGGAACCGGACGAGCCGGGCGGCACGACCATTACGGGCCGCCCGCTTTCGAAGATCGCGGCGTTCAGCGTCATCGGCGTCAGCACATCGTCGCTGTCGCCCGGACGCGCCACGACGATCATATCGTTGAGACGGCCCAGCCGCGCGACCACTTCATCCTCGCGGCCGTGTTCGTGGCGCCAGGCGACGGTCGTTTCCTTTTCGCCGGTGGGCTTGTCGGCGACCTTCACGTTGTGACGTTCGACGCTCTCATCGAACAGCTTGCGGGCGCGGGCCACGCGCTCGGAGGCCTCTTTCTCGGCCATGCCGATCATGTCTTCGACCATTGCGACCGACATGCCTTCGCCAAGCAAGGGGATCGACTCCTTGGCTTCGGGTTCGACGTGCAGAACCTCGAGGTGGCTTTTCAGGTCCTTGGCAACGGAATACGCCTTGTCGAGGACTCCCTCGTTTTCCGGCGCTCCACTGAGCGGACACAGGATGGTATTGACCATGAACAACCTCTGCCTGTCTAAGATTAGTTATTGAATATGATGCGCCTTTTCGCACCTTTTCGCAAAGGGGGAGATCAGGTTTTCAGAATATTCCGCGCTTCGCGCACCGTTTCCTTTTTCTTGCCTGAACTGTCGACACGTGCCCAGCCGATATCGCCCAGGTCATAATCCGACTGCTGTTCGGCGATCTCCACGGTGACATCCGAAACATTGCGCCCACGCGTCGCGACCCGATCCAGGCGAATGCGCTCTGGCGCGTCGACCCAGATGCCGGTGAACGGCACCGAACATGCCTGGGCAAGCTGTTCCGCCCTTTCCCGCTCATGTTGCTTCGTGAATACGGCATCCAACACGACGCACTGGCCGTTTTCCAATGCTTCGCGTGCCTGTTCCATAAACGCGGCGTAGGTCTGTGCCGTCATCGCCGACACATACCCCGCCGGCCCAAGTTTTTCGTTTGGATGCACGCCGCACAGCCTTTTTCGGACCACATCGGTCCTCACCACACGGGCACCCGGCCGGCGGCCGAGATATCGGGCGACCTCGCGTGCGAGCCGCGACTTGCCGGACCCGGAAAGACCGCCCACGGCCACGAGCCGTGGCGGTTGTGGTGTCAGGTAGGTCTCAGCGAGGTCCAGGTAACGGCGCGCCGTCTCTGCTTCCCGGTCGCGCTCCGCATCGTCATCTTGCGACGCCGCGATAGCGGCCCCCACATGCGCCCGGATTTGCGCACGCATGCTCAGAAAAACCGGCAAAACCCGGTACGCGTCGGGGCGTTCATCGGACACATCCAGATACCGGTTGAAAAGAAACGTGGCGAGCCGGCGCTTGTCGTGGAAATCCATATCCATCAGCAGGAACGCCAGATCATAAAGTACGTCGATATCCGAAAAATCCGTCGAGAACTCGATGGCATCGAACAGCGTCGGTTTGCCGTCGATCAGGCAGATATTCCTGAGGTGCAGGTCGCCATGACAGGCGCGAACCCGTCCCTGCTCTCGGCGGGCATCGAGCGTTGCGGATATATCATCGATCATCTCAAGGGTTCGTGTCGTCACGGCATCGACGCGCACCCGGTCGAATATCCCGGCGCCGCTTTGCTCTCGGAAAGCCCGTATATTGTTCTCGGCGATCCCGCGAATACCGCCGGCGCCGCCCTTGTTCCCGCGGATGTCGGCCTTTTCATGAAACTCGGCGATGGCGTCAGCGAGGTCCTCGATGACCGGGCGCCTCAGCCCGTTGTCAACAGCGGCCAGACGATCAAACAGCAATGACTCGTCGAAGCGGCGCATGTCGACCACCCAGTCGACAGCCTCACCGCTTCCATCCAGTTCAAGGCCGCCACTGCTGAGGGTCACGGGTAAAACGCCCTTGTAGATCGTGGGCGCGGTACGCCGGTTAATTTCCACCTCGCGCCGGCACGCTTCGTGGCGCGCCTCCAGCGTACGAAAATCCAGAAACGGGAATTTCACGGCGCGCTTAAGTTTGATCACGCGGTCACCGCTCAGAAATACGACGGAAATATGGGTGGTGATGATTTTTGGTGGCGTGTCGTTTTCCGAAAGTGCTGCCGTCAGGAAGTCGATCGTCTCTTGCTGTTCGGTCTCCGAAATGCTCATCGAAACGCCGCACGCGCCTCTTCGATGCCTTCCGGGTCCTCGTGAATGATGACCTCAGCGTTCGGATACGCGTCCATCAGTTCCAGTTCGACCCGTTCCGATATCTCATGAGCGTCCTTGAGTTTCATGTCGCCGTCGAGTTCCAGATGAAACTGGATGAACACATGCACCCCCGAGGAACGCGTTCTCAGATCGTGAAGGCCCTTAACCTCCTCATGTGCCATGACGATGTCGCGGATTTTCCGCCGCTCGTCTTCGTCGAGTTCATGATCCATGAGAATATCCAGCGACGACCGACCGATCCCCCAAGCGCCTTTGACGATGTAGACCGCGATCAGGATCGCGACGACCGGGTCCGCATAGTGCCAGCCCAGGTGACTGGACATAAACAGCGATGCCATAACCCCAAGGTTGATCAGAACGTCCGTCTTGTAATGCAGACTATCGGCATCGATGGCAACGGAATTGGATTTTTTAACGACATAGCTCTGAAAGGCGACCAGCCCAACAGTCAAAACGATGGAAAACACCATGACGGCGTAGCCGATGTCGGTATTCGTAATTTCCTGCGGCTTCGCCACCCGTTCACCGGCTTCGATCAGCAGGAACGCCGCCGACCCGCAGATGAACGCCGCCTGCGCAAGCCCGGCCAAGGGTTCGGCCTTGCCGTGACCGAACCTGTGTTCCCGGTCCGCGGGCTGCAACGCATGATGCACGGCCAGCAAATTGATCAGTGACGCCGCCGCATCCAGAAACGAATCGATCAAGGTCGACAGCAGGCTGACCGAATCGGTCATCAGCCACGCCGCGAATTTGGTGGCGATCAGAACCGCGGCCACGCATACCGAGGCAATCGCCGCCGCGCGCATCAGTCTCCCGCCCTGAATGACGGGGTGGCCCTGCTGGACCGTTCCGTCGGTCGGCGGCTCGTGCGTAATGCTCATGGGAAAAGACGCTCGGTCGTCCAGGCGTTCCCGTCGCGGTGATAGACGATCCGTTCGTGCAGCCGGAACTTTCCATCCGACCAGAACTCGATCAATTGCGGCGCGATCCGGAACCCCGACCAGTGAGACGGCCTCGGAATCTCACCGACGTTGAATTTCGCGGTGTATTCGGCGACACGCCGTTCCAGCACGAACATGCCTTCCATCGGTCTCGACTGATCGGACGCCCAGGCGCCGATGCGGCTGCCGCGCGGACGTGACTGGAAATAGGCATCCGCTTCTTCGTCGCTAACGGGCGATGCCGTCCCTTCGATCCGCACCTGCTTGCGCAGGCTTTTCCAATGAAAACTCAAGGCCACGTGGCTGTTCTCCGCGATCTGCCGGCCTTTGTTGCTCTCAAGATTGGTGTAAAAGACGAACCCGTTCGTATCGAAGTCCTTCAACAGCACCATGCGCGACGACGGTCGCCCATCCGGCGTCGCCGTCGCCAGGTTCATGGCGCTCGGATCATTTGGCTCGCTCTCCTTGGCCTGATCAAACCAGGAGCCGAACAGTTCGAAAGGTTCATTCAGCTCAGCCATGCGGAATTCCGTGATGTTCGTCACTTAAAATTGTTGCAATGGGCGCTACAATATCGCCGCATTTTCGCCATATCCTGTAGATATAGAGATAAGCACGGAATGTCGAATGTTCGATCCGTTTCGTCGGACCGAAAGGTACACAACAGTCAGGAAAGAGGGGCTCGTCAAAATGGCGGGTCCGTTGAATGATGAATAGGCAAATATCCGCTATGAAAACGTCCAAACCGTTGATCGCCGCCGCCCTTTGCGTCGCGCTCACAGCCTGCGAACAAGGCAAGGAAAAGCGGACCATAGGCACGCTTGCCGGTGCCGGTCTCGGCGCGCTGGTGGGTTCACAGATCGGCGGCGGCAAGGGCGCGATGGCGGCCATCGCCGTCGGCACGTTAGCCGGCGCATGGACCGGCAGCGAGATCGGCAAGTCCCTCGACAAGGCCGACAAGGCGTATGCCCAGCGGACCGCGCAAGATGCCCTCGAATACAACAAGACAGACCAGACCTCGACCTGGCGCAACCCGGATTCGGGCCATTCCGGCACGGTGACGCCAACCAATACCTATCGCAGTGCCGAGGGCACCGATTGCCGCGAGTTCGAAACCCAGATTTATGTCGACGGCAAACAAGAAAAAGGCACGGGCACCGCCTGCCGCCAGCCCGACGGCACCTGGAAAATCGCAAGTTGACCCCATCCCCGGGACCGGTGTGCAAATGCGCACTGATCGCCGTGGCTTTTCTTTTTCTTCTAACCGACAGTCTACCCGCCGAAGAGCGCGTCTCCTTCCAAAACCAACGGGGCGACAATATTGATGCGATCTACGTCGCTGCGCGTTCAAACACCCCGGCGCCGGCGATCGTTATGCTGCACGGCTGCGGCGGTCTGTTCACCAAATCCGGCAAGATCGCGTCCCGCGAACGCGCCTGGATGGAGATCCTCTCGGCCGAGGGTTGGGCCCTGTTGCTGCCCGACAGCTTCGGCTCGCGCGGCCACGGCAGCCTGTGCAAGGTCAAGAACCGGCCCGTCAAACCGGACGTCGAGCGCCCGTTCGATGCCCTTGCCGCGCTCACATGGCTCTCCAAACAGGCCGGCATCGATCAGGCAAAGATCGCGCTCATGGGCTGGTCCAACGGCGCCATGACCGGTCTCCACACAATCCGCGACGGAGCCGCCGCCACACCGCCTACAGACCAGAGAGACTTCAAAACCGCCGTGGTTTTTTACCCCGGCTGCATCGCCCTCAAGAAAGACTATCCTGACTACCGTCCTCGCGTACCGACATTGATCCAGCACGGCGCGCTCGATGACTGGACGCTGGCCGAACCTTGCCGGGAACTGGTTCTGAAAGTTCGCGAAAATCCGAACGCACCGCCGATATTCATCGACATCTACCCGGACAGCTATCACGGCTTCGATCACCCGAATTCGAAGGTTCGGACGATCACGACGCGCCACTCCGGCTACAAGACCGGCGAGCGCACGGTCCATGTCGGCAGCAACCCCCAAGCACGGGAAAAGGCGATCCGCCGCACCCTGGAGTGGCTGCGCGCGCATCTGACTTGAGCGCCCTGCGGCACCCCCGTAGGATGCGGCGACCATGGCCAAGACCGATCCCGAAACCGAACCGCCGATCCGCGCCGCCATCGTGCCGGTGACGCCGCTGCAACAGAACTGCTCCATCGTCTGGTGCACGCAAACCAATCGCGGTGCCTTCATCGATCCAGGCGGCGATATCGACCGCCTGCTGGCCGCCGTCGACGAGACCGGCTGCGAGATCGAGAAGATCCTGCTGACGCACGGTCACGCCGATCACGCCGGCGCCGCCGACGAACTGCGCGAGCGCCTGGACGTGCCGATCGAAGGACCGCACATCAACGATACGTTCTGGATCGAGGACATTCCGACATCGTCGGCCAAATACGGCTTTCCCGGCGGCCGCGCGTTCGAGTCGGATCGCTGGCTTCAGGGTAACGACACGGTCACGATCGGAAATGTCACATTCAACGTTTATCATTGCCCGGGCCACACCCCGGGTCACGTGGTGTTTCATCAGGCCGAGACCGGCATCGCCTTCGTCGGCGACGTCCTGTTTCAGGGCTCCATCGGGCGCACGGATTTTCCCAAGGGAGATCACGACCAGTTGATAGCGTCGATCACCACCCAGCTCTGGCCCTTGGGCGACGACACCGCATTCGTGCCGGGACACGGCCCGATGTCGACCTTCGGGCACGAACGGCGGACTAACCCTTATGTCGGCGGCACCTGAGCGCATCGCCCCTAGTGATGTGTCTTGATTTCTTTTTTCAACAGCCAGTGGTTGACCGGCCACGCAGCCAGAAAACCGGCCGGCGCGGCGGCAGCGAGCCCGATCCAGAACACGGGCTGGCCGATGGACGTCGCCTGTAGCCCGCCGATCCAGTAATCGACGCCGTTCATCACGATCTCCATGACCGCGATGGAAATCGCTTCACCTACCCAGACCACGCGCATGGCGCCGACGAGGCTGAGGTTCATGGAGCGCATCAGCGGGATCAGCGCCAAGGCAAACCCGAAGATGTAAGCAAACACGACGCCGAGTGCGATCGTCGGAACAATCCCCAGGCCGAACCAGACCCCCAGCCCGACACCGATAGCCTCGCCGATAAAGCACCCGATCAGGCAGTGCAGCGTCGCATGCGCAGACGCCTTCAGAGGTGAATGATGGTGGTCGTGGCCGCTTTGATCGTTCATTGGCTTTGTTCCGAGCGTGCCGGTTCGCTATGCTGACGTTGCTGGCGGTGGAGAGCGTCATCGCCTTGTCACTTGTTTGAGGTAATCCGCTAATCCGCATCTGCAAGGATGTTCCGAACAACCCGGAATTGGGAGAAAACCGATGACCGATCCGATCCTGAATGAATGCATCAACCCGACCTGCCCGTTTTCGGGCAAGCCGGTGGAACCCGACAGCCTGACCTTCTATCGCGGTCATACGGTCGGGTTCTGCAATCCGGACTGCCGCGACAAGTTCGCCGCCGCCCCGGACGACTTTCCCGACGCCAAGGAATTGTTCGACGCGCGGATCGGGGAAGCTGCTTCATGAGCGAACACATCATCGACAGCATCGAAGCGCTTGAAGCGATCTACAACAACCCGAGCGAAGCCTCGCTGGTCAAGGAAAGCGCGACCATCACCGATGAATACCGCCGCTTGATCGAGGTATCGCCATTCGTCGCGCTGGCGTCAGTCGGGGCGGAAGGGGTCGACTGCTCGCCGCGCGGCGATCTTAAAGGGTTCGTCCGCATTCATGACGAGAAAACGGTGATGATTCCCGACCGGCGCGGCAACAACCGGGTCGACACGCTCCGGAACATCGTCCGCGATCCGCGCGTGGCGCTGCTGTTCCTGATTCAGGGCTCGGGGACGACACTCCGGATCAACGGTCGCGCGCACCTCTCGACCGAACCGGCACTGCTTGAGAGCTTCACCGAACAGGGCAAGGCGCCGCGCTCGATCATCGTCATCGAAATCGAAACCATTTACTTTCAGTGCGCCCGGGCGATCCTGCGCTCCAAGCTCTGGGATCCGGCCGAACACGAGGACCCGAAATCCCTGCCGTCCCCCGGCGATATCCTGGCTGCCCAGACTAAAGCCCGCGAGGACGGTGGCATCGACGCCGAGGCCTATGACGAGGAATGGGTGCCGCGCGCGCAGAAGACGCTGTGGTAGCGCCCTTCTCCCTTGCATATCGGGCGTCTCACGCTTAAACCTCCCGCTTCACACATGAATTTATATCTGTTTCCGGAGACCCCGCCGTGACCGACACCATGCACCCCTTCCGTACGCACACCTGCCAAGCGCTGCGTCCCGATAACGTGGGGGAAACCGTGCGTATTTCCGGCTGGGTACACAGGAAGCGAGACCACGGCAATCTGGTGTTTGTCGACCTGCGCGACCACTTCGGTATCACCCAGTGCGTGATCGACGTTTCCAGCGAGCTTTTCCCGACCGTCGAGGGCGCACGCCCGGAAAGCGTGCTGACCGTCACCGGCGAGGTGGTCAAACGCTCAGACGAGACCGTCAACAAAAACATCCCGACCGGCGAGGTCGAGGTCCGCATCCGCGAGATCAACGTCGAAGGCCCGGCGGAAGTGCTGCCGATGCAGGTCGCAGGCGATCAGGAATACGGCGAGGATATCCGCCTCCGCTACCGCTTCCTGGATCTCCGCCGCGAGAAAATGCAGCGCAACATCAAGCTCCGGAACGGGGTTATCGCCTCGATCCGGCGACGTATGACCGACGCCGGTTTCCTCGAATTCCAGACGCCGATCCTGACCGCGTCGTCGCCCGAGGGCGCGCGCGACTACCTGGTCCCGGCGCGCAACCATCCGGGCAAGTTCTACGCCCTGCCGCAGGCACCGCAGCAGTTCAAGCAGTTACTGATGGTGTCGGGCTTCGACAAGTATTTCCAAATCGCGCCCTGCTTCCGGGACGAGGACGCCCGGGCCGACCGCTCGCCGGGCGAGTTCTACCAACTCGATTTCGAAATGGCGTTCGTGACGCAGGAGGACGTGTTCCGCACCATCGAGCCCGTGATCGGCGGCGTGTTCGAGGAGTTCGCCGAGGGCCGCAAGGTGACCCCGGCGCCGTTCCCCGAAATCCCCTATGCCGAGGCGATGGCGAAATACGGCTCCGACAAGCCGGACCTCCGGAACCCGATCGAGATGCAGGACGTGACCGAGCATTTCCGCGGCTCCGGTTTCAAGGTCTTCGCCGGGATGATCGAAAAGAACGATGCCGTCCGGGTTTACGCCATTCCCGCCAAAACCGGCGGCAGCCGCGCGTTTTGCGACCGGATGAACAGCTGGGCCCAGGAACAGGGCCAGCCGGGGCTGGGCTACATCTTCTTCCGTGACGGCGAAGGCGCCGGCCCAATCGCCAAGAATATCGGCGCGGAACGGACCGAGGCCGTACGCACGCAGCTCGACCTCGCCGACGGCGATGCCGTCTTCTTCGCCTGCGGCGACCCCAAGGAAATGGCGACGTTCGCCGGCGCCGCGCGAATGAAGGCCGGCACCGACCTGGATCTCTGTTCCAAGGACGAGTTCAAGTTCTGCTGGATCGTCGACTATCCGATGTACGAATTGGACGACGACGGCAAGGTCGAGTTCTCGCACAATCCGTTCTCCATGCCGCAGGGTGGGCTCGACGCGCTTGAGAACAAGGATCCGCTGGATATCCTCGCCTATCAGTACGACATCGTCTGCAACGGCGTCGAACTGTCGTCGGGCGCGATCCGGAACCACCGCGCCGACATCATGATCAAGGCATTCCAGATCGCCGGCTACGGCCAGGACGTGGTCGAGGACAAGTTCGGCGGCATGCTGCGCGCGTTCCAGTACGGCGCCCCGCCGCACGGCGGTTCGGCCCCCGGCATCGACCGGATCGTCATGCTGCTGGCCGACGAGCAGAACATCCGCGAGGTTATCGCCTTCCCGATGAACCAGCAGGCCGAAGACCTGCTCATGGGGGCGCCGACGGAAGTCGAGGCGAAACGGCTCAAGGAACTGTCGATCAAGCTCGATTTGCCCAAGACCAAAAAGACCGAATAACCTCTGTGACGGCGGTTGCGCTGCAATGCAACACGGATAAGTCTAACAATTTTATACAAATTATCTTTATTTTTCAGATAAATAATTATTCTCAAAAATTAGAAAACGCTATTGCAAGCCAACGTCTATCGTTGCAGTGTGCAGGTGCGAACGCATGAGGCATTCTATTAACCTGATGCCATAAACGTCGCGGCGATAGAAAAAATATCGACCAAAATCAGACCTCTGAGTGTGAGATGAAATCAATCACGACCGCCCTTCTTGGGGCGATCATGTGCACTGGATGCGCGCCGTTACCCGTCACCGTAGCCTCTCTACTGGCGGACGGCATGTCCTATGCCACCACCGAAAAATCCCTGACCGATCATGGTCTTTCCGCGCTTTCCGAGCAGGACTGTGCCATGCACCGGTTACTGACAAGCGGCACCATTTGTCGTCAAGTGGATACACGTACCGTTATCGCCGCGGGTGACCGCGGCGCTCCGACAGGCATGGCGCCACGAAACGTCGCCACGCCGAAGGGCAACGTCGCAATTGCCGATCATCCGGCAACCGATAGTGCGCCGACGACACCACTCGAATCAATCGACACCCCGAACCCCGGTATATACATGGTCGTCGCCAGTTCGCGCGATATAACCAAGGCACGTACGATCCGTGGTCTCAACCCAGCGATGTCACCGCAAATCTTTGCCATGCCGACCGGAGGGCGCCGAGTCATGTATCACGTGATTATCGGCCCGGTGACACAGGACAATTATAGGTCGGCTCGCAAGATTGCGGCCTCGCACGGGTTCAAGAACACATGGGCGCTCAAGATCGACAACAGCGACTGGCGTCGGTCGAGAGAACTGGAAAAACGTGAACGGCTCCGGTTATCGGCAGAGCGGGCCAGCGTGACGAGGGGTTACCAACCGGGGTCCTGATCGGTCTTCCCAGTCTCAATGGCGCGCTTCAAGTCGTCATATTCGGAACAAGAGAGAAAACACGCGTCGTCGATCCGGGCCAACAGCTTCCTCGCGTCGTCGGTGCGCCCCGTTTTCACATAAAGCATGCCCAGGTACTGCATGGCGCCGATGTGCTCCGCGTCGATGGCGAGTGCCTTGCCATAATATTCCTCGGCCTGCTCGAAATTGTCCTGCAATCGTGTCGCGTACCCGAGCAGATTCCACGCATCGGCGTTGCCGGGGTCATCGGCCAGCACTTTGCGCAGCAGCCCCTCCGCCTTGGCGTGATTACCTTCCTTCAAGAGCGCCTTCGACTGCTGGAACTCGCTCGGCGCCGCGCTACCGCCACTGTCAGTCCCGGCCGCGTATAGATGGAACGGCGCGGCACATATCAGCAACGCGAACGCGAAAACAATGGGTCGCAACATGAAATGCCTCCCAATTCTGCACTGAAGTGACGCCAGAATAATCGCCCGCCACCGGGGGCTAAATGCACAATGCCGTGAGGCACTAGCTGCACTGTCAGCCCGCCTTAGCGAGCCTTTTTTCCAGATACGGCATCAAACCGCCTTCGTCGACGATCTCCAACAGGTGATCCGGAATAGGCTGGCAACGGTAAGTCGTTCCCTGCGATTCATTGACAATCTCGCCCGTTGAAGCATCGACGGACAGTTCATCGCCCATCGCGATATCCTCTGCATCGGGACAGACCAGCGCCGGAAGGCCGATGTTAAAGCAGTTGCGATAAAAAATCCGAGCGAACGATTTCGCCACCACGCAACGAATGCCCAGCGTCTTCAGAAACAGCGGCGCCGTCTCGCGGGATGAACCGATCCCCAGATTATCGGTCGCCACGAACACGTCCCCTTCGTTGACGTTCGGCGCAAAGTCCGGATCGATATCCCTGAGGCAGTTCCTGGCACCCGAAGCGAGGTCGCCGAGCCCCTGATAGGAACCGATCGGTGAAAGGGCGTCGGTGTCGATGTTCGCACCATATCGCCATGCGCTGCCTTTGATGATGTTCATAGGAATTCCCTTGGGTCCGCGATGGCCCCTTTAACGGCGGATGCCGCCACGGTATAGGGCGATGCCAGGAACAGTTTCGAGGATTTCGGACCGGCGCGGCCGACGAAGTTACGGTTGGTCGACGAAATGCCGACGGCATTCTCCTCCAGCCGGGCCTGGCCAATGCCGATGCAGCCGCTGCACCCCATGGGCAGGATGACACCGCCCGCCTCCTCGATGATCTTGAGCGTACCATCCGCACGCGCCTCTTCCTGCATGGCGAGCGACGATGGGGTAATCATGAACTTAAAACCGCTCTGGATCTTGCGGCCTTTCAGCACCTTCGCCGCCATCCGCAGGTCATCTAACTTCGCCCCCGTGCAGGCGCCGAGATATGCCTGATCCAGTTTCGTGCCCGCGTGATCGCCGACCGGCGCCGCGTTTTCCGGGCTCGACGGCGCGGCGACCTGTGGCGTCAGCGCATCGCCGTCGACCGTCACGGTTTTGGCATAGACGGCGTCGGCATCACTCTGCCAAGTCTTTACGTCGATGTCCTTGCCCCCCCACTTTGTCAGCACAGCCTCGGTCTTGTCGTCGGGTGCGCAATAACCTGTCTTCGCGCCCAGTTCGGCGGCCATGTTGGCGAGCGTCATGCGTTCCTCGACCGACATGTCGGAAACCGCCGTGCCCGCGTATTCGAGCGCCTGGTAGTTGAAGCCCATGATGCCGTGGTCGCCACAAAGCTTGAGGATCACGTCCTTGGCCGCGACACCCGGCTTGAGCGTACCGGTGACGTCGATCTTCACGGTCTCCGGTACCCGGACCCAAATTTCCCCGGTCGCCAGCACACCTGTCATCTCGGTAATGCCGATACCGACCATGAAAGAACCAAAGGCACCGCCGGTCACCGAATGGCTGTCGGCGCCGACGATGAACATACCCGGTTTCACGTGCCCGCCTTCCGGCAGCACGATATGGCAGATACCCTGCTCCTTGATAAAATGTTTCACACCGTGGGTCTTCACCCATTCCTCGGCGTGGCGCTGGATCTCCTGATGATCCGGATTGTCGTCGTTGATGTAGTGGTCGGTGATGATGACCAGCTTGTCGATATCCCAGACCGGGACTCCAAGCTCATCCAGTTTCCGTCCGGACGCGCGGGGACCGGAACTGTCATGGGCCATGGCGAGATCGACCTTACACGTGACGATCTCGCCCGGCGATACGCTGCCGACCCCGGCCGCCTTGGCGATAATTTTTTCGGCGAGTGTTAGCGCCATTACGTTTCTTCCCTGTTCGGTTCAGATCACTTTTTTGTTTCTTAGTGCGGCAATCGCCGCATCGTCATAGCCAGCGTCGCGCAACAGATCGTCCGTGTCGATACCCAGCTTCGGTGCCGGATTCGCGGGTGCCGGTGACCCGCCGGCACGGACCGGCGGCGCAACGTAACGATATGTGCCGTGCCCTTCGAGTTCGATATTCTGCAACCGCCCCTCGTCGACGACAAACGGATTGTCGAGCGCCTCCTTGACGTCATTGATCGCCGCTGCAGGGACGATACCCGCAAATTCCTCCAGCCATGCGGCGGTGGTCTTCGCCGACAACGCCTCGTCCAGCAATTCCTCGACCAACGATCTATTCTCGAAACGTTCCTTGAAGGTCTTGAAGCGCGGGTCCTCGGCCCATTCCGGTCGGCCCAGCTTGTTGCAGAGCGCCGGCCAGAATTTCTCCTTGTTGCACATCAGGTAAATCCAGCCGTCCTTGGTCTGGTAAAGCGCGCATGGCGTCAGCGCGGGATGCGCCGAGCGCGGCAAGCGGCCCTGCACATGCCCTTCGTTCAGATACCAGATCGCCGGATAGCCGAGATTGCAGAGCGCGATGTCAAACAGGCTTACGTCCATATCGCGGCCGACGCCGGTCGCACGCGCACCGGTGATCCCGGCCAGAACGGCGTAGGCGAGCGCCAGCCCCGTCATCTGGTCGACGACGGAAAGGCCGAAACGGGTCGGCGGGTGTTCCGGCTCGCCGGTGAGCGAGAACCAACCCGCCTCCGCCTGCATCAGGTAATCGAAGCCCGGCCATGTCTTACGCGGCCCGGTGCGCCCATAGGCGGACAAGTGCGCGCAGACGATCCTCGGATTGATGTCCTTCAGGTCCGCGTAATTGAGACCCAGCTTGTCCGGCACGTCGCCGCGCAGGTTCGACGCGACCGCATCCGCCTTTTTGACGAGATCGAGAAACACCGCGCGCCCCTCTTCGCTCGTCAGATCAAGCGTAACGCTCCGTTTGTTGCGATTATAGGCGTGAAAGAACTCGGACGTGCCGTCGCCGAACCAATAAGGTCCGATGTCGCGGGCAAAGTCGCCGCCGTCCGGGTTCTCGATCTTGACGACCTCGGCCCCCTGGTCTGCCAGGAACATGGTGCCGAACGGGCCGGCACCGTACTGTTCGACAGCGAGAACGCGGACGCCTTCAAGTGGAAGTGCGCTCAATTGCTGCGCTCCACCAATTGCCGGGCGATGATAATCCGCTGCAGTTCGTTCGTTCCTTCGCCGATACATAGCAGCGGCGCATCGCGATAGTAACGTTCGATGTTATATTCCGGCGAATAGCCGTAAGCGCCATGGATGCGCATGGCTTCGGCCGCGTTTTCCATCGCCGCCTCGGTCGCGAACAGCTTGGCCATGCCGGCTTCCATGTCGCAACGCTCGCCACTGTCGTAGGCAACGGCCGCATCCTCGACCAGCTTACGCGCCGCCTGGACGCGGGTCGCCATATCGGCGAGCTTGATCTGAATCGCCTGATGTTCACAGATCGGCTTACCGAAGGTCTTGCGCTCCTTGGCATAGGCCAGCGCGTCCTCGAGCGCGGCACGCGCCACGCCAACCCCGCGCGCGGCGACGTTGATACGGCCGAGTTCGAGCCCGGACAAAATCTGCTGCAGACCTCGTCCCTCATTCTCACCGATCAGGTGCGATTGCGGCACGCGCACGCCATTGAACTGCACCTCGGCGGTGTCGATGCCTCTGTACCCGAGTTTCTTGAGCTTGTTCGCCTTGAAACCGGCGGATTTCGGCACCAGCAGAAGGCTCATCCCCTTGTGCGCCGGTTCCGCATCGGGATCGGTCTTGACCAGCACCGCCAGCATCTCGCCATAGACCGAATTGGTGATCCACGTCTTGGTGCCGTCGATGACGTAGTCGTCGCCGTCCTTGGCCGCCTTGGCGCGAATACCCTGTAAGTCGGTGCCGGCGTCCGGTTCCGTCAGCGCGATGCCGCCGCGGATTTCGCCGCTGGCGAATTTCGGCAAGTACTCACGTTTCATTTCTTCCGAGCCGTGACGCTCGACGGCGGCGGCCATGATCAGATGCGAGTTGAACAATCCCGAGACCGACATCCAAACGGCGGAGACCCGCTCGACGATCTGCGAATAGGTACGGATATCGAGACCCAGCCCGCCATACTCGGTCGAGATCGTCGCGCCAAACATGCCGAGATCGGCGAGTTTATCGGCGATCGCCTGCGGATACTTGTCCTCGGACTCGAACTCCTTCACATACGGTGCCACGTCCTTTTCCAGGAACTTGTCGATGGCGTCGAGGATGAGAGTGTTGTCCACGGATTGGACTGAATCTGGCATCTTTCCGGTTTCCTCCTCGTCACCCCCGCGAAGGCGGGGGCCCAAATCAAGCGAATGTTTGGATTCCCGCCTGCGCGGGAACGACGGTCATGATCTAAGTATCAATAATCGGCCTTATCGTCGACGGCGTGGCCGCGCTTCGGAATCAGCATCGCGCGCTCGAAGGAAATCACTTCGATGCCGCCCTGCTTGAAACCGGTAGTCATGATGGTGACAACCCCCTGCGTCGGGCGCGACTTGCTTTCGCGTACCGCCAGCACCTCGCTCTCGGCATGAAGCGTGTCGCCATTGAACACGGGGGCCGGCATTTTCACCTTGTCCCAGCCGAGATTGGCGATGGTCTTCTGGCTCACGTCCGAAACGCTCATCCCAGCAACGATCGAAAGCGTCAGGCACGAGTTCACCAGCGGCTGACCGAACTCGGAATGCTTGGCGTATTCCTGATCGAAGTGCAGCGGGTGCTGGTTCATCGTTAGAAGCGTGAACCAGATGTTGTCATTCTCCGTCACCGTGCGGCCCGGGCGGTGTTCGTAGACATCGCCGACATTGAAATCCTCGAGATACCGTCCGTAGGATTCGCGATACCGGTTCGGCCCGACTTCCTTTGCTTCGGCGACCATTATTCGGCGGCTACCATCTGCGGTTTGCCGGCCGCGAGCACGGAAGAGACAGAGTTCTGCGCTTCGAGCCCAAGAATCAGATCGGCGAAGCGACCGACCCCGTCGTCACCCAGGTAGGGCGCGGCGAGGCCGGTGAATTTGCCCCGAAACTCCTCCACGGTCATGAAGTTGGCGGGCTCGCCTTTCGGCATATCGATGAGAACGGAGAACGTGCCGCGCGGCGTCTTGACCGTCGCCTTACCGGCCATGTTGGCCGGGAACAGGGCCTCGACCTCCGGATCGTTGACGCAGGTGACCTTCTTGGTCAGCGCCAGCGTATCCGGATCTTTCAGATGCGTCGCGTAATGATCCCAGAGCATTGTGCCCTCGCGCAGCACCACGGCGGCGCAGAACGGCATTGAAAACTGACCGTCGACGACGCTCTGCGGATTGTGCTTGGCCTCTTCGGGGAAGCTAACGATCTTCATGCCGGTCAGCGGCAGACCGATCTCGACGGCCTCGACCTCGTCGGCGGTGACGCCCTCGTCGGTCATGATCTGCCTGATCGCATCCATGGCGGCGTGGGTGTAGCGGCAGCTCGGATAGGGTTTGACCGCGAGACGCATGGTCTCCCATCGTTCGCCCAACTCGGCGTCAGCCTTGGCCGGGTCGGCGTTCGGCGCATAGGCATGCAGGAACCCCCACTTGCCTTCGAACGCTTCCTTCGGCCCCTGAAACCCTTCCTTGGCGAGGACGGCGCACATCAGACCGTTCTGCGCCGCCTGCCCGACGTGGGAACGCTTGGTCCAGGCACCGTCGGCAAGGAACTGCATGGAGCCTGCCGACTGGCTGAGCGCGATACCGAAACCGCTTTCGATCTGCTCCGCGTTCATGCCGAGCAGTTTACCGGCCGCCGCGACAGCGCCGAAAATGCCGCAGGTCGCGGTCGGGTGATAACCGCGATCGTAATGCTCCGACGGGCCCAGCGCCAGCGACAGGCGGATCTGGATTTCATAACCGGCAACGCAGGCCGCGATCAGATCCTTGCCCGACGCGCCGGTCATTTCCGCCGCCGCGAGGGCAGCCGGCACGATCGGCGCCGACGAATGCAGCGAGGCTTCGGCGTGCGTGTCGTCGAAATCGAGCGAATGCGCCAGCGTGCCGTTCAGCAGCGCGGCCGCCGACGGCGCATAGGTTTTCGCATCGCCCGGCACGGCGCAATCGCCGACCGCGAGGCCGAGATATTCGAGCGCACGCACCATCGCCGGCGTCGATTCCGCATCGTTACGGGCGCGCACCATGATACCGGCGGTGTCGAGGATCAGAAGCTTGGTCCGCTCGATCACATCGGCCGGCAGGTCCTCGTACCCAAGATCGACTGCGAATTCCGCCAAACGGCGGCTGATACCGGTCATCGGATGTCTCCCTAAATCGTTAATGATCGCCGGATGCTCCGGCTCTTGTCGTATATTCCATCATACAACATTCGATTGAACAAATAGAAATATATGGACTATATATCACTAAATTAGATCAATAGGAGGCGCCCATGCTCCCGGTGACGTTGAAGCAACTGGAGACGTTTCTGGCGGTCGCCGAGGCGCGCGGATTTCGCCGTGCGTCGGAACGCCTCAATCTTTCGCAGTCCGCCGTGACGGCGCACGTGCAGCAGTTGGAGGCGACACTGGGTGTGCCGCTGTTTCACCGCACCACGCGTTCGGTCCGACTGACCGATGCCGGCAACGAACTGCTGGAACGTGCCAACCGCACGATTACCGGTCTCGAGGACACGATCCGCGCGTTCCGCGACGAGGCGGCGATGACCCGGGGCCGCGTGCTGGTGGCCTGTGCGCCCAGTTTCGCGTCCTCGATCCTGCCGCCGGCGCTGGCCGCGTTCCAGGCCCGCCATCCGGAGATTTTCATCCAGGTCCGCGAGGCTTACGGCTCGGAGATCCTCGAGGCGCTCAGGACCGACGCGGTCGACTTCGGGATCGGGCCGCTCGACCGCGACGACAAGGACATCGCCTTCACGCACCTGCTGTCGGACGGTTTCGTTGCCGTCATCAACGGCAACGATCCGCTGGCAAAGCGCCCGTCCCTTCGCCTGCCCGACATCATGGACGCGCCGATCCTTGCCATGCCCCGGCGTTCGGCAACCCGCGACATGCTGGAAAGGAGTTTCGAGAAGAACGGCCGAGTGCTGGAACCCAAGTACGAGATGCTGCACCACCAGACCCTGATCAGCATGGCCGACGCCGGGCTCGGTATCGCCGTGCTGCCGGAAACCGCCGTGCCGCCGGCACGTGAGGGATCCTATGCCGTCATTCCGCTGAACGAGCCCGAAATGAAACGCCGCATGGGCATCCTGATGGCACGCGGCCACAATCCGTCACCCGCCGCCCGCGCCGTGGCCGAGGTGTTGCCCGAGTTCGTGTCGGCGTGGACCCGGGCCGCGGCCTGAGGATTACTCAGCGGCGTATTTCTTTTCCGCATCGTAGTAGTCCGGGAAGCCGACGATCGCCTGCAGTTCCTGGAACGTGATCCGGTTGGAAAGATCCTGCTCGCCGGATTTGATCATCGCGAGGGTTTCCTGCATTGCCTTGATCCCGGTCATCAGCATGGCGGCGGGATAGATCGCGACCTTGTAGCCGATCTCCTCCAGTTCCTTGGGCGACAGATACGGGGTCGTTCCCTGCTCGACCATGTTGGCCATCTTCGGGCCGTCGATCTCGGCGCCGTAGCGGCGCATCTCGTCCTCGTCCTTGGGCGCTTCCAGGAACGTGATGTCGACGCCGACCTTCCGGAACATTTCGCAGCGCTTGAGCGCCTCGTCCATGCCGTCGGTGGCGTTGGCGTCGGTACGCGCCATGATCAGGATATCGCCGCCCTTGTCGCGCAATTCTTCCCGCGCGTCGACGGCGGCTTGAAGATGCTGCTTCGCCTCGTTGAACGGGACTACTCGCTTGCCGATGGTATGCCCGCAGCGCTTCGGCGAGACCTGGTCTTCGATCATCACGCAGGCGAAGCCGGCCTGGGCGTATCCCTGCACGGTGCGCTTGACGTTGATCGGATTACCGAAACCGGTGTCGCCGTCGCCGATGACCGGGATATCGACGGCATTACACAGATTGCGGCCCTGATCGACCATTTCGGCATAACTGATGAGCCCCGTGTCCGGCATGCCGATGCGGACGGCCGAGACCATGAACCCGCTCATGAAGGCGGCGTCGAAGCCGGCCTGCTCGACGAGCCGGGTGGAAATCGCGTCGAAAACGCCGGGGGCGGTGACAATGCCCGGTTTATCCAAAAGAGCCTGCAGTTTCGCGGCAGCGGTCATGGTTCTTCTCCCTAAGTCTGTTTTCCTTTAATTGAACGCAATTTCCGGCCGGTCAAGCACATGAATTGAAATTTTGTTGCACTGAGAGACACGGAGCATGCGCCGTCGAGCGGTATTGATACTCATTGCGCACAATTCTTTTGTGTTTTTGTGCAATGCAAAATTAACTTTTCATACTATATTTAATACAATATTTTAAACATAATGCAGTGCAACAATATGCCTGCAGCGAGAGAAGCCGGGGGATTAATGGACACGACTATTACGGAGATCCTCCATGCCGGAGAACAGGCAAAAAATTGCGAAGCGTAAAGCTAAAGCGCTCAGCTCAAATGACGGCGGCAGCATGGAAATCAAGCCCGCCGCCAGGAGCCAGGGCTATTTCGGCGGCTTCGAACTCCCTCCCGTCTACCGTAAGCTCTGGCCATCCGAAGTCGGAAAAATCGAAGAACACCTGCTCCGGCTGAGCCCTCATGACCGGCAGATGCGCTTCTGCGGCGGCGTCTCGGACGCGCGTATCCGTGAATACTGCAAGGAGATCAGCTGGACATCGACCACCTACCTGGGATGCTTCGTCGACGGTGTACTTCGCGGGGTCGCCTGCATTATCGTCTTACCGGAAGGTTTCTCGGTCGTCGCCGAAATCGCCTTCAGCGTCGAAGCCCCGTTTCAAAACCGAGGCATCGGCACCGTACTGGTCAGGAAAGCCATATCCATCGCCCGCAACCGCTATATCGGTACAGCGTATCTGTTCTGTCTACGTGAAAACGGCAAGATGCGGCACATAGCCGGCAAGTTCGACGCCGAATTCAACTATGTCGGCGCCGACATCGAGGGCAAGGTATCGCCGACTTGGCCGTCCTATCTGTCCTATATCGAGGAAGCGGAACTGGACGGCCATACCATCTGGACCGCGGCGTTTCCGACCGGCGGGTGATTCCCCTACCGCCCCTTGAAGCCGGGCGTGCGTTTTTCGAGGAAAGCGGTCACACCTTCGCGGTAATCCTCGCTGTCGCAGGGCGCGTAACTCTCCCGCGTTTCCGCTTCCGAGACCGGTGACGGGTCGTTCAGAAGCCGGTTCAGCACCTTCTTGGTCATGCGCGCGGCAAGAGGCGCGCCGGACGCGATGCGACCAGCCGTTTCCATGACTTCCTGTTCCAGCATGTCGTCGGCGACGACACGGTTCACCAGTCGGTGGCGCAGCGCTTCGCCGGCATCGATAACCTGCCCTTCCAACAGGAACTCAAGTACCAGCGCCTTACCGACCAGATCCAACAGCGGCTTCATCTCCGACGCCGCGAAGGCATGGCCGATACGCTTGATCGGCACGCCGAAGCGCGCCGTTTCCGAAGCGATCCGCATGTCGCAACAGGCCGCGATCTCAAGCCCGCCGCCGGTGCAGGCACCCCGGATCATGGCGACCACCGGATGACGGCACGCCAACAGCAGTTCCAGCGTTTGGTCCGTGGCCTCGCCATAGATATAGGCCTGCTCCGCATCGAAACGCTTTTCGGGAAATTCAGAAATATCGGCGCCCGCCGCGAACGCCTTATCACCCGCGCCGCGGATAATAATACAGCGAATCGCTTCGTCGGCATCCAATGCCGTGATCGCTTTTGACAGTCCATCCCAAGCCGCCAGCGTCAGCGCGTTCCGTTTGGCTGGATTGTTCAGCGTGATCAGCGCGATGTCGCCCTCACGCTCGACAAGTACCGGATCACCGCTCATTTGTCGTTCAGCACGCGGGTCAGCGCGCCGTCCATCCAGGTTTTCACGTTCTCGACCGCCTGCGCGTAGACCAATTCATAAAGCTCCTTCACAACATAGCCGGTGTGACCGGTCAGCACCGCATTGTCGAGACTGCGCAAGATATGGTCGGCAGGCAGCGGCTCCACGTCATAGACATCGATTCCCGCGCCTGCGATCTCTCCGGACTTGAGCGCATCGATCAGCGCCGCTTCGTCGACAATGGGCCCACGCGATGTATTCACCAGATAACTCGTCGGTTTCATCTGCTTCAGCTCTTTCTCGCCGATCAGACCCGTCGTGCGATCGCTCAAGATCAAGTGAACCGAAATCACATCGGACGTCTCGAACAACTTATCCCGATCGACCAGTTTCACGCCAACCTCATTGCAACGTTCCTCGGTCAGGTTTTGGCTCCAGGCGACGACGTCCATTTCCATCGCAAGACCGAATTTCGCAACCCGTGCGCCCAGCTTGCCGAGACCCAGCACACCCAGCGTCCGGCCGTTGAGGCTCTCCGACACATGGGCCTGCCAGCCGCCGTCGCGCATGACCCGGCTTTCCTTCGAGATTTTCTTGTAAAGATCGGTGATCAGCGCGACTGCGTGTTCCGCCGCCGGATACGGCAGCATGTCGGTACCGGCAACGACGATGCCTTTCTCGCTGGCATGATCCATGTCGATGGCCAGATTGCGCATGCCCGTCGTCACCAGACACTTGAGGTTCGGCAGTTTGTCGATCTGCGACGCGGGGAAGCGGGTTCGCTCCCGCATGCAGACGAGGACGTCGAAAGGCGCGAGCGCTTCGGCGATCTTGTCTTCGTCCCAGCCCAGATGCTTGTCGAAAACGGTGATCTCCGTATCACCGAGCGCGGACCAGTCGGCCGAGCCGAGCGCCGCGTTCTGGTAGTCATCCAGGATTGCGAGCTTGAGCGTCATTCCCCTCCCCCAAATTATTATTTCGGATTCGCTTACAGGAGAGATTATGTCCGCGCGCCCTTCAATCAAGGCTCAATATCGGAACACTGGAGAAGAGAGTGCGAACATCGGCCGGCAAGCACGGGTTTTCCATTTCGCCCATCCGTCGAAACTTTGCCAGCAACGGCGGCAATCGCTATATATCGGATAACCAACTAATACTTAGGGAGCAAACACATGACCTGGCTTGAAGGCCCGACAAGAAACGACAAACCCGCTGGTGCGCGCCTGCGCGAACTTCTTGAGCGCGATGAAATTCTCCGCGTGCCCGGGTCCCACAACCCGTTCGCGGCGCTAATCGCTCAGCGCGAGGGCTTCGAGGCGTTGTACATCTCCGGCGGCGCGGTAACCACGAGCCTCGGGCTGCCGGATCTCGGCGTCATGATGCTGGACGAGCTTTGCTTCATCACCCGCATGGTGGCCCGCGCCACGGACCTGCCGCTGATCGTCGACGGCGACGTCGGCTACGGCGGCACGCTCAACGCGATGCGCACGGTGCGCGAGCTGGAACAGGCCGGCGCCGGCGCGGTGCATATAGAAGACCAGCTCCTGCCGAAGAAATGCGGTCATCTGAACGACAAGCGCTTGGTCCCGGCCGAGGAAGCCGCGGCCAAGATTGCCGCCGCCAAGAAAGCCGCCCGTGACCTGGTGATTATCGCCCGCACCGATGCGGCCGGCGTCGAGGGCCTGGACGCCGCGATCAACCGCGCCAATCTTTACACCGAAGCCGGCGCCGACGTGGTGTTCCCGGACGGCCTGGCGTCCGAGGCCGAGTTCCGCCAGTTCGCTCAGCAGACGACCGGCTACCGCATGGCCAACATGACCGAGTTCGGCCGCACGCCACACTTCCCGGGCCAGCAGTTCGAGGAATTCGGCTACGACATCGTGATCTGGCCGGCAACGTCGATGCGCGTTGAGGGCTTCGCCTTGCGCGAGCTTTACAAGCACATCCGCGAGAACGACGGCACCGCCGGATACGAGGACCGCATGATGACCCGTTCAGAAAGTTACGAGGTCATCGGCTATCACGATTTCGAAGCGCTCGACGAGAGCGTGGCCAAGTCGGTGACGCCGTCCTTTACCGGCGAAGACACCACCACGCACCACGCCGAAACGGATGGCGGGTGAATAGGTCTATTTGCCCTTGAGGCGGCCGACAAGAAACACGATCAGCCAGATCGGCACGACGATGACCGCGCCGATCAATACGTATTCGACGCTGCCGGCGACGAAATCGCCGGCCCACGCGAAGGCCTTCTGGACCGTTTCGCCAAAATTCAGCAGCAGGTCCTTGGGGTCGATCTCCAGGAACTTGAGAATGAAGCCGAGCACCAGAGAGGCCAGCAATATCTTGAAGACGGTTCCGAGGACGTTTTTCGGCATGGATGCGGGCTCCCGGCGTGTTTCGGTTCAGCGCCGAAAAGATTACACGGCTCCCGGGGCGGGTTCAATTTCAACGCGCGAGGTGGTTGCAAACCATGGCTGAGATCGAACTGAAGCCCAATCCCGGCCCGCCGCATCCGATCCGCTGGCTCGCCTTCGTCGGCTGGCTGGTGCTGCCGATCCTGGCAACCTGGGCCGTGGTCGCGGCGACGGCACTGTTCGTGGTCTGGTGGGGCGTGGTGTGGTTCGGCTTCGCGCTTGTTTACATGATCGTCTATTTCAGATGGTCCAGGCGGCGCTATCCGAAGGAATGATATTAGAGGCGCTTCGGCAGATACCTGGACAGCCAGGCCATCGATAGAAAACCGACCCCGCCCGCCACGAACACCGCGGGTAGCGCGAAAAACCCGAGCACCAGTGAGAATACCCCCGGGGTCATCAATTGTGCTGAGTGACGATAAGTGACGAATACCGACGTCATCTCCGCACGCTCATAGGGATGCACGGCACGCAGGAACGGAATATTCCCGGCCCCGTCGACGATGGCCGCCGCGAACGCGGAAAGCGCGATCATGGCGACGACCAGCATCGGCCAATCCTGGACAAATGCGACCAATATCGTGATGGCACCCGCCGAAGCGTATCCGATAATCAACAGAACCCGCATCCCGTGCTTTCTGCCGAACGCGCCCCACGCGGCGGAAAAGAACAGGGACGCAGAGCCGAGGGACACGATCAGCCCGGCGATTTCCGGTGAATATCCGCTACTGGTCAGATAAATCGGCGCATAGACGAAGAACATCACCCACCAGCTCGAACGTCCGGTTGCGAGGACCCATGCCAGCCGAAGCCGCGGCTGTCCGAAAAACCGCGGCAGATACTTCAATGGGCTGGACGCTGGTTTTAACGGCATTGTCACCGCCGGGTTATCGGTCAAGCGCAGGAACCAGAAGAAGCCGAGCAACAGGGCCACGAACCCGGCAACCAGCATCATCGTCGCTTCGAGAGAGATTGTCTCGGCCAGCCACACGCCGATGAAGGGACCGAAGGTGAAGGGTGCGGCGACCGCCAGTAAGCGGCGAGGCTCGAACCTGGAGATTTCCGTACGCGGCACATGATCCAGAACGAACAGGTTCATGACAATCTCGATGAACGCCGTCGCCACGACCTGACAGCCGAGCGCAATGGGAAAAATCCACGGATCACGTGCGGCGTAACCGGCAAGGGCGGCGAACATCAGCATGGTGCCGAGGGTGAACGCCCAACGGCGGCGGATGCGGTGCACCACCATCGGCACCACCATCGTCGACAAAAGTCCGGAAACGGACACCAGGAAATAAACGACACTCACGGTTTGCGCGTCGCCAAGCAGCTTGTGCGCCTGCAGCGGCACCAGCGTGATCAACGTCGTTCGCGACCAGGCCTCGATCGAAAACAGCACGATGAAAGTTGCCGCGCGCGGCTGAGCGGCAGCCGACAACCACAACGGAACGTAGGTGCGACGCATAACTCCCCCTAGGACAGCACGAGCCTACTCCCGGTCTTGCCGGGAAGGGTATGTTTTATATGCATGTCTCGATCCCGTGTCGGACAGAGCGTTTCAATAAGCCCCCTTGCCGGACGACCGTTGGCGATTACTATTCAGGCAAAACATGCTTGGGGAGAATCATGAACAAGGAACAATCGGCGCTCGCCAGCAGGCTCCGCGCTCTTGCGACGTCCACGCTCGCCAATGCTCTCGACCGGGCAGGCTGCATGAACTGCACGATGGTCAACCTGAAACCCGTCGCGCCGGGCATGCGCTTCGCGGGCCCGGCCGTCACCGTTCGCGAGGAAAGCGGTCCGTTCGGCACGTTCGAGTCGTCGGATTTCCGTGTCGGCGCGATGATCGACGCCGCCGACGAAGGTGACGTTATCGTCGTTGCAGCGGACGGTGTGCCCTACTCGACCTGGGGCGGGATGGCATCGCTCGCCGCCGCCGTGAAGGGAATCGCCGGAATTGCCGTCGACGGTGGAGCGCGCGATGCTGATGAAACGGTCGAGGCTGGTTTCAATGTATTCTCCCGTCACCTGATTCCGACGACCGGACGTTGCCGGCTCCGTGTTGCAGATATAGGCACCACGGTCGTCGTCGACGGCGTCACGGTCGCGGGCGGCGACTGGATCGTTGCCGACGATACCGGCATCCTGTCGATCCCGGTTAAGGCGGTCGAAGACGTGATCGAATTGGCCGAAACATTCACCCGAGAGGACGAAAAGGCCGCCGCGGCGATCCGCGATGGCATGAAGTTTTCGGACGCCATGAAGAAGTTCGGCAACATCTGATGGCGACACTGGCTGACGAAATCGCAAACGTGCTGCGCGCGCATGGAACCACACGAATTTTCGGCATTCCAGGCGGCGGTTCCAGCCTCGATATCATCGACGCCGCGGCGAAGGCGGATATTCCGTTCACCCTGACCCGTACCGAAGCGGCGGCGACGATCATGGCCGCCGTCACCGGTGAACTTACGGGAGCGCCTGGCGCGGTGCTGGTCGGCGTCGGTCCCGGTGCGTCGAGTGCCACCAACGGCCTTGCCTACGCATCCCTCGAACGCTCGCCCATGGTGCTGTTCGTCGACGGCCCGGCATCGACCATGCACCAACATTTCGACCAGCAGGCGCTTTTCAAGCCGATCACGCGCGGCACGGCGCAGCTTGAGCCGGACAACGGCGCCGCGGTGCTGGATGCACTGCTGACGACGTCAACGACGGCACCTGAAGGCCCTGTCATGGTCGAATTGACCGCCGGTGACGCGATAACCGAAGCGTCACCGTACATCCCCGTCAAACCCGCAGCCTCCGTCTCGCTGAACAATCAGGACGTTGCCAAGGCGAAATCCATGATCGCCACCAGTGAGCGGCCGTTCGTCATCGTCGGGCTTGAAGCGCGCGAACACGGTGACGCCGTGCGCGCGTTCGCGGACGGGCTCGGCGCCGCGGTCATGACCACCTACAAGGCGGGCGGCGTCTATCCAGCAGACGGACCGGGGTTCGTCGGCACCATCACCGGCGCCGCCGGCGAGATGCCGATCCTCGCCAAGGCAGATCTGATCATCGGCGTCGGTTTCGATGCCATCGAGTTTATTCCCGGGAAATGGCCGGGTAATTTCCCGCCATTTCTGCTGCTGGGCGAAGGGTCGCCGGCCAACCCGCGCGTTCCATACGATGTCGAGCTCATCGACCCGCTGGACGGAACGCTCGCCGCGTTACAGCCCGACGTTACCGACACCGGCTGGGCGGCAGCAGGGCTTCGTGAACTCAAGGCGATAATCGACAGGATCTACACACCGGAAAGCGGCGCCTTTACCACGGCAACCGCCGTCGACGTGCTCAGCGCAACGCTCGATCACGGCACGCGGGTTTGCGTCGATGCCGGCGCGCACATGTTCTCGACCATCGGTCGTTGGCCGGCGACACGCCCCTTCGGCATCCTCAAGTCGAACGGCCTCTCCAGCATGGGCTATGCGCTCCCGGCCGCCATCGCGTCCGCACTCGCCGATCCGGCGACGCCGGTCATCGCCGTAACGGGCGACGGCGGAATTTCCATGTGCGTCGGCGAACTGGCGACGGCCAAGGAACTCGGACTCGACATCACCGTCGTCGTGATGAACGACAGCGCTTTGTCGCTGATCGACATCAAGCAGCAACGACAGCAGCGCCCGAGCCTCGGCGTCCGCTATCCGGCGCAGGATTTTGCCGCGATCGCCGAAGCCTACGGCTGGCAGGCAGTCCATGCCGACGGACCGGACGAGCTTCGGCACGCCCTCGCGCTGACCGGTCCGAAGCTGATCGATGTACGAATCGATCCCGCCGGCTACGGCGACGACATGACGCGTTTGCGCGGCTGAAATCTATAAGCGCGACTGAAGGGTTGAAATCACTTGAGCGGCGAGAAGCTGGCCGGCGTCAGAATTTTGTTTTGCTGATCGACAAGCATGCCAGCCGACTTCTTCTTGTAGGCAGCCCACCTGGGATCCGCATCCCGCGCCGTCCGTCGCTGTTCCATATCGGCGAAACTCTCGTACCCCCACAAGTGCACAACCTCGTTCACCGGGCCGACCGCGGTCGTGAAATAGGCAATCAGGTTGCCCAGATGCTCCATCTGCACGGGCAGCGCCTCGGCCTCGAAAAGTGCCAAATATTCCTTGTTGCGGCCGTGCGCGATCTTGTAGGTACGGTGGTCGATAATCATGAAATGCCTCACTCCTGAGCCGTTGATACTTCGATTTTTATGGGGGTTGCCACCCCCTCATGGGCCCGTTATAACCCGCCCGCTCCTGCTTGAGGGGCTTTCTTTTTATCTAGCCGGATGTTTTCCAGGCCGAATTGAGTTTTTACCTTTAACCACAACAGACTAGGAGCGAGACATGGCCGTAGAACGGACCCTCTCGATCATTAAACCGGACGCGACGCGTCGCAACCTCACGGGCAAGATCAATGCGCGCTTCGAGGAGAACGGGCTTCGCATCGTCGCGCAAAAGCGCATCCGGCTGACCCGCGAACAGGCGGAAGGTTTCTATGCCGTCCACAAGGAACGCTCGTTCTTCGGCGACCTCTGCGAATTCATGACGTCCGGTCCGGTCGTCGTTCAGGTGCTCGAAGGCGAAGACGCCATTGCCCAAAACCGCAAGATCATGGGCGCCACGAACCCGGCCAATGCCGACGAAGGCACGATCCGCAAGGATTTCGCCGAAAACGTCGAGGCCAATTCGGTGCACGGTTCGGATTCGCCGGAAAACGCCGCCATCGAAATCTCGTTCTTCTTCGCCGAGACCGAAATCGTCGGCTGAATCGAACGACACTCAAGTCAAAAGCCCCCGTCTCAGGACGGGGGTTTTTTCTTCTTAGTCCTGGAAGTTGATCAGCGCACCCGCCGGGGCCTTGGCGCCGTTCACCCGCACCGCTTCACCCGAGATGCGAACACGCCCCTCGGCGATCCATTTGACGGCAAGCGGGTAAATGACGTGCTCCTGCTCAAGAATCCGTCCCGCCAGCTTGTCGGCGTCGTCGCCCGGATGAACCGGTACGGCGGCCTGCACGATGATCGGCCCGGTGTCCATTTCATGGCGCACGTAATGAACCGTGCAGCCACCGAATCTAACGCCCGCGGTGATCATGCGCGCATGCACATCGAGCCCCTTGAAGGACGGCAACAGCGACGGGTGAATATTGATCAGGCGATCACGCCAGTGTTCGCAGAAATCCTCACTCAAGAGGCGCATAAATCCTGCGAGGACGACCAGTTCGCAACCACGGGATTCGATCTCTTCCGTGACGCGCGCATCGAAACTCTCGCGGTCGGGATATTCCTTATGCGGGATGGTAACGGCCTCGACACCCGACTTGGCGGCGCGTTCGAGCGCTTGCGCTCCTGCGATATTGGAGATCACCACCGCGACCTCGGCGGGATAGGCGCTGTCGGCGCTCGCGTCCAGAATCGCCTGCATGTTCGATCCGCGGCCGGAAACCAGAACGGCGATCTTCATCCGCGCCATAGGGCGTCACCGTTCTCGATCCTAACCGGCTCTTCATCGTCCGTCCGGTCGACCGTCTTGCCGATCTCGTAGACTTCCTCGCCGGCACTCTCGAGTGCAGCCTTCACGTCACCCGCGTCGCCGGGCGCACATACCACAGTCATGCCGATTCCAGCATTGAAGGCACGGAACATCTCAGCCGTCGCGACGTTGCCGGAATTTTTCAACCATGCGAACGCAGGAAGCCCCAGCCACGCAGCCGCATCGAGATCAGCCCCAATCCCCTTGGGCAATACGCGCGGCAGGTTCTCGACCAATCCGCCGCCGGTAATATGCGCCAAGGCCTTGACCCCGCCGGCCTGGATGGCGGCCAGGCATGGCTTCACGTACATGCGCGTCGGCGTCAGGAACCCCTCGGCAACGGTCTTGCCGTCCACGAACGGCGACGGATCACTCCAACCGAGGCCGGCCTGTGCGACGATCTTGCGGAGAAGCGAAAACCCGTTCGAATGCACGCCGCTGGATGCGAGCCCCAACACAACGTCACCCGTCGCGATGTCCGTCCGAGGCAACACACCGGCACGCTCCACGGCACCGACGCAGAATCCCGCCAAATCGTAATGGCCGTCATCGTACATGCCGGGCATTTCAGCCGTCTCACCGCCGATCAGCGCGGCGCCGGCCTGCTTACAGCCCTCGGCGACACCGGAAATGACACTTTCCGCCACGCCGACATCGAGCTTGCCGGAGGCGAAGTAATCGAGGAAGAAAAGAGGCTCTGCGCCTTGCACCACCAGATCGTTGGCGCACATGGCGACAAGGTCGATCCCGACGCTGTCATGGATGCCGCTTTCGATCGCCAGCATCAGCTTTGTGCCGACCCCATCCGTGCCGGCAACCAGCAGCGGGTCCTTGTACCCGGCCCTGGTAACATCGAAAAGTGCCCCAAAACCGCCTAAATCAGCGACTACACCGGTGCGCATGGTTTGCTTAGCCAGCGGGCCGATCCGACGCACCAGTTCATTGCCGGCGTCGATATCGACACCCGCGTCCTTATAGCTGAGTGAAGTGGAGTTTCCGCCGTTCGGTTTGTCAGTCGGCTCGGTAATGGTCTTTCTCCTTGGCGTTAGTATGCTAAATTACGCGCCGTCCCCTGCGCCAACAAGGCATATCAGGGCTGAAGCGCGACCACCCCGTCCGGAAAGAAGTAGTCCCATGTCGCCTCGTCCCCATTCCCTTTTCAAGAATCTTCTTCGGCCGCTGTTTATCGCCGTCATCGTCTGCTGGCCAGCGCAATTCGCGGCCGCGGACGTATTCGAGATCAAGAACATCGGTGTCGACGTCAAGGCGGATACTGCGGCAAAAGCCCGTCAGCAGGCCCTAACCCAGGCCGAGCGGCGCGCTTTTTACGCATTAATATCGCGGCTCACCCTCACAGAGGATCAGGAACGTATCCCGGAATTCAGCAATGCCGAGATCGCATCCTATGTCCGTGACTTCTCCGTCGCCCGGGAGAAAGCATCGAGCGTGCGCTACATCGCCAGACTGAACTACCGCTTCAAGCCGGACGAGATCCGTGGCCTGCTTCGTTCTTATAGCGTACCGTTCGCGGAAACCCCCTCGAAACCGATGGTCGTTCTGCCGGTTTACGAACTTGGCGCCGGCGTGGTGCTGTGGGACGAACCCAACCCATGGCGGCAAGCCTGGAGCACCCGGGACCAACCGGAAGGTCTGGTGCCGCTTGTCGTGCCGATCGGCGACCTTTCCGACATATCCACGGTCGGAGTCAGCGAGGCCATGGCCGGCGACCCGAACCGGTTGAATGCCATTGCCGAACGCTATGGCGCGGTCAGCAGCGTCGTCGCCCACAACAACCTGACCATCGATCAGGCAACGGGCCGTCAGATGATGACGGTGACACTGTCGCGCCCCAACGATCCGATTCCGGTCGAGGCGCGCACCTCATTCTACGTTCAACAGGAAAACGAGACGATTAAAGCAATGACGGTCCGTGTGACCGAGGCGACGGCGCGGCGTATCGAGAACATCTGGAAACGCCGTAACCTGATTTCGCAGACCGGCACCGGCGTCCTCGCCGTAACCGTACCGATCACCGGCCTCAAGGACTGGCTCGCGATCCGCGATCAACTCGCCAAAGTGGGCATTATCCGCCGCTCGGAAATCGTCCTCATGTCCAGGGACCAGGTCCGGGTGAACATCCATTTCGTAGGCGGCGCCGAACAGCTTACCACCGCGCTCGAGCAGTCGAACCTCTCGATGATGCAGGAAAGCGGTGAATGGATCATCATGCCGATCGGCGTCTTCGAACCCCCGAAAACCTGAGCTGTCGCGTTTCCAAGACGTATGAACGTTGCAAACATCATCACGCTCGGCCGGCTTTTATCGGTCCCGCTATTTCTCTGGTTGCTCGTTCACGGCAACACGGCCGCCGCGTTCTGGTTGTTCTTCGCCGCGGCCGTCAGCGATGCCGTAGACGGGTTCGTCGCCCGCCGGTTCGGCATGCAGACGACACTTGGCGAGTTTCTCGACCCAATCGCCGACAAGACCCTGCTGGTCAGCGCCTATGTGACACTCGGTTCGATGGAGATGCTACCGATCTGGATCGTTATTCCCGTCGTTTCGCGTGACGCATTGATCGTCGGTGGCGCACTCCTGATCGAAAAACTGACCCGCGACCTGCGCATGGAGCCGATCCTGATTAGCCGTGCCAATACGCTCTTACAGTCATCGCTTGTGTTGCTGGTTTTGCTGCCGAGCGTGTTTGCGTCGCCGGTCGGGCACGTCGTAACGTTGCTGAGTTTCGCCGTCCTGGCGACGACGCTGGTTTCAGGCGGCGCCTACGTGTACATCTGGTCGATGCGTGCAGACAACTTCGAGGGACCCAACGGTGAGCCGTGAACTTCGCATCATGATCTGGGTTGCCGCCCTGATCGGCACCGGATTCGTCCTGCATCTGCTGAGCGATGTATTGCTGCCCTTTGTCGTCGGCATGACGCTCGCCTATTTCTTCGATCCCGTTGCCGACCGTCTGGAACGCCTCGGCATGTCCCGCACGATTGCGACGTCGCTGATCCTCCTCGGGTTTTTCCTCACCGGCGCCGGCATCGTGGTGCTTATTTTTCCGACCCTGAAGGACCAGATCACCGGCGCTTTCAAGCTGGTGCCAACCATGGTCGACCAGATGCAGGCTCTTATCACCCCCTTGATGCAGGAATTACGGAGCGATTTTACGCCGGAAACCGTCGACGACCTCAAAAAGGCAGCCGGAGATTATGCCGGCACCGCCATCAAATGGCTGTCGGAACTCGTCGCCAATATTTGGAGCGGCGGCCTCGCCGTTCTCAACCTGCTGTCGCTGATTCTGATTACCCCACTGGTTGCGTTCTATCTGTTACGTGACTGGGACGATATCGTCACCATGATCGACGGCTGGCTTCCGCGAGAATACGCCGACACGATCCGCGAACAGGTGCGCCGCATCGATGACACGCTGGCCGGTTTTGTCCGTGGCCAAGCAAGTGTGTGCCTCGTGCTTGCGATCGTCTATGCGATCGGCTTGAGCCTCGCCGGCCTCAAGGCCGGGCTTCTAATCGGCATCGCCGCCGGCGCGCTGGCCGTGATTCCCTATATCGGCGCCGCGGTCAGCTTTGTAATCGGGGTCGGCCTCGCCATCGCACAGTTCCAACAAGACTGGGTTTCGATCCTGATGGTCGCCGCCGTTTTTGGGGTCGGTCAGACGCTGGAAAGTTATTTCCTGACCCCAAAACTCGTCGGTGGCCGCGTCGGCCTGTCACCGATATGGATTATCTTCGCGATGCTTGCAGGCGGTGCTCTGTTCGGCCTGACAGGCGTGCTGATCGCGCTTCCGGTCGCCGCCATCGCCGGCGTATTGGTGCGGTTTGCGCTGGAGCAGTACCTGGACAGCGAACTCTATCACGGTGACGACAGCAGTTCCCGGGAGGGTAAGTGAGCCCCAAACAGCTCGCATTCGACCTCGAACACAGACCGGCGCTCGGCGAAGAGGATTTTCTGGTCGCGGAGTCGAATGCCGACGCCGTGGCCTGGATCGACCGCTATCCCGACTGGCCGGGACCGGCGCTGGTCCTCAGCGGCGATCAGGGCGCCGGAAAAACGCATCTGGCCCGGGTTTTTATGGCGAAATCAGGAGCGACCGAATTTCCGGCCGACTCATTGAAACGCGATCCCGTGCCGCCGTTACCGACGGAAACCGCCATCGTCATCGAGGATTGCGACCGGGTGATGAGCGACGCCGTCGCCGAAGAAGCCCTGTTTCACCTTTACAATCACGCGCGTGCGGAAGATCGAAAATTATTGCTGACGGCGCGAACCCCAGCGGCACGCTGGCCTATTTCTCTTCCCGACCTCGCATCCCGTCTCAAGACGGCGCCATCAGTCGAGATCGTCGGGCCCGGCGACACGCTGCTGACGGCTCTACTGGTCAAGCTGTTCGCCGACCGCCAGATCGGCATCGATCAAGCGGTGCTGGACTACGTCGTACCGCGCATCGAACGATCATTTGCAGCCGTACAAACGTTCGTGGCGGCGGCGGATAAGACAGCGCTGGAAAACAAGCGGCGGATTACCGTGCCGCTTGCGCGTGAGGTGCTGAACCGTCAACAGGCGTTGTCGCCCCCGGAATGATCGGCTGCAGAAATTCCAGGAACTGATCGGTCACCCGATCCCAGGAAAATTCAAGCGCCCATTGCCGGCAAAGCGCCGGATCGATATCCAGCGCCCTCATCGCGGCGTGCGCCAGATCCTCACCCAGCACGCCCGGCCCATCGGGACCGATCACGTCAAGCGGCCCGGTTACCGGAAAAGCGGCCACCGGCACGCCGCATGCCAATGCCTCGAGCATGACGAGGCCGAAGGTATCCGTCCGCGACGGAAAAACGAACACGTCGGCGGCATTGTAGAAGCGCGCCAGTTCCACGTCGCCGTCGGCTAAAAGGAAAGTCGTTCCCGGATATCGCCGTATCAACTGCTCGCGCGCCGGGCCGCTGCCGACCACCACCTTGGAGCCCGGCAGGTCCAGACCGAGGAACGCCGGCAGATTCTTGTCCACGGTGACGCGGCCGATGAACATGAACAGCGGCCGGGGCAGATCGACATAATCCTTGGGGCCGGGCTTGAACACGCCGGTGTCGACGCCATGCGACCAGAGCCGCAGCTTTTCGAAGCCGCGCGCCTCCAATTCCCGGTAAACAGCCGGTGCCGGCACCATCACGGCACCCGAAGGGGCATGAAAGCGTCTCGCGCCCTTGTAAAGCCAATCCAGCGGCAATTTCGTTCTTGCTTGCAGGTATTCCGGAAATTTGGTGTGGAACGCCGTCGAAAACGGCCAGCCTTTTCTCAGGCAATAGGACCGCGCGGCGTTACCAATCGGTCCTTCCGTCGCGATATGCACGCAGTCCGGCTGGAGTTCATCGAGCCAGCGCGACACCTTGCGGCCGGGCAGCACGGCGAGCGGAATTTCCGGGTACGTAGGACACGGCAGCGTGACGAACCTGTCCGGCGATATGACCCGCACGTCATGCCCGCGCTCGATCAATCGGTCGCGGACCGTGCCGATAACCCTGACCACCCCGTTCGGTTGCGGATACCATGCGTCGGTCGCAATCGCTATCAGCACATTTTTGCCTTCGCAGTTGATGTAAAACGAATTTCGCGTCACCACATGCAAACTCAAGTGACAAGAATGTGACGCAGAAATGGCCTGCTTGACCGGGCCTTTCCGCGTCATAGAGTGGTCAGCAAGTAGACATTGCGAGGGGAGGATCGATTATGGATTTGGGAATCACCGGCAAGAAGGCCATTGTGTGCGCAGCGTCAAAAGGGCTTGGCAAAGCGTGTGCGTCTTCGCTCGCCCGCGAGGGCGTCGACGTCACCATTTGTGCCCGGACCGAGGAAACCCTCAACGCGGCGGCCGACGAAATTCGCGCGCTCGGCGGCGGCAATGTGCAGACGATCGCCTGTGACATCACGACGGACGAGGGCCGCGCCGCTGTCCTCGACGCGTGCCCCGATCCGGATATCCTGGTGAACAACGCTGGCGGCCCCCCGCCCGGCGATTTCCGCGATTGGGATCGTGACGACTGGATCAAGGCCGTAGACGCGAACATGCTGACACCGATCTTTCTGATCAAGGCGACGGTCGACGGCATGATCGAGCGCAAGTTCGGCCGCGTCGTCAACATTACATCCAGCTCCGTGAAGGCCCCAATCGAGATTCTTGGCCTTTCCAACGGCGCCCGTGCCGGCCTGACCGGGTTCATCGCAGGACTGGCACGCAAGACAGCACGCCACAACGTCACCATCAACGGCCTGCTACCGGGCGCATTCTATACGGACCGCCTGAAATCGAACCTGAAAGTACATGCCGAAAAAGAAGGCGTCTCGATGGACGAAATGGCGCAACGTCGGGCCGAAACAATCCCCGCCGGACGTCTTGGCGATGCCGCCGAATTCGGTGAATACTGCGCTTATCTTTGCTCGGCACAGGCGGGCTATATCACCGGACAGAACTGCCTGATCGACGGCGGCAACTATCCGGGAACGCTATAAGCTATTCGCAAGGAAAAGCGTTTCTCAGTTCCAGCGCCACGACGACCGCCATCGGTTGCGTGACCCGCTTCCGGAGTTGTCCTTTGGCGCTCAATCGGCCGATCGCCTCCTGAATGAACTCGTCCAGGAAACGCGGTGAGATCGGCAGGTCTTCGGGCATGCAGAAATGCAGCTTGGCGCCGGCCGACGTCGCCGGCGCCTGCACCGCCTGTATGCCGTCCATGAGGCCGATGATGTAATAGCGCCAGCGCGCTTCGGCCCCCTTGCTGCCGGATTTCGCTTCCGCACGAAGTGTCATGTATTCCGCAAGCGTGATGTTGGCCGATGCGACGCCGGGCACGGCCATCAGCATCGCCGTAACGATCATGATGACGAGTTTTCTACGAAACGAGGTCAATCGCGTTGATCCCTGGCAATGAACCCGAACCATTAGTACATGTCGCAAGGCCGTAACGCCAGACGGGCCGGACAATCATGTTTTTAAAATGTCACAATTCCGTTCAGTGACATCATCCGTTGCAGACTGGTATCCTGTGCTAAATTTGAACGTGGATTTGGTGTTTCCGATGGACGAAACGAAGCTGCGCGATTCCAAGAAACCGACCGGGACATCCCGGATTGCCACGAAATCCGTGGCCTCGGCGATTGACGAAGCACATCTGCTCAACCGCGAATTGTCGTGGCTGTCGTTCAACACCCGTGTTCTCGAGGAGGCCGAGAATACGGCACATCCCCTTTTGGAACGGCTGCGCTTTCTCTCCATTTCCGCCGCCAACCTGGACGAATTCTTCATGGTCCGCGTTGCCGGCCTGCGCGGTCAGATCAGGGCCGGCGTGACACAGGCCAGCGACGACGGCATGACACCGGCACGGCAGATCGAGGCGATCCAGGAACACGCCCAGAAGCTTATGCACGAACAACACGCCATCTGGGGCCGCCTTCGCACCGAACTCAGGAGCGCCGGCATTGCCGTTCTCAAGCGGGAAGAGGTCTCGAAAGAGGATATTGTCTGGCTAGAACAGCAATTCATGGAGCATGTATTCCCGGTGCTCACACCGCTTGCGGTCGACCCGGCGCATCCGTTCCCGTTCATCCCGAATTTCGGTTTCTCGCTGGTCCTGATGCTGGAGCACCGCGACTTCGATGAGTATCTACGCGCCTTGCTGCCGATCCCGTCGCAGCTCGAACGATATGTGCGCCTGCCCGGCCCGGACATCCGCTTCCTGGCACTCGAAGACTGGGTGCTTCTCTTCATCGATAAACTGTTCCCGGACTTCAAACTGGTCGAAAACGGCGCCTTCAGGGTCATCCGCGATAGCGAGATGGAAATCGACGAAGAAGCCGAAGATCTGGTCCGGACCTTCGAAAGCGCGCTCAAGCGCCGCCGCCGCGGGTCCGTCATCCGCCTGACCTTCAACGCCGACATGCCGCAGCAGCTTCAGGACCTGATCATTGGCGAGATGGGAACGGATTCCGGGGTCGCCATGGCCATGCAGGGCCCACTCGGCCTTGCCGACACCAAGCAGCTCATCCTGAGCGAGCGACCGGATCTCCTGTTCACGCCGTTCAACGCGCGTTTCCCGGAGCGTATCCGCGACTTCGGCGGCGACGTGTTCGCCGCGATCTCGAAAAAAGACATTATCGTTCATCATCCCTACGAAAGTTTCGATGTGGTTGTGCAGTTCGTGCGCCAGGCGGCGCGCGATCCGGACGTGGTGGCGATCAAACAAACCCTCTACCGGACGTCGAACGATTCACCCATCGTCGCCGCCTTGATCGAAGCCGCCGAGGCCGGGAAATCCGTAACCGCCATGGTCGAATTGAAGGCGCGGTTCGATGAGGAGGCGAATATCCGCTGGGCCCGCGACCTGGAACGCGCAGGCGCGCAAGTGGTTTACGGCTTCGTCGACAAAAAGATTCACGCCAAGGTCAACCTGATCGTGCGGCGCGAGGGGCACACCCTCAAATCCTACGTGCATTTCGGGACCGGCAACTACCACCCGATCACCGCCAAGATTTATACCGACCTGTCGTTCTTCACCTGCGACCAGGCACTTTGCCGGGACGCGGCCCGGCTGCTCAATTACATGACCGGGTACGCGCAACCGGCGCAGATGGAAAAGCTCTCGTTCTCGCCGATCACGCTCCGCGAGACCCTGGTGCGCCTGACGGACATCGAGATCGAGAACGCCAAGGCCGGCAAACCGGCAGGCATATGGATGAAAATGAACTCGCTGGTCGATCAGGACCTGATAGAGAAGTTCTACGAAGCCTCGCAGGCCGGCGTTCAGATCGATTTCGTGATCCGCGGGATCTGCTGCCTGCGTCCCGGTATCAAGGGTCTGAGCGAGAACATCCGCGTCAAGAGCATCGTCGGCAGATTCCTCGAGCATTCACGAATCTACTGCTTCGCAAACGGCAAAAAACTCCCCTCCGCCGCCGCGAAAGTCTTTATCGCCTCCGCCGACCTGATGCCGCGCAACCTGAACCGACGCGTCGAAACCCTGGTGCCGATCGAGAACCCGACGGTCCACAAACAGGTTCTGGAAGAAATCATGATCGCCAACCTGCGCGACCAGGCGCAAAGCTGGATTATGAGCCCTGACGGGACTTTCGAGCGGGTTGCCAAAGGTGAAGGACTATCGGCGCAGGAGTATTTCATGACCAACCCGAGTCTTTCCGGCCGGGGCTCGGCGCTCAACGTCGGGCAGGAAATCTCACCAACGGGCAACAGCACTTCAAGCTGACTCTGCCTTTAAAATCCTCCATATATTGACGGTCAGGCCTAAGGACTTAGGATCAGCCTTGTGACTGAAGAAGCTATTCGTCTGCATCCGGATTTATCGACCGTTACGGGCCGCATCGGGATTGTCGATATCGGCTCGAACACGGTGCGCCTTGTCGTTTATGACGTGCCCGAACGGATGCCGGTGCCGATGTTCAACGAAAAAGCCGAATGCCGCCTCGTCGAAGGCATGTCGAAGACCGGCACGCTCTCCGACGAAGGCGTAAAGAAGGCGTTGAATGCGCTCCGGCGTTTCGTGCGGCTTTCGGAAGCCATGGGGGTCGAGAAGCTCGATCTGGTCGCCACCGCAGCCGTCCGCGATGCATCCGATGGATCTGTATTCGTCAAGAAGATCGAGTCCGAGTTCGACATTCCGGTACTGGTGCTGAGCGGCTCCGAAGAAGCCGAACTCTCGGCGCTCGGCCTGATCGTCGGCGTGCCCGACGCGGACGGCATCCTCGGCGATCTCGGCGGCGGCTCGCTGGACCTGGTCAGGATCGAGCAAGGCGCCTGCAAGACCTACGGTACCATGCCGCTCGGCCACCTGCGTCTTCAGGAAATGTCGGGTGAAGACATGGACAAGGCCCGGGATATCATCAGCGAGCATTTCGCCAAGACCAAGTGGCTAAAGCACGCCAAGGGCAAGAGCCTGTACCTGACGGGTGGCATCATGCGCGCCATCGCGCGCGTTTTCATCGAACAGACCAATTATCCGCTACACGTGGTCGACAATTACACGATCCGCGCCGACGATGCATTGGGGCTATCCCGGCTGCTCGCGGGCCTCAGCCCCGGCACCATGCGGCGTATCTCGTCGATCTCCCCGTCGCGGGTCAAGAGTGTCCCCTTCGCCACGGAGGTACTGGGCAGCCTGATCGAGGTTTCAAACCCTGAGACCATCGTCTTTTCCGGATTCGGCATGCGTGAAGGCCAGATGCTACAGCACCTGCCCGAAGACATGCGCCATCAGGATCCCCTGATCGCCGGCGCCGAAACGCTGCAGGAACGCACCGGCCGTTTCTCGCTGAACGGACACGAAATCGCCAACTGGGTGACGCCGCTGTTCCCCGATGCCGGCGACGAAGACCAGCGCCGGATACTCGCATCCTGTCTGCTCTCCGATATCGGCTGGAACGAGCACCCGGATTACCGCGCCGAGCATTCGTTCTTTCGCGCGCTTCGCCTGCCCTACGCCGGACTGTCGCATCCCGACCGGGTGTTCATCGCGGCGACGGTTTTTGTCCGCTACAACGGCGATTCCGGTGCCCCCGTCGTCAACGACGTACGCAGCCTCCTGGACCCTGAACAACTCAACAAGGTCGACGGTATCGGCCGCGCGATCCGCCTGGCGCACACGATTTCCGGTTCGGCGCCGGGCCTTCTGTCGCAAACCAGCCTCGAACGGAAAGACAAGAAACTGATCCTGCATTTGCCCGGTAAGTCGAGCGTATTTCAGTCGGAAACCGTGGACCGGCGTTTCAGAGGGTTGTGCAAAAGCCTTGGAATCAGCGGCTCGATTTCGCGTCGCTAGTCCGATGCTTCAGACAAGATCGTTTTTTCGACAATGGCAACCCGGTCGCCATCGAGTTTCAGACAAATCTCACCACGCCGCAGCCTGAGCGCGTCCTCGCCGAATACCGTCCGACGCCATCCCTTGATGGCCGGTATGTTGGCGTCTTCACCAAAAGCCGCGATCAGTTCCACGTCGGCCGCGCTTGCCACCAACTTGGTCGCGACGTCGGCATCGGCGCACTTCATTTTCAAGAGAACCTTAAGCAGGTCGGCCGCGGCCGCGGTCCACGGCGGCAAATCGGGCTTGGCCGGCGGTGTCGGCCATTCCGATTTCGGGGCATCGGCGCCCTTGCGGATTGACTTCAAAAGGCTTTCGCCGGCCGAGCCTTCCGCCATCCGCCGCCCCAGCCCGCGCGTCTTGGCAAGGTCATCGACGGTTTTCGGCATGCGGTGCGCGATCTCCAGCAGCGCCTCGTCCCGCAAAACGCGGTTGCGCGGCAAATTGCGGTGCTTCGCTTCGCGTTCGCGCCACGCCGCGACGGCTTGCAGCACGGATAGCTGACGCCCCCGTGCGCCGCGCGATTTGATGCGCTTGTAGGCGTCCATCGGGTCGACGATATAGGTCTTGGTATCCTCGAGGATTTCCATCTCCGCCTTGACCCATGACTGACGCCCAGAGAGCTCCAACTTGCCGGCAAGAATCTCGTAGGCCGGGCGCAGGTGCGTCACGTCGGCCAGGGCATATTTTATCTGCTTGTCGCTGAGCGGGCGCAGCTTCCAGTCCGTGAACCGCGACCCTTTGTCGATCTTGGCGTTGGTGAGCTTGGCAATCAGGTTCTCGTAACCGACCGAATCGCCGAACCCACAAACCATCGCCGCAACCTGCGTGTCGAATATCGGGCGCGGCAGTTCGCCCGCCAGATGCAGGAAAATCTCCAGGTCCTGGCGCGCCGCATGGAATACCTTAAGAACCGATGTGTCCGCCATCAACTCGAACAACGGCTTCAGGTCGATGCCGTCGGCCAGCGTATCCACGGCCTTGGCGTCCTCGGTGCCGCCGAGTTGCACCAGGCACAGTTCCGGCCAGAAAGTACTCTCGCGGATGAATTCCGTATCGACGGTAACGTAGGATTCATCCGCCAGCGCTTTGCAGAAAGCGCGCAGATCCTCGGTGGTGGTGATGACTTCCGACATGGGGCGAGACGTTACACGACCGCGGGCGGCCCTGAAACCGCTTTGTCAGCCTTCCATGAAAGGGTTGTTCTTGAATGCGCCGAGCGCCTCGCCGGCTTCACGTATCCCTGCCAGCCCCGGCCAGGCACGAAGATCGGCAAACGCTTCGACTTTGGCCGAAAGATGGGTCAACGCCGCCGTCACGGCAAAATCCGCCTGCGTCAGCTTTTCACCGGTGATCCAGGGAGCACGTACCTCGCGCTCAAGAAAATCCAGGCTGTCGCGGATCGAACGGCGGTAGTTTTCTATGAATTCGTCGCTCTGCAGGTGCGCCGGCCGGCGCACGGTCTCTATGCGCAACTGCACGGCGCGCTCCGAAACGCCCATCGCGACAGTGGCAAGCCGCAACACATCCCTGCGCACGGTCCCTGCCGCAGGCGTCAGGCGCCGCGCCGGATCGGCAAGCTCGTCCAGGTAATCGATGATCATGGCACTGTCGACCAAGGTCTCGCCCTCGTCGATGATCAGAGCCGGCACCTTTCCCAATGGATTGAGCCGCAATACCTCGTCGCGATCTCCAAAAACCGAGAGGACGTGCCGGTCAAACGTCATTTCGTAGTGACTCAATGTCGCCGCCACACGGCGTACGAACGGCGAATCGAGTTGGCCGACGAGTATCATCATGGTGCCGTTGCCTCCCGCACGGTGGTTCCACCGGAGTTTAGTGCCTAAATATTGCCGGCCTCAATCCCCGGCTGAGCAAGCGACTCCGCCTGCCCGATCAGAAGCCGTATGACATTCCGCTGCCTGTCTCTGTCTCCCGGCTTCCGGCATGGTATCCTAGTGTTGCCATGCGCCACGACCGCAAGATCAGTTCCGTCACCACGATCCGCCCGCGAAAACTGCCGGCGATCTCGACTACGGGCTTGCTGCTGGTTCCTCTTGCCGGCCTGATCATGTTCCGGCGCGACCTTCTTGTATGGCTCGGTGAACCCGCGTGGCTGCTCCTCGGAACCGCATTCGCTGTCGCAACCGCGTTCACCTCTTTGCGTCTGTTCTCGCCGGCCCCGTTGATGCGGATTTCGCCCCACGGCATCGAAATTCCACGTATGCTCGCGTCCCCCATCCGCTGGCCGGAAATCGCCAGAATTCAGGCGACGACGCGCCGCAGCGGAACAGGTGATATTCACGACCGGCTGCTGTTTCATTTCAAGCAGCCGCAAGCCGTCGACTGGCAGTCGCCGAAACTGCAGCGGCTTTTCGGCGATACACCGCAAGCCGCCGTCGCCGTCGATATCGGCCTGACCTGGCCACGCCGCGCAAACGACGTCCGAAGGCTACTTCACGACGCTGCGCGCACGTACGCGGCGGCACCCGAAGTTCAATCCGCCGCACCGGCCCATCAGCGCCGCGGCAAAGTCGTTGCCACCCTGATCGTGCTCACGGCGGCGACGGTGCCCTGGGCCGCGCACATCGCCGACATCGGTCTGCCGCGCCAGTTTTCAGAAGCGCTGGCGTTGTATCGGTCGGGCAACATCACGGCATCCCTTCCACGGCTCGAACAGGATGCACGGGCAGGCGACCGCGAAGCAGCGCATGCTTTGGGCATGCTTTACCTCAACGGCGACGGGGTTGCGCGGAATACGGCCATGGCCGCCGGCTGGTTCAACCGGGCAGCGGAGGCCGGACACACCGACGCCGCTTATCACCTCGGCAACGCCTACCGGCTCGGACTCGGCACACCGAAGAATATCCGCAAGGCCCTGACGTGGTATGAGCACGCTGCGGACGGAGGCTCGGCCGTTGCCGCCTATACGCTCGGTACGATCTACCGGCGGGGTGATGGTATTCGGCGCGACTACAACGAGGCGCTCGTATGGCTGAACGCCGCCGCGGACCGGAAATACGCGCCTGCCGAGCATGACCTAGGGCGCCTCCATCAGGAAGGGATCGCGGTGCCGCGTGACGTTGAGACGGCAATCCGCTGGTACAGCCGCGCCGCCGCCAGGGGCCATGCCCCTGCCCGATACGACCTGGCCCGTCTCATGCTCGACGGCAACCCGCAACAACGCGGTCTCGGCATTAAGTACTTGGCTCAGGCGGCCGGGTCCGGGTTTGCACCCGCGCAACGCAGACTGGCCGCAGCCCTGTTCAACGGCCATGACGTCCCCCGTGACGTGATAACCGCCTATAAATGGATTTCGCTGGCCGAGCGCACCTGGCCGGCGGCAACCCGCGCCGATCTCGTGCGGGAAAAAGCGCGGATCGCCGCGACTCTCGGTTCCCAGGAGTTGGAAACCGCCAAATCTCTCATCCGCGCCTGGCGGCCGAGCCGTGCCCGTCAGGACGATTGACCGCCAATCCCTCCTTTTGAAGACACGTGACGCGTGCTAAGACCCGCGCCATGCTGAGCATACAGAACATCACCTACCGAATCGCCGGCCGCACCCTCCTAGAAGGAGCGACATTGAGCGTCGAGCGTGGCCAGAAACTTGGCTTGGTCGGCCGCAACGGCACCGGCAAGACGACGCTGTTCCGATTGATCACGGGGGAGGTTCACGCCGACGACGGCGCGATTCAGATGCAGAAAGGCATCCGCCTGGGCCAGGTCGCGCAGGAGGCGCCGGGCGGCTCAACAAGCCTGATAGATACCGTCCTGGCAGCCGACACGGAACGCGCCACGTTGCTTGATGAAGCCGAAACCGCGACGGACCCGGCGCGCATCGCCGAAGTGCACAACCGCCTTGCCGATATCGATGCCGAGAAGGCGCCGGCCCGCGCCGCGCGCATCCTGGCCGGCCTCGGCTTCGATGAAACCGCGCAGCAAAGACCGTGTTCGGACTATTCCGGCGGCTGGCGCATGCGCGTCGCTCTGGCGGCGGCGCTGTTTGCACGTCCCGATTTCCTTTTGCTCGACGAGCCCACCAACCACCTCGACCTGGAAGCGGCGTTGTGGCTCGAGCAGTATCTGAAATCCTGGAATGGTACGCTGCTGGTGATCTCGCATGACCGGCGGTTCTTGAACGAAATCGTCGATGGCATCGTGCATCTGTCGGAGTTCAAGCTCACCCGATACGCCGGCAACTACGACCGCTTCGAGCGCACTCGCCGCGAAAGGCTGGAACATCAGGCAAAGCAACGTGAAAAACAGGAAGCGGAACGGGCCCGTATCCAGAGTTTCGTCGACCGGTTCCGTGCCAAGGCGACCAAGGCCCGCCAGGCGCAAAGCCGCATCAAGATGCTGGAGCGCATGGAGCCGATCGCCGCGGCGATGGAAGACGCTTCCATTACGTTCTCGTTCCCAGACATCGATCCGCCGCCCCCGCCCCTAATGGCGATCCAGGACGTTTCCGTCGGCTACGAACCCGCAAAACCGGTGCTCCGAAACCTCGATCTCCGGATCGACCAGGACGACCGCATCGCCCTGATCGGTGCAAACGGCAACGGTAAGTCGACGCTGGTCAAATTGCTGAGCGACCGCCTTGCCCCCGAGAACGGCAAGATCGTCAACGCGCCGAAGCGCGAGGTCGGTTATTTCGCGCAGCATCAGGCCGATGAACTGCACCTTGATGAAACGCCATTCGATCACATCGCCCGCGCACTCCCGGACAAGAAGGAGAGCCAGGTCCGGGCACATCTCGGACGCTTCGGATTTTCCGGCGGCAAGGCGGACACCACCGTCAGCGATCTTTCCGGCGGCGAGAAGGCGCGAATGCTGTTCTCGCTGATGAGTTGCGCCAGTCCCAACATCCTGTTGCTCGATGAGCCGACCAACCACCTGGACGTGGATGCCCGGGAAGCGCTAGTGCAGGCGTTGAACGAATTCGCCGGCGCGGTGATCCTCGTCAGCCACGACGCGCATCTGATCGAACTGGTCGCCGACCGGCTTTGGCTGGTCGCCGACGGTACCTGCAAACCCTATGAAGGCACAATCGATGATTACGCTGCCGAACTGCAGGCGGCCCGCCGTGCGCAGCGCCAGGCGGCGAAAGACCGTACCGACGGCGAGAACAGCCGCGACAGCCGTAAGCAGGCGCGGAAAGAACGCGCCGAACAACGCCAGGCGACCGCCAAACTCCGCAAGACGGTCAAGAACGTGGAAGCACGGATCGCCAAACTGGAATCGGAAAAGACCTTGCTTGAACAACGTCTCGCCGACCCCGAAGTGTACAACGGCGCGACACGCGATCTGATGGACCTGCAATTGAAGCACGCCGACATCAAGGAAGCGATTACCGCCGCCGAAGCGGAATGGCTTGAGGCGCAGGAAGCGCTTGAAGGCGCGGCGTGACGCGACATGCCGGAACCGCATGCCGATTACCTGGGTAAGACCCATGAACCGGCGCCGGATGCACGCGTGCTGTCGCTGGTGCCCAGCCTCACGGAACTGATGTTCGACCTCGGCCTCGCCGGGAATCTTGTCGGACGAACCCACTATTGCATTCATCCAGCTGACCGGATCGACGAGATACCGTCAGTCGGCGGCACCAAGAAGATCAAGATGGACCGGGTGCGCGATCTCGCGCCGACCCATGCGCTGGTCAATGTCGACGAAAATCCCAAGGGAATGGCGGACGAACTCGGGAGCATGGGCATCGACGTGATCGTCACGCATCCAATGCACCCGGACGACAACCAAGCGCTCTATATGCTGATCGGGCACGTCTTCGGCGCCAACACGGCAGCGAACGAACTTGCCGCGCGCTATCGGGCGGCACGCGACGCGTTTGACAGGACCGGTAATTATCCGGCGCGCGATGTGATCTACCTGATCTGGAAAAACCCATGGATGGCGATCGAGGCGGACACCTACATTGCCCGAACGCTCGGCCTCGTCAATTGGCGGGTCGTCACGCCGGTCGCCGATCCGGCACTGACCGGCGACGCCGCCCGCTATCCGGAAGTGACGCTCGACGATCGATCCCTGAAAGACGCCGATCTCGTCCTGTTTTCATCGGAACCCTACGCCTTCACGGAGCGGGATCTGGATGAGTTCAAACAGACGTTTCCGGATCACGCCGAAAAAGCGCACCTTGTAGACGGTGAAATGACGTCATGGTACGGGTCCCGCGCGATCCGGGGACTGACCTACCTGCACGATTTCGCAAACGGCCTGCGTAAATGAACGCGACAATCCGGCTCTCGGCGCTCTATGGCGGCATTTTCTTCGCCATCGGAATCATGATGCCATTCTGGCCGGTGTGGCTCCAATCCAGAGGTCTGAGTGCGACGGAAATCGGTCTGACCATCGCATCGGGAAGTGTGGTGCGCGTGTTCCTGGCGCCGCAAATTGCGCGTTTCGCCGACCGTACAGGCGAGCGCAAGCGCCCCATCATCTGCCTCGCGCTGGCCGCGTTCGTGTTCTATTTGCCGTTCTACGTCGCCGATGAATTCTGGATGATCCTGCTGCTGCAGGCCTGCTCGGCCGGCATGTTCGGCCCGCTGATGCCGCTGAGCGAAAGCCTGACCATGACCGGTGCCCGAAGCCGGTCGCTCAACTATGGTCGCATCCGTTTATGGGGTTCGCTAACGTTCATCGCCGGGGCCTCCGGTATCGGTTTTTTTCTGAAGGGCGCCGACCCGGATGCGATCTGGGCGTCGATCTCGGTGGCGCTTTGCCTTCTCGTCGTCATTACCCTTTTCCTGCCGGATTTTCGCTCGGCGCCGTCATCGCCGGAGTCCAAACCGTTCCGTCAGGTGATTGCCGACCGGACATTCCTGGTCTTCATCGCGGCCACGGTCTGCGTACAGGGCTCGCATGCGCTTTATTACAGTTTCGGCACTCTCAACTGGTTACGTATCGGCCTGGAAGAAGGCGTCATCGGACTCTTGTGGGCGGAGGGCGTGGTCGCCGAGGTGATCCTGTTCGTGTTCGCCGCCGACGCCATCCGCAAAATCGGCCCGGCGCGGCTGATTGCGCTGGGCGGTCTCGCGTGCCTGATCCGCTGGGCGCTGACCGCGCATGCCGACGACCTCGTTTTGATCGCTGTCTTGCAGCTTCTGCACGCCTTTACCTTCGGCGCGGCGCATCTTGGGGCGATCTATTTCATCGCCGACAGAATGCCCGAAGACGTCTCGGCGACTGCACAGACGGTCTATGCCCTGCTCGTCTCCGGTCTCGGCATCGGGTTGATGAGTTTCGTCTCTGGCCATCTCTACGACGCTTACGCCGGCAAAGCCTACATGGCCATGGCCGTGTTGGGCGGGACCGGGATGATCCTCGCCTGGAGCATTCGACGCCGCCACTGAGAACGACGCTATATCGTCGCGACGGGCGTCGCCGGCGAACCGACCGCCCCCGGCAGATAAAGCGGCGGCGCCGTCAGCAGGAATCGCGACCGACCCCGCTCCCGCAGCGCCCTAGCGAGCGCAGAGAGATACCAGATCTCGCCCAGATGAACGCCCAAACGGAAAAGGCAATGACGGTGAATCGGCAGTCTGGAACAGCCGCCCTGAGTCTCGCCGAAGCCCTGTGAATCCTCGACCGCCATGTTGTCGGAGATCAGCGCGACGACGCCGCTGTCGGTGATCCACTGCAGCATCTTGTCGTCGAAACCGTCGAGCACGGCGCCGCTGGAATGCAGTTTTTCCGCATCCGGGTTACCGCCCATCTCCATGATCATGTCGTCCCAGCCGGTGTGGAACAGGAACATATCGCCCTCCTCGACCTCGATCCCGTCGGCGTCGAGCATACGCATCAGTTCGTCATAGCCGACGACGACACGGTCCCGGCCATGATGCGCGACCATGTCCAGAAGCACGCCCCGGCCCTGCATGCAGGATTCCGCCATGCCGGCGACGGAAAGCTTGCGGGCCCCCATGCCGTCCGGGTGCTCGGGGCCGAGGATTTCCGCGTCGGCGCGGAAACCGTTGTAATAGACGCGCTCGGGCTCGCCGTCGCCGTCGGCGTCGAACATGCTGCCGACGTGGGCGAAGCTATCCCATTGGGTCGAGTACTGGTTCCAGATCGTCGTGCATTCGTCGGACGACACATCCATGTTGCCGTCCTGCCATTGGCTCCAGTCCAGGTTGTAATAGAACGCATCACCGCCCGGCGGATGGAACACCGGGCCGAATTTGGGCGGGAACCGCTTCGGGTTCACGGCATTGCCGCCCGGCATGTCGAGCGGCATGGAGAGGCAGAACGCCAGCCCTTCCTGCACCTCGGCGGCGGCGGCCTTGATGCGCGCCGGCGTCAGAAGGTTCTTGCGGCCCCATTCATCGTCATCGCCCCAGTCACCCCAGGTCGAACCATCCGGCCGGTTTACCCAGCGTTTCGTCATTTCCCTAATCCTCCCGGTTTATCGTTGTTCGTCGGTTAGGCCTTTTTCTCCCAGCCGCGGTCGCCCTGCTGCCAATACGTCAGATCGTGCCCCGCATCCTTGAGGATTTTCCAGCGTTCGCGCGCGTCCGCGACCGCGTCGTCGTCGCGACCGTCGAACAGATCGAAGCAGCGTTCGAAATCGCCGACCCTCTCGGACGTGCCGCCGTCGGCCAGAAACAGGAACTGGGCCTTGTTGGGATTGGTGTCGGTAACGTCGAGCCACACTGGCTGCATATCCGCGTCACCGTCCTGCGCCGCCCCATGCGGCAACCACGCCGCATTGTCGAACGTCCAGAGGTGGTCGTTGTACCACTTGACCCGTTGCTCGGAGCCAAGCACCACGAGCGCACGCTTGCCGGCGCCAAGCGTCTTCTGCAGTAATTGCGGCAGCGCCCGGTCGAGACCCGAGCGGGTCAGGTGATAGAAGCCGATGTCGGTCATGACAGGAACCGCATAGCTTCCATCCACTAATTACTCGTAGCTGTCGGTAACGAAGCGTTCCAGCAGCCGCACCCCGAACGCGGTGCCGCCCCTGGGCACGACGGCCGTGTCCTTCTTCGACCAGGTGACGCCGGCGATATCCAGGTGCGCCCACGGCGTTTTGCCGACGAAGCGCTGCAGGAATTGCGCCGCCGTAATCGATCCCGCGCCGCGGCCGGAACCGATGTTGCGCATATCGGCGGCGGCGGTATCGATATCCCGGTCGTATTCCTCGCCCAGCGGAAACCGCCAGACACGCTCACCGATGGTTTCACCGGCGGCAAAGATACGGTCTGCCAGCTTGTCGTCGTTGGCGAACAGGCCCGCGCGTTCGTTGCCGAGCGCGATGATCATGGCGCCTGTAAGCGTCGCCAGATCGACCATGAACTGCGGCTTGAACTTGGTATTCACGTAATGCAGCACGTCGGCAAGGACGAGACGGCCTTCGGCGTCGGTATTGAGAACCTCGATGGTCTGGCCGGACATGGATTTGACGATGTCGCCCGGGCGTGTAGCCTTACCGTCGGGCATATTCTCGACCAAGCCGACGGCGCCGATCACGTGGCACTTGGCCTTACGGCCAGCGAGCGCCTTCATCAAACCGGACACGACCCCGGCACCGCCCATGTCCCACTTCATGTCGTCCATGCCGGCGGCCGGTTTCAACGAGATACCGCCGGTGTCGAAGCACACCCCCTTGCCGATGAACGAGATCGGCTTGGAGCCTTTCTTCTTGGAAGGCGGCAGGCCATTCCACTCCATAATCACCAACTGGCTTTCGCGTGCGCTGCCGTCACCGACGGACAGCAGCGAACCCATGCCGAGCTTGCGCATCTGCGCCTCGCCCAGCACAGTCACCTTGACGCCGAGTTTTGTCAGGTCGCGTTTCAGGCGTTTCGCGAATTCGGCGGGATAGAGAATGTTCGCGGGTTCGGACACCAGATCGCGGGTGTAGTAGACACCGTCCGCGACCTTGGCGAGCTTGCCGTAAGCGGTGCGCGCCGATGCGGCGCCATCGCACCGGACGGAGAGCGAACCGATGCCCGGTTTCTTGTCCTTCTTGTCCGCGCTCTTGTACTTTTCGAACGAATAGGCGCGCAGGTTGGCACCGTAAGCCAGGTTGGCCGCGCATTCCGCCGCCTTCAACTTGGACTTCGGCACGTCGTCAACATGCATCTCGGCGCTCGTCCCGGCGCCCTTGAGCGCCGCGAAAATCGCGCCGCCGGTCTCGGTCATGCTTTCGGCGGTGATGTCTCCCGGTTTCCCGACACCGACGCACAGCACCATGTCGAGGCTCGAACCGCCCGGCGCCAGAACCGACATCGTCTGCTTCTTTTTGCCATCGAAGCTCGCGGCCTTGGCGGCACGCTTGAGCGCACCCTTGAGTTTCTTGTCGAGCGCCGCGGCGGTCGATGTCCACTTACCGCCCTCGGCGGCGAAGACAATGGCGATACCCTTGGCGGGCGCTGCGGGATTGGCGAACGTGACCTTCATGGAAAACCTCGCTGATATGAACGGTTTCAGCGAGTGTATAGGTCAACGTCCGCGGTTCAAGACCGTGCGTGAAGTTCACGCATTTTTGACGGCAGCCCCCGGGTCGTCCTCCTCGGTATGACCGAGTTCTTCCTCGACCGCGGCTTCCGCTTCGGCGGCGGAGACGCTTTCGCCCTTCCTGCGGCCCAGGAGCCAGACGATTCCAGCCGGAATCATGATGATGATCCCCAGCAGGCCCATGGATAGCGAGAGCACGACGGCGCCGCCCTGCGACACGCCGACAAGGCCGAATGCCACCGTCATTGCACCTTCGCGCACGCCCCAGCCGGCGATAGAAATCGGCAGGGTCGTCACCAGAATGACCGGCGGCATCAGTACCAAGCAGTCGAGCCACGTTACATTCACCGCAAGTCCCGTCGCCAGCAGGAACACGCAAAGCGAAATGTTGACGTGCGTAAGCACCCCAAAAATGAGTGCTATGAATACATGCCCGGGATGCAGGAACAGCTTGCGGGTGTCGCCCGCCAGCGCATTCAAGCCTCGAATGATGCGGAACCGGCTCAGTCCCTCGGGCAGGCGGTCGAGAAACATCAGGACGAGAACCCCGGCGATCGTCCCGGCGGCCAGCATCGCCAGCGCCCAGACCGTCAGCGTGCGGGCATGTTCATCGAGTTTGGGAAGGAATGCGGGCTGCACGGCAGCGACCAGCACCACGAGACCGACAACCGTCACCACGCGCTCCAGCATCACGCCGTTGATCGCCTTGCCGAGCGGCAAGCCGTCCTTATAGGCCATGTAGATGCGGATCGGGTCACCGCCGACCGATGACGGTAAGGCCTGACTGAAAAAACCGCCGATCCAGAACAACCGCGTCAGTTCGAGCCATCGCAACGGCGAGCCGATGGCACGCATCACGGCCCACCAGCGGGCGCCGCCCACCCCCATCTGCACGATCAGGACCGCCGCCGCCGCCAGCATCGGCACGATATCGGCGGAAAGAATGCGGTCTTTTTCGGCGCCAAGATCAATGCCGCCAATCAGAACGGTCATCAGGCCGATCGAAACCACGATCTTCAGGGCGATCAGAAGCTGTTTTCTTGTCACCAAGTTACTCGGCCTTTCGCCAGAACCAGTGCGCGCGTTTAGCAGGTCGCTCCTGGAAAGTCACGCCGAGATGGTTGGGACAAAAAAGCCAAGAAAAGCTTAAGCGCGAAAGCGCAGCGGGGCGCGTTTACGGCCCCACACACCGTGCCGTTCCTCGAACACACCGGGCAGTTGCGTGCCGCAGTTCCGACAGTCACATATATGATTGCCGCCGAATGCAAGGTTCCAGTCGGAAAGCTGATGCCAGTCGCGCCCGATCAGCAACTCGCCGCAGTTGTGGCAGTAGGTGCTTTGCGTTTCCTTGTGGTGGATATTCCCCGAATAGACGTAGCGGATACCGTTCTTCATCGCGATTTTGCGGGCCCGTAGCAGCGTCTCCGGCGGCGTGCGGGGCTTGTCGAGCATTTTCCAATCGGGATGGAACGCGGTGAAATGCAGCGGCACGTCGGGACCCAGATTCTCCATGATCCACTGGGTCATTTCCTCGATCTCGTGCTCGGAATCGTTTTCGTCCGGGATCAGCAGATCGGTAATCTCGAACCAGACGTCCGTTTCATGCTTGAGGTACTTGAGCGTCTCCAGCACCGGCTGCAAATCGGCCGTGCAGAGCTTGCGGTAAAACTCCTGGGTGAACGCCTTGAGGTCGATATTGGTGGCATCCATGTGCCGGTAGAATTCCTCGCGCGGTTCGTCACAGATGTAGCCGGCCGAAACAGCGACGTTCTTGATGTCGTGCTCGCGGCAGGCCTTGGCCACGTCGACCGCGTATTCCAGAAAAATGACCGGGTCGTTGTAGGTGTAGGCGACCGAACGCGCCCCTGTCTCGAGCGCCGCCTTGGCGATCATCTCGGGCGTCGCCTTCTGCTGCAGCTTGTCGAACTGGCGCGATTTCGAGATGTCGTGGTTCTGGCAGAACGAGCACGTGAGATTGCAGCCGGCGGTTCCGAAACTCAGCACCGGCGTACCGGGCAGAAAGTGGTTGAGGGGTTTCTTCTCGATCGGATCGACGCAAAAGCCGCTGGAGCGTCCGTAGGTCGTCAGCACGACTTGGTCGTCCTGGCGGCCGCGGACGAAACACAGTCCCCGCTGCCCCTCGCGCAGCTTGCAGAAACGCGGGCACACATCGCACTGGACACGGCCGTCGTCGAGCTTGTGCCAGTATCGCCCCGGCACCGCATCGGCGAAGGTTTCGTCCATCGTGGGGGCGGCATCTGCCATACCGTTATTATAACGTGCTGCCGACGCTGAAAAAACCTTGCATAGGTTCCGGTGCAATTCCGGGGACTGGAGAGGAAGGTTCGCATTATTTTCGTTCGCAACGGAATTGCGTTAGAATGAGTATATGAAATCGGAAGCGAACACACGATGACCGCGATCCGCAAAGCCGCCGTCGCCGGGATGTTCTATCCGGACGACCCGCGTCAGCTTAGTTCCGACGTGAAAGGTTTCCTGAGCGCGGCGGGCGCCTTTGACGGGCCGGTGCCCAAGGCCATCATCGCACCGCACGCCGGTTACAGGTATTCAGGCGCCATCGCCGCGAAGGCCTATGCGCGACTGAAACCGGTCGCCGACAAAATTACCCGGGTCGTGCTTCTGGGACCTTGCCACAGGGTTGCCGTACGCGGGCTCGCACTGTCTGGCGCCGACTGTTTCGAAACGCCACTGGGACGGGTCGAGATCGACAAGGACGCCGAGTCGCAAATCGCGGGAATGGAACAGGTCGGCGTCTTTCCCCCAACCCATCAGGCCGAACACGCACTTGAGGTGCACCTCCCGTTCCTCCAGGAACTTCTGGGCGACTTCAAGCTGGTGCCGCTGGTCGTGGGCGAAACGCCGCCGGCCAAGGTCGCGGAGGTACTGGAGGCACTGTGGGGCGGGCCGGAAACGCTGATCGTTATTTCCTCCGATCTCAGCCATTTCCTCGACTACGACGCGGCGCGGCAGATCGACCGGCGCACGTGTGACGCAATCATGTCGCTCGACCCGGCGAAGATCGAAAAAAACGGGGCCTGCGGCCGCTTTCCGGTCGGCGGGCTGCTGCACCTCGCGAAAGCGCGCGGCATGAAGGTGGAAACGATCGAACTCCAAAACTCCGGCGATACCGCCGGCATGAAGGACCGTGTCGTCGGCTACGGCGCCTGGGCCTTCTTCGACCCGGCGACACGTAAGAAGACCGTCCCCCTGAACATCAGGCTCAAACGCAAGAAAGCGCCAGCCGCGGTAAAACCCGCGGACGATGATTTCGAACGCCAGACGAAAGACCTGCTGGCGGCGCACGGCGAGCACCTGATGGCGCTCGCCGACCGGTCGATCCGTCACGGTCTGGAACACAACAAACCAATGAAGCTCGATCTCGCTGTGGAACCGAAGACGCTTCAGACCGAAGGCGCATCGTTTGTCACTTTGAAGACGGCCGGAAAGCAACTGCGCGGCTGCATCGGCTCGCCGACGGCACACCGGGCGCTGTCGCTGGACGTCTCCGGTAACGCCTTCAAGGCCGCATTTAAGGACCCGAGATTCAATCCGGTCTCAGCCGATGAATACGAGGGTTTGCGGATGTCCATTTCCGTCCTCAGCCCACAGGCATCGATGCAAATCGAAAGCGAAGCGGACCTGCTGGCGCAATTGCGCCCCGGTATCGACGGTCTGGTCATCGCCGACGGCGGCCGGCGCGCCCTGTTCCTTCCCGCCGTCTGGGAGCAACTGCCCGACCCCAAGCAGTTCCTGGCACATCTGAAACGCAAGGCCGGCATGCCGCTCGATCACTGGTCGGAGAAATTCCGCGCCAGCCGCTTCATTGCCGAGGAAATTCACGCCAAGATTTGATCCGGTTGACTAAGCGCCTGTCGAAGGTAATTGTCCGCACAGGCTCAATTCGTCCGGAGATCGCAGGTCATGGTTCTTAACGTCAGTATCGGTCTCGCCGAACAGATCGGTGACGTCGCGCGCCGCGCCGGACACGTCATCATGGACATTTACGAGACGGATTTCGATGTCGATGTGAAGGACGATTCATCGCCCGTGACGAAGGCCGACAGCGAAGCTGAGAAACTCATTTTCCGGCTGATCAGGGAAGGCATTACCGGCGAGTACCCCCTGGTCGGCGAGGAATCCGTATCCGCCGGCAAGATTCCCGTTATCTCCGGCAAGCCCTTTTGGCTGATAGACCCGCTGGACGGGACCAAGGAATTCATCTCCCGCAACGGCCAGTTCACGGTCAACATCGCGCTGATCGAGAACGGGATACCGGTACTCGGTGTCGTCCACCTGCCCGTCAGCGACGACACGTTCATTGCCACCCGCGCCGGCGCGTTCGCGCAGTACGGCGGACAAGGCAAGGCAATCCAGATCACCTGCCGCCGTCCGCCGAAAGAGGGCCTGACGGCCATTGCGTCGAAAAACCACCCTACGCCGGAAACCGAGGATTACCTGTCAGGGTTGGACGTCAAAGAACGGGTTAGCGCCGGATCGAGCCTCAAGTTCTGCTGCGTCGCCGAGGGCAAGGCCGATGTCTATCCGCGTTTCGGGCCGACCATGGAATGGGACACGGCCGCGGGCCACGCGGTACTGATGTTTGCCGGCGGCGAAGTCATTACCGAGGACGGACAACCGCTGCGGTACGGCAAGGCCGATTTCCGCAATCCGTTCTTTATTGCCAGAGGACCCGGCGTCCCCGATCCCGCCCCGAGCGTATGAGCGGCGAAACACCTATCCGCGATATGAACGATGCGGCAATCGAGGATGCCGCGGGAATCATTCGCGGCGGCGGGCTCGTGGCATTCGCGACCGAAACCGTCTACGGACTTGGCGGCGATGCGACGAACGCCGAAGCCGTTGCCCGCATATTCGCGGCCAAGGGTCGCCCATCTTTCAATCCGCTCATTTCTCATGTCGCCGATATCGAGCACGTCCGGACACTCGTCGAGTTGGATGCACGTGCGGAAAAACTCGCGGAAACGTATTGGCCGGGCCCACTGACCATCGTCCTCGACAAACGACCGGATACCGGGATCGCCGAACTGACGACGGCCGGACTGACAACCGTTGCCATCCGAATTCCCGCACGATTGCGCGCGCGGCGATTTCTCGAAGCCTGCGGCGTACCGGTCGCGGCGCCCAGCGCCAACGCATCCGGCGCCATGAGCCCGACCCTGGCGGAACACGTTCGGGCCTCCCTGCCCGGGCCGGACGACGGCGGGCCACAGTTGATCCTCGACGACGGCCCCTGTGAGGTCGGCCTGGAATCAACGGTCGTGGATCTGTCGACCGAGACCGCAACTCTGTTACGCCCGGGCGGCATTTCCAGGGAAGATCTCGAAAAAGTGCTGGGCCCGCTCGCCACTGCCGGCACTGACGACCACGCCCCGAAATCGCCGGGGATGATGAGTCGCCATTACGCCCCCAAAGCACGGCTGAGAATGAATGCTAGAAACGCCGAGACGGGCGAGGAGTTTCTGACGTTCGGGCAAACGGGCACCCCCGACGACCTGAACCTGAGTCCAACGGGTGACCTGACCGAGGCGGCGGCCAATCTGTTCCGCATGCTGCATATGCTGGATGACGGCGGCGCAACTGCGATCGCCGTGGCACCGATCCCGGATACCGGGCTCGGCCTGGCCATCAACGACCGCCTTAGCCGCGCCGTTCGGTCTTGAACATCCCCCGTCCCGGCGCCAATATCCGGGTATGACCGACCGACAGACCGCTATCGATAAAATTAAATCCGAACTCGGCACGCAGGGCTACGTGGACGATCCCGGCGCGCTCGATAAATACAATGTCGAGGCGCGCGGCCTCTACCGGGGCCACGCGACATTCGTCGCCCGCCCCGGCTCGACCGAAGAAGTCGCCTTCGTCGTCACGACCTGTGCCGAACACGGCGTACCGATGGTCCCGCTGGGCGGGCACACCGGACTGGTCGGCGGTGGCATCGCCGAGGAAGAGGTCGTCGTCTCCACCGAACGGCTCAACAACATCCACGAGATCGATACCCTCAACGGCACCATGACCGTCGGCGCCGGTTGCATCCTGGCCGACATCCAGAACGCCGCCGACGATGCCGACAAGCTGTTCCCCCTGAGCCTCGCCGCCGAGGGGAGTTGCCGCATCGGCGGCAATCTCTCGACCAACGCCGGTGGCACCAACGTGCTGCGCTACGGCAACGCGCGCGAACTGGTGCTGGGGCTCGAGGTTGTGTTGCCGTCGGGCGAAATCTGGAACGGTCTCAAGGGATTGCGCAAGGACAACACCGGTTACGAGATGAAGCATCTGTTCATGGGGGCGGAAGGCACCCTCGGCATCATCACCGCCGCCGTGCTCAAGCTGTTTCCGAAACCGAACCAGACCGAAACGGCCCTGATCGCGCTTGAAACCCCCAAAGACGTGATGAAACTGTTCGGCCGTGCCACCGGCATGGTCGGCGACACGCTCACCGCGTTCGAATACATGAACCGAAACAGCCTCTGGGTATCGTGCGAATACACCGAAGGCGTCCGCGATCCGTTCGAGGATGAGCATCCGGCCTACGTACTGCTTGAACTGACCTCGCCCCGCGCAGGCACCGACCTGCGTGAAGCTCTCGAAAAGCTGCTCGAAGACGCGTTCGAGGCCGGCGAGGTCGTCGACGCCGTGATCGCCGAGAGCGGGCAACAACGTCACGATATCTGGCATATCCGCGAGGCAATCTCGGACGCCCAGAAGAACGAGGGCGGCTCGATCAAGAACGACCTCTCGATCCCGATTTCTAAAGTGACCGACTTCATCGCCATGGCGGATACGATCGTCGAAGATGTCGTGCCCGGTATCCGGCCGATGACCTTCGGTCACATCGGCGACGGCAACCTGCACTATAACCTGACCCAGCCCGCCGGGATGAACACACAGGCGTTCCTCGACAAGTGGCACGACGTCACCGATCCGTTGAACGACCTGGTCGAGGAAATGAACGGCAGTTTCTCGGCCGAGCACGGCATCGGCAGGATGAAACGGGACGAACTGGTACGCTATAGCCCGCCGGTGGAGATCGACCTGATGCGCAAGATCAAGGCTGTCATCGACCCGAACGGAATCATGAACCCGGGCAAAGTGCTTTAGGGTCCGTACTCACCAGCTCATGCCGTCGGCATCGAGCCCGATCAGCCAGCCGCTTTCGACCCAGATTCTCAACAATCCCGCCGCCCGGACGGCGGCTTCGTCCGCGTCCGTGTAATCGGCGACGGTTTCGCAGATACCGTCGAAGGTCTGCCCGGCACGGGCCGCGCCGAGCGCCATCGCCTCATCGAGGTCGAGTGGCCGGTAGGTCACGATCATGGTTTCCGGATCGCGCCACGCCGCCCATGTGACAGCGCTCTCGTAGCGGACCGGCGGCCCTTCCGGTTCGACCTCCGCCTTGACCGCTTGATAGAACGCGGAAACGTCGCAACCGAGCGTTGCGGTATTCAGTGCCGGATGGAAGGTAAACATCAGCATCGGCCAGGCTTCGGGCGGCACATGACCGATCTCGGCAACACCGACCGGCGGCGCATCCGGCGCATCGAAGGCGAGGCCGAGCATCCACTCGAATGCCGCCATCGATGCAACCTCGGGAAGCGCGCCCCAGATATCGGATCGCCGGAGCCAATCCGGTAGATGACGCCCCAGCCAACGCACCGAGCGCGTCGTCGACGGATGCGCATCGACATATTGACCGAGCATCTCGAAAAACTGTTCATCGCCCAAAAGCGTATGCAGTCCTTCGAAGTCCTCGGTCATGATCTCGATCAGCCGTGCACGATAAGCGTGATCGTAGGCCTTCATGAACGGCCCGCCCTTTGTCAGGTGCGCATCGATGGCGTCATCGCCCCCCAAAAGACGGCCTTGGAATTTTCCCTGCAAATCGGCCAAGGATGCGCTCATGCGGGCATCCTCGCCCGCCCTTGTTCCGCAATCCGGCGCACGCCCTGCAGTTCCCGGACCAGTTCCGCGAATGGCGGAATGTTGGCATCCCGCTCGATCATCGTCGGCACATGACCGAACCGATCGACCGCCTTGGCATAGAGATCGAGAACGTAATCCGGCACCGGTTCGTCATGCGTATCGACGATGTAATCGCCGTTGTGTTTGTGACCGGCCAGATGAATCTGTTTGATCCGGTCCGCGGGCACACCGCCCAGGTAGGCATCCATTGAAAACCCGTGATTGAACCCGGAAACGTATATGTTGTTCACATCGAGCAGGATATTGCAGTCGGCACGTTCGCAGATCGCCGACAGGAACTCCCATTCGGTCATTTCGTCCTCCTCGAACGTGACGTAAGTCGACGTATTCTCCAGCATGAACTGCCGGCCCAGGACATCCTGCACCCGCATGACCCGGCCTGCGACATGATCCACGCTTTCCTCGGTCAGCGGCAGTGGCAAAAGGTCGTGCATGTTGAGCCCATGCACACCGGTCCAACAGAGGTGATCGGAAATGAATTCCGGCTCGACGAGGTCGGCGAGATCCTTGAGGCCTCGCAGGTAATCCATATCTAGCGGATCGGTGGAGCCTATGGAAAGCGAGACACCGTGCATGACCATCGGAAACCGCTCACGCACCGCCATCATGTTGCGGCGTGGCGGCCCACCCACATCGATGAAGTTCTCGGAAATGATCTCGAACCAGTCGACGCCTTCCGTGGCATCCGGCGCGCCACCGAGAATTTCCGGAAAATGCTGGGGCCTGAGGCCCAGGCCATATCCTTCAAGTGTCATCATTACTGCTCATAAACGCACGCCGGAGGAACCGCGTGGCGGCTCCTCCGGCGCAACGTAACGTAACGTCCGGTCTGCGTCAGCCCTTGACGACCTTGCCGCCCTTGTCGGTGCAGGCGGAAGCGCTTTCAGCACTTACCCAACCCTGCCCCTTGCAGGCGTTCTGACCTTTACAGGCGTTGTTCGCGCCGGCGCATGCACCATGGCCTTTGCACGAGTTGATGCCGGCGCACTTGACGTCAGCCTTGGCGGCGGTCGGCGCACCGGTCATCGCGGCACCTGCGATAAACATCGCAGCAGCAGCGGTCGCAAGGGTCGCACCAACGGTTTTCTTTTGAACAGACATGTAAGCTTCTCCTGTAGTGATTCAAAAATCCCTGAAATTGCCCATCGGCGATTTGCCGATGATGGGATTGTAACGATACGGGAAGACAAGTGGTGTCACGTTGGACTAACGGGGTGTCACGTTCCTGTGAGAAATTCTCTTTTCCTCGTGAGTGTATTGAATTAAATAAACACTTATCGGGCCGGAGGCAGTCGCCCGGTATTCCAAGACGATATTTCGTCCAAGCACTGCCCTCGCTGAAAAACTTCGGGATGCCCCGGATGTGAGGGAACGTGGACGATAATATTCAAGCACAGCACGAGAACGAAAAAGAGACGCAGCCCAGCTTTGCCGATGCGGCGAAGTACTGGACCAAACTCGGATTCATGAGTTTCGGCGGCCCCGCCGGCCAGATCGCGATGATGCAGACCGAATGCGTCGACAGGCGAGGCTGGATCAGCCAGGGCGCGTTCCTGCGCGGGCTTAACTATTCGATGATGCTGCCGGGCCCGGAGGCACAACAGCTTGCGGCCTATATCGGCTGGCGCCTGCACGGACTGAAAGGCGCGATCTTCGCCGGCACCGCATTCTTTCTGCCGGGCACGGTCCTGATGATCGTGCTGGCGTGGGTCGCTACCGCTCATGGCGGTGAAGGCGCAGTCGCCGCGATCTTCGACGGCATCAAACCGGTCGTGGTCGCCATCGTCATCGCGGCGGTCTATCGCATCGGCAGGAAGACCTGTCGTGGCCCGGTGCCGGTCGCCCTCGCACTCGCGGCTTTCGTGTTGCTGCAATTCGCAGGCACGCCGTTTCCGGTCGTTGTGCTGGCCGCCGGTGCGGCCGGCATCGCGATCGCGCGATTCATGCCGCACGCCCTGACGGCCGGTCACGGCGAACATCCGACGGCAGAGAGCACGCCCGCACATGCCGGCACCGGCGCCCTTAAACGTTTTGCCCGCGTGACCGCCGTCTTTCTGATCGCGCTCGCCATACCGACGGGGGCGATTGTCGCCGTGTTCGGTACCGAGCCGTTCGCCGATGTCATCAAGCTGTTCACGACGGCGGCGTTCGTCACCTTCGGCGGCGCGTACGCCGTGCTGCCGTTTGTTGCGGACGCGGGCGTGAACACCTACGGCTGGCTCTCCGGCGACGACATGCTGAACGGCCTGGCCCTCGCGGAAACCACGCCCGGCCCGTTGATCCTCGTCACTACCTATGTCGGGTTTTTCGCCGGCTGGAACGCGGGCGGCCTGTTCACCGGCGTACTCGCGGCATTGCTGACGACGTATGTGACGTTCCTGCCGTCGTTTTATCTGATCATCGCCGGCGCGCCCTATGTCGAGAGCATCCAGCGCTTCGCCTGGGCGCGCAACGCGCTCTCGGCGATCACGGCGGCGGTCGTCGGCGTGATCCTCAGCCTCGCCATCTTCCTGGGCCGAGCCGCGCTGTTCGAACAGGGCGAGGTGCAGTGGATCGGCGTCGCCGCCACGGCGGTCTCGCTGGCCCTTCTGGTGACGAACAAGATCGGCATCCCGATGCTCGTCGCGCTGGGCGCCGTGTTCGGCCTCGTCACCGCCTTTATCTGATTATCCGGATTTACCGCAACTCTGCAGACGCAAGGAGTCCATCCATGCACAGCATTACCCAGGACCAACTCGAAACGCTCATCACCTTTAACGCGCCACTTCACGTGATCGACGTCCGCAAGAAACCCGCTATCGAAAGCGACCCCGCCATGGTGCGAGGCGCCACGTGGCAGGATTACCAGGACGTGCCGGCATGGGCGGAGACGGTCGGCGATGGCCTTCCGGTCGTTTGTTATTGTGTCCATGGTCACGAAGTCAGCCAGAGCGCGGTCGCGAAGCTACGAGAACGCGGCATCGACGCTTATTACCTACGCGGGGGATTCGCGGCCTGGCAGGCCAGAAGCGGCCCACTAAACTTCTGAGTGTCAGGCCTTGAGCCAGGCCCGTTCGGCATCCTTGAAGCCGACGCGGACCTCGCCGCCCTTCACGAAGACCGGTCGCTTGATCAGCGCCGGATGTTCGGCCATCAGAGCGACGGCGCCATCCCCCTCGCCCTTCGCTTTATCGGCGTCGGACAGGCCGCGCCACGTGGTGCCACGCCGGTTCAGGAGCGAATCGACCCCGACATCCTTGGCCCAATCGCCGATCTCGGCCGCGCTGACGCCGTCCTTGCGGACATCCTTGAATTCATGGGCGATGCCTTCGCTATCCAGCCATTTCATGGCCTTGCGGCAGGTATCGCAGTTCTTGAGGCCGTATATCGTCAGCATTGGAGACTCTTATCGTTTGAAGCTTCGGGGTCGCACTCTATATGTAATAGGTAGTTTAGAAACGGTCAAAAGAGGAATGTTCTTCATGCTCGCGATCATCTCGCCCGCGAAGAAGCTCGATTTCGAGAGCGATCCGATCACGGATGCCCACACCCAGCCGATCCTGTTGAAGGATGCGGAGGTACTGGCAAAGAAAGCCAGGAAACTGAAACGCAGCGACCTGAAATCCATGATGGGGATTTCCAACAAGCTGGCCGACCTGAACTACCAGCGTTTTCAGGATTTCAAGCTGCCCTTCAATCTGGCGAACGCGCGTCAAGCCGCGCTGAGTTTCGCGGGCGACACCTACGTCGGACTCGACGCCCCGTCGCTGAAAAAGAAGGACCTGGAATACGCGCAGAACCATCTGCGGATATTGTCCGGGCTCTACGGGGTTCTGCGCCCGCTCGACCTGATGCAGCCCTACCGGCTCGAAATGGGGACCAAGTTCCCGGTGAACGGCAAGGAAGACCTCTACGGCTTCTGGGACAACCGCGTCACCGAAGCGCTCAACGACGCGACGAACTCCCACAAGGACCGCCGCATCGTCAATCTGGCGTCGAACGAATACGCCAAGGTCGTTCAACCGAAGGGCCTGGAAGGCGGCCTCGTCACGCCGGTCTTCAAGGAGGTGAAGGACGGCAAGGCGCGCGTGATCGGCCTGTTCGCAAAACGCGCGCGGGGCATGATGGCGCGCTACATGATCGTGGGCAGGGTCGAGACGGAAAAGAAACTGAAGGCATTCAATGACGGCGGCTACACGTTCCAGCCGGACCAATCCGACGAAAAGACGTGGGTCTTTACGCGCCCACAGCCGTGAATGACCGGCACCCCGCCCCTGGACAAGCCCGGCGCCTGGATGGTGATCGTCACCACCGATTCCAAGGGGCGCGTGTTCGCTTATCCGCACGAAGGCCGCGACCATGACGCGGCGTTCCAGAAAATCGAACGGCAGACCGGCGATAGTCGCTGGATGGTGCACTGGGAAAAGGGATTCCTGTCCCGGGCCGATGCCGAAACACGCGCGACTGTCATCGAGCAGGAACTTCTGTGCGACGCCAAAGGCGATGCCAAAAGCGTGAACTGACCCTGCTCAGAAGTCGCGAAGAAGCCGACCGAAACCTTCGACCCTGTCCTCGATCCCGGCGAGGCGCATCGCATCCCACGCCAGAGCCTGGTTCGACGTGATCACCGGCTTGCCGGTCTTTTCTTCCAACGCATCAATGATGTCGACGGAGCGGAGCGCACCGCAGGAAATAAAGGTCGCGTCCGCTTCCGGCCGGTCTAGGTCCAGCGCCATTTCAAGAATGAATTCCGGCACGACGCGGATCATGTCACTGTCTTTCTCAAGGTTAAGGCCCTGGATTTCGAGCACCTCGACGCCGCGGCTTTCTATATATTCCCGTTCCGCCGTGTTGACCTCGTCAAGGTAAGGTGTCGCGACGACGACGCGCTTCGCACCAACGGCATTCAGCGCACGGATCACCGCGGCGATGATCGATGACGGTTTGGCGTTCGGATTGCCGGCCGAGAGTAATTCCTCGACCCGTTCCTGACCGAGCACCAGAGATCCCGATGTACAGGCGTAGCTGACCACGTCGAGCGACCCGTCCGGTAACAATGTGCGCGCCGCGCGCGTCAGGTCCGGTGCGATGGCCGCAAGCGATGCGTTGGTGATGGAGTCCGGGTTGTCGACCCTGGCGATATGCACGCCGACACCGTCCGGGCAGATGCTGAGCACGTCGTCCATGACCGTCTGCTCGGTCGCCAGCAGGACGAAACCGAGCTTGCCCTTCGGGTGGCGGCCATCATCGAAGACGACGTCGTAGGGGCGCGAGGTCACCGTCATCTCAGCACACGATCAAATCCAGCGGCGCTTTCGAAAGCCGCTCGACACCCTTTTCACCGACCAGCACGGCATGCCCCCAGCACATGGCATAGCCGCTTTCGGAATCCATCAGGATCATGTGCAGGAAGAATACCTGACCTGGCAACATCGGCAACGGATTGCCGGTATAGAACATGGGAAAGTCGACCCAGATCGGATTATAAACCGCACCCATGCCGTAGCCACAGGCATTGAGCCTCGCATGTTCGAAACCGTGCGCATCAACGGTTCGGGCATGAGCGTCGAACACGTTACCCATGGGATCGCCGGGGACGATCGCTGCCTCGCAGGCCTCCAGCGCCTCGACGCAGGCCATGTGCATGCGTTTCTGCGCATCGTTCGGCTCGCCGACGACCAGCGTCCGCATCATCGCCGCGTGATAACGGGCATATGCCCCCGCCCATTCGACGGTCAGTTGATCGGTGTCGTCGAGATGACGGCGGCCCGAATAATAGCGGCACAGCAGCGCCCCTGGCCCCGACCCGAGAATGAACTCGTTCCCGGCATAGTCCCCACCGCCACTGAAGACGGCGCCCTGCATGGCGGCGAGGATATCGCCCTCGAACGCGCCGGCGCGGGTCTCGGCGATTCCCGCTTCAAGAGACGCGTCGGCGAGTTCGGCGGCGCGGCGATGACATGCGATCTCGGCCGGGCTTTTGATCCGCCGGACATCGCGGATCAGGGTCGAAGCGTCAACGAAGTCGTCACCCAGCACATCCCGTATCATGTCCCAGTTCGCCGCCGTCAGGCCCGCTGTCGTCTTTTCGATGCCAAGTCGTTTACCGAGAAAACCCAGGTTCTGTAGCAGCATTTTCAGATCTTCCGCCGGTGCCATGCCCTCCCGGTCGATCCAGATATGGATGTGGTCATCATCGAGTGTCGAGGTGTGTCGCGCCTGTCTCAGGTCAGGCGTGCGCGTCAACAAATGAATGTCGCCGTCGGCGCCCAGCACCATGCACTGAAACATAGCAAAGCCGAAGGTGTCGTATCCGGTCAGCCAGTAGTGGCTTTCCGGGGCGAATAGCAACACGCCGTCGAGGCCAGCGTCGCCGACGGCGGCGCGGGCCCTGGCCACACGGCCAGCATATTCATCGTCATCGAAGTGCAGCGGCATCACCCCTCCCCTGTCCCGTTTAGGGCGTTTCATGCGCCGCCACAATAGCTTGCGGCCCAGGGACGCGGCAGATATCGTCCGTAGGAGATAAAAGAATGGTGGGCGGGCAACCAAATTAATGAGAAAAGCCTTTTTATTCAGCGGCTTGGCGTTGACGGCCACGATCATTCTCGTGCTCGCGTCCGTGACGTACGTGCTGTTCAACATCGACGCGCTGATCAAGGACGAAGTCGAGGATGCGGCCAGCAGCGCCTACAAAGTGCCGGTCACGGTTGCCGAAGCGACGATGTCCTTGAAATCCGGCAACGGCCGGATCATCGGGCTCCGCATCGAGAATCCGCCGGGGTTTTCGGCACCGACCGCCGTACACGTGCCGGTTATCGAGATTGCCGTCGATACCGGCCGGATCGCGGACAAAGCGATCGCGCTCGGGCGCGTCGTTATCGACCGTCCCGAAATCGTCCTCGATATCAAGGACGGCCGCGTCAACCTTGTGCGGCTCAAGGAAAGTACCGATGCCTGGCTGACGCGCTCGGAAAACGACGACGAGGACGCCGCGAGCGGGCAACGCCTGATCATCGACGAGATCGTCATGCAGAACGGCACAATGGTATTTCGGGCCGATTTTCTGGATGGTGCGGAGACCGAAGTACCGCTTCCCGACAGCCGTATCCGGGAGATCGGCGTAAAACCGGATGGAGCGCTGCCCGCCAAAGTCATATCGGAGGTTACGCAACTGCTGATCACGGCATCCGAGCGTGCATCGCGGCGCATCGACCTCCAGGCGCTTGCCGAGAAAACCGGCGCGACCGTCCCGGATATCGACCTGAGCGCGCTATTGAAGGAAGAATAGGAAGATCAGATGACCGCCTACCGCGCCCCCGTCGAGGAAATGCTGTTCGTCATGAGGGAAATCGGCGAACTGGACAGCCTCGCCACGTTACCGGGTTACGAAGACGCAACTCCCGATCTGGTTTCGGCCATCCTCGAGGAAGCGGGCAAACTCGGCACGGATGTACTGGATCCGATCAACGTCAGCGGCGACCAGGAGGGGTGCACGCTGGAAAACGGTGTCGTCCGCACGCCCAAAGGGTTCAAGGAAGCCTACCGGCAGTTCATCGAGGCCGGTTGGAATTCGATGCCGTTCGACCCGGAATACGGCGGTCAGGGGTTGCCGTGGCTGGTCGCGACCGGTGCTTCCGAAATCTGGCACGGCGCCAACATGTCGTTCGGCCTCTGCCCGATGCTCACCGGCGGCGCGGTGGAGCTTTTGTCGACGCACGCCTCCGACAACATCAAGAATACGTATCTCGAAAAAATGGTCAGCGGCGAATGGACCGGGACCATGAACCTAACCGAGCCGCAAGCCGGTTCCGACCTGGCGCGCGTCCGCACAAAGGCGGTCCGGGACGGCGACGTCTACCGGGTTTCCGGCCAGAAAATCTTTATCACCTACGGCGAGCACGATTTCACCGAAAACATCGTCCATATGGTGCTTGCCCGGACGCCGGACGCACCCGAGGGGATCAAGGGCATCTCGCTATTTGTGGTTCCGAAATACCTGGTTAATGCCGACGGATCGCTGGGCGAGCGTAACGATCTCCGTTGCGGTTCGCTGGAGCACAAGCTCGGCATCAATGCGAGTCCGACGGCGGTGATGTTGTTCGGCGAAAACGACGGCGCCGTCGGCTATCTGGTCGGCGAGGAAAACCGCGGCATCGAGTACATGTTCACGATGATGAACAACGCCCGGCTCGCAGTCGGCCTGGAAGGCGTTGCAATCGCCGAGCGTGCCTATCAACGCGCCCGCGCGTTCGCCGAGGAACGCATCCAGGGCCGCGACAGCACCGGCACCGGCAAGGAACCGGTCGCCATCATCAATCACCCGGACGTACGACGAATGCTGCTTTCCATGCGTGCGCAGACCGAAGCGGTCCGCGCCCTCGCCTATTGGACCGCCGCCCGGCTCGACATGGCGCACCGGCACCCGGACGCGGAGACGGCCAGACGTGCGCAGAGCTACGTCGACCTGCTGACCCCCATCGTGAAGGCATGGAGCACGGATATCGGCGTCGAAGTCGCCGACACCGGTGTGCAGGTTCACGGTGGCATGGGTTTCATCGAGGAAACCGGCGCCGCCCAACATCTCCGCGACGCCCGGATCGCCCCGATCTATGAAGGCACCAATGGCATCCAGGCCATCGACCTCGCAGGCCGCAAGGTCGCCCGCGAGGGCGGCGAGACCATGAAAACCCTGATCCAGGAAATGCGCGCTTCCATCAATGCCATGGGGCACCCGCATGAACGGCTCATTAATGCCGTGGATCAACTGGAACGCGCGACCGACTGGATCGTCACGACGTCCGCCGAAAACCCGGTCACGGCGTTGGCCGGCGCGGTACCTTATTTGCGACTCGCCGGAATCACGGTCGGAGGCTGGCTGATGGTTCGAATGTACGAAGTTGCGAATGCGGCCGCCGAGCAAGATTCGCTCGCGGCACAACGCCGACGCGCATCGGTAAGCTTCTATGCACGCCATATTCTGACGCAGGCAGGTGGCCTTGCCGATGCCGTCGTCGACGGCAGCGCGGTAAGCGCCGACACGTCGCCGGAAGCCGTATGAATTATTAACCATATCATGTGCTAATTTACGGAGATTCCTTGATTTTTTGCCGCCGATAACACAATTTGGGCGGTCTCCGAGGATAGGTTCTAGCGCATGAACAGCTACACTCGATACGTGCTGCGCCAGCTCTTTGCCGGTATGATTCTGGTGAGTGCCGGTCTCACGTGTATCATCTGGTTGTCTCAATCGCTTCGCTTCGTCGAAATGATCGTCAACCGGGGGCTGAATGCCGGGACCTTCGTCTACATGACGATGCTCCTGTTGCCGAATTTTCTGACCGTTATCCTGCCGATCGCGCTCTTTACCGTGATCGTCTTTACCTACTCGAAGATGGTGACCGACCGGGAACTGGTGGTGATGCGCGCCGCCGGCGTCGGTCAATTCGGTCTCGCCAAACCGGCGCTGATCATCACGTTCCTGACACTGCTCTTCGGATACGTGCTGAACCTTTATCTGCTGCCGGAATCCTACCGGGCGTTTCGCATTCTGCAGTGGGAGATTCGCAACACCTATTCGCATGTTCTCCTGAAAGAAGGCGCCTTCAATCCGGTGACGAGTTCGGTCACGGTCTATGTCCGCGAGCGTGCACCGGACGGGCAACTGCTGGGTATTCTCGTCCACGATGAACGCGAGGACGGCGCCCCCGTGACACTGATGGCCGAACGGGGCGCACTGGTCGACACCGGCAACGGACCGCGCGTCGTCATGTATAACGGCAACCGACAGATGGTCGGCGAGAACGCGAAACTCTCGATCCTTTACTTCGACCGGTATGTCTTCGAGGTGCCGACGTCGACCGAGAGCCTGGCGAACCGTTTCCGCGAACCTCGCGAACGATCCATGAGCGAACTGATCAACCTCAAGGACGCCAAGGGCGTCACCGAAAACGACTGGGGTAAATATAAGGTCGAACTGCACAAGAGGATCGTGTCGCCGCTGCTGGGCGTGGGCTACGCCATGGTCGGTCTGGCGTGTTTGCTGTACGGACCGATCACGCGCCGCAGCCAGACCATGCGAATCGTCACCGCCGTCAGCGTCATGATCGCGCTGCAAGGCGCAGCCTTGGGATTGGAAAACATTATTGCCAAAAACCTGTACCTGACGCCGCTGCTATACGCATTGGCGGCCGTTCCCATTCTGGCCGGCACGATTATGTTGCTGCGCCATCCCAGGGCGCCACGCCCTTCACGCGCATCACGGCGCGGAAAATTGAAAGCGGCGTGAGGCGGCGATGCGCGTATCCACCACACTATCGCTCTATATCGGCCGGCATTTCCTGTTCAGCTTCCTGGCGTGTTTCGGCGTTTTCCTGATGATCGTCATGCTGTTCGACAGCATCGAGCTGCTCCGCCGGGCGTCCTCTCTGCCGGAGATATCGTTCACCGATGTCGTTGAGATGGCCGCATTTCGGCTTCCGCATATGGGACAGGAGACGTTCCCCTTCGCCGTGCTGTTCGGCGGCATGGCGGCGTTCTGGCGCCTGGCGCGAACCCACGAACTGGTCATCACCCGCGCCGCCGGGGTATCGGCCTGGCAATTCCTGTTTCCCGTTCTCCTGTTGGCGGCGGTGCTGGGCGTCTTTCATATCACGATCTTCAACCCGGTCGCATCGACCATGCTGACGCGCTTCGAGCGTCTCGAGGCGACACATCTGCGTGGTCAGGAGAATTTCCTCGCCGTCTCCAAATCGGGCCTCTGGCTCCGTCAGGCGAGCGCGCAGGGTCAGTCCGTGATTCATTCTAATTCCGTCCTGCAGCAGGGCGCAGATGTCGAATTGGATAACGTCGTCGTCTTCGTATACGAAGGCACGGACAAATTCCTGGAACGCATCGACGCCAAGAGCGCGAAACTCGAGGACGGATTCTGGTACATGCGCGATGCGCACATCCAGAAACCGGAAGAAGGTACGTTGCATTTCGAGGAATACTGGCTGGAAACGGATCTGACGCTGACAAAGATTCAGGACAGCTTTGCACCACCGGAGACGATGTCGTTCTGGGCGCTGTCGGACTTCATCGAAACCCTCGAAGCCGCCGGTTTCTCAGCCGTTCGCCACCGCCTGCATCTGAACGCGCTGCTGGCGTCACCGCTCCTGATGTGCGCGATGGTGCTGATTGCCGCGACATTCACGCTTCGCCAAAGCTCGCGCCGTGGTGGCACCACGTTCATCATCTCCATGGGCGTGCTAACGGGATTCCTGCTCTATTTCTTCTCGGATGTCGTGTACGCACTCGGCCTCTCGGACAGCATACCCGTGACACTTGCCGCATGGACACCTTCGGGCGTTGCAACTCTGCTCGGCTTGGGCATGCTATTGCATCTGGAGGACGGTTAGGTTGCACAGGCCCGGTTACATTCCGCTGAAAAAGCTCGCCGGTTCATCTACGGCCATTGCCATGCTTTGCATGAGCATTGTCCTGTGCAGCACGGCATCGGCACAGGATGCCGAACGTCCCCTTGGAATCCTGCTGCCCGGCATGCAGCCGCCCCCGGCGCAGGTCCGCTCGCCCATTCCGGTCACGCAGCCGCCGCGCCCACGGAGCACCACCGGACAACAGAACGATGCTTCGGCCACGCCGACGGCCTATAGCGGCGCGGCGCGGCCCCTTGGCAGCCTTTTCAACGCGCCCACGCAATCAAGGCAAAAGTCTGGTTCGGTGTTGCCGGACAACTGGTCGTCGTCGACCACTCGCCAGGGGACGCCCACACAATCGGGAACGGTCTCCGGCAACACCAGTTCGGAACGGCCGCTCGGCACCCTGATCAGCGAACCGGAACCCCGATCTGGCACTCCGGCAGCGTCGAATACGCCCCGCGTGCAACCACGTACAATTCGCCCCGCGCAACGCGTCGTCGCCGGGCCCTCGGCGGATGCAACCAACGAAAAACCGCTCGGCACGCTGTTCGGTAACCAGCCAATGAGCAATGAACGCGTCATCGGCACCTCCGAGCCGGACGACCGTCGAACCTCCCCTTCCCCACGAACGACATCCGCATCGCCGGCAGCATCCGGCATCGGTCCGCCGCCGTTGCGCGCCGAACTGAGCGCCGATTCAATGACCTACGACCGGGACATGGGACTGATCGTGGCGACCGGGAATGTCGAGATTGTCTATGGCGACCGCACTCTGCTGGCGGATAAGGTGACCTACAGTCAGAAAACCGACGTCGTCACGGCGGACGGGAACGTTTCGATGACAGATGTGTCGGGAAAACTCCTGTTCGGCGACAAAATGGAGATCACCGGCGATCTAAAAGACGGTGTAATCCACAACATCGGTCTGATACTCGAGGACAAGTCGCGTGTCGCCGGAGCGGGGGCGCGCCACTCGAATGCTGTTATCACGGAAGTCAGCCGCGCCGTTTATTCGCCGTGTAATCTCTGCAAGGAAGACCCGAGTGCGCCACCCCTCTGGCAGATCAAGGCGATCCAAGTCATTCACGATGCCGAGGAAAAACGGGTGTCGTATCGGAATGCCTGGATCGAACTCTACGGCATTCCAGTGGCGTACACCCCGTACCTCAGCCATCCGGACCCGACCGTCAAGCGCCGTTCCGGCTTTCTGGCTCCCACGTTTTCGAACTCGTCGGATCTGGGTTTCCAACTGCGCACGCCGTATTTCTGGGCCATCGACGAGTCTCAGGATGCGACATTCACACCTATGCTGGCCACCGACGGCGGACAAGGCATGATCGGTCAATACCGGCGTAATTTTGATAAAGGCTTCATTACCGCCGACGGAAGCTTCGTCGCCGACGACCCGGACCGGGGGTGGCGCGGTTACGTGGACATGGAATCGCAATACCATATCGACAGAACCTGGCGCGCCGGTCTGGATGTCGAAACGGCATCGGACGACACATACACCCGGCGGTACGGTTTCGATACCGAAGCCGTGCTCGTGTCGCGCGGTTACCTGGAGGGCTTTCGTGGACAGAACTACCAGGCCCTGAACACCTATGCATTCAACGATCTGCGCCAGGAAACAAACGTGGATGATTCGCCCATCGTCCTGCCAATGTACGATTTCAACTACACAGGCAAACGTGACCGTCTTGGTGGATTTGCTTCGCTCGACTTCAATGCCCTGAATATTGTGCGCGATTCCGGCACTGACACCCGTCGCCTCGCATTCCGTCCACGTTGGGACCGTCCGTTCAGCGGCCCCTTCGGCGAATTGTACAATGCCTCGGTTTCACTTGCCGCGGACGCCTACCATGCCAGCGGCGTCGAACGCGACGACGGCAGCAGCTATACCGGCGCGAGCGGCCGCCTGGTCCCCCGGGCCTCGTTCTCGTGGCGCCTGCCTCTGATCCGGCCCGGCAATGAATACAGCCAGACGATCGAGCCAATCGCCTCGATCGTCGCGGCTCCCAACGGTGGCAATGCGGATAAAATTCCCAACGAGGACAGCCAGGAACTCGAATTCGACGAGACGAGCCTGTTCCAGGATAACCGCTACGACGGTTTTGACCGGGTCGACGGCGGTGTCCGCATGAATTACGGCATCAACTACACGCTGAACCACCACAAGGGTGGATATTCCTCAGTATTTCTGGGCCAATCCTACCGGCCGAGAACGGATAGTTCGTTCGGGGCACAGTCGGGCCTCGAAGAAAATTTCTCCGACGTCGTGGGACGCGTGCAAGTTTCGCCGAATAAATACCTCGACCTTCTGTATCGAACCCAGTTCAGCCCCGATAACCTCTCGCCTCGGCGCAATGAGGTTAGCGCCAATGTCGGCGCAGCGGCGCTGAAACTACAGACGGATTACATTTTCATTGACCAGCAATCCGGCAGCGAGTTCGCCGGCCGTGAGGAAATCAACGGCACCGTATCATCGCAAATAACGAAAAACTGGTCGACGTATGTCCGCGCCCGGAACGATCTCGCGGCTTCGGACCTGCGGTCCCTTGGTTTGGGGCTTATATATGAAGACGAATGTGTGAAATTCACGACCCAGTTTACCCGGTCGTTCTTCGAGGACCGGGATTTGAAACCGGCCGACGCGATTACATTTACGCTCGTACTCAAAACGCTCGGTGAAGTTCATTCCGGCGTATCGCGATCTCAGTGAACCGTAGCGGAAGACTAAAATGCTAGCGATTCAAAACACTCTCAACCCAGTGCTACAGCGTCTGATCTCAGTGCTGACCATTGCCTGTATCTGTCTCGTCGCCGCCCCCTCTCCCTCCGCACAAGGCCAGTCAACGCTGAATATCGCCGCTGTGGTAAACGATGAGGTGATTTCCGTCTACGATCTTTCACAGCGCATTCTCCTCGTTATCTCGTTCTCGAATCTGCCCAACAATCCGCAAACCCAGCAACGCATCGCGCCGGATGTATTAAGGCGGCTGATCATCGAGAAACTCCGGCTGCAGGAAGCCAAAAGGCTGGAAATCGAAGTGCCGGACGAGGCCATCGAAAAATCCATGTCCGATATCGAGGCGGAGCGTGGCATTCCGTCTGGGCAGATAACTACCGCGCTCGAGCAGCGTGGAATCGACCCACAGACACTGCGCCAGCAACTGAAGGCCGAAATCGCATGGGTCGAGGTTGTCAGGTCGCTCTTCCGGCGCCTCGTTAATATATCCGAACAGGAAGTCGACGACGAACTGGCGAAGATCCGTGCCGATGCCGGTAAGACGGAATACCTTCTCGCCGAGATTTTCCTTGCCTACGACGAAAACCCCCGTGCGGAAGTGATGGAGTTTGCACAGCGCCTCCATTCGCAGATCAAGGGCGGGGCCGCCTGGCAACAACTCGCGCAGAATTTTTCTGAATCCGTCACCGCACGAGACGGCGGTGATATGGGATGGAACCTCGCTACGGACCTGCCAACACCGCTCGATAACGTTGTCCAGAACCTAAATACCGATGAGATGTCCCAGCCGATCGCCACCGACGAGGGCATATACTTGATGCTCCTGCGCGACAAACGGGTCGCCAAGGGCATCGAAACCGAAACCGACGATGTAACGGTGGGGATACACCAGCTCCACCTCGCTGTACCGCCGAACGCTTCGCCGCAAACGGTTTCCGAACTGACCCAGAAAGCCACGCAACTCGCAACCAGCGCCGATACGTGCAAGGCCTTCGCGAGCGTGGCGGAAGCCGAAGGAAGTCCGAGTTCGGGATTCCTCGGCGAGTTCAAGCTCGACAAGCTGAACCCGCAGTTCAAAAACCTGGTGGACACGCTCAATGTAAACGAGTCCAGTCAGCCCCTGCGTACAGAGGACGGCGTGATTATCCTCATGGTTTGTTCGCGAGAAGTCGAGGGCGGCCAGGATCCTGTAACCGCCGCGAGACAACGGATCGAGCGGGAGATTCTTCACCGTAGGTTGGCGCGCAAGGCTGACCAACATCAGGAAAAACTCCGCCGCCAGGCCTTTATAGATATCAGGCTTTGAGCCGACCGATGCCGCCGCCCTTACCGAGCGTACTGACGATGGGCGAACCCGCCGGGATCGGCGGTGAACTGACCGTCAAGACTTGGGCCGGATTTCACGAACAACTGCAGCCCTTCTTCGCTTTGGACGATCCGGCGCGGCTAGCCCGCGCGGCCAGTGCCTGCGGTCTGGATATCGAGATCGTCGCAATCGACGACCCCGCGGATACAGCCTCGGTTTTCAACGATGCCCTGCCGGTGATACCTGTCGCCGCGAACGTGGATGCAATAGCCGGGCAACCCGGCACGAAGACAGCTCAGGCCGTGCTCGAATCGATCGAACGGGGGGTCGCCTACACTTCCAGCGGTCAGGCCGGCGCGCTCGTCACGAACCCCATCCAGAAGGAGACGCTTTACGACGCAGGATTCGGTTTCCCGGGGCATACCGAGTATCTGGCAGAACTGGTCGGTGGCGGCATTCGCCCCGTCATGATGCTGGCCGGACCGTCCCTGAAGGTCGTGCCACTGACCGTACACGTCCCGTTGCGCACCGCGCTCAATCAATTGACGACTGAGGCCATTGTCGAGCAGGGCACATTGGTCATCGAATCCTTGAAGAACGACTTCGGCATCCCGGCCCCGCGTCTCGCCGTTGCCGGACTGAATCCGCACGCCGGCGAGAACGGCAAGCTCGGCAGCGAGGAAATCGAGATCATCGCACCGGCGATCGAAATTCTCCGAAAATCCGGCGCCGAATTGACCGGCCCTGTCCCACCGGATGCGCTGTTCACACCACGCGCGCGGCTGCGGTACGACGCCGCACTGTGCATGTATCACGATCAGGCGCTGATCCCGGTGAAAGCACTCGATTTCGACCATGCGGTCAATGTCACGCTCGGCCTGCCGATCATCAGAACATCGCCGGATCACGGCACGGCGCTGGATATAGCCGGGCAGGGCATCGCCGACCCATCCAGCCTCATCAGCGCGCTGAAGATGGCATCGGAAATCCATGCCTGCCGAAGTACCCGCAAGGCATAATGCATGAACGAGCCCCCTGCCCTGCCGCCATTGCGCGAAATCATTCGAACCTTCGGGTTGGGCGCGAAGAAGTCACTGGGGCAACACTTCCTGCTGGACATCAATCTGACAGGCCGAATCGCACGCGCCGCCGGGCTGCTCAACAACAAACACGTCGTGGAGATCGGGCCCGGGCCCGGCGGCCTGACGCGATCGATCCTTGCGCAAGAACCTAAGTCCCTGACCGTGATCGAGCACGACCGGCGCTGCATCGATGCGCTACACGAACTGCAGACAGCCTACCCGGAAACGCTTCTGATCATGGAAGCCGACGCCATGAACATGGATTTGTCCGCACTTGATCCCCGTCCGTCGGTGATCATCTCCAATCTTCCGTATAACGTCGGCACAGCGTTGTTGATCAAATGGCTGAACGGCCTCGACGGCATTGAGCGGATGGTGCTGATGTTCCAGACCGAAGTCGCCGAACGTATCGCCGCCCGCCCCGGCACCGCCTCCTACGGACGGCTCGCGATCCTGACGCAATGGCTGTGTAAAACCCGAATCCTGTTCAACGTGGACAAACGCGCGTTCACACCACCGCCCAAGGTCATGTCCACAGTCATCGAGATCGTACCGCGAAACAAACCGCTCGCCGATGCGGAGCTGTCAAAACTGGAAAACGTTACCCGGGCCGCGTTCGGGCAACGCCGGAAGATGCTCAGGAGTTCACTGAAAACGCTCGGCATCAAGCCCGAAGACGCCGGGATCAAACCGGAACGCCGGGCGGAAGAACTGACGATCGAAGAATTCTGCGCGCTCGCACGACTGCTCTGAGCCTTGCCTTACTGGCCGACACCCATGCCACGCAGCCATTCCGCGAGACCGACGCGGCGTTCGCGCTTCAATCGCTCGGCGGCGAGGATCGCTTCCGCTTCGGCAACGCTCAGCGGAATCTCCTCGTTGACGATGATGTAGTCATACTCGGCCCAGTGGCTCATTTCGGATGTCGCCTTGGCCATCCGGCGTTTGACCACGTCTTCCGGGTCCTGCGCTCGGGCATAAAGCCGTCGTTCCAGTTCCTCGACCGACGGCGGCAGAATGAAGATGCTGGCGAGATCATCGCGCGCATTCTGGCGCAGTTGCTGCGTGCCCTGCCAATCGACGTCGAACAGCACGTCCTTGCCCGCCTTGAGGGCTTCCTCGACGGGGCCGCGCGGCGTGCCGTAGTAGTTGTCGAAAACCCTGGCGTGCTCCAGAAACTCGCCTTCGGCGACCATATCCTCGAACCTGGCGGTATCGATGAAATAATAGTCCTTACCGTCGACCTCCCCGGGCCGCATCGGCCGGGTGGTCGCCGAAACCGACATCGTCAGATCCGGGTGCTTTTCCAGTAGCGCGCGCGAAATGGTCGACTTTCCGGCGCCCGACGGCGATGACAGCACCAACATCAGGCCACGGCGACTGATGTGAATTTTTTCCGGCTTCTGCTTACTCAATGTTCTGCACCTGCTCGCGGAACTGCTCGATGGTTGCTTTCATGTCGAGGCCGATACGTGTCAGCGCCGTGTCCGTGGCCTTGGAGCATATTGTATTGGCCTCCCGGTTCAACTCCTGACAAAGGAAATCGAGACGCCGTCCAATTGCGCCGCCGCTCTCAAGGAGTTCGCGAACCGATGCAAGGTGCGCAGCCAACCGGTCCAACTCCTCGCGGATGTCGGCTTTTGTCATCAACAGGGCGATTTCCTGCTCGAGGCGCCCCGGGTCGACAGCTGTTGTGTCTTCGAGAATGACCGCAAGCTGTTCCTTCATGCGAGCGCGGATCGCATCGCCTTGCGTCTCGGCAGCACCCTGGGCCTGATCGCAAAAATCTTCGAGCGTCGTAACGAATTCCGTAAGAACGGACGCCAGCCGTACTCCCTCCTCCGTTCGAGCCGCCGCAAGCTCCGTAGCCGCTTCGCCAAGCGACGCCATCAATGCCGTTTCCAGTGCTGCCCGCGCATCGTCGTCGACGTCATCCTCGATCGCCTCGATAACACCTCGCAGTCCGAGCAGCCCCTCGATGCTGGCCGGTCCGGCATCCGGTACCCGGGCGCGAAGATCCGCCGCCGCCTGCAAGAGCGTCTCCAGATGTTCCTGGTTGATTCGGTAGCCGCCGCCGGCTTCCGTCTGTTTTAGCATCAGTCCGACGGAAATATTGCCGCGGCTGAACAACTTCGAAAGATTGGCCCGCGCCCGGGCCTCGAACCCATCGAACCCCATCGGCAGCCGCAAGCGGATATCGAGCCCCTTGGCATTGACGCTCTTGAACTCCCATGTCCACGCCCACGCGCCATGAGTACCGGTGGCTCGGGAAAATCCGGTCATCGAATTGATCGTCAAGATGCGTCCTTTCAACAGGTTGGCGAAACTTTACCGGTCCAATTCCGCACCGACAAGCAACAGGGTTTGCAGCGTCATCGCCTTTCGTGTGTCTCTTGGTTATAACCGATGGATGGTAACGCATTCATACCGTTCGATCCTGATCACTGGCGCCAGCAGCGGCATCGGCCAAGCGCTGGCGCAGGAGCTAGCCCGGCCGGGCATGCTGATCGGCATCACCGGACGCAACACGGAAAGACTCCGTGAAGTCGAGCGAGACATGAGGGTCGCCGGCGCGGAAGTGATCGCGCGCACCATCGACGTCACCGACCGTCCGGCGATGAGCGAATTGATTGCCGACATGGAAGCGTCTACGCCACTTGACATGGTGGTCGCAAACGCCGGCATTTCAAGCGGCGCCGGTGCCGGAATCGGTGACGACGAGATCACGCGCGATATCTTCGCCGTCAACCTGGCGGGCGTTCTCAACACGGTGCTCCCCACATTGACAGCGATGCGGACGCGAAAACAGGGACATGTCGCCATCGTCAGCTCGGTTGCCGGGTTCCGGGGGCTGCCAAGTGCCCCCGCCTATTCCGCAAGCAAGGTCGCGGTCAAGGCATGGGGCGAGGCGATACGGCCCAAGCTTCGCCGCGACGGTATCACGCTCAGCATGATCTATCCCGGATTCGTCGAAAGCCGGATCACCGACAAGAACGATTTCCACATGCCGTTTCTGATGACGGCCGAGAAAGCCGCACGGATTATCGCGACCGGTCTTGAACGGCGAAACCCGGTGATCGCATTCCCGCGCCGGATGGTATGGGCGATGAGAATTCTGGCGGCACTGCCCAGTCCCATATTTAACGCCGTAATGTCACGGGCACCTAGGAAGGAATAACCGCTGTCATTCCGGCGCAGGCCGGAGTCCAGGCTTCTAAGTTTGCGCTGAGCCGCGCTGGCCACCAGCCTTCGCCGGGGTGACAAGTTCACTGTTGCAGTATTTCAACTCAATTGTCGCGCTGCAGTTTCCGCCATGCCCGGACATTGCGGTTGTGTTCTTCCAGCGTTTCGGCGAACGCATGCCCGCCGGTGCCGTCGGCGACGAAATAAAGCGCGCGCGTTTGCGTCGGGTTGAGCACGGCGTCAATGGAAGCACGGCCCGGGTTGGCGATCGGCGTCGGCGGCAAACCGTTGATCTGGTAGGTATTGTACGTCGTTTTCGCGCCCAGATCTTCACGTGATAGCGGTCGCCCGAGCGAACCGGCGCCGCGCGTGATCCCGTAAACCACCGTCGGATCCGATTGCAAGCGCATACCCTTCTTCAGCCTGTTGATGAACACCCCCGCCACCAGGCCTCGCTCCGCCGGCACCGAGGTTTCCTTCTCGACGATAGAGGCGAGAATGATGGCCTCCCTCGGCGTATGCAGCGGTATGCCTACGTCGCGTGTCGGCCAGAGATCGTTCATGACCTCGTCCAACGACGCCTTCATGCGCGAAATGATTTCACTGCGCATCTCGCCACGATGGAAATGATATGTTTCGGGTAACAACACCCCTTCCGAGGGGATATTTTCGATATCACCGGTCAACAACGGCTCGTCCTGCAACATATCGACGATCTGAATACTGCTCAGGCCCTCGGCCAAGGTGATCTTGTGCACCACCTGCTCACCGGACTTCAGGACCGAAGCGATTGCCGCCGGGCTGGCACCCGCCGGGATACTGTATTCACCTGCCTGCAGCGGCCTCGGGTCGTCCAGGAACCGAACGCCGAAACGAAAGACGCGGGCGTATTTGACCAGCCCCCCCGACTTCAACTGGCGCGATATCGACACGACCGAACTGCCGCGCTCGACAATGATGGTCGTGTCTTCTTGTGTCACCGAAGGCGTGTGATAGGCCTTCTGCAGCCAGAAAAAGCCGACGCCGACGGCAATGCCGCTCAACGCCATCAGCACCACGATGAGGATGAATAGACGGCGCATCATGCCGCCGGCTTTCAGTCGACCTCGCGGAAGATCAGCGAAGCGTTGGTGCCGCCGAAACCGAACGAGTTCGAAAGCGCCGCGCGGATCGGCCGCTCACGCGGTTCCTTCGGCACGAGGTCGATCGGCGTTTCCACCGACGGATTATCCAGGTTAAGGGTCGGCGGCGCGATGTTGTCGCGGATCGCCAGGATCGAGTAAATCGCTTCGACGGCACCCGCAGCACCGAGCAAGTGGCCGATCGCCGACTTGGTCGACGACATCGACATACCCTGCGTGTGCCCATCGAACAGGCGCTCGACCGCGCCCAGTTCGATCTCGTCTCCGAGCGGCGTCGAGGTGCCGTGCGCATTGATGTAGTCGATATCACCCGGGCTCATGCCAGCGCGCTTCAGCGCCGCCTGCATGCAACGGAACGCGCCGTTCCCATCTTCGGCCGGCGCGGTAATGTGATGCGCATCGCCGGACATGCCGTAGCCGACGACCTCGGCATAAATTTTCGCACCACGCTTCTTGGCGTGCTCGTATTCCTCAAGCATGACGACGCCCGCACCCTCGCCCATGACAAAACCGTCGCGGTCGACGTCATAGGGACGGGACGCCTTTTCAGGCGTGTCGTTGAAGCCGGTGGAAAGCGCGCGGGCCGAACAGAACCCGGCCATGCCGAGGCGGCAGATCGCAGCTTCGGCGCCACCCGCAACCATGACGTCCGCATCGTCCCACATGATCATACGGGCCGCGTCGCCGATGGCGTGTGCACCGGTCGAACACGCCGTCACCACGGCATGGTTCGGTCCCTTGTAGCCGTGCATGATCGAAACATGACCGGACACCAGATTGATCAGGCTCGCAGGGATGAAGAACGGGCTTAGGCGGCGCGGGTTCATTTCCGCATCCACCTTGATCGCACCACGGGCGATTTCCGGAAGACCGCCAATGCCGGAACCGATCAAAACGCCGGTGCGCCAGCTATCCTCGTCGGACTTCGGCTCCCAGCCGGAATCCTGGATCGCCTGTTCGGCCGCGCACAGGCCGTAGACGATAAAATCGTCCATCCGGCGGCGGTCCTTGGCCGGCACCCAGTCGTCGGCGTTGAACGTATCGTCACTGCCGTCGCCCGGCTGGATCGTTCCGGCGATCTTCGCCGGCAGGTCGGAAACGTCGAATCTGTCGATCGTCCGAATCCCGGAACGTGATTCGAGCAGATTCTTCCAGTTGTGCTCGGCACCGACACCAAGCGACGTAATCGCACCTATACCGGTGATGACAACACGTCTCATTGAAAGCGCCCGTCTATGAATAGATTGCGGCCATCCCCATGGTCATGGGCCACGGCCGCAGATCGGATCAGTTGCTTTGTGACTCGATAAAATCGACCGCGTCCTTGATCGTCAGGATTTTCTCGGCCGCGTCGTCCGGAATCTCGATGCTGAACTCTTCTTCGAACGCCATCACCAGCTCAACGGTATCAAGGCTGTCGGCGCCCAGATCGTCGATAAAGCTGGCGCTTTCGACGACTTTGTCTTCGTCCACACCAAGATGCTCAAGAACGATCTTTTTCACGCGATCTGCAACATCACTCATTGTCGATTTTCCCCGATCTTTACGGTTTAAACTGTGGAGCTTCGCTCCCCGGCCCCAAGGCCCTCATGTAACAACGGTTCCCCGCCTAAATCCCCCGAAAGGTGGGGGTAACTAACATACTCTTTTCGGCATTACCAGAACGTTGGCACGGAAAAACATTCACCGCCGAAAGCCCTATATCATCGCCATGCCGCCGTTCACATGCAAGGTTTGTCCGGTCATATATGCCGCGTCGTCACTTGCCAGATAAACACACGCGGCGGCGATATCGTCGACATTGCCGAGCCGTCCCGCGGGGATGCCCGCCAGCAGCTTCGATTTGACGTCATCCGACAGGACATCGGTCATTGCCGTCTCGATGAACCCCGGCGCAACACAGTTGACCGTGATACCCCGCGATGCGACCTCCTGGGCCAGCGATTTGGACATACCGATCATACCGGCCTTGGAAGCGGCATAGTTGGTTTGTCCGGCATTGCCGGTCGCGCCAACCACCGACGTGATGCCGATGATGCGGCCCGTACGCGCCTTCATCATGCCTTTGAGGCATGCACGAGACAGCCGGAAAGCGGCTGTCAGATTGACGTCTAGTACGGTCTGCCAGTCTTCGTCCTTCATTCGCATGGCGAGTTGGTCACGGGTCAGGCCCGCATTGTTGATCAGGATATCGATCCCACCCATGGCGGATTCCGCGTCCTCGGCCAGCTTGGCCGCGCCTTCGGCGCTGGAAAGATTTGCCGGCGTCACATGCGCGCGCTCGCCCAGTTCGTCCGCCAGCGTTTTAAGGGCATCCTCTCGCGTACCCGACAAGGCCACCGTCGCACCCTGGCCATGCAGCGCTTTGGCGATCGCACCGCCGATACCGCCGGAGGCCCCCGTCACCAATGCACGTTTTCCGCTAAGATCGAACATCCGTATTCCTTTCTATTGTCCGGGACCTAGAGTGCGCCCAGAAACGCCTCGACATCGGCCGGATTGCCGATATTCGACGCGGCAAGGTCCCTGTCGATTCGCCGGGCCAGCCCGGAAAGCACCTTGCCGGCGCCGACCTCCACCATGACATCGATCCCCTTGTCCCGCATGGTCAGGCAGCTTTCGCGCCAGCGCACCATACCCGTGACCTGTTCCACCAGAAGCCGGCGGATTTCCGCCGGATCCTCGACCGGGGCCGCCGTTACGTTGGCGATCAAGGGTACGGACGGCGCCTTGATATCGACCGCGGCCAGTGCCTCGGCCATCACATCCGCCGCCGGCGCCATCATCGGGCAATGGAAGGGAGCGCTGACCTGCAAAAGCATCGCCCGCTTGGCGCCCTTTTCCTTGGCGACCTCGACGGCGCGTTCGACCGCTTCACGCTTGCCGCTGACGACGACCTGCCCCGGTGCGTTGTCGTTGGCGTTGGCCAGAACGTCACCCTCCGCCGCTTCTTCCACGACTTCCCTGGCCTGCTCGAGATCGAGGCCCAGGAGTGCTGCCATCGCCCCCTCGCCGACCGGCACTGCTTGTTGCATCGCTTTGCCGCGGGTTTTCAGAAGTCTTGCCGTGTCGGCAAGCGAGAAGGTGCCGGCCGCCGCCAGTGCCGAGTATTCACCCAGCGAATGCCCGGCGACGTAATCGGCGACCTTGGCAAGCTCGATCCCGCCTTCCGACTTGAGAACCGCCATCGCCGCCATGCTGACGGCCATCAGCGCCGGCTGGGCGTTTTCCGTCAACGTCAGGTCGTCGTCAGGCCCCTCGAACATCAGTTTCAAAAGCTTCTGTTCGAGCGCGTCGTCGATTTCCTCGAACACTTCACGAGCAACAGGAAACGCATCCGCGAATTCCTTGCCCATTCCGACGGCTTGCGACCCCTGACCGGGAAAAACGAATGCGCGGGACATCAGTGCCCTCCCATTGGCGGCTTGTTGTTGGTTTACCCGCAAATTGGCCGCAGCCCCGTGGGCTGTCAAGCTCGGCCCGGCCAGCGCCGTAACACTTTATTACACGGTCGACATAACTCGTTTACGAAGTCGACCTAGTCTCGTGTATGCCGAATTAGAACAGCGGGGGCTAGGATGAACATGAACGCTTGGGACGAGATCGTCAGAAACGACGTCAACGAGGTCCTGCATGGGGCCGGCGCCGCGGTCAACGACACCGCGGCGACCAGACCCTGGCCGCCGATCATGATTCGCGACTTTATTCACGCCTACGATCTCAGCACCCGCGAGGTCGACGCCGGCGTCACGGTCGGATACGTCGCCGATTACCTGTCCGAGACGCCGGGCGCCTCCGTATCGGTATATGACGACGAACGCAACTTCATGGGCCTTGCCGTCGACGATGACGTGATGGCGCTGATCAAGCGGGACGGCGTCCGCGCCCTCGATTACCCCATCACCGAAGCCGTGCAGCGCGGGCGCCCCGTCTGCAGCATCACCGACAGCCCAACCGTCATTCTTCAGCAGATGCGGGATCTGGGCTGGGATAGGGTCGGCGTTTCCGCGCACGGCCGCGTGATCGGTATGCTGCGCCGCCGCGATCTCGTTAACTTCGCCGGCAACTGATCACATCCGGACCGAAAGACCGGCATCCACCGTCAGGGTCTGGCCGGTCATGTAACTGGCGGCATCGGACGCCAGAAACACCGCCGCCCCTGCCAGTTCCCACGGTTGCCCCCAACGCTGCATGGGGATGCGCCGGTCGATATAGTCGTTCACCACCGGGTCATCGACCCACTCGGCATTGGACTCGGTCGCGAAAAAACCGGGAGCAATGGCATTGACGCGGATTCCCATCGGCGCGAATTCGACTGCCTGGGACCGGGTCAGCGCCGCCATGCCGCCCTTTTCCGCCGTGTAGCCGGGATCGCCCGGCCGTGCCAGCGGTCCGGCAACGGAGGTGATATTAATGATCGCGCCCTTGCCCCTCGCCGCCATGCCGGGCTGGACCAGCCGCGTCATCCGGTAAGCCGAGGTGATTCCGAAATCCAGAAGTCGCGCAAAGGCCTCCGGCGGCAGGTCCGGCGTTGCGCGGCGGTCGCGCATACCGACATTATTTACCAGAATGTCGATGTTTTGGCCGTACTCGCCAAACCACGTTGTCACCGCGTCATCGTCGACCATGTCGAGCGCCACGGCATCGACATCGAACCCGGCATCCTGCAATGATTTGGCGCTTGCCTCGACGGTTTCCCGGACACGGCCGGAAATCAGCACAGACGCTCCCGCATCCGCCAGTCCACGGGCAATTTCAAAGCCGAGACCACGCACCCCCCCGGTAACAAAGGCATGCCGCCCGGTCAGATCGAACGGCCCGTAGTGCATTTCCTTATTCATACACCTGTATTAGCCGCTCCATCCCCCTTGCCCAACCGGAAATTAGGCACCCGCCATAAACGCAAGCAAACCCTTGCAGGAGCGGGGAAACTCTGTATATTTCGCCGCCTCGTTACTCCTTGCCGGGATTGGCCCGGCTATGCCCGGCCGCAAGCTGGGTTGAGACAAGCCGAAGGGAGCTAAAATATGCCCTGTTACGAAAGCGTGTTCATCGCACGCCAAGATATCTCTGCGTCCCAAGCCGAGGGACTTACGGAGAACTTTTCGCAAATCATCACGGACAACGGCGGCAATGTCGTCGACACCGAAAGCTGGGGTTTGCGTTCGATTGCCTACCGGATCAAGAAGAACCGCAAAGGCCACTACGTCCTCATGAACATCGACGCCCCGGCACCGGCCGTTCATGAAATGGAACGTCAGATGCGCATTCACGAGGACGTGTTGCGCTACATGACCATTCGCGTCGATGAGATCGAGGAAGGCCCGTCGGCCATGCTTCGCAACAAGGACCGGGATGATCGTCCGCGCCGCGGCGACAGAGGTTCGCGTTATGAAGAATCCGACAAGGGTTCTAAAGACGACAAAGACAGCAAGGAAGGAGACAAGGAATGAGACGTGGATTCTTCCGCCGCCGCAAGACTTGCCCGTTTTCCGGCACCAACGCGCCGAAGATCGATTATAAGGATCTGAAGCTGCTCGGCCGCTACGTCTCCGAGCGCGGCAAGATCGTCCCGAGCCGGATCACGGCCGTTTCCGCCAAGAAGCAACGGGAACTGGCACGCGCCATCAAGCGCGCCCGCTTCCTCGGGTTGCTTCCGTACGTCGTCAAGTAAGGCGCTGGCGCTCAGGCGCACAAGCGGACGGAACGGAAATGCCCTTCACCCCCATCATGGCGCTTAGCGCCGGAATTTGCAGCGCGGTCGCGGTGTTCTCCATCGTGTTCGGCTCTATTCTGGCGTTTCCGCTGTTCTATTTCGCGCCCTTGCCGCTTTATCTGGCGGGGCTCGGGATTGGGATGAAGGGTGCCGTCACGGCCGGACTGACGGCGGTGTTCACGGCCGGATTGATCGGTAACTCGTTCACGGCGCTCCCGTTTGCGTTCGTTTACGCGGTGCCGGCAATCATGCTTTGCCAGCTCGCCTTGCGGGCCCAGCCCGACAATGCGGGCAACGCCGTTTGGTATCCGGCGGGAAACCTGGTCGGCACTCTGACGGCTGTCGGTGCCGTTGCTCTCGCGTTCTTCGCCATGATGGCCATCATGGACGAAGGCACGGGGCCGTTGCAGGACCTCGTCGCAGGCCTGATCGGCACGGCGCTGGAACGGATGGGCGCGGAAATGCCCGCTGACACCCGCGCCACGCTGGCCGGCAATCTTGCGCCGTATTTCCCCGGCATGGCGGTCGCAAGCTGGGTCGTAATGCATCTGGTGAACGCAGCCGCCGGGCAAACGGCGCTGGTAAAGTCCGAACGCAACCTGCGGCCCAAGATCTCGTATGCGAACATCACCCTGCCGGACTGGTGTTCCTGGCTCCTGGTTGGCGCGGGGCTTGTCGCCCTCGTTGTGCCTGGGGACTGGAGCTATCTCGGACGCAATCTCGTGATCGTGGCATTGGTACCGTTCTTCCTGCTCGGTATTGCCGTCATGCATACCTATGCCCGCAGGATCGCCAATGGCACGCTGCTGCTTGTCGCGTTTTACGTACTTCTCATGGTGCTGGGTTGGACCGCGTTTCTGGTCGCCGGCGCTGGTATTTTGGAACAATGGATCGGTCTGCGTAAGAAGATCAGGCCGGTCAATGACCAGGAGAGTGAATAATGCAAGTCATTCTGTTGGAGCGTATCGAAAAACTCGGTCAGATGGGCGACGTCGTTTCCGTCAAGCCCGGTTTTGCCCGTAATTTTCTGCTCCCCCAAGGCAAGGCCCTCCGGGCCACCGACCAGAACAAGTCGCACTTCGATGCGCAACGCGCGCAGCTCGAAGCCGACAACCTGAAGCGGAAACAAGAAGCCGAAGCCGTTGCCGCCAAGATGACCGACATGAAGGTTATCCTGATCCGTCAGGCGGGCGATGCCGGTCAGCTTTACGGCTCCGTCACCGGCCGTGACATTGCCGACGCGATCACCGAAGCCGGCGTGACCGTCAAACGCGGACAGGTCATCCTCGACAAGCCGATCAAGGCGATCGGCATGCACGATGTCCGGATCGAACTGCACGGCGAAGTGATCGTCACCGTCACCGCCAACATCGCCCGTTCGAAGGACGAAGCGGAAACGCAGGAGAAGACCGGCGCCGCCGTCCTGTCGCTGGCGCAGCAGGAGCAGATAGAGATCGAAGCGGAGGCCGAAGCCGCCGCCGAAGCCGCTATCGCGGTTGCCGAACAGGCCGGTGCGGTGTTCGAGGAAGGTGCCGCCGAGGAAGCCGTCGCCGAGGCCGAAGCCGAGGTCGAGGCCGTTACGGAGCAGGAAGACGAAGCTCCGTCTGCCGAAGACGGCGAAGAGACGGACGAGGAAAGGTCGTCCTGACCTTCAGGAAAACGTTCAAAGTGACCCTGGGCGCGCTTTTCGGAGCGCGCCCTTTCTTTTACCGATTTGTTGGTGCCTCGCGGCATACTCGAAAAAAGTCAACTGGACTTATTTTCCGGTTTTCCTCGTTATCCACACAAATCCACAGCTTTAAAACACGCACTCCATGCACGCTCCGAGTATGTTCCGAACCATGGTTACAAACACGGCCAACACCACCGAGGATCTGATCCCGGAAGACGACGGGACCGAGTTCGACGCCCCGGCGTTCCGCCAGTTGCCGCGCAACATCGAAGCCGAACGCGGTCTTTTGGGCGCAATTTTCGTCGATAACCGGGCCCTCGAACAGGTTGCGGAGTTCCTGCAACCGGAGCACTTCGCGCTGACCGCGCACGCGCGCATCTACGAAGCGATGCTGAAGTTGATCGATCGCGGCCAGATCGCCGACCCGACGACGCTGCGCCCCTACTTCGAGGCCGACAACTCGCTCGAGGACATCGGCGGCGCGCAGTACCTGGCCCATCTCGCCGCCAGTGCCATCAACGTCATCAATGCTCGCGAGTACGGCCGCATCGTCTACGACATGCATCTGCGCCGCGAACTGATCGCGCTCGGTGAACGGGTCGTCAACGATGCCTACGACAACGATATCGACCTGGAGGCTACCTCGCAGATCGAGGAAGCGGAGCAGGCGCTCTACGACCTCGCCACCACCGGCGATTTCGACGGCGGCTTCCAACCCTTTAAGACCGCCGTACTGGAAGCACTGCATGTCGCCGATATGGCGCACAAACGCCAAGGCGGTCTTGCCGGGGTCGGCACTGATCTTATTAGCCTGGACAAGCTTTTGGGCGGCCTGCACCGGTCCGACCTTCTGATCCTCGCCGGACGTCCGGCCATGGGCAAAACGGCGCTTGCAACGAATATCGCCTACAACGCAGCCAAGAACTTTCACGACACCAAGGGGAACGAAGGTGCCGTGGTCGGCTTCTTCTCACTGGAAATGTCGGCGGAACAGTTGGCCGCGCGTATTCTATCCGAACAGTCAAACGTTTCGTCAGACCGCATGCGCAAGGGCGAACTCTCCAACGACGAGTTTCATGTCCTGGCTCAGGCATCGAACACATTGCACGAAATTCCGATTTTCATCGACGACACGCCTGCCCTGACCGTCAGCGCGCTCCGTACCCGGGCGCGCCGCCTGAAGCGTCAGAACGACCTCGGCCTGATCGTCGTCGACTATCTGCAATTGATCAGCGGCAGCGCCAAATCCCGGTCCGACGGGCGCGTGCAGGAGGTTTCGGAAATCACGCGAGGCCTCAAGACGCTGGCCAAGGAACTCGACGTGCCGGTGCTGGCGCTCTCGCAGCTGTCACGGCAGGTCGAAAACCGGGAAGACAAACGTCCGCAACTGGCCGACCTTCGCGAATCGGGGTCCATCGAACAGGACGCCGATGTCGTGATGTTCATCTACCGCGATGAATACTACCTGGAGAAAGCCGAACCGATGCAGCGCGCCGACGAGAGCGGCGAAAAATTCGCGACCCGCCAGGCGTCGTGGGAGGAACGGGTTGAACGGGCGCGCGGCAAGGCTGAGGTCATCGTCGCCAAACAGCGTCACGGCCCGGTGGGAACGGTACCACTGGCGTTCATTGGTGAGTTCACGCGCTTCGGCAATCTTGACGACCAGCACGGCGATTATTGACTTCGACCGACGACTCATCAGACTGCGGTGACGACGGGCAATAGCAGGGTCAATTCGTGTCAGATCATCTCCATGCCACCTGGTTGACCATCGATCTCGATACGGTCGCCGCCAACTACCGTTTGTTACAGGGGAAGCTCGACGCCGCCGGGGCAAAGGCCGGTGCGGCGGTCAAGGGCAACGGCTACGGACTCGGCGCACGTCAGGTCGTCCGCGCCCTTGCCGGAGCGGGCTGCGAGGATTTTTTCGTCGCCCACCCGCACGAGGGTGTTGTCGTCCGGGACGAACTGCCCAACGTCCGCATCCACGTGCTCAACGGCCCCCTGCCCGACGCCGTCGACGATTATCTGCACCATGACCTGATTCCGGTGCTGAATTCCCTCGGTGACGTCGAACTCTGGCGCAACGCGGCGAAGGCACGCGGCAAGCTCCTCGCCGCCGATCTGCACATCGATACCGGCATGTGCCGGCTCGGCCTCGATCTCGCGGAGACCGAGACGTTCCTGAACGCGGCGGAGGAACTGCTGGAAGGTATCGATCTCGGCCTCGTCATGAGCCACCTCGCCAGTGCCGACGTGCCGAACAGCGGTCAATCAGCACATCAACTGAAACTCTTCGGTACCGCGTTCGAACGCCTTGAGCGGGGCCAGGGCTCGCTCTGCAACTCGTCGGGGATATTTCTCGGACCAGACTATCATTTCTCCGTCGCCCGGCCCGGCGTCGCGCTCTACGGCGGCAACCCGACACCGCATCTCAAGAACCCGATGGCCAATCCGGTCCGCCTCGAGGCGCGCGTACTGCAGGTGCGTCGCGTCGACAAACCTGAAACCGTCGGGTACGGCGCTACTCATGCGGTCGAGGGCGCCAGGCGCGTCGCCACGGTCCCCATCGGCTACGCCGACGGTTTCCATCGGCTTGGCACGAACTCCGGCTTCGCCATGATCGGCGGGCACAAGGCGCCGATCGTCGGCCGCGTTTCCATGGATCTGATCACGCTGGACGTCACGGATGTGCCCGATCACCTTGCCAGGGCTGGCGCGGTCGCCGAGTTCATGGGCGATCACCGTACCCCCGACGACCTCGCGCGGGATTGGCAGACCATTCCCTATGAAGTATTAACCGGGCTCGGGCAGCGTTACGCCCGCACGTATAAAGGGGCTGGTGCATGATCAATCCGTTGCGGCCAATCGGTGGGGCGTTCCTCGCGTTCCTCGCCACCACCGGCAGGCTCGCCATGTTCATGATCGACGGCGTGTCGCATTGCGTACGACCGCCGTTCTATGGCCGCCAGCTTTTGCGCCAGGTTATCGAGATCGGTTTCTTCACGCTGCCGGTGGTGGGCCTGACCGCGATCTTTGCCGGCATGGTGCTGGCGCTGCAGAGCTATACCGGCTTCGCGCGTTTCTCGGCCGAGGGCGCCATCGCCAACGTCGTCGTGCTGTCCATCACCCGCGAATTGGGGCCCGTGCTGGGCGGCCTGATGATCGCCGGCCGCATCGGCGCCGCCATGGCCGCCGAGATCGGCACCATGCGCGTGACCGAGCAGGTCGACGCCCTGACCACGCTTTCCACCAATCCGATGAAATACCTGGTCGCGCCGCGCCTGATCGCCGGCACGCTGATGCTGCCGCTGGTGGTGTTCGTCGCCGATATCATCGGTGTTTTCGGCGGTTATCTCGTATCGGTCTACAAGCTCGGCTTCAATCCGTCGAATTACCTGCAGAACACGTGGGAGTTCATGGAGGCCATCGACGTGATCTCGGGCCTGGTGAAAGCGTCCGTGTTCGGCTTCCTGACGACGCTGATGGGCTGCTACCACGGCTATTACTCGGGCGGCGGCGCACAGGGCGTCGGCAAGGCGACGACCAACGCTGTGGTTTCGGCGTCGATCCTGATCCTGTGTTTCAACTACATTCTGACGCTGCTGTTCTTCACCAAAGATGTCGCAGGATAACGCCGCCAAAATCCGCCTCGCCGGCGTCCGCAAGACCTTTGCGGGCGGCAAAAAGGTGGTGCTGGACCATGTCGACCTGGAAATCGGCCGTGGCGAAAGCGTCGTCATCATCGGCGGCTCCGGCACCGGCAAGTCGGTCACCATCAAGTGCATGCTGGGGCTGCTGAAGCCCGACAGCGGCTCGATCACCATCGATGGGCGCGAAGTCACCACTATGCGGCCGGGTGACCGCGAGGCCGTCAACCGTCAGGTCGGCATGCTGTTCCAGGCCGCGGCGCTGTTCGACTCGCTGCCGGTGTGGGAGAACGTCGCCTTCGGATTGCTGGCCCGAAAACAGTGCACCCGTGCCGAGGCGCGCGACATCGCGGTCGAGAAACTGCGTCTCGTCGGACTGGCGAGCGATGTCCTCGACCTGTCACCCGCGGAGCTTTCGGGCGGCATGCAGAAACGTGTCGGCCTCGCCCGCGCCATCGCGACGAACCCCGAAATCATTTTCTTCGACGAGCCGACCACCGGGCTCGACCCGATCATGGCCGACGTCATCAACAACCTGATCGTGCACGTCAACCAGACGGTCGGTGCCACCGCCGTCACGATCACCCACGATATGGCGTCGGCGCGCAAGATCGGCGACCGCATCGCCATGCTCTACGACGGGCGCATCATCTGGGCCGGCCCGACCGACGCCATCGACCATTCGGACAACGAATATGTCGACCAGTTCATTCACGGCCGCGCCGACGGTCCGATCAGGATGGCGGTCAGGCGGTAACGCTTACAGCCCGTCCAATTCCGGCATCTCGTAAAGCTCGAACAGCAGCCCGGTTTTGTCCCTTTTGCGGACGTTGCCGCACACACGGGCGATGTTCGGCGTGCGCGCCAGCAGCGCCGGCGGATCGTAGTGCCAGCAGACCGTCGCCGCCAGATAGACGTCCGCAAGCGTGAATTGCCCGCCCAGAAACCAGGGTCCGTCGCCGATCTCGTCTTCAATCACCCGGAACGCCCGGTCCCACCGCTCCTCGGCCGCCGCCATCACACCGGCGCCCCCATCCGGATCGGTTGTATAGCGGTCGGCGTAACTATGACGCAGATCGCTCTCATAAATGTTACAGACGATATGCATCAGCCAGCGATAAACCAGCGCCCGCTCGTCGCTGCCGGCGGGCGGCAGCATACCCGCTTCCGGATGCCGTTCAGCGAGCGTCAGGGCGATGGCCGCCGATTCGCAGAGAACCGTGCCGCCCGGCAACACCAGGGCCGGGATCTGCTTCATCGGCGAAATGTTCTCAAACGCGGGGTCGTCGACGCGCCCGTCCGTCCGCTTCACCTCGTGCCGGGTGAAATCGACGCCGGCCTCACTCAGCACCGCGTCCGGGGCGATGGCGCTGGTTCTTTTCGCCCAGTAAAGCGTATACATGCGCAGTCTCCCTGTTCTCTGGCGCGGCAAAGTCTAACGCTGCACCCGTAAAAAAACGAGGCCGCTTGCGGCAACGCCCGTATTGTCTTAAGCCTCTTTCTCTCTGGGCTGAGGGAGCGAAGCTTGGCCAAAGCGAAATCCACCTACGTGTGCCAGGAATGCGGCGCCACGCATCCGAAATGGATGGGCCGTTGCGACGCCTGCGGCGCCTGGAACAGCCTTACCGAGGAAGCGGTGGCGGAAAGCGCGCCCAAGGGCCTCGGCGGCAAGCGCGGCAAGAAGATCGAATTCGTCGGCCTCGACGGCCACGAGAAGGACCCGCCCCGGCGCGTCGCCGGCATCGCCGAGTTCGACCGGGTGCTGGGCGGCGGCTTGGTGCCGGGTTCCGCCGTGCTGGTCGGCGGCGACCCCGGGATCGGCAAATCGACCCTTTTGATGCAGGTAACGGCCCGTCTCGCAGATACCGGAAAGACCTTATATATCTCGGGCGAGGAAGCGATCGCGCAGCTGCGCCTCCGCGCGCGCCGTCTCGGCCTCGACAAGGCGCCGGTTTCGCTCGCTGCGGCGACCAGTGTCCGCGACATCGTCGCCACCCTCGACACCCCTGATAAATTGGATGTCGTCGTCATCGATTCCATCCAGACCATGTTCCTCGACAACCTGGAATCGGCGCCTGGCACCGTTTCGCAGGTCCGTGCCTCGGCGCAGGAACTGATCCGGCTTGCCAAACGGCGCGGTTTCGCGCTCTTGCTGGTCGGACATGTCACCAAGGAAGGCACCCTCGCCGGCCCTCGCGTGCTCGAGCACATGGTCGACACGGTGCTGCACTTCGAGGGTGAGCGCTCGCACCAGTTCCGCATCCTGCGCGCGGTCAAGAACCGCTTCGGCCCGGCCGACGAGATCGGCGTCTTCGAAATGTCCGACGCCGGGCTGGAGGAAGTCGAGAACCCGTCCGAACTGTTTCTGGGCGAGCGCGAGGGCGACGTTTCAGGCGCCGCCGTGTTCGCCGGGATCGAGGGATCGCGCCCGGTTCTGGTCGAAATTCAGGCGCTGGTCGCGCCGAGTGCGCTGGCCACCCCGCGCCGGGCCGTCATCGGCTGGGACAGCGGTCGCCTCGCCATGGTCATGGCGGTGCTGGACACGCGATGCGGTCTTGCATTGGGACCGCTGGATGTGTACCTCAACGTCGCCGGCGGCTTGAAGATCTCCGAACCGGCAGCCGACCTCGCGGTCGCCGCGGCGCTGCTGTCTTCCGAGAGCGGCGAAGCCATCACCGGCGGCACCGTGATCTTCGGCGAAATCGGGTTGTCCGGGGAAATCCGGCCGGTTTCCAGGATTGATGCGCGTCTGAAGGAGGCCGCAAAGTTGGGATTCACCCGTGCCATTGTGCCTCGCGTCCGTTCCTCGAAAAAGGCCAAGAGCGCCGACCACGATCTTCAGATCACCGAGATATCGCACCTGCGCGAGCTGGCCGACGCCATCCTGCCCACGACCCGCGCCCACCGGGCGCTGGGCTGAGGAGAGCGAATGGACGCAATCAACGACCTGCCGATCAATATCGTCGATATCGGCGTGTTACTGGTCCTGTTGGTTTCCGCCGTCCTCGCCTATGCCCGCGGTTTCGTGCACGAGGTGCTTTCCGTCGGCGGCTGGATCGGCGCTATCTTCGCGACCTTCTACGGGTTCCCCTACGCCAAGCCGTTCGCGCGCAAATACATCGCCCTCGATCTTGCCGCCGATTTGGTTGCAGGCACCGTCATATTTATCGTCACGCTGGTGTTCCTGTCACTTATCACGCGCGCCATCGCCAAGCAGGTGCAGGCCAGCGCCCTCAATGTGCTGGACCGCTCGCTCGGCTTCCTGTTCGGTCTTGCGCGCGGCGTTGTCCTGGTGTGCGTCGCCTACATCGGGCTCGAACTGATTGTTCCCGAGGAAGAGCACCCGGCCATGATCCGCGACGCGCGCACGATGCAGTTGATTAAACCCGGTACCGAACTACTTAAGACCCTGGTGCCCGACCACATCACCGGTCCGTCGTCCTCGGGCGGCAAGACCAACATCGACGTCAAGGAATTGATGTCGCCGTCGCCGAAACAGGAAGACGTTCCGGCCAAGGAAGGTTACAATGCCGATCAGCGCAAGAATCTCGAACGGCTGATCGACGGCACCGGTTCAAATCAGTGAACGAAGACGTTAGGATGCCCGCCATGACGAGTTCTACCGACCCATTCCTTGACGACGACCATCCACACGAGGAATGCGGCCTGTTCGGTGTCTATGGACATATCGATGCGGCGGCGCATACGGCGCTCGGCCTGCACGCGTTGCAGCACCGCGGCCAGGAAGCGGTCGGGATCGTGTCATATGATGGTGAACAGTTTCACAGCCACCGCGCCCTCGGGCTCGTCGGCGACAATTTCTCTTCCGAGGAAGTAATCTCGCAGCTACCGGGCAATACCGCGATCGGCCATGTGCGATATTCGACCTCCGGCGACACAGTGATCCGCAACGTGCAACCGCTGTTTGCCGAGTTCAAGTTCGGTGGCCTTGCCGTCGCCCATAACGGCAACCTGACCAATGCCTACGCCGTACGCCGCGCCCTTATCGAGCGCGGCAGTATTTTTCAGTCCACCAGCGATACTGAAACCATCATCCATCTGATCGCCCGCAGCGAATACGGCCGTGTCGTCGACCGCCTGACGGACGCCATCGCGCAGCTTCAGGGTGCTTATTCACTGGTCGCCATGACCGGCAAGAAATTGATCGGGGTCCGCGATCCGCACGGCGTCCGGCCACTGGTCATCGGCCGCCTGGGCGACGCCTATATCGTGACGTCGGAAACCTGCGCGCTGGACATCCTCGGCGCCAGGTTCGTCCGCGACGTCGACCCGGGCGAGATCGTGGTTATCGATGAAAACGGTCTGCATTCGCTGAAGCCGTTTTCCAAAAAACCGCGCCGGTTCTGCATTTTCGAATACATCTATTTCGCGCGCCCCGACAGCAATATCGAGGGCCGCCACGTTTACGCGGTCCGCAAGAATATCGGCCGCGAACTCGCCCGCGAAAGCCACGTACCTGCCGATGTCATCGTGCCGGTCCCGGACAGCGGCGTGCCGGCGGCGCTCGGCTATGCGCAGCAGGCCGATACGCCGTTCGAGCTCGGCATCATCCGCAACCACTACGTCGGCCGCACCTTCATCGAGCCGACGGCGCAAATCCGCCATCTGGGCGTCAGGCTCAAACACAACGCCAATCTGGGTTCGATCAAGGGCAAGCGGGTCGTGTTGGTCGACGATTCCATTGTCCGCGGCACCACATCGACCAAGATCGTGGAGATGGTGCGCGCTGCCGGCGCCACCGAGGTGCACATGCGCATCTCCTCGCCGCCGACCACGCATTCGTGCTTCTACGGCATCGACACGCCGGAACGCGAACAACTGATGGCAGCCCAGCACGACGTGGAAGGCATGGCCGACATCATCGGCGTCGACAGCCTGGCCTTCGTCTCCATCGACGGGCTCTACCGCGCCGTCGGCGAGGCGCGCCGGGACATGGAACAGCCACAGTACTGCGATGCCTGCTTTACCGGCGACTATCCGATTCCGCTGGTCGACCGAGACGGCGGCGGCATGCCGAAACAGCTGTCCCTTCTTACCGAACGGGACTGAACGGGGAAATTCTCAATGCCTGGAAAACTGGATGGACGTATCGCCCTGATCACGGGCGCATCGCGCGGTATCGGCCGTGCCGTCGCCAAACGCTATGCCCAGGAAGGCGCGCATCCGATCCTGGTCGCGCGCACCCAAGGCGCGCTTGAGGAACTGGACGATGAAATCCGCGCGGAAACGGGCGTTGAATCGACGCTGTTGCCGCTCAACCTCCGCGACTACGACGCCATCGACGGTGTCGGCGCCGCCATGTACGAACGTTTCGGCAAGCTCGATATCCTTGTCGCCAACGCCGGCCTTCTGGGCGTGCTGACACCGATGCACCAGTTGGAACCGAAGGTCTGGGACGAAGTCATGAGCGTCAACCTGACGGCATGCTACAGACTGCTGCGCTCCATGGATCCGCTGCTCAGGGCATCGGACTCGGGCCGTTCCATCTATGTCACATCGGCGGTCGGACATGTGCCGCGTGCGTTCTGGAGCGCGTACGCGGTTTCCAAGGCGGGGCTCGACATGATGGTCAGAACCTATGCCGAGGAAATCGGCAAAACCAACATGCGGGTCAATATCCTCAATCCGGGCGCGACCCGTACCGGCATGCGCGCCGCGGCGATGCCGGGCGAGGATCCGAACACCCTCAAAACGCCGGAGAGCATCGCCCACGAGTTCGTGAAGCTGGGTGCCGCTGATTGCAACCTGAACGGCGAAATGATCACGGCCGAGCCGGAAGCGTAGCGGCAGGCGCCGTCAAACGTCCTCGGCGACAATGATCTCCGCCGAAAGCCTGGCGAGCCCGGCCTTGATCTCGCCGCTGAGCGCGATATCGGTGATAATGATATCCACCTCATCAAGACCGCCCACCTTGACCGGCGCCGTGCGGCCGAACTTGGTATGGTCGACGAGAACCACCTTGGTCCGGGCCTGCGACAGCATCTGCGTCCGAAGTTCCGCCGCTTCCCGGGTATAGTCCATCAGGAACGGGTGCGTGGCGAACGCCGCCGCGCCAACGAACACGAAATCCGGATAATAATTGGCGAGCATCGCCGTTGCATCACGACCGACCAGAGCCCCCTCGCTCAAGAGGAATTCACCCCCGGTCAGGAAAACGTGGTTGTCGTTCCGCCCGCCCAGACGTTGTGCGATATGGATGTCGTTGGTGTAGACCGTGAGACGGCGGTGTTCCATCAGGTATTCGGCGAGGCACAGTGTCGTCGTGCCGGAATCGATGATCAGCGTGGAATCATCCGTCACCATTTCCGCGGCGACCCTGCCGATGGCACGTTTGCCGTCCATATTGACGGCCATCCGTTCGTCAAACACCGGTTCGGAATGATCAAGCGCCAGCGCCCCGCCGTGCGTCTTACGCAGCCGGTTTTCCTGTGCCAGCTTGGTGATGTCGCGGCGAATCGTCTCCTGGGACACCTTGAGCCGACGATGCAGTTCGCTGACCGACACGGAGCCCCGCTCGTTGACGAGTTCAAGAATTCTTGCCCGTCGTTCTTCTGCCAGCATCCTATTGGCCCCCCTGATGCGGAACGCGTCTCCCCACGCGCCGCCCTCGGCAATATTCAGCCCGTAAATAAGCCCAGGTTCCCGGCAACATCAAACGTTCTTTACGAAATGCATTTTATCTAGGCGTCCCCGACATGATTGGATAAGCTTTCGCCACGATGGCAAAAAATAATGGAAATCCCCACACTCGATTAACCCGCACCGAAGTTCGTCTCGGGAGTTATCAACAAGCAGGGATGACCGGTTTTGTTGACAATAGTGACTTTTTGCCTGTTTGATCGCTCTATCAACACTACAACCAGGGAGCTAGGAGTATCAAAAATGAATGCAGGACTGTCAAAATTCCTGAAAAGCGCCACGTTCGGGGTCGCCGCACTCGGCCTGTTCGCCGCCACGCCGGCCAAGGCCGTCGAGCTGACCGTCTATACCGCGGTCGAAGCCGACGAACTTGCCGGTTTCAAGAAAGCGTTCGAAACCGACAACCCGGGCATCACCATCAACTGGATCCGTGATTCCACCGGTATCGTGACGTCCAAGCTGATGGCCGAGAAAGACAACCCGCAAGCGGACGTGGTCTGGGGGCTTGCCGCCACCAGCCTTATGTTGCTCGGCAACGAAGGCTACTTCCAGGGCTACACGCCGAAGGGCATCGATAAAATCGAGAAGAAATTCTACGACACCACCAAGTCGGATCCGGAATGGGTCGGTCAGCGCGCCTGGATCGCATCGATCTGCTACAACACGGTCGAAAGCAAGAAGCACAACCTGCCGATCCCGACCGACTGGAGAGATCTGACCAAGCCGGTCTACAAGGACCACGTCATCATGCCGAACCCGAACTCGTCCGGAACCGGCTTCCTCGACGTCTCGAGCTGGATCCAGATGATGGGCGAAGACGAAGGCTGGAAATTCATGGATGCGCTGCACGAGAACATCTCTCGCTACACGCACTCGGGTTCCGCGCCGTGCAAGCTTGCCGCCCGCGGTGAAACGGCGATCGGTATTTCGTTCGCCTATCGCGGCGCCCAGTCCAAATCCGAAGGCGCGCCTTTGGAGGTCATCGCACCGTCGCCGGGCGTCGGCTGGGATCTCGAATCATTCGCCATCGTCCACAACACCAAGAAGCTGGACGCCGCCAAGAAACTGGCCGACTGGTCGATCAGCGAAAAAGCAATGACAATGTACAACGAGTCGTACGCGGTCGTTTCCATGAAGGGCAAATCGAAACCGGTGGAGAATTTCCCGGCCGGGATCGAGGATAAGATGATCCAGAACGATTTCGCCTGGGCCGCCGCCAATCGCATCCGCATTCTGGATGAATGGCGCAAGCGCTACGACAGCAAGTCCGACCCGAAGTAAGCGGAGCGGATGACACGAATTGGAGAGCCCCGGGCGTTCGACCGCTCGGGGCCATCCATTTCAATTGTCACATTCATAAGTTATCGTTGATGGCCTCTATGCAGGGGGATGGGCACACATGGCATCGGATGGCGCTGAGCCGTATCTGAAGATCGTCGACGTCACCAAGAAGTTCGGCGACTTCACGGCGCTTCAAGACATTTCACTGGACATGTTCGAAAAAGAGTTCGTCTGCTTTCTCGGGCCGTCCGGCTGCGGCAAGACCACACTCCTTCGCGCCATCGCGGGTCTCGATATTCAGACCGCCGGTCAGGTGTTCCAGAAAGGTCGGGATATTTCTGCGTTGCCGCCGTCCGGACGCGACTTCGGCATCGTTTTCCAGTCCTATGCCCTGTTCCCGAACCTGTCGGTCCGCGACAACGTCGCCTACGGGCTCGAAAACCAGAAAGTCTCGAAGCAGAAAATCGAGCAGCGCGTCACGGAACTGCTCGAACTGGTGGGACTGCCCGACCAGGGACGGAAATACCCGGCGCAGCTTTCCGGCGGCCAGCAGCAGCGTGTGGCTCTGGCCCGCGCGCTGGCCACGGAACCGGGCCTTTTGCTGCTCGATGAACCGCTGTCCGCGCTCGACGCCAAGGTTCGCGCCCGCCTGCGCCATGAAATCAAGGACTTGCAGACCCAGTTGGGGGTTACGACCATCATGGTTACGCACGATCAGGAAGAAGCGCTGACCATGGCCGACCGGATCGTCGTCATGAACAACGGCGTGATCGAGCAGGTCGGCTCACCGATAGAGATCTACAGCCACCCGGCTTCCCCGTTCGTCGCCGACTTTATCGGCACCACCAATTTCATCGATGCAAAACTGCAGACGCCGACGTCGGCGCAAATCGGTAGTTTCGAGGTGTCGCTCAGCGCCAGTCCGCCGGACCTGACCCCGGGACAGGACGTGACGCTCTGCATCCGCCCCGAAGACGTGCTCACCGGCAGCCGTGTCGACGGCGCGCCAAACCAACTCGAACTCGGAATTCACCATGTCGAGTTCCTGGGCTCGTTTCACCGGCTGCATACTGACCCGGTAAGCGGTGACAACGGTTTGATGATCGACGTCTCCGTGGCCCGCGCCCGGGAAATCGACATTTCCCTCGGCAGCAAGATTCTCGTCGCGCTCCCCGCCGAGCACATGAACGTCTATCCGGCGCGGAGGTAATCGACCGAGATGAGCGACGCCGCCACCACCGCCCCAATCGTGAAGCCCAGGATCAGCCGTGACGACTGGATCATGCGCGGGGCGATGTTGCTGATCGCGCTTTATCTTCTGGTCGGAATCGCGTTCCCGCTTTATGCACTGCTGGCAAAAAGCTTCCAGAATGCCGACGGCGATTTCATCGGCCTCACCAACTACATTACCTATCTGACGACGCCGGCGCTTTCATGGTCGATCGGCAACAGCTTCAAGGTCACGCTGGCTGCGACCGTGATCGTCATGTTCGTCGCATTCATCTACGCCTACGCGTTGACCCGGTCGTGCATGCCGTTCAAAAGCCTGTTCAAGGGCATTGCCCTGGTGCCGATCCTGATGCCGTCCCTTCTGCCGGCGATTTCCCTGGTGTTCCTGTTCGGCAACCAGGGGATTATCAAGGAATGGCTGTTCGGCGCCGAGCTTTACGGTCCCATCGGGATCGTCATGGGCGAGGTTTTTTATGTCTTCCCGCACGTCATGACGATCATGCTGATTAGCATGTCCCTGAGTGACGCGCGCCTCTACGAAGCTTCTGATGTACTGGGCGCGAGCAAGATCAAGACCTTCTTCACGGTGACCCTGCCCAGCATGCGCTACGGCCTGGTGTCGGCGTTCTTCGTCGCCTTTACCCTGGTCATCACCGACTTTGGCGTGCCCAAGGTCGTCGGTGGGCAATACAACGTGCTGGCGACCGACGTCTACAAGCAGGTTGTCGGCCGGCACGATTTTCAGATGGGCGCCGTGGTGTCCATGGCGTTGCTGATCCCCGCCGCCTTTGCATTTATCGCCGACCGTATCGTTCAGAGAAAACAGGTCGCGCTGCTTTCGGCCCGCGCGGTCCCGTTCCAGCCCAAGCCGAACAAGGCGTTCGATACGATCATGCTGGCGTTCTGCTGCCTGATCGGCTTCATCATCCTGTCGGTGCTGGCCATGGCGGCATTCGCATCGGTGGTGAAGTTCTGGCCCTACAATTTGAGCCTGACCCTGAAGCACTACAATTTCAAACTAATGGACGGCGGCGGCTGGGAATCGTACTTCAACTCCATCGAGATGGCGGCCTATACGGCGATCTTCGGCACCGCGATCGTCTTTTTCGGCGCCTATCTCGTCGAAAAAAGCCGTGGTTTTCAACAAGGCCGAACGGCAATGCAGGCGCTCTGCATGGTGCCGATGGCGGTCCCGGGCCTGGTACTCGGTCTTGCCTACGTGTTCTTCTTCAACAACCCGGACAATCCGCTCGGCTTCATCTATCACACCATGCCCATCCTGGTGATCTGCACGATTACGCACTTTTACACCGTCGCCCACCTCTCGGCGGTGACGGCGCTGAAGCAGATGGATCCCGAGTTCGAGGCCGTGTCGCAAAGCCTGAAGGCACCGTTCTACAAGACGTTCTGGCGCGTCACGGTCCCGGTCTGCACACCGGCGATCCTGGACATTTCGATGTACCTGTTCGTCAATGCCATGACGACCGTATCGGCCGTCGTATTCCTGTATTCCTCCGATACAACGCTGGCGTCCGTCGCCGTTCTCAACATGGACGATGCCGGCGACCAGTCGCCGGCTGCCGCCATGGGCATGATGATCGTCTGCACGGCAGCGGGTGTGAGACTGCTTCACATGATCCTGACACGCGGCATCCAGAGCCGGACGCAAGCCTGGCGCAAACGTTAGTCGACAAATAAGTTTCATTTTTTATTTGTGGACTTTTGACCGATTTTGACCGATAAAGTCCGCATTCGCGAACAATGAAGAGGCGGAGAACTCCATGACGACTGCCGATCGTGATCCCTGGCTGCTGACGCCGGGCCCACTGACCACCACCGATCAGACCAAACAGGCGATGTTGCACGACTGGGGGTCGCGCGACGCCACGTTCATTGAAACCAATGCCCGCGTCCGTCGAAACCTGCTCAAAATCGCCAACGCCGAAACGACCCATGTCTGCGTCCCCGTTCAAGGCAGCGGCACGTTCGCCGTCGAGGCGACGCTGGGCACGCTGATCCCCAAGGACGGCAAGGCACTGGTGCTGATCAACGGCGCCTACGGGCAGCGGATGGTGAAAATCCTCGGCTATGCCGGACGCGATTGCACGGCCTATGAAACGCCGGAGGATACACCGCCCGATACCGCCGAACTCGACAAGATGCTGGCCGCTGACAGAGAGATTACCCATGTGCTCGCAGTTCACTGCGAGACCACGTCCGGTATCCTCAACCCGATCGCCGAGATCGCCGAGGTTTGCGAGAAACAAGGAAAGAGCCTGATCATCGACGCCATGAGCGCCTTCGGCGCCATCGACCTCGACGCCGCCGAAGTCACGTTCGACGCCGTCATGGCATCCTCCAACAAATGCCTCGAAGGCGTGCCGGGCATGGGGTTCGCCATCATCCGCAAGTCGGTGCTCGAAGGCTGCAAGGGCAACGCCCACGCGCTCAGCCTCGACCTATACGACCAGTGGACGGCGATGGAAAAGAACGCGCAATGGCGCTTCACTCCGCCGACCCATGTTATCGTTGCCTTCGACGCCGCGATCGGCCAGTTCCTGGATGCGGGCGGCGTCGCCGGCCGCTACAAACGGTATTCCGAAAACCGCGACTTGCTGATCGGCGGCATGCGCAAGCTCGGCTTCGAGACGTTGCTGCCCGAAAACCTACAGGCGCCGATCATCGTCACCTTCAAGATGCCGCAAGACCCGAACTTCGATTTCGAGCTTTTCTACGACCGGCTCAAGGACCAGGGCTACATCATCTACCCTGGCAAGCTGACCGTCGCGCCGTCGTTCCGCATCGGCTGCATCGGTGCACTCGGCGCGGACGAGATCCGGGGGGCGCTCGCGGTCATCGAATCCGTCCTCAAGGACATGAACGTACAGAACGGCCGCCCGGCGGCCGCCTGAAAGGAAAGAACGGATAAATGAACAGCATCGACAAGACAGTTTCCATCAATGGCCGCACCTACGCCTGGCCGCAGAACCCCGTCGTCGCCGTCTGCATCGACGGATCGGAACCCGATTACATCGAGCAGGCCATCGCCGGCGGGCATATGCCGTATCTGGAAAACGCGCTGAAGAACGGCGCCGACCTGCGCGCGCACTGCGTGGTGCCGAGCTTCACGAACCCGAACAACCTGTCGATAGTGACCGGCCAGCCGCCGGCCGTGCACGGCATTTCCGGCAACTTCTTCCTCGACCCGGACAGCGGCGAGGAAGTCATGATGAACGATCCCAAGTTCCTGCGCGCCGACACAATCTTCAAGGCGTTCCACGACGCCGGCGCCAAGGTCTGCGTCGTCACCGCCAAGGACAAGCTGCGTCGCCTGTTGGGGCACGGCCTCGATTTCTCGACCGGCCGCGCGGTCAGCTTCTCATCCGAAAAAGCCGACGAGACGACAATGGCCGAGAACGGCATCGATAATGCACAGGCCATGGTCGGCCGCGAAATTCCGTCCGTCTATTCGGCGGAGTTGAGCGAATTCATCTTCGACGCCGGCGTCAAGCTGATGGAGAGCATGCGCCCGGACCTGATGTACCTGTCGACGACGGATTACATCCAGCACAAGCACGCGCCGGGCACGCCGGTCGCGAACGAGTTTTACGCCATGATGGACAGCTACTTCGCCAAGCTCGACGCGCTTGGCGCGACGCTGGCGTTGACCGCCGATCACGGCATGAACGCCAAGCACCAAGCGGGCGGCGAACCGGATGTGATCTTCCTGCAGGAAATCCTCGACGACTTGCTGGGCAAGGAAAAGTCCCGCGTGATCCTGCCGATCACCGACCCGTATGTCGTGCACCACGGCGCCCTCGGCTCGTTCGCGACGGTCTACCTGACCGATGAAAGTGCGGCCGCCGACGTCGCCGCGAAACTGAAGGACCTCCCCGGCGTTCAGAATGTCTACGACCGCGCCGAAGGCTGCCGGGTGTTCGAACTGCCGGAAGATCGCCTCGGCGACCTGATCGTTGTCTCGGACAAATCCAAGGTCATCGGCACCAGTGCCGACCGCCACGATCTCTCGCAGCTCAAGGAGCCGCTGCGCTCGCACGGTGGCGTTACCGAACAGACCGTGCCGCTGATCCTCACCAAACCGGTCCACGAATTGCCGTGCGGTCGCCAGTTACGCAATTTCGACATCTTCGATGTCGCCCTCAATCACGTTTCCTGAATACGGGAGAACTTCGACATGGATGCCCACTCCGAAACCACAACGCCCCGCCACGAAACCATGCGGATCGCCGGCGAGCACGTCGACAACGACGAGCGGATCGAAGTCCTGAACCCCTATGACGGCAGCGTCGTCGGCACCGTGCCGAATGCCGACCCGAAACAGATCGAGGACGCCTTCAAGAAGGCGCAGGCATTCAAGCCTAACCTGACCCGCTACGAACGCCAGCAGATCCTGCAGAAAACGGCGGAACTCCTGGTTGCCCGCAAGGAAGAGATTTCCGACGTGATTACCGCCGAATGCGGGCTTTCGAAGAAAGACAGCCTTTATGAGGTCGGCCGCGCCTTCGACGTGTTCAGCCTGTCCGGGCAATTGGTCATCCAGGACGACGGCGAAATTTTCTCCTGCGATCTGACACCGCACGGCCAGCGCCGCAAGATTTTCACCCAGCGCGAACCGTTGCTGGGCGTGATCAGCGCGATCACCCCGTTCAACCACCCGCTCAACATGGTGGCGCACAAGATCGCGCCGTCAATTGCTACCAACAACCGGATGGTCTGCAAGCCGACCGAGTTGACGCCACTGACGGCGTTGCTGCTGGCCGACGTGCTTTACGAAGCGGGCCTGCCGCCGGAAATGTTCAACGTCGTCACCGGCATGCCGGCCAAGATCGGCGACGCCATGATCACCGATCCGCACATCGATCTGATCACCTTCACCGGCGGCGTGCCGGTCGGCAAGATGATCGCCGAAAAGGCGGGCTATCGCCGCACGGTGCTCGAGCTTGGCGGCAACGCGCCGTTTATCATCATGGAGGACGCCGACATCGACCGCGCCGCAACGATGGCCGTTGCCGGCGCCACCAAGAACTCCGGTCAGCGCTGCACGGCGGTCAAACGGATCCTCGTGCACGAGAGCATCGCCGACGAATTCGCCGCCAAGTGCGTCGAGAAGGCGAAGAAACTCAAGGCCGGCAAACCGACCGACCCGGAAACCGACGTCGGTTGCGTCATCACCGAGGACGCGGCCAAAACCTTCCAGCGCCGCGTCGACGACGCGGTCAAGGCCGGTGCCAAGCTGCTGCACGGCAACGACCGCGACGGCGCGATCTTCCCGCCGACCGTCGTCGATCACGTCACGCCGGACATGGAACTGGTGGTCGAGGAAACCTTCGGTCCGGCCGTTCCGATCATGCGCATCAAGGACATCGACGACGCGATCAGCGTTGCCAACGGCACCAACTTCGGCCTGTCGTCGGGTGTCGCGACCAATCGTCTCGACTACATCACGCGCTTCATCAATGAACTGCAGCACGGCACCGTGAACATCTGGGAAGTGCCGGGTTACCGGATCGAGATGTCGCCGTTCGGCGGTATTAAAGACAGCGGTCTCGGCTACAAGGAAGGCGTGATCGAAGCCATGAAGAGCTTCACCAACGTCAAAACCTTCTCGATGCCGTGGCAATAAAACGCCGCACCTGATCGAACACCGATCCCCAATCCCCTGGTTCCGGCTGACGCACCAGCGTCATTCCCGGATACCAGGGGGTTTTTTGTTGCGCCTGCCCCCAGCGCCATTCGGCGACGTGCGGCAACACAGCGAACGCCGGCACGCCGAGCGCCCCCGCAAGGTGCAGCGGCGCGCTGTCGCAAGAAACCACCGCATCCAGTTGCATCATCAGTGCCGCCGTATCGGCGAAGTCGCGCAGATCCACCGTCGGGTCAACGATCTGCTCGGCGCCGGACAACGAGGTCAACTCGCTTGCCCCGCCGTCCTTCTGCAGGCTGACCAATGTCAGCCCCTCTTTCTCGAACGCCATGAACGGTTCAAGACCCGGCGACCGCACCTGATCACGCGGATGGTCCGGACTGCCGCGCCAGGCGATGCCGACTTTCTTTCCGACCGGCAATGCGGCGACGGCCTTTGCCCACTTTGCCAGCCGTTCCGTCGGGGCGTGCAGGTAGGGCGTATCGGCGGGAATGCTCTCCGCCGTCGTGCCGACAAGACGCGGTAGGCTCAAGAGCGGCGCGTGGCAATCGACCTTCGGCAAGGACATGCCCGACCGGATCACGTCGGCAACCCCCGGCATTGGCTGGATCAGCGGTTTCAACGCGTCCGCGCATTCGAAGATCACCGTTGCGCCCAGCCTGTGCAGGATGGGCAGGTAGCGGCAGAACTGAAGCGTGTCGCCGAGCCCCTGTTCCGCATGCACCAGGATGCGCTTGCCGGTCAGGTCGCCGCCATCCCATACGGGCACCGGCCAGTCGCGCTGCAGGTTGCGAAAGCGCGTCGTCCGCCAGCGGTACTCGTAGTCTTGCCAGCCCTCAATGAAATGCCCCCGCGCCAGCAGGGCCATGCCGCGGTTGCGGCGGATATCCGCATCCTCCGGCGCATTTGCAATGGCCTTGTCGTAGGCCGCGAGCGCGTCGTTCAGATTGCCCGCCTCCTGCAACGCAACGCCCAGATTGCCCCAGACTTGCGCCTGCGCCGGATCGATCGCCAGCGCCTGGCGGTAATGCCCGACGGCTTCGTCGAAGCAAAGCGCGTCGCGCGCCAGATTGCCGAGATTGCAGTGCGCCTCCACAAACCCGGCATTAAGTGCGATGGCTTTCCGGTACGCGGCTTCGGCGCCTTCCCGGTCCCCGGTTTCATGCAACGCAATGCCAAGACCCAGGTGCGCCCCGGCCAGATGCGGTGTTAATTCGATGGCGCGGCGAAAAGCACGAACCGCGTCCTCGTGAGCGGGCCCGTAAAGGTCCTGCAGCGCAAGGCCCAGGTTGACATGCGCCTCGCCGGAATTCGGATCGATCCCGAGTGCCAGATTGGCGCGCGCCCGCGCCGCATCGGCGTCCCCCGTCCCCAACAACGCCGAAGCGAGATCGGCATGCAGACTGGCCGTTTCCGGTTGCAGATGGACTGCAAGCCGAAACGCCTCGACCGCGCCTATGTCGTCACCGGACGCCTTGAGCACCCGCCCCAGATTCGCATGATAAAGCGCCACCTTGCCGTCCGCCTCGATCGCCTTGACGATCAACCCGACGGCGGCTTCGTTGTCGCCGCGCTGATGGCGGAGCAGCCCCGTCAGGTGCAGCGCGTCCGCATGTCCGGGCGCGGCCTTGAGGATATTACCATAGGCCGCTTCGGCACCCGCCAAATCGCCCTCTTGATGGAGTGCCATGCCGCGTTTCAGCGTTTCCGTAACGTCGATTTCCATGATCGGCCTAAATTCCTCGAAAACACGTCAAATAATACGGCCAACGGCCAATCCGATGCTTGGCGCAAGGGGGGATGCAGCCCTAAAATAGCATAAATCACAACGGTTTCGTCAGGGGGGACTGCATGTATGCGCGGAATGTGAAATCGGTCGCCGATGCCAAGGCGATCATCAAGGAACGTGGCCTCGAATACGTCAAGGTCGGCGTTTTCGACATCGACGGCATCATGCGCGGCAAATACATGGGCAAGGACAAGTTCCTGTCCGCCCTCGACAAGGGGTTCGGCTTCTGCGACGTCGTGCTGGGCTGGGACTCCTACGATCAGCTTTATGACAACGTGCAGATTACCGGCTGGCATACCGGCTATCCGGACGCTGACGTGCACATCCTGCCGGAAAGCTGCCGCGACATCGCGTGGGAGGACAACATGCTGTTCTTCCTGGGCGAGTTCGCCGGCAAGTACGAGGACGTCTGCCCGAGAGGCATACTGCGCCGAGTGCTCGAACGCGCCGACAAGATGGGCTACACGGTCAATGCTGGATTCGAGTTCGAATTCTTCGTGTTCGAGGAAACACCCCACTCCGTCCGCGAGAAGAACTACCGCGACATGAAACCGTTACAGCCGGGCTTCTTCGGGTATTCGGTGCTGCGCAATACGGTCGAGAGCGATCTCTATCAGGAACTGCTCGACGGCTGCGTTGAAATGGACATGAAACTTGAGGGCCTGCACGAGGAGACCGGTCCCGGCGTGCTGGAAGCCGCGATCTCGGTCGACGGGGCGCTGGCGGCCGCGGACAAGGCAGCCCTGTTCAAGACCTTCGCCAAGATCATGGCGCAAAAGCACGGTCTGATGGCAACGTTCATGGCCAAGTGGTCGCCGGACTGGCCGGGACAGTCGGGGCACATTCACATCTCACTCAACAAGAAAGGTTCCGGCAAGAACGCCGGCAAGTCGGCTTTCCATGATGCCAAGGACGCGGACGGCATGAGCAAGACCATGACCCAGTTCGTTGCCGGGCAGCAGAAGCTCATGCCTGAATTCCTGTCGATGATCGCGCCCACGGTCAACAGCTATACCCGGCTGATACCGGGCTTCTGGGCACCAACCGAGGCGACCTGGGGCGTCGACAACCGGACCTGCGCGTTGCGCGTCGTTAGGGGGTCGGAAAAATCGCAGCGGGTCGAATACCGGGTTTCCGCGGCCGACTGCAATCCGTACCTGGCACTCGCCGCCGCCATCGCATCCGGCCTGCACGGCATCGAGGCCAACCTGACACCGGAACCGAAGGTCGAAGGCAACGCCTACGAGAAGAAATTTCCGAAGAAACTGGCTCTGCCGGCAACGCTGTTCGAGGCGGCGGGCCGGCTAAAGTCGTCAAAGGTCGCGCGCGACATGTTCGGCGACGTATTCGTCGATCACTACGCCGCCAGCCGGGAGTGGGAGGAGCGCGAGTTCCGCCGCCACATCACCGATTGGGAAATGGAACGCTACTTCGAGATCATCTGACGGCGCGTTTCACGTTTGTTGACGGCAGTTTCCGGGAAACCGTTTGACATGCCCGGCCCGGCATGGATAACGGCAAGAAAAATCAATCACTTGAGGGCAAGGGCGGACCGTCGTTTATTCGGAGGGAATTGTTATGCGCCGTTTGTCCGTTTATCTCGCGTTCCTGCTCCTGGTCGCCGTTCCGGCCCCGGCACAGCAGCAGAACACCGACGTCGTCGCCAAGGTGTCACGGATCGAGAAGGCCGCCGTCGCCATGCAGGACGCACTACCGCGTCCACTCGAAAAAGGCAGCGAAGTCCAGCTTGGCGATATCGTCTCGACCGGCAAGGGCGCCCGGCTCAAATTGACTTTCAACGACGGCACGACCGTGCAACTCGGCGAACGCACGCAGTTCTCGGTGGTCGAATTCGTTGTCGAACAGGACGGCGGCAACGCCGTCATGCGCCTGATGAAGGGCGCCTTCTCAATGACCAGCGGCTCGATGATGCAGCTGGCCGAGGCGTCGATGACCGTCGAGACCGAGACCGCGACCATCGGCATTCGCGGCACCACCTTTTGGGGCGGCACGCTGGACGAGAGCTTCGAGGTCGCGCTGCTGGGCGGCAAGGGCGTCTATGTCGAGACCAAAGCCGGCACCGTGGACCTGACCAACGTCGGCGACGGTACGTCCGTCTCCGACAAGGATGCGGCACCCGCGCGACCGTCGGCCTGGGGTCAGGGCAAACTCGACCGCGCCGCCGCCACGGTGGCGTTCAGCAACTAACAACCGGATATCTCAGGAGTACACATTGATGAGCAACGACGTCACCCAGCTTTCCGGCAACTGGAGCTATCCGACCACGATCCGCTTCGGTGCCGGCCGCATCTCCGAGATCGGCAAGGTCTGCAAGGACCTGGGCATGACCCGGCCGCTTTTGGTGACGGACCCGGGGCTGGCGAACCTGCCGATGATTCCGGCGGCGCTTTCGGAACTGGAAGCCGCTGGCGTCCCCGGCGCGGTGTTCTCCGACGTCAAGGGCAACCCGGTCAACGCCAACGTCGAGGCGGGGCTGGAGGCCTACCGCTCCGGCAACCACGACGGCATCATCGCCTGGGGCGGCGGCAGCGCCATGGACTGCGCCAAGTGCATCGCGCTGATGGTCGGCCAGACCCGGCCGATCTGGGATTTCGAGGATATCGGCAGCAACTGGAAGCTCGCCGATCCGGACGGCATCGCCGCCATCGTCGCCGTACCGACCACGTCCGGCACGGGGTCCGAGGTCGGGCGCGCCGGCGTCATCACCGACGAAACCACGCACACCAAGAAAATCATCTTCCACCCCAAGCTGCTGCCGGCTGTCGTCATCTGCGACCCGGAACTGGCGCAGGGTCTGCCCGCCAACATCACCGCCTGGACCGGCATGGACGCACTGGCGCACTGTCTCGAGGCCTACTGCTCGCCGTTCTATCACCCGATGGGCGAAGGCATCGCCGTCGAAGGCATGCGACTTGTGAAGGAATGGCTGCCGACGGCGGTCAAGGACGGCTCCAACCTGACGGCGCGCGCGCACATGATGTCCGCCGCCGCCATGGGCGCGGTCGCGTTCCAAAAGGGCCTCGGCGCGATCCACTCCCTGTCGCATCCGGTCGGCGCCGTGTTCGACACGCACCACGGGCTGACGAACGCCGTCTTCATGCCCTACGTGCTGGCCTTCAACCGCGACGCCATCGACGGGAAACTGACCCGCCTCGCCCGCTGGCTCGGGATCGGCGACAGCTTCGACGACGTGCAAAACTGGGTACTGGATCTCAGGAAAGGGTTCGACATCCCGCATACGGCGGCGGACCTCGGCGTCGACGGCGCACGCCTCGATGATCTCTCGAAAATGGCGGCCGAAGACCCGACCGCCGGCGGCAACCCAGTCTTCGTCGGCGAAAAGGAAATGCGCCGGATGTACGACGCGGCGATGGCGGGGACGCTCTAGGTTCCCTCGTCCCCGGCGGTGATCACGTCGCGCCACAACTGCCGCTGATCGAGCGGACGGGCCGTTGCCATGTCCGGCAGCTTCGGCGACCAGCCAATGGTCTCGAAATGATCCGCGCGTTCGTGGACGAACCGCTCGCCCCATTTCGAGGACGCGACGGAGACCATGCCGTCGTTGTCGCCTTCCAGCGCGAAAATCTGCTTCTGGCGGCGCTTGAGGAACATCGGCATGTCCTCGGCGGGACGCGAGAATCCCCACGAGAGATACCGCACGTCGCCACGGTCCGGCGTCCGGTCATTGAAGCGCACCGTGCCTGCCGTCGATAGGTCCTCGAACACCGGCTGCAACCGATTGACGACCCAGCTCGGCAGCCGCGTCTCGTTCGAGAGCGCCCGGTCAGCGAGCGGCGAGCCCCGGTGCGGCGTGGCGACAGTGATCACGGTCGCGATACGCCGCTCGGGATCGAAGCGCGTCGCGAGCGCGCGGGCCACCAGCCCACCCATGCTGGCGCCGACCAGCGCGATCTTCGGTGTGCGTAGTTCATCAAGCACGTGCTGCACGGCTTCGGCGCGGTCATCGATGCCGGCGCGGAGGGGCATCTGCGGCACCCGAACCACGGTACCTATCGCATCAGCGACGGCGCGCAGTCCCCTGAAGTACTCGAACGTCATCCCAAGAAACCGGGTCTCGGCACGGCCCATGAAACCGTGCAGAAAGATGCAACCGACGTTATCGCTTACCATATGCCACCGTAACGGTAATTAGACCCGGCGCAAACGCCCCTTGATCCCAGTCCGTCGGGACCTTATTGACCCCGCACGTGATCCGGTGTTCCTTGAACCTGGGATCAGGGGGAGTGATGGACCTTTCACCGAAAATCATCGAAACCGCGCTTGTCGCCTTCACCACGTTCTTCGCTGTGATCGGGCCGATCGACGTGGCCGCGGTCTATGCCGGGCTGACGGCCGGCATGCCGCCCCGGCAGCGCCGTCGCACCGCGATCAAGGGCGTGCTGGTGGCGACCGGCATCCTTCTGGCGTTCGCGTTCTTCGGCAAATCCGTGCTGTCGTATCTGGGCATCACGCTGGCGTCGCTGAAGACCGCCGGCGGCATACTATTGCTGCTGGTCGGCATCAACATGGTGCTGGCGCATTCCTCAGGTATCAGCTCGACCACCGAGGAAGAGGCCGAGGAATCCTCGCACCGCCCCGACCTGTCCGTGTTCCCGCTGGCAACGCCGCTGATCGCGGGTGCCGGCACCATGGGCGCCGTGGTGCTGCTGATGGCGGACGCCGACGGCGACGCGCTCCGGACCGCCGCCGTGCTCACCGCGCTGCTGGCGAACCTCGCCCTTTCGCTAATATTTCTCTTGATGGCGACACAGGTGCAGAAGCTGCTCGGCGTCACCGGTCTCAACGTGATTTCCCGCGTGGTCGGCGTCTTGCTGACCGCCTTGGCCGTCCAGTTCATCTTCGACGGTATTCGCGGCAGCAACCTGCTGCAGGGGATCAGCTAGCGCGGGTCAGGCTGTCGACCCAGTTGCGAATTTCCCGGCAACGCAGATCCGCGTCCAGAACGTCGTCGTCGATACCGAGCCGCCAGCGCAGATCGAGGCGCGACGGGTCCTGGTGCAGCGCGTCCAGTTCGTTGCAGTAACGTTCCAGATCATCGGCATCGACGAAATACCCCTGCCCCAGCATGTCGTCCGCATAACGGCGGTAGAGGTTCGCCAGGTGCGGCACGTCGAATTCGGGGTGATACTGCACGCCCCAGAACACGCCATTGCCCTTGCGGATGACGGCGGCCTGCACGGCAGAGTGGGCGTTCTCGGCCAGCACCACCGCGCCCGAAGGCAGGTGCGTGACCTCGTCGTAATGAATGCACGGGCTATCGAAGACCGTCGGTTTATCGGAATATAGCGCATGTCCCCGCCCGGCGGCGGTCAGCGCGATCTTCCGCGCGATCCCGACCTCGCGGCCGCGCGGGCTCTGTGCGACGGTGCCCCCGGTCGCGGCGGCGGCCACCTGCAATCCCCAGCAAGACCCCAGCACCGGCAGCCCGGCATCCAACGCGTCGCGCATCAGGTCCACCTGGCGCGTCACTTCCGGGTCCCTGTCGAACGCATGCAGGCCCGAGCCGCCCATCACCATGCCGTCGAAATCACCGAGACCGGCCCCCTTGGGCAAGTAATCGTCGCTGTCGGCGGGGTAGACCGTTACCAGTTCGGCATCCGGGAACATGCGGCGAATCTCGTTGGCGTAACGTTCCGCCCCCAGTTCGCCACCGACCGCCTGCATGGCGTCGTTGCGGTCCCGGGTGTTGCCGTCGGCGATGAGGATTTTCGGTGTCTTGTTCATGCGTCAGTTCTCTGCCAATGCGTCGATAATACCGACGAGATCCTTGTGGTCGGTACAGACCGCGTCCGCCGAGGTCGAATAACGATCGGCATCCCGTTTCGCGGTATAGAGGATCGCCTTCATGCCGAGCACCTGCGCCCCCTTGATGTCCTTGTTATCGCGGTCGCCGATGTGCACCATTTCCTCGAACGGCACGTCCATCTCAGCCTGCGCGGCCGCAAACATATCGCGATGCGGTTTCGAGTGGCCGACCTCGTCGGAAAAGGCGAAACCATTGAAATACTGAAGCAAATCATGATGCGCGAGCATATCCCTGAGCCCGGATGAGGGCGTCACGATGGTATCCGAAATCACGCACAGCTTGTAGCGCGAACCAAGCGTCCGGATGGCATCCCGGACACCCGGCAGGATGTCCGGCGGCAGGTCCACTTCCAGCCGCTCCATCCGCGACGACAGCGCCGCCAGTTCGTCGTCGGGCAACGGTTTGCCGAGCCCTTTAAGCAGCACCTCCAGTCGCTCGCGGTTGCTCCAGGTGATGCTCGCTTCCTGCCATACCTTGTAGAACGCGGCGTTGGCGACAGCGTACGCGAGATCGACCTCGGCGCGGGTGATCTCGTGGTGGCGTTCGAGCGCTTCCAGCAGCAACCGGTGCCGGGTCTCGGGCTTGCTCTCGAGCCCCTGCGCCTTGCGCTTGGGCTCGTCGGACTCGTCATCGAACACGGTATCCCAGAGATCAAACGTGACGGCGGAAATGGTCATGGCCGGGATGTTGCGGGGCGGGCCCCCGCGCGTCAACCGCGATTGCCCGACACACCGTAAATAGCGGCGAAGCGCTTGCGGGCGACATCGAGTTGGCTTCGGTTCATCTGTGTCTCGGTCCGCTTCAGCGCATCTTCCACCTTGTAGGTTTCCTCGTGCGCGGCGATGACGTCCGCGCTCGGCAGCGCCTGCTTGTACCAGACCCAGGCCGAGATCAGGTCGCGCTCGATTCCCCAACCGGCCTCGAACATGGAACCGATCAGATATTGCGCGACCGGATGCCCCTGCTCGGCGGCGACCTGGTAATACGGCAGCGCCGCCCCATAATCCTGCGGCGCGCCGAGGCCGCGGAAATATCCTTCCCCGACCTTGAAATACGCCTCTGCATTCCTGGAAAGCCGGGTCGCCGTGCTGTACCACTCCTGCGCCCGGTAGTGGTCTTCGCGCACGCCGAGCCCGCCCGCGTACAGATCGCCAATACCCACCTGCGCCGAGGCATAGCCCTTGTCGGCGGCCTTGCGATACCACGTCATCGCTTCTTTCGGATCGCGGAACCGTTGCGGTCCGGTGACGAGCGAACGGGCGTAACGCGTCCATTCCTCTACACCGCCGGCTTCCGCGGCACGCCGCTCTGCTTCAAGCGCAACCTTGTGGGCCTCGATCGCCTGCTGTTCCGGGTCCGGTTCGCGCTCGCCGTAGAAAATCCATCCCGCGGTACCGGATACAAGCAGGCACACGAGCACAGTCCAGAAAATAAAGCGGAACGTCATGCGGTCTCGGCCATCCTTAATCCGGGGATGCTCCCCGGGCGGGAGCGAGATTATTTCGCCAAGTTGTGATCGTTGCGGTCAACCCGTTGCTGGTTCTGGTTCGGTCCATGCGGGTCCACCTGATCATAGCAGGTCACCCCGCCGAGGTCGCGATAGCAATAGATATTCTGCCGGATCTGCGGCATGTCTTCCTCGCAATACGTCAACCCCTGCTCCTTGCGTACCCGCGAGCAGTTCTTGCCGCTCGAAAGCGAAATTACATGATCGGCAAGCGTTTTGTCCGTACCCATCAGCGATACGCCCTCGGCCGGCACCAAAAAGCCGCACGCCGAAAGCGTCAGGGCGGACATCAAAATCAGCGCGGCCGCGAGCCACCGGACGGATATTTTCATGGCTGAAGAGCCTCCTGTTGACGCAGGCCGAGTATCGCCTGGAAGTGGTTAACGTCGTCTTAAGGCCAGTGACCAGCAGGCCGTGAAAACCCGTCTTAAACCGCTGCAATCGTTTGCCATTCGGGTGCCGCCCCGATATGTTTGGGCGCCTTTTAATCAGGCCCGGCATACCGCTTCGGGCCCGGGTGGACGGAGACGACGTTGGCCGATCAGCAAGACGACGGGTTACTGCGCGAAATCGACGAGGAACTGCGCCAGGAACAGGCGCAGAAGCTGTGGAAAACCTACGGCAAATACGTCATCGCCGTCGCCGTGGCGGTGGTGGCCGTGGTCGCGGGCTATCAAGGCTACCGTGCCTATGACCGCAGCGTGCGACTGGAATCCACCGACCGGCTGATCGGTGCCGCCACCCTCGCCCAGGAGGGACAGACCGAGAGCGCCATCGACAGCCTGACGAAACTCGAAGGCGACGGCATCGGCGACATAGAGGTCCTGGCGAAGTTCCGCCGCGCCGCCTTGATGGCCAAGAACGGCGATTCTCAGGGCGCGGCCGATCTTTACGACCGGATTGCCACCAACAAGAGCCATGCACAATCGTTTCGCGACTTGGCCACGGTGCTCGCCGCCGTGCAATTGCTGGATATCGGCAAGGACAATGCGCCGGCCGTCATCGACAAGCTCGAGCCGTTAACGGCCGCAGAGAGTAACTGGCGTCATTCGGCTCGTGAAATATCCGCAATGGCCGCAATCACGCTCGGGGAGAAAGACAAGGCACTCGACATGCTTCAAGCGATCGCTCTAGACCCGCAAGCACCGGGCGGCGTACGCTCAAGAGCCCAGGAACTTCTACAAGCGATCGGCCAATGATGTTTTCCATGCCAAACGTTCGCGCATATTCAAAAACCGCGTTGCTCACCGCCTTGGTCGGGGTGACGCTGGGTCTCGGCGGTTGCGACACCTTGAGCGACTGGGATCCGTTCAGCACCAAGAAAGACCCCCTGCCCGGTGAACGGATCGCTGTTCTCGCCAACGAACGCAGCCTGCGCGCCGATGTGGCGCCGGGCGAGGCCAACATCGTGCTACCCGCGCCGACACCCAACGACAACTGGCCGATGGCGGGCGGTTACGCCAGCCACGCCATGCACCATGTGGCGGTTAGCGACAACCTGAGCGAAGTCTGGAGCCGGGATATCGGTTCCGGGGCCGACGACGAACTCCGCTTCGTGGCAACCCCGATCGTCGCCGACGGCGTCGTTTTCGCGATGGACACCGAGTCCGAACTGACCGCCTATACCCTGCAGGACGGCGATACGCTCTGGGATATCGATCTCGAGCCCGATGACGACGACGAAGGTCATATCGGCGGCGGCCTCGCCTATGAGCGCGGGCGCGTCTTCGTCACCACCGGATTCGGCGTCGTATTCGCCATTGACGCGAAATCGGGCGAAGTCGTCTGGCAGGAACGTATCGGCATTCCGATGCGCGTTGCACCGACGGTCCGTGGCGGCCGCGTGTTCGTCGTCACCGTGGACAACACGCTGATCGCGCTCGATGCCCGTGACGGCAAGACCCTCTGGACGCATCAGGGCAGCCAGGAGACCGCATCTCTTCTCGGTGGCGCGGCACCCGCCGTGGACAACGGCATCGTTGTCGTCCCCTACACGTCCGGAGAGCTTTATGCGCTGCGCGCCGACAACGGGCGCGTCGTTTGGCAGGACAACCTGGTTTCGATCCGACGCACCGACGCCGTCGCCTCGCTGGCACAGATCCGCGGCCGTCCGATCATTGACCGCGGCCAGGTCATCGCCATCAGCCACGCCGGCGTCATGGCGTCCATCGATCTGCGCAACGGGCGCCGCAACTGGGCTCGCGAGATCGGCGGCACGGAAAGCCCGTGGGTCGCCGGCGATTATATCTATACCATCACCAACGAGAACGAGCTTGTCTGCATCGCCCGCGAGGACGGCAAGGTCATGTGGGTCATCGGCCTGCCTCGGTTCGAAGACCCCGAAGACAAGGAGGACCCGATTGTCTGGACAGGGCCTCTGCTCGTCAGCGACCGGATCATCGTCGCCGGATCGAACGAGGAAGCACTTGCCGTCTCGCCCTATACCGGTCGCCTGCTCGGTATCGTGGAAATGCCGGACGGCGTCTCGGTGCCGCCGATTGTCGCCAACGGTTCGGTGATCTTCCTCGCCAACGACGCAGAACTGGTCGTCTACCGGTGACGCGGGCGCACGGCTTCTAGCCATGAGCTTCACCCTTGCCATTATCGGCCGGCCCAATGTCGGCAAGTCGACGCTGTTCAATCGCCTGGTCGGCAAACGCCTGGCCATCGTCGATGACACGCCCGGCGTCACCCGTGACCGGCGAGAGAGCGAAGCGTCAATCTCGGATCTGAAATTCCACTTGCTCGATACGGCGGGGCTCGAAGACGCGACCGATGACAGTCTGGAAAGCCGCATGCGTCAGCAGACAGAACAGGCTGTCGCCGCAGCCGATGTCGCGCTGTTACTGATTGATGGCCGCGCCGGCGTGACGCCGACCGACAGCCACTTCGCGCAATGGCTCAGAAGCCAGAACACCCCTGTGATCCTGGGCGTCAACAAGTGCGAAGGCGCACAGGCGGAAAGCGGCGTGCTGGAGGCTTACAGCCTCGGCCTCGGCGACCCGATCCCCCTTTCCGCGGAACACGGCCTCGGTCTCGACGACCTCTACGACGCACTTCTCCCGTTCCACGAACAGGCGGAAGCCGAGGCAGAACGTGCAGCGCACATAACGGACGAGGACGGCCTGCCATTCAAGGATAGCGGCGAGGAGGAAGACGATCAGGCCATCCTGAACGCACCGCTGCAACTCGCCATCGTCGGTCGGCCCAACGCCGGCAAGTCGACGCTGGTCAACCGGCTTCTGGGCGAGGACCGGATGCTCACCGGGCCGGAAGCCGGCATCACACGAGACGCCATCGCCACGACATGGACCTGGGAGAACCGCGCGATCCGGCTCGTCGACACCGCCGGACTGCGCCGTCAGGCCAGGGTTCAGGAAAAACTGGAACACCTCGCCGTCAACGATACATTCCGCGCCATTCAGTACGCCCAGGTCGTAGTCCTCGTGCTTGACGCCGAACAACCGCTGGAAAAACAGGATCTGACCATCGCCCGCAAGGTCGTCGACGAAGGCCGGGCGCTGATCATCGCCGTCAACAAATGGGACAGCATCGAGAACCGCGGCGAAACCATGGCCATGATCAATGACCGCCTGCAGACGTCCCTGCAACAGATCAGGGGCGTACGCGTCGTCACCATGTCCGCATTGACGGGACGCGGCGTCGACAAGCTGTTGCCGGCGGTATTCGAAGTTTTCGATCTCTGGAACGCGCGTGTCCCGACGGGGGCGCTCAATCGCTGGCTTTCCGGGATGCTGGATGCGCATCCCCCGCCCATGGGCTCACACGGCAAGCGCCTGACGATCCGCTACATGACCCAGGCCAAGACCCGTCCGCCGACTTTCTATCTATTCTCCTCGACGGCGGGCAAGCTGCCGGACAGCTATTTAAGGTATCTCGCCAACGGACTTAGGGACGATTTCGACCTCGACGGCGTTCCGATCCGCATCCATACCCGGTCCGGCAAGAACCCTTATGCCTAGAAACCCTTCAAGAAAACCCCGATCAGTTCCGTTTCGGCCCTGGCGTGGCGATCCGTCAGAAGGGACGCGCGGTGCGATACCTTCGTATCGGGCAAGCGTGCCGACGCAACGGACATCCGCCAGGGCCGAAACCCGCATGGGACGGGCTATTTCGCCCCGTCTCTGCGTCGCTCGTCCTTGAATATGCGCATGCATGTCCTTCGTCCTCGTTCCTGTAGCCGAGCCGAAATAGCCACGTCGGAATGACCGGGATTTCCCCGAAGGGGTTCTAACCCCGGGTTTCGGGACCGCGCTTTCCCGGATATACTGAGGGGAACGCACGGAATCGAAGGGAGACCCCAATGGACATCAAGGGTATCAACCATCTGGCCTTCATTACCCCGGATTTGACCGGGACGATCCGCTTCTACCGTGATCTTCTCGGCATGGAATTGCATTCCGGCATCGGGCACGACGGTTTCCGGCACTACTTTTTCCGCGCCGGCAACACGCTGGTCGCATTCTTCCAGTACGAAGGCGCCAGCACGATGGAGGAAAAATTCCACGGCAGCCCGACGAGCGCGCCGCTGGGCTTCGATCACGTATCTTTCACCGTCGACAGCCGCGAGGAATTGTTCGGCTTCAAGGACAAGCTGGAAGCGGCCGGCGTCGAGGTGACGGGCGCCATTGATCACGGCACGCTATGGTCGATCTATTTCTTCGACCCCAACAACATCCCGCTGGAGATCACCTGGGATTGCCTTGAAGTCACTCAGCCGCCGGCGATCGAGGACGACGATCCGGTCGCCATCGCCGCCGAGGGCGCAACCGCCCAATCCGGTCACTGGCCCGAAGTCACCCACCCGACGCCGCCCGAGCAAATGACGGCCCGGCCCGGCAACGGCCACGCCATGCGGGATTCGTTCCTTGAGCGCGGCATCGCACGGCTGAAGGACGACTATGCCGCCATGGCCAAGGAGAAGTCGACCGCGGCGGAGTGACCGTCACTCTTCCTTTTGATACCCGTTGGCCCCATCCCGGGTTTGACGACGGAGAGAATGTCGGGGACATTCAGTCCCGAAACAAACCCTGTGAGATTGCCATGGCTACAGTGCTGCCGAGTTTCGACGAATTCCGGACGTTGCCGCATGCGGTAACGTTGCTCGGCATGTCCGGTGTCGGCAAGACCATGCTGTCGACCGGGCTCCGGCGCAGCGACAACTGGTTTCACTATTCCGCCGACTACCGGATCGGCACCGGCTATCTGGCCGAGTACATTCTGGATAACATCAAGTTTCGGATCATGCGGACCGACCCGTTCGTAGCGGGGCTGTTGCGCTCGGACTCGATCTACATCAATCACAACATCTCGGTCGACAATCTGGAACCTGTATCGACATATCTCGGCATGTTTGGCGACCCCGAAGGCGGCGGCCTCGACAAGGAGACGTTTCTCGAGCGCCAGCACCAATACCGGGATGCGGAAATCAACTCCATGCAAGACATCGGACGATTCCTCGACAAGGCATGGCGCATCTATTCCTGCAAGGATTTCATCAACGACGCGTCCGGCAGTCTGTGCGAGATCGCGGACATCGACAATCCGGACGATCCGGTGATCTCGGCGCTGCGCGAGAACACGATGATCCTCTATATCCGGGCCAATGCCAAAGGCGAGGAAACCCTGAAACGGCGCGCCGAGAGCGATCCGAAGCCGCTTTTCTATAACCCGGGTTTCATCGGGACGCACCTCTCCGGCCAGCCCGACGACGGCAAGGGCGTCGACCGCCGGGAATTCGCGCGGCATCTTTTCCCGTTGCTGCTGGAGGATCGCAAACCGCGCTACGAAGCGTTCGCGGCGAACTACGGTTTCTCGGTCGACGTCGACGATCTGTTCCCGAGTAGCGGCGAAAACGGCAAGGCGCCGACGAGCGACGAATTCATCCGGCTTCTGTATGACCTGATCGAGAGGCAGGCGGCGGGCAACGAGGTTGCACAGGCGAACGCCAGCCGCTATCTCAAGGTCTGTCGGGCGCGCGCCCAGCGTCGCGGCCAGGAATGCTGAGGAAACACAGGAAATGCCGATAAAAATTCCATCGGAGTTACCGGCGCGTCGCGTGCTCGAAAGTGAGGGGGTCCCGATCATCAACGACGCGGACGCCATCCGCCAGGATATCCGCCCCCTGAGAGTCGCGATCCTCAACCTGATGCCCGAAAAGGTGAAAACCGAAACTCAGCTCGCCCGCGTGCTTGGGGCGACACCGCTGCAGGTTGAATGCACGCTGCTTTCGCTTACCAGTCACAAGCCGAAGACAACGTCGGAACAGCATCTGCTCGACTTCTATCATCCGTGGACCGAGGTCAGCGGCGAGAAGTTCGATGGCCTGATCGTCACGGGCGCGCCGATCGAAAAGCTGCCGTTTGATGAGGTGCGCTACTGGTCGGAACTCTGCGACATCTTCGACTGGTCGCTGGATAACGTACACGGATGCTTCAACCTGTGCTGGGGAGCGCAGGCCGCGCTCTATCATTTCTACGGCATTCCCAAGTACCAACTTCCCCACAAGGCCTTCGGCGTCTACTGGCACAGCGTGCTGGAACCGACCTCGCCGATGATGCGCGGCCTCAACGACGCGATCCCGATCCCCGTCTCGCGCCACACAGAAAACCACCGGAAAGACCTGGAAAAATTCAGTCATCTGGAAGTGCTGGCGGAGTCGGACGAAGCGGGCATGGCACTGGTGCTGGACCCGGTCCTGAATCAGGTGCACATGTTCAATCATCTGGAGTACGATTCGACGACGCTTGGCGACGAGTACCGGCGCGACGTCGCCAAAGGCGCCGCGATCCAGGTGCCGAAGAACTACTATCCGGACGACGACCCGGCACGGGAACCGGTGAATACATGGCGTGCCAACGCGCACATCCTGTTCGGCAACTGGGTCAACTGCCTGTACCAGTCGACGCCTTACGATCTTACCCAGATCGGCAAGAACCGCCCGACCGTGCCGAAAGCAGACGACGCCGCCTAAACCCTACCGCCCATCACAATTTTCGAAATTTTTACAAAGATTCAACCGGGGCGACGTTGCGCCGAAAACCGGATCGGCGTACGATTCGATTTATGGGTTGCCGTAAGGGCAGCTCGCGATAAAAACACAGGAGAGATCGCATGGAGGCTCCACCGGACCATAGTCCCTGGCCCCGGCGATGCACGGGGCCACGTTCTGCCTGAGTTTAAACGTCACCCGGCCGGGACGCGGCGGATCGTAAATCGTTTGAAAAACCGAATATTCATATAGGCCTGCACGCCGACCGGCGGCAGGCAGGAACAAAGGCCCGCGCTTGGCGCGGGCAACGGTAAAAACCGCGAGAGCCCCGGACCGTCGAACGGCCGGGGCTCTTTCATTTCGTTTCAGGGTCGCGCACCAAAGTGCGTCACTTCGGGTGCGGCACGATCCGCAAATAGGGCAGCGGCGACTTCCAGCCGTCCGGATACTTTTCCTTGGCGGCGTCGTCGGAAACAGCGGGCACGATGACCACGTCCTCGCCCTGCTTCCAGTTAACCGGCGTCGCGACCTGTTCCTTGGCGGTAAGCTGGCAGGAATCCAGAAGCCGCAGGATTTCGTGGAAGTTGCGGCCGGTGCTCATCGGATAGGTGAGCGAGGCCTTGATCTTCTTGTCGGGCCCGATGATGAAAACGGTCCGCGCCGTCAGGTTATCGACGGCGGTACGCCCGTCGGAGCTGTCCCCCGCGTCCGCCGGCAACATATCATAGAGCTTCGCAATCTTGAGATCGGGATCGCCGATCATCGGGTAGTTGACCGCATGCCCCTGCGAGCTTTCGATGTCCTTGGCCCATTCCACGTGATCCGAGACCGGATCGACGCTGAGTCCGATGATCTTGCAGTTCCGGCTTTCGAAATCCGGTTTGATCTTGGCCGCGTAACCGAGTTCGGTCGTGCAGATCGGCGTGAAGTCCTTCGGGTGTGAAAACAGGACAGCCCAACCGTCACCGATCCACTCGTGGAAGTCGATGGTGCCTTCGGTCGTCTCCGCCGCGAAATTCGGCGCTTCGCTGTTCAGTCGTAAACTCATGGCGTCCTCCGAGGGTTGATTATAACTCCACAAACCTAGTGTAATTCGATCCAAATTCAACGTCTGAACTTGTGAAATTATGGATCAAACGACAACAGTGAATGCTTGTGAAATCCCGGTCAAACGGCAAGTGAAATTCGGAACCGCGTCCGCAGGAACGCCCGGATTTCGTCGAAGCGGCAACCGGCCCGCACCACCGACCAGTCGCGAAAGTCGATGATCGTCGATGACAGCCCGTCGGCATTCGCATCCCGGCACGTACCGTGATCGATGACGATGTCCGCAGCATCGAGCACCACCGGCTCGATATCGGCGACCGTGTATTTCGAACCCGTCAGCGACTGGTTCGCGCTGGAACCGAAGACGGGCGTGGCGCGTCCGTGACTGAGCGCCGCCAGCGCGTTGTGCAGCGGCCCCGCGTTCATCAGCATGTCCATGGTCGCCCCCTTGGTGCTGGTTTCCAGCACGAACGGATCGACATTGACCAACAACGGATGATCCGGGCGATAGTCGGCGACGATGGAGAACGGCAGGTCAGCGTCCTCGATCAGCGCCCGGCGTACCGCTTCGCCCTCTTCGGTCAGCACGTGCAGGTCAGCTGACGCGGCAGCGCAGCCGAACATGCCGGAGGGCTTGTCGAAACTCCGCTGCTTCACCTCGAAGATGCGCCGGATCGCGGCTTCGGTCTGGCCAAGAATGGCGTAGGCGACATTGAGCGGGATGATCGCGACCCCGCCCTTCGCAAGGACGTCCAGAACCTCCGCCGCCTCGGCGCCGACGTCGTGGCCGATGGGATTGTCGGTCGTCGTTTCCATACGTCCCTCTTTCCCCGTTCTAGAAGCGCATCGGGATGGCGTGCATCACGTGTTCAAGGCCCTGCACCTGCGCCACCACAGGTTCCGGCGGCTGGCCGTCGATCTCGATCAACGCGATGGCATCCCCACCCTCGCCGGCACGGCCCAGGTTGAAGGTCGCGATGTTCACGCCGGCCTTACCCAACACGGTGCCAAGCGCCCCGATCAAGCCCGGTTTATCGTGATTGGCGATATAGAGCATGTTCGGCCCGAGCTTGGCGTCGATGTGAATGCCCTTGATCTCGACAATGCGGGGTTCGTGATTGAACAGTGTTCCCTTGACCGAGCGTTCCTGGTTCTCCGTCGTCACGGTGACGGTAATCAGCGTGTGGTAGTTGCCCGCCGTTTCCGATTTCGCCTCCAGCATCTTAATGTTGCGATCCTCGGCGATCACCGGCGCGTTGACCATATTGACGCCTTCCAGCAGCGGCCCCAGCAGTCCTTTCAGCACGATCGCGGTAAGCGGCTTGGTATTGAGCGTCGAGACATCGCCCTCATAGCAGATCTCGATCTCCTTGATGGCGCTCTGCGTCGCCTGCCCGGCGAACGCGCCGAGCTGTTCCGCCAAAGCCATGTAGGGTTTCAGCTTGGGCGCTTCCTCCGCGGTCATCGAGGCCATGTTAAGGGCATTGGTGACGGCACCCGTCAGCAGGAAGTCCGCCATCTGCTCGGCGACCTGGACCGCGACCTTTTCCTGCGCTTCCGAAGTCGACGCGCCCAGGTGCGGCGTACACACTACCTGCTCCATGCCGAACAGCGGATTGTCCTTGGCCGGCTCCTCGGCATAGACATCGAGTGCCGCGCCGGCGACGTGTCCGCTCTCGATCGCCGCTTTCAACGCCAGTTCGTCCACCAGACCGCCACGCGCGCAGTTGACGACCCTCACGCCCGGCTTAGTCCGGTTGAGTGCGTCGGCGCCTAGGATGTGCCGGGTCTGCTCGGTCAGCGGCGTGTGCAGACTGATGAAATCGGCGCGCGGCAAAAGCTCGTCCAGCGTCACCTTCTCGACACCCAGCGTCGGCGCGCGTTCCTCGGACAGATACGGGTCGTAGGCGATCACCTTCATTTTCAGGCCCTGCGCCCGGTCGGCGACGATGGCGCCGATATTACCGCAGCCGATGATGCCCAGCGTCTTGCCCATCAGCTCGACGCCCATGAAGCGGGACTTCTCCCACTTACCGGCGTGGGTCGATGCGTTCGCCGCCGGAATCTGCCGGGCCAGCGACAGCATCATGGTGATGGCGTGCTCGGCGGTCGTGATGGCGTTGCCGAACGGCGTGTTCATGACAATGATCCCGGCCCCCGTGGCGGCCTTCAGGTCGACATTGTCGACGCCGATCCCGGCGCGGCCAATGACCTTCAGGTTACGGGAGTTGGCAAGCGTCTTCGGTGTGATCTTGGTCGCGGAGCGGATCGCGATGCCGTCGTATTCGCCGATCTTTTCGGCAAGTGTATCCTTGTCCAGATCGGTGATGACATCGACCTCGATTCCGCGATTCTCGAAGACTTCCGCGGCAAGCGGGCTCATCTTGTCCGAAATCAGAACCTTCGGCATGGCTCAGACCTCCTCAAGTTCGGATTTAACGCTGTGGAACGCCCAGTCGAGCCATGGTCCGAGGGCTTTGACGTCGGATGCCTCGACGGTCGCACCGCACCAGATCCGCAGCCCCGGCGGTGCGTCGCGGTGCGACCCGATGTCGAAGGCCACGCCTTCGTTATCCAAAAGCCCGGTCAGCTTCTTGATAAAATCGCGCTGCGCTGCCTCGTCCATCGCCATGAACCACGGGTCGGTGACGACCAACACCACGGAAGTATCGGAACGCGCCGATGGATCCTTGCAGATGAAGTCGATCCAGCCCGCATCCTCGACCCATGTGCGCAACGCCCCAAAGTTGTCATGCACCCGGTTCAGGAGTGCCGTGAGCCCGCCGATGGATTCCGCCCACCTGAGGCCGTCCAGCGCATCCTCGACGCAGAGCATGGAAGGCGTGTTGATGGTGACACCCTCGAAGATTTCCTCGTTCAGCTTGCCGCCCTTTTTCATGCGGAAAACCTTGGGCATGGGCCAGGGTGGATCGTAGCTCTCGATCCGCTCGACGGCGCGCGGGCTCAGCACCAGCATGCCGTGCGCGGCCTCGCCGCCCATCGCCTTCTGCCACGACCATGTGCAGACGTCGATCTTGTCCCACGGCATGTCCATGGCGAACACCGCCGATGTGCCGTCGACGAAGGTCAAACCCTCGCGGTCGGTGGGAATCCAGTCGCCGTTCGGCGCCTTCACGCCACCCGTGGTGCCATTCCAGGTGAAGATCACGTCGCGCGTGAAATCGACCTTCGACAGATCGGGGACTTCGCCGTAGGGCGCGTCGGTCAGTCTGATGTCGTCAAGCTTGAGCTGGTTCTTGACGTCGACCGCCCACTGCTTGCCGAAGCTTTCCCACGACAGCACCTCGACGCCACGCGGCCCCAGCATCGACCACATCGCCATCTCGATAGCACCAGTGTCGGACGCCGGCACGATGCCGACGCGATAGCCTTCCGGGAGGCCGAGGATCGCGTGCGTGCGCTCGATGACCTCTTTCAGTCGCTCCTTACCGATGGCATGGCGATGCGACCGGCCGAGGAACGCGTCCGTCAGCAGTTCCGGGCGCCAGCCTGGGCGCTTCGAGCAGGGACCGGATGAGAAATTGGGGTTCGCCGGACGCACGTCCGGCTTCTGAAGGGTATTCATGCTATCTCCTTTCCTCTCAGAAAGGTCGCGCCTCGTTGGGGAGGCGTGGCCCGCAGCTAACGTACTGCGAAAAAAGGAGAAATCAAGCTCGTTTTTTTAAAGTGAACGGAAAGTGAACGAGAGAAGTCAAGCTAATGCATTTTTCAAGCTGAAGCAACACAAGCACCTCTACTCGTGATTGATGGGGGAATAGCCTCGCAGGAATAGAAGCTGTGCCCCCTGCCATGTGAATTGAGAGAACATCTGCCCATTCAGTGCAGTCGGTTCGCGTTCTGAAACTTCACTGGCATCCAGTGCATTTGCGTCCTGTTATTTCCGGACAGATGTCCCTATTGAATTCAATCAGAACAAGTTGGCCATATCGCATAAGGTATCTTCTGAACTTTAATAAACCGCCAAGTTAGAAGACACGTCTAAAAACAACGAACTACACGCAATAGTAGACTCCGATAAGGGTTCGTTGTCTAATATTTAAAAATAGTGTGCGTGTACTTTGGGGTGGGATGTGCTTCGCTTTTTAACATTCGGGACGTGCAGTGTCTCCGTGAATACGCGCCCGCTGCGTTTGAACGTCGGTGCGGGAGGGCGCAGTTTTGTCGGCTATCTATTTTCGAACCCAAATCGCATCATCCGCCGCGAGCGGATGTATGAAAATTTCTGGCCCGACGCACAGGAAAGCGAAGCAAAAAAGAGACTGAACAACACGCTTTCGTCCGTACGCCGACTGATTGAAAAAAACACCAATGATGATCCAAAAGCCGTCATCTATTCTACACATGAAGAACTGATGGCCTCACCGACCGATGAGATCGAGATCGATGCGGTCGCGCTGAGATCGACGGTCGAAAAAGAATGGGCGGCTACCGTCGGCGGTCAGCGAGTCCTGCCAGAAGACCGGGTAACAGCGCTGAAAAATGCCGTCCACACGTATACCGGACACTATCTCGAAGAGTGCGATGCACTCTGGCTGCAAGCCTACCGGGGCGATTACTTCACATATTTTATTCGAGGACGCATGCTTCTTCTTCGCCATTATATTGGCGTCTCGAATTACGAAGACGCCATCGAGCAGGCGACCAAGATTCTGGAGTGGGATGACTCCCGGGAAATGGTCCTCAGGGATTTGCTGCGGCTCCTGGTGACCAATCATCAAAGGGCAACGGCGCTGGTCCAATATGAGAAGTTCGTCAACGAGTTGAAAACGCAACACGGCCTCGACCCAATGCCGGTGACGCAGCAATTACGTCAATCAGTGATCCAAGGCCAGCCCGTCGGCCCCTTTGAGGTGTATGCCCGGGAATTGAACACCCGCTGACGTTTGCGCGCGCCTTTCAGAACCATCAACGGAACATTTATCAAGACCAGGCCATCCAATGCCGCGCTCGCGCCAGCTTGGATCCGATGGTTTTTCGAATGCTTTTTAAAAACTTTCGATCATGAATTTGCAGGAAACTGAACGCGAATTCCGTTATCCCCATGGGACTTTGCACCGCTAGCCACCGTCTAAGCTCTCACCAGTTCGGGTATGGAGGCGTTCGGTGGACGATACACTGCACACAGACCTAATTATCAGGTTCGGCCTAGAAGTTCGCTATGAAACCGACACGGAGGGCGATCAGAGTCCACAGTGCTTTCCCGGCATCGTCTATGTCCTTGACTGCCCCGGCTCAATTCTGCGGGATCATATTGCCGACTGGCAGTTGGAAGCAACGGATCAAATCAGTTTCAAAACGCCCGAAAAGCTCTTTGAAGTCATTCGTAGAGCTTTCAAGACAAGGCTCGAGCAGGAAAATACAGCCCTCCTTGCAAATAAAAAAAGGGGTAAGCCATGAGAGACCGCACCTGCGCATGGCTTGAGCGTCTCGTCGCAAGAAGGCTTCACCTGGATCTTTCCATCGCCGATCCGACGAACCGTGGTTTCTCGACCGGCGAGGCCGGAAAAAAGCGCCGCCTCCAGGAAATCGGTGAGACTTTTGTGGATGGATACAATGGCGCATTGGACACGCCTCCCGAGGCCTTTTCTCGCCGGGAAAGCACGTGCGCCCCGTCTGAACAGGGCTTCATGTATGAAGGCGCAGCGATGGCGTATGCGATGCTCGATGCGTTGACGCCGACAAAAGAACCCCGCTTGCACCGCTTCCTTACGCATGACGGCATGCCGCATTCGTACATGGTACACGTCGGCGCCGGGTGGGCGATGGCAAAACTCCCTTGGCTCCGATCGCGGTTCGTCGATCGTTTTGAGCCGATCATGCGCGGTCTCGTCATTGACGGATGGGGGTTTGCCGAGATGTACCTCAACGCCGACCGGACGCTACGCAGCCGCAACAGCTCTCGGCTGAACGGAAACTGGCAGTGCTATTTTGATCAGGGAATGGGCCGGGGCATGTGGTTTGCTAGCGCTGCCGACCCCGAGCTTTTGAGCCGAATGATCTCGGTGTTTCCGGCCAAGAGGCATGGCGACCTGTGGGCAGGCGTCGGACTGGCGGCAACCTATGCCGGCGTCGTCGGAGAAGCCGATCTCAGAAAACTTCGCCGCCTGTCCGGGGCGTTCACCGCACAGTTGGCGCAGGGCTGCGCATTCGCCATCGAGGCACGCTCCAAGGCCGGGAACGCGGCACCACATTCCGATCTCGCGTGTCGCATTCTTACGGACTGGGACGCGATCGTTGCCGTGGAACGCGTGCAGCAGGCCCGCAACCGGGCGGAAGCTGCGCCCGGCAACGGCGATGTCTACGAACGATGGCGGCACATTCTCCAAAGTGACTTCCTGGAAAAACGGAGGGCAGCGGCATGTTCCCTCGTTTGATTGCAATGGCAAAAAAACACGCCGCGCCGGCAAGCGTCCTGGCATTTGCTGCGGCGCTGTATGCCATGGCAGGCATCCCGACAACTACAGAGGAAGAGTTGACGTCCATCTCTTCATCTTTCCGGTTTCAGTCGATGGCGCTTTCACCGGTACCGGGCAAAACTGCACCGGCCCGTACCGTCCGCGAGGTCAACCCGAGCCTGAAGCACATTGCCTCATGGATATCCTCGGTCGGCGCGAGCATCGCCCTTGCTGACCTGGACGGTGACGCTGTCGATAACGAAGTCTGCCTTGTCGATCCGCGCACGGATGAAGTGGTGATCGCGCCCGCCCTGGGGCGCCGGTTTGTTTCTTTCAGTCTACCCTGGAAAATGGGTGTCGACGATCATCGCCCAATTGCTCCCATGGGATGCCTCCCCGGAGATCCGAACGAAGACGGACGGACGGATCTCCTCGTCTATTTCTGGGGCCAACCGCCCCTTTTGTTCCTGAACGAGACCGAGCGTCCCGGCGGCTTGCCGGTCCTTGTTCCGCACGCCTTTGCACCTGACGACGGCCCCTGGTACAGCAACGCCGCAACCTTTGCCGACGTCGACGGTGACGGCCACATGGACCTGATCATCGGCAATTATTTCCCGGAAAACGCAGCTGTCCTCGACCCGTACGCCGCGAGAGCGACTGAGATGCAGGATTCCATGTCACGCGCCGAGAACGGTGGCCGGAACCGGCTTCACCTGTGGACCGGTGAACCGAACGCCGGTTTCTTCCGGGATGCTTCCGACGCTCTGCCGTCGATAGGGCAGCGGGCGTGGACCCTGGCGATTGCCGCTGGCGACATCGATGGCGACCTGAAGCCGGAACTTTATTTTGCCAACGATTTTGGGCAAGACCGCCTGCTGTACAACCGCTCGACACCGGGTCAGCCGAAATTCTCGATCGTCGAAGGTCGGCGGACATTCACGGTGCCGCGCTCGAAGGTCCTGGGGCGGGATTCGTTCAAGGGCATGGGGGCGGAATTAGGCGACATTAACGCTGACGGTCTGCCGGACATCTTCGTGAGCAATATCGCCAAGGAATATGCACTCGAGGAAAGTCACTTCGCGTTCATTAACACGGGGCGTAAAGATCTGCTGGAAGGCGGCATCGCCCCGTTCGTCGACGAAAGTGAGACCCTGGGCCTGTCGCGCAGTTCATGGGCTTGGGATACGAAGCTCGCAGATCTGAACAACGACGGTCGCCCTGAAATTCTCCAGGCAACCGGTTTCGTTGACGGAAAATCGAACCGCTGGCCTGAACTGCACGAAATTGCGATGGGCAATGACCAGATGGTCCGGCACGCTGGTGCATGGCCGCGGGTTGCGGGCGTTGACGGTCTCTCGTCTTATGAGCCGGAAAAGCTGTTCGCCTGGGGACCGGACGGGCGTTTTCACGATATCGCGCAGCTGGTCGGATTTGACACCGCCGTTGCCGCGCGCGGGATCGCAACGGCCGACGTTGACGCCGATGGCGATCTTGATTTTGCTGTCGCAAACCAATGGGCGCCCTCTTTTCTTTACGTTAACCAGTCGCCGGCATCGGGCGTATCTTTGCGGCTCGACATTCGTTACCCGACTCCGTCAGGTACGCCGGGCCGGGACGCGGTTGGCGCGCATGCGAGGGTCGTGCTGCCAGACCACCGCCAGTTGGTCGGCCAAGTCGATGGCGGCAATGGCCACTCGGGGAAACGATCGTCGATACTTCATTTCGGCCTTGGCGATCATCCATCGGACACGCCGGTCCCGGTCGTCGTCTCATGGCGAGACAGGACCGGCGTCCATTCAAAAGAGTTTTCTCTCAAACCGGGACTCCACCGGATCGTCCTTCCCGAAACGGACGCATTGATCGCGGATATCGTGAGGAGGCCGAATTCATGAACTGTACAGTTCCACGCACCCGGATTGAGCCACCCCGAACCCCCAACGCGTCCAATGCATCGGACACATCCAAGCACTGGACCGGGGAGCGGCGATATGCCGGGCTTTTCCGGTTTGCCTGCGCAATTACGATCCTGAATGTCCTCGGCCATCTGTGGCTCGGATTCGAACAATCCTGGGCAACGCCCATTGTCGCCCTCCTTGCAGCTTATGCGACCGAATTGCTGGGTGTGTCAGTACTGGCGTTTACACAGGGCCACCGGCCATCATTCCTCAGCGGTTTCGAGGAGACCGTAAAGCTGCTCCTGTCTGCTCACGTGTCGGGTCTCGCGGTGGCCATGCTGCTCTATGCCAACGAAAGACTCTGGGTAGTGGCATTCGCCGCTTCGGCCGCCATCGCTTCGAAGTATCTTTTCCGGGGCGCCGTGACAGACCGCGCCGGCATCCCGCGCGGAACCAGGCATTACCTCAATCCTTCCAACATCGGCATCACGGTTACATTGCTGCTGTTTCCGTGGGTCGGTATCGCGCAGCCCTATCAGTTCACGGAAAATGTATACGGCATATGGAACTGGATTTTGCCGGGCATCGTGATTTGCACGGGCACGCTCCTGAACGCGAAGTTCACCGGGCGTCTTCCGCTCATCGGTTCCTGGTTGCTGGCGTTCGCTGCACAGGCGCTGTTGCGCGCATGGATAAATGACACGCCCACGCTGGCTGGCCTCGTCCCCATGACCGGGTTCGCCTTCATCCTGTTCACCTTCTACATGGTGACGGATCCGGCAACGACCCCGGAACGAACGCTTCACCAGATATTGTTCGGCACCGCCGTGGCCTTGGCCTATGGGATTCTCATGCAACTCCACATCGTGTTCGGCCTTTTCTTCGGGCTGACGGCGGTGTGCGTCCTGAGGGGTATGTTGATCTTGCTGTCTACCAATATAACGGCCAGATCCACATCACCTGAACAAAAGGCCCGGCAATGACAGGTCGAATTCCCTTGCATATCTGTGCCTCCGCCTGCCGTTTCCCTGAAGCGGACACTCCGGCAGAGCTTTGGGACAACGTTCTGAACGGGCGCCGTGCATTCAGAAACATTCCACCGGAACGCCTGCCGCTTGACGCATATACTGCTGAGGTAATCGGCGAGGCAGACAGCATTACGCCGATCAAGGCAGCGCTTCTTCGCGATTACAAGTTTGACCGCGAGAAGTTCCGGGTTCCCCGTTCCGTTTTCGAGGCTACGGACCTGGCGCATTGGCTCGCTCTCGATGTCGCGAATGAAGCAGTCAACGCAGCCGGCGGGCTTGACAAGCTTGATGCGGAACGGACCGCCGTGATTGTCGGAAATACCCTGACCGGCGAGTTCAGCCGCGCGGCGTCGCTCAGGGGCAGATTGCCGTTCGTCGAAGGGCTGATCCATGAAGCCGCCGACAAAAGCGGATTGGACAAGAGTGACCGGGACCGGCTGGCGCAGACCTTTGCCGATATCTACCGTGACAGTTTCCCCGCCCCCAACGAAGACTCGCTTGCGGGCGGGCTTGCCAACACCATTGCCGGACGGATTTCCAACCACTTCGATTTCAAGGGCGGCGCTTACACGGTCGATGGCGCATGTGCATCTTCATTGCTAGCGGTGTGCAATGCATGTGATCTGATCGTCGGCGGACGGGCCGACTTTGCACTGGTTGGTGCCGTGGACCTCAGCCTTGATCCGTTTGAGTTGGTCGGCTTCTCCAGAAATGGCGCCTTGGCTCGTGAAGACATGCGTGTCTTCGATGAGATTCCGACAGGTTTCTGGCCGGGTGAAGGGTGCGGGTTCATCGTTCTGGCGCATCCGGATGCGGCCCGGGAACACGGGCTTCGCCCGGAAGGCTCGATCATCGGCTGGGGGCAGTCTACCGATGGACGTGGCGGCCTGACACGTCCCGAGATAAAAGGCCAGGCCCTGGCCATACAGCGCGCATTACAGATGGCGTCGATAGACCCGGATACCGTCGCCTATGTAGAAGCACACGGTACCGGCACGGCGATCGGCGATCCCACCGAAATAAATGCCCTTGCGGAAGCCTATCCGAAAAGAACTCGGCCGCTCGCCATAGGTTCGGTAAAGGCAAACATCGGACACACAAAAGCGGCAGCCGGAATGGCCGGCATGATAAAAGCGCTTTTCGCTGCCCGGCAGCGCATCCTGCCACCGCATATCGGCTACCGCCGGCCAAGTCCGCTCTTCAATGACCTCGACGGCGTCGTGACGGCCCCCAGTGATCCGCAGCCATGGGCGACAAAAGGGGCGGCGCGTGCGGGGGTCAGTTCTTTCGGGTTCGGCGGCGTTAACACCCATGTGATTCTTGAGACCACGGATACGGGTCCAGAGCCGACATCTTCCCCTGTCCGGACGCGTTGCATTCGCCAGGACGCGGAACTTTTCGTTTTTGCCGCTGCAACTCCGCAGGCGTTGGCACCGCAAATCGGCGCCATCGCCAGCCTCGCAGAGAGTATATCGTTGTCAGAGATGACCGATCTCTCGGCCGCACTCTGGCACGATGTGACGGAAATCACCGAAGGCTGGCGGGCAGCTGTCATCGCTTCGGGTCCCGATGAGCTAAGGGATAGACTGGGCATTCTGTTGCAGCGGCTCAATCTTGGCGAACCTGCATTCGACCCCGCGCAGGGTATCTTTCTTGATCTCCTGCAGGACGCTCCGAAGATCGGTTTTCTGTTTCCCGGACAAGCGGCACCGTCGCGAGTCGACGGTGGCATGTGGCCGCGGAATTTCGACGGCGTCACCGACATTGTACACAAACTCGCGGATGTGCCTGCTGACAGCCCCAGCGACACGTGGATCGCTCAGCCTGCGATATTGGGCGCGAGCCTGGCCGGGTTACGTCTGCTCAGACGCTTCGGCATAGAAGCATCGGCCGCCGTCGGTCACAGCGTCGGCGAACTCACCGCTCTGGCTTGGTCCGGCGCCCTTGATGAAACGAATCTTTTACCGCTTGCGGCTTCCCGTGGTGCCGTCATGGCGAAATTTGGCGAGCCTGATGGCGGCATGGTCCGTTCCACGCTGGACGTCGAACAGGCCGTGGCCGCTGCGGAGGTTTACGGTCTGGAGTGTGCGTGCGAGAACAGCCCTTCCGAGACCGTTCTGGCTGGTCCGCTTGACGCCATCGCCGCCTTCACGACCGCCGCTTCGGACAGCGCAGGCTGTCTCGCTCTACCGGTTTCGCACGCCTTTCATTCAAGAATGATGGCTCCCGTCAAACCAGCTTTCAAATCTATCGTGGACGGCATTAAGTTTTCTGCCGTCAAGCGCGCCGTCTGTTCGACGGTGAGCGGGGACTGGCTCACCGCCGAGAGCGATCTGCCGGCAATCCTGACTGATCAACTTACGGCTCCGGTCAAGTTTTCACAGGCTCTCGAGGCAATCGGAAAACGGGCGTCCCTCCTCATCGAAGTCGGTCCCGGTAACGGCCTTTCGCGGCTTGCCGCAAAACACGGCCACTTGGCGCTCTCGGTCGACGCTTTCGCAGATGACATCCGGGGTTTGTTGAATGTGCTCGGTGCCGTATATGTCGCCGGCGGAGCCGTCGAGATCGGCCAGCTCTTCAACAACCGCGCGCCAAGGCCCTTCCGGTTCGCACGGCCCAAACTCTTAACCAATATTTGCGGGGCGCCCGCAGCCGACCGACGGACTGACCGGACGGCACCAGCCCTCCCGGTACAGGTGCCGGATCTAACCGCGCCAGGCGCGGCCTTTAATCCGGGCTATGACGATATAGAGACGCTCGTACATCACGCCGTTGGTGATATGACCGGCCTGAGTGCCGAGAGCGTGACAAATGAACTCAGTTTCCTCGGGGATCTGAAATTGACGTCGATCCGTGTCGGCGAGCTCGTGACCGGTGTCTGCCGTTCGGTCGGCATCGAACTCGCCGGCGCACCGACGGACTTTGCAGCGGCGAAAGTCGGTGATCTTGTGACGATGCTTGAAAGTGCCGAAACCAAGGCCCCGGTCACAGCGATGCCGGAGGGAATTGCTCCCTGGATCGAGTGCTTCGACGTTGTGTGGGAGCCTTGTGCTCCGGTAGATGGGCCGCGCACGGCGTGGCATGGCATGACCTTCGGCACGGTCGGCAGCGCCAACGCTACCATGGCCGAGCTGGTTGCGGAACATGCCGCGGAAAGCCGCCATCTGGTCCTTTACTTGACGAACCGGTGGACGATGAGGGATCTCGACCTGCTGTTTGACGCCTGTAAATCGGCAGCTGAAGGCAGGCACGTGCGCCATCTGACAATCGTTCACCATGGCGCACCCGTGGACGCATTCTTCAAATCCGTTTATCTCGAAGGCCATATTGAGAGCGTTCGCATCATTACCGTACCGAACGACACCAGCAACATACTCCCGCATGTGTCGCAAGATATTGATACCGCTGGATCTGGCTTCCTTGCCTATCGCTTCACCGGTGCTGGAAACCGGCGCCGTGAATTGCTCGTCCGCGCAGACCTTCCGGCCACGAAAAGTCATCTACTCGGTAGCGGCGACGTCATTCTCGTTACTGGCGGCAGTCACGGTATCGGGCTCGAGTGCGGTCTCCGTTGGGCGCGCGAAAGCGGCGCACATCTGATCCTCATCGGTCGGCGGCGGCGCAAGGAAACAGGCGTTGCTGCGATTCTTGAACGCTGCCGGTCATCGGCCATCGACGCGACCTATATATCCGCCGATGTGACGGATAAGGTCTCGCTCGATGCGGCGATCGAGAGGGTGACAGCGCGAACCGGCCCCATAACGTCCATCCTGCATGCCGCCGGCGTGAACGCACCGAAATCGTTGACGGCGATGACGTCACTTGATCTGCGCGACACGATTTCGCCAAAGGTCGCAGGCCTTCGGAACGTTCTCGATTGTATCGATACAACGCGCCTGAAAGCCATAATCGCGTTCGGGTCCATCATCGGCGTGACGGGTATGGACGGAGAAGCGCATTACGCCCTGGCCAACGAGATGCTGCGCCATGAAATGTCGCGAGTGGCACGACCGCTGCGTGGCACTCTCTTACAGACCATAAACTGGTCAGTATGGAACGGGGTCGGCCAAGGTGACGCCGACACGGTCGAGAGATTGCGTCGTCGAGCCGTAACTCCACTTCCGGTCGATGGCGCGCTGGAAACATTCTGCCGTATAGTTAACGGCACCGGTACGGGCGGATCGATTGTCGTCAGCAGCCGCTTCGGCCCGCCGCCAACTGTTCACCTGGCCAAACCCAATGGTGTGCCGCTTCGTTTCATTGATGACATCAAGGTCTACTATCCTGGTATCGAGTTGATTGCTGACACCGAAATCAGCTTTGCCCGCGATCCGTATTTGGCTGACCACATAGTAGACGGCGACTCTGTCTTTCCAGGTGTGATGGCGCTTGAAGCTATCGGGCAAGCCGCCATGACCCTGACAGGAAGTACAAACATCATCGGGTTCGACGATGTCGAGTTCAGAAGCCCGATCCTTATCCCCAAGGGCGCCAGCAGGAGGATCCGGACAACGGCCCTGCGTCTTGACGGAGGCAGCGTCGAGGTCCGGATATCGGACTCCGGAAACAACCGTGCCGCCGTTCGTGCCGTTTGCGTGTTCGGCGAACAGACGATGGACTTGAAAGAGATTGAGGTCGGGCGCAACGGCACAACGGACGCTATCGACCTCTATGGGCGGCTGTATTTCAACGACGGCCGGTTCCGTCGGATCTCTCGCCTCAATCATATCGGCGCTCATGCAACTACGGGCGACCTGACACAAATCCGAACCGACACGTGGTTCAATGAATATGCCCCCGCACGACTGCTTCTCGGCGATCCCGGGGCCCGGGACGCAATGATCCATGGGCTGCAGGTCTGCGTGCCGAGCGCACGGGTCCTACCGACATCGGTCCAGCGCATTCGTTTCCGGACACCAGGCAAGCATCCACCGATCTGTCGCTTCGCTGGTAGGGAAACCACTTTGGATGGCAGCTCATTCAACTTCGACATCGTGGGGCGTGACAAGAAGGGTAACGTGATAGAGCGCTGGGAAGGCGCCCGCTTCACGGTAATGCCTGGGAACGTCATCGATACGCGGGGACTCCCGGTCAATGTCCTCCCGGCGTTGATCGAACGCCGCGCCGGCGACCTTCTCTCGGCTAAGGAGATTCAAGCCGGCGTTTGCAATGGGCAAGCGCGTTCCCGCGCGGCACGGCGTACCCAGGCGTTGCGCATGGCTGGTATCGAGGGCGACGTATCGCATCGCCAGGACGGGCGACCCGAAATCGCTGTTTCAGATCACCCCGCGAAACAAATTTCGATCTCCCATGCGGATACGCTGACGTGTGTCGTCTCGTCAAATGCAGTAATCGGCTGTGACATCGAGTGGCTACCGGAGGACGAGAGCCGCGCCGATCAACTAATCGACCGGAGAGACGTCCCGTTCGTCGAGAACCTTGTCAATCAGACAGGCAGCACCAAGGTTCGGGCGACCTATATCGTCTGGTCAATCCGTGAAGCCCTCAAAAAGGCAGGCTGTATCGACGTGACACCGCTGTTACTGAGGGAATTTACCGACGACCATTGGATCGCGATTGAAACCGGACGTTTCCAGGCAGCCGGCGGCTTCTGGCAAGACAGGCTCGCGATTGCGGTAGCAGTGGCCGACGGTGACCCGGAACGCGCATCAGAGGAGATATAACATGAACCACATAACAACGGCGACAACGCATCAGACAAGAAAACCGTCGTTCATATTCCGCCATGTTGTGGGTTTCGAGGAAACAAACGTCGTCGGCAACGTCTATTTCTCTCGCCACGTCAGCTGGCAGGGAAAATGCCGGGAATTGTTCCTGAAGGAGCATGCGCCCTCTGTTCTCGACGACCTGCGCGGCGACTTCCGGTTAATCACGCTGCGTTGCTCTTGCGAGTATTTCGCCGAATTACAGCCTTTCGACGAGGTCGAGATTTCGATGCGGCTCGACGGGCTCGTGCAGAACCGGATTTCACTGGCATTCGAATACAGAAGGACCGCCCCCGGCGACCCCGTCATCGTGGCGGCCGGCGCGCAGGATCTGTCGTGCATGCGCCTCGTCGGCGACCGATTGACCACAACTGACCTGCCGCATGCATTGCGTCGCGCGCTTTTGCCGTTCGGAGATGGGGCAGCGGTTGTCTAGCACAAGCAACAGGCATGAAGGGAGTGTGAAATGAACGTTACACTACCGAAAAAAATCGAACGGCCGTCGGCGCGTGATTCACTGCACCTCGATTCTGTCGCCCGCGTTATCGATGCCATGCGGGCCAACCTTTACGATCCCCTGTCGCTCGACGACATGGCCGACATTGCATGTTTCAGCCCGTTTCATTTCAACAGATTGTTCAAGGAAGTGACGGGGATCCCGCCCAGTCAGTTCCTCTATGCGCTCAGGCTGGATCACGCCAAACGGCTGCTGGTGACGAGTGATTTGAACGTTACGGATATCTGCTTCGAGGTCGGGTACAACTCGCTCGGTTCTTTCACGAACCGCTTTACCGACCTGGTTGGTTTGTCGCCGAATGCCTTCCGCAAGTTCGTCAAGGAGTTCGACGGATTCACGCTCTCTTCCATCCAGAACATGGTCACGGAACCCACGCAAAGCGAACCCAGGAGCAGTGGCCCCACCGGCCGGTTGAATATCCCAACCAATTTCGAAGGGCTGATCTTCATCGGCATGTTTCGCCGGGCGATCCCGGAACGCCAGCCGATGGCGTGCCTGCTGTTGACGAAAGATCGGGAATTCCGGTTTTCTCGCAAAGCACCGGATGCTGGCTATTTATTTTCCGTCGCCCTTTCATGGAGCGCAACATCACGAGATTTGTTGACGCTCGATAACGCGCACCGCGGTCGGAGCGAAAAACTCTCGAACAAAAAATCGCAGGAATCAAAAGACATCACGTTGCGCCCTTCCGATCATCTTCATCCGCCGATCCTCGCCGCACTGCCCGTTCTGGTGACCCGGAAACTGGCGGGCGTCGATGCGGGAATGCCTCCGGAGTGCGAGGCGGCGATGGGGGCTGCAGGCACTATACTTGCCGAATAATCGCACCTGAATCGCAATCAGCGAGAAGTACTGAGCTATTGAGGACGCGTAAGCTCTTCACATGAAAACGTCACATTATAGCGACGTCGAAACAGAGAGGCGGCTATGAACACGTTCACCAAAAGAGGCGATATTTCGGCAGAAACTTCCAACAAAAGTGAAGCGATGGAGGCGGTCGAGCATCATTTCGCGACTGCCATCAAACCAATCGATCCTGAGCTTTACTCGATGGATCCCGCTGAACGGCTTGAGTTTTCGCGAGCACCGTCCGAAGGCATTGGCCGTTTCGACACAAGAAACGACGCTGAGCTCAAATCGGTCATGTTTGACCACGCCGATCAGATTGAACGGGAGCGCGCGGCATGGGAGTTTGGTGACCGCCACAAGCAAGATGCTGTACAATCGGTTTCCGAAGTCGCGGCCCACGACCCCGACCGCGCAGTTCGTTGGGGCGCACTTTGGCTTTTACAGAAAATTGGCGACAATCGGGCAGCCGATGCATTGGCGCCTTTCCTTGCCGACGAGGACATTGAAGTTCGCGATTGGGCACAACTTCTCACCCGTGAAATCACCGGGCAAGAGATGCCGGACCGCATTGAGCGCCCCACCATATACGATCCCGAAAATCCATTCGACCAGACACTGCCGTTGACGATCGCCGGCTATGCCCGCACCCACGTACCCGGCATGGGCTGGGTCCAGGCGACTCTCTCACCGCAATGGTTCGAGGCCATCCTCGGGCGAGTCATGGCGTGCACGTGCCGTGACACATTCGACAAGGACTTGGTCATTGAGAAGCGGATGAAATCTTATCACCCGGATGGCTCGGATCACTACGAAATCTACAAGTTCCGCGGGTCAACCTTTAACCCGGCGCCGGATATCACGCATCACGTTTATGAATGTGTAAGCACACACACATTCTACCCAAGCGGAAAGGTCGAAGATACCAGCGTCGCGCCTATCGACGACGTCAATGTCATTTTGAATCGCGTGGCTACGCCACTTGCAGTTCCAGTTCGAATGCCAGTCATTCCGCTCGCTCCACCCAGGCCTCGCCAGTCGGCCGAACCATCGCGCAAAGAAGCCCCGACGCGCTACGTCCAATCGGTGCGCGGTCGCTATATGGGGGCCGCATTCGTAAATGTTGAGCGACTGCTGAACCAAGGTATGCGAATTGGACCGGGCGAAGTTCAACTCTCGAGTTTGCATCACCCAATCGTCGGATCGATGACCAACACGCATTTGTTCGGGACCTTTAAAGGTAAAATCTCTGATCTGAGCGGGGATGGATTATTGGATATCAACACCGAACGGTGCCATGGAACGGTTAAAGGCGAACTCGACTACGCACTGACGGGAACTCCCAACCCTGATCCGTACGACCCGTACGCGATGGTTTAAAGAAGCGAGTTGCATCATGAGTGACAACGTGAACGTGAAAACCCGCAATTATCAAGAGCCTCTCTTGAAGTCATCTAGTTGGAAAAGTGCCGATGGCGAAGACAGCGACGCTCGTTCTACTGATGGGGTATATGGCGCAAGTAGTTTTGTGACGAACAGCGGATTAAAGCTCAATGCAAACCAAGCTGAATGCTTGAAAGAAGGTGCAATATTGCTGGCCCATATGGGCAAATGTTACCAGCTCGACCTGAGCACAAAGAAAGTGACCTTCTTGTTCGAGCTCGTGCGCAATCCTCACACCTACCTTTGGGCTACCGTACCCGATCAGTATGGGAATGTTTACTGCTCGGTCTCCGGTAGCACTGAGAAAAACGATCTTTATCTTCGCCAAGGTGCAAAGTTCGGAAGTGATTTCGGTTGCATAGTAAGGGTCGACAGTGGAAATCGGCGCCTCGACGTGATCGTAGAAGAGACCGTCATCGATCCTTGGGGGATGGAACTATTAAACGATCACCAGCTCCTGTTTGCCGACATGGTGGGTTGGGGCGGTGGTGAGGACGGCGAACGCATCCCAGGTTCAGTCAAGGTGATCGACGTACGATCAGGCGCTTTTGAAGTTTTAGCAGAGGGCAATGAGCTGATTGACCCTCATATGGCGACATTGGATAGCGACGGGGTTCTATGGATCGCAAATGCGATGCATCAACAATATGACGGATCTTTGGTAAGGGTTGATCCCGAAGGCAAGCAAACCATGGTTGTTCCGCGTCACGGTCCGGGATCAGGGATTCTGTGCGGACTTTTTGGTTCGTCATCAGATCAAGAAGTCATCTTCGTGACCATAGACTGGCCGTATATGCATAAGAGTTCGGTGTGCGCCATGGACAAAAAAACAGGCAAAGTTGAAGTTCTGCTGTCTGCTTCGAGAAAAAGTCCAAAGGTATTTGCAATGCACGGGGCAGTCGATCCACGGGGCATCATGTGGATTCCCGAATCTTATGAAGGCGAGTTGATCGGGTACGATCTCAAGGCTCGCAAAGTTACGGATGTAATCGACATTTCCGGTGTAACTGGGCAAGCACTTGGGCCAAGCATTCGGGGTGTATACGACTCCTTCACATTCTGCGAGGGGGCGTACATAGTCCCGGAACAGCTCAACGACAGGGAAGCGAGTCTAGCAGAAAACTGACGAGCGTCGGTTCGACGCTTTGATCGGGTTCTGGCTATCGTTAGCGCGTCGTTAAAAGTTGAAACGAATTTGGAACCGGAACTAATCGATGGGTTTAGAGAGCCCTACTTCAAACAAGATCGGCGTCATGGTATGTACTGGGCATGCTGGCAAAGAGCCGACTGGCGATCTCGCATGTGCTCTCGCGGACATTCAAGGCGGCTCTGTCGTAGGCTTCAACAAGCCCTATCAGATTATATTGTTCTTTCAAATAACAGATTTGGACAAAGCGCGGCCTTGGCTCCGCTTTATTGCTGACAATGCAATCACCACAATTGAATCCGTTGAGCGAAATCGATTAAGGAAAAAAGCCGAGAATCAGGGAACAGACCCTCCATTGGATTATCGGCTTCATTTGTCTTTCTCTAGCCGAGGCCTATCGAAAATCCTCCGTCGTGAAGAAAGTGCAATTTTCAAAGCGTTCAATAACGGATTCAAAAACTCTATTTTACGTCACGGGAAAACGGGCACCTTCAGAGGCACGCACAATATTGACGAGAACGCAGACTTTTTAGTTATTGCCGCAGCCGATTCACGGCAGGTTTTGGAGAGGATTGAAGCCGAACTAATACAGTCCGCGCAAGGCTACAACATTACTCTAACTGCCATTCGCCATGGCGAAGCGTTGAGTGGCGCGACGGAGCATTTCGGTTATCGAGACGGCATTTCGCAGCCAAAACCCGTTGCATCTGAATTGGACAAAATCTCTCGTACCAATGCGGAGTCCGGCACCCGTCCACCAGGAGCATCCGAATCTACGTCTTCTCAGGAAAATCTAGAAGACTTCGTGATATCTCATAGTGCAAAATCGAAAACATCCGGTTCGCCCCTGCCTTCCTGGAGTTTAAACGGATCTTTCTTGGTGTATATCAACTTCCGCCAAGATGTAGAAATGTTCTTGGAAGTTTGCTTGGAAGCGTCTCAAAAAATACGCGCACGCTACCCGGAACTGGATTTTGTTACACCCGAGTACGTCGGGTCGCGCATAATGGGGCGCTGGCAGAGTGGAGCGCCCGTCATCAAGTCGCCTGCTGCGGACAATCAAAACTTGGCGAAAGATAACAATTTTGCATTTTGGGGAAACCGGACTGTACACGCAGACCCTGACGGGCTTCGCTGTCCGTTCGCTGCGCATATTCGCAAAAGCTACCCCCGCGATGAAGTTTTCGCCAAAGATGATAGCTTTGCGCCCCATGTCCCGCGGATTCTGCGCCGCGGCATTCCGTACGGGGAACCATACCCCGCAAAGGGTGACAAAGGTTTGCTATTCATTTCTTTTCAAAGTTCGATCGAAGATCAATTTGAACACATCATGAATAATTGGATGCTGAACAAAGATTTTCCATATCCCGGTGCCGGCGTCGACCCTATTGTAGGCTCGCACTTGGCAATTGATCGCACTTTCCGGTTTGTCATTGAAGGTGATGATGGCAAACGAGTTCAGGTTGAGCTCGACGTTCCCAAAGGCTTGGTGACACCGATCGAAGCTGGCTATTTCTTTTCACCATCTATTTCTCTTCTCCGCGAACTCGCGACTTAATCGGACTGCCTCTAACTTGCTTGGGTTTCTACGATGATTTCGACTCAACGAATAAGCTTAAGCACCTTCGTTTTGGCACCCGCACCAGAGTTATGGACAGCACTCACAGACTCGAAAATACGCTCGTCCTGGTGGGGTGACGGAATTGTCATTGAGCCAAAGGTCGGTGGTCGGTTCGAAGAACCGTGGACGAACGATGCGGGCGAGCTGATCGTTACAACCGGCAAGGTTCTGGCATATGATCCCGAAGAACGCCTTCGTTTGAGCTGGAAGGATCCCGACTGGCCGGCTGAAACCGAGGTCGAAATCACCTTGTCGCCGTCGCCGGAAGGCACCGAGTTGACCCTTGTGCATCGAGGCTGGGAAAACCTGGTCGGGCTCGACCAGGACGAATTGATCGAGGATCACCGATCAGGTTGGGCGTATCTTCTGGATAGACTTTCAGAGACGGTACATCGGAACAATTGAGCTATTAGATGCCAGTTTAACACCGAGCAATTTTTGCAAACCATGACCTCGCTTGGACCGATAAGGTACTCAACATTCATACACACTGCCCCGGCAAACGTTTATGCCGCCATTTCGACAGCTCAGGGGCTGGACTCATGGTTCACCTCTGGCACTGAGGTCGATCCTCGACCAGGCGGCAGTATCCGGCTCAGGTGGCGGAACTTCGGGGTTGATCGTTACACCGGCGAGGATGGTGGAAAGGTACTCGAGGCGGCCCCCGGCGAAGCGTTCGCCTTCACATGGCAGCCGGGCACTTCCATTACGACGGTTACCTTTTGTCTTCAACCACGAGGGGACGGTACGCTGCTCTCATTGACGGAGAGCGGTTATCAGGACTGTCCAGAGGATATGGAGGCGCTTCTCTCTTACGCATGCGGTTGGGGTGAGGCATTAACTCTGCTAAAGTTCTATCTGGAGTACGGCATCACCTACGGTGATGTCCCGCCAGTTTGAATATTCAGCCGTAACGAAACGAGCTGCATATCGGGGTATCAACGCGGACGCTTCCCTTCTCTATGATTGGCCCATCACGAATATCAGAGAACTGAACTCACCACGAAGTTCTGCGCCTCTTTCTGGAAATCCAGATCAGGCGTGAGCCGTTTGGCAATCCCCTCGAAAACCAGGAGCGAGATGATCGTCGTCATGAATTCGGTGGTGCTCATGATACCGTTGCGGCGCTGAAGCTCGAAGACGGCGGCAACGAAGCCTGCCACCTCGAAGTCTCCGGCATTGCGGCCAGCGAACTTTCCGACCAGCTCACGGGTCTCTGCCCTGAATGCCGACGTGTCTAAGCCGCCGGGCACGAACAGCGCGGTGCCGAGAATGACGTCGGCGCACATATCCCCGTTGTTTGTAATCATACCGACGAAGAACTTCGTAAATTGCTGACGGACATCGGCATCGAGTTCCGCGACGAGGCCGACGTCCAGCATGACCACCCGGTCCGGCGCCGTGAAAAAGATGTTCCCTGGATGCAGATCGGCATGCACGAAGCCGTCCACGAAGATCATTTTGAAGAGAGCGCACAAGGCGCGGTTGATCGCCTGCTCGGTATCGATCGCCGCCACTGGCAGATCGCTCACGGCGTGCAGCCCGTCAATATAACGCATGGTCAGAAGGCGTCCGCCGCTGGCTTCGGGGATAGGTTCGGGGAAAACCACATCGGGATGATCCTCGAAGTGCGATCTGAACCGTACCGCATTCCTCGCTTCTTCTTCGAAATCCAGCTGCGCGCGGACCGCCTCGCCAAAAGTGTCGATCGCTTGCAGCATCGGCAGGCACCGCAACGCCGGCACAATGCGCAGGATTTTCGCCCCGGATTTCAACAGGCGAATATCTGCATCGATCAAAGCCGGAAGACCCGGCCGCTGAAGCTTGACGGCGGCAACCTGTCCGTCAGCGAGGACCGCGCGGTGAACCTGCGCAATACTGGCCGATGCGACCGGCACCGGTTCAATGTGCGAAAAAATATGGCTCCAGGGCTGGCCGAGTTCTCTCTCGATGAGCGCGGCCGGGTCCCGTAGTTCGAAAGGCCTCACGTTCTGCTGCAAATTTGTAAGTTCGGAAATCAGTTCCGGTGACAAGAGATCGGGCCGATTACTGAGAATTTGCCCGATCTTGATGAAAGTTGGCCCTAACGCTTCCAAGATGCGTCGCACGGCCTTGGGGCGCGTCTTTGGGACGATCAGTCCGGGTAGGTGCCACGCACATAGCAGCGAAATCTGGACAACCCGGCGAGCTAAGGGAAACCTTCTGGCCAACATTTCTTCAGGCTATCATTGTTTTACGGCGCCAATGATACTGAATCTCGATCTCAAAACATCAAACTAAGCCGAATATCGATATGCTCCGGACGGCATTGTCAGACAAATACGGACGTGCGTATGAAGGCGGTTAGTTTTTGCGTTTAGGCAGCAAGCTGACGCCACTCGGCCAGGGCAGTCGCTCGGTCTTGTTTAAAAATGTCGCGGCGGTTTAGATGTCGTTCGTGGTTGAAATGGTTGTGGATTGAGGCGTGGGTTGATGCGAATTTCTGTAAGGTCTTCACGGTCCGAAACTTCGACATCGCACCTTCTCGTCGTCGAAACGGCTGATGAGAATTTTCGGCTCGATTGTTAAGCCAGCGACCGCATTCCTGCTCGGCAGCATTACCGATTACATTCAGTGCGGCCCGATATGACCGAAGCCGGTCCGTGACAATCACCTTTGGACGACCATACCGCTTCATTGCCCGTCTCAAAAAATTGAGCGCTGCCTTGCGATCCCTCCGTTTCGTAGCAAAGACCTCTAGCACTTCCCCTTCGTGATCCACCGCACGCCACAGATACTGCGTCTCGCCATTGATCCGTACAAACACCTCATCCAGGTGCCAACGCCAATTCGAATACGAACAGTGATATTTTCGGCGCTTCCGTATCTCGGCCGCAAACACTGGGCCAAAGCGGTTCCACCAAAACCGTACCGTCTCATGGCAGATGTCGATACCTCGTTCAAACAGGATGTCCTCGACCTGTCGTAGCGACAGCGGATAACGGATGTACATCATCACCGCCAGGCGAATGATCTCTGGCGACGAGTTGAAATAGCGGAATAGATTCTTCATCCGCAGAGGTTAAAGTCCGGATTTGCCGACCTCAAGTCGGTTTACTCTGACACTGCCCTTTCTGTCCGTTGTGTCGGGATTTTCCGATTTCTCCGCGAGAAAGCTTCTTGTCGAGAACTTCTTCCTCGTAGACATCCCAAATGTCGTTCCATGTCACGTTCGACGTTAACGCCTGGATGGAAGCCAACGCATCATCCTGAATCGCGGCATAGACATCTTTTGCCGCCTCCATAGCCTCCATGAGGACAGGTGTGCGTGTCGAACGAACGATGTCCTGACCTTTGTGTTTCACCCGATATTGCCAGTTTTTAACTTCGTGATCCGACCGGCGATATAGCCACAACGCACCCGGCACAACTTCCACAGGGTTATCGGCATAGAAACTGTAAGATCTGCTCATACTGAGTACTTCCAAAATTTATTTACGAAGTGAATCTCGAGTGAATGAAATTGGAGGAGTCGTGGCCAACAGGAGACACGACAAGTAACGTATGAATGCGATATACCTTTACTTAGACAAAAAATCAACTGTAGTTGGAGTATTCGTAATAATTACTTTATTATTACTTCCGTTGGGGAGGCGTGGTCCACCGAAACCGTACTGCTATTCAGGGAGATATCAAGCGGGATTTTTCATGTGATCGGAAAGTGAACGAGGGTCGACACTTTGTGGGTTTGAACAAGCCGTTGGCTCAGATCGTGTATGAGGGAGAACGGCTCGACAGGGCTTGAACCTGTGTGCTGCCATGCGAAGGGAGAGACCTCCGCCCATACAGTTGATTTGCGCCCTGATCACTGGGTCGCGATGATTCCAAAGTTCCAGTTCTGATCGGCACGCCCCTTGCGGCCAGCGCATTTCCCGAGCGTAACCGCGCCGTCTTCGATCCAGTTGCCACGGTTCGCACGAATACATAATCCCGTCCGCTGATGTTTCACCCGAAAATCCTTCACGTTTTCCGGTGATTTTGGCGATTTGCCATTGCCGTTCCACGCGATCTCGAAAACCTGCGTCGGGCTATGGATCATACACGCAGTGAGCTGCAGCGGCGTGCGGTCGTCCGCACCAGCCGGCACCGTCAAGCACAGTCCGCTGCGGTCATGCCGCAGAGTGTTGTCCGCATAGAGACTGAAGGTGGACCTCACGTTCTGTTTGCATGCGGCAAGCGTCACGGGTTCGCCATCCGATACGGTGTCGGTACCAAGGCACAACCCTTCCCCGCCCACGACCTGTAACAGTTGCCAGGGCTTGGCCGGCTCGGCATCGGGGAACGCCCGCAGCGGCAACCAGTTCTGATCCACGCGTCCGGTTACCCCGCCGCAGGGCGCCAATTGAAAGCGTGCCCCCGGCTTGGTCACGCCGTTGACGGTCAGGCACCGCGACGACCCCGCGTGACGAACACGGAATGTCCGTTCGCCGTCGAGCGTCTTCGGCAATGACTTGCTGCCGTTCCAGAGAACCTCGAACACCTGGCGCGGGCTACGGTATACACACGCTTCGACAATACCGGTCACCGTCTGATTATCGACCGCGAGGCACAGGCTGCCGTCCGCCAAACGCAATGTATCATCGTCGTAATGCGTTACCCGCCACGGGACGCGATCGGCGCATGGCTGCAGTTCCGCTTTCCCGTCCCCCGCACCGGTGCCCGGCGCAAGGCACATCCAGTCCTTGGCCACCGCGAATACATTCTGCAACGGTGCAACGGGCTTCGCCTGGTATGGCCGCACCCATGCGGCAATGCCGGTATAGGCGTAACCGTTTCGGCCCTGCCTGCCGTTCAGGGTATCGAAGTCGGTGCTCAGAATCTGATCGCCGTTGCCGCTATGATCGTATCGATGCAACGGCACAAGGCCCTTTGTTTCTTTCCCGAACACATAGCCGACAGCCCTGTCAAACGCGTATCCGTCCCGCGCATAGCGGAACTCGTGGAAATCCGTCGTGTAAAGGTGCTGTCCGCGACCCGCATGCAGGTAACGGTACAGCGGCACTGTTCCCTTGGCCGGCGCCGGATGGACCATGCCCTGCGGGTGTTCGATCACGTAACCGTCCTGCCCCGTGCCCCACTCCTTATAGTCCCGGCGCATCACATGATCAGGCGCGCCTTCCGTATTCCGGACGTAACGCACGAACGGCACGGCGACAGACTTTACGGCGGGCTGATCCGTCAAAGGCGGTGTGAATACCGGCTTTTTGACGGAAACATGCCAGGTACGAATGCCCCGCTCGGCATCGCCGCACCTGAAGGCCGCGGCCCCGACACCGTCCTGTCCCGATGCATCGTTCAGACCGATGCATAGCCCGCTTTCGCGATGCACGATCTCCAGCGCCGTCTTACCCACCGCCGCGTTCGGCGCCTTGCCGCCCCACCTGAGAACCCATTGTTGATTGTCCGTATAGGCGCAACGCGTAACGGTCGCGGGCGTTCCATCCCTGGGGTTCAACGGCAACGAAAGGCACAAGTTGTGCATGTCGTGGCGGATGGTGCCGTCCTCCCAGAACGAGAACTGTCCGGCCTTGTGGTCTTCGCAGAACGACGAGGTGACGGCGGCGCCGTCGCCGGTTTCGGCATCGAGGCAGCTCAAGTTGCCGTTCGTGGCCACATAAAGATGTTCGAAGCCTTTCCGCGGACGTTCAGAGTAGTCCGGCACGAATCCGACGACGCCGTCGTACTTGTATCCGTCACGGCCGCTTCTGCCCCCCATTTCGTCGAAACGGGTGCTCAGCAGATGATCGCCCTTGGTCGCGTTCGCATAGCGGTGCAGCGCGACCGTACCGTTGCGTTTGTTCGCATATAAGAAAGCGACAACACCGTCGTATTCGACCCTGTCCCTCGCATAGCGGAATTCATGGAAATCGGATGTATAGATGCGATCGTCCTTCGCCCTATCGACATAGCGATAGAGCGGTACCGTATCCGCGACCCGTTTCGGGAATACCTGCCCCTGGGCGAGTTGCATATCGTATCCGTCGCGGCCGAGACCGAACGGTTCCGGCCCGACCTGCATCATATGATCCCCGTTCGGACTCGATGCGTTGTGATATCGGATGAACGGCAACGGCTCGGCGTTTTCAACCTGCAACTCCATGCCGGGCGGCACGAACACCGGCACCTCGGTCCCGACGACGAAGGCCTGCAAATCCGGGCTCGACGTGACGCAGCGTGCGGCCACGGCGCCGACACCGTCCTGACCGCTGCCGTTCTCGAGCACCACGCACAGACCGCTTTCCCGGTGCACCAGTTTCAGCGCGGCCTTGCCGTTCGCAGCGCCGGGATTGCCGCCTTGCCAGTTCAACGTCCATTGCTGATCGGGCGTGTAGCTGCATCGTTCGACCGCAACCGGACTGCCGGCACGCACGGTCCCGCGGAGCGTCAGGCACAGCCCCTTGGCATCGTTGCGGAACGTTCCATCGGTCCATGACGTGAACGTCAGCGGCCCGTCCGTCCCACAGAACCTGGAATGCACTGCCGAACCGGCATCTCCTTCCGCATCCAGACATGAAAGATTGCCGTTCGTCGCCAGATAAAGCCCCGCGAGGCCGTTCGCCGGCGCTTCATCGTATTTCGGTACCCAGCCCACGATACCGTCGTACGTGTAGCCGTTCCTGCCCGACTTGCCGCCGAATTCATCGATGTCCGACGCCAGCACATGGTCTCCCTTGGCGGCGTTGACGAAGCGATGCAGGGCGACCGCGCCCGGCCGCTCGGCCGGATACACATACCCGACAATCCCGTCATAGACTGTACCGGAACGCGCGTAGCGGAATTCGTGAAAATCGCTGGTGTAAAGCGTGTCCCCCTTTGGCGCGTTCAGATACCGGTAAAGCGGCACCGTTTCCGCCGTGCGCGAAGGATAAACCCATCCCTGCGCCAGCTGCATGTCGTAACCGTCCCGCCCCAGACCATACGGTTCGGGACCAACCTGCATCATGTGATCGCCGTTGGGCTGTTTGGTGTGGGCGTAACGAATGAAGATCTTTGGTTGCGCGGCCGTGACGGCCGACGCCATACCCGGTGCAACGAAGTCGGGTTTCTCAGGTCCCGCGACCCAGTCCGGCACATTTTCGCCCGGCGCCGCACAAGCATCCAGCACCGCGGCGACGCCGTCCTGACCGCTCAAGTCGGCGAGACCGATACACTTGCCGCTTTCCCGATGCACGATTTGCAGCCCTGGTTTTCCGTCGGCCACGGCCGGTGCGGTGGCCCGCCAACGGAGATCGAACTGCTGCACATCGGTATAAGCGCAGCGACGCAGGCTCAGACCATTGCCTTTCGCCACGGGTGCGACACAGAGCCCACTGTCATCATGCCGCAGCGTGCCATCCTGCCAGAACGTGAACTGTCCCGTTTCATGATCGCCACAGAACGAGGAGGCAATCGTCCTCCCAACCCCCGCCTTCCCATCGGCACCACCGGCGTCCAGACAACTCAGATGGCCGTTGGTCGAGAGATACAATTTTTCGAAGCCCGGTGCCGGGTTCTCGGGATATCTCGGCACCCACGCCTCGACCCCCAGGTACGCGTAGCCGCCGCGGCCGGACGTGCCGCCGAATATGTCCGGTTTCGGGGTCAGCACGTGATCCTTTCGGGACGCATTGTAGAACCCGTGCAGCGCCACCGTATCCTGTTTCTGGTCACCATGAACGTACCCGGCGATGCCTTCATAGGCGTATCCGCCGTACCCCCAGCCATGACGACGGAAATCCGTCGTGAAGTCGTGATCGCCGTCACCATCGTTTTCATAACGATAGAGCGGCACCGTCTCCGATGCGCGTTTCGGATAAATCTTGCCCACGGCTTCGGTCATTTCGTAGCCGTCCTTGCCAAGGCCCAGTTCCCGCGGCCCCGCGGCAAGCCTGTGATCGCCGCCCTTTTCGCCGTCGTTCAGGTAGGCGATCAGTGGCAGCGGCTTGGACGGTTCCACGGGCGCTTCCAGGCCCGGCGGTATGAATGCGGGCGGCGACGCATGGGCCCACCATGTGCCCATACGATCGTTCGCGGCAAAGTTCGTACAATCGCTCATCGTTGCGGGGATGCCGTCGACGCCGGCGCCGTCTTCGAGGGTCAGGCACCGTTCGCTCCACCAATGCTTGAACTGCAGGGCCGTCTTACCGTCGGCACTCCCCGTCTTGCCGTCCTGCCACACCACGCCCCAGCGCTGTTTCAGATTACCGTCGCAGTCGGCGGCATAGACGCTGCTGTCGTCACCGGTCCCGGCTTCGAGGCAACTCTTCTCGCCGCCGAAACGAACGGTGCCGTCGCTATAGAACCCAATCCGCTGATTGTCGGTTTCCAGGCATCGCGCAGACGCGATGCCGCTGCCCTCGTCTCCCGTCAGGCACACCATGCCGCCGCGATTGGCGATGTGCAGACTGTTCCACGGCGCCGGCGCTTGCGCATCCGTGCCGGGCGTCCATCCCACGGTTCCGACATACCTGTAGCCATCCCGGCCGCTGTTACCGCCCCAGCCATGGAAGTCCGCCGTCAGCAGGGTATCGTTCAGCGATTTGTTTTCGAATCGATGCAGCGCCACCGTACCGGACTGCTCGCTTTCGAACACATAGCCGGCGACCTTTTCATACCGGTATCCATCGCCGGCAAATCGGTATTCCCCGAAATCGGTGGTAAACATGTGATCGCCCGCGTCCTCGCTCACATACCGGTAAAGCGGCACCATCCCCGCTTGGTTACGAGTTTCGTGCAGGCGTGCCATCAGACGCGCCGGCAGGTATCCGTCGCGGCCGCGGCCGAATTCCTCGAAACCGAGCGTCACCACATTGTCGCCCCCGTTCCGCTTGGGATTGAAATAACGCACCAGCCACTTGGGTTCGGACCGCTCGACCGGCGCATCCGTCCCCGGCATCACGTAAGTCGGGACATCGTTGCTCATCAGCCACGTCTGCACATTGCCGCCCGGTTTCTCGCAGGGATACAGATCGGCCTCGACACCATCCTGAGCGCTCGCGTCCTGCAGGCCGAGGCACTTGCCCGATGCTTTGTGTACAAGCTGCAGCGGCGATTTGCTGTCCGGCGCCGACGGTTTGCGGCCGGACCAGCGCAAATCCCATTTCTGCGCATCGGTATAATCGCACGCCAGCGTACTGACCGCGGTGCGATCGGTGCTCTTGTCTGACACGGCGAGACAGAGCTTGCTCGAATTGTGCCGGATCGTCCCGTCGGCCCAGAGCGCGAAGAGCAAATCGTCGTTTGCCTTGCAAAGCTGCGAGGTCAGAATCGTGTTCGGCTGGTCATCGGAATCCAGACAGCTGAAGTTATCGTTTGTCGCGAGATAAAACCTCTCGAACCCGGCAACCGGCCGATCCGGATAATCCGGCACCCAACCCGCAATGCCTGCATACGCATAACCGTCCCGGCCCGCCTTGCCGCCAAACTCATCGATATCCGTTGTCAGTACGTTCGCGTTACGCCCGGCATGATCGAAGCGGTGTAACGGCACGGTATTGGCTTTCTCAGCGGGATGTACGTATCCGACGATACCCGCGTATTCGAATCCACGCTTGCCGAACAGGTATTCGTTGAAGTCGCTCGTCACGCGCTGTCCGCCCGAGGCATGCCGGTAGCGGTAAAGCGGCACCGTACCCGCGGCACGCTCGGGATAGATGCGGCCCTGCGTGCGCTCGATCCCGAGGTCGCCTTCGGCAACCCCGTAAATCGCGGAACCCGCCGTCAAGGCATACCGGCCGCGTTTGCGGTCATGATATCGTACCAGCGGCACCGGCGCGGCCTTCACCACCCTGGCGTCTGTACCGGGCGGATTGAACGGCAGCACGTAACCTTCGACACGGGCATACTGATAGCCGTTCCCGCCGGTATTTCCGTTCAATTCGTCGAAGTTCGTGGTCAGCAGGGTATCAAGACTGCCACCCGAGAAATACCGATGCAGGGCGATACCGTTATTTTCCTGATTCGGGTGAACGTAGCCGAGGATTCCTTCGTAGCTGTATCCGTCCCGGCCCTGCCAATACTCACCGAAGTCGTGCGTATAAAGATGATCGCCACGCTCTTTATTGAAATAGTGATAAAGCGGCACGGTCCCGGCCGCGCGCTTCGGCCAGAGTCGGCCATAAATGCCCTCGATCTCATAACCGTCGGCGGCGTCCCCCAATTCCTGCGTGCCCAACGTCAATCGATGATCACCTGTGCGGGCGTTGTGATACCGAACCAGCAGACCGGGATCCGATTTCACGACCGGCGTATTGGTCCCCGGTGCACGGAACGGCGGCACCCAGCCGAGAAACCCCTCGTAAACATAACCATCCTTGCCGGTCTTGCCGCCGAATTCATCGGAATCGGCGCTTAGCAAATGATCGCCACTGGATGGATTATAATAGCGGTGCAGCGCCACCGTTTCCCTGGTTTCCTTCGGATAGACCCAGCCGGCAATTCCCCGATAGGCATAACCGTGCTTGCCTCGGCCGAGCTCGTTGAAATCACTGGTATAAAGGTGATCCCCGTTGCCGGCGTTCCGATACTCGTAAACCGCGATCGTGCCTTTGGTCCGTTCGCTGAATACCGAGGCCACCGGACGTTCAAGATGATAGCCGTCACGCGCCGCGTCCGCCGCAAGCAGCGCCTGCACCAGGCGCCTATCACCGTTGCCGGGATGACGGTACCGCAGCCAGTCCACCGGCTTCCCGGGCCCTGTCTTGACGGCGTCAGCCGGTGTCGGTGCCGGCGGCACCCACCCCTCGACACCGACATAGGAAAATCCGTCCTTGCCCGTCTTGCCACCGAACTCGTCGAAGTCGGTGGTCAGCAGATTGTCGCGCGTCCGGTTGTTCACGTAGCGATGAAGAGCCAGCGCGTCCTTGCGTTCTGTCGGATAGATATAGCCTTCGACGCCGATGTATTCGTAGCCGTCCTTGCCGTACCAGAGATCGCGGAACCGCGTCGTGAAGATGTGATCCTTGGTCGTATCGTTCCAATACCGGTACAGGGGCTGAGTGCCCTTTACGCGTTCACGGAATATGCCGCCCGCAACGCCGTCCCGCACGTAGCCGTCATCGCCGTCACCAAGCTGGTTGGGGTCGGCGGTATACATATGATCGTTGGTGGAGGAGTTGAAGTAGCGCATGAATTCCTGCGCCGACGCATTGACGATCCTGGCGTCCTTTCCGGGGCCGAAATCATCGTCGATGGCATAGCCAATAATCGCCTCGAACCCGTATCCGCCGCCGCCCCGTTTAGCGTTCCGCTTTTTCGGATCGACGGTAACGTCGTGGCGTCGTGTCGACTTGTTGTAGTAGCGATAGATCGGTTTCGTGCCCTGGCGCGCATCCGGATAGACCCAGCCGGCAATCCCCTCATATTCAAACCATGGGTCTCCGGCGCCGAGCTCCGCAAAGTTGGTGGTATGCAGCACGTTGCCGTTGCCGGGATTACGATAGCGGTAAACGGCAATCGTCCCTTCGGCACGCTTCGGAAACACGACGGCGTCGGTCCCGGTCAACAGTTCCGGGTTCGACGTTTCGAACGGCGCGTCATCACCCGGCGGCGTTGGCGGCGCCGCTGCGTAACCGACGATCCCATGATAACGCCAATTGCCGAGGTTCTTTTCCAGCCGCAGAACATAATCGCCCTGTGACGGATGCTCATACAGATGCAGCGGGATCGATCCGGGAAAATCGTTTGGATAGACGTAGCCGGCAACCCCTTCCAGCGCCAAGCCGTCGACGCCGCCGGAAAACTTGCGCGGGTCCGTGGTGAACGCCTGCTGCACCTTACCGTTGCCGCGACGTTCGTAAATGTACAATGGCACCGTACCGCGCGCGCGGCCCTTGAAGATCAGGCCAAGCCTGTCATCCAGCGTCCATTCGCTGCTCTCGGCATAACCGCGCCCTTTCCAGGTGTGACGCTGCTCGCGGTTCCCGGGCGTTTCGAAGCGATAGAACGGCACGGGCTTCTCGGTCGAGATCGGCGCCTTGAGCGCCGCCCGCATCATCTGCGCATCGCGCTCGCCTGCCGGGTTTTTGAATGACTTGGTTGCGGGCTCGTACGCCGCCCACTTGTCGCCGCCGGAATCCCGTGCGTCTGGGCACGTCTGAACCACCAGTTTCGAACTACGGGTCGCCAGGCACAGGTTGCCGCCGTCCTGTGCATGGCGCGCACGGATCTGTCCGTTGGCCAGGAAATCGAAATGCAGCAGTACGTCGCGCCACCAGCACTTCACCAGTACGACCTGGCCGTTATTGCTGTAGTTTCGGGTGCCGAAGCAGTACGGAAGCGTATTGCCGTCGCGATGAATGCTCTTGATCGCCTTCCCTTCGTACCGGAAGGCCTGGTTCCAGCGCATATGGCAGGGATAAAGAATGATCTCGGTGTCCGGGCGCGCCTTCTGACCGCGGATATCGGCGCACATGTTCTTAGCGGCGTAGGCGTCCCTGAAACTCCTGAGCAGCACTTCGTCTCTGCGGAAGTTGTGCGCGCAGCCGTGCTTGCTGAGACACCCGGCCAACTTCGATAGGCCCTTGAAAATCTCGTTGGCGATGTTGCCCGCGAACTTGATGACTTCCTTGCTCGCCTTGTCGATTTCCTTAAGCCCCTGGTCGACGACATCGATAACATTACCGACCAGCGCGATGACTCGGCCGCCGCACTTCACTGCGTCCGCCGGGGTCGGCAATGAAATCGTCGGCTGGAAGTTGATCAGTTTGATGACATCGATCGGCGTCACCTGCCCCTGTTGCGCCTTGAAAGCGAAGTTCCTGAGATCCCCCGGTCCCAGTTCCGTGCTGGAACGGAATTTGGCGCACGGATTGTCCGAGTAAAACTCGACCCGGGTCGCGTTCATATCGCCGCGGAACGTAAAATAGATATGGTCTTCGAACCCGAGCGCCGCCGTCGACACCTTGAGATCGATGGCATGCGAGAGCCCTTTCGGGTTCAGTTCGTAATGCAGGTCGGTGCGGCTCTTGCCTAGATTGCCGAGCGGGCCGAGCGGCAGTTGGAAATTGACCTCCGTCCAGGAATCCACGGTGATTCCCGTGTTATCGTCAAGAATCACGCTGGTTTCCGAGAACGGCAGACCGAGGGCCGACAATTTGCCATGTAACTTGAACCGGTTCGAACCGTCGGTGGTTGCGGTCAGGCTGGCGTTATCGATCGTCATCAAGCCCAGATTGACGCGGCCCAATTCGATCGGATTGTGCTTCACATAGTTGAAGAAGCTTTTGGTCATTGCCGCCGCGATGGACACGGCCGGGAAGACCTTTGCCGGATCCGTACTCGCCCACACCGGCACCACTTCGGCGACCGCGGGCTCTTCCATACGCGTGCCGAAGAAGCTGTGATCGATCTCAAGGCTGACAGGTGTCTTCGCTTCCAGGAATTCTCGCAGCTTGCCCTTGAAACGAGCGCCATGAATGTAAAGGGGCGTCCGCTTTTTAAGGATGTCGGCGACAACGGGCGGAATGCCCATGCGTGGGAACACCTCATTGGTCAGCAGATCATCGAGTTCGGACTGCACCTCGGCGGTCACGATGAAATCCCGGGCTTTCAGCAGATCGCCGCTGTCGGTACGGGCAACGAACCGCGTCTTGATCAGGCGCCCAAGATCGCGCTCGAAAAAGAACTCGATCCGGTCCTTGGACATCTCCACGTCGATGGCTTCACGGGCGCCAAGAATGTTCATGTATCCCGACATCTTGAAATGCGGGAGCTGCTTCAGGTTGGCGACCACGTCCAGTTTCGTGTTGGTCAGCGTCAGAACGGGCGGCAGCTTGACGTCGGCGATATCGGCCTTGGCAATCAGGCCGTCCGTTAGCGTCAGGCGGAAGTCGGCGCCACCCATGCGCTTCTTCTCACCCATGAAATCCATGTTCAGCACACCGCCCAGGCGTATCCCCGCGGTATCCAGGGTTTCTTCCCGGCCCGGAATCTTCGCGCCGGGCGTCGCGAGATAGATCACCGGATCCTGCAATGTCACATACGGCAACGGCAGCTTGTCGATTTGCAGCGCTTCGAGGAGACTGAACTTACGTACTTTCCCCTGCAGCGATTTCAGATTGGCTTTCGCATCGGCCGGCATTCCGGGCGTCTCAAGGATCACGTTCGCCATCGGCCCGGTGAGGATGCCCTTGAGCATCGCCTCGTGCGCCTCGATAAATGTCAGCGGCCAAACCTCGCCTTCCAGCCTGTAACCGACGGCGAGTTTCTTCGGCAGCGGAAAGGATGTTGAAAAATTGATATTGATCAGAAAATCGACGTGCCCGTTCAATGTCGAGCGCCCGCCCCGCAATCCGGTCATCAAGACGCTGGCACCGATGCCGAATTCCACGCTGCCTTCGGAATCGACGCCGATCAGGATCGCCGGGTTCTTCAGGGAATAATTCTCATTCAGGCCCAACGGCTTGCGCCATGTCCCGTCCATGTGCCCGGCGATCTTGAACGCGCCAGCCCAACTGACCAGGTCGAAACCGGCAATGAGATCACCGGCAAACGTCAGTTCATCGACTTTACTGGGATCGTCGATATGCGGCACGTCGACACGCAGGTTCCCCCGCGCCCCCAGCCAGAACGCCGTATTCGGCACGTCGATTTCGATGAACCCTTCACCGCCGACCCCATCCAGCTTGACCATCCGCGCCCACTGGCGGTCGTTCGAGGGTTTCGGCAGCTTCAATTGCGGTAACCGGACAGCGAGGCGGGCCTTCAAGGCCCCCGTGAAGACGCCGCTCAGGCTACCGCTCAACATCAACGGCCCATCGATACCGCCGTTAACCGACGGATCGAAGATGTTCATGTTCTTGGTGACCAGCGTCTTCAGCGCTGGCGGCAGGCTATCCTCGGTCAACGCCGCCATCAGGGATATGCCGTCCTTGATGCCGACCTCTCCCGAGGAGTTGCCGAAACCGGACAGCATGGGTTGCACCGCTGCGGGCAGGCTCGCGATCTTGGTTCGCGTCAAATCGACGGTACTGAGTGCGAAGATCGAATCCGGGAACGACAGGCCAAGCAGGTTATCCCACATCTGATCGAGATCGCTTCTCGGCAGCAGGTTCTTGAGGCTCAACCTGTCCGCCTTGACCAGCAGCACCGGCTTGCCACTGTGCAGGAACAGGTTTGCCTCGCCGCCGATGCCGAGCTTGTCGATTTCGGCCCGTCCACCGAGCCCCCCGGTCCCGACCCAAAGGTTAGAGAACGCCACTTCGTTGATGCCGGGTACCGACCCCAACCCCGGCAAGTCACCCATTCGAATCGTGTTGTCGACCGTAAACCGCACTTCCGGCAGCCCCGACGTCGAGATGCCGACCGCCGCCGTCGAGTTGAAAGTGAGTTTGTCGAGCTTGAGCTTCGACGAGAGCGATGCCGCTAGCCTGGCCGACCCGTCGGCCTTTCGCTCGATCGCACCCGCCATCGACAGTTCGTCGAGATCGAGAAACGGCAGGCCGAAGGCACGGTTCCAATTCAGGCGCGACGTCGAATACAGCGCAAGCTTGAATGCCTTGCCACCGCCGGTCTTCTCGATGTCGAACCCGCCATCGAATGCAAGGTCATGACCCGGCAGCTTCAGCACCATGTCGCCATCGACACCGATCCGAAGCTTGACCTCGCCCGTGGGGCTCCCCGACGGATCCAGCACGTCGCCGCCCCGGATACGGAACAGCGGATCACCGAACCGCACCACCCGGTCGACACCGGGAATGTTGATCGCCGGTAGACGCGCCTCGAGATCGACCCCCCGGACGGCTGACTTCAGGGCCTCGCCGGCCAGATTTGTCGCCCGTCCCGCGGCGCGGCGCACACCCGATGCCGATATACCGTTGCCGCCGCTCCGGTTGGTCAGGAGGTCGGTCGGTAGCGTGCCGACCAGCTTGAGACTGTCGTCCTTGAATCCGATGAAACCCAGGGCGCTCGTTAACGGCGCACCCTCTTTGAAGGCAATGTCGAACCCGGCTTTCAGCCCCTGCGTCGGATCGGCGCTGTATTCCCTGGACACGAACGAAATGGCCCTGCTCAGCCGCTCGGGATAATCGTCACTTTGCGGATAAGCCGATTTGCCGGCGGGAACATACACCAACGCGCCGGTGGCAAGACGTGCATTATCGAGAGGACTGCCGCCAACCCCCGGAATGAAATTCGCGGCATCCACGTCTTCGCTCAGCAACGCGATGAAGGGTTTACGGTCCCTGCGGTAGTCGAAGGCCGCCAGGGTCGTCTTGGCCCCCCGGTACTGCATGGTGCCGGAGATGATCTCGGAACCGAAGCGCGCATCGATCAACGCCAGATCGGCAACCCCCGGCAGCGTGTCACCGATCAGATCGGCGACGGTTACGTCCGACGTAAAGGCAAGTTGCAACCTCGGGTCCTGTTTCGACAGATGGACCCGTCCGCCGATCGTAACGGTGCGGCCGTTTGGCGTGCCTGTGCCCGCAACATCGAGCGCCAGCCCATCCCCGGCCGCCACGAACGAGATATCCCCGGCGAGATCGAGCGCCGGCACATTCGGCAACCTGACTGTCAGGTCGCCGGCGATGCCCATCGCCAGTTTCAATGCGCCGTCTTTTTCCTCGCCCTTGATCCGAAGGTGTGGGTCTCCGAAGGAAACCACATCACGGACCCCCGGCAGGTTCACCGCCGGAAGATCGGTTTCCAGGTCGACTCCACGTATCAGAACGCTGACGGCCTCCTTGCCGAGCCCGGCAAAGGCGGAACCTGCGGACGTGACAGATTTGAGCGATTGGGCCGGTAACAGGCCGCTCAACTTGAATGTGCGGTCCGAGCCATCACTGCCGGTGAACTTCAGCGCCTTGGCAAGTCCCGATACCTTGGACGGATCGATCAAACTGACGAGATTGAGCCCCCCCTTAAGCGTCGTGCCGCCGTGCCCGCCGAAGGGGGCGAGGACATCGCCAAGACCGCTGCGGACCGCTGCGGGCAGGCCCGCGATATCGAACGGCAACGGCTTGCGTTCGCCGCCACCGAGCTTCGGCGGCACGAACACGAACATGGCATCGGGCAGCGTCAGGTCCTTGATCGGCAGGTTGTCGAGGCCTGGAATGAAGGCAGCGGGCTTCAAGCCGCCCGCCGACACCGCGACCGCCCATTTGCCGTCGCTGCGGAAAGCACCGACCGTGGTCTCGAGGGTCTTCAGCTTGATTTTCGCGACAAGAAAGTCTTCGCCTTTTTCCAGTTCACTCAGGTTCAAATCCCCGATCACGGGGATATCGACACCCAGCAGACTAGACAGCGTCTGCTCGCCCGCGAATTTAAGCCTGAAATCCCGCGGCGATCCCGGCAGGTCCATGGTCGCTTCGATGCTTGCCGTGCGTCCGCCCGGATCACGGGTCGTCGCCAGCATCTTGAGTTGACGGCCACCACCTTCTTTCGGTCCTGCGGTGAACGTTCCCTCGCCTTCGTACCGTCGGTCTATGGTCGGCAGGATTACGGCCAGTCCCGTTTCAACCGTGCCGGACAGACCGCCCTCACTCCCTTCCAATTTCAGTCGCGGGGCATCGCCGAACTCGATCCTTACAGCCGCTATTCTGTCGAAGGACAGCTTCGGCAAGGTCGCGGCCAAACGGATGTCACGCAGAATTTCGTGCCGCGGTCCGGCAAACAGGTTCGCCGGCAGTTGCCCCTCGATCTCGATCGGCCCCTGCAGCTTGACGCCGATACCGTTCACCAGTTCCCACAGGTGCGTGCCGGCTTTCGGGCTGATACGCAGCTCCGTATTGAAACCGGCCTGTATCGTTGCGGGGTCAAGTGCATCCGCGAATATTTCGGGGATGCTGATCTCGGCCAGCTTGCTCTCGCGTCCAGCCGGCACGTAAAGAAAACGCGCTTTATCGAGCACAGCCGCGTCGAGAACCGAGCCCTCGACCCCCGGAATGATCTTCGCGGCATCCACGTTCTCGCTGGAAAGCGCAAGCAGAGGTTTTTGCGTGCGTGTGAAGCCGAAGGCCGCGACCCTGGTAACCGCACCTTTCAGTTCGACTTCACCGCTCAATTCCCCCGCCTTGATGGTCGCCCGGTTAAGAGCGAGGTCCGTCACGCCCGGCACGCGAAGACCGGTCAGCGCGCCCAGGGTGAGACCGTTGCCAGCAACCGAGACCTGCAGGTCCGGCGTCCTCGACTGTAGATCGAACGACCCGGCCAGCGCCATCTGCGCATCGACATTTTCGAGCTCACCCGTCCCCGCGAGGGTGAGGCGCAAATTCCTTGCGCTGTCCAGATCGACGACCAGTTCACTCGCCGCCGTGCCGCTGGTCGGCGTGCCGGGGACGGCAAACGCCAGATCGCTTGCAATAACGGTTTGCAGTCCGACAAACTTGGTTTCCGGGTGCTCATACCCATTGATGCGAATTTCCGCCCCGTTGGATGCCAGGTAAGACCCGATTCCCGGCAGGCTGATTGCCGGTACTGGAATTTTGACCTTCACCTTCTTGATGATTTTGGGTAACAGCTTCGCCGCCAGTGCTTTCGCCTTGGCCGGCGCCTTGCTCGCCACCACCTTGGCCTTGCCGGCGCCTTTCACCGCCGCCGCCTTGATACGCTCCTTCAGCGGCGGCTTTTTCTTCTTTTTGCGGGTCAGCTTGGCCTTGAGTGCCGTCAGCTTTTCACCGACAAACGCCAGCGCATCGCCGGGCATGCTGGCATTCAACGTCAGTCTTGTGCCGCCGCCACGGGCTTTCAGCTTCTCCAGGATCTTGGTCAGCGGACCGAGCTTGCCGGGATCCAGCGAGGAAACCAGGTTAAGGCCGGGTCGCAGATCCGGCACTGCCAGGCCTGCCCCGCCCTCGCCGTGCCTGAAGATCGCCTGCATGGTGTCGGGGAGGTCCGCGACCTTGATGCCGTCGGAACCGGTGCCGGGCAATGCCGGTATATAGGTCAGCAATCCGCGGTCCAGGCTGATATCGGCAAGCGGCGTTTTATTGAGTCCGGGGATCATTGCCGCGCTCGGCAGACCGAGTGCTTCCAGGGTCAAGACCGGCAACCGAGAACCGCCACTGCCAATGACGGTAATGTTCGCCTCAAGGCGTGTGTCGCCCAAAGCCAGCGTGCCGGCAACATGACCAAGGGACAGCTTGGCGTCCGTGAGCGTCAGCGCACCGATACCGGGCACGTCATGCCCAAGGACATCCGACAGCGACATGCCGTTCTCGACCGTGGCAACAAAGCCCTTTACGGAATTCAGCGCATTCAACGCCAACGGCGCCGCGGCGTACATCTTCAACCGTGGTTCGCCCAGATCATTCAGAGATGTCGAATTGACCTCGAGCAGAACCTCGCGGTCCGCGCCGCTGCCGAAAATATCGGCGGTGAGCGTCACGTCTTCTGACGTATTGACGATGGGCATTGTGAACGTGCCGCTGGAACGCACCGAGATACTCGGCGTTCCCGCGTCGTTAACGGCGAAGTTGAGCGTGGTTGCATCCGTCAGCGCGAACAGCTTGCCGATGCCGGGCAATGCAAGTCGCGGCAACTTCGCCGACAAATCGAGCCCCGCCACGTCGGCGGATTTGATACGCCCCTGCCCGGCAATCGCCGAGATGACGGATGCCGGTATCCTGCCATGCAAAAGAGCTTCGTCGTTCGCCGGCACACCCAAGCGGCGAACCAATCCCGACAACGGATCCGCGCCGTCGAACACGATACGGCTCAGATACGAAACACCAGGTGCCGGCTCGATACCCGCCGCGTCCATCGCCGCCAGCAAGGTCTCTCCCATATTGTTCGGCAGCGCCTGCACCGCATTCCGGTCGACGCCCGGACCGGCAATGACGGCAATGCTGCTGGGCAGACGCAGATCGGCGAACGGAGTTTTGCCGAGCCCCGGAATATACCGGACCGGCTTGACGTCGCCGTCGATCGTAACGACCGCGAGGCGCACATCGTCCTTGTCGACAACAGTGAGGGTCGACGCTTCGCGCCCGGTTCCGAGCGCGGCCGTCAGGTACCCGCGGCTGAGCGCAACGTTCTGCACTTCCAGGTCACTTAGGTCGCCGAGCTGTGTCGCGAAAACATCACCCAATCGGTATCGGCCCTGCAGCCAGATACGTATATCTTCCGGCCGATTGCCGGCGATCCGTCCCTCGACCTGAATACGCTGCCCGCCGGACACGTCGGTGCCGTCTTCATCCACCTCGACGCCCTGCCAGTTAAACCGCCCGCTGCTGGCCTGCGTCGCCAGGAACTCGAAATGCCGCGGCGTTTGCCGGCCGCGAAGTTTCAACGCGCCGCCGAATTTCAATGTCGTCGTGAGCGCGCTGGACTTCTGGGAAAACTCGAAACTTGCCCGATCGGCAAGACGGAAAAACGACCCGACGCCCAGCCCGTCCAGACCGGTGACACGCCCTTCAATATGCATCCCGTTGAGAACGGTCTTCAGAACTTCCTTGCCGTTTCCGGAAGACCACGTCTCCTTGATGCCGTCAGCCGGTTCGTCGAAGATCAGCGGGTTTAAACGGCCAACGATCCTTATGTCGCCACCCCCCGGTCGGCCGGACCGGAACAGGTTAACCGCTCGCGAAAACGGATGGGCTTCGGCAAACCGGGATGCCTGAAAAAGATTCAGTCCCGGTTTTGCGTTACGTAAGTCATCGGCATCGAACCCGCTTGTAATCTCCTCACGCAATCTGGCGGGCAACGCCGAAAGGGCCGGTGGCGCCCGCCCCTTGGGCAGATAAAGGAAAACCGAGCGGCCGGTTTCCACATTGCCCACATCGCCGAGCGTGTTCCCCGGCAACAGCGATTCAAGCCCGCCCTCCATCGACACGGCGACGTATGCGGCTTCATCGTTCGTGATGGGGCCGATCACCACGCTTGCCGGCTTGTCCCGGACCCTGGTTTCCAGCGTGACAGCGCGGCCGATATTCAGGCGTGGAATATCCGGAAACCGAATTTCGTCGAGCCCGGGGATATCCAGGCCGGATATCGCTTCCAGCGTCGAGCCATCGAGCGCGAACAGATCACGGCCGTCTTCCTCGTCCAGTTCACCGGAAATCGGGATTTCGTCCGCACCTTCGCCGGCCTTCCCCTCGGCCCTGAGCTTCGGCGCGAAGGCCTGATCAAGAGAGAACTCGAACGTGAGTTCCGTTACCTTGCGCTGGCCGACCTCGATCCGTTTCAGATCGTCCTTTCCGGCTTTCGCGGTCAGATGAAAAACCGATCCGTTGCTTTCCGCATTAGGATCGAGATCGATGACAGCCGGAACCTTCACCTTACGCGCGCCGATCCCGAAACGGGCTCTGGCATCCGCTTTCAACACCAGTTTACCACTCTCGTCACCGCGCAGGGTGAACTTCACCTCCTGCGCATCGATATAGCGTCCGATCTTGCGTGGTCTGAACCCTTCCAACGACATCCGAAGATCGAGATCGTCGCGGCCGATATCGGGCGTGGCCAAGGGCGTTTTCAATCCGAGAACACGGCGCAGCATGCGCGGCCCGACGCTGCCCTGAACCAGGATTTCGTCTTCCTTGAAGTTCAGCGCGTCGTCGAGCTTGTCGAAATACGGGGTCTCCTTGACCACGAGGCGCGCGAAGAAAGCCCCGCCGGCGGGCAGGTCGATGTGGCGTCGGTCGGGAAGAAACTCTCTCAGGTACCTCGACGTTTTCGAGGGCACGGCAAGTTTGCTGAGGCGTTCCTTATGCGTCTCGCTGGAGAACAGGAACACCACGTCCTGAAGCTTCAGGTCGATCCCGATGGCTTTGCCTTTCTGCGACGAGAAACGCGAAAGCTGCATCGTTTCCAGTTCGTGAAACGCATAATACCGGCCATCCAGCGGATCCGGTTCGAAAAGCGTGGAGCCCGTCGATGTTTGTGGTTGTTCCGTTACCGCTGCGGTCGTGGGTTGTTGCTGAATACCGGTCGTCGATGCCGACTGATCGAGCGATTGCTGCGTCACCGGGGCGGCCGGGGCCGGCTCAGGTACCCCGGGTTGCCGTGCGGGTTCGGACGTCGCGGCAGCAGAAGTGGATAGTGACGGCGTGCTGCCCGATACCGCTTGGCTCTCCTCCTCTTCGTCGTCGCCGTCGCGCGGCATTCGGAAGAAAAGCAGTTCGCCCTTGTCCCCCAGATCGAGCGTACGCCGCCGCCCACTGCGTTCCAGGTTGTCGAGATCGAGACCGTCCAGAAGTTTCGATGCCCGGAACGCGTTTTCGAGGCCCAGGCGAAACGCCGCGTCGGCGCCGGTCGCGACGCTGCTGTCACCGGCCGAACTTGAAGCTGCGGGAGACGGCGTGGATTCCTGAGCCGACACACTCGCCGCCGCCGTCAACAGCAGCATTCCCAGAGCCGTCGCCATTAACGTGTCGGCTTTTGAATTTCCGGAAGGGCGTGATCTTTTCATTATTATCCCCGGTATATTCAAGCGACGTCGCGGCACCTCATTTAAAATAGAAATACCTCAGCAATTCCGGCCAGAACCCGTCGTCATAGGTGTTCAGAAAAGCATCGCCGTCGTTGTCCAGGAATTGATCGAATTTGCCGTCGGCATTGTCATCCTCGAATCGCAGGTCCCCCTCCCGGAATTCGCGGTAAACATCGGAATAGGAGAGGCCGACAAGCGCTTTCGTCATGTTGCTGGTTGGATCGAACCAGTTCCGGAACCGCTTGCGAAGCTGCGACATCAGGGCCGATCCTGCCTGCTCTCCTTCTTCACCGGCGGCGTTTTCGACCTCCACGGCGTCATCCACGGTTTCCGCTAGACGCGGCGTGATCAGAAAGATCAAAGACGTGTCGGCCTTCACCGACTCGCTTTCCCGGAACAGGTACTGCAACAACGGCACCTCGCCGAGCACCGGCGTGGCGTTCACGTTCTTCGATTTCTCTTCCTGCGTGCCGCCACCGAGGGCCAGTGTCTGGCCCAACTCCAGGATTGCCGTCGACGTGATCTTGTTCTTGAGCGTCGGGATGACGGACGTGAACGTCACTCCCGAATTAGCGGTAGTGAAGGTATCGAACTCCGCCCGCGCCTCAAGACGCACGCGTCCACTATCCAGCAGCTCCGGCGTGACTTCGAACGTGATGCCCACTTCCTTGTCGAACGAGTCGGCATTGTCGCCGCTGATCGTATAGGTCACTTCCTCGCCCAGGAAGAACGTGCCGGTTTCCGTATCGACGACGGTGATGGAAGGACGCGCCAGCACTTCGGTCCGCGAGTCCGTATTGTTCGCGATATTGAGCGAATACGTGATCGAGCCGGAAGTACCGGACCCGAGATTGATCTTGTAGGTATTGGCAAACGTGTTGGTCGACTTGCTGCCGGTCACGGCATTGTGCGTCAGATCAAGCAGGTTGCCGCTGAACGTCACCTGCAGTTGCCTCAGCAAATTGACGCCACGGGATTCCTGAATCGACGTTTTCTGGCGGATAATAACCGCGTCGATGACCAGCATGCCGGGCAGCTTCTTGAGTTCTTCGGGTTTTTCCTTGTCGGTGCTTTTCTTGGGCTTCTTGGCGGAAGCGCTTTTCGGCACCGTCGTCGGCGTCTGTCCGCCGAAGAACTGTGTTTTCCTGACCGATCCCGTGCCGCGCCGGCCGTCCCGGTAAGGCCCCGCGAACTTGTGGAACGAGGTCCACTGGCGGATACGCTTGTCCAATAGCCGCGCTTCCTGCGGCGATGCCATTTCGGCGTATTTTTCGAATTGTTCGTTTGCATCGTCACGGCGATTCTGGGCCGCGCTGACGATTGCCCGGCCCCGGACGATCTCCGCCGTCTCACCGCTCAATTCAGCAGCGCGCGCCAGAAAGGCGTCGGCGGCATCCGGATCGAAGGACATATAGCTCGCGGTCGCCAAGGCTTCGAAGATCTCGGCGGAATCGTCCTTGATCAGGGCCGCTTCGCCGAGCCAGCGGCGGGCACGTCTGTATTCCTTCGCATGCAGATGCCAAAGCCCCAACCGGTAAGCCGCCGCCCAATGATGGCTGTCGTTGTTAAAAGCCGCGAGATAGCCCGCAGGTGCCTGTTCGGCGACTTCCAGCCCTTCGCTGCGCCCCCTGATTTCGTATACGTAGGCATTCAGAAAATGCATGTCCGCGTCTTCGGGGTTCATGCTTAAAGCGGTGTTGAGCGTCTTGTTCGCGCCCTCAAGATCGTTTGCGGCAATCTGATCGAGAGCGCGCCACAATGGCTTCTCGCGCTCCTGGTCGCCGAGTTTCAGTTTCACGCTTTCCGTTGCGGTTGCTGCCGTGGACACGTTCAGATGCTCGTTATCGCCGGGGACACAGGCGGCGACCGTCAGCGTGACAACGGATGCCGCGACAACGTTCCTGAAGGCAGCGAGGCGCGGCCCGATACAGATCAGATTCATCATGGAGGGTCTCATTTTTCCGGCGATACAGACACGTCGGACCCCAGATTGGGCGCGCGGAAGCCGACCGGAATCCAGCGGCCTCTCTGCTCGTCCAGAATCCAGGTTTTCCCGGTGGCGCTGTCCACCATCATCGTGCCGTTCACCGTCCGGTAATCGCTACCGTCTTCGATGTCCCGCTTGATGTTTTCAATCCTGTAGCGGCCGTCATCGCTGGCATAGGCCATGCCAGGCACGACCAAAACCATGGCGACGGCGAGCGCCATTACGCAGACACGTTCCATTCGAGTTGTCCCCTTTATTTTACCGGCAAATGTAGCCGGCACACCTCTCGTCACCCGTGCGGACGAAGCAGGCTTCCCCCGGGACCACGACATCGCACGGCAAGAGTAGTTTAGCCCGGAACGGCACTCGGCATTTGATTCCATGTCTCAAAAAAGTTGATCCAATGTCTAAATCGGGACTACCGTGGAACCTTCTGGGTCGGGCACGTAGATTGAACTCTGGGACGCAATACTCTCGCCACATGTCTTCCGTTCAAAAATCAACGTTTTCAACGTCTAAACTGCCGCACGCGGATCGATTCGAAGCGTGGCGCGAGAGCATCTCGTCGATATTCGACGTGGCGCGAGACCCGCTGCAGGACACCAAACGCTTCGATGCCCGATTGGACAGTTTCCTCATCGGCGATCAGTTGATGCTCTGCCGGTGCAGAACGGTTTCTCAGGTTTTTGAGCGTAGTTCGCTCAGAACGGCAATGGATGGTCTCGACTATTACCTTATTCAGACTCACCTGTCGGGAGAGCAGACCGCCAAGCGGGGAGCCAAGACCAGCCGTAGCAAACCGGGGGAACTGCTGATCATCGACCTTGCCGACACACACTTTGCGGAAACCGCCGACTTCGAACACCTGACCGTGGTGGTGCCGCGCCCTATGCTGGCACCATTGCTGAAAAATCCGGATACCCAGGAAGGTCGTGTGCTGAGTGGCGAAAATCCATTGACGCGGCTTGCCGTCAGTCATTTACGGACACTCGGTGACGTAATCCATAACGTGAGCGACGAAGGTGCATCCTCTCTGATCGAACCGACGCTCGGGCTTATCGCGAGCGCGATCAACGGCACCGCATCGTCGGTCGAAGGCGGGGCGGGAGCCGTTGCATCCAGTGTCCTGACCCGCGCGAAGATGCTGATCGAGCAGAATCTGCATCGACCGGGTTTGTCGGCCGAGGCTGTATGCGGTCTACTCCGCATGTCGCGGGCCAGCGTATACCGCCTGTTCGAGCCCTACGGCGGTGTCCGTGCCTATATTCAGGAACGCCGGTTGCGTCGGGCCGCCGCCGACCTCTCACTCGCCCGGCACAGTCACCGGCCGGTATACGATATTGCCTTCTATTGGGGCTTCTCAAGCGAGGCGCACTTTTCACGTGCGTTCAAAAAGCGTTTTGGCGCGACCCCGCGTGAATTGCGAACACGCCGAAAAACGGAATGGCCCGGACAGGGCGCTATCCCGGTCGGCCATATTGGCGATCGCGATTACGAGCAGTGGCTGGGCGAAACCCTGAAAGGGTAGCTTGCATTCAACGCAGAGCGTTTTTTCTCGCAGAGATCTCGCTCAGATCGCCCGATCAGCATACCGGCATACATCTATGACACATCGAGGAAATGGTGGACGCGACAGGGATTGAACGTGTCCCCTTGCCGTGTGAGGGGGAGAGAATTTCTACCCATTCAGCGCAGCCGTTTACCGTTTGGCACGCCCCTCAAATCTCCCCGTTTTGAAGTTAGTATGTTTCCTGACAAAGGAGACAGACGATAAAAAGATTTCGTTTCAGCAAAGAGTAAATTCGGCATTCACAGGCGTACCCTGCTCGCGTCAATCCGTTTCAGCAACGCGCCCGCCGATACGCCGTCGGGGGTAAACCGAAAGCATCCTTGAACGTGACCGCAAAATGAGACGGCGACGAGAACCCGCATGCGAGTGCAACCTCGATGATCGGCATGTCGCTTTCGGCGAGATAGACGCTCGCCTTATTCATGCGTAAGAGCGTCATCGCGCTGCGCGGCGACCGCCCGAGGTACGTACGGAACAATCGTTCGAGCTGGCGCACCGACACACCGGCCACCTCGGCAACTTCCGGCATCCTGAGCGGTTCGTCGATCCGCGCCTCCATGAAGCGAAGCGCGGCGCGCACCTTGGAAGAGCGCACCGCGGCCAGTTGCGCCATCGGCTGTTCAACATCGTGCGTCCAATACTGCGGCATCAGCATGATACCGGAACATTTACCGGCCGTGTCATCGCCGAACGTGCGGCGAATGATCTCGAGCGAGACGTGTGCCGCGCCGACGCCGCCCGCACAGGTGACATGACGCTTGCCGAACCTGAACAGCCGCGTCGTGTCGACGTCGGCGACATCGTACCGGGACACGAACTCATCGCGATGGAACCAGCTCACGCAGCACGGCTCGTCGTCGAGTATGCCGGCCGCCGCCATGCTGAATACACCCGTGCACAAACCGATGATGCGGACACCATGACCGGCCGCATCGCCGATGATGTCGAGCACCCGGTCATCGTCGTGGACCGGCGTCTGTGTCAACCCGCCGACGACCACCAGCCAGTCGATGTCGGCATAGCCGAAACCGGACGCGGTCGGGTACATCTCGACGCCGCAGCTTGAACGGACCGGCAGACCGTTCAAGGTCATCACGCGCCAGTTGCAGCGAATTTGGCGGCTGCCGTCACGGTCGTCGGAAGCAAGCCGCATCGGATCGAGAAAAAGCGAGAAAGCGGAAAGGGTGAACTGGGGCAGCAGCAGAACGGCCAGTCTCAGCGGCGTGTCCCCGGTCCGGACCGTGCCGCACGCCGTGCCGTCGGTATCGGGAAAGGTCACCCGCCCCATACGTTTTCGAGCAGCCGGAGCCAGTTCTCACCCATTACCTTACGGATTCGCTCCTCCGACCAGCCGGCCTTCTCCATACCCTGCGTCAGGTTGGGAAAATCGCCGATCGTCGAGAACCCGTCCGGGAACTTGACGGTACCGAATTCGGTGAGCTGGCGGGCATAACCCTTGTCGCGGGTGATCCACTCCATGAATTCGTCGCCGTAACCCTGAGTGAAGTCGGTGCCGATGCCGACGCAGTCCTCGCCGGCGATATTAATCACGTACTCCATCGCCTCGATATAGTCCTGGATACCGGATTCCGGTCCGCGGCGCAGGAACGGCGTGAACATGGTAACGCCGATGAACCCGCCTTTGTCGGCGATGAAACGTAGTTCCTCGTCGGTCTTGTTGCGCGGGTGCTCCTTGAGGCCGCGCGGCAGGCAATGGCTGTAGGCGACCGGCATCCTGGAGGCCTCGATGACGTCTTTCGACGTCTTCGAGCCAACGTGGCTTAGGTCGCAGAGAATGCCGACCCGGTTCATTTCGGCAACCACCTCGTGACCGAAGTCGGAGAGCCCGCTGTCGGTCGATTCGTAACATCCGCTGCCAACCAGATTCTGCGTGTTATAGGTCATCTGCACGACGCCGACGCCGCAGTCCTTGAATATCTCGATGAACTCGAGCCGGTCCTCGAAAGCGCTGGTGTTCTGAAAACCGAGCACGATCGCGGTCTTGCCGTCTTTCTTGGCCTGGCGGATATCGCTTGCGGTGCGTGCCTTGAGGATCAGGTCGCCGTGCTTGTCGAACCAGCGGTTCCACTGGCCGATGTTGACCATGGTGTCGCGAAACCCCTCCCAGATGGAACAGGTACAGTTGGCCCCCGTCAGGCCGCCGCGACGCATGTCGGCAAAGACGTCACCGTCCCAGTTGGAGATGATAAGACCGTCGAAAACGATGGCGTCGTCATGAAGTGTACTTTGGGACATGAAATCTCCGGATATGGTCTGTTCGGTTCTCTAAAGATAGATGGATTTCACGATCTGCTCGTGATCGTCGGCATAATCAGCAACGGTCCCGCCGTCGACGACGATGCCGTCGCGCAGGATGATGAAACGGTCCGCGACCTTGAAGGCGAGTCCCAGATTCTGCTCGATCATCAGCATCGTCGCGCCGTCTTCCTTGAGCGCCGCGATGATCGAGCCAATCTCGTTCACGAACTGCGGTGACAAACCTCCCGACGGCTCGTCCAGCAGAAGCACGCGCGGGCGCGCCATGACGGCGCGGCCGATCGCCACCATCTGCTGCTCACCGCCGGAAAGCGTCATCACGCGCTGCGCCCGGCGTTCCCGCAGACGCGGGAAATAGTTGTAAACGCGTTCCAGTTCTTCCGGCATCGTCGATTTCGAACGGACCTGCGCGCCGAGCTTGAGGTTGTCCTCGACGGTCAGTTGCGGAAACAGGTCGCGTGCCTGCGACACCTGCACCATGCCGAGGCGAAACGTCTTGTGCGCCGGCAGGTTCTGGATTTCGCCACCGTCGAGTTCGATCTTCCCGTGGGTGCAACCGACAAAACCCGAGATGGCGTTCATCGCCGTCGACTTGCCGCTGCCGTTCGCGCCCAGCAGGCACAGCGTTTCGCCGGGCGCGATCTCGAAATCGACCCCTTGCAGGATCTCCTTTTTGCCGTACGACACACGGATGCCGTCGACCTTCAGTATGGGGTCATGCGTATCCAAGGTACGCCTCCAGGACCTCACGGTCCTCTCGAATTTCGTCGGGTTTGCCGTCGGCGATTTTCTGACCGGAGTTGAGAACGATGATCCGGTCCGAACCCGCCATGACGAGATCAATGGCATGTTCGATCAGCAGGATAGAAATCCCCTCGTCGCCAGCCAGACGCTTGATGACTTCCATCATCCTTGCACGCATTGGCGGCGACAGTCCGACCGCCGGTTCGTCGAGCAACAACAGCGGCGGCTCGGTGGCGATGGTCCGCACGATCTCGACCATCCGCTGCTGACCGCCCGAAAGGTTCTTGACCTGCTCGTCGGCGAAACCGTCCATGTCCATCAGCGCCAGAAGGCGTCGGGCGCGCGCGGCGGCGGCACGTTCGGCCTCGTCGGCCTTGCGTGTGCCGAGCAGCAGGCCGATGAAGTTGCTGTCGATCTGCACGTGCAGTCCGGTGAGAATGTTTTCCAGTACCGTCATTTCACCGAACAGGCCGCCATTCTGGAAGGTGCGCCTGACGCCCTTGGCCGAAACCGCGTGCGGCGTCAGCCCCTGGATCGGTTCACCCTTGAAATGAATCTCGCCCGCCGTCGGTTGTACGTAGCCCGAGATCACGTTGAACAGCGTCGTCTTGCCGGCGCCGTTGGGGCCGATCAGGGCCGTGACCTCGCCGGCGTTGGCGTCGAACGAGACATCGGTCAACGCCTTGAGACCGGCGAAATGAACGGATACGTCCGTCAGATTGAGAAGTCCGCTCATTGCCCTATTCCCTGTAATACCGTTCGTGGAACAGCGGCGACACTTTCGCCAGCAGGCTGGCCAGCCCTTTGGGCAGGAACAGCAGTACGGCAATGATGATGGCGCCGAAGAACAGTTCCTCCATCCCCGGGAACTGCCGGAAGTATTCCGGCAACACGGTCAGCACGGCGCCGCCGATGACGCTGCCGATCAGGCTGCCGGCACCGCCCACCATGACCATCGCGAAATGCACGATAACCTCGGTGAGACCAAAAGACTCAGGAAACACGCGTTCCGTCGACGCCGCGAACATGGCACCCGCGATGCCGACGACAGAACCGCTCCAGACGAACGTAAGCACGATGTAATTTGCGGTCGAGATGCCGAGCGACGCGGTCGTCAGCTCATTGTCCCGGATCGCCATGATCGCCCGGCCGACCCTCGATCTCAGCAAGTTCGATGTGCCTTTGACCACAAGCACGGTGATCAGAAGAAACACATAGAACTTGGCCGTTTCCGAATGCATCGACATGCCGAACACGGTGACGTCGGGGAGCGGCAAACCGTCGGTGCCCATCGTCACGGGTTCGGCGTGAATGTAGACCCACCGCATCAGTTCGCCGAACGCCAGCGTGATGATCGCCAGATAATATAAGCGGATACCGCGCAGCGCGGTGATGCTCGCCAGCAGGCCCGCGAGGCCGCCCGAGATAGCGGCGCCGACAAGGGCGATTTCGAACGTAACGCCCGTGTAGGTCATCAGGATCGCCGTCATGTAGGCACCGATACCGAAGAACGCGGTATTGGCAAAGGCGAGCTGCCCCAGGTTGCCGATGACGAGGTTGAACCCCACCGTCACCAGCACATAGACAAGCATCATATTGACGATGAACTGCAGGTAGTCGTTCGCGAACATCGGCACGAACGCCGCCGCGAGCGGCACCAGATAGAAAACCCTGCCGCTATGCATGAAAGACCGTTTCGTTTGTGTGTTGTTCTGGTTCATGTCGGGTGCTCACACGCGGACCACGGCACGCTTGCCGAACAGTCCCGACGGACGGACGACCAGCACGATGATGATCACGAGATAACTGGTGATGTCGATCAGCGCGGTATTCAGATAGGCACCGGCGTACTGCTCGGTAACGCCGAGAATGAGGCCGCCGGCGACGGCGCCGCCGAGTGAGCCGAAGCCGCCGAGCGTCATCGCCGCGAAACCGCGGATCAGGAAACTCGCGCCAAGATCCGGATGCAGCAGTGAGATCGGCGCGATCAGGATCCCGGCGACGGCGCCCATCGCCAGGCCCGCGCCCCACATCATGTCGTGGAAGCGCCTGACGTTGATGCCGATCAGCGTCGCGCCGCGCTCCGACTGATACACGGCCTGAATGACCTTGCCGATCGACGTGTTGTAGAAAACGATAAAGAATGCAGCCAATAGCACGGCCACCGTGCCGCCGATAACGATCGCGTCGCCGGTAATCACGAGATCGCCAATGAAAATCGGTGGGATGTCGAACACGCGCGGCATCGGCAGCACCTCACGCCCCCAGATGGAACGCGTCGTGCCGCGGAAGATGTAGCCGAGCGATATGCTCATCATCGCGAAGCCGATGTGCGGACCGGCCTTGATGGGATCGATGAATCCCCGGGAAATCAGAATGCCGCAAGCGAACATGAGCACAATCGCGGCGATCGCCGACGGGAGAAACGGCAGCCCGAGCATCACCACGAGGACGTAGACCCCGAACGCGCCGCCCAGCACGAAATCGCCGTGCCCGAAGTTGACCACCGTCGTCGCGCGGAAAACGACCGTCAGCGAAAGCGCGATCAACGCATAGATCGCCCCTTGCGAAAGACCGCTTACGGTAAGTTGCATTAACATTTTTTATTTGCCTGTCGCAGAAAAAAGGGGGCGCCGGATCAACCGTGTCCAGGTGACCCGGCGCCCCTTGATCCTTCGGCCGAATTACATCGGCTGGTTCCAGCTTTTCATGACCGTCGGCTTGCCGTCAACGAAGCCGGCCACTGCCGATTCCTTGACCCCGTGGCGGTCGTCGGCCGACCAGGTGATATTCGTCGCGAACACACCGGTGTCGAAGTCCTTGATCTTGTCCAACTCGGCGATGAATTTTTCACGCGTCAGATCCGGACCGGCGTTCCTGAGCGCTTCGACGGCGGCAACCGCGCTGCCGATGGAAACGGCGCTGAACCCGGTGATCGTCTCATTCGGATAGTATTTGAGGATCATGTCGTTCCACTTTTTCATACCCGGACCTTCGACCGTATCGATGAAGGCGTGCGGCACGTAATAGTTCTTGACCGTATCCAGATCACCGATACGGGCCAGCGTATTCTCCAGGTCGGTGCCGGCAGCCCCCATCACGGGAATGTCGGTGACGCCGTATTTCTTGAGATCCTTCAGGAAGATCACGGTCTCGGCTTCATAAAGCGAAGCGACGATGAAATCCGGCTTCGACTGTTTGATCTTCAGCACCTGCGCGGTGGCGTCCGTCTGGCCGCGCTCCATGGCCATGACCATGCTCGGCTCGACACCCTTCGACTTCATGTAGTCACGCGTCGGATCGGCATAGCTCTTGGCCCAGTCGTTCGAATGCTCGACCATCGCCACGTTCTTGGTGCCGGGCTTGGACATGACGAACTTACCCATCGTGTAACCGTAGGCGGGGCCGGCCGGCACGCCGTGGAACACGTTCGACGTCGGCGGCATCGAGATATTCGGGTTCACGGCGTGCGCGACGATCCACGGCACCCCGGATTCGACGACGATGTCCTTCACCGCCATCGCCACCCCGCTGCATGAATTGCCGTGCATCATGAACACTTCTTCCTGGTGGATGAGTTTCTTCGCCGCGGCAATCCCCTTGGCCGGCTGACAGGCTGTGTCTTCCTGGACCAACTCGAATTTGCGGCCGTGCACGCCACCCTGGTCGTTGATCATCTTGTAGTACGCCATCTCGCCGATCTGCGCCTTGCTGTAGCTCGACGCGTTGCCGGTGAACGGCCCCATGACACCGACCTTGATCGTGGTATCGGTCAGGCCTGTGGTGTCATCGGCAATGGCGGTGCCGACCATCATGCCCATGGCCGCCAATACGCCGATTGGGAGCTTCCATTTAGACTTCGTCATCATTTCCATGCCTCCTGGTGTGGTTGATTATCGTTTCCCCGCGAGCCGCGATTTTACTCGCGGTCCTATTCGAGGTTTCTCTCTTCTGATTCGACGCCCGTGCCGGGCGCCATCGGCACCGGCAGTTCTGCCGGTTCCGAAACAAACATCGGAATGATCCGCTTCCACGTCGACAGCAGATCGTCGTAATACTGAGGATCCTTGCGGAGCACGCTCTGCACAACCATGCCCCTGAACAGACAGAGCGTCAGGTTGAGCAGCACGTCCGAGCGCCCGACCGCCGCATCGTTGCCCTTGAAGAATGTCAGCCATGTCCGGTCGAGAGAGGCATGCAGGTTACGGATCAACGGCACCAGCCGCGCATGAAGTTCTGGGTCGGAACGGGACGCGACGATCAGTTCGAGTGACGCATACATGAACTTGCCGCTGAAAAACCGCCCCCAGATTTCATCTATGAACGCCTCAAGCGTGCTGCCGCCGCCTTGCGCCGCGCGTGCAAGCTCGTCGACGTTTTCCGCGAATTCGTTGAACAGGTGCTCGGTCGCGGCGACGATCAAATCGATCTTGGCCGGAAAATGGTGGGTTTGCGCCCCCCGCGACATGCCGGCACGCGCCGAAATGCGGTGCATCGTCGTGTTCAGGTAGCCCTCCTCGATCAGGCAATCGAGCGTCGCATTCATCATGCGCAGCCGGGTCTCCGTGCTCCGCTCCTCATGCGTCCGACGCTCTGCCTGCATATTTTCACCGCCCTCGATCTTGTCCCCATTCCCTGCATTTAAAAACAAACTGGATTGTTTGTAAATATCCATATCCACCATCCCCGCCGAAGCGGCAGCGGTAGCCGGTGCCGGAAGTGCGGCAACCGGGGAAAAACCGGCGTTCACGTCAGGGTCACTCCCCGGCGGCGTTGCGCCGGTTGACGGCATGCAGATAGGCAACGCAATCGTCGACGCTTTCGACGTCGGCAAACTTGGCGTCGATATCATAAAGATTCCAGGCGACCGCGCCCGGCACCCGGTCGCCGATGCATTCCTTGACCGCAATAGTGCGGAAACCATCGGCGAGACCATCGCAAATGGTGGTCCGCACACACGCCGTCGCGGTGACGCCGGTGACCAGGATCGTATCGACCCCGGCGGCCCGCAGCAGCCCGCCGAGCCCGGTCCCGTGAAACGCGCTGGCGCGTTTTTTCATCAACGTATGTTCGCCGGCGATCGGCGCTATCCGGGAATCGATCGCCCACAGTTCCTTGTCCTGGAGATTCACGACGTCGATCGGAATCTTGCAATGCCAGAGCCCCATGTCGGTGAACGGCGCATCGCGGTCCGTAATCTCGTATGCGGTGGTGATGTGGATGACCGGATGGCCATTGGCGCGGCAGGCTTCGAGAAGTTTCTGCATGCCGGGGATGATCTCGTCGTCCATCGCCTCCTGATCGCAGGTGAAGGGATTACCGGGACGTGTCCAGGCATTGGCAAGATCGACACTGATCAGCGCCGGCTTCTTGCCAAAACCGATGCGGCGCTGAAACCCCCGCTCCTGGTATATCTTGTTAGAGGCGTCGAATGCCTGTTTCAGCATCCGGTCGAGTTCCTTGGTGTCGATCCCGTCCATGTTTGTCCTCCATCCGCCGGCGGCGCCGGTCTCCTGTCTGCGTTACGCACCTGCCGCAGTCCGCGGTGCAGATGCAGGACCTTACGATGACGCACCGCGACACCCCCGGGAATTGGCGGTTTTGCAAATATTGTTGCGTTAATATCAACAATATATAATTGTTTATTTTCAAATGACTGGTGGCGATCAATGCGGGACGACGGGATTGAGTTACTCCACAGCTTCGTGATTGTGGCACAAGAACTGAGTTTCCGCCGCAGCGCCGAAATCCTCAATGTCGACCGCTCGGCCCTGACCCGCCGCATCAAGAAACTGGAGGAGATCAACGGCTTTCCGCTGTTCGAACGCACCACCCGCGAGGTCTGTCTGACGCCGGCCGGCCGTGAACTTTACGACAGCAGTCTCGACCTGTTGCGAGATTACACGCGGTCCATCGAGGCCGCGCGGCGGATCGCCGACGGAAAATCCGGCCGATTACGCATCGCCTACATGGCGTTCGCGGCGCCGAAGTTGATGCCACTGGCCGTGGGCCGGTTCCGGCGCCAACATCCGGATGTCGACATCACGCTCCAATACATCGGCACCCAACGCCAGAAGGTTGCCATCTCCCACAACGAGATCGATGTCGGCTATCTGATCGGTCCGTTCGATCACAGCGATTTCGCCTGCAAGCTGGTGAAATCCGAACCGCTCTATGCGGTGATGCCGCACAACCACCCCCTGTCACGCAAGTTCGAGATCACGCCCGAAGACGTCTGCCGCCACGATCTCATCCTCGGCGATCTCAGCGAGTGGGAATTCTTCCGCTGGCGCCTGACCGAATTGTTCAGCGCCCAAGGGCTGCGGTACCGGATCAAGCAGGAAGCCTCCAACACCCTGGCCCTGAGCGGTCTTGTCGCGGCAGGCCTCGGCATATCCGTTTTCCCGGAAAGCCTTGCCGAGTCCCTCGCCGGCCCGGTGACGATCAGCCCGATCGCGCATGACGCCTTCAGGATGGAAACGGTACTGGCCTGGAACAGGTTGAACCGTTCCCGAGTGCTGAGTGAATTCGTCGCCGCGGCGGATGCCGTATCCTAGAATATGGAGATCGAAGAGATCACCCGGCGTTGGCCAGTTCCCGCCGCTCCGCCAACCAGTCGGGATCCATGACCGTCGCACGACGCATGTCGCGTGCCTCGCTCTCGTCGAACGGGCGTGCCCGGTGCATGGTGCGGCGGTTGTCCCACATCACCAGATCGCCGACCTGCCATTCGTGGGTATAGACGAATTCGCGCTGGGTCGCGTGTTCCGCCAGATCGCGCAGCAGCATCCGCCCCTCGGGCACCGGCCAATCGACGATACGGGTGGCGTGCGAAGCCAGGTATAGCGACCTTCTGCCCGACGGCAGCTGTCGCACCAGCGGCCGCACCTGCGGCGGCAGGGCCGCGCGTTCCTCGTCGCTGAAATCCATGAATCCCATCGAGGCGCGGGACGCGATCACCGAGTGTTCGGCCTCGAGGTCGGCGATCTTGTCTTTCATCTTCTGCGGCAGAGCCTCATAGGCCGCGCACATGTCGGCGAACTGGGTTTCGCCGCCCTCGCTGACCACGGTATGCGCATGAAGCAGCGAGTACTTGGCGGTCGTTGCCTTGAAGGACGCGTCCGTGTGCCAAAGCTGGTTCCCAAGGTTCGCCATCCGCCGTCGGTTCTGGCGGTCGAGAATCTCGCCCTTGTCGTCGATGTTCGAGATATCGACGAGGCGTTCGCTGATGCGCTGCTTGATGCCGGTCTGGATGATGCCGTTGCGGGCATCGAGCGGGCCGAACAGGGACGCGAATTCGATCTGCTGGTCTTCGGTCAACTTATCGCCGGGAAAGACAAGCACGCCGTGCGTGTCGATGGCGGCGTGCAGGTCGGCGGCGGTTACGTCGTCGGCCGGCCGGGTCAGATCGACGCCTTCGACTTTCGCCGCGAACGTCGGATGAAGCGGGGTAACTTTTATGGACATGGCTTTGTTTCCTCCTGCCCATCACTCAACGCCTGACTGGTCAGAATGTCAAATTTGGATTATAGCAGTATTCATAAATAAATATTATGACCTGGATATGCATATGCGCCTCAATCTGCGCCAGATCGAAGCCTTCCGCGCCGTCTACCAGACCGGCGGCATGACGGCCGCCGGCAACCTGATGAACATCACACAACCCGCCGTGAGCCGGCTGATCCGCGATCTGGAGGCGGAAACCGGCCTGTCGCTGTTCGTCCGCGAAGGTGTCGGCATCGCACCGACGCCGGACGCGACGGCGCTTTACCAGGAAGTGCAACGCAGCTTTCACGGCCTCGACCAGGTGGCACTGTTCGCCAGCGACCTGAAACGGAATCGAAGCGGACGGCTCAACATCGCCGCATCGCTCGCTCCGTCGTTCTTCGCGATCCCCGATGCAATGGCGGCGTTCCGCCGTGATTGGCCCGATGTCACGGTATCACTCGACAGCGTACCATCGCCGGAAGTGGCGGACCTGGTGACGGCGCACAAGGCCGACCTCGGTCTCGCCGTCCTTTCACCACAGACGGATGGCATCGAGACCATGCCTCTGCCGAAGCTTCACGTCGTTGCCGTCATGCCCGCGGGCCATCCGCTTGCCCGAAAGAAGGTTATCGGCCCGAAAGACATGGATGGCGAGCCGGTGCTGATGGTTTCGGAATACAGCCTGATGCAACAGCGTATTCTGAAATCTTTCGAAGCCGCCGGCGTCACCCCGAACGTCATTTTCGACAGTTCATACTCCGGATCGATCTGCGGTCTGGTGGCAAAGGGGGGCGGTGTCTCGGTACTCGATCCGGTCACCGCGCGCGCTTACGCCGGCGAGGGTCTGGCAATCCGCCGCTTTGAGCCGAAGGTGCCCTACGAACTCAGACTTTTCCGCGCCACGAACCGACCGGCAAGCGCGCATGCCCGGGCCTTCGCCGAGGTATTGCGGGAAACCCTGAAAGAAAACTGACCGCCGCCGGAACCCGGAGGCAACGACGACGGCCAGGCAAGTTTGCAGGGTCGTTTATTACTTGGCTTTCTTCAGGGAGCTCAGAAACTTGGTGCGTTCCTTACCGGCACTGATCATCAACGCGGTGTCGCCACCGCCCTGGCAGACGCGCGCACCCATCTTGATGTACTTTTCCATCAGCGCGTGATCGTAAATACCGCCCATGCCGGGGTACTTGCCGTGCTTCTCGCACGCGGCGATAACCTTGGCATAGGCGTCGGCAATCCGGTCGTGGCCGAGTTCGCCCGGTATCCCCATAGTCGCCGCCAGATCGTTGGAGCCGATCAGCACGCAATCCACGCCCTCGACCTGGGCGATGGCATCGACGTTCTCGACCGCTTCGGGGGTTTCCACCATGACAATGATGAACGTGTTATCGTTGAGAACGGGCAGCGCGTCCTTGGGCGCCATGCCTTCGAAGCCGAGTTGCGGCACCGGGGCGGTAAGCGAACGCATGCCGAGTGGCGGAAACTTGCAGTTCTCGACCACCTGACGCGCTTGCTCGGGCGTGTCCACGTGCGGCACCACGACGCCCATGGCGCCCGCGTCGAGCGCGCGCGTGGCATGGAAGTGTTCGTGTCCCGGCACCCGCACAATCGGCGTGATTCCGATCGGCAACGCGGACAGACAAAGCGCGGAAACGGTATCGAGGTCCATCGAATTGTGCTCGGTGTCGATAAACAGCCAGTCGAAGCCGCATTCCTTGCCTATCCACGTCGCCGCCGGATAACGTGAGACCACAAGGTTGAAGGAAAATACGTTCTCCCCCGCCTCCAGTTTCTTCTTCATCGCGTTTTCTATTACGGGCATGACATTCTCCTTAAGGTTGGACGATTTCGGATGAGCGACGACGACGCATCAGCAAGCCTCATGAGCAGCGGACTCTGCGACACGCATATGCATGTTTACGGGCCCCGGGACCGGTTCCCGGCGGAGGGCATGGAGCCGGATGCGACGCTCGAGGATTATCTTGTCCTGCGCACTCGTCTCGGCATTTCCCGCACGGTCTATGTGCAGCCGAGCGGTTACGGCCGTGATCATGCGTGCCTGCTGGACGCCCTCGCACGCGACCGGGAGAACGCACGTGGCGTCGCCATCGCCGGCACCGAAGCGACGACATCCGAATTGCGCGCGCTCGACGCCGCCGGCGTTCGCGGCGTGCGTTTTCACAGCATCGCCCCGGGTTGCCTGCCGCTCTCCGAGCTGGAACCTGTCGCCAGGCACATCACGGGCATGGGCTGGCACGTGGTCGTGCAGACCGCGGGCGAAGAACTCCCCGACCTGGAAGCGTGCCTCGGCGCCCTCCCCTGCGACGTCGTCATCGACCACATGGGGCGCATGCCGGCGGGCGCCGGTATCGACCACCCGGCGTTCAGGTCTCTGCTTCGTCTGCTCGATCATCCGCATTGCTGGCTCAAGCTCTCAGCACCCTATTACATTTCATCCGATTTCGAGTCCGCGGCCACCGGCCCGGAGCGGGTTAAAAAGCTCCGCGAGAATGCCGCCGACCGCTTGCTGTGGGGCAGCAACTGGCCGCACCCGAGCCTCGGCCCCAACGACAAACCCGACGACAAGGCGTTGATGGCGCTCGTCCGGTCGTGGTGCGGCGCCGACTGGCCACGTATCGCAATGGAAAACCCGGCCCGGCTCTACGGTTTCTGAACGCCGCCTCGCCTTACTCACACCCCGACATTTCCTGGAACACGAGGCCGAGCGCCGCGCTGTCGAGGCCGTTGCGTCCGGTCTGACAAAGCGCCGTCAGCATCTGCACCGCAAGCGCCGTCGCCGGCACGAACACACCCGCGTCACGGCCCGTGTTCATGGCCAGCTTCATGTCCTTCAGCATCAACTCGGCACGGAATCCCGGATCGAGGGTCTCGTCGATCAACCGCTTGCCGTGGTTTTGCAGCACGAAGCTCTGCGCCGAGCCACCGAGCAACGCGTCGCGCATGGCGTTGGGGTCGATGTTCAATTTCTTGCAGAGCGCGACAGCTTCCGACACGCCCATCATGGTCGCCGAGATCACGAGCTGGTTGCACGATTTCACGAGCTGCCCGGCACCGGTCGGCCCGGCGTGCACGAACTTCTCGCCGATCGCGTCAAGCATCGGCTGCACGCGCGCGATGACATCGGCGTCACCGCCCAGCATGCACGAAAGCGTCCCCTTCTCGGCGCCGCCCGGCCCGCCGCTGACCGGGCTGTCGACCATGGCGACACCCTTCTCGGCAAGTTTCGCCGCGAACGCCTGCGTCTCGGTCGCGGAGATGGTCGAGCAGTCGACAATGACCGCGCCCTCGCTAACGCCTTCGATCACGCCGTTCTCGCCGAACAGAATCTTGTCGACGTCGGGGGTGTCCGGCAGACACATGAAAATGATCTCGCAAGCTTTGGCGACACCGGCGGGCGAACCGCCGTCCTTGGCGCCTTCACCGACGAGTTCGTCGACCTTGCCCTGGGAGCGGTTGTGAACGGTCAGCGAAAACCCGGCCTTGAGCAGATTGCGGGCCATGGACTTGCCCATGACGCCGAGACCGATGAAGCCGACTTCGGTATTGCTGGCACTGGATGGCACTTTATTTCTCCAATTTCCGGGTGATGAGGTTCAGCCCTGTTCGGCGATGCGCCGGCCGGTCTTGCGTTCACGCCACACCGTGAAGGCGACGGCGGCAACGGCCAGCAGCAGGAAGAACAGAGCAATGGGATGATTGAGGAAAACCATCAGGCTTCCCTCGGAACGGATCAGCGCCTGACGCAGCGATTCCTCGAACGGCCGGGTCAGGATGAAAGCGATCAGCAGCGGCGCCACCGGGACGCCGAATATGCGCATCACGTAACCGAGAACGCCGGCGCCCAGCATCACGAACACATCGAACACGTTGAAACGGATCGCGTAGCTGCCGGCGACACACATCGACAGAATGACCGGATAAAGGAACACCTTCGGCACCCGAAGCACATGCGAGATCGGCTTCATGAAGATCGCCGCGACCGCCGCCGTCGACACCAGCGCCAGGAACAGCGCCACATAGATCATGTAGACCACGTCCGGATTGTTGGCGAAAATCAGCGGCCCGACGGTCACACCCTGGATCATCAATGCGCTGAGCAGGATCGCCGTCGGCGGGTCCCCCGGAATAGCGAGCGCCAGCATCGGGATCATCGCCGAGCCGGTGACCGCGTTATTGGCGGATTCCGACGACGCCACGCCTTCAATGGCACCCTTGCCGAATTTTTCCGGCTCTTTCGAGGCACGCTTGGTTTCGGCGTAACCGACGAACGACGCGACCGCCGCGCCCAGGCCCGGCAGCATGCCGATAAAGGCACCGAAGAAGCCGGACCGGATCACAGGAATCGCGCATCGCTTCACGTCCTCCGCGTAAATCCGGTTCTCATCGCGCTCGCCGTCCTTGATGCTCAGGATCGTCGCGCCAAAGCGGAACGATTGCTCGGACTGGGCAAACATCTCCGCAATGGCAAACAGGCCGATCAACAACGGAATGTACGCGAGTCCGTCAAACAGTTCGTCGACACCGAACGTAAAGCGCGGGATCATCAGCATCGGATCGGCACCGATGGTCGCGAGCAGCATGCCGAGTGAGGCGGCGAACAGACCCTTGAGGATGGAATCCCCCGACAGTACGGAAACCACCGTAAGCGCGAAGATCAACAGGCACGCGATCTCAGCCGGCCCGAACTTGAGCGCAACCTGCGCCAACTGCGGCGCGATCAGCACCAGCAGCACGATCGAAAACAGACCGCCGTAAACAGATGCCCAGAGCGCGACCTTGAGCGCCTTCAGCGCCTTGCCCTGCTTGCCCAGCTCGTACCCGTCAAGCGCCGTCGCCGCGGATGCCGGCGTGCCGGGCGCGTTCAGCAGACACGCTGAAATGCTGCCGCCGTAGATACCCGAGCCGTAGAGCCCGAGCAGCATCAACATCGCCGGTGTCGTATCCATCCAAATGGTCAACGGCACCGCCAGTGCGACCGCCATGGTCACTGTCAGGCCGGGGATGGCGCCAATGACAATCCCGAGGACGGTCGACGCCAGCAAGATCAGCAGATTGCCCGGTGCGAAAACTTCTCCGGCGGCGCTCAGAAATATATCCATGTCTCAACCTAAAACGAAATCGCGAACAAGCCGGGCGGCAACTGAACCTTGAAGAAGCCCGAGAACATCGCCGATATGGCCATCGGCGTGACCACGGCAATCGGCACGATCAGTTTCCAGCGCCGTTCGCCGAAGCCGATGAAGAACGTGAACAGTGCCAGCACGCCGGCCAGAATGAAGCCGAGCGGTTCCAGCAGGGCGACGTAAACAAACGCCAGGACGATGGCGAAAATGGCCATCTTCGCCGCGCCCGGCTGCAGGAAATCGCCGATATTATTATTACCGTCAGGTTTTATGGCGATCAGCACCGCGAACACGGTTACCAGAAAGCCGGAAATATAAGGGAACAGGCGCGGACCAACGGTGAAGTACCGCGCCTGCTCCCCCTGCTGCCAATCACCACTGATTGACGGCACCGCCAGGAACACGAAGAGAAGGCCGAGCAACGCCGACACACATCCGAAAATCCGGTCGGTTTTCATGATTACCGTTCTCCTCTACGCGTTTTCCGACGGCTTCGGGTCCTTAGAGACCTTTGACCGCATCGCCGATAGTCTTGGACATCGTCGACATGGCGTCCTTGAAGTCGGCACCGTTCAGATACGACGTCTCAAGCTTCAGCTTGCCGGCCATCTTTTCCCAGACCTTGGTGTCCATGCCCATTTTGAACTTGTCGTGCAGGTACTGGTACACGTCATCCGGCATGGACGCGGGGCCGACGATGCCTTTCTGGTTCTCCAGGTAGACGTCGTAGCCCAGTTCCTTGAGCGTCGGCACATCCGGGAACAGGTCGGTGCGTTCGGTCGACGTCAGCGCCAGCAGGTTGACCTGACCGGCCGCGACCTGGGCCTGCGCTTCCTCGGGCGCAGCAAGGGCGATATCGACATGCCCGCCCAAGAGCGCCGCCATCGCTGGCGCACCGCCTTTATAGGGGACGTGCTTCATATCGACACCGGCCACTTTGGTGAACAGCAGCATGGTCGAGTGGTACAGCGTTCCGTTACCGCTTGATGCGTAGGCAAGTTTGCCCGGCTCGGCCTTGGTCTTCTTCACCAGGTCGTCGACGGTCTTGATACCGCTGCCGGCCTTGCTGACGAGGATGATACGGGCGCGGATGTTGCGCAGCACGCCACGGAAATTATCGAGGCTGTAGGAAACCTCGCGGTGGTTCGGCACGGAGGTGCTTTCGCTGCCGCCGGCGACCAGGAGCGAGTAGCCGTCGCCCTTTTGTTTCGAGACGAAGTCGGCGGCGATGGTGCCGCCGGCGCCCGGCTTGTTGACGACGACCAGCGGCACCGGAAAGAATTCCTGGCTGGCCGCGACCAGCGTCCGCGCGACGATGTCGGTGCCGCCGCCCGGCGAGAATCCGACGTAGATCTTGATCGGCTTGGTCGGCTCCCAGGCGCTCGCCGGCGCCGCGAACAGCACCGCGACCGCCAGGGTCAGAATAGTTGCAATACTAAAACGCTTCATTTGGTGTTCCTCCTTTGAATTCGTCATTCAGGCACAAGCATCCTTTGTGCGGGGCGCCATGTACGCCCGCGGCCGTTTCTTCTTGTTGTCGGGATATTCAAATCCGGACAGCGGCGCCGAAACGCGCGGTCCGGATGTCGTTCAGGTCTTAAAGGCTCTCAAATTCCGTCTCCTCCCCATTATGTTTCCGTCCTCTTGTTTCATTGCCGGTTCAGCCGGCGGTATTACTCACCAGTGTATCCAGCATGCGTTGCTTGCCAGCGACCACGTGGCGTTCGAACGCGCTGGCGGCAGCCTGTTCGTCACCGGCGGCGATGGCGTCCAGCATTTCCTTGTGTTGCCGGTTCGACGTATCGATCCGCGTCGGCCCGGTCACGCCGCGGCGCAGGAACAGGAACACCTCCCGCTCCGTGGTTTCATGGAATTCGATCAGTTTCGGGTTACCGGTCATCTCGACGATACGCGCATGGAACCGGCGGTTGATTTCGTAGTAATGATCGGAATCGCGTTCGATCCGCGCCGCCTCCATCTGCTCCCAGAGATCCTGCAACTCGGCGACCCCCTCGGGCGTCGCACGCAACGCCGCCAGCCGTCCGGCGACGGACGCCAGGCCGGCACGGATATCGTAAACATGAAGCACGTCCTCGAGGCTGATCTCGCGGACGAATGCGCCGCGGTTGCGCATGATCGTCACCAAACCGGCATCGGCCAGACTGCGCGTCGCCTCGCGCACCGGACCGCGGCTGACATTGAGTTCCGCCGCGAGCGCATTCTCGTTCAGCCGCTCGCCGGCCTTGAGGACACCGCTCAGGATCATGTGCTCGATCCGGTCACGGACCATCGCCGTCAGCGGGCGGCCGGTCGTCTTTGCCTCGTCCATCAGCGTTCTCCCATCGCCCTCTTGCTCGGAGGAAATGGTAGTCGTGCGTGCGGACTCCGTAAACGCAGCCGCCCCCATCTTCGCCGGATTTGTTGGCAAAATTTCTTCCATTGGCAAAGGCTAATGGCCATTTTGTTTCAATGTCAATAATTTTTGCATTCATTTAATTTCAAATTGTTGACAATTTTGGGCGAATGGGAAAATCTGGGCTAAACAAGAACGGAAACACCCATGAATTCCGCCGACTTGGCGGAATCGGGACAATTTAGGGGAGGATCGCCATGGGAACGCAATCGGCCACCGGCGCCGGACAAGAATCGCTTTTTTACTGTGGCGGCGACGACCTCAGGCGCTTCACCGCGAGGATATTCGAAACCTTCGGGCTCGATGCCGACGCGGCGGCGATCGTCGCCGACAATCTGGTGCACGCCGATCTGCGCGGTCATGGTTCACACGGCGTCACGCGCATCCCGATCTATACCGAGCGTCTGGCGAAGGGCGTGGTCAAACCGCAGCCGGATATCCGGGTCGAGCGCAAGAGCGCGTCGGTCGCCCTTGTCGACGGCGACAACGGTATGGGCGCCGTTGCCGGCGACCGTGCCATGAAAACCGCCATCGACATCGCCAAAGAAAACGGTGTCGGCATCGCTTCGGTCCGCCACAGCAACCACAACGGCCCCGGCTCGTTCTATGTCACGCAGGCCGCCGCTCAGGGCCTGATCGGGGTGAGCGCCAGCAACTCGCCGGTTTCCATGGCGGTCTGGGGCAGCCGCGGCCGCGCGCTGGGCACCAATCCCCTCTCCGTCGCCATCCCCGCCGGTGCGATCCCCGCGATCGTCATCGACATGTCGTCGTCGGTGGTGGCGCGCGGCAAGATCGTCGAGGCCGCCAAGCGCGGCGACGCCATCCCCGAGGGCTGGGCGCTCGATACCGACGGCAAACCGACCACCGATTCCAAGGCCGCCGAGGCCGGCGTGGTGCTGCCGTTCGCCGGTGCCAAGGGTTCGGCCATCGCCATCCTTGTTGACATGCTGGCCGGTGTGCTGTCGGGCGCGGCCTACAGCAAGCAGGTCAAAAATCTTTATGCGGATTTCGAGAATGCCCAGAACAACGGCCAGTTCACCATGGCTGTCGACGTCACCTCGTTCATGCCGCGGGATATGTTCATCGAACGGGTCGACAACTTCATCCAGCTCATGAAGGCAACGGCCCTCGCCGACGGCGTCGACGAGATCCTGATGCCGGGCGAACCGGAACTGCGGAACGAACGCAAGTTCGCCGAAACCGGCGTGCCGCTGCCGGCCAACGTGGTGGACGACATCCGCAACGTCGCCGAGGGCGCCGGCGTTGAAATGCCGACGCTTTCACCGTCGCCGCTCGGCTGATTTCAAACCTGATAATGATGGCCGAAACCGGGATCCACCCCGTGTTTTCGGGCGTCACCCAGTAGCGTTTTTGAGTTTCCGGAAAAATTATCCGTTCACAACGTGATATTTTTTCGGCGTTCTCAAATAGATGGGCTGACGATGTTCCGCACCGGTTGACAAGTCCGCTCTGCCTACTAGGTGCACTGGAGGGAGAGGGAATGCCCATAACCGGCATTCGATAATTACGCTATTTCATGACTGATAAAGCAGTCGCCGCACAGAATCTGTACAAGGTTTTCGGCAGCGCGCCCGACAAGGCGATCCAGGCGTGCCGCAACGGCCTCGACAAGTCCGACATCTACGAGAAAACCGGCTGTGTCGTCGCCGTCAGGGACGTCACGTTCGAGGTCGACAAGGGCGAGATTTTCTGCGTCATGGGCCTTTCGGGCTCCGGCAAGTCGACCCTGATCCGCTGCCTCAACCGCCTGCACAGCACCACCGACGGAGACCTCAGCCTTGCCGGCGAGGACATCGTCAATGCCGACAAGGAGACGATGCGCCAGATTCGCCTCAAGAAGGCCGCCATGGTGTTTCAGCATTTCGCCCTATTGCCGCACATGACGGTCGCCGAGAACGTCGCCTTCGGATTGAAAGTGCGCGGCATGGCGGCCGGCGAGCGCCGCGCGAAGGCGCTGGAGTCCCTGGCGCTGGTCGGCCTCGAGGAATGGGCCGATTCCAAACCCGATGCGCTTTCCGGCGGCATGCAGCAGCGTGTCGGCCTTGCGCGCGGTCTCGCCGTCGATCCTGAAATCCTGCTGATGGACGAACCGTTCAGCGCGCTCGACCCGCTGATCCGCAAGGACATGCAGGACGAACTGATCGAACTGCAGCGGCAACTCGGGACGACCATCGTTTTCATCACCCACGATCTGCACGAGGCGCTGCATCTGGGCGATCGCATCGCCATCATGAAGGATGGCGCCTTCGTTCAAGTCGGGGCCCCGGAAGAAATCGTCACCAAACCCGCCGATGACTATGTCGCCGCCTTTACCGGCGACGTCGACCGGAGCCGCGTGCTGCGCGCCGCATCCGTGATGCGCGAGGCCAAACCACTGATCGCCGGGCGCGACGACGTTTCATCCGCGCGCGAACGCCTCGGCGGAAACGGCGCGGCCTGTTACCTCGTCGACGAGACTGGCAAGCCGTATGGTCTGGTCGATGCCGATAGTCTGAACGAACAGGACGGCGACGGGCTGACGAAACTGGCCTCGGCCGATTACCCGGCAGTCGATCGGCGCGCGATCCTGCAGGACATTTTCGACGAGTGCGCCCGCGGCCTGCCGGTTGCTGTCCTCGGCGACGACGGGGCGTTGCTGGGCATCATACATCCGCACGATGTCTTTGCCGAACTACGTCCGGCAAACAACGACACCGGCGGCGACGCGCCATCGGATGACGCACCCGGCGGGCGCCTGCAAAGGGCTTCATAGGCCGGACGGAGCGATCGAGCATGGCAAACGGAACGACCGATCAAGGCGCCGAGACGTTCATGGAATCCGTAGGCAGCCTTCTGGACAGCGCCAGCGTCTCCCATTTCTATACCCTGCCCCTCGACGAGTGGGTCGAGTTTTTCGTCAAGGACTGGCTGGTGCCCAATTTCCGGCCGTTCTTCCAGGCCATCCAGTGGCCGGTCAACCAGGTTCTTTCCGGCCTTGATGCGTTCCTGAACGGCGTGCCGTTCATCGTGTTCCTGGCGGTCGCCGTAATCGTCGCCTGGCGCGTCGCCGGGCGCGGTGTCGGTGGCTTCACCCTGGTCTCGCTGGTGCTGATCGACATGATCGGCATCTGGTCGGAAACCATGACGACGCTGGCGATGGTGCTGACGGCCGTGATCTTCTGCGCCGCGGTCGGCGTGCCGCTCGGCATCGCCGCGGCCCGCAGCGACCGGTTCGCCAGCGTTCTCCGGCCGATCCTCGACGTCATGCAGACCATTCCGCCCTTCGTCTATCTGGTGCCCATCGTCATGCTGTTCGGCGTCGGCATCGTCCCGGGCGTGATTGCCACCATCGTTTTCGCGTTACCGCCGATCATCCGTCTGACCAACCTCGGCATCCGCCAGGTGCACAAGGAAATGGTCGAGGCCGGCATCGCCTTCGGCGCCAACAACTGGCAACTGCTGATCGAGATTCAGATTCCCCAGGCCCTCAGAACCATCATGGCCGGCCTCAACCAGACGCTGATGCTGGCCCTTTCCATGGTCGTGATCGCGGCGCTGATCGGCGCCGGCGGCCTCGGCCTCACGGTCAACACCGGGCTCGGACGTCTCGACGTCGGGCTGGCGTTCATCGGCGGTCTCGGCGTGGCGCTGATGGCGATCATCCTCGACCGCATCACCCAGGCGCTCGGCGATCCGGCCGGTGCGCAAGGCGCGAACTGGACGTTCAAGGGCCTGTTTCGAATGCTGTTTACACGCGGCGCGGCGCACGATGCCGCGCATCATGGCGTAACCGCTTCGGAGGGCGGACGGTGATCGAGATCCATCCGCCTTCGACGCGTGATCGCCACGCCGGTCCGGCGGCCGCAACGCGCGGCAAAACCTGACCGCGACCGGGAGCGCGCCCCGCGTGGCGCTCCCCAAAACTCGAAAAATTCGGAAACGATTGAAACTTTCGACCTAAGGAGGACGAAATGCGATACGGAAAATTCATGACCGCCGGTGCGCTGAGCATCGGCGTCGCCGCTGCCGCGGTAATCGCGGCACCGACTACGGCCCATGCAGACGCGCACATGCCGGGTGCCGGCACATCCGTAAAACCCGCCCGAGCCACGTGGGACACGGGCTGGTTCCAGACCGAAATTTATGTCCAGGCGCTCGAGAAACTGGGGTACGACGTTCAGGATCCGGTAACCCTCGATAACCCGCCGTTTTACCAGGCCGTCGCCCAGGGCGATGTGGATTTCTGGGTCAACGGCTGGTTCCCGCTTCACAACAGCTATAGCGGCGACTTCAAGAAAGGCGCCGAGCGGGTCGGCTACGTCGCCAAGGGCGGCGCGCTTCAGGGCTATCTCGTCGACAAGAAGACCGCCAATGACCTGAACGTCATGGGTCTCGAGGACTTCAAGCGCGACAAGGTCAAGGAAGCGTTCGATTCCGACGGTGACGGCAAGGCCGAGTTGGTCGCCTGCCCGCCGGGCTGGGGCTGCGAAAAGGTCATTGCGCACCAGCTTGATGCCTATGATCTCCGCGACCACGTCGATCCGGTCAAGGCGAGCTATTCCGCGTCAATGGCGGATGCACTGGGCCGTTATAACGAAGGCGAGTCGATTTTCTTCTATACGTGGACGCCCAACTGGACCGTCGGCATGCTGCCGCCGGGCGAAGACGTGGTCTGGATTCAGACCCCGCGTCCCGACCTGCCGGCAGATCAAAAGAAATACGAGGACCAGACGACCGTCAGCGGCGTAAAGGGCTGCGTGGCCGACCCGTGCAAGATGGGCTGGCCGGCCAACGATATTCGCCCGGTCGCGAACTCGGAATTCCTGCAGAACAATCCGGCCGCCAAGGCCCTGTTTGAGGAAATGCAGGTTCCTCTTCAGGATATCTTCGCGCAAAACGCCAAGATGCAGGAAGGCGAAGACAAGAAGGAAGACATCGAACGTCATGCCAGCCAGTGGATCGAGAACCACCAGGACATGTTCGACGGTTGGATCGAAACGGCCGAACAGGCCGCAATGTAAGATCGCTAAATAAACGATCACATCCCTGTCGGAGGAGGTCTCAGACCTCCTCCCTTTTTTGTGTATCGGTAGAGGCCGCGAGATCAGAGGTAATCGGGCCCGGCGATGCCGATCCCCTGGCGCAGGCACTCGACATTGATGACCTGATCCCAGGCGACATTACCGAGATTGGCGTCGGGGCCGAAAATCTTAAGCGTCTGTTTCGCCATTTCGAAAACGTCGTTGAGCGTCACGCCCGCAATCCACGGCCCGGGCAGTTCGATCATGACCTGGTGCGCCGGAACGGCGTCCTTGATCGACTTGATGGAATCGATGTTCGTGACCCCTGCGGCGACCAACTCCGCGGCCTCGAACAGAACCACATCGCACCCGGCGCTCAGGCAGACCTCGGCCTGGCGGATCAGTTCACCGATATCGGCCACGTCGTCCTTCGACCCGACTTCGCCGTGCACCTCCAGACCGGCGTCCAGCGCCATCTTGACCAGGTTTTCGCGCTGCGTATCGCTCATCTCGATGCAGTTGTCCGATACCTCGACACAGTCGACGCCGATCCGGGTCACCTCTTCGAAAAAGGCCGGCGCGGCATCGTACCCTTCCCTGGTGATGACGTATTCCAGAAACTGCCCACCGATGAAGACGCCGATATCGTGCTTGCGATAGATGCCGACCTTCGCCGCGAACGTTGCCTCGTCATACAGCCTTGCCGAACCGACGAAGATCTTGGCAAGGTCGACGTAAGGTCCCGCAACTGTCAGATGATCGTCGAGCAGCCTCGGCCCGAGCCCCATGTCGATCATCATCGTCGCCCCGGTTTGGCGCGGTTTCGATGCGCTACGCCCGTCGGGAGACGGCAGAAAGGAAAACGGCCGCTCGGTCATTATGAAAATCCTCCGGTGAAATACGTCTATGATGCATAACGATAGCGCATGGGTGGCTGATTGCACGCCTTGCCCTTGTGAATTTGATGCACACGGGCGCCGCCGACCCGGAAATACGTCCCGCCGCACCTGACCCATTAAAAATCCAAATTAATGTTTGAGAATGCGAGTCATTCTCAATATAACGAGTGCGGGAGGATTTCAAATGCCGAACGACATGCCGGTTTATAATACGCTGACGTCGGTGGAAACGCGGATCGTCCAGGCGATGCGCGCGTTCATGGACGACGGCGTCTACGACGCGCCCCCGGACGCGCCGGAAACGGTCGCCGAAACCATCGGCGTGCCCTTGTCGCGATTCCTAGGTCTCTTGTGGTGTTCGGACCCGCACGTGGTCGATCTTTATCACAAGTGGGATCCGGACGTATCGCCGTTCGAACTGCAGGTGCTCTATGCGATCTCAGAGGCTCGCGCCGGCGACGCCGCCACGGTCGACGAACTGCTGGAATGGTGGTACCCGGCGGACCTGATCCCGCTCGCCGGCGAGGCGCTCGGATCCATCGCCCGGCTTCTCGACGATATGGGCGCGCCCGGACAGTCGAGCGCGCGGCTCCGCGAACATATCCTCTGCCAGTCATCGAACCGTCGCAAGGCGGCCACGTCGTTCGTCCTGAGCGATGACTGCCCGCGTCCCAACCGGCCATCCGGCCCCGAAACCATTCACTAAGGAAACTTTCATGACCCAAGACGTTCTTGTGGAGGTGCAGAACCTGCACGTCACGTTCCCGACCGACGGCGAGATGATCAAAGCCGTCCGCGGCATCACATACGAAGTTCGAAAAGGCGAAACCGTCGGCGTCGTCGGCGAGTCGGGGTCCGGTAAGTCCGTGTCTTCAATGTCCATGCTGCGCCTGAACGACATGGCCGGCGCGTTCGTGCCGGAGGGCAATATCTATCTCAACAGCGAGCGCCTGGGGCGTATCGACCTGACCACCGCCGACAAAAAAACCATCAGTTCGATTCGCGGCCGCGATATCTCGATGATTTTCCAAGAACCGATGACCAGCCTGAACCCGGTCCTCGATATCCGCACGCAACTGACGGAACCGTTGATTCAGCATCTGGGCATGTCGCCGGACGACGCCGAGGCAAAGGTGCTCAAGCTTCTGAAGCGCGTCCGCATCCCGGATCCGGAAAGCAAGCTCGAGCAGTACCCGCACAATCTGTCGGGCGGTATGCGCCAGCGCGTCATGATCGCCATGGCGCTGACCTGCGAGCCGTCGCTGCTGATCGCGGACGAGCCGACGACGGCGCTCGACGTGACGATCCAGGCGCAGATCCTCGACCTCATCAAGGACATCCAGGACGAGTTCGGCATGTCGGTTCTGTTCATCACCCACGACATGGCCGTGATCGCCGAAATGGCTGACCGCGTGGTCGTCATGTACAACGGCAAGATCGTCGAGCAAGGCACCGTCGACCAGATATTCCACGACCCGCAGCACGACTACACCAAGAAACTGATCAGCGCCGTTCCCCGGATCGGCAGCATGAACGGCAAGGCCGCGCCGGAGAAATTCCCGGCCACCGTCGGCTGAACCGGGCGCAAACAACAACAAACTCAAAGGGAAGACTTCAATGACCGACCAGCAATACCTGATGGAAGTCAGGAACCTCGTCACCCGCTTCGACATCACCGACGGCCTCATCGCCCGGCCCAAGGCCCGCGTGCATGCGGTCGAGGACGTGTCGTTCGGCATCCTGCCCGGCGAGACGCTCAGCCTCGTCGGCGAGAGCGGCTGCGGCAAGACGACCACGGGCCGCACCATTCTCGGTCTGCAGGAGAAGACCTCCGGCGACATCTTTTTCGACGGGAAATCAGTCGACGCGTACACACGCAAGGAACGCCTGGATTTCTGCCGCTCGGTACAGATGATCTTTCAGGATCCGTATTCCTCACTCAACCCGCGCATGTCGGTCGGCGACGCGCTCGCCGAACCGATCCGCGTGCATAGCCTCGAAGAACCCAGGTCGATCGACGGGCGCATCGCCGAACTGCTGCAGAACGTCAATCTCGAATCCCACTTCGCGAAACGCTATCCGCACGAATTCTCCGGCGGCCAGCGGCAACGGGTTTCCATTGCCCGTGCACTGGCGCTGAAACCCAGGCTGATCGTCTGCGACGAGGCGGTATCCGCCCTCGACGTCACCATCAAGGCGCAGGTGATCAACTTGCTGATGGACCTGCAATCGGAATTCAATCTGTCCTATCTGTTCATCAGCCACGACATGGCGGTGGTCGAACGCATCAGTCACCGTGTCGCCGTCATGTACCTGGGGAGAATCGTCGAGATCGGCCCGCGTCAGGCAATTTTCGAGAATCCGACACACCCCTACACAAAGAAACTGCTGTCCGCCGTGCCCGTCGCCGATCCCAAGTTGCGGCGTTCGGAACGCAGCCTGGCGGTCGATGAAATTCCGAGCGCGGTCAGGCCGCTCGACTACACGCCGCCGCCGGTCGCCTTCGAAGAGGTCGGCCCCGGTCACATGATCGCGGTCGATCGATAATACGACGCGCCGGAGGCCCTGTACCACCGGATGAAACCGTCAGGAAATCAATCGGCTAGACGGGATTGGAGAAATTCCGGTGGGCGCCGGATTCATTTGCCGGGAAAATACCGAGAGTCCGTTTGGTCTCGCCGTGCTTTCCGATTATCATAAGTGCATGGCTTCACAGTCCGGCAACGGCGATAACGTCATTTCGTTTCCCCAGAGCACCGTCACCGACGACACGGTGGCCGCCGTCAGGCGGTTGCGGCGCGCCGTTGCCGCCATGGATGAAAACGTCAATGCGGTGGTCACCGCGACCGCCGATCTCCAGGACAAGCTGTCGACGATCGACAAGCGGCTGAACGGTGTCGCGGACGAATTGAAAGCCGCCAACCGGTCGTACGACAAGGCGCTCGAGCGCCTCTCCACGCTTCAGCGATAACGGGATCAACCGGAACGAAAAACCCCCGCCCCGAAGGGCGTGGGTTCTCTCAATCGGTGCGGCGAAGTGAAGCGCCGCCGGCACCAATTCGTTAGGCGACGCGCACGCCTTGCAGGAACGACTGCACGTAGCCGTTGAGGTCATTGGAACGGGTCGCGACTTCCTGCGAAACCGTACCGACCTGCGTGGCGCATTCCTTCGACTGACCGGCAATTTCCGACACCTGGGTGATGTTCTCCGTTACATCATTGGTGCCGACTGCCGCCTGTTCGACGTTGCGGGCGATTTCCTTGGTCGCCGCGGACTGCTCCTCGACGGCTGCTGCGATGGCCGACGACACCTCGTTGATCTCGCGGATCGTCGTCGTGATCTGGTCGATTGCCTCGACCGCCGACTTGGTCGACTTCTGGACACCCGAAATGTGCTGGGTGATTTCCTCGGTCGACTTGCCGGTCTGAACGGCCAAGTTGCCGACTTCGGCGGCCACCACCGCAAAGCCCTTGCCGGCTTCGCCGGCACGCGCCGCTTCGATGGTCGCGTTCATGGCCAGCAGGTTGGTCTTGTCGGCGATCTCGTTGATCAGTTCGATGACCTCGCCGATCCGTTCCGCCGATGTTGCAAGCCCGGCCACCATTTCAGTCGTCTGCTCGGCCTGCGACACCGCCGTTTCCGCGATCCGGGACGAGTTGTTGACCTGGGTGCCGATCTCGCTGATCGACGACGTCAGTTCTTCGGTTGCGGTGGCGACGGTCTGCACGTTGACCGACGCCTCATTGGCCGCCGCCGCCACGCTCACCGACTGATCGCTGACCATGTCGGCGGCCTGGTTCATTTCGCCGGCGGTCGACGACAACTGCTCAACGGCGACGTTGACGCTGCCCAGCGCCTCACTGACATGCCGTTCGAACTCTTCGGTCAACTGTTGCAGTTTTTCGGCGCGTTTCGCCTGTTCGGCCTGCGCTTCGGCCTGCTCCTTGGCGGCCTTTTCGCGTTCGGCGGCGGCTTCGGCTTCCAGTTCGGCGGTTCGTGCCTGCTCTTCGGCGGACTTGCGCTGCAGTTCGGCCTGTTCGGCAGCCATGCGCTCGGATTCGATCATCGTGTTCTTGAACGTTTCGAGCGCCTTGGCCATCTCGCCGATCTCATTGCCGTAATCCGTCGCCGGCACCGGGGTTTCCATTTCGCCCTCGGAAAGCGACGTCATGGCCGACGTCATTTGACCAACGGGGCGCGTGATCGCGCGGGCGATTACGACCGTCAGCAGAATAACCACCGCCGATGTAATCGCCATCGCCACAAGGATCGCGAACTTGCTTTTCTCGGCCATATCGGCGGCCATGGCGCGTGATTCCGTGTATCCGGCGGTAATGTGTTCCGCCGCCTTTTGAAGCGGCACCTCGGCCGCGGCGAACAGCTCGCTCAGGATCGCCGACTCCTCTTCGATCGCCAGACGCAGGTCCGCGACTTTCTTGAAATCCGTCACGTATGCCTGGAGTTGCGCACGAATAGCATCCTGCGCGTTGCCGGGGATAATCTGCTGCGAGAGAATATTCAGGAACTCCTGCTGGCGCGCTTCGACCCGGCTCACGTACTTGGGATCAAGGCGCATCAGGAAATCCTTCTCGTGACGCCGCATCATCAACATCTTCACCGTCAGGCTTTCGATGCCGTAACCCTTCAGTGTTTCCTCGATCTCGTGGACGGAAGCGCGAAGGCTGTCGCGCAATCCTTCTTCCTCGGCGAGACCAATGGTCTGCCACTGATCGACGATGGATTTAAACTTGTCCTCGTATGCCGAAAGCTTCTCCTGAACGAGCGTGAACTTCTCGCGCACGTCCGGATGGTCTTCGGTTTCGATCAGGGTCGTCAGGGTCGTTTGTGCCGATTGCACGACGTCCGCATGCTTGCCGACATATTTCTCGTCCATGCGAATAAAAAAGTCCTTCTCGCGACGGCGCGCTTGCAGGAATTCGTACTCGACGGCACGGGTAAGATCATGACCTTTGGTCTCGCGTTCGACTTCGGCGAGGTAATTACCTCTGATGTTGTCGCCGATGTAATAGGCGGCACCGACGAGCGTGAAACCGAGGACGACCAGCCCGGCAAGTGCGCCAAGCTGATACGAAATCCTCAATGATTTCAGGGGATTCATAGAAGGCTCCTAATGAAAATACATCCGGTCGGGACCGGATCTGGATGTTGTGAAAAACATAGGTTTCCGATTGAGTTCGGCCTGTCTCTAAGTCGTTTTCACTGAAACCGTCAATCGCGATTACAAATTCGAACGCACTTACAAATTCGCATAAACCGGCAACATTACGGACATACTCGAATGACAACCGCCGGTTATTCTCAGCACCGTCGATCAAAGTATTCGACCCGCTCAACACAGGAGAACGACATGCTTACGAAGCCCCTCAAACGGGTTGCCATCGGCGGCGGATTGCTGATTGCCGCGACTTGCCTTTCAACGGCCGGTGCACAGGCAGCCGGCGACCGTGACGCCATGGTCGCGGCTCTGAACCAGCACGTGGTGCCGAAGATCCGCGAATGGGCGTCGCACCCGGTTGCCCTTATCGCTCTCAAGGCGCAGAACGAGCGCCACAAGGACCTGACCGAGGACAAGATCATTGCCTTCGATGAAGCCTGGCGCGCCGAACGCAAGCTGGACACACAGCCCCTGATCGCACAGTTGTTCGGCAGCCCGCTGTCGACCTACCTGACGCGGATCCAGGCGGGCTCCCTTGGCCTTTACAGCGAAATCTTCGTGATGGACGCGGTCGGTCTGAACGTCGGTCTCAGCAGCGTCACGTCCGACTACTGGCAGGGTGACGAAGGTAAATGGAAAAAGACCTACAAGGCCGGCCCCAACGCCGTGTTCATCGATGAGGCGGAGTTCCATGACGCCACCAAGACGGAACGCGTGCAGGTCAACATGACCATCTCCGATCCGGAAACGAACGAAGCTCTCGGCGCGATCACGGTCGAAGTCAACGTGACCGAGCTTGGCCGCCGACACGCTTACGCCGGCAGCTACTGATTCACGGCGAAGAAGAAACAGGAACATTTCCATGCTCAGCAAATTTAAACTCAGCAACGTGAAGATCGGCCACAAAATCGTCGGCGCATTCGCACTTATCGTGCTTACAACAGCCATCGTCAGCGGCGTCATCTTCACCAACAAGACATTCGTTCAGTCGACAAGCGACACTGTCATCACTGACATGAGCGACGCCATCGAAATGGACGATCTGCTGCAACGGGCAGTCGCCCAGCAGACGGCCATGCGCGGCCTCCTGGTCACCGGCGATCCCAGCTACATCACGTCATACGAGGAAACCGCCGTGCAGTTCGACATGGCGCTCGCGGAAATGCAGGGGAAATTTGCCACGGACTCGAGGCGCGGCGAGGCCCTGCAGAAAATCCAGGCACTGATCGATGAATGGCGCACCAATGTCGCCGAGCAGCAGATCGAACTGGTCAAGCACCCGCTGACCATTGACCAGGCGCGTGCGCTCGAAGTCACCGGATACTCGGCGGAACTGTTCAGCAAAATGTCCGACGTCGCCGAGGGCGAGAAGGCGCATACCAGAGCCGAGGTTTTCGCGGCGCAGGAAAGTCTGCACAGCGCCAACGAGACCATGACCATCGTCATCCTCGCCGGTACCGCGGTGAGCCTGGTTCTCGCCGTCGTGTTCGGACTTCTTCTGAGCCGAGGGATCGCATCGCCGATCAAGGAGATCACGGTCGCCATGAACCGTCTCGCGGGCGGCGACAAGGAATGCGCGATCCCGGCGATCGGACGCGGCGACGAGGTCGGCGAAATGGCCGAAGCGCTGCAGACCTTCAAGAACGCCATGGACGAGGCCGAACGCCTTGCCGCCGAACAGGCCGAACTCGAGCGCAAGGCCGTCGAGGAACAGGCGAAGGCCGCCGAGGAACGCGAGGCGCGGGCCAAGGAACAGGCCCGGCTCGACGCCGAGGCACAGGCCGCCGAGACCGAACGCGCCGAACGCCTGCGCGGCCTGACCGATGCGTTCGAACGCGAAATCGGCACGATCCTGCAGACCGTGTCGGCCGCCGCCGAACAGCTCGAGGGCACGGCCGGCGAGATGAGCTCGACCGCCGAGCAGTCGAGCAGCCAGTCCCGGGTCGTCGCATCCGCTTCCGAGGAAGCGTCCGGCAACGTCGCCACCGTCGCCGCTGCCGCCGAGGAACTGTCGGCGTCCATCGAGGAAATCGGCAAGAGCGTGTCGGCATCCACAACCGCCGTCGCACAGGTCAACGAGAAGTCGGAAGCCGCCGAACGGAAGGTCCAGAGCCTGACCGAATACTCGGCCCGGATCGGCGACATCATCGAGGTCATCGACGGCATCGCCGAAAAGACCAACCTGCTGTCGCTGAACGCAACCATCGAGGCGCAACGTGCCGGCGATGCCGGCAAGGGCTTCGCGGTTGTCGCCAACGAGGTCAAGCAACTGGCAATGCGTACCACGCAAGCGACCGAGGAAGTCAGCCAGCAAATCGGCGACATCCAGACGGCAACCAAGGACACTGCTGTCGCGCTCGAGGCGATCCGCGAGTCGATCAACAGCCTGACCGAGATCACCACGGCCATCGCGGCTGCGATCGAGGAACAGGCCGCCGCAACCCAGGAGATTGCCCGCAACGTCGAGCAGGCCGCGTCAGGTACCCGCAACGTCGCCGAGAACATCGTCAACGTCGAAAAAGCCGCCAACGATACCGGCGCCTCGGCGGGGCAGGTGCTGTCGGCGTCGAAGGATCTGAACCTTCAGTCGGTGAAGATCCGCGATTTCGTCAACGACTTCCTGAGCAACGTAAAGGCTGCCTAAATACGAGCCTTTCGCGCGAAGCGGCGGCACCCATCCCCCCCGGGTGCCGCCGTTTTTTTATCAAATCTGCCAGAAAAACTTCGCGAGCAGCGTAAACGCGATCCAGATGATGAAGATCAGCGGCAGACCGGAGCGCATGAAGTCCTGGAACTTATAGTGCCCAGGGCCCATCACCAGAAGATTGGTCTGATAGCCCATGGGCGACGCGAACGAACAGTTGGCGGCAAACACCATGGCGATGGCGAACAACATCGGCTGGGCGCCCATCTCGATCGCCAGGTCGACTGCGATGGGCGTGAACAATACCGCGACCGCGTTGTTGGAAATCACGTTGGTCATCAGCGCCGCGACCAGGAACAGCACCGAGAGAACCACGAGCGGGCCCTGCCCCTCGAACACGGACACCATCCCGTGCGCCAGGAACGCGGCGCCGCCGGTTTCACGGAGCGCGATACTCATGGCCAACGCAGCCGCGATAGCCGTCGCGATCTTCGGATCGATGGCACGGAACGCCTGACGCAGGTTGAGCACGCCGGTCGCGACCATCGCGATGGCGCCCGCGAACGCCGAAACGACGATGGGCAAAATGCCGACCGCCGCCGCGACCACCGCACCCAGGAAAATCAGGGTCGCGCGTTTTACGTGATCCAGGCTGGGCAGGTCCTCGCGCGACGATTCGATCAGGATCGCGTCACGCCCACCCCTCAGCTCCCGCACGTCGTCACGCTGCCCCTGCACCAGCAGCACGTCGCCGGCCTCGAGGCGGATTTCCGTGATCCTGGCCCGTATCATCCGTGCCCGGCGCTGGATACCGAGCACGATGCAGCCGGTCTTGTAGCGGAACCCGGCCAGCCGGAGAGTCTGCCCGACCAGTCGTGACGCCGGCGCGATCATGACTTCCGCCAGCACCTGGTCGGCCTGGCGCCAGGGGGCATCGTCGTCATCGTCCTCCAGCGCTTTACCGTCGCGCAGGTCCGGATGAAACAACTCGCCGTGTTCGGCGATCGCCTCCTTGAGGACGGCGCGTGTCGCGGCCACGACGATGACGTCGCCCTCGATCACCGCAGTATCCTCGAACGGCGGCAGGATCGCCCGCTCACCACGCTGGATCATGCGCACGGTCATTTTCGGCAAGGCCTTGAAATGACCGCCGGGCGCGGTCTCGCCAATCAGTTCCGATTCCGGCGGCGTCTCGATCTGCAGGATGAATTGCTTGCCCGCTCCCTCCGGCGTGACGGCATCGGCCATCGAGACACGATCCGGCAGGATGCGCGGCGCCACGAAGACCGCATAGACCAGACCGGTCAGCGCCAGCGCCACGCCGGGCGCCGTGAAATCGAAGAAACCAAGCGGCGTTTCACCGATCTCGATCAGTGCGGTATTCACCAGAAGGTTGGTCGACGAACCGATCAGCGTCGTCATGCCACCGAGGATCGCGGCGAAGCTGAGCGGAATCATGATGCGGCTCGGCGAGATGTGATAACGGTGCGCCATCGCCTGCATCAAGGGTATGAAAATCACCACCACCGGCGTGTTGTTGAGAAATCCGCTGACCGCGCCGACGATAAACAGAACAAAGAACATCGCCGCCGTCACCGGGATCTTGGCGCGCATGTGATCGAGCAGCCATTGCGCGCCACGGTCGAGAATACCCGTGCGGATCAGGCCCTGTCCCATGACCAGCAGCGACAGCACGGCGATCAGCGCCGGGTTGGCGAATCCCTCCAGTATCCGGCCCGGCGAAATACCCGGCTCGCCCGCATCGGAAGGCGTCTGGAAGAACTGGAAGAACAGCAGGATCGCGACAATGGTGCCGAGCGACGTCAGCTCCATCGGCCATTTCTCGGCGACGTAGGCGGCAAACGCGGTAACGATGATCGCGAACGTCGCCCACATCTGCACATCGGCGCTAATGGTGAATGCCATCTGCCTTCATGTCTCCGTATCGTTGAAAAAAAGCTCGGCGGACAAGCCCGGACCGGTCACTTGCCGCCCGGCGTGATGCCGATATAGCCGCAGATCGTCGAGACGATCTCGCTCTCGAACAACTGCACCGCCAGCGTGTCGACGTAGGCCGGCATGAACAGTAGCGCGACGAGAACGAATCCGCCGCCGACGGTCCAGGTCAGCCGGCGCGAACGCGTTTCGTCATCACGGGGGCGGAAAAAATTCTGCATTTTTCGATTATGCCGCAAAACGCGGCGCATCCCAAGATTCAAGAAAAGGCGGAAATCCGGGGCTTATCACACACAAACGCGGCGCGAAAAAAATTTCAGAAAAATCGCGTCATGTGACCCCCGTCACTGTTGATGACCGGGGGGTTGGATATGTTGAGGGTGCTTCTAGTCTCTCCCCGAGACTTCTCTCCCTGTCTAACTCGCCGGGTCCTTCGGGACCCGGCTTTTTCTTGGAAACTCGCTATTCAGGAACGCCGGTCGTCGAGGATCATGTCCGAGGCCTTCTCGGCGATCATGATGGTCGGTGCGTTGGTGTTGCCGGACACGATGCTCGGCATCACCGACGCGTCGACGACGCGGAGCCCTTTCATGCCGCTGACGCAGAGCCGCGGATCGACCACCGCGTGTTCGTCCGGACCCATGCGGCAGGTGCTGGTCGGGTGATAAATGGTCTGCGCGATGTTGCGCGCGCTTTCCAGGATGTCGGCGTCCGTCTCGACATGATCGCCCGGCAGGCGTTCGCGGACCACGAAGTCTTTCAGCGGCGAGGTATCGAAAATCCGGCGCGACGTCTTGATCGAGTCGACCACCACCTGACGGTCTTTCTCGGCGGACAGGTAGTTGGGCTGGATCGACGGATAGGTGTCCGGATCCGGTGAGGTAATGGCGATGCGGCCTCGGCTTTCCGGACGCAACTGGCAGATCGACGACGTAATCCCGGAAAACGGATGCATCTTGATACCCGGCTTGTCGGCGCTGAGCGGCTGGAAATGGAACTGGATGTCCGGTGTGTCGAGTTCCGGCCGCGTCTTGGTGAAGATGCAGACCTGGCTCGCGCCCATGCTCATGGGGCCGGTGCGCTTCAGAATGTATTCGAGGCCCATCATCATGCGGCGGATCGGATTGTTGATCTCGTCATTGAGGGTAGGCACATTGACTTCGTAGACTGTCCTGATCTGCAGGTGGTCCTGCAGGTTCTCGCCGACGTCGCGCAGCTCGTGGCGCACGTTGACGCCCACACTGGAGAGCACCTTGCCCGGGCCGATGCCCGAGACCTGCAATATCTGCGGCGAACCGATGGCGCCGGCGGCGAGGATCACCTCGCCGCCCGGTTTCAGACGCGCCTCGTGGCGCTGGCCATCCCGCCTGTAGGCGAAGCCCGTGACCTGCTTCGGGCTGTCGGCGTCGAACAGGATTTCGACGGCCGGCGCGTTGACGACCACCTCCAGGTTATCGCGGTGTTCGACCGGACGCAGGTACCCGACCGCCGTCGACCAGCGCTTGCCGTTGTGCGCGGTAAGCTGGAAATACCCCGCCCCTTCCTGCTTGGCGCCGTTGAAATCGGTGCTGCGCGGAATGCCGTTCGCCTCGGCGGCGGCGATCAGCGCTTCGCAGACGTCGCGCTTGGCGCGCATGTCGGAGACATACAGCGGCCCGTCGGCGCCGTGATAATCGTTGCCGCCGCGTTCCTGATTCTCGGCGCGCTTGAAATACGGCAGTACGTCGGCGTGCGACCAGCCGGGATTGCCGAGTTGCCGCCAGTGATTGTAGTCCTCGGCCTGGCCGCGGATATAAAGAAGCCCGTTGATCGAACTGGACCCGCCCAGCACCTTGCCACGCGGCCAGTCGAGACGTCGTCCCGCCAGCTCCGGTTCAGGATCCGTCTTATAGCACCAATCCGTCTTCGGGTTGTGCAGCGTCTTGAAATAGCCGACGGGGACGTGAATCCACGGGTTCGAGTCGCGCCCGCCCGCTTCGAGGAGAAGCACGCGAAGTCCGCGATCGGCACTCAGGCGGTTGGCGAGGACGCACCCTGCCGAACCGGCGCCAACAATGATATAGTCGTAGGTATCCTCACCCGCTCCCATGCTGGACCCTAACCAGCTTGCAAAAAAGTTGCAACAATGAAACCCTATGTTCCATAAATGAGAAAAAATTCGATTTTTACCTGATTCGTTTGGGAGATTAACGTGCCTGACGTACCCAATGCCGGTTCCCGCTCGATCCGCGTCCTGGAACTTCTCGAGGTCGTCTGCGATATGGACCGGCCCGCCAGCGCCATGGACATCGAGGTCGCGTCCGGCCTGCCCAAGGCGACCGTGCATCGCCTCTGCAACCTGTTGCTTGACGAGGGCTACCTGCGCCGTGACGTCAATGGGCGCGGTTACGAAGCCGGCGAGCGGTTCTCGCGATTGGCCCTCAAGCTGTTGTCGAACCAGAGCGGGCGCGGCGAGCGCCACGCCATCCTCGAAGCCGTGACTCGCGACATCGGCGAGACCTGCAACATCGCCCTGCCGCTGGCGACGTCGATGCAGTACCTCGACCGGGTCGAGAGCGAATGGCCACTCCGCATCCAGTTGCCGGTCGGTTCGCACGTGCCGCTGCACTGTACGGCGAGCGGCAAGCTCTATCTATCGAGCCTGCCCAAAGCGCGGCGCGAGCGGCTGGTCGCCAAGCTGCCGTTGGACGCGAAATCGGACAACACCATCACCGACCGTGACGCGCTGCTCGGCGCTATCGAAAAGATCGCCAAGACCAAAGTCGGCACCGACAACGAGGAATTCATCCCCGGCATGGTCGCCGCCGCGGTTCCCGTCACCGATGCGAACGGCAAGCTGCTGGCGACGCTGGCGACGCACGGCCCCGTGGTGCGCATGAACTTCGAACGCGCCATGGAACACGTGCCCCGGCTGCAGCAGGCCGCCAAGGAAATCGCCGCGTCGTTCGAATAAATGCAGAAACCCGACGATATCCTGGACGTACTTCGGCGCGGCGGCGTTATTGCCGCCGGCGAGGATCCCGACTGCACGCCGCTGACCGGCGGCGTCAGTTCCGACATCTGGCGCATCGATCTGGAAGCCGGGCCGGTCTGCGTCAAGCGCGCGCTCGCCAAGCTCAAGGTCGCCGACGACTGGCGCGCGCCGGTGTCCCGGAACGCGTTCGAAGTGGCGTGGATGCAAGCAGTCCGGAAAATCGCGCCCGATGCCGTGCCGGAAATCATCTTCCACGACCCGGAAAGCGGGTTGTTCGCGATGTCGTTCCTGGACCCGGAAACGGCGCCGGTCTGGAAGTCGCAACTGCGCGACGGCATTGCCGACACGGCGAGCGCCGACGCCGTCGGCCACATCCTCGGCCGCATTCACACTGCGACGTCAACCGACCCGGACATCCCGCCCCGCTTCGACAACGACGAGATTTTCCACGCGATCCGATTGGAGCCCTATCTGCTGGCCACCGCCGAGCGCTGCCCGGACGTCGCGGCGCGGCTCCGGGAACTCTCGGAGATCACCGCATCCAACAAGGTCGCGCTGGTGCATGGCGACGTCAGTCCCAAGAACATCCTGATCGGGCCCAAGGGTCCGGTATTCCTGGACGCCGAATGCGCATGGCACGGCGACCCGGCGTTCGACCTCGCGTTCTGTCTCAATCACCTGCTGCTGAAGTGTCTGTGGAACCCCGCCGCCCGGCCCGGCTTCAAGGCATGTTTCGAGACGCTATGCCTGTCCTACGAGTCCGCAACCGCGGAGATGGCCGACCGCGGCATCGTCCGGCGCACGGCGCACCTGCTGGCGGGCCTATTCCTCGCGCGGATCGACGGCAAGTCCCCCGCCGAGTACATCACCGAAGACGCGGACAAGAACCATGTCCGGCAAATCGCACGTCAGTTTTTGACAAATCCCGCCGATCATCCGATAGACATCTCTGACGCGTGGCACGCGCACCTGAAACAAAATCAATAAGCCGCCATCCGCGGAGGGAAGAATTCATGGCCAAGCATTCCATCAAGAACGTTCACGCGCGCCGGATCTGGGACTCCCGCGGCCGCCCGACGGTCGAGGTCGAAGTCGAACTGGAAGGCGGCGCCAAGGGCATCGCCATCGCGCCGGCCGGCGCGTCGCGCGGCCGTTTCGAGGCCATCGATCTTCGCGACGGCGGTAAGAGCTTCGGCGGCTGGGACGTGACCGGCGCGGTGAAGGCCGTCGATATCGAAATTGCCGAAGTGCTCAAGGGCCAGGACGTGCGCAAGCAGGAACGCCTCGACAAATTCATGATCGAACTTGACGGCACCAAGAACAAACAGCGGCTCGGCGGCAATGCCACGGTCGCCGCCAGCATGGCCGTCGCCCATGCGGCGGCGGCGTACGAGGGCGTGCCGCTCTGGCAATACCTGCGTGGCAACACGGATGGTGACGTCACCCTGCCGCTACCGGAAATCCAGATCTTCGGCGGCGGCGCGCACGCGTCCCGCCGCGTCGACGTGCAGGACTTCATGGTCATCGCCACCGGCGCCAAGAGCTTCCGCGAGGCACTGGACTGGACGGCGGAAGTCTACCTCAGCGCGGGCCGCATCATGGCCGACGCCGGCAAGCTCGCGGGCGTCGCCGACGAGGGCGGTTACTGGCCGGACTTCGACACCAACGAGGAAGCCATGGAAACCCTGGTCCGCGCCATCGAAGGCGCAGGCTTCACGCCGGGGAACGAGGTTTCCATCTCACTCGACATCGCGGCCTCGGAATTCGGCGAGAACGGCAAGTACACCCTCGCCAAGGACGACCGAACCATGTCGAGCGAGGAACTGTGCGCCATGCTGATCGACTGGATGGAGCGCTATCCGGTGGTCTCGATCGAAGATCCGCTCGGCGAGGACGATCCCGACGGCCTGATGAAATTCACCTGGGCGGTTGGCGACAACGCGCAGGTGGTCGGCGATGACGTACTGGTGACCAGCGCCGAGCGTGTCCGCGCCGCCGCCAAGGACAGGCTCTGCAACTCGCTGCTGTGCAAGCCCAACCAGGCGGGCACGCTGACCGAGGCCAAGGCCGCGTTCGACGCCGCCGAAGCCGCCGGTATGGGCCGCATCGTGTCTGCGCGTTCCGGAGAGACCGAAGACTGCACCATCGTGCACATGGCCGTCGGCTGGGGCGCGCCGCAACTCAAGGTCGGCTCGTTCACCCGTTCCGAACGCATGGTGAAGTGGAACGAGGGACTCCGAATCGCCGACACGCTCAAGGACCGCGACGGACCGCTGATGCCCAGATCCGCGTTCCCGTGGCGTTAGGCGGATAACGGCGTGAAGCCCACCGATGTCCTGCTGGCGGTCACCGTCGCCGTGACATGGGGGCTGGCGTTCATCGCCACCGAATACGCGCTCTACAGCTTTACCCCGGCGCAACTCGTCGGGTTCCGTTTCGTCATCGCCGCACTGCCGGTGTTTTTCATCAAGAAGCCGGACATCCCCTGGCGGCTGCTGATCGCCCTCGGGCTGTTCCTGTTCACCGGCCAGTTCATGTTTCTGTTCTTTTCCTACAAGGCCGGGATGCCGCCGGGACTCGCTTCGGTCGCAACGCACACGCAGGCGCTGTTCACCATCATCATCGCCGCGCTGGTGTTGCGTGAAATACCGACGCCGAAGCAAATTTCCGCCGTCGCCATCGCCTTCATCGGCCTCGGCATGGTGTTCGCCAGCGTCGGCGGCGAACTGACCTATCTCGGGCTCTGCCTGACCCTTTCGGGCGCGGTGAGCTGGGCCATCGGCAACAACATCCTCAAGCGCCTGGGGCACGTCGACATGCTGGCCCTGATGATCTGGCTCAGCATCGTGCCGCCGATCCCGGCGTTCGCGGTTTCGTTCATGTTCGGTGACAGCTTCGATTTCATCGCCGTCTTCCGAAACGCCGAAACGATCAGTTTGCTGTCGCTGGGCTTCATCGCGCTCATGTCGACCACGGTGGCGTTCGCGATCTGGGGCCGATTACTGAACACCTACCCCGCCGTGATGGTGACGCCGTTCGCGCTGTTCGCGCCGTGCACCGGTGTGCTGGCGGCGTTCCTGATCTTCGACGAGGGTTTCGGCCCCCTGCGCGGTGCCGGTATGATCCTGATCATGATCGGCGTTGCCGGGACGGTCCTGCTGGGGCCGAAGCGCGACAAACAGGCGGGAGCGAAAGCCGAATGAGCATCACCGGATCGTGCCTTTGTGGCAACGTGACCTTCGCCTACACGGGCGAAGTGGCGGCCGCGGCCTATTGCCACTGCATCGACTGCCGCAAGACCACCGGCAGCGCCTTCAACATTTCCATCGCCATGCCGCGCACCGGCTTCGAGATCACCAAAGGCACGCCGAAGGAATTCACCAAGACCGCCGACAGCGGCCAGCCGATCACGCGGCATTTCTGCGCCGATTGCGGTGCGCCGCTATACACCTCGTCGCCGGGCAACCCGGACATGGTCTACGTGAAGGCGGGCGCGCTCGACGATCCGGGCGCGGTCAAACCCGCCTATCAGAGCTGGATACGCTCACGCGTCACCTGGTCGAAGATCGATGACGGTCTGCCGGGTTTCGAGACCGAGCGGAACGCGGATTAGAGCGATTACTCGTATAGCCGAGCCTGCCCCCTGAGCCTGTCCACGAACACGTCGATCAACCGCCTCAGCACCTTGTCGTCGTTGTCGAGCTTGCCGAGACGCGCCGCCAGATCGTCCTGCGTGATCACGGTCAGCTTGGCCTTGCCGATGACCCGCGCCGAGGCCATGCGCGGCTGATTGTCGATCAGCGACATCTCGCCCAGGATGTCGCCGCGACCCAACGTCGCCAGCACCACCTCGTCGTTGCCGGACTGCCGGTACACCTGCACCTGCCCGTCCAGTACCAGATAGGCCTGGTCGGCGGCGTCTCCTTCCTCGAACAGGACTTCCCCGTCGTCCGCTTCGCGCCGTTCGATCTTCTTGTTCGTCACGGTCGCATCCTCCATCTTGAATTCCAGGACCGATCCTTCTGCCGTCCCCGGTTGTCCCTTGGTGTCGTCGTCGCGTGATACCAGCCGGTCCAGCGTGTCCCTAAACAGCGCCCGCCATTTCTCAGGCAAGGCGTCCGAGGCCAGCTTGTCCTTCAGTGCCACCATGACGTCCGCCACCTCGTCGCGCGGCATGTCGGCGGGCACCAGCGACGACAATGACGTCAACTGCTGCACCAGCCGCGCCATCACGTTGAGCACCGCCTGCTCGTTCTTCTGGCCCAGGGGCGAAGCGATCATGTCGAGCAGGAAGCCAAGACGCACCGCGCGGTACGGCAACAACGCCAGCACTTGGCTGATCGCTTCCTCGGCCGAAAGATCGTCCGGATCGGCGAACGCGATCCGCGCCCGGCCGACGATGGCACCCGCCATCTCCGGCCCGCCGGCGAGACCGGCGTGCCCGGTCAGCTCACGGATCAGACCACGCAGCGCGTCCTGGTCGGCCTGAGTGCCTTCGCGCGTCAGCGGCCGGATGCCGCCCAGGGTTTTGGCGACCCGCGCCAGCAACACACCTTTGGTCCTGGGCATCGGGCGTGTGGCCATGAAGGTATTGAACGCTTCGATGCAGGATCGCGTGTTCTTCGTTTTGCAGCGCCCCTGGGTCAGGTGGACCATGTCGCGCATTCCCGACGTCGCGTCGGCGAAGCCGCCGAACAGATCGGTGACCGCCGCCGGACTCTCGAGGATTTCCGCCGCGACTTGGTCCAGGAATTCCTCGACCAGATCGTCGGACGCTTTTTCGCCGAGTTCCATCAAGAGCGCCAGCTTATCCGACCAGTCGCCGCGCTTCTGCAGCGCCAGCGCCAGCCCGCCGAGGACATACATATGACGCCCGTCACCCTTCGGCGCCTTGGAAACGAGACCCTTCAGCTCAAGGTTCTCGAGGAATCCGAGCCGCGCGGCGTCCTCGCCAGTGACACGCGCGGTCTCCCTGATCTCGTTGAATGCGGCGTAAAGGATGTCGTTGCGCTCGGCCGGTTTACCTCCGGTCTTCCTGGCGTGGATGGTGCCGATCCGGCTTATCGCCGCCGGGAACAGCTTGTCGTCGCGTTCCAGCGCCCTGAGCATGCCGTAGTCAAAGGCAAGCTCCAGCGCCGTAATGCCCTTTTGTTCCAGCAACTCGCGCAGCAGTTTGCCCGCCGCCTGGCGCGCCGGGAATTTGTAATAGTCCGCGGTCTTGTCGCAGACCGGTGCCTCCTCGATGGGGACGATCTTGACCGGCTTATCGCCGAGTTCGATCATTTCCTCGAGGACGATCTCCTCCTCGCCCGTGCGCAGGCTTTCGGCAACCACGCGCACACCCTCGAACCGCTTGTCGGCGATCAGTTCCTCGGCGCGCTCGACGGCAGCCGAGCGCGTCTCATGGTGCGAGTCGACGAGCCACCGCTCGTCCTCAAGAATGAACACTTCGTAGGTCTTCTGCGCGAGATTCTGCCGCACCGCCTATCCCCCTCTGAGCGAACCATCATTGCCCCGCGCCGCCCGAGAGTCCACAGGATTGGAATGAAGTTTATGAAAATGCCATGTTAATCGGCGCTATTCCGGCCTCACCATCCGGGCAGGTGAACCACAAAGACACCGAGGACACGGAAGTGCTGCGGCCGGTGCCTTCCTCAGTGCCCCTGTATCTCCGTGGTTTCGTCGCGCAACGGCGGCGCTTGAATATATCGGGCCAAAATGCCGAAATGCGCCGCAATCATTCGAAGGAGACGACATCCGTGAAGAAAATGGGACTGATCGGCGGGCTGAGCTGGGTCTCGACCGCCGCCTATTACAGGCTGCTCAACACCATGATGAACGAACGCCTGGGCGGCGTGCATTCGGCGCATCTGATCCTCGAAAGCGTCGACCGCCAGCGTTACGTGGATCACGTGATCCGCGACGGTGACGAGGCCGCCGCCTGCGACATGATTCTGAAAACCGCGAAATCCGTCGCCGCCGGCGGCGCGGCATTCATCGTCATCACGTGCAACGACGTGCACCGCTTCGTGCCCGAGATCCAGCCGCATCTGGATATTCCGTTCCTGCACATCGCCGAGGCCACGGGCGCCGAAATCACACGCCGTCAAATCTCGAAAGTCGCGTTGCTGGGCGTCCGCAAGACCATGGAAGGCACCTTTTATCAGGACATCCTAGGCCCCATGGGGATCGAGACCATCGTCCCCGACGCCATTGAGCGCGACTTCGTCGACGCCTCGATAATGGAGGAAATGGTGAAGGACAAATTCCTGCCGGAGACCCGCGCGCGTTATATCGAACTGATGCACACGCTGACCGGCCGGGGCGCGGACGGGATCGTGCTCGGTTGCACGGAAATCCCGCTGCTGATCTCGCCGCACGACATCGATCCGCCGGCATTCTCGACCACCGATCTGCATTGCGCCGCGGCGGTCGAAATGGCGCTGGCGGACTGAGCCGCCATGAAAACCATCGAATATTTCTATTCCGCGCATTCGGCATACGCCTACATCGGCTCGAAGCTGCTGATGGCGACCGCCAAGGCCGGCGGACGACGGATCGAACACCGGCCCATGGATCTTCGCGCCGTCGTCGCCGCGACAGGTCCGGGGCCGCACAATTCCCGCACACCCGAACGCCGCGCCTATTTCTCGGGCCGCGAGATCGAACGCTGGGCTGAGTATCGCGGCGTCGAAATTCTTTCATGGCCGAGCTATCACGACCACGAAATCGCGACGGTCAACGGCATGCTGATCGCCGGGCTGCTGCAGGGGCTCGATATCGACGTGCTCGCGCACCGGTTTCTCGAAGGTCACTGGCGCGACGATGCCGATCTCGCCGATACGGATACGCTGGCGGCGCTGGCCCGCGACGTCGGCGTCGATCCGACACCGCTGCTGGATGCCGCCGGGTCGCCCGAGGTGACGGCGGTATACGAAGCGAACACGGCCGAGGCCATCGAACGCTCTGTGTTCGGCTCGCCGACCTATTTCGTCGACGGTGACATGTTCTACGGGCAGGACCGCCTGGAACTGGTCGCCCGCGCGCTTGAAAAACCGTTCAAGGGGACGTGGCCGAGGGGGTGAGCCCCGCCCTCCCCGTTTACCCGGGCACCCCACTCTTCGGCTGACAGCCGAAGGCGCTGCGCACAAACAACTTGTCGGACTCGCCACATGATGCGCGCCGCCCACCGGTTAGTCTCCGGATGACGATGCCGGCAGCGCGTAAGGAGGCTAGTCATGATGCAAACGGAGGAATTCGGTTTCGGCACGCAGATCCGCAAGTCACCCTATTTTGACGCCACCATGCGCTGGGGCGCGCAGGCGTTTTCCGTCTACAATCACATGTACTTCCCGCGCGACTTCGGCGATCCGGAGCAAAACTTCTGGAACCTGATTAACGCCGCCATTCTGTGCGACGTCGCCGTCGAGCGGCAGGTCGAGATCACCGGCCCCGACGCGGCGGCGTTCACACAGATGCTGACGCCGCGCAACCTTTCGAAGATGGCGGTCGGCCAATGCAAGTACGTGCTCATCACCAACGACGACGGCGGTATCCTGAACGATCCGATCGCCCTGCGCCTCGGTGAGGATCATTTCTGGCTGTCGCTTTCAGACAGCGACATCCTGCTGTGGGCGCAGGGGGTCGCAGTCCATGCCGGCATGGACGTCACGATCCGCGAGCCCGACGTCTCGCCGCTGCAACTGCAGGGCCCGGTCTCGGGCGAGATCATGAAGGCGCTGTTCGGCGACGATATCATGGAACTGCGCTATTTCCGGCTCCGCGAACTGGACCTCGACGGCATCCCGCTGATCGTGTCGCGCACCGGCTGGTCGAGCGAGCTGGGTTACGAACTCTACCTGCGCGACGCCACGCGCGGCGACGAGCTGTGGGAGCGGATCATGGCCGCGGGCGCGCCGTTCGGCCTGAAACCCGGTCACACCTCGACGATCCGCCGGATCGAAGGGGCGATGCTGTCCTATCACGCCGACGCCGATATCGGCACCAATCCGTTCGAGCTGGGCATGGACAGGCTGGTCGCCCTCGACACGGACATCGACTTCATCGGCAAGGCGGCGCTCAGGCGGATCCGCGACGCAGGGGTACGGCGCAAACAGGTCGGGCTGCACATCGGCGGCCCGCGCCTCACCGGCCCGAACACCACCTACTGGCCGGTCCTCCGGGACGGCGCGAGCATGGGCGAGGTCACGTCGGCCATCCATTCGCCGCGCCTGGAACAGAATATCGCGCTGGCCATGGTCTCCACGGCATGCGCGGACATCGGCACCCCCCTCGAGGTCAAAAAACCGTCGGGCACGGTGCCGGCCGAGGTCGTCGACATCCCGTTCTACGATCCCAAGAAAAAACTCGCCACCGGGTGAGGCGCCCGGTGGGTGGGAAAGGCGCTTTCAAGAAGCGATCATGTCCCCGCCGTCATGCTGAACTTGACTCAGCATCCACAAGGTCACGTTCGGGGTAATAAGGAAACGAATATATGGGTCCTGAATCGAGTTCAGGACGACGGAAACAATAGGCTGCAGGACGGCGACGCTGCTAACCATTCCATCCCTGCGTCGCCTGTGCCTGTGGTGCGGACGGGGGGACTCGAACCCCCACACCCATACGGATAACAGATTTTAAGTCTGCTGCGTCTACCGGTTCCGCCACGTCCGCGTCGGCCCGGACGTTACCCGCAGACCATCCGGACGGCAAGTCGCGAGACCGCCAGAAACCGCCGCCAGCATGCTTGCCCGGTCCCATAACCCGTGCCACCCTCGGCCGATGGACGCCCACGATCAGAACGGTGACGCCATGACGGACGGACCGGAATTCGACCGCCGCTTCCGGGACACGCTGGAAACGCTGCTGGCGTGGCGCCGCGACGTGCGCCGGTTCCGCACCGAGCCGCTGCCGGACGGGCTGCTGGCAGACCTGCTGCGTCTCGCCGCGCTGTCACCCAGCGTCGGCAACGCCCAGCCGTGGCGGTTCGTCATTGTCGAGGACGAAGGCCGCCGGGCCGACATCGTCGCCAACTTCGAACGCGCCAACGCCGACGCGCTGACGGATTACGAGGGCGAGCGCGCCGAGCTTTACGCCGGGCTCAAGCTGGCGGGGCTCAGGGAAGCGCCGGTGCACCTCGCGGTCTATTGCGACGAGGAAAGCGGCATGGGCCACGGGCTCGGCCGCAAGACCATGCCGGAAATGCTGGCCTATTCCGTGGTCGGCGCGGTGACGACCTTGTGGCTGGCGGCGCGCGCGCACGGCGTCGGGCTCGGCTGGGTGTCGATCCTCGATCCCGACGAGGTCGACAAGACCCTTGATGTACCGGAAGGCTGGAAGCTGGTGGGGTATCTCTGCATGGGTTACCCGGTCGAGGAACACACCACGCCGGAGCTGGTCCGCGCCGGCTGGCAGGATCGGGCCGATATTTCGGAATTTATTTTGAGACGGTAATCATCCTTCGAGACGGTCTTTCAGGCGTCCGCCTCTTCCAGGACCGGATCGCCGCCCAGTTCCTTCAGCATTTTCAACACATCGCGGGCGGCGGCATCGGCCTTTTCCGGGTCCTCGGCGCGGATCACGATGTTCGCGCCCGGTCGGTCGTTAAGCGGGTACGAACCGATTTCCGTGTCCGGGTGACGTGCCTGAAGCTCGGTCAGGGGGCCGCCGGCACGGCCCTCCGGGACGAGCGAGGACACGGTGCGGCTGACCATCTGCCGGCCACCGGTCAGGCGATGCTTCATACCCGCGAACATCGCCTGCATGATGCGCGGCACGCCCGGCAGAACGAACACGTTCTCGACCTGGAAACCGGGGGCAACGGAGACTGGATTGTCGATCAGGATCGCGTCGGCAGGCGTCTTGGCCATGCGCTGGCGGGCCGGCGTGAATTCGTCGCCGCGCGCGGTGTAATGCGCCTCCAGCAACTTGGCCGCTTCCGGATTGAGGCCGAAGTCGAGGCCGAAGGCCCGAGCCACGCATTCCGACGTGATGTCGTCATGGGTCGGGCCAATGCCGCCGGTGGTGAAAACATAGGTATAGCGCTGCCGGAGCGTGTTGACCGCCTCGACGATGGCGGCCGGCACGTCGTTGACGACGCGGACCTCGGTGAGCCTGATACCGATCCTGTTCAGCTCGTCGCCCAGGAACTGGAGGTTGGCGTCCTTCGTGCGTCCCGAAAGGATCTCGTTGCCGATGATGACGAGGCCCGCCGTCACCGGCTTTGCGTTGGATGTCCCGTTCTCTCCCATCCCGGGAATGTAGGAACCCGCCCGGGCCTTTGAAAGAATTATCGTCGCCGCAAAAGAAGGGACGGCCCGGTGGGGTGAACCGGGCCGCCCGTCTCGCATCGCGCGTCGCAGGGCCGGAGGACTACCCCCGAGCGCGACGCAGGTGCAGGGAGATGCCTATGACGAGATCTTCCAGTCGCCGTCGGGCTGCTGGCACGCGGTCCCGTAGCCGACCTGGGACTCGCCGCCGACGATCACCTCGGTCTGGTATTCGCGGCAGTAGGCGCCGGTCCGCGTGTCGTGCCCGGTTCGGGTTGGCGTCACGGTGCCATGGTTACCACTGTCCGGGTTCGACCACGAAATTGTCTGGCCGACCGGGGCTTCCAGCGCCCGGTTCTGGGCGCGCTGGGCATAGACCTGGTCGGCGCGGTCGAGGGACTGGCCGACGTTGTTGCCAAGCAGTCCGCCGAGAACGACGCCCGCCGCGGTCGCCGCGAGCTGGCCCTTGCCGCCGCCGATCTTGGATCCGGCAAAACCGCCGAGCCCCGCACCCAGCAACGTACCCATGGTCTGCTTGTTGCCCTGGTCGGTAACGCAGCCCGACAACAGGCCGAGGCTAAGCACCGCGGCCATCGCCATCAGGGCCGGGCGGCGCACCTTGCGGGCTGATTTACGGGATTCAGTGGTCGAAATCGTCTTCGCTTCGGTGGTCATTTGATCCTCCTGTATCCGTCGCCGGCGATGTCCTCCGCGGCGATATGAGGAGGATATTTATCTCTATTTTTATAGTCAATATTAGAATTAAAAATAAGTGTAACTAAATGTATCAGATGAAAAACAGTTAAATCATATGCTTGTAAGCCCTCGACAAGCCACATGCGACAAGCTACATATTTAACATCAAAAATAACTCTAAATGACGGACGGGATACCCGACCATGCCGCTGACCTACGACGACACGCAACGGCGCGCCTACCTCGCCTTCACCGACAAGGTCGGCGCCGGCTGGGTCAGACTGTTCGCCGGCGACACGGAATTCTATTCGGCCGCCTACTGGGACCTGTTCACGCACCTATGGCGCACCACCGACCCTGTCCGGAAAACCGACGCCATCGCCAGCATCACCGGGGTCAAGAGCCCCCTCACCGCCTCCAAGTACATCGACACGGCGCTGAAGCGCGGCCTGATCGTCGAGAAAACCAACCCCGCCGACGCGCGCTCGAAACTGCTCGCGCTCAGCCCGCAGATGCGCGCCCAGATGGACGCCTTCTTCGACGACGCCGTCGACGAAATGAAAAAGGCGGCGGCGGGGCTGTAGGTCCCCCAACTATTGCGCGCTGTCACCCCGGCGAAGGCCGGGCTCCAGAATACCGTCACTCGATATCGCTCTGGATTCCGGCCTGCGCCGGAATGACGGATCAGACGCTCTAGAGATAATCCCGTAAAAGCGCCACCAGCGGTTTGTCGGCGGGCGGCATCGGATAATCGCCGAGACGCAGCGGCTGCACCCACTTGAGTTCCTGACCTTCCAGCGGCGCCGGCTGGCCTTTCCAGATGCGGCACAGATAAAGCGGCATCAGCAGGTGAAAATCCTCATACGCATGGCTCGCGAAGGTAAACGGCGCGAGGCACGACTCCGTGATATCGAGACCCAACTCCTCCTTGAGCTCGCGCACCAATGCGGTTTCGGGCAGTTCGCCTGCGGCCACCTTGCCGCCCGGAAATTCCCAAAGCCCGGCCATGGTCTTGCCTTCGGGACGCCGCGCGATCAGCACCCGGCCGTCGGCATCGATCAGCGCCGCCGCAGCCACCAGCAAGGTATCGAGATCCCTGCCCCCGCCCGGAAACGGTGCCGACCAGCAACCGCTGTCAGGACCGCCAGTATCAGGACCTGTAGTCGGCATTGATCGAGATGTATCCGTGCGTGAGGTCGCAGGTCCAGACGGTCGCCTTACCCTCGCCGAGCGCGAGATCGACCGTCATCTCGATCTCGCTGCCTTTCATGTGATGGGCCACCGGCGCCTCGTCATAATCGTCGACGGCGGCGCCGTCTCTGGCGATCACGGTCCCGCCCATGGAGATCGAGAGCTTGTCGCGCTCGGCTTTCTCACCGGCCTTGCCGACGGCCATGACGACCCGGCCCCAGTTCGCATCCTCGCCGGCGATCGCGGTTTTCACCAGCGGCGAGTTGGCGATCGAGAGCGCGATCCGCTTTGCCGCCGTATCGCTCTCAGCACCGGTCACGTTGACGGTAATGAACTTCGACGCGCCCTCGCCGTCGCGCACCACCTGTTGCGCGAGATCGATACATAGATCGTCGAGCGCAGCGCGGAACGCGGCCAGCACCGGATCGTCGGCGTCCGTTATCTCATTATTGCCGGCGGCACCGGTGGCGAACGCCAGCACGGTGTCCGAGGTCGACGTGTCGCTGTCGACCGTCGAGCGATTAAAGCTTTTCTCCGTCGCCCCCGACAGACAGGCCTGCAGCACGTCCGCCGGCAACACCGCGTCGGTCGCGATGAACGCCAGCATCGTCGCCATGTCCGGCGCGATCATGCCCGAGCCCTTGGCAATGCCGTTAATGCGCACGGTCGTACCGTCGATGTCGACGCGCCGCGTCGCGCCTTTCGGGAAAGTATCGGTGGTCATGATCGCCGTTGCCGCGTCGGCCCAGCGGTCGCCCGCCATGTCTGCCGCCATGGTCTCGATCAACGGCGCCATCCTCGCCGCTGGCAGCACCTCGCCGATGACGCCGGTGGACGCCGCGAACACGCGGCTCGGCCGGCAGCTCATCACGTCGGCGGCGGCCTGCACCACCGCCGCACAGGCCTCGGCCCCGGCCTTGCCGGTAAAGGCGTTGGCGTTGCCGGCATTGACGACGACCCCTCGGGCCTCGCCGCCGGCAATGTGCTGGCGGCACCAGTCGACCGGTGCCGATGGGCACAGCGATTTCGTAAACACGCCCGCCGCCCGGGTGCCGTCGGCAAACCGCATCAACAGCAAATCCGGCCGTCCCTTGTACTTCAGACCGGTCTCGGCAACGGCGATTTCAACGCCGTCGATGGCCGACAGGTCGGGGAATGTATCGGGCGCCAACGGCGAACGCGCGATCATCTCTCGATACTCCGGCCTTACTGCGGCGTCTTGCCGTCGATCGAGAACCGCTCGATCTCGGCGTCCCCGCGCAACCGCTGAACATAAGCGGACCCCGCCGCCTGCGCCGCATCGGCACGCAGCTCCTCGACGCTGTCCTCGAAGCTCGGCGGGGCCGCGGAACGGCGTTCCTCGACCTTGATCACGTGAAAACCGAATTCGGTTTTCACCGGGTTGCGCGAATGCGCGCCGGCGTCGAGCGCGAACGCCTCTTCCTCGAACGACGGCACCATCTGCCCCTTGCCGAAGAAACCAAGATCGCCGCCGCGCGGTCCCGACGGACCGGTCGACTTTTCCTTGGCCAGTTCGGCGAAATCGGCGCCGCCGTCCAGTTCCTTGATGATCGCGACGGCCTCGTCGGAGGTCTTCACCAGGATATGTCGCGCGTGCACCTCCTCGGCGCCGTCCGCGACCTGACCGTCATACATTTCGCGCAGCTTCTCGTCGGTGACGGCATCCTCGATTTCCTTACGGACGGCATAGCGCTCGAGAAGCTGATCCTTGACCATCGTCAGCGCCTTTTGGAAGTCCTCTTCCTCGTCCAGATTGCGCGCCTTGGCATCCTGCGCGACGAGCTTGGAATCGATCAGGCTCGTCAGCAGCATCGGATAGATCTGATCGAGCGGCACCTGCTTGTATTCATTGGGCAGGTTCTCGTGCGCCTGCATCAGCTGGGAACGCAGGATCTCGTTGCCGTTGACCCGGGCGATCACGGGATCGTCTTCGGCCGAAACCGGCCCCGCGACGGCGGAAACCGCCAGGAACGTCGCCAGAGCCGCGGCAATCTTTCGCATGTACATAATTTTCTCCTGCCTGAGGTGCCTGCCCGGCGCACCGTCCGGGTGACGGGGATTAAGCATGACCGCTCCCCCGGGGGCAAGCGCGGCCCCCTTTTTAACATGATGATACAAAGTGAAAACAAATGAATCGGCACCGCAAAACCAGTGCAATGTAGCGGCGGCATACTCGCTCCCACATCAGGTCGCCGGGGCGGCCAACGAACAAAATATAAGGAGCGTGGAGCCATCATGGATTTTTTCAAGGACCCGGAACTTATCAAACTGACCGCTCTCGGTTGTGCGTTCGTCGTCGGCGTCATCGTCTGCATCTACGTCGCGATCCGCGAAACCACCGAACTGAAGCGCCGCCGCCAGGCCAAGAGGCTGATGTACGAAGACGCGATCCAGCGCGAATTGAAACGCAAGCAGCAGATCATGGAACGGGTCCGCAGCCAGCAACTCGACGACGCCGAAATGCGGATGAACGAAACCCACCCGCAGCAACCGCAAGGCCAATCCTTCGCCTGATCGTACCCCGTGCTCTCAAGGGAACTATCTCTCCACACACTCCCCTTGGCCGGTCCAGAAGGACCGGCCGTTTTTTCGCGCGCCGCCCACCCCGGGACTTGCAAGCCCGGCGTCCGCCCGGCATGTTGCACCTGCTAACATCAGTCACAGGATGCGATCATGAGCTTCACCATCGTCGAAGAGGCACCGGCCCGCCTCAACCGTTCCGAACTGGCCGTTCCCGGGTCCAGCACCAAGTTCCTGCAGAAAGCCGCGGAAAGTGCGGCGGACGTGGTGTTCCTCGACCTCGAGGATGCGGTCGCGCCGGACGACAAGCCACAGGCCCGCAAGAACATCGTCGAGGCCCTTAACGATCTCGACTGGTCCGGCAAGACGGTCTCGGTGCGCATCAACGGGCTCGACACGCACTATTGCTACCGTGACGTCATCGAGGTGGTCGAGGGCGCCGGCGACAAGCTCGACCTGATCATGATTCCCAAGGCCGGCACCGCCGCCGACATCTACGCCATCGACATGTTGGTGACGCAGATCGAAACGGCGAAAGGGTTCACGAACCGCATCGGTTTCGAGATGATCATCGAAACCGCGCTCGGCATGCAGAACGTGGGCGAGATCGCCGCCGCCTCACCCAGAAACGAAAGCCTGCACTTCGGCGTCGCCGACTACGCGGCCTCGACCAAGGCCCGGACCACCAACATCGGCGGCCCGAACAAGGATTACTACGTGCTCACCGACCCGCTCGAGAACGGCGAGCGCGAAAGTTACTGGGGCGACATGTGGCATTACCCGATCACGCAGATGGTCGTGGCCGCCCGCGCCAACGGCTTGCGCCCGGTCGACGGCCCGTTCGGCGACTTCGGGGATCCGGACGGCTACATCGCCCAGGCCAAACGCGCCGCCGTGCTGGGCTGCGAGGGCAAGTGGGCGATCCATCCGTCGCAGATCGAACTCGCCAACACGGTATTCAGCCCGTCCGACGAGGACGTGGCCCAGGCCAAGCGTATCCTGGAGGCCATGGAAGAGGCCGAAAAGGCGGGCCGCGGCGCGGTCGCGCTCGACGGCAAGCTGATCGACTACGCCTCGATCAAACAGGCCCGCGTGCTGGTCGACATGGCCGAACAGCTGGCGGACAGGTGATCCGGACGGTACTTTCACAGGTAGAAAAATAAACGCCCTTGCCTCGCCAAGCACGGCAGTAAATGGTATCACGCAGACATGCAGGCATATCTGGATTTCGAAAAACCCATCGCCGACCTTGAGAGCAAGATCGAGGAACTTCGGCATCTTTCGAGCGAGGGCGAGGTCAATATCGCCGACGAGGTCGGCCGCCTGCAGGAAAAAGTGCACCGCCTGCTGACGCAGACCTACGGCAAACTGACGCCGTGGCAGAAGGCGCAGGTGGCACGTCACCAGGGCCGCCCGCGTGCCAAGGCCTACATCGAGACCCTGATCGACGATTTCACGCCGCTTGCCGGCGACCGCGCGTTCGCCGAGGACAACGCCATCGTCGGCGGCCTCGGCCGGTTCCGCGGCCGCTCGGTGGTGGTCATCGGCAACGAAAAGGGCGACAGCACCGAGAGCCGCATCCGCCACAACTTCGGCATGGCCCGGCCCGAAGGATACCGCAAGGCGCAGCGCCTGATGCAGCTCTCCGACCGGTTTCACCTGCCGCTGATCACTTTCGTCGACACGCCGGGCGCCTATCCCGGCGTCGATGCCGAGGCGCGCGGCCAGGCGGAGGCCATCGCGCGCTCCATCGAGACCTGCATTTCCGTCCGTGCGCCCTTCGTCAGCGTCGTCATCGGCGAGGGCGGATCCGGCGGCGCCATCGCGCTCGCCGTCGCCGACAAGGTGCTGATGCTGGAACACGCGATCTATTCGGTGATCTCACCGGAAGGCTGCGCCTCGATCCTGTGGCGCGATTCCGATAAGGCGGCGGACGCCGCCGAGGCGCTCCGGCTCACTTCCCAGGATTTGCTCAAGCTCGGCGTGATCGACCAGATCGTGTCGGAACCGCTCGGCGGCGCGCACCGCGAACCGCTGACGGCGATGACCCGCACCGCGGACGACATCGAGAAACATCTGGACGAGCTTTCCAAGGTACCCGGCACCGAACTCCGTAGCCGCCGCCGCCAAAAATTCCTGGAAATGGGCTCGCAGGGGCTCTGATTCCCCTCTTCTCCTAGTCGTCCTGAACGTGCTCCGGATTTAATCCGGAGCTTGATTCAAGACCCATAACAGCCGTGCCATGCGTTCATGGGCCCCAAATCAAGTTTGGGATAACGGTCTTTGTAAATTGCAAATATCATTTTCCGGACGCGCCGCAGGCACGATCCGGGACCCGTAGCAGCAGCAATGTCATTCCGGCGCAGGCCGGAATCCAGACTCTCAAAAACAAAACTCAGTCTGGTGCTCTGGCCCCCGGCCTTCGCCAGGGTGACGGAAACCTCTTAGGCGTTTTCAGCCCACCTTGCCGTGGCAGTGCTTGTACTTCTTGCCGGACCCGCACGGGCACGGGGAGTTGCGCGGCACCCGACCCCAGGTGTCGGGATCGTTCGGATCCAGCTCGTCGGCCGCCTGGCGCGTCGAAATCGGCGTCACCTGCGCCGGTCCCGATTCCTCGGCAGCGTCCGGTGTGTCCTGCATCGCCGGGTCGACGCGGCTTTCGTGCATTTCCTGCTCGGGGCGCTGGAAATCATCCTCCTCCGGCGCGGTCTGGAACTGAACCTGCGCCAGCACCGTCGTCACCCGGTCGCGGAGCCCGTCGAGCATCTGTTCAAAGAGATCGAAGGCCTCGCGCTTGTATTCATTCAGGGGATCGCGCTGCGCATAGGCGCGGAGGCCGATGCCCTGGCGCAAGTGATCGAGGGTCAGCAGGTGCTCCTTCCACGTTTGGTCGAGGAGTTGCAGCACCAGACTTTTTTCGACCATGCGCATCACGTCCGGGCCGACGTTGGCGGCTTTTTCCGCCATCAGGCGATCGGTGATGTCGGTCAGACGCTCGCGGATTTCCTGGTCGGCGATGCCCTCTTCCTTGGCCCAGTCGTGAACCGGCAGGTCGAGGCCGAACACCCGGCGCACTTCCTCGTGCAGGGTGTCGATATGCCACTGATCGACGTATGCCTTTTCCGGGATCGCGGCGGCGACCATGTCGTCGATGACCTGATGACGCATGTCGACGACGTCGTCGGCGACCTCGTTGGCGGCCATCAGTTCCTTGCGCTGGTCGTAGATGACCTTGCGCTGGTCGTTCATCACATCGTCGAACTTGAGGAGGTTTTTGCGGATTTCGAAGTTGCGCGCCTCGACCTTGGACTGCGCCTTTTCGAGCGCCTTGTTGACCCAGGGATGGACGATCGCTTCGCCTTCCTCGAGGCCCAGCTTCTGCAGCATGCCGTCGATACGTTCCGAGCCGAAGATGCGCATCAGATCGTCCTGCAGGGACAAATAGAACTTCGACGTGCCCGGATCGCCCTGGCGGCCGGACCGGCCACGGAGTTGGTTGTCGATGCGGCGGCTTTCGTGGCGTTCGGTGCCAAGCACGAACAGCCCGCCGGCCTCAAGCACGATTTCCCGATCGCGCTGGATTTCTTCGCGCAATTTGGCGGCAGCGGCCTCGTACTTGTCAGTGCCGGGCTCGGCGTCGACTTCCTTGGCAAGACGCATTTCCAGATTGCCGCCCAACTGAATGTCGGTACCGCGGCCCGCCATGTTGGTGGCAATGGTCACCCCGCCGGGCCGGCCGGCCTGGGCAATGATGTAGGCTTCCTGTTCGTGGTAGCGCGCGTTCAGCACGTTGTGCGGAACCTTCGCCTTCTTCAGCGCATCCGCGAGCTGTTCCGATTTCTCGATCGAAACGGTACCGACCAGCACCGGCTGCTTGCGCGCGTGGCAATCCGCGATCTGCTCGACGATGGCATCGTATTTTTCTTCCACGGAGCGGTAGACTTCGTCGTCGAAATCCTCGCGCGCGATCGGCAGGTTGGTCGGGATTTCCACGACCTCGAGCTTGTAGATTTCGGCGAATTCGCCGGCTTCCGTCATCGCCGTACCGGTCATGCCGGCAAGTTTCGGATAGAGCCGGAAATAGTTCTGGAACGTGATCGAGGCCAGGGTCTGGTTTTCGTTCTGGATCGTCACTTTTTCCTTGGCTTCGAGCGCCTGGTGCAGGCCCTCGGAATAGCGGCGGCCTTCCTGCATGCGGCCGGTGAATTCGTCGATGATGATGACCTGGTTGTCCTTGACGATGTAGTCGACATCGCGTTCGAACAGCGCATGCGCCTTCAGCGCCTGATTGGCGTGGTGCACGAGGGCCACGTTCTGGATATCGAACAGCGAGCCTTCCTCAAGCAATCCGGCCTCGGTCAGCATCTGTTCCATCTTCTCGATGCCGGTTTCGGTAAACGTCGCCGAGCGCGCCTTTTCGTCCTTCTCGAAATCGTCCTCCTCAAGTTTCGGGATCAGCGCGTTGACGGCGGTGTAGAGATCGCCCAAGTCCTCGGTCGGACCGGAAATGATCAGCGGCGTCCGCGCCTCGTCGACCAGAATGCTGTCGACCTCGTCGACGATGGCGAAATTGAATTCGCGCTGCACCATGTCATCGAGCGTGAACTTCATGTTGTCGCGCAGGTAGTCGAAACCGAGTTCGTTGTTGGTCGCGTAGGTCACGTCGCAGGCGTAGGCCTGACGCCGCTCGTCATCGAGCATGCCGTGTTTGATGACACCGACGGTGAGCCCCAGGAACTGGTAAATCTCGCCCATCCAGATGGAGTCGCGTTCGGCCAGATAATCGTTGACGGTGACGACGTGCACGCCCTCGCCCCGAAGCGCGTTCAGATAGACCGCGAGCGTGGCGACGAGGGTCTTGCCCTCGCCCGTCTTCATTTCAGAGATCATGCCCTTGTGCAGCACCATCCCGCCCAGGAGTTGAACGTCGAAATGGCGCTGGCCGAGGGTGCGCTTGGCCGCCTCGCGGACGGTCGCGAAGGCGTCGACCAGCACGTCGTCCAGATCCTCGCCGTCGTTCAGGCGGCCCCTGAGCCAGTCGGTGCGGGCCTTGAGATCGTCGTCGGAAAGAGGTTCGAGGTCGGTTTCGAGCGCGTTGATCGCGTCGACCGTGCCTTGAAGAGTTTTGACGTACCTGTCATTGGCCGAGCCGAAAAGGCGTTTGGCGAGATTTTGCAGCATCAAGAGGCTCCGGGTGCGTCGAGCGCGGAATAAAGCGGGCCGCGCGGTCAGCGGCCCTCAAATGGCTGCAAAAGAGATAGAGTCCCGACCCGCCCCTGTCAACGCGCCGGAAGGTGAATAGACCGTCACATCTCCGCCAGCGGATGGCTGGTTTCGACCAGCGCGCGCAGGCGTTCCTCCATGACGTGGGTATAGATCTGCGTTGTCGAGATGTCGGCATGACCGAGCATCTGCTGCAAGGCCCTCAGATCCGCGCCGTTGGCCAGCAGGTGGCTGGCGAACGAATGCCGGAGCACGTGCGGCGAGACACGCTTACGGTCGAGGCCGGCCTCGGTCGCCAGTTCCTTGACCAATTGCCCGAAGCGCGCGCGGGTCAGGTGCCCTTCCTTGCCGCACGACGCGAACAGGAAGCGCGATGCCCTGGTCGATGCCCGGCCCTTGGGCAGGAACCGTTCGCGGACGATCATGTAGTCCCGGACCGCGTCCTGCGCCGGCTCGCCCAGCGGCACCATGCGTTCCTTGCCGCCCTTGCCCGAGACGATCAGCACCGGGCTTTCGCGCATAAACGCCGAGACCGGCAGCGTCACCAGCTCGCTGACCCGGAGCCCGGTCGCATAGAGCACTTCCATCAGCGCCGTCAGCCGCAACCCGTCGGCACCGGGGCGGCGGCGCGCCGCCTCCAGCAATGCGTCGACCTCGGCCTCGCTCAGGTACTTGGGCAGACGCTGGCCGAGTTTCGGCCCGTCGAGCGCCGACGTCGGGTCGTCGTCGCGGTAGCCCATGTCGACGACAAAGCGAAAGAAACGCTTGAGCGCGGACAGCCGCCTGGCCGCCGTCGCCGCCGAAAGCCCCTTTTCGTCGATCGCCTTCAGGTACTTGCGCACGTGATCGGCGCCGGCACGTTCCGGCGTCGTCTGTCGCCGACCGACGAATTGCGCGAATTCGGTCAGGTCGCCGCGATAGGCGGAAAGGGTATTCTGCGACGCGTTCCGGGTCGAACGCATCATGTTCAGGAAGTTGTCGATCCACGGGTAACTCAGCTCGGCCAAGTCGCCATCCCCGTCCCTACAGGCCGGCCGCGATCAACGTCTCCACCGCCAGCCGGCGCGCCGTCCGCTCGAAGCCCATCGCCCGGAACCCGGCGACGATCTCGTAGACCACGGAAACGCCCTGCTCGCCCGGTTCGGTATTGCCGGCTGCCTGCAAGGCATAGCCTGCCGCCCTTGCCGCGCCCGGCGGCACGGCGCGCGCCTCGTCACCGTTCTGCGCCACGCGTGTAACGCCGCTCAACCCCGCCGAGCCGATGACCATCGGTTCGTCCGCGCCCTTGCCGCGGATCAGCGTGCGCAGGCTGTCACGGAACTGGAACCACACCACCGGCGACGGCATCACCTGGTTCCTGGGCGGACCGGCGACTATCCCCTCCCAGGCGTTCGGCGGCAATTCCTCACCGACCGCCATGAACATGCCGTTGACCAGCGCCCTGAGTTGCGACGCCCCCGGCGCATCGGCGGCCCGCAGGGTTTGCCGCCAGTCCTTGAGTATTGTTTCCAGGGTCGCCGACTTGTCGCCCGCGCCGAGCATGCGCGCCAGCGGGCGCACCCGCGCCAGCGCCGGTTTCTGTTCATCCCGCACGGTCGCACTGGCCCTGAGGAGCGCCAGCCAGCGGTCGGTGCCGACCACGTCGCCCAGCGTCAGATAGGCGCGCACGCCGGTCAGCGCGAACCACACCATTTCCGGACTTGGCGGCAAACGATCCATCAGCGGCCGGAACGCCTCCACCGCCGGTCTGTAACGGCCGTCCTCGCGCGCCGTGTCGAATGCGGCGGCGATGATTTCGGCCCGGGCCGACGGTACGTTCTGCTTCACCGCCGCCTGATAAAGCAGCGCCCGCGCCGCGGCGCCGCCAACTTCTTCGGCCCGGGTCAGCGCGTTGGCGAGATCCGGTTCGGTGAACGTCACCTGCTGATAGAGACGGCGAAGTTCCGCAGCGGACACGGCGCCCATCGGCACCGCACGCTCGGCGGCCTCGATCCGCGCGCCGACCGGCAGATTGGGCGCAAGCGTGGCGGCGTGCAGCACCAGCGGATCGTCACTTTCGGCGATGCTCGCCGGCAGCTTGAGCTTGGCGGCACGGGCGAGCGCGATATGCACCGGCGTCGGCCTGGCGATTTCTTCCAATTCGATTTCCTGCTTGCTGATCACGGCGTCGGTCAGCAGCACCAGCGCCGGATCGTCACCGGCAATCTCGCGCAACAAGGACAACCCGAAGTTGACGCTATCGGCCTTGCCGTCGAGGGCGTCGCAATAAATCAGCAGCCGCTGCCAAAAGTCGTTATTGGGGCGTTCCTTGCTGTTGCGCACCAATCCGCAGGCGCGGGCGTTATTGTATTTAAGAACCTGTACCTGCGCATCGACCACGTCGAGCCCGGCCGGACGGCCCTGTCTGGGCGCCGCCGCCAGCAGCAACTCGGCGTTGTCGACGTCGCCCATGCGCATCAGCGCACGGCCCCGCGCCGCGAGCAGGCTCGGCGCGTCGTCGCTGACCGCGACCGGCGCCCTGGCGCGGCTGAGCAGCAACAGTGCCGACGCCTCACGAAGCGCCGCCGACGCGATCCGGTTCGGCAGCGCGTCGACCAGCGCCACCGCCTCGGTGCGCGTCATGCCCTCCCACATATCGAGCCCGAAACCGCCGTCGGCGCCGGTCAACACGCCCACGGACTCGTCATCGATCTGCTTCAGACCGTCGACCTCGATCCCGGACTTACCGGAGAGCCCGAGCAGACGCGCGCGCTTTTCCGCCTCGTCGTCGGCGACATCCTGTTGGGTCCGCCTCGTCGGCACGAGCCGGCGCGGACCGCTCTGCTGGCCGTCTCCTTGTCCTTGCGCGGACGCAGCGGGCTGCAACTGCTGGGATTGCGTGCCTGATTGCTGTGACGGCGTTTCCTGCGGCGGCGCGCTCAGGTCGGTGGGCGCGCCGGTCGCGGGCGCCTGCGCCGCCGCCGGCGACGCCATAAGCAACGCTGCCAGCAGAACCAGGCAGCGGTCAGCGCGGGAACTGATCATCCGGCAAAACCTTCTCCACATTGCTGACCGGGGCCGGGATCTCCCAGGTGGACAGGAAGACCGCGCCACCGCCGGCGCCGAGCAGCAGCAAAACCAGAATAAAAACCGTCAATTTACCCATGAAAACCCATCACCCGTTCCCTTCCCCCGCCCGTGCGCGGGGCGACGAGAAAATTGAAAACATTGGAACAATCGATCCTGCAATTGATGCTCGCTCAGGACTGTGGCAAATTTTTGCCAATGCCGCGTCAGTGTATCGGCAGGCCAATCCCCTTTCAACGGGCTGCCCCCGCCGAAACGGGCCGGCCCCGACATCCGCAACTTGGAAAAGTGATTGATTTCATGGCCATAGCGCCGACAACCGAAACCGGAACCGACGACGATCTTCCCCGGATCAGCCGCCCGGTCGTGCTCGTCGGGCTGATGGGCGCGGGAAAATCGTGCATCGGGCGCAAATTGGCCGAATCGCTCTCGCTGCCGTTCATGGATTCAGACAGCGAGGTCGAGGAAGCAGCGGGCTGCGAAGTGCGCGATATTTTCGAGGTTTACGGCGAGCCGGCGTTCCGCGATTGCGAGCGCCGGGTGATCCAGCGCCTGTTGCAGGGAGGGCCGGCCGTCATCGCCACCGGTGGCGGCGCCTTCATGGATCCCGAGACACGCGAAGAGGTCAAGGCGCACGCCATATCGATGTGGCTGCGCGCCGAACCGGAGGTGCTGCATCAGCGCACCAAACGCTCCAGGCACCGGCCGCTGCTGGCCAAGGACGACCCGCTGCAGGTGCTCAAGGACCTTGCCGCACAGCGTTATCCGGTCTACGCCGAGGCCGACATCATCATCGACACCGGCAACGAAGGACTGGAGAAGACGTTGCAGAAGGCCATCGACGCGCTGCGGTCGGGCGCCGCCCGGGACACGACATCATGAGCCTCGCCACCGACGGGATCGAAACCCTGCATGTGCCGATGGGCGAACGCAGTTACGACATTCATGTCGGCGACGGCGCGGTCGCGCGCGCCGGCGATATTCTCAAGGACGTGCTCAGGGCGCCACGCGTCGTCATCGTCACCGACGAGAACGTGGCGCCGGACTGGCTCGAACCGCTACAGCAATCGCTGGAATCAGCCGGCATCCGTCAGCGCGCCGTGGTTCTGCCGCCGGGCGAACACACCAAGTCCATGCAACATCTCGAGACGCTGCTGGACGACCTGCTGGAGCACAACATCGACCGCAAGACGACGCTGATCGCCTTGGGCGGGGGTGTTATCGGCGATCTCACCGGGTTCGCCGCCGCGGTCGTCATGCGCGGGGTCGATTTCGTTCAGGTGCCGACGACGCTGCTTTCGCAGGTCGACAGCTCCGTCGGCGGCAAGACCGGCATCGACACCCGCCACGGCAAGAACCTTGTCGGCGCCTTCCATCAGCCGCGCGCGGTCATTACCGATACGCTGACCCTCGACACGCTGCCCCTGCGCGAGCGTCTCTGCGGTTATGCCGAAGTGGTGAAGTACGGTGTCATCAACGACCGGGAATTCTTCAACTGGCTACAGGAAAACGGCCAGAAAGTGCTGGACGGCGACGCCGCCGCCCGGCGCGAGGCGGTTCTGCGCTCATGCGCCAACAAGGCCGAGATCGTTGCCGCCGACGAACGCGAAGCCGGGCTGCGCGCGCTGCTCAACCTGGGCCACACGTTCGGCCACGCGCTCGAGGCCCAGGTCGGGTTCGAGGACAAGCTCAAGCACGGCGAAGCCGTCGCCATCGGCATGGTGATGGCGCTCGATCTCTCGGTCCGGCTCGCCATGATCAACGAAGCGGACCGGTATCTGCTGAGCGATCATCTGACGGACGTCGGCCTGCCGACGGACCTGAGCGGCCTGGCCGGGGACAACTGGACGGCGGACGTGCTGCTGGAACACATGGGGCGCGACAAGAAGACACAGGACGGGAAACTGACGTTCATTCTTGCCCGCGCCATCGGCAATTCGTTCGTCGCGAACGACATCGACCGGGAAACGGTACGCGCGGTCCTCGACGCCTGGATCGAGGACGCGCGCTGAGACCGTCACGCCGCGAGCGTGCTGCGCATCATCCAGATCGACTTCTCATGAACCGCCAGCCGGTCGGCCAGCATACCGAGGGAAACTTCGTCGCCGTTGTCCTGGGCCGTCGAGATCGCCGAACGGATGGTGCCGGCCATCGTCTCGTTGCCGGCGACCAGATCGGCAACCATGCCGTCCGCGTCGGGCAGATCCTCGGTTTCCTCGATCGTGCCCAGCTGGCGGAACTTGGCGTAGGTGCCGGGTGCCTTTTCGCCGAGCGCGCGGACACGTTCAGCGAGATCGTCGGCCGCCGTCCACATGTCGGTGTATTGTTCCTCGAACATGTCGTGCAGCGGCTTGAAGTTCGACCCCGTCACGTTCCAGTGATAGTTATGGGTCTTGAGGTACAGGATATACGTGTCGGCCAGCACCTTCGACATCGCATCGGCGCATTCCTTTCTCGCCTGATCGGTCATTTCAATGTTGCTGCTCATCGTTTTTCCTCTCTTTATTCGGGATCTGATTGGGTTCCCACGTGATATATTCCGGCGATCGCATGTTTAAACCGGCATCGCGATAGCCTCATCGTGGCCAGCGCATGTGTGTTCTTTTTTCTTTTAAAATCAATATATTAAAAAATAAATTAAAATTATTATAAGTTATGTTTTGTTCCAATAGCTTTGATAGGCAATATCTATCGCCAGCCCTGCCAGGCATATGATGACTTTCGATTGTCTGTAATCCGCCGCCGTGCGGCATGTTGAAGGGCTTGCCGGTCCCTATGGCCGGCTTTCGCGAATTTCGGTGAGGGTCGCGCGCGCCGATTCCTGGAATGCCCCACCGGCGGCGACGGCCCGTTCGGCAAGCGTCTCGGCTTCATCCCATTGCTCCTGGCGCATCAGGACGTAGGCCAGGTTGTTCAAGACCACCGGCTCGGTTTCCGCATCGGCGCGGTCGAGTGCCTTGCGCAGCGATGCGGCCGCCTCCCGGAGTTGGCCCTTGGCGGCATACAGGCCGGCAATCGCGATATAAGGTTCGGCGTGCTTCGGCCAATGCGCCGCCGCCGTTGCATAAGCGGTCGCAGCCAGTTCCGCGTCGCCGGCCCGCTCCAGGCCAACGGCGCCATTCAGCCAATCGGTGAACGAAGCCGTCACCGGCACAGGTCCTTCCGGCGCCGCCACGACGACGCCCCAGAAATCGCCCCGACGCCATGTATGCTCGAGGGTCTGCAACGGCATCTCGAGACGCCGCGTCGTACCGGACCGCAAGATCGCGGACTCGGCTTTCAGATCGAAGCCGACCAGCAGCGCATAGTGCCATTGCGGCGCCATTTCCAACCCCAGGTTCTGCAAGATCAGCACCGGATGCCCGGCGGCCACTTCGCGGAACCCGTCCTGCATCGTACGGACTTTAACCGGGATGCGGCCGTTGCGGCGGGTACCGGTCAGAATCTCCGTCTGCAAGGTGCCAGTGCGGCCCGGCGTATATACCTGATCGGCGATGCCGTCGGGCGTCACCGTGAGGCCGCTGTAATTGAGCGCCGCGGCAAGCGCCGCGGGGCCGCAATGATACGCGGACTGGGCGAAGAACGGCACCGCCTCCAATTCGGCGTTTGGCGGCACGTCCGGCGGCGGAGACTGCGTCAGGCGGGTCGTCTCGGGTGTCCCCGCACAGCCCGCAAGCAGCAGTACCGCCGCCAACGCACCGATCATCGATTGACGATGGATCATCGAACGCGACCCGTCCTAGGACGGGTTCGCTGCTCCCTTGTTGGTGAAACCGAAGACGTGGGTAAAGCCCAGTATGTCGGTAATCAGCAACACCAGGAAGACGATCAGCGCGGTGCCGATCAGCGCACCGACAACGCCTTCACCGGCGGGCGCGGTCTCGATCTTCTGCGCCAGGTCGCGAACCTCGGCGTCACTCAGCGCGGCGACCCGCTGTTCGGCCTCTTGCGGGTCGACACCCAGGCCTTCGATCTGCTGGCGGACATCATCCCGGTCCATGAAGTTCTGTACGGTCAGCCGTGCATCGGCGACCGACTGTTGTTCGGCAACCTGCTCGTTGCTGATCATGCCGGCGGCAACGGGGACGACCGGCGTGATGGCGAGCGTGAATGCCGCAATCATACAAATGGCAATACGTTTCAGTACACATTGGCTAAAAAACATTAACTCCTCCTGTGAATCGTTCGAAAGCGGACGACACAGTCGGTGACCCAATCATCGCAATATGGCGAAAAAGCGTCGGCAGCAGGGCCATGTAGTGGCGGCTGGTCATATCTATCCGGGAAATATACGGTAATGACCGCTTTTCAGCCGCCATGAACTCATGACAATACTGGGTTTCGGTAAGGTGAGCGCACAATCGGTGCGACGGCGGCATTCAGAGGGATAGAGAAATGTTGGAAATCGGTCTCGCAATCCTTGTACTCCTGATCCTGTCCGGGTTCTTTTCGGGCTCGGAGACGGCACTGACGGCGGCCTCCAAGCACGTGATGCACCAGATGGAGCAGAACGGCGATAAACGCGCCGTGATCGTCAACGACCTGCACGAGGACAAGGAGCGCCTGATCGGCGCCATTCTGCTCGGCAACAACCTGGTCAACATCCTGGCCTCGGCGCTGGCGACCAGCCTGCTGATCAAACTGTTCGGCGACAACGGCGTGGCCTACGCGACGCTGGGGATGACGCTGCTGGTGCTGATCTTCGCCGAGATCCTGCCGAAAACCTACGCGATCCGGAACGCCAACCGCATGGCGCTGGTGGTGGCGCCGCTGATGAAGCCGGTTATTGTTATCTTCGCGCCGGTCACGCTGGCCATCAACGCCGTCGTCCGGCAGATGCTGCTGCTGCTCGGCGCCGGCCCGACGGCGGAGGGAGACCGGGAAGCGGCGGAAGAGGAATTGCGCGGCGCCATCGAACTGCACGACGGTGACGAGCCGACAGTCAAGCAGGAGCGCGACATGCTGCGTTCGGTTCTCGAACTGACCGAAGTCCAGGTCGAGGAGATCATGACGCACCGGCGCAACGTGGTGGCCATCGATATCGACCTGCCGTCGGAGGAAATCGTGCGCCAGGTACTGGAAAGCCCCTACACGCGGATTCCTTTGTGGAAAGACGATCCGGAGAACATCGTCGGCGTGCTACACGCCAAGGCGCTGCTGCGCGAGGTCATGCGCCACGGCGGCGACGCCAAGGATCTCGACATCACCAGCGTTTCGACGGCGCCGTGGTTCATCCCGGAACAGACCCTGCTGCTCGACCAGTTGCAGGCGTTCCGCCATCGCCGCGAGCATTTCGCGCTGGTCATCGATGAATACGGCTCCAACATGGGCGTTGTCACGCTGGAGGACATCATCGAGGAAATCGTCGGCGACATCGACGACGAACACGACGTCGAGGTCACCGGCGTCAGCGCCCAGACCGACGGCAGCTACCTGATCGACGGTACGGTGACGCTGCGCGATCTCAACCGCGAATACGAATGGGACCTGCCGGACGAGGAGGCCTCGACCATCGCCGGTCTGGTGCTGCACGAAAGCCGCCGCATCCCGGAAGTCGGACAGAGTTTCATGTTCCACGACTTCCGCTTCGATATCGTCGGCCGGCAGAGTAACCAGATCACCCGAATCCGCGTCACGCCGCCTCTGGGCGATGCCGACGAAAACGGTGAAGGTACTGATTAAAAAGCGCGATTTCCGCCGAGATGCCGCCGCTGGATTTACTCTTCAACTACGCAAAAGGTTAACGTAGACTGATACCCGTGGCCGCTAGGCGTGCACGGCAAGAGCCATTTGCGGCCGCCTGATGATGGGAGGACCAAACATGGCGCGAAAAATCGTTCCCGATATCGTTCAACCGGTCGACGTCGCAAGCGTCACCGCGGAAAACACGGTCCTGGACGCATCGAAGATCATGCGTGACCGGCGGATCGCGGCGGTGATCGTCGTCGACGGCAACGGCGACCTGACGGCCATCGTGACCGAGCGCGATATCGTCTTTCGCGGCACGGCCGAGGGCAAGGACCCGGCGACCACCAAGATTGCCGAGATCATGACCGCCAACCCGGACACCCTCGCTCCGGACGACAGCCCGTTCGACGCGCTGGAACTGATGCAGACCCGCAACTACCGGCACCTGCCGGTCGTCGAGGGCTCTAAATGCATCGCCGTCGTGTCGGTGCGCGACCTGTTCAATTCGGTCAAGGAATCGCTCGAGGAGAGCATCCGTGAAACCGAGGCGTTCGTGTTCGGCGACCGCTACGGGGCATAGTTTCGCGTTCCACTCATTCGGCCATCCACCACATCCTTGGAGACGCGGCTTCCCCGCTCCTCAGGATGAGGTCGGTATTGTCGCTTTTCCAAAATCCTCATCCTGAGGCGGCCGGCAGGCCGTCTCGAAGGATGTATCGCATGCAAACCGCCCCAGCCTGCATGACAGCCATGCACCTTTCCGGCTTTCCATTACCCCCGAATTGGCTTAATCGGCGCGGATGAACACACAACTGCGCCAGGACAACGCGACGCTCGGGATTACCCTCGTAATCTCGGCGATGTTCATTTTCGCGACCCAGGACGCGATCACCAAAACGCTTGCCGAGACCTATTCGGCGCCGCAGATCCTGTGGGTCCGGTTCGTGTTCTATGCCGTGTTCGCGCTCGCCTTCTCGATGCGCAAGCGGCCGCTGAAATACTGCCTGAAAAGTAACGCGCCGTGGCTACAGATCGCGCGGTCAATACTGATCGTTGCCGAGATCGCGATGTTCATCGTCTCGATCCGCTACCTGTCGCTGGCCGAGATGCATGCATTGCTGGCGACGTTCCCGCTGATGGTGACGGCGATCGCCGCGCTGTTCCTTCGCGAGCCCGTCGGCATCCGCCGCTGGTCCGCCGTGTTCGCGGGCTTTATCGGCGTCCTGATCATCATCCGCCCCGGTATCATCGAACTGAAACCGGGCGTGCTGCTGGCGCTGGTCACGGCGCTGATGTTCGCCGGTTACAATGTGATGACGCGGCTGGTGGCCAAGTACGACGACGGCGAAACCTCGACCGTCTATATGGCCGTGGTCGGCGCCGTCGCCATGACGGTCATCGGCCCGTTCTACTGGCAGCCAGTGCCGCTCATGGACTGGTTCTGGCTGATCTGCCTGTCGTTTACGGCGGCGGCCGGACATTTCCTGCTGATCAAGGCGCTGGAGGCGGCACCGGCGTCGACGCTGCAGCCGTTCAACTACACGCTTCTCGTGTTCGCCACCGTCATCGGCTACACATTCTTCGACAACTTGCCGGACGTCTGGACCGTCATGGGCGCGTCCGTGGTCGTCGGCAGCGGGCTGTACACGATCTACCGCGAGCGCATCCGCAAGCGCGCGGATTGAGGGCGGTCCATTTCCTTGTCATTCCGGCGAAGGCCGGAATCCAGAAAACCCGAAAACCGGACCGCGGCCTGCGCCGGGGTGACGATGTGTCTATACATCAAACGAGTATCACAAACCCAGATCGGCAAGATCCTGTTCGGTGACGAAGACAGTGCCGGTAAAGGCGACGATGTCGGTATCGTCGGCAGGACGCACCACGTCGACGCGATAGACCGCCTTCCTGCGCGTCCTCGATACCTCCCGCGAGCGCGCCTCGATCACATCGCCTTCCTTGACGCCCGACAGATAGACGATGTGCGCGTCGATGCCGACCGAGACCTTGTCGTAGGTATTCGACGACATCCCGAACGCGGTATCGGCGAACGCGAACGTCACCCCGCCGTGGCCCCAGCCGAGGAAATTCAGGTGCTCGGCGCGGACCGTCATGCGCAGATCGAGAAGCCCCGGCGCGGCGTCCAGCACCTCGATCCCCATGGCGCGGGCGCAGTTGTCGCGCGCGATCATCTTCTCGACCCAGGCGCGCTTGTTCATGGTTGCGTCCATGCGCGTCAGGCCGCGATCAGCGGCTGGCCGAAGCCGAGTTCGCGGCGCAGGCAGGCGCACATCTCGCCGTGCGTGGCACCAGCCTCGGCGGCCTCGACAAGACGACCGAAGATGTTGTCGTTCTCGTCGGCGCAGGCGCGCGCCATGGCATCCAGCGCCTTCTGGACCGCCGCGTTATCACGATCCGTCTTGAACGCCTTGAGTTTTTTGAGTTGCTCTTCCATGGCTTCCTGGGACGGACGCTCCAGCGGCATGACGGGGATGTCCTCGTCATCCTGGTAGGCGTTAACGCCGACGATGGTCTGCTCGCCGGTTTCGACGCGGCGTTGGAATTCCATGGACGACTCGCCCAGTTTCTCCTGCACCAGCCCCTTGGCGACGGCATCAAACATGCCGCCGGCGGCATCGATCTCGTCGAACGCGGCGATGATCTTCTCTTCCATCTGATCGGTCAGCGCCTCGACGTAATAGGATCCACCCAAGGGATCGATGACGTCGGTGAGCCCCGCTTCCTCGCGCAGGATATTCTGCGTCTGGATGGCGATCTTGGCCGCCGCCTCGGTTGGCGTCGACAGCACCTCGTCATAGGCGTCGGTATGCATCGACTGCAACCCGCCGAGGATACCAGCGATCGCCTGCGCCGTGGTGCGGGCGATGTTGTTCAACGGCTGCTGGCGGGTCAGGTCGACGCCCGACGTCTGCGCGTGGAACTTGAAGCGCCACGCCCGCGGGTCCTCGGCGCCGAGCCGTTCCTTCGCCAGACGCGCCCAGATGCGCCGCCCGGCACGAAACTTGGCAATCTCCTCGAAAAAGCTGATCGAGATATCGAAGAAGAACGTGAAACGCGGCAGAAATTTATCGACGTCGAGGCCACGCGCCTGACAATCCTCGGCATACTGGATCGCGGACGCCAGCGTGAACGCCATCGCCTCCGCCGGCGTCGCGCCAGACTGCTGCATGTGCTGGCCGACCACCGAGACCGGGTTCCAGCGCGGCAATCGTTCGTTCGCGAACTGCACGTGATCGACGAACACACGCCGGGCGCCGGGCAGCGCCAGGCGGAAAAACATGTGGTTGGCGACGTAGTGCGAGATGTAATCGCTCTGGTTCGAGGTACCGGAAATCCGTTCCCACGGAATATCGCGGCGCTTCGCCACGCCCAGCAGGAACGCCAGCAGCGTGAACGGCGACGGGTCGTTCAGCGCCACCGACATATCACCGATGGGCACACCGTCCAGACACGTCTCCATGTCCTCGATGGTGTTGATGGTGGTCCCGCAGGTGCCGAGGATCTCGATATCGACCTCGTCGATGTCGTAGCCCCGGTAGACCGAGTTGCACGGAATCATGCTGAGCGCGGTGGCGCCGCTGTCGACGATGCGCCGCATGCGCGCGTTGTAGTCCTCGGGCGTGGCAAGGCCGATCAACTGGCGCTGCGTCCACGACCGGCCGCGGTGCATGGTCGGATAGATGCCGCGCGTGAACGGTGCCTCGCCCGGGAAGCCCAGGTCCGGCAGGTATTCGTCGGGCGACCAGTCCTCCGGCGTGTAAAGCGGCTTAACCTCGATCCCGGAGCGGTTGCGGCGTGTTTTCTCGTTCGGCAGGTGCTTCTCGTAAGCGTCGCGCCAGGTATCGCGCGCCGCCTCGAAGTCCTGACCCATCTTCATGTTCTTGCCGTATTCGGCCATGCTTATTCTCCCAAATTCCGGCGGCGTTCGACGACCAGGTCGGCGATGCCGCCGACGATGTCGGCCTGCGAGCACCCGGGGTGGAATACCCGGGCAACGCCCTCTTTCATCAGCATTTTCTCGTCCGCGTCCGGGACGATGCCGCCGACGATGACGATCACGTCGTCGAGGCCGGCGGCCCTCAGCGCCTTCATCAGCTTCGGCACCAGCAGATGATCGGTCGCCAGCGACGACACGCCGATGCAGTCCACATCCTCCTGCGCCGCCTGGTTGACGACGGTTTCGACCTGCTGCCAGGGACCGGTGTAGACCACCTCCATCCCGGCGTCCCGGAGGAATGCGGCGACCAGACGCGAGCCCCGGTCGTGGCCGTCGAGGCCGATCTTGGTGACCATCACCTTGGGCGGACGGGCGAGGTTCGCGACCGCCGCCGGGGTGCCGAGGTTTTCAACTTGGTGTGTCGTGTTCATGCCTTAGTCCCCGAGTGAATTTCCGAAGTCTCAACGTTACGTATGATGCGAACGAAATGACCGGCGATCTCGGCCGGTTTGGCACCGTCCGGCCGGTACCAGGTCTTGGACCAGTTGGCCGCGCCCAGCAGCATCAGGCGCATCCACCCGGCATCGCCGGCATTGCCGAGCGGCAGGGCGTCGACGAGATCGCGAAACCTGGCCTCGTAATCGTCGCGCAGCCGGATCAACGTCGCCCGCAGGTCGGGCTGATCGGCGGGCAGGTCGCGAATCACCACCTGCGCGTAATCGCCCCCGCCCAAGAGGCTTTCCAGATGCGCCGCCAAAGCCTGTTCCAGGCGCTGCCAAGGGTCCGCCGGGTCGGCGGCCGCGACCGCCGCGTCGACGGCGTCGGCGATGCGCCGGACCCCTTCCTCGTGCACCGCGATCAAAAGCGCCATCTTCGACGTGAAGTGATAGTAAAGCGAGCCCGCCAGCATGCCGGCATCGGCGGCGATGTCGCGCATGGTCGTGGCCGAGAACCCCTGGCGGCGGAACCGATAGGCCGCCGCATCGAGCACGCGCGTGCGCCGGTTATTGATGCGCGGGCGTGGCGCGTCGGTATCGAGGGGTCGTTGTCCGTCCATCTTTCCGGGCTCTCGGCTCCATTAAACAAACGTTTGTTTGGTAAACATAGCCCTTGCTTTGCCCGGACGCAAACGCGAAATGTGAGATAAAGACGAATTCTGGAGATTGCCCCATGCCGTTATCCAAGGCCGCCAAACGCCGCCACATCCACACCCGCGACATCCGCTGCGACGCCTACCAGCGCGACGACGGGCTCTGGGACGTCGAAGGCGTCATCACCGACACCAAGTCCTATTCATTCGACAACCGGGACCGCGACGGTGTCGCCGCCGGCGAGCCGGTCCACCAAATGCGGGTGCGCCTGACCATCGACGAGGAACTTGTCGTGCAGTCCGCGGAAGCGGTCACCGAGGCCGCCCCCTTCAACATGTGCGGCAATATCGCGCCGGACTATTCACAGCTCGCGGGGCTCCGGATCGGGCCCGGCTGGCGCAAGAACGTTATCGGTCGCCTCGGCGGCACCAAGGGCTGCACGCATATCTCTGACCTGGTACTGGGGCCGTTGCCGGTGACCGCGTTCCAGGCGGTGATCCCGGCCCGGCGCGAACGCGAGAAGGAACCCGCCGACGGCAAGCGGCCGTCGACGTTGGATACCTGCCACGCGCTCGCCGCGACCAGCCCCGTCATCAAATGGCGCTGGCCGGAATTCTACGAGGGGGAGTGAGGAACTGCCTCATAAACCACAGAGGCACAGAGCCTGAAAACGGTCGTCATGCTGAATTCGATTCAGCATCCAGATTATTACCACGCTGCAGATGACGTAAGAATCATGGACCCTGAATCGAGTTCAGGGAGACGAGAGGAACCGGCGAATAAACCTTATGCTATCCTCTGTGCATCTGTGGTTAAATCACAAGGCAACATTGGATTCTTGATTTTAAAGCGCCGGCGTCAGGCCGTTTCCAGGCCCCTCAGCGCTTTGGTGATGACATCCTCGGCTGCCTTTGGGCGCTGCGCCACCAGCCGGAAATAGTTGATCACCATCGCCCGGACCGCCTGGGCCCGGTTTGCCGCGCCCCTGGCACCGTCGATGCGCGTACAGAGATCGTGGCGGGATATATTCTGGTTCTCGCAGATTTCGTCCAACGCGTGCCACACGGCCGCTTCCAGGCGGATCGTCGTCCGTCGACTGGCAATCATGATGTTTCGCGTTCGCATCTGCGCATTCATTTTCAACCTCTCCGGGATTTGCTCCGCGAAAAGATTTCACATCTATGCGCGACTTAAAAGTGTATTTTTAGAATTATTTCAAACTAGGATTATTTCGACGTCATGATGAAGACGCCGTCCCAGTCTTTCGGTGGCTCGGCCTTCAGCGCCTCGCATCGTTCAATATAGATTTGCGCTAGTTTGTCGTCGGGATTCGCCTTCAAACATTCCCGGAACAGTCCCATCGCCTTGTCCCAGTCACCGTGATTGTAGTGTTCCCGCGCACCCTTGAAGTTGTTCACCACCTCCATCAGGTTCGGAAACGTCTCTTCGGAGTGGTAATCCAGCACCTCGAAAATTTCGACCGGCTTGGTCTTGCCCTTGACCACCACCCGGTCGATGTCGCGGATGCGGTAGGTACCCTTCAGCTTCTTGTAGGTCAGGTCGCTGATCAGGATACGCGCGGCGTACTGTTTGCAGGCCGATTCAAGCCGTGCCGCCAAGTTCACGCCGTCGCCGATCATGGTGTAGTCCATCCGCTTCGGCGAGCCGATGTTCCCCGTGACCACGTTGTCGGTGTTGAGACCGAGGCCCATGTCGATCGGCATCTCGCCCTTGGCCTCGCGCTCCTTGTTCCATTCCCAGAGCTCACTGATCATCGCGATGCCGGCGCGGACGGCCCGGTCCTCGTCGTCGTCGTGCGGCAGCGGCACCCCGAAACCGGCCATGATCGCGTCGCCGATGAACTTGTCGAGCATGCCGCCCTCGCGCGAAATGCATTCGACCATGATGGTGAAGTACTCGTTCAGCATCTGCACGGTGCCCTGCGGACCCAGGCTTTCGGTGATCGTCGTGAACGAGCGCACGTCGGAGAACAGCACCGTCGCCTCGAGCGAGCGGCCGCCGAGCGCATCGTCGCCGCCGGCCATGAGCTGGTCGGCGAGGCCCGGGTCCATGTAGCGCGACATGGTCGACTTCATCCGTTTTTCGGAGGAAATATCCTCGATCATGAACATGACGCCGAGCTTCTTGTCCTCGGGGCTCAACAGCGGCAGACAGGTGACGTTGCAGTTGATCTTCTCGCGCTTTTCGACTTCGCCGTCACCGACGACGATCTCCGCGTCCATCTTGATGTCGCCCTCGCCTGACTCGTCGACCTCAGCGGCCTGTTCCATCAGCCAGGCATTGTCCTCGACGAAGACATCCTCGGCTTTCTTGTCGATGATGTCGGCGGCCTTGATCCGCAGAATCCGCAGACCGGCGGCGTTGCAGGTCACGATCTTGCCGTCCTCGTCGAGCGTGACGACGGCGTTGGTCATCGATTCCAGCATGCTCTCTTTGTAGTTCTTCATGTTCTGAACGTCTTCGAAGAGCTTGGCGTTCTCGAGCGCGATCGCGATCTGCGAGGTGAACGCCTTCAGGCGCGCCTCGTCCTCGTCGGTGAACGGGCCGCCGCGCTTGTTCAGCACCTGCGTGACGCCGATCACCTTGCCGTCCTTGTTGGTCACCGGAATCGCCAGCATCGAACGGGTGAAGTATCCGGTCTGCTTGTCGAAGGCCGGGTTGAAACGCAGATCGGCGTAGGCGTACGGAATGTTCACCGACTTGGCCGACGAGAACACCGCGCCGGCGATCCCCGCCGTGTTGGGCAGCCGGATCTCGCCGATGCTCTCCCCCATGGCGACGCGCGAGAACAGCTCGTTGGTCTTTTCGTCGTTGATGAACAGCGTGCCGCGGTCGGCGCTCAGCATCCGCGTCGCCTCGGTCATGACTTTGGCCAGCAGCGAGCCTAACTCCAGGTCCGACGTGACGTCGGTGACGATATCCAGGAATTCCAGCTCCTGCTCGCGCGACTTCTTCATCTTCTCGACGAATTGCGTCGACTGCAGCGCCACCGAGGCCTGCGTCGTCATCGCTTCGAGGAGCGCGAGATCGTCGTCGGTAAACTCGCCCTTTTTCTTGTTGAGGACCTGGATAACGCCGATTAGCTCGCCTTTGACGGTGCGCACCGGCGCGCACAGAATCGACTCGGTCTTGAAGCCGGTCTGCTCGTCGACGGTGCGGTTGAAGCGGTCGTCGGAATAGGCGTCGAGGATGATCAGCCCCTCGCCCGACTGGAACACCGCGCCGGCGATACCGGTATTGTTCATGATGCGGATTTCGCGCTGGAAATTGCCCTGCGCGAAGCGGGAATAAAGTTCGTCGGTGACCGGGTCGTTGAGGAACAGCGTGCCGCGTTCGGCCTGCAACTCCCAGGTCGTCATCTCGACCATGGTCTCCAGCACTTCGTCCAGGCTCTCGATCGCCGCCACGCGCCGCGACACGTTCAGCAGCATCTCCGCCTGTTTCAGCTTGCGGTCGGCCTGGCGCAGCTTGTCCATCCGGCTGACGCGTTCGCCGTTCTGCGCGTCCTCGGCGCTGCCGTCGTCCTTGGGCCGGCGCCTGTTGGCGCGCGCCGACGGCGGCTGACGTACCGGTTTCGCGGGCGGCTCGGTCTTCGTTTCGTCGGCGGCCGGCTGGGGCGGCGCGGTTTCGTTCGCCGCCGAGTCCGCGCGCGACGCCGCACGGCCGCGCCCGTTCGCGCGACGCGCTCCCGCCTTAACCCGGATATTACTTGCCACCCTTCAAATTCTCCAATTCGTTGCGCAATTCGACGATCGTCTGTTGCAACTGTCCCAGTTCGTCGCGTGAATTGCGCTCCTGTTCCTGCAATTTTTCGATGCCGTCAAAGCGCATGGTTTCCAGTTCGTCGCGCAGCGACGCCACGGTTTCCTTCAACTGGCGGATTTCGTCCTGCCCGGCCCGGGTCGCCTCCTGGACCGCGTCGGCCTTATCCACCTGCAGTTTCTCCATCTCGTCGCGAAGCGCCTGCGACGTCTCCTTCAGCTGCTTGATCTCGCTCGCCGACGCGACGATCGCTTCCTGTACCCGTGCCTCGGCGGCGATCCTGTGGTCTTCCAGTTCGTCGCGCAGCGCCTGGATCGTCTCCTTCAGTTGCTTGATCTCGTCGACGTTGTTGGAAACGGCCTCCTGGACCGCCTGCTCCTTCTCGACCTGCAACCGCTCCAGTTCTTCCCGGAGCGCGAACACCGTCTGCTCCATTTGCCGTAACTGAAGGTTCGCCTGACGAAGCTCGTCCGGTTCTTCCTCGACCAGTGTTGCGATATCCGACATAAACTTCCGTGCGCACCCCGCGTAACTATTTGATATCATAGTATCCATGAGCGGAATCTGCAGCAATTATAATGCGTCCGGCCCTGCACCTATAGGTAGCCGTTGATGAGCGCCGTGTGCCGTGATTGTGCGACCGTCTTCGAGGACGCGCCCGAACGCACCTGCCCGCACTGCGGCGGCACCCGATTCTTCACGCATCCGGAGCTGCTCGACCTGGAAATCGCGCACCTCGATTGCGATGCCTTCTACGCCTCAGTGGAAAAGCGCGACGCCCCGGAAATCCGCGGCAAGCCGGTGATCGTCGGCGGCGGGCGGCGCGGCGTCGTCTCGGCATGTTGCTATATCGCGCGCATCTACGGCATCCGCTCGGCGATGCCGATGTTCAAGGCGCTCAAGGCCTGCCCCGACGCCGTCGTGATCCGCCCGGACATGGAAAAATACCGCCGTGTCGGCCACCAGGTCCGCGATCTGATGCAAAGCGTGACGCCGATGGTCGAGCCGCTTTCCATCGACGAGGCGTTTCTCGACCTTTCCGGCACGCGGCGCCTGCACCACGGATCACCGGCGGAGACGCTGATCAGGCTCGCCAAACGGATCGAGGACGAGATCGGTATCAATGTCTCGATCGGTCTCAGCTTCAACAAGTTCCTGGCCAAGCTCGCCTCCGACCTGGACAAGCCGCGCGGGTTCGCCGCCATCGGCCAAGAAGAGGCCGTCGGCTTCCTCGCCGAAAAGCCGGTCGGCATCCTCTGGGGGGTCGGCCGCGCGCTCCGGAAAAAGCTCGAATACGACGGAATCACCAAGGTCGGCGATCTCGGCAAGTACGAGGAGTCGGAACTGGTGGCGCGCTACGGGTCCATCGGCACGCGTCTGAAAAGGTTTTCACAAGCCAAGGACGTGCGCGCCGTCGATCCGGAAAGCGTCACCAAGTCGATCTCCGCCGAGACCACGTTCGAGGACGACGTCGCCGACCCGGACGCACTGAAGGTCACGCTCTGGGGATTGTCGGAGAAGGTGGCGCGACGCCTCGGGCGTGCGGACTACGCCTGCGACGGCGTGCAACTGAAACTGAAAACGGCGGATTTCAAGCTGGTGACGCGCTCACGCAAACTCTCCGGCCCGACCCGGCTCGCCGACGAGATCTACAATGCCGCCGAGGCATTGCTGATGGGGGAAGCCGACGGCAAGAAGATGTTCCGCCTGATCGGCGTCGGCGCCGAACGGCTGCTGCCGGGCGACCAAGCCGACCAGCCCGACCTCGCCGACCCCGACCGTGGCAAGCGGGTCAAGGTGGCGAGCGCCATCGACGCCGTCCGCGCCAAGTTCGGCGACACCGCCATCGGCAAGGGGCGGGGGTTCAGGAAATAACGCAGATATTTTCGTCGTCCCGGCGCAGGCAGGAATGACGGCTTTTGGATACACCCATCTCGTCATGCTGAACTTGATTCAGCATCCATGCATCGCGAGTCCATAGCGTTACGAAGATCAATGGACCCTGAATCAAGTTCAGGGTGACGGGCACGTTTAAAATAGAAAGCCCGGCACATGACGGTGCCGGGCTTCCGGAAATGAAAACATCTTGGACGATCTATCCGATCAGTCCGTTGAGCGTCGTGCTGGGCCGCATGGCGGCGGCGCGCTTGTCGGCGTCGGGGCGGTAGTAGCCGCCGAGGTCGACGGACTTGCCTTCGCTGCCGGCGATTTCGGCGACGATCTTGTCTTCGTTGTCGCGCAGCGCCGTGGCGAGCGGTTCGAAGTGCGCCGCCAACTCGGCGTCGTCCGACTGTGCCGCCAGCGCCTCTGCCCAATAAAGCGCGATATAGAAATGGCTGCCCCGGTTGTCGAGCTGTCCGACCTTGCGCCCCGGCGACTTGTTCTTGTCCAGCAGCTTGCCGGTCGCGGCATCCAGCGCGTCGGCCAGCACCTGCGCCTTCTTGTTGCCGTTGGCGTTGGCCAGATGCTCCAGCGACGCCGCCAGCGCACAGAACTCACCCAGGCTGTCCCAGCGCAAATGCCCTTCCTCGACGAACTGTTGCACATGCTTGGGCGCCGAACCGCCGGCGCCGGTTTCGAACAGGCCGCCGCCGTTCATCAGCGGCACGATAGACAGCATCTTGGCGCTGGTGCCGACCTCGAGAATCGGGAACAGATCGGTCAGGTAGTCACGCAGCACGTTGCCGGTGACCGAGATCGTATCCTGGCCCTTCTTCATGCGTTCCAGCGAGAAGCGCGTCGCGTCGGCCGGCGACATGATCTGGATGTCGAGCCCGGAGGTGTCGTGCTCCGGCAGGTAAGCGTCCACCTTCCTGATCAGCTCGGCGTCGTGGGCGCGCGCCTTGTTGAGCCAGAACACCGCCGGCGTGTTCGAAAGGCGCGCACGGGTCACGGCAAGTTCGACCCAGTTACGGATCGGCGCGTCCTTGGTCAGGCACATGCGCCAAATATCGCCCTCCTCGACCGTGTGCTCCAGCAGCGTCGTGCCCGCCGCGTCGACGACGCGGATCGTGCCGTCGCCGGGGGCGGTGAAGGTCTGCGGGTGCGAGCCGTATTCCTCGGCCTTCTGCGCCATGAGGCCGACGTTGGGGATCGTGCCCATTTCCGACGGATCGAAGGCGCCGTGTTCCTTGCAGAAATTGATGGTCTCGTCATAGACCGGCGCATAGCTGTTGTCGGGGATCACGCACTTGGTGTCGTGCTGTTCGTTATCCGGCCCCCAACCCTTGCCGCCGGCACGAATCAACGCCGGCATGGACGCGTCGATGATCACGTCGGACGGCACGTGCAGGTTGGAAATCCCCTTGTCGGAATTGACCATGTACATGTCCGGGCGCTCGGCCATGCAGGCCGCGATATCGGCCTCGATCTCCTTGCGCTTGGCATCGTCGAGCGACCCGACCTTGGCGACCACGTCGCCGAAGCCGTAGCCGGCGTCGACGCCGAGTTCCTTGAAGGTATCCGCGTGCTTCTCGAACACCGGCTTGAAGAATTCCTCGACCGCGTAACCGAAGATGATCGGATCCGAGACCTTCATCATCGTCGCCTTCATGTGGAGCGAGAACAGCACGCCCTGCTTCCGGGCGTCGGCGACCTCGTCGGCGAGGAATTTCCGAAGCGCCTTGACGCTCATGAACGTGCTGTCGATGACCATGCTGTCCTCGAGCGCGACCGGCGCCTTGAGGACCGTCACCGCGCCGTCACCGGCGACGTATTCGATCTGCCCCGCGCCGGCGTTGGCGGACGTCAGCGTTTTCGACTTTTCGTTGGAAAAGAAATCACCGCCGGACATTGAGGCGACGTGGGTCTTCGACTCCTGCTTCCACTCGCCCATCGAATGCGGGTTCTTCTTGGCGTATTCCTTGACCGCCTTGGGCGCGCGGCGGTCCGAGTTGCCCTCGCGCAGCACCGGGTTCACGGCCGAACCCTTGACCGCGTCGTACTTGGCGCGGATGGCGATCTCGGGATCGGTCTTGGGATCGTCCGGGTAATCCGGCACGGCGTAGCCCTGCGCCTGCAGTTCCTTGATCGCGGCGTTGAGCTGCGGCTGCGAGGCCGAGATGTTCGGCAACTTGATGACATTCGCGCCCGGCGTCTTCACCAGTTCGCCCAGTTCCGCAAGATCGTCGGAAATCCGCTGGTTGTCGGAGAGAAGGTCCGGGAACTGCGCCAGAATCCGGCCGGCAAGCGAAATGTCCTTGGTGCCGACGGAAACCCCCGCCGCCTCGGTGAAGGTCCGGATGATCGGCAGGAACGACCCGCTCGCCAGTTCCGGTGCCTCGTCGACCTGGGTGTAGATGATATCTGCGTTGTCGGACATGTCCCTAGGATCCTCTTGTTCGAAAATTTGCCGCATAATCTTACCCGGACCGGGTTTTGGCAAGGTCTGCGGGGGCCCTTTAGTCGCACCGCGCCGTCATGCCGCCGTCGACGACGAGTTCGGTACCGGTGACGAAGCGCGCCTCGTCGGAACAGAGAAACAGCGCCGCGTTGGCGATGTCGCGGCCGTCGCCCATGAAGCCGAGTGGAATACGCGCCTGGCGTTTCTTCAGAAGACCCTCGACGTCGCCCCCGGCGTGTTGACCCGCCAGCCGCGCCGCCACCATCGGCGTGTGCATCTGCCCCGGGATAACCGTGCAGACGCGGATACCCTTGGGCGCGTACTGCACCGCCAGCACCTTGCTGAGCTGAACGATTCCGGCCTTGGCCGCGGCATAGGCCGTCTGCGGCACGCCGGTCCAGCGCAGCCCGGCCGAAGAACCGGTATTGATGATCACACCCGAACCTTGTTCCTCCATCAGCGGCAACACCGCCTTGCAGCACAGGTAAACGGATTTCAGGTTATATTCCATCTGTCCGTCCCAGGTGTCCTCGTCCATTTCGACCGGGCCGCCGCGCGCCGACCCACCAACGTTGTTAATCAGGATATCGACGCGCCCGAAGCGGTCGATGCAGGCCTGGACCATGGCGTCCACCTGCGCCTTGTCGGTGACATCGCAGAGATGCGTCTCGACCTCGCCGCCGACGTCGGCGATCTTTTCCAGCGTTTCCTGCATGGGTTCCGCCGTCAGATCGACGGCGAAGATCTTCGCGCCCTCTTCCGCGAAGCGGACGCATTCGGCACGCCCGTTGCCCCAGCCCGGTCCGACGCACCCCGCGCCCGTGATGATCGCGACTTTACCGTCCAGTCTGCCTGTCATTGATGTGCTCCCCTAAGCGATGTGTTTTTTGTGGGGGCATATTGGCGGAGAATTCAGGGGCGTCCAAGCGCCCCCTCAGGACAGTACTGCCCCTCACCCGGCATACATTGTGCGACATCCTCGCCCCTAGCTGTAATGTTCCAGGCAGATCACCATTTCGACGGTACCGCCGCGGCCGTCGAGCGGCAGGTAGACCCCTTCGAGCCGCTTGAAATCCCGGTCAAAAACGATGCACCGTCCGGCGACCCTGACCGGTTTGCGGAGAGTCATGATCATGTTGAAGAAATCGCGCGCTTTCGCGGCGTTCTCTGGGTCGTGATAATCGGACAGCAGCTTGTTGGTCGCGTCGACGCCGAGGTGAACCGCCAGGCCGCTGCCGAAATAACGGTTACGCCATTCCCGGCCGCCGCCGACCGCTTCCTTGACCATGATGTCCGGTGCCATCTGATAGACATCCATCAACGAGATATCCGCCCACGTGGGCAAGCCGGCACCGCACTTCGAGAGCCAGTACGCGTGCAGACGCTTGGCGTCCGCACTTTGCATATCCATTGACAGGTCAACCAGCAGATCGGGAAAAGACGGTAAACGCGAATCGTGTTCCATAGCCTGCCGGGAGACAGTGGACGGGAGACAAACCTACGCCATCGGCGCCGGGTGTCAAATTCAGGCCAGCCCGACGCACCCCGCGCCCGTGATGGTCGCGACTTTACCGTCCAGTCTGCCTGTCATTGATGTGCTCCCCTAAGTGTCGGCTATGCGCCGTTTGTTTTTGATGGGGGACATCTTGGCGGAGAATAACCGGAACGCCAATCCTTCGAGACGCGGCTGCGCCGCTCCTCAGGATGAGGGGTGAAGAAGAATCCTCATGCTGAGGAGGCCGCAAGGCCGTCTCGAAGCATGGTCCCTGAACCGAGTTCAGGGTGACGAAACTGAGGAAAGAACCTCAGCCCCTGTCCATCTCGGCCTTGAGGTTGTCGTCGAGCTTGGCGAGGAATTGCTGCGTCGTCATCCAGCCCTGGTCGGGGCCGACGAGCAATGCCAGGTCCTTGGTCATGGCACCTTTCTCGACGCTGTCGATGCAGACCTTCTCGAGCGTCTCGGCGAAGCGCGTCACCTCGGGCGTGTCGTCGAACTTGCCGCGATAGCTGAGCGCGCGGGTCCAGGCGAAGATCGAGGCGATCGGGTTGGTCGACGTCTCTTTCCCCTGCTGGTGCTGGCGGTAGTGCCGCGTGACGGTGCCATGCGCGGCTTCGGCTTCGACCGTCTTGCCGTCCGGGGTCAGCAGCACCGAGGTCATCAGGCCCAAGGACCCGAAACCCTGCGCCACGGTATCGGACTGCACGTCGCCGTCGTAGTTCTTGCAGGCCCAGACGAAGCCGCCTTCCCACTTCATCGCGCACGCGACCATGTCGTCGATCAGGCGGTGCTGATAGGTGATTCCGGCTTTCTCGAAGGCGTCCTTGAATTCGGTCTCGTAGATTTCCTCGAACAGGTCCTTGAAGCGCCCGTCATAGGCCTTGAGGATCGTGTTCTTGGTCGAGAGATACAGCGGCCACTTGAGGCCGAGCGCATAGTTCAGACACGCCCGCGCGAAACCCTTGATGCTTTCGTCCAGGTTATACATGCCCATGGCAACGCCGCTTGAGGGCGCGTCGAACACCTCGCGCTCGATCGCATCGCCGCCGTCTTCCGGCTCGAAGCGCATGATCAACTTGCCCTTGCCCGGGAACAGGAAATCCGTGGCCCGGTACTGATCGCCGAAGGCATGGCGGCCGATGACGATCGGCTTGGTCCAGCCCGGCACGAGTCGCGGCACGTTGTTGCAGATGATCGGCTGGCGGAACACGGTGCCGCCGAGGATGTTGCGAATGGTGCCGTTGGGCGAGCGCCACATCTTCTTGAGGCCGAATTCCTCGACCCGGCCCTCGTCCGGCGTGATGGTCGCGCACTTGACGCCGACGCCGTGTTCCTTGATGGCGTTGGCGGCGTCGATGGTGATCTGGTCCTCGGTCTCGTCGCGCTTCTGGACACTCAGGTCGTAATACTTCAGGTCGATGTCCAGATAGGGGAGAATTAGTTTGTCCTTGATGAACGCCCAGATGATCCGCGTCATTTCGTCGCCGTCGAGTTCGACGACCGGATTCTTGACCTTGATCTTCGACATGATCTCTACCTCCTGAGCGGCGATTTATTGCGGTGCAACATACGGGCCGCCCCCTTGACTGGCAAGAGGCGCGCCCGCCTTTTCGCGATAGCTGAACGTGTCGTCGAAACGCCCCTGCAGGAATGCCCCCGCCGACACCGGGGGCGCGTCCGCGCCCGGCAGATGACGGCACGTCGGCACGGTTTCGACCATGGCATCCACGTTGGGATCAAGGAAGAACGGAATCGAATAACGCGCGCGGTCCTGTGCGCCGGCGACGCGATGCCGCCGCGCGCGATAGAGACCGCCCGTCCAGCGCGTCAGCAGATCGCCCAGGTTGACGACGAACGCGCCGTCGAGCGGCGGCACATAAATCCAGTCGCCGCCGTCGCCTTCGATCTCCAAACCGCCGACATCGTCCTGCGCGAGGACCGTCAGAAAACCGTAATCCGTGTGCGACCCGCAACCGACAAGGTCCTCCGGCCGCGCACGCGGCGGATAATGTAATAGGCGCAGGTTCGCGACCGGGTCGTTCATGGCGTAATTGAAATAATCCGGATCGAGGCCGAGGCCAATGGCCGTCAGATGCACGAGGTCGTCGCCGAGGCGGATCATTTCCGCATGATACGCCTCGACCGTGTCGCGGAAGCCCGGCATATCCGGCCACACGTTGGGCGCGGCGAACGGTTTCCCGGCCAGCACGTCCGGATGGTCGGGCGCGCGGTCGACCCCCAGGTCATAGCTTTCCTTGAAATCGGGCGAGTGGTCGTCGCCCAGATGTTCCTCGTAAAGCGGGACGTAGCCGCGCTGATGCGGGTGCGAATGGCGGATGTGGTAGCGTGCCTTGAATCCATCCGGCGCCGCGAAGAACGCCCGCATCGCATCGAATGTCGCCGCCTCAAGCGCAGGCGCGACACCGTGACCGGCTACGTAGAAAAAGCCCGCGTCCCGGCACGCCCGGTCGACGGCGGCGGCCGCTTCCGCCGCGCTCATCCGGGTCAGGTCGACGGTCGGGATCGGGCGGCTCACAGCTTGTCCTCCGAACCGCCCCCGGTACCGGGCAAGGTGCCTTCCAGCGCACGGAACGCGGCGGCGACGCTGGTCACGACATCGAACAGCTCCACGTCGCTGGCGTAGGCGAATCCGGCCTTGGTGAAGTTCCGTGTCGCGTCCCGCAGGAAATCCCAGTGGCCGTCGATGCTGATCACGACGATCGGTTTCGAATGCAGGCGAAGCTGTTTCCAGGTGATAACCTCGACGGTTTCGTCCAGCGTGCCGAGCCCGCCCGCCAGGGTGACGAAGGCATCGGCCAGTTCGAACATGCGCTGCTTTCGGCTATGCATGCTCTCGGTGACTTCGAGCGCGTCGATCCGGTCGTTGCCGAGTTCGCGTTTCATCAGGAATTCAGGAATCACGCCGGTGACGGCGCCGCCCGCTTCCTGTGCCGCGTCGGCGACGGCACCCATCAGGCCGACGCGCCCGCCGCCATAAACGAGACGGATTCCGCGTTCGGCCATGCCACGGCCGAGCGCGCGCGCGGCCGCCATCTGCTCAGGATCGTTACCCGGCTTGGAGCCGCAGAACACGGCGATGGAAGATGGCATGGGCATGGCGCGAAACCTGCTCCCTTACACTCACTCACAATAGTGTGATGCGTGGAATCCTTTATCAGCGGATATATTGCTCCGCTAATGGCGGCCCCATACTTAGCGCAATCGGCGAAGCGCCGCCAGTCGAGAGACGAACTGATTGCCCAGAATTCCGATTGCCAAGGAGTGAGAGACGATGAAGTTCAGAAAGGTATTCCTTCCGGTTATTGCCGCGGGCGTGCTGGCCGTTAGCGCCGGGTCCGCCTTCGCCGGCGAAGCCGATATCAAGTACCGCAAATCGGTCATGAAGGCCGTCGGCGGTCACATGACCTCGATGTCGCTGATCCTCAAGGGCGAGGCCGGCAACATGAAGGACATTTCCGCACACGCCGACGCCATGGCGGGCCTCGCGCAGGCCGCGCTGTCGGCGTTCCCCAAGGATTCCAGCAAGATGGACGGCGATACCGAGGCGACCATGGACGTCTGGGACAAGCCCGATGAGTTCAAGAAGGTGGCGATGGCCTTCGTCGATCACTCGAACAAGCTGGCCGAGGCCGCCAAGTCGGGCGATAAGGGCACCATCGGCAGCGCGCTCGGCGCGCTCGGCAAGAACGCCTGCAAGGCCTGCCACGACGGCTTCCGCGAGAAGAAGTAGCCTCCGCCCCGTGTTCCCTCATCCTTCGAGACGGCCTGCGGCCTCCTCTGGATGAGGGTTCCCGTCCCGTTTCTACCTAATACCTCATGCTGAGGAGCCCCGGACCTGATCCGGGGCGTCTCGAAGCATGAACAGTTCACTCAGTAATTCATCACCGCATACGCAATGCCCGCGGCGACCGCGGCGACGGTGATGGCCGTGGTCAGGGACCCTTCCGCCTCGCTTTGCGGGGGCGCATCATCCGTGTCGATGTCCGTCGAGCGCCCCGTGATCATCGCGCCAACGATGCCCAGCCCCTTGATCCAGTAGAATGCGACCGCCATCAGGTGCAGCACGATCAGCGCGTAGACGGCATTCGACGACAGATGATGGATGTAGGTCAGGAAATCGCTGGTCGATTTCGTGACCGTCCCGGCGAGCGGCCCCTCGGTCAGGATATCGTCGTTGGCGAACAGCCCGGTCCCGGCCTGCACCAGCAACGCCAGCAGCATTGCCACGACCGACCAGCCGCCCATCGGATTGTGTCCCAGATGCGGAGCGACGCCGCCGGAAAACAGCTTCTTCGCATAGCCGACAACCCGTGCCGGTCCGGCGACGAAGTGCCGGAAACGTGCGTGACGGCCGCCGGCGAATCCCCACACGATGCGGAAGATCAGCAGCGCCAGCACCACGTGGCCGGAGATCAGATGGATATCCATCGGCCCGAACTCGGCGGTCCAGAGCGACGTCGCGACCGCGCCCAGAAACGCCCAGTGGAAGAGCCGCGTCGGCAGATCCCAGACGTAAGCACCCTTGCCGGGTGCCCCGGATTCGCTTGTATCGGCCATTGCTTACCTCACCCGCCGTTCATTCCCACCGGCAAACTTGCCTGAAACGCATCGAACGTCCAATCAAGATAACGTCAGCTCAAGATGCTTGAAACCCGCCGCAACGCATCTATTTCTTTCACGTCACGCGTAAATGTGGCAATCAAATGTCAATGTCCAGAACACCGATCCTGCTTGTCTTGTTGGGTCTCGCCGCCATCGCCGCCGCGATCGGGCTGAACGAGTTCGCGTGGCGCGAGGAAATTACCGCCGAAGAGCCCAAGGCTCAGACCGAGGACGCGGGCAAAACCGAACAGACAGAGGCCCCGGCGGCGACCGTCAAACCGGAAACGGCCGAACAGGCGGCCCGGCCCGAAGCGTCGGCGCCGGATGCCGAGCCCGTTGAAGAAGGCCCCCGCGCCCCCGCCTTCGACGTCATCCGCGTCAACCCGGAGGGCGATACCGTCATCGCCGGCACCGCACCGCCAAAAAGCGAGGTTCGGATTCTCGACGGCGACGCCGTGATCGGCAAGGTCGAGGCCGACGAACGCGGCGAATGGGTGTTCGTTCCGGAAAACCCGCTCGAACCGGGTTCGCGGAAACTGTCGCTGAAGGCAATCGTCGAGGGCGGCGAGGAGATCGCCGCCGCCGAGGACGTGGTCATCGCGGTGCCGGAACGTGGTGCCGAAACCGGCGAACCGACACAACAACAGGCGATGGTGCTGAAATTCCCGAAGAAGGCAGATAAGCCGACCAAGATCGTGCAGAATCCGGCGGGGCCGGTCGATCGCACCCAGTTCCCGCTGACCATCGACACCCTTGATTACGACACCAAGGGCAACGTGATCGTCGGCGGCGGCGCGCCCAAGGGCGCGACGGTCCAGCTTTACCTGGATGGCGAGTTGCTGAACCGCGTCACCGCGGGCGACGACAGCCAGTGGGTCGCCAGGCCGGACCGGCTGATCCCGCCCGGGCTCTATACGCTGCGCGCCGACCAGGTCGGCGACGGCGGCAAGGTGATCGCGCGGGTCGAATATCCGTTCTCGCGCGCCGAGGATCTGAAAACCATGGCCGAGGGGACCTATGTCCTGGTACAGCCGGGTAATTCCCTGTGGCGAATCGCCCGGCGCCTGTACGGATCCGGGTTCTCCTATACTCAGATATTCGAGGCCAACAAGGGTCGGATTATCGATCCGGATTTGATATACCCGGGTCAGGTCTTCGAGATTCCAAGCGTCAACTGACGCCGGACACCGTCGACACGTCAACCGAGGAGCCGGGTTTTGCTGAAAATCGTTCTCGTCCCGATCAACAAGGCGGGATACCCCTTCATCGCGATCTTCGCGGCGGCGACCGTCGCGCTCTACATTTTCTGGGAGCCGCTGGGCGTGATCGGCATGGTGCTGACCGCATGGTGCGCGTATTTTTTCCGCGACCCGGACCGGGTCACGCCCGACGACGGCAACCTGGTGATTTGCCCCGCCGACGGCGTCGTGCAGTCGGTGGTCAAGGCACCGCCGCCGCCGGAACTGGAGATGGGGTCCGAGCCCATGACCCGGATCGCGGTATTCATGAACGTCTTCAACGTGCATGTGAACCGTTCGCCGGTCACCGGCACGGTCAGCGCCAAGCACTACCGTCCCGGGCGCTTCTTCAACGCGTCGCTGGACAAGGCGAGCGAATTCAACGAGCGCATGTCGCTCAAGGTCAAGACGGACGACGGCACCGAGATCGCCTTCGTGCAGATCGCCGGTCTCGTGGCCCGGCGTATCCTGTGCTACGTTGAAACCGGCGCGCCGCTGAATGCGGGCGAACGCTTCGGCCTGATCCGCTTCGGTTCCCGGGTTGATATCTTTCTACCCGACGGCGTGCAGCCGCTGGTGATCGAGGGTCAGACCACCATCGCCGGCGAAACGGTGATCGCCGATCTGACGCGCAAGGGAGACCCGCTCGCGGGCGCGGTCCGCTAGAAGGCTACGGAATGGACGAGACAACCAAGGAATCGACGACGCAGGCGCCGCCGAAAAAACGCGGCATCCGCGTGATGAGCCTGAACAAGCTGATTCCCAACGTGCTGACGTTGATGGGGCTGGCGTCCGGGCTCACGTCGGTCCGCTTCGCGCTGCAGGAACAATGGGAATTCGCCGGCATCGCGGTGACGGTGGCGGCGGTACTGGACGCGCTCGACGGGCGCGTCGCAAGGCTCCTCAAGGGCGCCAGCAAGTTCGGCGCCGAACTGGACTCACTTTCCGATTTCGTCTGCTTCGGGGTCTGCCCGGCGCTGATTCTGTATCTTTGGGCGATGCAGGACGCCGGCCGCTGGGGCTGGATCGTCTGCATGCTGTTCGCCATGTGCTGCGGACTCAGGCTAGCGCGCTTCAACGTCGCGCTCGAGGACCCGGACAAGCCGAACTGGGCCGGCCAATTCTTCACCGGCGTGCCCGCCCCCGCCGGTGCCGGCGTTGTGCTGTTACCGATGATCCTGTCGTTCATTGCCGGCGACGATTTCTTCCGCAATCCGGGTATGGTGGCAGTCTGGATGCTGGCGTCGGGGGCGCTGCTGATCTCGACGATCCCGACGTTCTCGTTCAAGACGTCGCGAATTCCACGCGCCTGGTTCCTGCCGGTGATGATCACCATCGCCGTCACCGCAACGTTCATCGTGTCGGCGCCGTGGTGGACGCTGGCCGCCGTGTTAATCCTCTATATCGGGCTGATCCCGGTCTCGATCCGCCGTTATCGGCGTCTGATGGCGCGCGACGCCGCCGGCCTGCCACCGGACGACGAAGAAGAGATCGAAGACGAAGACGATGACGACGACGGCGAAAACGCGATCAGTCAACCGCGCGCCTGAAGGCACGACCAACCGCGCGCCTGAAGGCACGACCAGCCACGGGCGAAACCACGCGCACCATGCCCCCTCACCTGTCCTCTCCCCCACATACGTGGTGGAGAGGGACTCTCGGATCGAATGGCGCAACTATCCCTCTCCTCCTTCAGGGGGAGAGGTTAGGTGAGGGGGTCAGGCCGCGGCGGCCGCTTTCCGTTCCCGCCGCCGTTCCAGCCACGCCGCGACGTTGCCGCGCAGCATCAGCGCACTGGGCGTGACAATGAGGGTCAGCACGGTGGCAAAGGCGAGGCCGAAGACGATCGCCGTCGAGAGCTGCGTCCACCATTGCGTCGACGGCGCGCCGATGTTGACGCTGCGGTTGACGAAATCGATGTTGACCCCAAGCACCATCGGCATCAGGCCGAGGATCGTCGTCACCGTGGTCAACAGCACCGGGCGCAAACGCTGCGCCCCGGTTTTCAGAATGGCGTCGCGGACCGACGCGGATTCCTTCTTGAGCCTGTCGAAGGTGTCGATCAGCACGATGTTGTTGTTGACGACGATGCCGGCCAGCGCGATCACGCCGATACCGCTCATCACCACGCCGAACGGCTGGCCCGTCAGCAAAAGGCCGATGAACACGCCGATGGTTGACATAATCACCGCCGACAGAATCAGGAACGCCGAATAGAAGCTGTTGAACTGGGTCACCAGGATCAGCGCCATCAGGAACAGCGCCACGCCGAATGCCTTGACCAGAAACGCCTGCGCTTTCTTCTGCTCTTCGTCCTCGCCCTTGAAACGGACCGTGATGCGCGGATCGAACCCGGCCTCGGCGATCCATTTCTGAACTTCCTGGACTTTGCTATCGACCAGTATGCCCTCGACCACGTCGGCCTTGACCGACATCACACGGCGCGTGTCGGTCCGCTTGAGGGTGCCGGTCTTGGGCTCGGGACTGACCGTGACGAAGTTGCGGATCGGCACAGACTGGCCGTCGATATCGATCCGCAGACTCGAGAGCTGGTCGAGAGTGCGGAACCGTTCCGGATAACGCGCGCGCACGTCGATTTCATCGTCGGCGTCGTCGGGTCGGTATTCGCCAAGCTTGAGGCCGTTGGTCGCGAGTTGCACGGCGCGGCCGACGGTTTCGACGTCAGTGCCGAACTTGGCCGCCTGGGCGCGGTCGACGTCGATCTCGAAATCGATGCCCGGCAGCGGTCGGCTGTCCTCAACGTTCTGGTACTGGCCGTCCTGGTCGATGTAGTCGCGGAGCCTGGCCGTCGCCGGTGCCAGCAGTTCGGGATTACGGCTCGAGAACTCGACCTGGATGTCCTTGCCGACGGGCGGTCCGGCCTCGGCCGTGCGGCGGTCGATGTAGATACCGGCGATGTCACCGGTCTTCCGCTTGGCTTCGGCAAGGATCACCGAGGCCTTGCGGCGCAGGTACCATTCCTCGAATTCCAGCGTCACTTCGCCGATGATGTCCTCGGCGTCGTCCGACTGTTCGCTCTTGCCGACGCGGGTGTAGGTATCGCGGATGCCCTCGACGTCGAGGATACGGCTCTCGACCTGCTTCATGATGTCGTTCTTTTCCCAGACCGACAGATTGCCGCGAGCGCGCACCTGTAGCTTCGCCAGTTCCGGCTCGACCTCGGGGAAGAACTCGACGCCCTTGCCAAAGGTCCCGTAGGCCATCTGCACGCCGACCAGGAGCGCCAGCGCCGCCATGAGGATCTTCACCGGATGCCGGAGCGCACCGTCAAGCACACGCACGTAGGCGCCGGTCATGCCCGACAGGTGATCGGTACGGAACGTCGACGACGCCGCCAGCTCGCGCATCAGCTCGGGATCGACGGCACCGCCCGGCTTGCCCACCTGCGCGCCCAGCGTCGGTACGAACACCAGCGCCATGGCCAGCGACGCGGTCAGCGTCATCAACAGCGTGATCGGCAGGAACTTCATGAATTCGCCGACGACCCCGGGCCAGAACACCAGCGGCAGGAACGCCGCCAGCGTCGTCGCCGTCGAGGCGATGATCGGCCACGCCATACGCTTGGCCGCCAGCGTATAGGCGGCGCGCTTCGGCTCGCCCTCGGTCATCTTGCGGTCGGCGTACTCGGTGACGACGATGGCGCCGTCGACCAGCATCCCGACCGCCAGGATCAGGCTGAACAGGACGACGATGTTGACCGTCATGCCGACCGAATAGAGCACCAGGATCGCGGTCAGGAACGAACCCGGAATGGCGATCCCGACAAGCCCCGCGGTCCTGAGCCCGAGCGCGGCGACGACGATCACCATGACCAGGACGATGGCCGACAGCACATTGTTCTGCAGATCGGTCAGCATCAGGCGGATGTCGTCGGACTTGTCCTGCAGGTATTCGACGTGGACGGCGTCGCGCATGGCGCCGGTCCATGCCGCGCGCTCCGCCTCGACGGTGCGGCGCACCGCCTCGACGGTCTCGATGATGTTCTGGCCGGTGCGCTTGGACACCTCGAGCGCCACCGCCGGATGGCCGTCGACGCGGGCGAAGGTTTCCGGGTCCTTGAAGCCGCGGCGGATTTCCGCGATATCGCCCAGCACGATGGCGCTGTCGCCGTCGACCTTGACCGGCATGTTGGCGATGTCGTCCACGGTCTCGAACAGGCCCGGCACCTTGATCGCGAAGCGGCCCTGCCCCGTGTCCTGGGCACCGGCGGCAACCAGCAGGTTGGAACTGGCGACGGTGGCGACGGTCTGCGTCGGCGACAGGCCGTAACTCTCGATCGCGACCGGGTCGATCACGACCTCGACCAACTCCTCGCGGTCGCCGGCGATCTCGACCTTGAGGACCTGGGAAATCCCCTCGATCTCGTCACGCAGGCTACGCGCCAGCGTCTGCAACGTGCGTTCCGGCACATTCCCCGAAAGCGTCACCACCAGTACCGGAAACAGCGAGAAGTTGACCTCGTGCACCTCCGGCTCGTCGGTTTCCTGCGGCAGTTCGGGCTTCGCCAGGTCGACCTTCTCGCGGACGTCGGTCAGCGCGTCGTCGGCGTCGAAGCCGGCGTCGAATTCGAGGGTCACGTTGGCCCCACCCTCGTAGGCGCTGGCGCGCATCTCCTTCACTCCCTCGATGGCACGCAGTTCCTGCTCCATCGGGCGGATCAAAAGGCGCTCGGCATCCTCGGGCGAAATTCCCTCGTGGTTCATCGAGACGTAGATGATCGGGATATTGACGTCCGGGTCCGCCTCCTTGGCGATATCGTTGAAGGCGAACGTCCCGGCGATCAGGATCAGCACCAGCCCGCCAAGGACCGTACGGCTGTGGCTGACGGCGGCTTCGATGATCGCGTTCATTTACCGGAGTCCGTGCCGCCCGCCTTCGGCGTCATTTCTTCCCCGCCCGGTTTGGGCAGCACGGGATTGGACTCGCCCATCCCGGCGTCCGTGCCGCCCGGCGCGACCGCCTCACCCCGGGATACCTGCACGTCCTGCCCGTCGACGACGAATTCCTGACCGACGGTAATGATCGTGGTCTGGTCCGGCAGCCCGGTGACCCAGGCGCCGTCCGGCTGGTCATCGAGCAGCGTCACCGGCATGAAGCGGACCGTGCCGCCCGAGACCGTACGCACGCCAAGCCGGCCCTGGTCGTTCAGTGTCAGCGCCGAGGTCGGAATCTGGTGCGCCATGCGCGTGCCGCCGTTCAGCCGCACCTCGGCGGTCATGCCGGCGGGAATGGTGCCGTCCGGGTTGTCGAACCAGACGTCGACGCGGAACGCTCGGGTGGTGTCGTTGGCGACGCGCGAGATGTAATGCACGGTACCGCCGATCTGGCGCCCGCTCGGCAATTCGATCGTCGCGAGATCGTCGATGCTGAGAAACTCGACCTCGCGTTCGGTAACGTAGGCGATGACCCGCATCGGATCGAGGTCGACCACCGTCGCCACCTGCTCGCCGACCTCGACGTAATCGCCCGGGCCCGGCAGAAGCTCGTCGATAAAGCCGCCGATGGGCGCACGGATCTTGGTGCGCGCGATATCGAGCTTGATCGCCGCGAGATCGGCCTCCGCCTCGGCCAGCGCGGCGTTGCTCTCGGCCAGCTTGACCTGGGATTCGAATTGCTTGCGCTGAAGGTCGCGTGACGCCTCATAGACGATCTTGGCGGCGCCGACCCGGGCCTCGGCGTCACGCAGCCGCGCGGCGCGATCATCCATGGCGAGTTCCAGCAACACCGTCCCCTTGTCGACGACGGCACCCTTGCGGGCCGGGCGCGCGACAACCTGACCGGCGGTCTCGGCCTTGATCTCGGCGTCCTTGATGGCGTTGGTGCGGCCCGTCACGATCAGCGTGCGCGGATGATCGACGGCCGTGAAGTCGCGGACCTGCACCGTGATCGTTTCGGTTTCCTGGGCATTGCGCTCGGCGACCGTTTCCTGATCGGCGGGCGGCTCGTCGCCGATCATGCCCGACGCGACCCACAGCACCGCGAGCACCGCGAGCACCGCCGCTAGAACGAAAGATCGCTTCATACGCGGCTTCGCCGGCGCGTGTCCGGACGGGTGGTCCTGATCGGTCGACGTATCGGAATGAATTTTGTTCATCGTGCACTCCGTCCGCACACGGGGTTAAACTTCGGCGTCAGTAAATGCACGCGGTTGATAGCATTTCCGGCGACGGAAACCACTGAAAATTTTGCAATGCAGCAATGCCTTACACTTGAAATCGTAGATTATTTCAATTTCCGCGTGCCGGACCGCAAAAAGTCTGACAGCCCGTCTCATCCTTCGAGATGCCACGGATCAAATCCGGGGCGCTTCAGGATGAGGATGTTTCCAATCGCAGTTTGAGGGCCTCATCCTGAGGAGGCCGTCAGGTCGTCTCTAAGGACGGACTGCCTGTCATTCGTTATCCCGCTCCCACGGCGGAATCGGCGTGAACGCATCGACCAGGGTATCGACGAAGGCGCGCACCTTGGCCGACAGGTTGCGGTTGTGCGGCCACACCGCGAAGATGCCCGGATCGCCAGTGATCTCGAATTCCTGCAGCACCGGCACCAGCCGCCCCGCCTTGATGTCGTCGCCGACGACGAACGACGCCGCGCGGAACAAGCCTATTCCGGCCAACGCCGCCTCGTGCAGCGCGATCGCGTTGTCGGCCTCGAAGCGGCCCGACACCTCGACCGTCGAAGGGCCGCTATCGGTGTTGAATTCCCATTTGTTGAGCGACGTCGGAATACTCAGCTTGAGGCACTCGTGGTCTTTCAGGTCGTGCGGGCACTTGGGCGTGCCGCGGCGCTGGAGGTATTCCGGCGCGGCGACGAGCACCCGGTGCGCGGTGCCGAGCTTGCGCGCGATCAGCGACGAGTCGGTGAGCGTGCCGATGCGAATCGAGACGTCGAAGCCCTCCTCCACCAGATTGACGATGCTGTCGGTCATGGTGAGCTGCACCTGCAAACTCGGATACTTCTCCAGCATCTTGGGGATCAGCGGCACGATCTGGTACTGCCCGAACGCGGTCGAGGCGTTGACACGCAGCACACCGCGCGCTTCGGCGGTCGACAGCGAGACGGTTTCCTCCGCCTCCTCGACCTCGGCCAGGATCGGCGTCACGCGCTGATAGAACGCGCGCCCCTCCTCGGTCAGACTGAGCTTGCGGGTCGTGCGGCTGAGAAGCCGGACACCCAGGCGGTCTTCGAGGCGCCCGATCATCTTCGAGACCGCCGACGGCGTCATGTGCAAATCGCGCGCGGCACGCGAAAAGCTGCCGCTTTCCACCACCCGGGCGAAGGTTTCCATTTCTCCGAATCTGTCCATGCGCGGGATATTAATGAATATCCTTCACGAAACATAGTCTTTTTTTGGTCATTATCTTATTCAGGGAAATCTATTAGGTTCTTTCCAACAGCGCGGGGCAAAAAACACCGCTCCGCCGAAGGATTGAAAGGACGCTAGATATGTACAGCGATCGCAACACCGGGTCCGCGAGGACCGACAGTATTTTCGCCAGCGGCGAGGTGGAACATGCCATTCGCGAAGGCCGCCGCCTCCGGGCCGAGGCCGTCCGCAACGCATTTTCCAGGTTCCGCCCCCACCTCGGGCCGAACGACTGACCAATCCGGCCGCAAGGCCACGCTTCTCCTACGCCCCCTGTAGTGAGTCTACCCTGTACTGAGCTCCTCCCGCCCCAACGGGAGGGGCTCATTTTTTGCCGACGTGGTCATCCCACATTTCCACCGCCTTGGATTGCCCGCACGGTGAGGATAGGCTGGAGCGACGACGCGTCAATCCGGGGTCCTGCAACATGACGAAACATATCGAATTTCCGGGCCGCATCCTGTTTCTGTCGAATGACCCCGCCAAGATAGCGGCACAGTTCGACGGAATAGACCTTGCGCCCGACGCGGCACAGCCGCTACGCAGCGACATATCGACAGACGAGATCACCCCCATTCCGACGCTGGTTTACTACGATGACCGGATTGCACGCTTCGCTCATGTTGGCTTCGAAACACAGGGCGAGCTACCGATCGGCGAGAGCGCACTAGCCAACGGCGGTTTTTCGGTCATCGTCGGCGGCAATCGCTACGGCAAGGGCTCATCCCGTGAACACAGCCCCCTCGCCGAAGTCCGCGCCGGGATCCGCCTAATCATCGCCGATAGCTTCGAAAGACTATATCGCCAGAACGCCGATAATCTGGGCCTTTTTACGTGTACCGATTTAGGCCTGATCGACCGCATCCGTGCCGGCGAGGCAATCCCCATCGACGACCTGCTGGCGGGGCGCGACCCGCAGGCCGCCGATATCCTACGCGCCGGCGGGCTCCTCGGCTACGGACGCAATATCGCTATAACGGCAGAGAACATCCCGGAACAGAGATGGCAGGACGGCGGGCCAAAGACCCTTGTTGAGAAGATCATCGCCCGCCACGCCATCGATTCCGGCTGCGAGACATGGGACCTTGCACGCGGCTCGGCTGGGTTCGTGCGCCCGGCATGGCGCTATTTCCACGACATCTACACTGCCATGTGCGGCTACATGCTGGAAGAGGCCTACGGTGACGGGCTGGAGTTTGATGACCCCGCGACGGTGGTGTCGTTCGAAGACCATTACTCGTATGCACACCGCCCGGAGGTGAACGCCAAGACCGACCGCATGCCCGGCATCCGCCGTATGTCGGAAGGGCACCGCAAATTCATTGGCAAATACGGGCTCAACGATCACGGCTATCTGGACCGTGAGGAAGGCTCGGAAGGCATCTCCCATGCCATGATGACCGAACATTACGTCCTACCGGGCCAACTCGCGGCGGGCACGGATTCGCACACGCCCCACTGCGGCGCCCTCGGCTGCCTGGCCTACGGCATCGGCAGCACGGAAATGTCGAATGCGCTGATGACCGGGCTGACCCGAATCAAGGTGCCGGAAACCGTGCGCGTCAATCTCGCGGGCGATATCCCCTCCGATGTTATGGCCAAGGACATCGTTCTGCACCTCCTGGCAGACCCGTTCGTACGCGACGGCGGCGGCATCGGCTGCGTTTTCGAATTCGGCGGTCCTGCGGCGGCGCAGCTTTCCACCGACGAGCGCGCGACCCTCACTAACATGACCGCCGAGATGGGCGGGCTCAGCGGCATTTTCATTCCCGATGCCGAAACATGCCGATTTCTGAAGGCGCGGCGCGGCATCGACTTCACCCTCGAGCCGTGGATGACCAGCGACGCCGGCGCCGCGTATACCCACGAATTCGACATCGATTGTTCCGCACTCTCGCCGATGCTGGCGTCACCGGGCGATCCAGGCAACGGCCTGACCGTCGCCGCGCTCGGCGATACGGTCCGCGTCGATATCGCCTACGGCGGCTCGTGCACCGCCGGCAAGCGGGAAGACTTTGACGGCTATCACGAAGTGCTCAGGTGGGCCGCGGACAAAGGACTGAAAGTACCGGGTGGCGTCAAACTGTACTTGCAGTTCGGCACCACCGCCGTCCGGGAATACTGCCGCGAGCGGGGTTATCTGGAGGCCTTCGAGGCGGTCGGCGCGGAAATCCTGAACCCGGCCTGCGGTGCCTGCGCCGGGTGCGGGCCAGGGCTGTCCGCCGATGCAAATCAGGTCACCATCAGCGCCATCAACCGAAATTTCCCGGGCCGCTCCGGGCCCGGCAAGGTCTGGCTTGCAAGCCCCATGACTGTCGCAGCCAGTGCCATAGCCGGCAGGATCGTCTCTTTCGGCGATCTCAGGAAATCAGCCACGTGACGTTCGCCGCCTGCGGCGGCGGCCGTTAACCAATTGGCTTCGGCTGAGAGCAGCCACCGAGGTAGTCGTCAAGCGGTTGCGAAGTTTCCGGTGCCGACGTAGTCGCCGGTTTACTGCTCTGCTTGCCGTCTGCGACGGTGCTGGCAACGAACGAAACACCCAGCATGAGACAAAAAACGAAGACAGTGAGTAGTCTCATAACACCTTACTCCTGAACGTTGGCTGTCCGCGATTGTTTCCGGAGGCAGGCTAAGGGTCCTAGCCTTATCTGCCCGATCCGCTCTGCGGTAGCGTACCCGTTGCCGGCCATTTCGGTGACCGTCGCGGCAGAAGACCAAGTATTATATTATCCGGCGGGATTTTGGCGCAGCGGGTTTTTTATGGGTGGCATGCACGAAGATTCATGGACACGGTATCAACCCGCCGAGGCTGCCCCCGGCCAGCGACAGCACCTGCGCGCCCGGCAGCACGCTGTTGACGATGGTCAGCGTGCCGCCCGCCACCGTGACCGCGGTGCCGCCGATCTGCGGCAGAATCGTCGGCGCCCCCGCCGGGTTGCCGCCCGACGCGGTTTCGAACTCGTTCAGTTCGTCCCAGTTGGTGGTGCCGTCGCGCCGGGTCTCGACGACGATGTCGACGCCGATCATGCGCAGCCTGGGCACCGCCATGTCGCCCTGCAACAGCGGGATCAGGTCGACTTCGGCGACGACCCGCTCGGCGGTCAGCATGTCGGGTTTCGTCCCCCATTTCGCGTTTTTGATCCTGACCCCCTCGATCGAGACGCTGGGCGGGAACGCCATGTTGAGCGAGACATCGCCGTCGACGGCGATGCGACCGGCATAGGAATTCATGATCTTGTCGATCAGCGCCTTGCGCATATCGCCGAACTCGCTCAGGCGCGCGTACGAGATCACCACCGCGATCCCGGCGACGACGATCGCCGCCTTGATGGCGAATTTGCAAACCCTGACCAGAAAATTGAGCATTTATCCGTCCGTTTCTCTTACCCAGCTATTGCTGCAACGTTTTCAGGAGATCTTCCGCTTCCTTCGCGTCCTTGTCTGAGACGTTGCCCGGCCGCGGCGGCGCCGGACCGTCAGGCGCGGTTTCGGAACCGCGGACCGGCTCGGCATCCGCCCCCGGCGCCGCTTCGACGGGACTTTTGGGCCGGAACGCCGCCACCGCCTGCCGGGCGCGTTTGAGCTGCGTTTCGCTCAGCGTGCGGCCGATCCGCTTGGCGTTCTTGAGCGCGTCTTCGGCGCCGAACGCGCCGGCGATGCGGAACCAGACGTAGGCCCCGGCCGGGTCTTTCCGGACGCCGCCCTCGCCCGTCGCCAAATGATGCGCGAGGCGGACCTGCGCCGGCACCGCGCCCATCTCGGCGGCTTCGGTCAGGTTGAACGCCGCGCCGTCCGGGTCGGTGGCACCGCCCTCGCCCGCGAACTGCATCAGCGCCAGGTTGTAATACCCGAACGGATCGCCGTTCTGGGCGGCGCGCTCGAACCAGATCCGCGCCGCCGGTTTGTCGACATCCGTATAGGTGCCGTTATAAAGAAGCGTGCCGAGGTCGTACTGCGCCCGCGCCAGCCCGGCTTCGGCGGCAGCCGTCATCAGCTTCATGCCGAGATCTTTATCCCCCGCGCCGCCGATCCCCCTGAGGTGCGCCAGCGCCAGGTTATACATCGACGGTGGGTGATCGAGGTCGGACGCCGCCTTGAAAAACCGCACCGCCTCGCGCGCATCGGGCGGCACCCCCGCGCCCTTGAGGCTAAGGACTCCCAGCGCGTGCAGCGACTGCGGCACCTGGTTCTCGCCGGCATCGCGGAACAACTCCAGCGCTTCGGATTGCCCACGCGGCCCGCCCTGCCCGCGCCACTTGAGGACCGCCAGATTGTGCATGCTGAGGCCATGCCCGGCGTCGGTCAGCTCGCCCCACTTGTCGCGCGCCGCCACGTAGTCGCGCCCGTAGTAGGCATCGAGCGCGCTTTTGAAATCCCGGTCGAGAGGATTGGTCTCGGTCTGCGGTGGGGCGTTCGGATCTGCGTTCGGGTCGCTCCAGCCCCCCGGCACATCCTTGATGATGTCGAGGTCCATCCCCCCCGCATCCTGGGCGAACGCGGGCAGCGACGCCGCCACGGCGAGCGCGCAGACCACCCCGATCATCCCCCAACTGAACCTCATGCCCGCACATTATCTGGTGGGCCGGGGCAAGGGAACGACAATATATCCGCAATCTTGTGACCGATTTCTGTCAGCCGGAAACCCGTCGCCCGGCGGTGGTCGTAAAAACGGGGGTGGACGTCGCAAAACGGACAGACGGCGCGCCTTGACGATGGGAAAGGAGGGCATCTAGCGTGATACTCGGGATCGCGCCGGATGTGCGCGGGAAGGACGGCCGTCACGGTGCCGGGACAGGGACTCAGATGACCAAGTATTCGATCTTCAGTCTGCTTCGCAACGCGATGGGCTACCACCGTGACTGGCAGGAGGCCTGGCGCTCGCCCGACCCGAAACCGGAATACGACGTGGTCATCGTCGGCGGCGGCGGGCACGGTCTGGCGACCGCGTATTACCTCGCCAAGGAGCACGGCATCACCAATGTCGCGGTGCTGGAAAAGGGCTGGCTCGGCGGCGGCAACACCGGCCGCAACACGACCATCATCCGCTCCAATTATCTCTGGGACGAGAGCGCGCACCTTTACGAGAAATCGCTGCAGCTCTACGAGGGCCTGAGCCAGGACATCAACTACAACATCATGCTGAGCCAGCGCGGCGTGCTGAACCTCGCGCACAGCTTAAGCGACGTCCGCGCCACCAAGCGCCGGGTCTACGCCAACAAGCTCAATGGCATCGACGGCGAATATCTGGAACCGGCGGAAATCAGGAAGCTGGTGCCGATCATCAACCTCGACCCGGCGATCCGCTATCCGGTGCTGGGCTCCAGCTTTCAGCCGCGCGGCGGCACCGCCCGCCACGACGCCGTTGCCTGGGGCCTGGCGCGCGCGTCCGACGCACGCGGCGTCGACATCATCCAGAACTGCGAGGTCACCGGCTTCGATATCTCGGGCAGCAAGATCACCGGCGTGCAGACGTCACGCGGCCAGATTAGGGCGAAAAAGGTCGGCGTCGTCGTCGCCGGACACTGCACCGTCATGTCGGACATGGCCGGGTTCCGCATGCCGATCGAAAGCCACCCTCTGCAGGCGATGGTCTCCGATCCGGTCAAGCCGATCATCGACGTGGTCGTGATGTCGGGCGCGGTGCACTGCTACATCTCGCAGTCCGACAAGGGCGAGCTGGTGATGGGCGCCGGCATCGACGCGCACAACAGCTATTCGCAGCGCGGCAGCCTGCACATCATCGAGGATCAGATCGCCGCAGTCTGCGAACTGTTCCCGCTGTTCAGCCGCATGCGCCTGATGCGCCAGTGGGGCGGCATCGTCGATACTTGCCCGGACGCCAGCCCGATCATTTCCAAGACGCCCGTCGACGGGCTTTATTTCAACTGCGGCTGGGGCACCGGCGGCTTCAAGGCGACGCCGGGGTCGGGATGGGTGTTCGCGCACACCATCGCCCGCGACGAGCCGCACGAACTGAACGCCGCATTCTCGCTCGACCGGTTCGTCAACGGCTACCTGATCGACGAGCACGGCGCCGCCGGCGTGGCGCACTAGGAGACCCGGGATGTTCATTATCGAATGCCCGTTCTGCGGCGAACGCGAGGAAACGGAATTTTCCTACGGCCACGAGGCGCACATCGCACGCCCGGAGAACCCGGAAAAGCTTAGCGACCCGGAATGGGCCGATTACCTGTTCATGCGCAAGAACCCCAAGGGCCCGCACCTCGAACGCTGGGTGCATACCGCCGGCTGCCGGCGCTGGTTCAACGTCGCGCGCAACACGCACACCAACGAGATTCTGGCTGTCTATAAAATGGGCGAACAGCCGCCGAAGGAGATCAAGGCGCTGATCGACGGGGGCAAAAAGTCATGAGCCAGTCCCATCGCCTTATGGACGGCGGCCGCATCGACCGTTCGAAACGGATCGATTTCTATTTCAACGGCCGCCTGATGAGTGGCTACGAGGGCGACACGCTGGCATCCGCGCTGCTGGCCAACGGCGTTATGCTGGTCGGGCGCAGCTTCAAGTACCACCGCCCGCGCGGCATCGTCTCGGCCGGGACCGAGGAACCGAACGCGCTGGTGCAACTCGAACGCGGTGCGCGCACGATCTCCAACATGCTGGCGACGCGCATCCCGCTCTACGACGGCCTCGACGCGTCGAGCGTCAACTGCTGGCCGTCGCCGAGTTGGGACGTGATGGCGGTCAACGGGCTGTTCCACCGCATCCTGCCGGCCGGCTTTTACTACAAGACCTTCATGTGGCCGGTCTCGGGCTGGAAGGTCTACGAGCATTTCATCCGCCGCGCCGCCGGCCTCGGCAAATCGCCGGAGGTGCCGGACGCCGACACCTACGACAAGATGAACGCCCATGCCGACGTGGTCGTCGTCGGCGCCGGACCGTCGGGTCTCAGTGCCGCCCGCGCCGCCGCCGCGACCGGGGCGCGCGTGATCCTCGTCGACGAACAGCCGGATCTGGGCGGGCAGTTGCTGAACGAGAAATTCGACATCGACGGCAAGCCGGCCCTCGAATGGGCCGCCGACGTCGAGGCCGAGCTGATGGCCAACCCGGACGTCACGGTACTCAAGCACACCACCGCGTTCGGCTACTACGATCACAACTTCCTCGGCCTCCTGCAGAACCGCGACACCAACGTCGCCTTCGGCCAGGACGGCCGCACCCGGCAACGCGTCTGGCGCGTCCGGGCAAAGCGCGTGATCCTCGCCACCGGCGCTATCGAACGGCCGCTGATCTATAGCGACAACGACCGCCCGGGCTGCATGCTGGCCGGCGCGCTCCGCGCTTACGTCAACCGCTACGGCGTCACGCCCGGCAAACGCCACGTGATCTTCACCAACAACGACGACGCCTACCGCTCGGCACTGGATCTGAAGGCCGCGGGCGCGGTTGTCGCCGCGGTCGTCGACGTCCGCGACGACCCGGCCGGCGAACTGGTGACCCGCGCCATCGAAGCCGGCATCGAGGTCATCGAAGGTTCCGCCGTCACCGCCGTCCACGGCAACAAGCGCGTGCGCGGTGTCGAGGTGATGAAGCTCAACGATACCGGCGACGGCGTCACCGGCGCCGCGCGCACCATTACCTGCGATACCGTCGGCTCCAGCGGCGGCTGGAATCCGGTCGTGCACCTGCACAGCCACTCGGCGGGCCGGAACGTCTGGCGCGACCATGACGGCGTGTTCGTGCCCGGCGAGACGCTGCAGGCCGAGACCGCGTGCGGCGCCGCCAACGGCAGCTTCTCGCTGCAGCAGGCGCTGAACGAGGGCGACTTCGCCGGCATCGACGCCGGCTCGCAGCTCGGCCTGACCGCCGACAAACGCCCGGTCCCGGCCAAGACGTCGTCCGACATCGACGAGACCGCGTGGCGCACGGTGTGGTACGTGCCGACGACGAAACCCGCCGGCGAGCGCGGCAAGCACTTCCTCGACCCGCAAAACGACGTCACCGTCGCCGACGTGCAGCTCGCGGCGCGCGAGGGCTACCGCTCGGTCGAGCATGCCAAGCGTTACACCACGCTGGGCATGGCCACCGACCAGGGCAAGACCGGCAACATTCCGGGCCATGCGATCCTCTCCGCCGCGCTCGGCCAGTCGGTGCCCGAGACCGGCACCACGACATTCCGCCCGCCCTACTCGCCTGTGACCATGGGCGCGCTCGCGGGTCGTTTCGTCGGCGAATTCTTCGATCCCATCCGCCGCACGCCGATGCACGACTGGCACGAACAGCAGGGCTGCACGTGGGAGGACGTCGGCCAGTGGCGCCGCCCGTGGTATTACCCGAAGGACGGCGAGACGATGCAGGACGCGGTCAGCCGCGAGTGTCTGGCGGTGCGCCAAGCCGTCGGCATGCTCGACGCGACCACGCTCGGCAAGATCGACATCCAGGGCCCGGACGCGGCGGAGTTCCTCAACCGCGTCTACACCAACGCCTGGCTCAAGCTCGCCCCCGGCAAGTGCCGCTACGGCCTGATGCTGGGCGAGGACGGCATGGTCATGGACGACGGCGTGACCTCGTGCCTGGGCGAGAACCACTACCTGATGACCACCACGTCGGGCGGCGCGCCGCGCGTGATGGCGTGGCTCGAGGAATGGCTGCAGACCGAATGGCCGGACCTGAAGGTCTATCTGACCTCGGTTACCGAGCAGTTCGCGACGCTGCAGCTCGCCGGCCCCAACGCCCGCGACCTGTTGAGTGAATTCACCGCCGACATCGACCTCGACCCGAAAAAGTTCCCGTTCATGTCGTGGCGGGACGGCACCGTCGGCGGCATCCCCGCGCGCGTCTACCGCATCAGCTTCACCGGCGAGCTTTCTTACGAGATCAACGTGCCGGCGTCGGCGGGCCTCGCGCTCTGGACTGACATCATGAACGCCGGCGAGAAATACGGCATCACCCCGTTCGGCACCGAAACCATGCACGTGCTGCGCGCCGAAAAGGGGTTCATCATCGTCGGCCAGGAAACCGACGGCACGGTGACCCCGATCGACCTCGGCATGGACTGGATCGTCTCCAAGAAGAAACCCGACTTCATCGGCAAGCGCTCGCTCAGCCGCGCCGACACCATCCGCGAGGACCGCAAACAACTGATCGGTCTGCTGACCACGGATGGTCAAGAAGTGCTGCCCGAGGGCGGGCAGATCGTCGCCCGGACCCGGCCAGAACCGCCGATGGACATGATCGGCCACGTCACGTCGAGCTACTGGTCGGCGGCGCTCGGCCACTCGATCGCGCTGGCGCTGGTCGAGAACGGCAGAGGCCGCAAGGGCGACACGGTCTACGTGCCGCTGGAAGACGGCAAGACCGTCGCCGCCGAGATCGTCGACCCCGTTTTCTATGATCCGGAAGGGAGCCGTCTCGATGGTTGACGCCTATCGCCTGCGAAGCCCCCTCGCCCACCTCGGCCTCGGCGCGCGCGCGCACGACGACGCGGCGACCCGCGGCACCGGCGTAACGGTGAAGGAAATCCCCTATCGCGGCCTGATCAACATCCGCGGCGATGCCGCCGACAGCGCTTTCGTCGACGCCGTGCAGAAAGCGGTCAAGCTCGCGCCGCCGGTCGACGCGAACACCGTCGCTGGCAAGGCCAACACGACACGCATCATGTGGCTGGGCCCCGACGAGTGGCTGGTGATCACGTCCGAAAAGGGCGCCGAGCGCGCCCTGAAGGCGCTTTGGAAAAACCTTAAGACGAGCGGCCTGCATGCGGCGGTGACGGACAGCACCCACGCCCGCACCTGTATCGAGGTTTCCGGTCCACGCGCCCGCGAAGTCCTGCAGAAGGGCTGTTCGCTCGACCTGCACCCCCGCGTCTTCGGCCCCGGCCGGTCGGCGCAATGCATCGTCGCCAAGACCGGCGTTATGCTGACGCAAACAGCCGAGGCGCGGAGCGGCGATCCGACCTACGAGCTCTATCCGCTGCGCAGCTTCGCCACGTATCTGTGGACCTGGCTCGAGGACGCGTCACAGGAATACGGCCTCAAGGTGAGGTGACACGTCCCTCGTCATGCTGAACTCGATTCAGCATCCACGAAATCATCGACGGTCAGTGCTTAGCGCACATGGGCCCTGAAACCAGTTCAGGGCGACGGGCTTACATATCTCCCGTCAGATCCAGTTCATGGCGATGGCGGCGGTAACGATGTAGCGCGCCGTCTTGGCGAACGCGACCAGCAGCAGAAACGACCAAATCGGTTCGCGCAGAATCCCGGCGGCGAGCGTCAACGGATCGCCGACGAACGGCGCCCAGCTTAGCAGCAAGCTCCACCGACCGTATTTTCTATACCACCCGGTCGCCCGGTCGAGCTGTCGCGGCGACGCCGGAAACCATTTCTTGTCATGGAATCGTTCGACACCACGGCCGACGGCCCAGTTGACCACCGCACCCAGCGTGTTGCCGGCGCTGGCAACGGCGATCAGCGCCGGGATCGAATATTCGTCATTGATGACCAGTGCGACGAGCCCTATTTCCGACTGCGCCGGCAGGATCGTCGCGGCCAGAAACGCAACACCGAACAGACCGCCGTAGACGCCGAATTCAACCATATCTCACCCTAGGCCGCGCCCATTGCCGGTGGCCAGACGAAATACCGGGTAAGCGCGCGAGCCGGATCAATCCGTGGCGCGCGCATCGAAAACCGTGCTAGATTGCCGCGCATCGACGCCACCTACATCCGAGCGCTGGACGGACCGCCGCATCCCATGATCGACCGCATTCGAACATCGCTGTGCCGCTTTCTTTTCGTCGCGACCATCATCGTCACAACCGCCATGCCGGTGTTCGCCGAGACGCCGCGCGAAATCACCTGGGACGACCTGGTGCCGTGGAGCGAACCTGTCCCCGACCCGTTCGACGCGCTGGAGACCGACGATGCCATCGAGCTCGGCATCATCGCCGATACCCGCGCCCAGTTGGAACGCGGCTTCATCGAGGAGCAGAACGCGAACGTCGCCTTCGCCCGGGAGCTGACCGAGAAGCTGACCGCCAAAGGCATCAACGTCGAGGATATGCTGGCCAAGGACAAGGCATTCCGCGACAAGGTCACGGCGCAGGGCCGCGAGATCGTCACCAGCCTCGACGGGCAGACGGTGCGGATGCCGGGCTACGCGCTGCCGCTGGAATTTTCCGACAAGGCGGTCCACAAGTTCCTGCTGGTGCCCTACGTCGGCGCCTGCATCCACAGCCCGCCGCCGCCGCCCAACCAGTTGATCGTCGTCAACCTCGAGACGCCGCACAAGGTCGAGAACATCTACGACCCGGTGTGGATCACGGGGGAACTGGCGGCAAAAACGGCGACCGAGGAACTGAGCCTCGTCGACGGCACGGCGGAGATCGAAACCGGTTACAGCATGACAGGCATGAGGATCACCCCCTATGAGCAATAAGCATTCATTCTTCGGCGGCATCGTGCTTGCCGTGACGCTGGCGGTTGCCGGTCCGGCCCTGGCCAGCGGCGAGCACGGCAAGCATGTCCACGGCGCCGGCGAGATCAACGTCGTCGTCGACGGCAACGACGTGCTGATGGAACTGACGCTACCGGGTGCCGACGTGGTCGGGTTCGAGCACAAGGCCGAGAGCGATGCCGATGCCACCGCCGTGCAGAAAGCGGTCGAGACATTGGAGAATGCCGGCGCGGTGTTCGCGCTGCCCGCCGGCGCCGGCTGCGAACTGGCCGAGGCGCATGCCGAGAGCAGCATGCTCGAAGAAAAACACGCGCATGGCCATACGAACGAGCACAAGCATGAACACAAACACGAGCAGGAGCACGAACCGGGCCACGGCGACTTCGGCGCGTTTTACGAGTTCACCTGCGCCACGCCCGACGCGCTGAAGGACATCGAGGTTCGCCTGTTCGCGCTGTTCCCGAGCCTCGAGGAGGTCAAGGTTCAGGCGGTGACCGCCAAGGGCCAGTGGGCCAAGGAACTGACGCCCACCGACAACCGTCTGATGCTGGTGTTCTGAGACCCGGCCAGGTGACGATCCGGATCGACAACCTGGAATTCCGGTGGGCGCCGGCGGGCCCGCTCGTCCTTGATATTCCGTCGCTTGCCATCGACGACGGCGCGCAGGTCCTGATCACCGGCCCGAGCGGCAGCGGCAAGACGTCACTGCTCAATATCCTGAGCGGAATCGCCGTCCCCGGCAGCGGACGTGTCGAAATATCCGGACAGGACATGGGTGCACTCCCTGCCCCGGCGCGCGACGCCTTCCGCGCCGACCGCATCGGCGTCGTGTTTCAGATGTTCAACCTGATACCGTATCTGAGCGTTCTCGAGAACGTCATGCTGGCGGGCACGTTCTCCTCCCAACGCCGCGAACGGGCACGCGCCGCCGGCGGGCTCGAGGCTCAGGCACGCGACCTGCTGGACGCCCTCGGCCTCACCCCCAGCGCATTTGCCGGGCGCCGTGTCGACGCGCTCAGCATCGGCCAGCAGCAGCGCGTCGCGGCGGCCCGCGCACTAGTCGGGGATCCGGGACTGGTCATCGCCGACGAGCCGACCTCGGCACTGGATGCTGCCAACCGCAATGCGTTCATCGAACTGGTTTCCGGCGCCTGCCGCGCACGCGGCGCGACGCTCGCCGTGGTCAGCCATGACGAGGCGCTGTTCCCGCTGTTCGACACGCGCATCGACATGACCGCACTGAACCGCGCCGCGGTAGCGGAGATCGCGTCATGAACCTCGCCGCCCTCACCCTCAAGAGCCTCGCCAGCCGACGCTGGACGGTGCTGCTGACCGTCTTCTCGATCGCCGTCAGCGTGCTGCTGGTGCTCGGCGTCGAACGGCTCCGGCACGACGCCCGGTCGAGCTTCGCCAGCACGGTTTCAGGCACCGACCTGATCGTCGGCGCGCGCACCGGCCAGGTGCAGCTTCTGCTCTACAGCGTGTTCCGCATCGGCAACGCGACCAGCAATATCAGCTGGAAGAGCCATGCCGACTTCGCCCGCGATCCGCGCGTCGAATGGACGGTGCCGCTGGCGCTCGGCGACTCACACCGGGGCTACCGGGTCGTCGGCACAAGCGCCGATTATTTCGACCACTACCGTTATTCCGGCGACCGAGAACTGGCGCTCGAAGCCGGCAAACGGTTCGGCGACCTGTTCGACGTGGTGCTTGGTGCCGAGGTTGCCGACGCGCTCGGCTACGGCGTCGGTTCCGACGTGGTGATCGAGCACGGCCTCGGCGGCGGCATCAACAAGCACGACCGGCTGCCGTTCCGGGTCGCGGGCGTGCTGGCGCCGACCGGCACGCCGGTCGACCGGACGCTGCACGTCAGCCTCGAGGGGCTGGAAGCCGTGCACGTCGATTTCGGTCCGGCGCGCCGTGCGCCAGGGCGCAAACTGGACGCGGACGCGCTACGCGGGCTCGACCTGCAGCCGCGCTCGATCACCGCGTTCCTGGTTGGGCTCAAGTCGAAGACCGCAATTTTCGGCCTGCAGCGCGACATCGGTGGATACCGTGGCGAACCGCTAATGGCGATCCTGCCCGGCGTTGCCATGCACGAGCTGTGGTCAACGGTCGCCGTCGCCGAGACCGCGCTTGGCGCCGCCGCGCTCTGCGTGCTCATCAGCGCGTTCCTCGGCATGACGACGATGCTGCTGGCAGGCCTCAACGAGCGACGCCGCGAGATGGCGGTCCTGCGGGCCGTCGGCGCCGGGCCGCGCCACATCGCGGCGCTGCTGGTCCTGGAGGCGGCGACGCTTTCTGCCGTCGGCGCCGCCGTCGGACTGGCGGCGATCACCGTCTTTTACGCGCTGTTCGCAACGCAGGTCGGTCAAGCCTACGGTCTCTATCTGACACGCGTGACGCCGGCACCGGCGGAGCTTGCGCTGGTCGCGGGAGTCGTCATCGCGGGCGCACTGGCGGGTCTGATCCCCGCCCTCCGCGCTGCCCGGCGGTCGCTGGCGGACGGCCTCAAGGCGGGGTGACCAATATTTTACACTGACCCCCGCCAGACCATCCCCTTGACCCGGTTGAGGATGGCGTAGTCGGGCGAGACCTCGTAGCGGGGTGCGATCTCCCACAGCCATTCCTCGCCGTCGCGCGCCGGCAGCACACCGCGCAGGGGATCCTCGGTCTCGATCAGCCGGTCGCCGTCGCGCAACTGGCGTTCGACATCGGTGACCAGGCACACCGTACCCGGGCAGGTTTCCAGAAGCGCCACGTGGTTGCGGATCAGGGCCTCGGCGAACCCGTCGCGCGCCGCGGCATCCAAATCCGGCCGGGTCTTTTCCAGATACGCCAGCGGCACCAGCGGCAGTTGTGACAGCAGGTTCGCCGACACCACCAGGTCGGCGTCGCCGAGCGCGAGACCGTTCGCCAGGCCGGGTGTCGGCACGGTACCCTTGGCCAGCGCCGCCAGCGTGCCGGTGACGTCAAAGGTCACACGCTCTATGTTCGGGTTGCGCCAGACATTGCGCCGCGTCTGTTTGGCGAAACAGAGGTCGACCAATTCGACCGCCCGGAATTTCCGCGCCAGCTCGTCGAGCGGCACGTCGGCGACCATCCCGGCACCGAGGATCACGGCCCGTTCCCGCCCCTCCGCCATCCGGGCGGCGCGGGCGATGACGGCGCGGGTACGTTCCAGATGCGGCTGCCACGCGGCGCGGCATCTGCGGTAGCGCGCCTCGGTGGCGATCAGTTCCTTGAGGTAGCCCATACGCCGGTAGGGTTGCGGGCACGGCGTCGTCAGATAGGCGAGAGCTTCCAGGAGCATGGACGGCTTATATCACATCTTCATCCGGTCGAGACGCCGGGCGCCGCTACCCGTTAAGCCGGCGCGACAGGATGAACGCGGCAACCGCCGGAACGCCGAAGACACCGAAAAAGATCGGCAGTTCCTCCATGAACGTGTATCCGGCGGTGTCGATGCCGACCCACATGTTATACGCCGCACAAACGAACCACACGGGAATGAACTGAAGCGCGGCCTTCGACATCGGCTTTTTCATGGCCCTGGCGCCGAACAGCACGATGCCGAGCAGAACGAACCCACTGGCGATCACCGATACGGTATGCATGCGTATTCCCCTATCACTTCGATGGTGGAAGATTAGATCAATTCGTCACCGAGCGCACTTACGGGATGCCGTGCACCCGAACGGCGCAAACTCATCCCTCCTGCACAACCGGATTCGAAAGCACGCCGATGCCCTCGATCTCGACCTCGACGGTGTCGCCGGGTGTCATCCAGCCGGGTGGGGTCATGGCATGCGCCACGCCCGACGGCGTGCCGGTGGCGATGACGTCGCCGGGCTCCAGCGTCATGAACTCGGACACGATGGCGACGATTTTCGCGACCGGGAAGATCATGTCCGCTGTGTTGGAATCCTGGCGCGTCCCGCCGTTGACGCGGCTGGTGATACGCAGCCCGGCGGCGCCCGGCGGCAGGTCGTCCGGCGTCACCACCCACGGCCCGAACGGACCGGTGCCGTCGAAGTTCTTGCCCGGCGTCCACTGTTTGGTCTTGCGCTGGTAGTCGCGCACCGAAACGTCATTGAAGATCGTGTAGCCGAACACGTGGTCGAGCGCGCCGACCTCGGCGATGTGGCGCCCGCCTTCGCCGATGACGACGGCGAGTTCGGCCTCGTAGTCGAACTGCTCGGAGACATGCGGCCGCACCACCGGCTGGCCGGCGGCGACCAGCGACGACGCGAAGCGCACGAACAGCGACGGATAGTCCGGCGGTTCGTGCCCACCCTCGCGCGCGTGCGCGGCGTAGTTGAGACCGACGCAGACGAACTTGCCGGGCCGCGCGATGGGCAGCGCCGGGGCCACGTCGGCAAGCGCCAGCAGTGCCGTTTCGGGTGCGCCGGCCACCGCATCGGCGACCGCACCCAGCACGTCCGGCCCGCCGTTGACCAGCGCCAGGATCGTCGCCGGCAGCGTCGGATCGCAGGCGGCGACATCGATCACCGTATCGCCCTGCACGACGCCGAGGCGCCGCGCGCCGCCCTCTTCGAACATCATCAGTTTCATCGGGTTCCCCCCTTTAGACCGCCCCATTCGGCGACGTTTCACTCCGCCCCCGTGACTTATAGGGTTAATGATCCGACCGACCAACCGAAAAGGGCGCCGCCCGGCGTATGTAAAAAGGGCGCCGCCCGGCGGCGACGCCCTCTCCGATCTGAATACACAGATATTCAGTCCGTCAGCAGCCCATGTCGTAGACGGTACCGCCGAACGACGCCTTGTACTGTTTCTTGCCGGTCTTCTCGAGGGTCGAGCACTGCTCGGTGCCGAAGTCGACACAGAGCTGGTTGCCCTTGAGCTGCCACGTGCCCTGCACGGTGTCGCTGCCGATGTTACGGTCGGCCTCGCCCATCGATTTGGACGTGGTCGAATAATAGAAATCCTGGCCCTCGGTGCCGCCGGCGGTCCAGGCGCAGGTGCCGCCGCCCTGCTTGAAGACGGCCTGCAGGCCCTTCGCATCGAGCACGTTTTCGGATTTCATGGTGTCTTCCCCGGTCGCGCATGCGCCGAGCGCAAGCGAAACCAGCGCGGCGAGCGCTATCGTTTTTGTCGTCATTTGTTACCTTCTTTGTTCGTCGGTTTTTGGGTGCCTGCATGAAAATTCCCCCGCGCGGGGGCAGGCACTTCTCAATATGGAGACGATCGGCGGTTTGTCCAGCAAACCGATCCTGAATGGGTTAACAACTGTCGCAAAAACGGGAATCGAGACATATTGATTCAGGTTTATTCAGGTTTATTCAGGTTCAGGCACCACCCGTGGCTTTGGCCTGCGGGGCCTTTTTGGGCTTGGTTTTCTTCTTCGCGGGCTTGCCTTCGGCGGCGCGGGCCTGTTCCTTGGCATTGCGCTGCATCTCGCCTAAGCCCGCCGCGACAGCCTTCAGAACCGCCGCCGAGGTACGCTCTGCGGCCAGCTTCTCCGCAGTTTTCGGGTCTTCCGGCAGACGTTTCAGAAGATCGTCGAGCTTGCCCGACATGTCGGCGAGCGCCTTGGCGTCGGCCGCGCCAAAACCGTCGCCCCCCTTGCCCAGCCTGCCGTCGGCGGCGGCGTTCAGGGTCCTGTCGACCCATGCGCGGATGGTCATTCCCTCCGCCGCGGCGGCCTTTTTCACCTTGTCGCGGGTCTCCACCGAGGCCCCGGTGATGGTCCAGCTTGTCTCGGCGGTCTTGGTCGGCTGGGTCGCCATGTCGCTCCTCCGTCACACGAACTCAAGCCGACATTAACCGTCGCCGGCCTGCCCGGAAAGGGAACGGATATCAATTTTCGGTGTCGGTATCGGGATTTTCTGATTCGGCCTCGTCGCGGCGGTCCTTCTTCATCCGCCGGTCGCCCTTGCGGCGATCGGAGGTCTTGCGGCGCTCATCGACGGCGCGACGTTCGCCCGACGCCGGCGGACCGTCCGAACGCTGCCGCCGTTCGACGCCGGCGCGGCGGTCCTGCCTGGCCTTGCGGCGTTCCTTGCGGCGGCGCTCGCGCCTAGCCTTGGCAACCTGATAGCCAACGTAGCTGCCGACCACCATCATCACGCCGGCGATGCCCAGCAGCACCAGCGCCGTTTCGACAAGCCCCGGCGCCTGCTTGCGCGCGCCCGCCGGCGCACCGGGGAATGTCTTCGGCGCTTCCGGAAGGTCGGCCAGCAGTTCCGCCTCGGCCCTGGCCAGTTGTTCATCGCTCAACGGCGAGGGCGCATCGCCGGTCGGCATGATCTCGGGTGTCGGAATGTCGGCCCCTTTGGGCTCGGCGGCGGCTTCCGTATCCGGCGCCGAGCGTTGCCGCGTTTCCGCCTGCTCCGGCACCGGCACGCTCGCGGTCCACGGCAGGTACTTGACCGGCGTGCATTCGCGCGTCGCGCCGTCGAGGAAATAGGCCTCGGTCCCCTCGCCCCGGGTTTTGGAGCCGCGCACAAGGTAGAACGCCTTGAAGACCCCGGTACCGACCGAGGTATCGGCAAGTGACTTGAACATGTCCTGGCGCGACGCGATGTCGAGCCCGACGTCGCCGAGCTGCACCGGCCTCTCCTCGAGCGCGACCAGGTACGCGTCCATCAGCCGGGGCAAACGCCCGCACAGCCGTTCGACCGCGGCGGCGTCACGCACCTCGACATAAGGCGTGAAGGTGGTTCGTCCCTGGTAGCCTTTCTCGGTAATGGCGGGCATGGCCACCGGCTTGATCTGCACCGCAACGGGTTCGGCGCGCGAGGACAACGGCAACAGCACTACCGTCGCCAATACCCAGAAAAGAAACGCGCGTGCACCCGTCGTCATGCAGTCCCTCCGCCGATCGCCACCCCCGGCACCCACAGATAACCGGCCGGCGAGATCAGGAAACATTCCCGGAGACCATGCGGTTTATCCATCGACCCGGCAAGGACGGTCATGTCCAAGGCCCGCGCCTGCGCCTCCGCGTCGTCCGGGTCGCGGCCGTAGAGCCGTATCTCGGCACCGATGCCGCGCGGCAGGTCATCCGTCAGCGAGCCCTTGAGCGGATGGTCGGAATAGGCGTGATCGGCGTGCAGCATCCATTCCGCGCCATGCCCCCGATAGACCGCGAAGTCCGGGTCGGCATAGACCTCGTCCGCGGCCAGCACGCTAAGCTGAAAATCCCGCTCGGCCGCGATCGACGGCACCAGCAGATTGACGCCGAGGCCGCCGAGCGACCTGCCGTATTCGTCGGCGGGCATCCATGGTTCGCCGGTTCTGAGTTTCATTCTTACCCCCGCTACATGTTTTAGCTTACCCGGGTGCCAGCCCCGGGCGTATGACGTAGATCACGCAGCCGTAACCGACGACAGAGCCACTTGCCGAAAACCGTCCGGCCATTCGACAACGCCAGTCAGCGCCCCGGCGCCCTCGCGGTCATGAGGTGCCAGAGCCGGCCGAACTGTTCGCGCGCTTCGTCTCGGTGGGTCATGTATCTGACATGCGTCGTCGCGTCGGCGTCCGGCGTCAGCTCGATCGAGAACAGCGCACCGATCTCGTTCGGGACGAAGGAATAACGGGCATCGATAACGCGGTTCGGATCCGATGGATCGACCGCGGCGTAGCCGTCGCTGAAACCGGTGAATCTCGCGATGTCCCGCGCCTGCTGACTGTCCGGCGCGAGCCAGGGATAATCCCGTCCCACATCCAGTTTGGCAACGGATGTCCCCACATACACGCGCGGCGCGAGGCCGACGCGGACGGCATCCACATAAAACCGCCCATCGGTCTCGTAGATGCTTTTCCAGACCAAGACATTGCCGAAGCTGGGCTTGATCTCGAACCGGGCCGGCGCATGGCCGCGTGATGCCGCCAGGTCCGCCGCCATGTCGCGCGCGCCCTGATGCTGCCACCATCCGGCGCCAAGATAGAGCAGCGCCCAGACGAGGCCGATACGCGCATACCGGGGTTTACCCCGTATCGCGGTCAGCACGGCACCCAGCATCAGCGGCAGCGTGAACAGCGGATCGATGATGGAAATGATGCTCCACGAAAACCGCGTGTCCACGAACGGCCACAGCAGCATCGTACCGTAGGACGTCGCCGTATCCAGCAGCGCATGGGTCGCATAGCCGAGCGTGCATATCGCCGCCGTCTGCCAAAACGTCAGGTGCCAGCGGCGTCCGATCATCCAATGCAGAACCGCCGCCACGATCAGGCCGCCAACGGGGATGAAGACGAGGGAATGCGTGAATTGCCGGTGATAGGCCAGAAACAGGAGCGGATCGGTATCGGACGCGATCAGCACGTCCAGGTCCGCCGCCATGCCGCCGAGCATGCCCAGCAGACCCGCAATGGCGAATTGGTATTTCCGGCGGTCCAGCTTGTTTGCGTACGCGGCTTGCGGCAATGCGGCGCCCAATGCGCCCTGCGTCAGAGGGTCCATGTTTCTCCGGGCCTGAAAATCGGCTGTTTCGTTCGAACGTACATAAGAGATAGAACAAAAACCGGAAGAACGCACTAAAGTGGAAGCGGTGATGGCGAAAATGCACAGATTTTTCTGGTTATTTCTCTCCGGCGTCTTGCTGGTTTTTCCGGCAGCGACCTCACGGCCAACCCCACGGAAGATATGCAGCGGAACGCTGCGTGGGACGGGGCATGCCGGTACGGCATCAGGGGCCGGCCGGAACGTCAATTAATGCACTGTCACTATAATCCAAGATATCGTCGCCACTCTGGAGCGCATCTGTCCAGGCATCAGTTATCCGAAGACGATCCGAGTCGATCAGGGGTCGGAGTTCATCTCCCACGACCTCGATTTATGGGCGTATGCGCACGACGTGACGCTGGACTTCTCCAGGCCCGGCAAGCCGACGGATAATGCGTTCATCGAGGCATTCAATGGACGTCTTCGGGCGGAATGCCTGAATACGCACTGGTTCCTAAACTTGTCGGATGCCCAGAAAAGTTGGAGGATTAGCGTAGAGATTATAACGAGGTAAGACCACATGGTGCAATCGGCAACAGGCCGCCGATCACGCTGGCATTCCACGACGTCGGAACCAGCCCGCCGTCGTGAAACAGCCGGAAAACTCTAGCTCCTGCCGAGGGTGCGTTGGGGGGTACAGCACTTCATCGACGGACTCTACCAAAAAAACTGGAGGAGGATTAGGGGCTCAGGTCAACACAATTGCAGGGAGTGTGAAAAGAAAAACAAAATAGAGAACACACACTACGGATACAGATGTCCACGGGTATTCTCTTATTCGTATCTGCCATTCACCGCTTGATTTTTCAAGCAACCAAACAAATGGATAAACGAGGATGAAGAAGAATATGAAGACCCAAATAAATACTGACGTAAGAAGAGTAACTACGAAAAATGTCGACCAAGGGTACCCGTTATGAACATACGCCCGGGCGCTTCCGAAATGATGAGCCCAAACGTGACCAAATATATCGTTAAACGTAGACACCTCACGTGCGTTGTCATTAATATAAACGGGAGGCCAAAGTATCTTTTTTGCAGCAAATTCTGTAGCACTAACGGCATAGTATCCTTTAAATCCTTCCGTTATAGACGATAAAGAATAATGGATTAAATCTCCGCCAGTTGAAGAAAATAATCCAATATAGTCAAATAAATATAATTTTGGAATTATTTCCAAATCGTCTCTATAGCCTGCATTATTTTTACAGGCATCCTTTACTGCCTCCGGATCCCACCCTTTTAGCTGAAAGCGTGATTTTGCATGCTCCATAGCGTACGCAAAATCGTGGCAAACGGCGTCATTTGATTTTTCATAAACGGTTAGATCGAAATAAGCGCCTCCGCGTACGTATATGTCAGTCAGGAAACTTGCTTGGCTTTCTCCATCAAAGACTCGAATGAGACGGTAATCTACATCGCTAGAACCGCTTTGATGGTAAAGATAATGCTCTCGTTCGCTACCCGGATAAGCATCAACTAACTCTCGATCAAGTTCGTTTAGAGAACTAGTCCGTTCATCCCTTGAAACCATCAAAGTCGCAGTTTTCGTTCGAGCGTCATCATCGTCAAACCGCAACAGAAGCGTCACATTCTCAATGGGTTGCGCTAAAAATAAATAGACAAAGACGACGGCTGCGATTGCGATGGAAAAAATTCCAATTGATGTCGTTACTATAAAATCAGAATACCCCAACAAAAGAAATTTTGGCACACTATCGCAAGCTCTCATAAGGCCTAAGAAATACTTTGTTTGACCATTGCAAACATAATCACATAGTAGAAAAATGCCAATCGGCAAGAACATAGCCGGATAATTATAAGAATCCTCGCTCACGTACAAGATCCCAGATACCGCCTTGAAAAACGTATGCGGATAATAAATATACAAAAAAGACAATGAAATAATTGAAAATAAAATAGAATATAATAACGATCTAAATATAAATCGTTTTGAGAAAAAATTATTTGAGAATAAATAATCGAAAATATCGAGAGCGCGACCTGCGACGTAGTTAGGAAATTTTTTCCGGTCAAGCTGTAAAAGGTAGCGAGACCAGCGAGCATTGACCGTTTGCGGCAAAATTCTATCTAGGGCGACACCCAACCCCAAAATTGTTCCAATCACTGTGAAGAAATCGATAACATCCATTTATATTCGCCCTAAAATAAAACCCATTAGAAGAATAATATTATCAAAATCCCGGACAATACAAACTGACGACCCTAGGCTCAGGACTCATTAGGCTCAGGACTCATTGATTGAGATAGAATTATGACGGGTTTTATAGAGCGCCTTGCAGTAGCCGGTCTTGGCGGCTCTGTTCCTTCGTGGCGGGATACAAGCCTTGATACCCTTGGCTTCGAGGGCCGTGCAGAACTCGTCGGAGTCATAGCCCTTGTCGCCGATCAGGTGCGACGCCGATGACGGCAGATTTTCGTAAATCAGCTTGGCACCGACGTGATCATTGGTCTGTCCCTCGGTGAGCAACAGGATGATCAGTTTGCCATCTTCATCGACAACGGCATGCAGCTTCGAGTTCAGGCCGCCCTTCGTTCACCCGATACGGTGGGGAACATCCCCTTTTTAAGCAGGCTCGCCGCCGTACGATGAGCCTTCAGGTGCGTTGCGTCGATCATCAGTCGATCCGGCGGCCCGCCCTCGCTCGACAGCGCAGCGAAGATGCGGTCGAACACGCCCATGTGGCTCCAGCGCACGAAGCGGTCGTAGAGCGCCTTGTGGGGGCCGTAGTCCTTCGGCGCATCGCGCCAGCGAAGCCCGTTGCGGATCACGTGAATGATGCCGGAAATGACCCGCAGGTCATCGACCCGAGGGATGCCGTGCGACAACGGAAAGTGTGGCTCGATGCGCTTCAATTGCGCCGGGGTCAGCCAGAATAGGTCGCTCATGTGATGCCCCCTGTTCCATAGAAACATCACCATCCGACAAAACCCTGAACACAGAATTAATGGGTCCTGAGCCTAGTAAACCGCGCTTTCCGGGAGCGGCTTGACGGCCAGTTCGCCGCCCGTCTTTTCCAGCCACGCGGCTCGGTGTTCGCGTACCTCTGCGGCGTGGTGGCGGGCCGTCTTGCCGGTCGGCTCCAGCGCCTCGTCGTAGAAGAAATCGGGCAATTCGTCGTCGGCCTCGTCAAAGCCCGCGTCGCGGTTGAAGGCTTCCTCGAACCGAAGCGTCTCGACGCCGATCTGTTTGTAGAAGTCCGGGGCAAGGTCCGTACCGATGGCGTTGTTCACCGCGCCCATCACCAGATCGAGGTTGATATTGGTCACCGTGCGCCCGAACAGGCATAGCCCGACGCTGTCGGCCGCCGCGCACAAGACCTGCACGTTCATGCTCTCGGCGACGAGCTGCTCCGTCGTCTGCCCGTCGCATTCGTGGGTCGGGATGTTGCCGGTGGTGTGGTCGGCGCCCTGTGCCGTCGACATCATGGAAATGCCGGTCACCTCGATGACGCGTGGGTCGTAGGCGCTGATCGCCTGTTTCTTGATCACCGGCGCGCGACGTACTTGATAATGCTCGGCGACCCGCGCCGTGCCCTGGGCCAGAAGCCTGCCGCGTTCGGTCCCGGTGCGGATGTCCTCGAGCGCCCTCTCCATGAACGGCACATCGCCGAATTCGGCCTCGCCCGCGTCCATCAGCACGGCAAGCGTCGCGCCCAGTTCGATGGTGTCGATGCCGAGGTCGTTGGCCGTCATGTTGAGGCGTGCCACATCGTCCGGATCGGTGATGCCGCAGTTGGTGCCGAGCAGCCCGATGGTCTCGTATTCCAGCGGCGAGACGATTTCCTCGCCGTCCTTGCCGGCATAGATGTTCGAGCACTTGATCATGCAGCCCGGCATGCAGGCGTGCGTCGGCACGCCGCCGCGTTCCATGTTCTGTTCACGGATGAAATCGCCACCCATGCGCATGCGTTCCTTGGACGCGTCGACCAGCCGGCCCGACGAGAAATTGCGCGTCGGTAATCCACCCATGCCGTTCATGACGTCGGCAACCAGCGCGGTGCCGTACTCGCCCATGGAGATGACCTTTTCGTCGACGCGAAGCTTGGCGGTGTATTCCTTGACCCCCTGCATCACGCCCTTGCGGTCGTGGAAGGTCGGCATCTTGTGCTTGTCGCAGACCAGCGCCTTGACCTTTTTCGTGCCCATCACCGCGCCGACGCCGCCGCGCGCCGCGATGCGCACCGGGCGGCCTTCGGGGTCTGAGAACGAAACACCGGCCATCAGTCCGCCGTATTCGCCGACCGGGCCGCAGATCCCGAGGCTGACTTTCTCGCCGAAGTCGTCGTGCAGCAGCGCCGCCGTCTCGATGACGCCCTTGCCCATGTACTTGGCGGCGTCGTGGAAGGTCACCTCGCCGTCCTTGGTGATGTAGATGACGACCCAGTCGTCGGCCGCGTTCTCCAGATTGATTCCGCAGATTTCCGACTGACCCATGGCAAAGCCGAAAGTGCCGCCGGCGTTGGCTTCCTTGATGCCGCCCGTCAGCGGGCTCTTGCAGCCGACGCTGATCCGGTTGGCGTTCGACATGTTGGATCCGGCGAACGGGCCGACGGAGAAGATCAACGGGTTCTCCGGCGACAGCGGATCGACGGTGGCGAGACCGCGCTCGTAGAGCGTTTTCGCGATGTGATAGCGGCCGGCGCGTGCCAACTGCTCGCCCTCCCAGGTTTCGCGCGAGATTTCGCGGGTGGCGAGGTCGATCGACAGATAAGTACGCATGGCGCGTCTCCGAGCATATGGGTGCGGGGTTATCTGGCTAAGTAAGCCCTCGCTCCCCACGGATCAAGGTAGAAGGCGGTGAGCCCACGCCCACGATTATAAACCACAGAGGCGCAGAGGCACAGTGGAAGCAGCACACGCGATGCGGGATCCCGGCCTGCGCCAGGGTGACGATTGAAACCCGAGCACAAAGACGTCGAGTTCCCCCTACACGTTCGAATCCGGAAAGCTTGCCTTGCGCTCGGTCATGAACGCCTGCAGGGCCTCGTCAATGCCGGGGTCGAGCGCCGGTTCCTGGTACTCCGCCAACCACTTCTTCCAGAGCGTGTTGGCGCGTTGGGCCATGTCCTGCGCCCCTTCCGCTTCCCACTGTTCATAGGAGTTATTGTCGGCGAGCGTCGAGCGGATGAACGCGGTTTCGAAATTGGCCTGGGTGTGTGCGCAGCCCAGGTAATGCGATCCCGGCCCGACCTCGCGGATCGCATCCAGCCCCTGGCCGTTATCGGTCAGGTCGTAGCCCTCGGTCAGACGCTGCATCATGGCGAGTTGGTCGCAGTCCATGACGAACTTCTCGTAGCCCGACGACAGCCCGCCTTCGAGCCAGCCCGCGGAATGCAGCGCGAAGTTGACGCCCGACATAACGGTGGCGTTGAGCGTATTGGCGCTTTCGTAAGCCGCCTGCGCGTCCGCGACCTTGGACGCGCAGAGCGAGCCGCCGGAGCGGAACGGCAGGTTGAGCCGCCGCGCCAGGTTAGCCGCTGCCGAGATCACCAGCGTCGGTTCCGGTGTGCCGAAGGTCGGCGCCCCCGACTGCATGGAAATGGCGCTGACGAAGGCGCCGTAGATCAGCGGCGCGCCCGGGCGGATCAATTGCGTGAGCGCGCCACCGGCCAGCACCTCGGCCTGCACCTGCGCCAGCGTGCCGAGGGCCGTCACCGGGCTCATGGCGCCGGCGAGGATGAACGGCGAGACGATGCACGCCTGGTTGGCGCGGGCGTAAACCTTGAGCGCGCCCAGCATAGTGCCGTCGAAGACCATCGGCGAGTTGGCGTTGATCAGGCTGGTCATGACCGTGTTCTGGTCGAGGAAATCCTTGCCGAACAGGATCTCGCACATGGCGACCGAATCCGCTGCGCGCTCGGGGTGCGTCACCGAGCCCATGAACGGCTTGTCGGAATACTTCATGTGCGCATAGAGCATGTCGTAGTGGCGCTTGTTGACCGGCAGGTCGACCGGCTCGCACACCGTGCCGCCCGAATGGTGCATGGCGGGCGCCATATAGGCGAGCTTCACGAAATTCCGGAAGTCCTCGATGGTGCCGTAGCGACGGCCCTGGTCGAGGTCGCGCACGAACGGCGGTCCGTAGACCGGCGCGAACACCGTGTGGTTGCCGCCGATCTCGACGTTGCGGGCCGGGTTGCGGGCGTGCTGCGTGTACTGCGCGGGCGCGGTCTTCAAAAGGTTCTGGCAGAACCCCCTGGGGAAGTGCACGCGCGTGCCCTGCACGTCGGCGCCGGCGTTCTTGAACAAGGCGAGCGCTTCGTCGTCGTCGCGGAACTCGATGCCGATCTCTTCGAGAATGAGGTCGGCATTGGCCTCGATCATCTCGAGAGCCTCGATCGAGGCCAGTTCGAGGATCGGGATATTGCGGACGATATAGGGCTTGGTGGCGGCGCCCGCTTTTCCACGGGCTTCACGGCGGGCATCGCGGCCCCTGCGGGCGGCTCTTTCGGACATCGGCGCGCACTCACTCCAAAGGGAACGGACCGGTGTGACAACAACGTCAAAGACCAACCGTTCGGGTCAGGTTCTCAAACTGATATTTTGATAACGCCGGGTGGGGTTTCGGACTAATCCAGCGCCGTCATTTTGTAGTCCAAAGCCGCCTTCCCCATCGTCATTCCCGCACGTTTCCTGTTCCGTCATGCTGAACTTGATTCAGCATCCATTCAGTTGCGTTTGATCGGGTGTTTTGGATTTCTCATGGACCCTGAATCAAGCCCCGGATTTAATCCGGGGCAAGTTCAGGGCGACGATGTGAATTTATGCCATCACTTCCAGATCGACTTACCCGAACCGGGAATCCCGAGGTCCGACCACATTTTATCGACCTTCTCGATGACATCGTCAGTCATGCGGATTTTCTGACCCCAATCGCGGTGAGGTTCGGGCGAAGAATCTTATATACGCAAAGGCATGGAGAACTAATCAAAGCTTGATAACTAACTTGCGATTGGTCTTTCTGAGTTTACTACGTAAAATTTGTTCGATGAAAAATTTACTCACCGCCGGAACGATTTTGATCATGTGCTTGGGCGCGAGTGGGTGTGTTATTGACCGAATTTCTTATTACAATTTTTATTTCCCCGGTCGCGCGACTTATCCAGCGAACAGCAAATTATTAAATTCGGTAGTTCTTGGAAAAACCCAAACGCCGGACGATGAAATGTTCGCAAATCTGAGGAAAGCTATTGCTCAATGGCTGACAGACTATGGGTACAACTCAAAGCCGAGCGGATTGGCAATGTACCAACTGGATGTCGTTATATTGAATCATAAGCTAATTATAGATGATCTTTATCATGACGTGTATGAGGCCCATGTCCGATACACACTCCGGCAAATATCAATGCAACAAATCATCTTTCAGAAAACGATCACCAGCACGTTAGACAGTGACGAACTACTCGGGGATGCAGCGAAATCAAAGTCGCAAGCTGAGCAGGAAATTTCGAAGCGGGCGTTTTCTTCGCTGCTTGAACTCGGAGTCCTAGGAAGCATTACCCCCGGCGCCCGTGGCGCTTACACCCAGCAGATTGCAAACGCGGAAAAATCTGCGCGTGGCGAAGTCGTTCAAAGGAACATCCAAGAATTCTTTCGTCTTATTTCAGACACTCAACTGTAAAATCGCGCCATCATTCATCTAATCCCAAATCGACTTACCCGAACCGGGAATCCCGAGGTCCGACCACATTTTATCGACCTTCTCGATGACATCGTCGGTCATGCGGATTTTCTGGCCCCAGTCGCGGTGCGTTTCGGGCGGCAACTTGGTCGTGGCGTCAATGCCGAGCTTGCCGCCGAGGCCGGATTCCGGCGATGCGAAGTCGAGGTAGTCGATCGGCGTATTCTCAATCACCGTCAGGTCGCGGCCCGGATCGACGTTGGTCGAGATCGCCCAGATCACGTCGTTCCAGTCGCGCGCATTTATGTCCTCGTCCACAACGATAACAAACTTGGTGTACATGAACTGCCGGAGATACGACCACACCGCCATCATGATGCGCTTGGCGTGGCCGGCGTATGCCTTCTTCATCGACACCACGGCGACGCGGTAGGAACATCCCTCCGGCGGCAGCCAGAAATCGACGATTTCCGGAAATTGCTGCTGCAGCAACGGCACGAACACGTCGTTCAAGGCCTCGCCCAGCACCGACGGCTCGTCCGGCGGTCGCCCGGTGTAGGTCGAGAGATAAATCGGGTTCCGGCGCATGGTGACGGCGGTGACGTTGAACACCGGGAACGGCTCGACCGCGTTGTAATAACCGGTGTGATCGCCGTAGGGCCCTTCGTCGCCGTAGTCCGTCAGCGATACCGTCCCTTCGATGACGATCTCGGCTTCCGCCGGGACCTTCAGGGGCTGGGTGACGCAGTCGACCAGTTCCACCTTCTTTTCTCTGAGAAGTCCGGCGAACTGGTATTCCGAGAGCGTATCCGGCACCGGCGTCACGGCGGCGAGGATGGTGCCCGGATCGGCGCCCAGCACGGCGGCGGCAGGCAGCGGTTCCGGCTTTTCCGCGGCCCAGCGCTGGTGGTGCTGCGCCCCGCCCCGGTGCTTGAGCCAGCGCATCAGCGTGGTGTTCTTGCCCGTCACCTGCATCCGGTAGATGCCGAGGTTGTAATCGTCGCGTTTGTCGCCGCCGGGTCCCTTTGTCACCACCAGCGGCCACGTGATCAGTGGCGCCGGCTCACCCGGCCAGCAGGTCTGGATCGGCAGGTTGTTCAGATCGATGTCGTCCCCCGTCAGCACAATTTCCTGACAATATGCGGTGCCCGCGTCCTTCGGCTTCATCGCCATGACGGTCTTCATCAGCGGCAGCATGTCGAGGGCCTCGCGCCAGCCGCCGGGCGGTTCCGGCTGGCGCAGGAACGCCAGGGTTTCGCCAATTTCGCGGAGCTGATGCGGCTCCCGGCTCATGCCCCAGGCAACCCGTTCGACAGTGCCGAACAGGTTGACCAGCACCGGCATGTCCGAAGGCGTGCCGTCAGCCCGGGTCACGTTCTCGAACAGGATCGCCGGACCGCCGTCCGCCAACACACGGGTTTGGATTTCGGTCATTTCCAGCACGCTCGAGACCGGCGCCGAAACCCGCACCAACCGACCCTCTTTTTCGAGCCGGGCCATGAAATCCCTCAGGGAACTGTAAGCCATCCCGTTTACTCCTCGTCGGGCGCAAGGTTGACCCGTTCCGGACGCGGCGGTCAAGCAATCCGGAAAATTGCGCCTGAAGCGGCGTGGCCATTGTCAATCAACGGCTTAAACGTCTAGAGTCGGGACTGGAGTTGGGGCATAAGGAAATGCGCTAAAAGCGCGTGCCTACGGGGACTGTGTGGCGACATGGCTGACGGAACGACGGAAACGAAAGATGGGCTAAGCGCCTCAAGCCTGCAGCGGCTGATCGATATCGGAATCGCGCTTTCGGCAGAACGGGACACCAACGTCCTGATGGAGACCATTCTGCTGGAGGCCAAGAGCCTCGCCAACGCCGACGGCGGCACGCTCTATATCCGCACCGACGATAACCGGCTCCGCTTCGAAATCATGCGGACGGACAGCCTCGAGATCGCCATGGGCGGCACCACGGGCAAGGAAATCAACTTCCCGCCACTGACGCTCGTCGATCCCAAAACCGGCGAGGAAAACCACAAGAACGTCGCCTCGGCGGCTGCCTTGACCGGACGGTCAATCAACGTTCCCGACGCTTACGAGAACGACAGCTTCGACTTTTCCGGCACCAAGAAATTCGACGAGGGCACGGGCTATCGCTCGAAATCGTTCCTGTGCGTGCCGCTCAGCAACTCGCAAGGCGAAATCATCGGCGTCCTGCAATTGCTCAACGCCGTCGATGCGTCATCGGGCGAGGTGATCGAGTTCGGCGCCGATATCCAGCCGCTGATCGAGGCGCTGGCCTCGCAGGCGGCGGTCGCACTCGACAACCAGCAGCTCCTGGAAGCGCAGAAGAAGCTTCTCGACAGCTTCATCGAGCTGATCGCGTCGGCGATCGATGCCAAGTCGCCCTATACCGGCGGCCACTGCCAACGCGTCCCGGAACTCACCAAGATGCTGGCCAACGCCGCCGTCGAGCAGAAGGACGGTCCGTTCAAGGACTTCGACCTGACCGACGAGGAATGGTACGAACTGCACATCGCGGCGTGGCTGCATGACTGCGGCAAGGTGACGACGCCGGAGTACGTGGTCGACAAGGCAACCAAGCTGGAGACCATCTACAACCGCATCCACGAGATCCGCAACCGCTTCGAGATCGTCAAGCGCGACCGGGTCATCGAATATCAGAATGCCGTTATCGACGGTGGCGATGCCGAGAAACTTCGCGAGGAACTGGAAGAAGACCTCGCCAAGCTCGACGACGATTTCGCGTTCATCGCCGAGAGCAACGTCGGCGGCGAATTCATGGCGCCCGACCGGATCGCGCGCGTCAAGGAAATCGCCGAAATCAAGTGGACGCGCACGCTGTCGGACCGGCTCGGGTTATCCTACGAAGAACTGAAGCGCGTCGAGCGTGAGCCGGAGCCGGAACTGCCGGTTGAAGAAAACCTGCTTTCCGATCGCTACGATCACATCATCTACCGCGAAGGCACGGAACCGACGGCGGAAGAGGACAACCCGTGGGGCTTCCAGCTCGACGTGCCGGAGCACAAGTACAACCTCGGCGAGGTCTACAACCTGTGCATCGCCCGCGGCACGCTGACCGAGGAAGAGCGCTTCAAGATCAACGACCACATCGTGCAGACCATCATCATGCTGGAAGCCTTGCCGTTTCCGAAGCACCTGGCCCGCGTGCCCGAGTTCGCCGGCGGCCACCACGAGAAGATGGATGGCACCGGCTATCCGAAGAAGCTCAACAAGGAGCACATGTCGGTCCCCGCGCGTATCATGGCGATTGCCGACATCTTCGAGGCGCTAACCGCCGCCGACCGCCCCTACAAGGCGCCCAAGAAACTCTCTGACAGCGTCAAGATCATGTCGTTCATGAAGAAGGACGCGCACATCGACGACGAACTGTTCGAGCTGTTCCTGACATCCGGCGTCTACAAGGACTACGCCGAGCGCTTCCTGATGCCGGAACAACTGGACGACGTCGACGTCACCCAGTACCTGCCCAAGGAAGAAGCCGAAGCCGGCGACGACTAGGGCCTGTTGAGATATAGCGCATGGCCGACATCTACGTCGATGCTGATGCCTGCCCGGTGCGTGACGAGACCGAGCGCGTGGCGGCGCGCCACAATCTGAAAACATACATGGTCTGCGACGGCGGCATCCGCCCGAGCGCCAACCCCCTGGTCGAACTGGTCATCGTCAGCGCGGGCGCCGACGCCGCCGACGACTGGATCGCGGATCATATCGGCCGGCGCGACATCTGCGTCACCAACGACATCCCGCTGGCGGCACGGTGCCTTGAAAAGGGTGCGCAGGCGATCAAGCCGAACGGCGAGGTATTCACCGAAAGCATGATCGGTATGGCGCTCGCCAACCGTGAGCTGATGCAGGGGCTGCGCGAGACCGGCGAGATCACCGGTGGACCCAGGGGGTTCACGAAGGCTGATCGCTCGAACTTCCTGAACCGCTTGGAGACCGCCGTTCAGGCGGCGCTCAGACATAGCTAGGTCACGCCGCCGCGCCATGTTCACGGGGAAGCACGACACGGACCGTCGTGCCCTCGCCGACGACGCTGGCGATCCTGAGTTCGCCGCCATGCGCCTCGACCAGCGCCTTGGCAATGGCGAGACCGAGGCCCGTGCCCATCTTGGCGATATGCGGGTTGGCCTGAAGTTGCGCGAACGGCTCGGTGATTTTTCTCAGGTTCTCGGGTTCAATGCCATGACCGGTATCGGCGACTTCCAAAATATGGATATTATCCGCGCAGGTCGCCTTAAGTGTCACGTGCCCGCCGCCCGGCGTGAATTTCACGGCGTTGAACAGAATGTTTAGCAGCACCTGCTTGATGGCACGCTCGTCAACATAGAGCGACGGAACGCTGTCCGCGACCCGCGTCTCGAAATAGATCTGGCTGCAGTCGATGGCATTCTTGGCCATCTTGAGCGCCTCGTCGAAGGTTTCCTTCGGGCATATCTCTTTCTTGACGAGGGTACTCCGGCCCGCCTCGATCTTGGACAGGTCGAGAATGTCATTCACGAGGCTAAGTAAATGCTTGCCGCTCGACATGATGTCGTCGGCGTAATCCTTGTACTTCTCGGATCCGACAGGACCGAAATACTGGTTTGATATGACCTCGGAAAACCCCATGATCGCATTCAGCGGCGTCCGTAGTTCGTGACTCATGGAAGCGAGGAAATCAGACTTCGCATTATTCGCAGTATCGGCATCATTCTTCGCATTGTATAGGTTCTGCAGCACTCGGTTATACTGCGCGGCGATGTCACCGGTGTCGGAATTCGGCTCGACCGGAATCGGCCTGGAATAATCCCCGGTCACGCGCTGGAACTCCATTGCCCGCAACAGATCTAGTTGTTCCGTAGACTGGTCGTGCTCGCTGATGTTGAGGCCGACCCTCTCCGCTTCGAGCCGCACGCGCAACGGCTGAATACGGTTGATGACCTTGAGCAGGACGAAACCAATACCGAATGCCCAAATCATCGCCGTCAGCGCGCCGGTACCCTGCACCAGAAATTGATCGAACCGCCCGAGGCCCGTGCCGAGGATCTCTAGGCGCCCAAACAGTGCCACTGCCAGTGTGCCCCACACGCCGGCAACAGCATGCACCGGGAACGCCGAGAGGACGTCATCGATACGCCGTCGCTCCAGTACGAATGTGGCGGCCATGCACAGGCACCCGCCGATCAAGCCGATGAAGACCGCACTCACGGGTTCGACCGCATGCGCCGACGCGGTAATGGCGACCAGCCCCGCCAGCGCGCCATTGAGCATGCTCGGTACGTCGGAGCGTCCGAAAACGACCGGCGCGATAACGATCGAGGCGAGCCCGCCGAACGCACCGGCAATCAATGTGTTGAAGACAATCAGCGGCACGGCGTCGTTGGCGGCCAGCGTACTGCCGCCGTTGAATCCGATCCAGCCAACCCAGATCGTGAACACGCCGAGCGCCGAAAGCGGCAGGCTGTGGCTGCGGAAGCTGCCGCCGGTGCCGTCGAAACGTCCGTCCCTGGGCCCGATGATCAGAACCGCCGCCAGCCCGACCCAGCCGGCTATCGAGTGCACGACCGTGGAGCCTGCGAAATCGATGAACCCCATCGTCGCCAGCCAGCCGGGATCGCCGCCGGTGGCGCCGCCCCATGCCCAATGGCCGAACACCGGATAGATCACCAGTGAGATGACAACGGCGATCATCAGATACCCGACGTAAGTGGTGCGCTCGGCAACGGCGCCGGAGACGATGGTCGTCGCGGCACCGCAAAACATGAGCTGAAAGACGAAAAAAGCGATCTGGCCGGGGTCATCGCTGACCGAGAAAAGGTAGCTCGAGACACCGATAATGCCACCATTGCTGACGCCGAACATGATGCCGAACCCGACCGCCCAGAAGATGCCAGCGGAAATGCAGAAGTCAGCGAAATTCTTAGCCGCCACGTTGACGCTGTTCTTGGAACGGACGTACCCGCTTTCAAGGCAGCAAAAACCCGCCTGCATCATGAACACCAGCGCAGCACTGGTCAGAACCCAGACAATATCGACCGTCGTAAAGAAATTCAAAACCGCCCCGCCACCCCATTTCGTTCAGATCAGCTTTTCATAACTTATATTGCACTGCAACATAAAAGCCAAAAAATCCATGTTTGTCAGCCCAGTACCGTTTCGCAACCTATCATCGCAGGCCGCCGACGGGGTGCTGCAATTGACAACGACACGCGACCCGGCGCACCGTCGGCGTGAAATCAGGATGGCTGCGGCGGGTGCATGCAACGGTCGGCTTACGCGCCCGGCCTGGGAATGAGGTTTCGCCATGTCCGAGGAGATACTCGCCCTCGCACTCGGGTATCCGTACCCGCTGCCCGATGCGTCATTTGTCGTCGACGGCGCGCGCGTTGCTGCGATGACCGCGAAGAAAGCCACCGCGTTGCGTGAAGGCCGCACGCCGGTCCTGGCCGTGGGCTCGAACCAGTCGCCGGAGCAGATCGTCCGTAAGTTCTCGCACATGAGTTGCCCGCCGATCCCGGCCGAGCGCTGCGTCGTGCACGATTTCGACAGTGTCTATTCGGCGCACGTCACCGGTTACGGCTCGATCGCATCCTGCCTGCATCCGTCACCGGGCACGCAGGTGACGCTGTTTGTCAACTGGCTGCACGACGAGCACATGGAACGGATGCACGAGACCGAGCTTGGCAACGAGAATTATTGTTATGCCGCTCTCGACGGCATCCGCATCGAGACGGAATTCGGCGTCACGCTCGACAAGGTATTTTTCTACTGCTCGAACGTCGGTGCGTTCACGCCCGATACGGACCCGGTGCCGCTCACCGAAATTCCGGCCGAAAACCGGCAGTGGGAGGCGCTGAGCCAGGTCGACATCCAGACCGAACTGCAAGTCATGACGGCGCCGGAACAGCACTTCGAGGCATTCATCCTGGCGTCGGCCAACGATCCCGAGACCCGGAACCGGCGCAAGGCGTTCATGCGCGAACGCGCGATCCAGTTCACACATCCGGGGCTCAGCGTTCTCCGTCGGTAAGCGTCAGGCCTTGTCGAAGTACCCGGCCCGGGCCGCGGCACCGATCAGGTTGCAGATCATGCGGCCAGCGGCGATGCAGGTAAGCTGATTGACGTCGTTAACCGGCGCGATCTCGACCATGTCCATGCCGACGACACGCCCCTTGGCGACAAGACCGTGGATGAGCTTCCGCATCTGGTGATACGTCAGCCCGCCCGGCGCCAGCGCCAGCGTGCCCGGCATGACCGACGGATCGACGCCGTCGGCGTCGATGGTCAGATAATAATTCTGTCCGTCGGGGATATCGGCCAGCACGCTTTCAATGCCGTTGTCGTGCACGTCGTAGGACGTGTAGATGTGGGCACCGTAGGCGTTGGCCGCCTCGACCTCCTCGATCCGGGCACTGCCGACGGCGCGCATGCCGATCTGAAAGATCTCGCCGATGTGGTCCATTTCCGAGGCACGGCGGATCGGGCTCGAATAGCCTTCCGGCTCGCCGTTGACCTCGTTGCGCCAGTCGAGATGCGCATCGATGTGCACCAGCGTCACCGGGCCCAACTCCTCTATCCCCTTGAACACCGGGATCGGCACGCCATGATCGCCACCGATGACGATGGGCATGGCGCCGGCGGCGACGATCTTACGGACCGCGGCCTCGGCGTTGCGGTAATGCGCGTCGTGATCGTTCATGTCGGCCGCCGCGTCGCCGCAGTCGACAATCTTCACGTCACGGCCGTCGAGCACCGGCCCGCCGAGATCGAAATCATAATGGTCATGCGCCAGCAGAATACGCCTCGATGCGGCACGCACCGCCGCCGGTCCCTCGCTTTGCGGATTGGCCATGCCGGACGGACGATAAGGTTTACCGAACGGAATACCGAGTACGGCGACATGGGCGTCTAGCGCATCGAGGTCGGTGACGACCGGATACCCCAGAAAACTCTCCTCGCGCTGGTCGGGCGGAACGGTCAGACCCATTATTCCGCCGCCTGCTGAAGTTGCGGGCGGCCGCCGCCGACGGTGACCCGATGCATGACGCGCTTGAAGCCGTGGTAGTCGTTGATCGGATTATGCTGCGTCGCGTGGTTGTCCCAGAACGCGAGCGCGCCTTCCGTCCAGACGAACCGGCAGGTAAACTCAGGACGCGACAAGTGATTGAACAGAAACTTCAGGAGCGGTTCGCTTTCTTCCAGTGTCAGTTCCTTGAAGCGTTCGGTGTGGCCCGAATTGACATAGAGCGACTTACGGCCGGTGCGCGGATGAGTGATCACCGCCGGGTGCTCGGCGACGAGCTGCATGCGCTCCCCGCCGTCGCCCTTGACCCGGTCCTCACGGGTCCGGGTCACTTCCGCCTTGGCGGAATTCTGGATCACGGTCAGGGTTTCCAGATACGCCTGCAGGCTCGGCGACAATGTCTCGAACGCCAGATGCATGTTGGTGAACAGCGTGTCGCCGCCATAGGGCGGCAGTTCGACGGCGTAGAGCAACGCACCCATCGGCGGTTCTTCCAGGTACGTCGTGTCGGCGTGCCAGATGCCGCCGAAATTGACCCGTTCGTCGGCGTTCTTGACGACCGGCACTACCTCGTCGGTGCCGTCGAGGCCCTTGACCATCGGGTACGGGATCAGCGGCCCGAACCTGGCCGCGAACGCCGCCTGACGCTTTGGCTCGAGATCCTGGTCACGGAAAAATATGACGTGATTTTCGTTAAGCGCCCCGGTGATTTCATCAATCACCTCGTCGGACAGGTCCGTCGAGATATCGACGCCGGAAATCTCGGCGCCGATACTGCCGGCGATACGTTTGACGGTGATGTGCTTGTAGGCCGCAAACGTTTTCGGCGGTTCCCAATCGCTTAGCATGGTTAGATATTTACTCCAGTTTGTTTTTCTTCCCTGCCGGTAGCGTAAACCCGCCTCCAACGTTCAGCAACGTGCTTTGCCGGCATGCCGAAGGCGTGACGGTTCCAGAATATCCGGGGTCGCGCGCATATTAGCGTTCGGGCTGCCAATTCCTTAACTACCATGGTGAATTTTTCAGGCGACCCGGACGATTGCCCGGATTGCCCGGCATGCCCTAGCGGGAGATGGCATCCATGGCGGATTCTCGGAAGAAAGCGGACGTCGTAATCATCGGCCTGGGCGGCATCGTCGGCGCCTCGGTCGCACACCACCTGATCGAGCGCGGCTGGAAAAACATCATCGGCATCGACAAATCCGGCGTGCCCACCGACATCGGCTCGACCGCGCACGCATCGGACTTCTGTTTCAACACGATGCACGACCAGATGACCATCTTCACGACGAAATACTCGATCGATTTCTTCGAAAAGCGCGGCCGCTACGAGCGCATCGGCGGCCTTGAGGTCGCCCGCAAGGACGACGACGAACGGATGCTGGAACTTGAGCGCCGGGTCAGTTCGGGCCGCGCCTTCGGCAGCCGGGTCGAGATGGTCTCGGCGGCCAAGGCCAAGGAACTGATGCCGCTGATCGAGGAGGACGTGATCCAGGGCGCGCTCTGGGATCCGGATGCGGGCCTCGTCATCCCTCGCTCGCAGGTCGTCGCCGGCGAAATGGTCCAGGAGGCCGAAGCCACCGGCAAGTTGGAGGTCATGGCCAACACGCCGTGCACCGGCCTCGATATCGAGAACGGCCGCATCCGTGGCGTCGAAACCTCGCGCGGCTATATCGAAACGCCATACGTCGTTGTCTGTGCCGGGCTCTGGGGCCGCCTGATCTCGGAAATGGCGGGCGAGGACCTGCCGGTGATGCCGGTCGATCACCCGCTGACCTTCTTCGGGCCCTACACCGAGTTCGAGGGCACCGGCAAGGAGATCGGTTACCCGCTGCTGCGCGACCAGGGCAACTCGGCGTACCTGCGCGACACCGGCGACCCGAAGACCGCCGAGGGCGGGCAGATCGAATGGGGCTATTACGAAGAGAAGGAACCGCGGCTCTGTCACCCGCGCGACATCCTCGAAAAGGAACAGGCGCGGCTGTCGCCGTCGCAGCGCGACCTCGAGACGGAACAGATCATCGAGCCGCTGGAACGCGCCATGGAGCTGACGCCGATCCTGGGCGAACTCGGCTATAACGAGAAGCATTCCTTCAACGGCCTTTTGCAGGTGACCGCCGACGGCGGCCCGTCGATCGGCGAATCGCCCGACGTGCAGGGGCTCTGGTATGGCGTTTCCGTGTGGGTCAAGGACGGCCCCGGCACCGGCAAGGTGATCGCCGACTGGATGACCGACGGACGCACCGAGTTCGATCACCACGGCATCGACTACGCGCGTTACTACCCGATCCAGAAGTCCGAACAGTATATCCACGACCGCTGCTACGAGACCGCGTTCAAGATCTACAACCCGCCGGTCCACAACCGCGAGCCCTACACCAAGGGCCGAAACCTGCGCGCGGCGCCCTATCACCTCCGTGAAAAGGAACTGGGCGGCTACTTCATGGAGATCGCCGGCTGGGAGCGGGCACACGGCTATGCGGCCAACGAGGAAAAACTGCTCGAGAAATACGCCGACCGTGTGCCGGTCCGCGAACACGAATGGGACAACCGGCATTTCTGGCGTGTCTCCAACGCCGAGCATCTGGAGCTTTCCGAGAACGTCGGCATGATCAACCTGTCGCACTTCGCGGTCTACGACGTTTCCGGCCGCGACGCCGAACAGCTCGTGGAATACGTGTCGTCATCGAAGGTCGGCGGCGACACGCCAGTCGGCAAGGGTGTCTATACCAACTTCCTCGACGACACCGGCGGCGTCATGGCGGACCTGACGATCCTGCGCCTGGGCGAGGACCGTTTCCGTGTCATCGACGGCGCCGACGCCGGACATCGCGACATGACGTATCTGCGCCGCATGGTCCGGGACAAGGAATGGACGGCGTTCGTCGAGGACCGCACCGATCACTTCGGCTGCATCGGCGTCTGGGGTCCGAACGCGCGCGAGAACCTGAAGAAACTGGCCGACGACCCGGCCGGCCTCGACCCGGAGAACTACCCGTTCGCGGCGACCCGCGACTTCACGCTCCGGGGCGTGCCGGTCAAGGGCTTCCGGATTTCCTATGTCGGCGAACAGGGCTGGGAACTGCACTTCCCGCTTTCCTACGGCCTCGCGCTCTGGGACATGTTCACCGAGATCGGCATCACGCCGGTCGGGATCGAGACGTACGCCAACACCCGGCGGATGGAAAAAAGCCTGCGCCTGCAGAACGCCGATCTGCTGACCGAGTACAACCTGCTGGAAGCCGGCCTCGCGCGGCCCAAGGTCAAGGCCGCCGACTTCCGCGGCAAGACCGCCAACCAGGCGCACCGGGACCGCAAACACCAGCCCGCCATGCTGTGCACACTGGTCGTGACCGACAACACCGACAAGGACGGCATTGCCCGCTACATGCTCGGCAACTGCCCGATCGTCGACCCGAAAACCGACGACGTGCTGATCGATTCCGAGGGCCGGCGCTCCTACACAACCTCCATCGCCTTCGGCCCGAGCATCGGCAAGAACATCGCGCTCGGCTATCTACCGCATGATTACTGCGAGGAAGGCCGCAGGTTAGAGATCGAGTACTTCAACCAGAAGTTCCCGGTCGAGGTCGCGGCGGTCGGCTACAGGCCGCTCTACGACCCGGAGAACGCCCGGCCGAAGTCGTAGACGGCGTCGCTCCGGCGGACCCTGCATTCTGTCATCCCGGCGCATGCCGGAATCCAGAGCGACTGTCGCAGCTTCACGTGTAACGGCACATCCTCTGCCCTGGGCCCCGGCCTTCGCCGGGGCGACATCATGCATTTCAACAAAAAACGGCGCCCGGTCTCCCGGACGCCGTTTCTCTTTTACCGTAGCTTAAACGCATCGTGACGGTCAGGCCGCGCTCCGGACCTCGGCCAGGAACTTCTCGACCTCGGCGCGAAGGCCTTCCGCCTGCGTCGAAAGCGCGTCCGCGGCTTCGGAAATCCGGCCCGCTTCGTCGCCGGTATCGCCGGCCGCCTGGCGCACGTCGGTAATGCTCTCCATCACCCTGTTCGTGCCCATGGCCGCGTTATCCACGTTTCGGGCGATCTCGGTCGTCGCCTCGGACTGCTGTTTGACCGCGCCCGCGATCGCCGAGGAAACCTCGTTGATTTTGCGGATACGCTCGCTGATGCCGTCGATGGCACCCGCCGCGTTCTGCGTCGCCGACTGAATGGCGGCGATCTGGCGCGAGATCTCCTCGGTCGCCTTCCCGGTCTGGCTGGCCAGGCTCTTCACCTCGTTGGCGACGACGGCGAACCCCTTGCCGGCGTCCCCTGCCCGAGCCGCCTCGATGGTCGCGTTGAGCGCCAGCAGATTGGTCTGCTCGGCGATATCGGTGATCAGCGAGACCACCTCGCCGATCTGGGTCGAGGATTCGACCAACCCCTGCACCGTCGTGGCACTCTTGTTGGCTTCGTCGACCGCCTCGGACGCCATCTTGGAACTGTTCATGACCTGGGCGCTGATTTCCTGAATCGACGCCGACAGTTCCTCGGTAGCCGCGGAAACGGCCTGCACGTTGGTCGAAGCTTCGGACGAAGCGGCCGACACATCGGTTGCCTTTTGTGCGCTATCCGCCGCCATCGAAACCATCGTCTGCGCGCCTCGCTGCATTCCGGAGGCCGATTCATTGACGGTCTTCACGACCTGACCGACGCTGGCTTCGAAATCGTCGGCCATTTTTTCCATCATCGCCTTTTTCTCGTCGGCGGTGCGGCGTTCCGCGGCCTTGGCCTCTTCCTCGGCCTGCCGCTCTGCTGCTCTGTCCGCCTCCTCGCGCTTGCGCGCCTCTTCCTCGCGCTTACGTTCGGCTTCCTCGTGCTTGCGAGCTTCCGCTTCCATGGCCGCGACGCGTTCGGCGTTTTCCTTGAACACCTGAATGGCGGACGCCATGTCGCCGGCCTCGTCCCTGTTCTTGAGGTACGGAATTTCCGACACTTCCTGGTTGGACGACATCCGGGTCATGATTCCCGCCAGCACCGGAATCGGACGCAACATGGCGCGGAACACCAAGAAGCTGATCACCGCCGAAATCACGAGCAGCACCAGCGCCGCCGACACGAGACCGATCTCGATGTCGTTCAGCAACGCCTGCACCTGCGACTTGAGCACACCCGCGTACAGAATCCCGATGACACGGTCGTCGGGCGTGAAGATCGGCACGTAGATGGTGTAATAATCAAGTCCGAGGATCGTCGCCTGACCGAGGAACGTTTCGCCGCCGGATACGACCGGATGCACCGCCCCGTTGACGCCGAGGTTGGTGCCGACGGCCCGGTTGCCGTCAGGCTTGATGATGTTCGTGGTACGACGCCAGAAATCGCCGTTTTCGGGCTCGAACTCGAAAACCGTCGCCGTCTCGCCGGTGATGCGGCCAATCTTGTCGATCATCTCGTGGTTCGCGAACTCGGGAATCGCCGGCAGTTCCAGACGCGTCACATTGCCGTCCTCGCCGAACGTGGCGTTAAGTTCCGGATACGCGTCGCCCATGACGATCGCGGCGGCGCGCAGGTTCGACGCCTGACGGTCGATCACCTGCTGCTTGATCTGCTGGTCGATGATGATCACCGTCACGGCACTGACCGCGACGATGGAAAGAATGATAAGGGTAATCGTTACGGCGATGGTGCGTGGCACCAGCCGGAAACGACTCAGGAAGGTGGACATAATAGCTTCTCCATTCGACGGGCACGATTCAACCAACAGAATCGTGCAGGTATCCCCCCGTCCGCAGCGTGCGTCTCACACACCGGCAGGCGCCATCTGAATGCCGTAGCGTCTCGTAGGTGCCGAAGCCGGTTATTAACCGTGATTGTGATCCACGCCAGACAATTCGGGTCAGCCAGTACACCTATTATGCCGTGGCAACCGATACCTGCCGCCTTCCCGCGTCAGCCTTGATCCCCCATACGCCGGGCGGTTTTCGCACGGCGTTTAAAAGGCAGGCAGAAATGCTTTAATTTCGTCACGCATTGTCCTAATATCGACAATTCCATGTCGCTGAATGAATAAATTTAGGCTGATTCACGCAAGGTGCAGGGTATCGCCTCATCTACCATTTTCGCGTCATGGGGAGATGACACGCATCCGCGGGTGTGGCGACAGGGGGAATTTCCAAAATCGACCTGCCGCCTGTTTGGCGATGCGCGTACTAACGGAGATGGGGAGATCTACGCATGAGCGACGACATCATCGAAACAGATTATGAGATCGGCCAGGATAACGTCGAGGTATTCGGCCTCGACATCCACAATCCGGTCTTCGCGATTTCGGGACTGCTGATCATAGCATTCGTCCTGATTACGCTGATGTTTCAGGAATCGGCCGGCGCCGCATTCAACGAACTGCGGCCGTGGCTTACCAAAACCTTCGACTGGCTGTTTATGGGCGCCGCGAACATCTTCGTGCTGTTCTGCCTGCTTCTGATCGTGCTGCCGCTGGGCAAGGTCCGTATCGGCGGCAAGGATGCCGTCCCGGAATATTCATACGGCGGTTGGTTCGCGATGCTGTTCGCCGCCGGCATGGGCATCGGCCTGATGTTCTTCGGCGTGCTGGAGCCTGTCTACCACACATTGAACCCGCCGCTCGGCGTCGACGCGGCGGATACCGAAGCCGCACGTTCCATCGGCATGTCGGCGACGATCTTCCACTGGGGGCTCCACCCGTGGGCGATTTACGCCGTGGTCGCCCTGGCGCTGGCGTTCTTCTGCTATAACGCCAAACTGCCGCTGACCATCCGCTCCGCGTTCCATCCGCTCCTCGGTGAACGCGTCTGGGGCTGGTGGGGCCACATCATCGACATCCTCGCCGTGTTTACGACGCTGTTCGGTCTCGCGACCTCGCTCGGTTTCGGCGCCGAACAGGCGACCGCCGGTCTCTCTTATCTGTTCGACATTCCAGGCGGCGATGCAACCAAGGTCATTCTGATCGTCGCGATTACCGCGGTGGCACTGATTTCGGTCATGGCCGGCCTCGATGCGGGGGTCAAACGACTCAGTGAAATCAACATGGTCCTGGCGCTGCTGCTGCTGGTCTTCGTCATCGCCGTCGGCCCGACGCTGATCATCGTGCAGGGCTTCTTCTCGGGGCTTTACGACTATGTCGTCACGGTGCCGGTGCTTTCGAACTGGGTCGGCCGCGAAGACCTCGGCTTCATGCACGGCTGGACGACCTTCTACTGGGCCTGGTGGATTGCGTGGTCGCCGTTCGTCGGTATGTTCATTGCCCGCGTCTCCAAGGGACGCACGGTGCGCGAATTTATGATCTGCGTGCTGATCGTGCCGACGCTGGCATGCGTCGCGTGGATGGCTGTCTTCGGCGGCACCGCGGTCGAGCAGTACTTCGCCGACGACTACCAGGGCGTCGCCCAAACGGTGAAGGATTGGACCCCTGAACTGTCGCTGTTCAGGATGCTCGAAGTCCTGCCGATGGCCGGCATCACGTCCTTCATCGGGATCGTGCTCGTCATCGTGTTCTTCGTGACGTCGTCGGACTCCGGTTCGCTGGTGATCGACACCATCACGGCGGGCGGCAAACTCGACGCGCCGGTGGCGCAGCGCATCTTCTGGTGCACGTTCGAGGGCCTCGTCGCCATTACGCTGCTGTTGGGCGGTGGTCTCGGATCGCTCCAGGCACTCGCGATTGCCACGGGCTTCCCGTTCGCGGTCGTCCTTCTGGCCATGTGCGTGTCACTGTTCATGGGACTGCAGAGGGCCGAACGCTAAAACCAGTTATTATCCTCAGGACAAATTCGGGGAGGGTGCCTTCGGGCCCCTCCCCTTTTCTTTTTGCGACATGCTAACCTGCTTGAATCAGGGCAAAAATCTCCATCACGACACATTTCATGTCGCATCAATTCTAAATGTTGTCTGCAAATGGATAGCGGGACGTCATGCTATGGTTTTATTGAGAGGGTCTACGGCCCGTTCGATGGGCTGGCTCTGGCTGGGAGAATACTTGTGGCCGATCAAGACGACGATATCGTTCTTTCCGAACTGGATGACGACGAACTCGTGCAACAAATGCACGACGATTTGTACGACGGCCTTGCCGACGAAATCGTCGAGGGCACGAATATTCTTCTGGAGCGCGGCTGGACGCCCTACGACACCCTGACCAAAGCACTGGTCGAGGGCATGCGCATCGTCGGCGTCGACTTCCGCGACGGTATCCTGTTCGTCCCGGAAGTGCTGATGGCGGCCAACTCCATGAAAGCCGGGATGGGCGTGCTCAGGCCGCTGCTGGCGGAAACCGGCGCACCGAAGATGGGCAAGATGGTCATCGGCACGGTCAAGGGCGATATTCACGATATCGGCAAGAACCTGGTCGGCATGATGATGGAAGGCGCCGGTTTCGAAGTCGTCGACCTCGGCATCAACATCGATGTCGATACCTATCTGAAGGCGCTGGAGGAACACGAGCCAGACATCCTCGGCATGTCGGCACTCCTGACCACGACCATGCCGTACATGAAAGTCGTGATCGACACCATGGTCGAGAAAGGCATCCGCGGCGACTACATCGTGCTTGTGGGCGGCGCGCCGCTGAACGAGGCGTTCGCCGAAAACATCGGCGCCGACGCCTATTGCCGTGATGCCGCGGTCGCCGTCGATACCGCCAAGGACTGGATGTCGCGCCGTCAGGGCTCGGCCTTGGCCGCGACCTGACACAGGCCAGGGCCGTCGACCGATGCGCCCCCTTCTGATCATTGCATGCGGTGCCCTGGCCCGGGAAATCGGCTGGGTCATCGACATCAACAAGCTTGAAGACGTCGATCTGACGTGCCTGCCGGCCGACCTGCATAACCGGCCGGATAGAATCCCCGGCGAGATGCGCCGCAAGATCGACGTCAACGCGGACAAGTACGAACGCATCGTCGCGCTTTATGCCGATTGCGGCACCGGTGGTCTGCTCGACGAACTGCTCGATGAAAAAGGTGTCGAGCGGATCGGCGGGGCGCACTGTTACGCGTTCTATGCCGGCGAACAGGCATTCGAGGACATGCACGAGGACGAGGTCGGCACCTTTTACCTGACCGACTATCTGGTGCGCTTCTTCGACAGGCTGATTATCAAGGGGCTTGGCATCGACCGGCATCCGGAGCTGCAGAACATGTATTTCGGCAACTACAAGCGCTTGGTTTATCTCGCACAGATCGAGGACCGGGAATTGCAGGAGAAAGCCGCAGCCGCGGCCGAGAGACTCGGGCTCGAGTATCGATATCGGTTTACCGGCTACGGCGGGCTCGGCGACTTCGTCATAAAGCAAGCAAGGAAAGGATCGGCCGATGGCGCAGGCGACCATCGTATACTGGCGTGACATCCCAGCACAGGTGATCGTCAAGCAGGGCCGCCGGACCGCCAAGCGTGAGCTGGCGCCCCGATTCCAGGAGGCCATAGATCTTGCCGCCATGCGCGCCAAGGCGATCGGCACGGACGCCTACCTCGCCGACTGGCGTCGCGACGGCGGCATCGAATGCGGTGACGATCTGGAGGCAGAGGCCAGCGCATGGCAGGCACGGATCGAAGACGAATACGACAACGCCCGGATTGAGAAGCTTGTCGCCGCCAAGGGCTACGACGCGTGACGCGGACCGCCCCTCGCCACGAGGGCCGGTGCCGAGATTGCCACGATCACGAATGGAGTGCGTGATGGTATTCCGACCCAAGAAGAAGGAAACCGCCTACAAACCGAGCGACACCAGCCACGTCCGCCGCCAGCGGGCGCGGTATTCGGTGCGGTTGTGGGCGGTGCGCCGGGCACGGTTTTTCGAAATCGTCTACAATGCTTTCGCCGAGGTGTTCCTGAAACTGCACCCGGTATGGAACGCCATCGGCTACAAACGCGTCGAACGTCCGCTCATGGTCGTCGAGGAAGGCGTCAAGAGCTTCCTGTTCGACTGCCGTATGTGCGGGCATTGCATTCTGTCGGACACCGGCATGTCATGCCCAATGAACTGTCCCAAGCAACTCCGCAACGGCCCGTGCGGCGGAGTGCGCGCCAACGGCAACTGCGAGGTCGAACCGGATATGCCATGCGTCTGGGTGCAGGCCTGGCACGGCAGCCAGCGGATGCGCGCCTCCGACAACATCATGAAGGTGCAGAAACCGCTCGACCAGAGCCTTCGCAACAGTTCGGCCTGGCTGCGCGTCACCGCCCAGAAAGCCGCCGAGCAGAAAGCGGCCAGGGAGACGGCGCAATGAACGCGGACAGTCACGAAGATTATTCCATCGTGCCCAAAGGACATTCGTCGCGCGGCCGGTTGGAACGGATTCTGCGGCGCGGCGAATTCGCCATCACCGCCGAGTTGAACCCACCCGACAGCGCCGACCCGAACGAAGTGTATGAGCGCGGCGGCGTGTTCGACGGCTGGGTTGATGGCATCAACGCCACCGACGGCTCGGGCGCAAACTGCCACATGTCGAGCGTCGGCATCTGCGCGCTGCTGACCCGCGTCGGCTATGCGCCGATCATGCAGATATCGTGCCGCGACCGGAACCGCATCGCGATCCAAGGCGATGTGCTCGGCGCGGCGGCGATGGGCGTCTCCAACATCCTTTGCCTGACCGGCGACGGCGTGCAGGCCGGCGATCAGCCCGGCGCCAAACCAGTGTTCGATTTCGACTGCATGTCGCTGCTGGAAACGATCCGCACCATGCGCGACGAAGGCCGGTTCCTTTCGGGACGCAAGATCACCGACCCGCCGCAGGTATTTCTCGGCGCCGCCATCAACCCGTTCTCGCCGCCCTACGATTTCCGGCCGCTACGGCTCAAGAAGAAGATCGAGGCCGGCGCCCAGTTCGTACAAAGCCAATACTGTTACGACGTACCGATGCTCAGGGATTACATGAATAGGGTCCGAGACATGGGATTGCACGAGCAATGCTACATCCTGGTCGGTGTCGGGCCACTGGCATCGGCCAAGGCGGCGCGCTGGATTCGCTCCAACGTGCCCGGTGTTCACATCCCGGACAACATCATCGAGCGCCTGGAAGGTGCCGAAGACCAGAAAGCGGAAGGCAAACGCCTGTGCATCGAACTGATGCAGGAGATCCACGAGATCGAGGGCGTGTCCGGTATCCACGTCATGGCCTACCGCCAGGAGGAGTTCGTTGCCGAGATCGTGCACGATTCCGGGGTCCTCAAGGAACGCAGACCATGGCGGCGCGAGCTCAATCCGGGCGACGTCGCGGCGATCGAATTCGCCGAACGGGAAGCCGAGAAACTCGCCGTTGGCGACACGTGAAAGGTCGCGTTTTGAACAGTTAACGGCATCGATAATCGCTATCTAGAGGCCGATCAGGGTTAGCCTGTATCGTTCCACACCGGGAGTTACCGCTTTGACCAGAACCGTAGTCAGCTCCGCCACCAAGGAAGTCGTCATCGGCTTCGACCAGCCGTTCGTGATCATCGGCGAGCGCATCAATCCCACGGGCCGCAAGCTGCTTGCCGCCGAGATGGCCGAGGGCGACTATTCACGCGTCGAATCCGATGCGCTGGCGCAGGTCGAGGCCGGCGCGCAGATGCTCGACGTCAATGCCGGTATCCCGCTCGCCGACGAACCCAGGATCCTCGCCGAGTGCGTACAGCTCGTGCAGTCGCTGACCGATGTACCGCTTTCCATCGACAGCTCGATCGTGGCCGCACTGGAATCGGGGCTTTCGGTCTATCAGGGCAAGGCGCTGGTCAACTCCGTCACCGGCGAGGAAGAGCGTCTCGAGGTCGTCCTGCCGCTGATCAAGAAATACGGTGCCGCCGTCGTCGCGATCTCCAATGACGAGACCGGCATCTCCGAGGACCCGGACGTCCGCTTCGATGTCGCCAGAAAAATCATCGAGCGTGCCGCCGATCACGGCATCCCGAAAGAAGACATCATCGTCGACCCGCTGGTGATGCCGGTGGGGGCACTTAACGACGCCGGGCGCAACGTTCTGCACCTGATTCGCCGGCTGCGCGAGGAACTTCAGGTCAACACCACCTGCGGCGCGTCGAACTTTTCGTTCGGGCTGCCGAACCGGCATGGGCTTAACGCCAGCTTCCTGGCCATGGCCATCGGCGCCGGCATGACTTCGGCCATCACGAATCCGCTCCACGACCCGGAAATGCAAGGTATCATGGGCGCCAACGTCGTGATGGGTCACGATCCGAACTGTGGCCGCTGGATCCGCAAGTTCCGTGAGCCCGCCCAGGAAGGTGCGGAAGGTGCCGGACGGCGCGAGGGACGGCGCAGGCGGCGCGGCTGAATGGACTGGCGGATTAAGGACAGTGCCACTTAAGGACAACAACGCTTACGTGGCTTTCATGCCTTCGGGCCGCCGGGGCCGCTTTCCGGTCGGCACCCCCATCCTCGACTGTGCCCGTCAACTCGGTGTCGATATCGACAGCGTGTGTGGCGGCCGCGGCATATGCGGCCGCTGTCAGGTCGTCGTTGCCGAAGGCGAATTTTCCAAGCACGGCATTCAGAGTATTGCCACCAACGTCAGCCCGCGCGGCGAGCCGGAGAATCTGTTCGACGCCCGCAAGGGGCTGGCACCGGAACGCCGGCTAAGTTGCCACGCGCTTCTCTGGGGTGACGTCGTCATCGACGTGCCCGAGACCAGCCAGGTCCACAAGCAGGTCGTTCGAAAACGCGCAGAGGTCCGCGACATCGTCATGGACCCGGCGATCCGGCTGCACTACTGCGTCGTCGAGGAACCGGACATGCATAATCCGCTCGGCGACTTCGAACGGCTACTGAAGGCCCTCGACGAACAATGGGACGTGAAAGGTCTCGAGGAAATCGACATGCGGGTGCTACGTGACCTGCAGACCGCGCTCCGCAAGGGTGACTGGAAAGTCACCGTCGCCGTGCATCGCAACCTCCGGATCACCGCCGTTTGGGCCGGTTTCAAGGACAAGGCCTACGGGCTCGCCTTCGATATCGGATCGACCACGATCGCCGCGCATCTTTGCGACCTGCAGACGGGCGAGGTGCTGGAATCCGGCGGCACCATGAACCCGCAGATCCGCTACGGCGAAGACCTGATGAGCCGGGTTTCCTACATCATGATGAACCCGGGCGGCGAACAGTTTCTGACCGACACGGTGCGCCGTGCCGTCAGTGATCTGGCCAAGGACATCATCGAGCAGGCCGGCGTCACCCCGGACTCGCTGCTGAACGTGACCGTGGTCGGCAACCCGATCATGCATCACCTTTTTCTGGGGATTAATCCGATCGAACTGGGCGGAGCGCCGTTCGCGCTTTCGACCAGTTCCGGCATGACCGTTTGGGCGACCGAGGTCGGGCTCGACACGGTCAACGAGGACGCCCGCGTCTACATGCTGCCCTGCATCGCTGGTCACGTGGGTTCCGATACCGCGGGCGTGATCCTGTCCGAGGAACCGCACCTCAGGGACGAAATGACGTTGATCGTCGATGTCGGCACCAACGCCGAGATCGTGCTCGGCAACCGCCACAAGGTCCTGGCGGCGTCGTCACCTACCGGCCCCGCCTTCGAGGGGGCGCAGATTTCGTGCGGCCAGCGTGCCGCGCCCGGGGCTATCGAACGTCTGCGCATCGATCCTGAAACCCTGGAACCGCGCTTTAAGATCATCGGCTGCGACAAGTGGTCGAACGAACCGGGCTTCGACGAGGAAGCCTCGAAAACCGGCGTCACCGGCATCTGCGGGTCGGGCATCATCGAGGTGCTGGGCGAGATGCTGCTGGCCGGCATCCTCAGGACCGATGGCACAATCAATGGCGCCCTGGCCGCACAGACATCACGTGTGGAACCCGATGGCCGCACCTTCGCTTACCTGATCCACGACGGCGAAAACCGGATCAGCGTCACGCAGAACGACGTCCGCGCCATTCAGCTCGCAAAGGCGGCTCTGTATGCCGGTGCAGCGCTGCTGATGGACAAGATGGAAATCGACCGCGTCGACCGGATCGTGCTGGCTGGTGCGTTCGGGACTCACATCGATCCGCGCTACGCCATGATCCTCGGCATGGTGCCGGACTGCGGGCTCGACCGGGTCTACGCCGCCGGCAACGCCGCCGGCACCGGGGCGCGAATCGCGCTCCTGAACCAGCAGAGCCGCGACGACATCCAGCGCATCGTCAAGACCATCGCCAAGGTCGAGACGGCCGTCGAACCACGCTTCCAGGAACATTTCGTCAAGGCCATGGCACTGCCGCACGCGGATGCGCCCTATCCGCAACTGGAAGCCGAAGTGCCGGAACTGACCAAAGTGCGCATGCTCGCGCCGATACTCGACAATCCGGACGAAGGGCGCCGGCGGCGCCGGCGGCGCGGATGACCTTAACCACGGCATGACCCGCCGCTCCTGCGAGGGCAGGAACCCGATCAGCCGAAAAAACGAATCAACTACAGAGACACAGAGGCACAGAGAGAAAACCGGCCGCAACACCTCTGCGTCCTCGGTGCCTCTGTGGTTTAATAAAGTGGCGCATTGTTTGTTCTCTACTCGCCTCAAGCCGTTTGATCTTCCGGGGGAATCCCCCTACCAAACATCATGATTGCCGAAGACCCCCGATACTGGCACCGCCGGACATGGCGAATCGCACTACCCGTCATCGTCACCAACGTTTCAGTGCCGATCCTCGGCATCGTCGATACCGCCGTCGTCGGGCGCCTGCCGGGCCCCGAATACGTCGGCGCTGTCGCCGTCGGCGCGCTGATCTTCAACTTGCTCTATCACGGCTGCAATTTCCTGCGCATGGGGACGACCGGGCTGACCGCGCAGTCGTTCGGCGCCCGCGACGGCCGCGAGGTCAGGACCTGGCTGGTGCGCGCACTGATGTTCGGCGGGGTTCTCGGCGCTCTTATGGTCCTGCTGCAGTGGCCGATCTTCGAAATCGCCACCCTCATCGTCGGCCCGAGCGAGAACGTTCTGCCGCTGACCGAAGAGTATTTTTCCATCCGCATCTGGGCGGCACCGGCGGCGCTCGCCAACTTCGCAATGTTGGGCTGGTTCTTCGGCGTGCAGAACGTCCGCGCGGCGCTGATCACGCAGATCTACATGAACGGGGTCAACGCACTCCTCGACATCTGGTTCGTTCTGGGTCTCGGCTGGGGAGTCGCCGGGGTCGCCTGGGCGACGGTGTTCGGCGAAACGACGGCCGTGATCCTGGGGCTATTCCTTGCTACCCGGCATCTCAGGACCATGGGTGGCCGGTTCGACCGCGCCCAGATTCTGCAGGCGGCCCCCCTGAAGCGCATGCTGGGCGTCAATCGCGATATCTTTATCCGCTCGATGTGCCTTCAGTCCGTTTTCGTGATCCTGACCGCGCTTGGCGCGCGCATGGGCGATACCGTGCTGGCGGCGAACGCGATCCTGTTGCATATCCAGGTACTCACCGCCTACGCGTTGGACGGTTTCTCGAACGCGGCGGAGGCGCTTGCCGGCGAGGCCAAGGGCGCGAAGAACAGGGCCAACTTCATATCGGCGATTCGCACCACGGTCTTGTGGTCGTTCCTGCTGGCGGTCCTGTTCAGCGGTCTGACCGCGCTTCTCGGCCCCTACATGATCGACGCGTTGACGATCGTCGACGGCGTCCGCGAAACTGCGCGCATATATCTCGTCTGGAGTATCCTGTTGCCGTTGGTCTCGGTCTGGAGCTTTCAGCTCGACGGCATCTTCATCGGCTGCACATGGTCGCGTGAGATGCGCAACGGCATGATCCTGTCGTTGCTGATCTATCTGGCGGCCTTACCTCTTCTGGTGCCGGCGTTCGGCAACCACGGGCTCTGGGGGGCATTCATGATCCTGATGGCGGCCCGGGCCGTCACGCTGGGGGCGATGCTGCCAAAACTGCAGCGGGAAATCTGAACTCAGGCGGTCCGCCGCTCAAGACTCGGCGTACGGTTGTAATGTTCGCGGTAGCACTTGGAGAAATGCGATGCCGAGACGAAGCCGCAGGCGAGCGCGATCGAGAGAATCGGCAGGCTGGTCTGGCGCAGCAGGAACCGCGCACGGCTAAGACGCAATGACAGATAATACTTGGTCGGCGCCGTGCCGAGGTACTTCCGGAATAGGCGTTCGAGCTGCCGCGTCGACAGCCCCACGCCCGTCGCCAGTTGCGCACAGTTGACCGGTTCCTCCAGGCTTTCCTCCATCTGCTGTATGACGGCCAGAAGCTTCGGGTGCGAGACGCCGAGCCGGGTGCGCAGTTCCATCCGCTGCCCCTCGTCGCCTTCGCGAATCCGGTGGTGGATCAACTGATCCGCAACCGCCGCCGCCGTAGCCGAATCGTAATGCAGCGCGATCAGCCTGAGCGACAGGTCGAGCGCCGCTGTACCGCCGGCGCAGGTGTAGCGGTTGCGGTCGATTTCGAACAACTCAGTGACGACATCCAGTTCCGGATAATCCTCAATGAACGACGGCATGTTCTCCCAGTGGATGGTGCAACTGTACCCGTCCAGCAGGCCCGCCTTCGCCAGCACCTCGGTCCCGGTGCAAATAGCGCCGATACCCGTACCATGCGACGCCAGACGTCGGAGTTTCTGGATCAGTCCCTTGCTCGTATAGGATTTCACGTTGAGACCGGAACAGACGAAAATCGTCTCCAGACCTTCCGCGTCGTTGATGGAACCATCAACATTCACCGACAGGCCATTACTGGCCTTCACCGGCTCGCCGTTCTCGGAATAGACGTCACAGGCGTAAAGCGCCTTTTCGGCAAGGCGATTGGCAATGCGGAACGGTTCGACCCCCGCACTGAAGCCGATCATCGTAAATTCGGGTAAAAGGACGAAACCGATCTTGTGCGGTTTAACCCCGTTGTTGCCACCAAACATGGCAGTCATCCCTCATTAAACGACGAGTTACCCGTCAATAATCAAACGAGATTAATCCACATGTAAAAAAGAGAAAATACAGAAATGACAATCACGTGACACGATGCAATAACCGAGGTACGCATTACTGATCAATAGGTTAAGGGTCACTGCGCGTATGCACAGCTTCGACAAAGCCGAGTACGACATCCGCGTTGATCGTGTCCGTGCAAGAATGTCGGCCCAGGGTTTCGATCTGCTGATCACCTGCAACCCGGCCAACATGAATTACCTCACGGGCTACGACGGTTGGTCTTTCTATACACCGCAAGTCGTTGCCGTCGCGCTCGAGGAGAACGAACCGATCTGCATTGTGCGCGGCATCGACCGGGCCGGCGGTTTTGTGACGACGCATCTCAGCGAAGAAAACATGCTCGGCTATCCGGACCATTATGTGCAGGCGGAAGACATCCACCCCATGGACTGGATCGGCGGCCTGTTGGTCGAGCGCGGGCTCGGTACCGGGCGAATCGGCATCGACATGGACGCGTACTACTACTCGGCCCGTGCGCACGCATCGCTGAGCGCGGCCATGCCGGACGCGGTGTTCGAAGACTCCGGCAATCTTGTGAACTGGGTCCGCATCGTCAAAAGCGAGAAGGAAATCGCCTATATGCGCGAGGCCGCCAAGCTGGTCGAACTGGCCATGCAGGCGGGCGTCGACGCCATCGAACCCGGCACCCGCCAGTGCGACGCGGTCGCCGATATCTACAACGCGCAGATTCGCGGCACCGAGGCCTTCGGCGGCGAGTACACGTCGATCGTGCCGATGCTGCCGACCGGCGTCGGCACCACGACACCGCACCTGACGTGGAACTCGGAACCGTTCCGGCACGGCGAAGCGACGATCCTGGAGCTTGCCGGCTGCCGTATGCGTTATCACTGCCCGATGTCGCGGACGGTGCACCTAGGCCCGCCGCCGAAGCGCATGGCCGAGATCGCAGAGGTCGCGGTCGAAGCCCTGAACGTCGCCGTCGAGAGCATGCGCCCGGGGGTCACATGCGAGGAAGTACATGCCGCGTGGAACCGTGTCGTCAGCCGCCATGGCATCGTCAAGGATTCGCGAATGGGATATTCCATCGGCCTCAGCTATCCGCCCGACTGGGGCGAGCACACCCTTTCGATCCGTCCCGGCGACACCACCAGCCTGCAGGCGGGCATGGCCATTCACGTCATGCCCGGCATCTGGCTCGACAACTGGGGGATCGAGATCAGCGAGGGGGTGCTGGTGACGGAAACCGGCGCCGAACGGCTCTGCGACTTTCCGCAAGGGCTCGTGATCAAGGACTGAACCGGCCCGCCGAATCGGGCAGCAGGGCCATTTCCACTTCGCGCGCACGGCCGTTCGCGGCCATCCACTCGCCGGTGCGCGGGTGCGCACGCAGCCGGTGGCCGTAGTGCGTACGAAGCCCCTCCACGAGCGTGCCGGCGAACTTGAGGTGTTCGTCGATATACCCGACCATCACCGAATTGGGCCACGCCTTGGGCCGGATCGCGCGTAAGCGGTCAAAAAGCGAATCGACCGCCTCATCCCGGTGTGTCTGTGCCAGAAACGAAAGCATGGCCGCCGAAGAGCGCGATACACCCATGTGGCAATGGACCAACAGCCGCACCTTGTCGCCATCTTGCACCCTGGCCGCGAGCGATTCGCCGAAGTCGATCACGTCTTTCACGAGATCCCGGCTAGGCGGCGTGGTCCCCGGTAGCGGGTCGATGACGTCGTGACAGCGGAAAATCTTGCGCTCGTGCTCGCCGAATGTCTCGAACGCCGTAATTTCCGGCCAATCGGGATCGATCAGCGTCAGTACATGGGTAAAGCCCCGGCGGCTGTGTGCCGGTAGCTCCTCGATTCCGCAAATGGCAAGATCGGATAGGGCAAGTGATGTCATGCCCACAAGCTAATGCCGCACGACGAAAATACAAGCCGAGACGGCGTTAGATTTTTTTGACGGTCTCCGTTCAGTTCGGGCTCATACCCCGGAGCCGTTCCGAACGGCGGCGCAGCAGTTCCACCGTGGCCAGCAGCACGATCGAGATGCAGATCAGGATCGTCGCAACGGCGAGGATCGTCGGACTGATTTGTTCGCGGATGCCCGCCCACATCTGTCGCGGAATCGTCTGCTGTTCCACCGACGCCACAAACAGGACGACGACCACCTCGTCGAACGAGGTCACGAACGCGAACAGTGCGCCGGAGATCACCCCCGGCAAAATCAGCGGCATGATGATCTTGAAAAACACGGTCGTCGGATCGGCGCCGAGCATGGCACCGGCGCGGGTCAGCGAATGGTCGAAACCGCTCAGCGTCGCGGTCACGGTGATCACCACGAAAGGCGTACCCAGCACCGTGTGCGCGAGAATAACGCCAAGATAGGTGCCCGTCAGCGGCACGTAATCGTTCACCGTCGCGTAGAAAAAGAAAATCCCGGCGGCGGTGATGACCAACGGCACGATCATCGGCGAGATCAACAGCCCCATGAACATGCCCTTGAACGGCATTTCCGAACGCGACAGGCCAAGCGCGGCAATCGTTCCCAGCGTGGTCGCCAGGATTGTCGCGCAGAACGCGATGAAGAACGAGTTTCCGATGGACGTCCGCCAGATGTCCTTGTTCATGAAGTCGATATACCAGCGCATGGAGAATGCGTCCGGATCAAACGCCAGCATTTCGCGGGTGAAGGTGAAATACGGCTCGGCGTTGAAGCTGAGCGGGATGATCACCAGGATCGGCGCGATCAGGAACAGGAACACCAGGCAACAGATGAAGATATAAAGATAATGCCAGATGGTCTCTACGGGGCCGGCATGTTCCGGAAGTGAAATTTGGCTCATGACTTCTTACCCCAGCTTCAGACGGTCGATGCCGACAAGTTTGTTGTAAAGCCAGTAAAGGATGATGACGCCGATCAGCAGGATCCCACCGAGCGCCGCGGCTAGCCCCCAGTTCAGGGACTTCTGCATGTGAAACGCGATCATGTTGGAGATCATCTGGCCATCCTGGCCGCCAACCAGTGCCGGCGTGATGTAGTAACCGATGGCGAGGATGAACACGAGCAGACAACCCGCGCCGACACCCGGCAGCGTATTCGGCACGTATATGCGCCAGAATGCCAAGAATCGATGCGCGCCGAGAGATTCCGCCGCACGCAGATAACTCGGCGGAATCGTTTTCATGACGCTATAGAGCGGCAACACCATGAACGGCAGCAGAATCTGCGTCATCGCGATGACGGTCCCCTGCGCATTGAATATCAATTGTATTCGCTGGGCGTCGTCAATCAACCCGGTCCAAACCATCAGGTCGTTCAGCACCCCCTGGGTCTGCAACAGCACGATCCATGACGTGGTCCGCACCAGCAGCGACGTCCAAAACGGCAGCAGGACGAGAATCATCAACAGGTTGGAATGCCTGAGCGGTAAGCTCGCCAGCATATAGGCAATGGGGAACCCGAGAACGAGGCACGACACGGTCACGACGACACTCATCCACAGGGTCCGCATGAACAGGTCGACATAAATGCGGTAATCCTCGCCGACCATGACGACTTCACCGTCAATGTTGTACTGCCGGTCGACAGCGGCAAGATAGTTGACGGACGTTATTGTCGGCCCGAGCCGTTTGATCGTCGCCCAGGTTTCCACCTCGCCCCATTCCTTACGGCGGTCGAGGAATTGTTCCTTATACGGCGGCTCCCACCTTCCGGCGCTTCGGGCGGAGCCCGTAATGACGCTGCGCAGGCCCGGCGTTTCGAAATTCAAACGCGTTGCGACCTTGCCGATCTGACGGGTCTCCCTGGCCGCAATCAGATCCTTGGCGAGCGCGGCGAAGGTCTCCTCGTCGGGGATGGAGTTGCCGTCCCAATCCTCGAGTTGTTCGAGTGTGGCCGGCAAGTGCTTGGCGATCAGCGGGTTTTCCACCGACCGGTAGAGCATCAATGCAATCGGATAAAGAAACGAGAAAAAGATAAATATGAAAAGCGGCATGACCAGAAGCACGGCCCGTATGCGCTTGGTTCTCTCTGCGCTTGCCAGTGCCTGCTTAAGCGGTCGCCCATCGACTGTCGTAAGCTGTTCGCTCATCTCGCCACCCCGTTTTCGCTTTGCCGCGGCTTCTCAATACCGCTTCGGCAATTTTCTTCTTGGTTGGCCGCGGATTCCGGGAGCGGCACAAGACCGCCCCCGGATCCAACGGTTCTTGATTAGTTAGCCAACCACGCGTTGAAGCGGTTGTTCAACTCGTCCTGACGGTCGGCCCAGAACTCGAAGTCGTTCTGGATGGCCGTCTTGAAATTGTCGGCTGCCGTCGGCATGTGCGGACCCATTTCGATACCGGCCTCGGCATGCTTACCGATCAGCGGCTCGGACGATTTACGAGCGGGACCGTAGGAAATCCACTCGGCTTGATCGGCCAGACGCTGCGTGTCGGTCGCGAACGAAATGAAGTCGAGTGCGGCCTTCTTATTCGGCGCGCCCTTGACGATCACGAACAGGTCCATGTCGAAGACCTGAGCGTCCCAGACGATTTCGAACGGCTTGTTTTCGGCGGCGATGGCATTGAAGACCCGGCCGTTATAGGCAGTCGTCATTGCGACTTCGCCGTCGGCCAGGAGCTGCGGCGGCTGGGCGCCCGCTTCCCACCAGACAACCGAGTCCTTAATGGTGTCGAGCTTGGCAAATGCCCGGTCGATACCTGCATCGGTCGAGAGAACGTCGTAGATCTCGTCGGACGGAACGCCGTCGGCGGCGAGTGCCATTTCAAGGTTTGCCTTCGGGGTCTTACGCATGCCGCGCTTGCCCGGGAATTTCTTCAGATCGAAGAAATCGGCCATGGTTTTCGGACCGCCATCCTTGAACTGCGTCTTGTCGTAGGCGTAGATGGTCGACCACACGATCGAGGCCACGGCGCAGTCGGTGATCGCGCCGTCGATGAAGTCCTTTTCGGCCGGTGTACCGTCCGGTGCCGCCGGCAGGATCGACGGATCGATCGGCTCCAGCAGGCCTTCGTCGCAGCCGCGAATGGCATCTGAAAGCTCGACGTCGACGACGTCCCACTTGACGCTACCGGCTTCGACCTGGGCTTTAACCTCAGCCAGACCGCCCGAATAGTTCTCGGACAGGATTTGGGTGCCGGTCTTCTTGGTGTAAGGCTTATGATACGCTTCGACCTGGGACTTGGTGTAGGCACCACCCCAGGAAACGACGGTCAGGCTATCGGCCGCGTTGGCCGGCGCCGCCGCCATCGCGCCGAGGGCAACCGCGCCCGCAGCGACGAACGTCGTGAGTTTGAGTTTGTTGATCATGAGTAATCGACTCCCTGGTTTTCAACGTAAAAGTTTGTGACCGGTCGGAACCGGCCCGTTTGCCCAAAAGATGGGTCCGGCGCACCCGTTATGGCGCGCCGTCTTGCGGGGCTCATTATGCATCGAGCGCCCGGCAATCCTCTGCTTTCCAGCCGAAGGTCACTTCGGTGCCTTCGTTGATCGCCGCCAGTGCGGAGGCATTGGCGATCTTGACGACGAATTCATCGTCGCCGCACACCGATGCTCGGGTGCGGATGTGATCACCGAGATAAATCAGTTCCTCGACCTTGGCCTTGAACACGTTCTGGTAATCGCCTTCGTTGGACGGATTGACGGCGACACGTTCCGGGCGAATCGACAATGTCGTCTTCGATCCGGGACCCTCGGTATTGATATTCATCGCCGTTATGATCGACCCGTTGACGTTGACCGTGACGTTGTCGCCGTTCACTTCCTTGACGTCGCCGACGAGCGTGTTGTTCTCGCCGATGAACTGCGCGACGAAGGCATTATCCGGCCGTTCGTACAGCACGTTCGGCGCTGCCAACTGCTGAATGACGCCGTCGTTGAAGACGGCGACGCGGTTCGACATGGTCAGCGCTTCCGACTGGTCGTGCGTCACGTAGACGACCGTCACGCCGAGATTTTCATGGATGTGCTTGATCTCGTACTGCATCTGCTCGCGCAGCTGCTTGTCGAGTGCGCCCAGCGGCTCGTCCATCAACACCAGCACCGGATCGAACACCAGCGCGCGGGCAACCGCGACGCGCTGCTGCTGACCACCCGAAAGCTGGGCCGGACGGCGGTTGCCGAAAGTGCCGAGCTGGACCATATCGAGCGCTTTTTTGACGCGTTCCTCGATCTCAGCTTTCGGCGTTTTCCGGACTTCCAGCGGAAACGCCAGATTCTCGGCCACCGTCATGTGTGGAAAAAGTGCGTAATTCTGGAACACCATGCCGATCCCGCGCTTGTGCGGCGGTACGTTGTTGATCGGTGAATTGTCCAGATAGATTTCCCCGTGCGTCGCCGGTTCGAAGCCCGCAAGCATCATGAGGCACGTCGTTTTACCCGAGCCGGACGGGCCAAGCATGGTGAGAAACTCACCCTGTGCCACATCCAGATTTAGGTCTTTTACGACGAGTATTTCGCCATCATAACTTTTTTGAACATTTTCGAATCGAACGAGCGGATCATTGTTTTCCGTCATACCACCCTGCGCCATCCCTGTTACACGATGTGCCGCACGTTTACGCGCGATCTTTATCGTTAAAGTCCATCACGGGCGGATTATGTTTTCAAGTCCCGCTGTGACGGTATCCGGTTTGCGACCATTTATGGACTTTTTAAAGCGTCCGATTGTAGGTCATGACCGGTTGTCTGTCCCCTCGTAACCGGAAGGCTACACTTTTGGGTCAGGAAACTCAAACCCCGTTCAAGAAAACGAATTTCTGGTCCCGGTCACGGCCGCCACGACCGGGCTACATCCGTTTATGACAGTCGATTTTCGGAGAACGACGGCACAGAAAACGACGTTCGAACATGTCCTCATTCACGGCGTTCATAGTACAGCATCAACCACCAGATTCCGATAAAGGCCACCGCGAACGCGGCCGAAAACCCGTAGGCGAGCCCGGCGCCCTCCGACATCACGCCGGCCATCGCCAGCGCAACCGGCACGAAAAAACCGATGTGTTGTGCGACACGCGCGAACAGCACGACACGGGTATGATGGATGGCGATACAGTATGAACGCAGGACTTCGAACGGGCTCATGAAAACAATCAGGCCGGCCATGCCGATCAGCAGCGGCGACACGTCCTGCCAGTCGGCACCGAGCAGCCAGGGGACGAGTGGTTCGGCGAACAGCATGACCGCAATCGCGCCGACCGTCAGCGGCAGTATCGTCACCCAAACGGCACGGTTCCGGCCCTGCCGCCGCGCGGTCGGGTCCTCCGTCCGCGAGAACCAGTTCATGACGATGCGATTGACGAACGGGGCAAGAACCAGGTGCGGCGCCGTGGCCAACCGCTGCGCTTGAAAAACCAACCCGGCTAGGGCATCGCCACCGACGTACCCGGCTGTCATGATGGTCAGCCGACTGAAAGTCCCTTCCAACAGACCGTCGAGCCATACTCCTCGGGATTCCAGATACAATCGTTTGTATTCGTGCCGCTTTAACGGTCTCACCCTCCTAATGGTCAGACCGCCGACCTTAACCAGAGCCAGCAATTGCACCACGGTTTGCATAACTTCGCGGAGCACGAGCGCAACCCATCCACCACCAATCAAAACCACGACGAGGGATACAGCATGACCGGTAAACGACGCGCCGGTCTCGATAAACGACAATTGCTTATACGGCAGACCACGCTCGTAAAAAGCCTTGTTAAGCACTGTCCAGTGTCTGACGGCGAGCGTTAGCGCGATCGTCACTTCCCATGGCCCAACGGCTCCCGTTAACCAGAGCCACACGAAGATCAGGACGGTCGCCAGCACCGTTTCCTGCAACGCCGCGTTGAAGTAGACGTCCATCGCGTCGTCGTCATATACGCTCTCAGCGGCACGGATGATCAGTGTGTTGGTGCGAATCGAAATAACGGCATAGAAAAGCGAGGCCTCCGCAAAGACCAACGCAAACCGGCCGAATTCCGACGGTGGAATGTACCGCACCAGGATCAGATTAATGGCAAACGCCACAATCGCCTGAAAAACATGCCCGCCGGTCATGAAGGCGCCACCGATCTGCAGATGCGATAACTTCACCATCGTCACAGCATCCTAACGAACGACATCCTGCGGTGGCGCATCCGGGACGGGCGGCGTGCCGCTGCGTGCTCAAACCGGTCCCGCTTTTCCCACGGCACCGCATATATGTTTCCGTAGCCCGCGAAAACGGCCTCCAACGGGGAAGGACCGATTTCCGACCTGCGCCTTATGGTCCCGACCTTGTGCCACATGTAAAATGTATAGGCGCGTGGAAATGATGCGGCGAATTTCTCAGCACTGCCAAACTGCTCTCTGCCAGCATCGGAAATCTCGATTGCGACAACAGGTCTGTTCGCGTGAATGGTCTCCGCGAGGCCCTTGAGAACCTGCGCTTCGTATCCCTCCACATCGATCTTGATCAACCCGACCTTTGCCTCGGCGAACTGTTCCTCGAGAAACGAATCTCCGGCGCGGACGACAACGTCGATCGGCATCAAATTGCCAGGACAGTTCGCGGACGCCAAAAGGGAACTGCCGCCGCTGTCGGCGCCGAGATAAAGGGTCCCCGCCCCGTCTGCGCCGCCCATGGCAAGGGCATGCATATCGATATTGCCAATGCCATTGCGTGTCATGTTGTCACGGAACTGCTGATGAAGCCGGGCGTTGGGCTCGAACGCGATAACGTGCTTCACGGCACCGCTGAGATAAATCGCATGCTGACCGAGGTTCGCGCCGATATCGAGAAACACGTCGACGTCGTCGGCGCGCGCAAAGGTCTTCATCATCAAAAGATCGTCTTCCTCGTAGGCACCATACAGGAGGATATTCCAGTCGATGAAATGAGCCGTACTGCCGCGATAGCGCAGGTCCTCAATATATACCTCGAAGCTGCGTGGCGGCATCGCACCGGGCGGAAACAGAAACCGAAACAGCACTTCCGTTCCACGCAGTCTGAACAGCGTGGCAAGCGATCTGGCGCCGATCACAAGCGGCAATGTCGCCGCGTTTATCGGCAACGCCACGGTTTCAACTCCGGGTACTCCCGTCGGGCGAATATTGAATCATTAGCATAGCCCCGTTATTAGAGCGCTTGGCTGTGATAAAATGCTGGCATCGGTGGAATGACGCAAAACAAATCCGGCGGGAGTTCATATGCTCGGCTCACGACAGTCTAACATCCCAGGCCACACATTCGCCGAAAAGCTGCAACTGTCGATAATCTCCGCGGCCATCGTTATTGCTGTGCTTGCCGCATTCGAGTTCGTCCCGGCATGGGCCGTGCGCTGGCTCACAACCGTTCTATTCATGGCGCAAATCACCCATGAACTTTACGATGGCGACAACTCGGCCATGAAATCGCCCGCATTTCTGTTGGCCGCGCTCGCCGGATTCATGTACGCGATTGTTCCAGGGGCCGTTGTCTTCCTATTGCAGGCATCTGGGCAACAAGCGCTGATCCCATCCCCTAACCGACTGGTTTTCTTAGGGCACACGGCAGAGTATTACATCCTCACGTTCGCGTTGCTGGGCCTCGCGTTGCATGGTGCACTTCGATTCACCATTACTGAAAGATCCAAGGATCAGGCCATTCCGTTTTCGGGCATGACGTCTAAATGGCTGTCCGTCATCTCGATATTGCTCACGGGCGTCGCATTTCTCTCGATCAATTCCGGGTACGGCCCACCATTTGTATCCAGCGCCCTGCAAACCATCTATCCCCCACTTCAGTCGCTCATTATCGTTTTTCTTGTTTACCAGTGGGCAGCGAAAAGAGCGCCTCTACTTCTGCCTCTGTTGACAATCGTCCCCGCTCTGGCCTTCCTGGCGCTGAACGGGCATGCCAAGCCCGCAATTTATATCGGGCTTGCCTGTGTTCTAATGTGGATGGTCGTCTCGCGGCCGCGGGCAAGAACGCTCGCCATGGCCTGCGCATCGTTTCTGGTCTTTCTCGTCATCGCGTTCAACGTCACGCAGACCATCAAATACAAAGAATCGTCATTTTTTCATCAGAACACGATCGATATCGCCAAAGGGGTCGAATCGCTCGGTTATAAAATCATCTGGCGGCAAATCGATTCGGGGAACTGCTTTCGCAAGGTGCTGGTTAAACAAGGCGGCGAAACCTTCGTGCTGTCGCAGCAAGCATTCTGGATTGCCGCCCTCGTGCCGCGCATCATTTGGCCTGAAAAACCCAATCTATCACTCGGGTCGCACTACTCGGTCACGTACTGCGATTCCACGTATAAGCATTTTCATAGCGCCTCCATCACCCTTCTCGGCCAACCCGCAATACATGGCGGCCCCATCGGCATCCTGTTTCACGGCGCCTTCCTGCTCGCCGGCCTAGCGGTTATAACGGCAGTCGCGCGCGCATACCCCGGCGTCGGCACTGCTATCGTCATGGCCCTGTTGCCCTGGTGGATCGATTTCGATCAGGATTTCGCGCTTTACGTTGCCAATCTGGTGAAATTTTTCCTACTAATGTGCCTGGTTGCGATACCTGTACTGGTGTTTGGCCGGGCAACCGAGCAAGCGCACGCATAACCCGCGCGACAACGACAACTGATCGAAACGCCATGCCAGATACCGCTGCAAGCCCATCGCCAGAAACAGATCGCAAGGTCTGCGTCGTCATCAACGGCATCCACGCTAAGAGTGGGGGTGGCGTAACATATCTGCGCAAGATCCTGCCGGAACTCGCGAACGAAGACAGATTGAATGTTCATTTGTTCCTGCATAAAGACCAGTTTCAGCTTTTTTATCCGATTCCCGACGGTATCCATGTAACGATCTTCACGTTCCGCTCGACTTTTTTCTCAACGTTCATCTGGGAACAGTTCTCTCTGCCATCAATCGCCACCGCCATGGGCACGGACGTCGTGTTTTCGCCAGCCAACTACGGTCCCATCTTCGCCAGAAACCACGTTATCCTACTGCGTAACGCGGTGTCCGTGATTCGTCATATCGACCGACTGAAACCCGCGCTATACTGGTCCGTGCTGTCGGTCGCCACGCTGGTGTCATTCATGACATGCAAGCGCGCCATCGCCGTCTCAAATTATGCCGCACGAATCCTCTCGTTTCGGCTGCCGAAATTCATGAAAAATCGGCTGAATGTGGTCTATCACGGTGCGACCCCCATCCGCCCACCGCGCGATTTCAAGGCCAAGCGGAGCAACTCCCTGCTCGCAGTATCTGACATTTATATCCAGAAAAACTACCACACTCTTGTCGAGGCATTCGTGAAGGTCAGACATAACCATCCCAACATGACTCTCGATATCGTCGGCACCGAAATCGACAAGCATTATGCCGAACGGGTGCGTAAGTCGGTACGCGAGTTAGATATCGAGGACCACGTCCGTTTCCACGGATATCTGGAAATGAACGAAATCGTCGAAATGTACCGGACGTGCGATATCTTCGTCTTCCCATCCGTCGTCGAAACGTTCGGAAATCCGCTGCTCGAAGCCATGTCCGCGGGGGCACCGATTGCATGCTCGAAGACAGCCGCCATGCCGGAGGTCATTGATGACGCGGGACTTCTGTTCGACCCCAATGACGCCGATGACATCGCCGCCAAGATCGAACGCCTTCTCATGGATGCGGACCTACGACGGATGCTCGGAGAAAAAGCCTTGTTGCGGTCACAACAATTCACCTGGGAACGCACCGCGCACCAGACCGCGCATGTCCTGCGCGACGCTCTCGGCGACCGGAATCTGGCGCCCCAGAAATTTCGATGACCGAATCTGTCGTGCTTGTAACACTCCCCCCGACACGGGGCGGCGTGCCAACGAAGACCGGGATCCTAGCCCGGTTTCTTCGCCGTCGCGGATATGACGTCGGCATCGCGCACTACGCGACGATGAGCGAATTCGGCGAACTGTCGGTGCCGAGTTGGAAACTGATTCGCGGCGAGCGGCCCGGCGTCCAGCAAGGCACGTGCTTCGGGGACTTCCCTAGCAGCGCCGTCGGCTGCGCATTTCCGGAACTTGAATTCACGTATTACCGGTCAAGCGAGAACTGGCGGCGCGTATTGGAGGGATACGATCGACATATTGCCGTCGGCGGGACCGTGCTTGTATCGAATCCGCTCGTCGCACTGGACATCCCTCATATGACGTGGTGCGCGAGCACCATGATAGATGACCGGATCGACCGCCGCCACGCCATGCCCGCGCCGAGACGAATCATCGATGCCGCAGTGATCGGGCCGGTACAGCGAAGTATGGAAACTCGTATCCTGTCGCGCAAAACCCGGTTCATGACGGTCAGCGACTATGCACGGCGGACGCTGATCGCGGCAGGCGGCGACGCTAATCGCTTCATGACCGTGCCGGTCCCCGTCGACCGGACGGTTTTTTCACCGCCATCAGCCGTATCCGCGGGCAAGATCGGATTTGCCGGGCGCGCTGATGACCCCCGCAAGAACATCGATCTGCTTTTGCAAGCATTTTGCATTATCGCCGATCGCGACCCGGCGGCGGAGTTGTTGCTGACCGGCGACGCATCGCCGGGCATCGAACGACGGATCAGAATGCTCGGCATAGCGGACCGTGTCCACTGGACCGGCTGGCTGGCGCCGGCGGCGCTCTCCGAATTCTATCGCTCGCTGGACGTCTTCGTGTTTCCATCGCGCAAGGAGGGCCTCGGCATTTCCGGGATCGAGGCCATGGCGTCAGGCGTTCCGGTGGTCTCGACCCGCTGCGGCGGACCTGAGGATTTCGTGCGCGACGGCGAAACCGGCCGGTTGGTGAGCGAGGACCCGGTCGAGATGGCCGACGCGATCGCGTCGATATATACTAAGCGTCAGGTGCGTGACGCGATGAGCCGGAACGCCGTTTCCCTTATTACCGAACAGCATTCGGTGGAAAAGTTCGAGGAGAATATTTCAACGAATTGGAAGCTGACCTGGGGTGACACGCCATAGGCATCAAACTGACATACCTGGTCTCGCACCCAATCCAGTATCAGGCTCCGCTGCTGCGCCTCATTGCCGCCGAGCCGGATATCGACCTGCGCGTCGTATTCGAACACGTTTCACCTGAGCACCGTTATTTCGACGACGGATTCCAACGCGAAATCCAGTGGGACGTGGCGCTTACGGAAGGCTACGATTTCACGGCACTGAATGACACGACCCTTTCCGAAGAGGTCTCCGCATGCGATGTGCTTTGGCTGCACGGCTGGCAGTCGCCGGCGATGCGTCAGGCAATCAAGATGGCATCGGGGATGGAGAAGAAGATTCTGATGCGCGGTGAAAACTGCGACCTGGCAATGCCCGACGGCCGCTGGTTGCGTGGCTGGTTGAAACGACGCTATCTCAGCCGCATCTTCGACCGATGCAGCGGGTTCCTTGCCATCGGCAGCCTGAACCGGGAGTACTATCTCAAGCGTGGGGTCGATGAGGCCAGGATATTTCCGATGCCCTATGCCGTCGACAACGATGCGTTTCGTGACGCTGCCCAAACAGCGCGAACAAACCGACCCCACCTGAGGGAAAGGCTTGGGATCGAAGCATCGGCGCCGGTCGTGCTCTATGCCGGAAAGCTGTCGCGACGCAAACGGGCGGATTTGCTGGTCCGGGCGATGCGGGAACTCGGCGATCTTTCTCCGTCACCCGTTCTCGTCCTTGCCGGCGACGGCGAATTGATAAAGGAACTGCGGTCCGCCGCGCCGGATGCGTATTTTCCGGGATTCGTCAATCAGAGCGAACTTCCGGCCTACTATGACATGGCGGACGCCTTCGTGCTGCCGTCGGAACGCGAACCCTGGGGGCTCGCCGTAAACGAAGCCATGGCCTGCGGGACGGCTGTCGTCGTCAGCGACCAAGTCGGCTGCGCGCCGGACATTGTCGATGCAGCCAACGGCGCCGTATTCAACGCCGGTGATGTTCAGGGACTGGCCGGCGCCCTACGCCATGTCCTCGCCAACGCAGGCCCAATGGGGCGGGCCGCTTCAGACAAAATCGACTCCTGGAACTTCGATGCCGATGTCGCCGGTCTCAAGGCAGCACTCGGGCAGTTGGAGGCGCAGGCGTGAACGTAGAACCGAAGTGGCGCGGGCAGCTCAAGGTCGCTCTCGCCGGGCAGATGTTCGATTCCTCCCGCACTGTTCAGCGCGTTAATGCACTGAAGTCCCTGGGTTGCAATCTGACTTGCGTCGCGACAACGGCGCCCGGCCATGATTATGAAACGCCGCCGTCTCTCTTGACCCGGCTTCGATACCGTCTGCGCCGCCCTGGTGATCCCGCCGGCGCAAATGCCGGTATTCTGGACGCCGTCACCCCAGACACGGATGTCCTCTGGCTCGACGCCGCGGACATGATCCACGCCGAAACCTTGATTCAAGCGAAACAACGTTGCCCGAACCTCGCCGTGCTCTGGTACAGCGAGGACGACATGATGAACCGGCGTCTGCGCACCAAATGGCTCGAGACCGCGATTCCCCACATCGATCTTTGGGTAACGACCAAGTCGTTCAACACGGCTCCGTCCGAGGTTCCCTCGCTCGGGGCCCGCCACATGCTGTTCGTCAACAACAGTTACGATCCGGACATCCATCGGCCGCGCGAAACGGCGAACGATGAAAGGCGGCGTTACGGCGCACCCGTCAGCTTTATCGGTACGTATGAACGGCCGCGCGCGAATTCGGTTTTGCATCTGGCCCGCGCGGGTTATGAGGTACGGGTCTGGGGCAACGGTTGGAACAGCATGAAGAACCGCCATCCGAACCTGAAAATCGAGGGGCGCCCCGCGTACAACGACGAGTTCGCGCAAGTCGCGGCGGCAAGCGATATCAACCTTTGTTTTCTGCGACACGAAAACCGGGATCTACAGACCTGCCGATCGATCGAGATTCCGGGTTGCGGCGGCTTCATGGCGCATGAACGCAACCGGGAAATCGAGGACCTGTTCCGTGACGGAATGGAAGCCGTCTATTTTTCCGGCGACGAAGACTTGACCGGCGTCTGCGGCAGGTGGCTTGGCGATGCGGACGGTCGCAAGACGATCGCCGATGCCGCGCATGCGCGCGCATGTGCGCTTCGGCTGGATCACCGAGCCAACGTTTCGCGTATGTTGAACGAACTCGTCGATCTTGGAAAAGTACCCGGGCCATGAAGGTCCTCGTGAACGCACTATCGGCCCGGCGCGGCGGCATCATCACCTATACCCGGAATCTGATGCGGTCCTTCAAGGTGCGCAACGTTGACGCCATCTTCGCATTGCAACAGCCGAACATCCTGCAGACCGAAGATGCAACAACCGAACTTTTTCCGGTCACGGACATGCACCCGATCAGCCGCGCGCTCTGGGAGCAGACCGCATGGCGGCAGGCGGTCAAACGCATCAACCCCGATGTTCTGTTCTCCTCCGCGAACTTCGGCCTGCTGGCGCCGCCCGTGCCACAGGTGCTGCTGATTCGCGAGGGCGGCCTGTTCGACCCCGATTATCTCGGCAACATTGCGCCGGCACTGGGGGCTAAAGCGGCATTTACACGCAAGCTCCGGCGCAACCTCATCCTTGCATCCGCGCGTGCCTCGGAAGTGGTGATTACACCGACCGATGCCATGACTGAGCTTCTGGGGTTATGGGCCGACGACATGACGGACCGGGTCGAGAAAAACACGTACGGCACACCTCTCGAGCATTTCGTGACTTCGGACGATTTTCGCCCCTGGCGCGATGGCGGCATCCTCAAACTTCTCATGGTCTCGGCATACTACCCACACAAACAGCCCGGCTTGATCGCCGAAGCCGTACGCCAGCTCAACGAAAGCGGTCTGCCGACGCAACTCTCGTTGACAGTGAGCATGGAAGATATCACCGACATGCCCGGCGGTGCGAAAGATGCGTTCCTGATCGAGAAAGGGATCGAACGCGGCGACACTCATTTACTCGGTCACGTCGATTACGAAAACCTGCCGGCGCTCTATCGTGGACACGACGTGTTCGTCACCGCCTCGCTCTCGGAGACCTTCGGTCATCCGCTGGTCGAGGCGATGGCCAGCGGAATCCCGATTATCGCCGCTGATACCCCCGTGCATCGTGAAGTCTGCATGGACGCCGCGGAGTACTTCCCGGCGACATCGGCAAAAGCATTGGTGGATGCGATCAAACGGTTCGATACCGAACCGGACTTACGCCGGCACCTACGCGAACGCGCCTCGATATATCCGCACAACAATTACAGTTGGGAAAGTCATGTCGACCGCCTGCTAGAATGTTTCGAACGCGCTTACGCGAAAAGGAAGCGGTCCTGATGAATGCCTTTCCCATCTCGCCTGCCCGTGGCGAATGAGCGGCGCGCTTCGAATAGCCGTCGTCAATCACGTGCACCCGTTGCGCAATCACGTTTCTGCACTGCGCATGCGGTCCTTCGCCCACGGTCTCTCGGAAAAAGGTGACCACGTCGTCCTGTTAAGCGACAACCGCGGCGTGGATGATCCGGGCACCGTGCCACGCGACGTTCCCGATCTTGTCGACAAGCACGACTGGTCCCGTCCCCTGTTTATCTCATCAGCTCCGGCCAAGGACACATTGCAGGCAAAAACACGCGAAGGCCGCCTGCCGGCGGGCATACGACAAGCCGTCGTCGCCTGGTCCTATTTACGCACTGGCGGCATTTTCGGCGACTGGCGTGCCGCGGCGGCACCGCTGTTGCCAGCCATTACCGACAGCTTCAAGCCCGATATCGTGATTGCGACCTTCGGCAATACGGACGCATGGGCAATCGCTGACGCACTCGCGGAAAAGGCCGCTTGCCCGTGGATCGCTGATTTCAAGGATAATTGGAGCGCGTTCATTCCCTTCGGATTCAGAAAAATGACTGCACGCCGATTCAGACGAATGGCGCATATGACGGTATTTTCGGAGAACCACGCACGTGAGGCGGCGCAATGGTTCCCGACCAAGAAAACCGTCATTTACAGCGGATATGACAATTCGTCTTCGCCAAGCGTGCCGGCGGCAGGCCGGACCGGCACGATCGTGCTAACCGGCAGCCTGTATGACTCGCCACATTTGGGTGCACTGTGCGCCGGAATCCGGTCGTTCGCAGCGGGCGCACCAGAATTGGATTTAGCACTTGTTTACGCGGGCAATGACCGTGCTCATTTCGAAACCGCCACCGCGTCGCTCGACGACATTTGCGAAGCAAAGGCCGTCGGCCATCTGCCTGCCGATGAACTTGTTACCCTGCAGGCAGCCGCGCTTGCCAACGTCTACATCTACAATCCACGCAACCTGTTTCAGCAGAAGGTTCTGGAATTACTTGCCCTGGGTCGGCCGGTCATCGCCATGCCGGGCGAGAGCGAGGAAGCCGTGCGGATTGCCGCCGACGTCGGCACCACGCTCAACAGATGCGGCGGCCCCGACGACATCGCCACCGCCTTGCATGACAGCCTGAACGTGCGTTCTGTGCCCGGCGAGACGATCGAGTCATACTCGTGGCGAGCTCAAACAAACCAGTTAAGGAACATCATGCTTCGCGTGATCGAGTCGGCACGATGAAAATCCGGATCGCCGTTCACGGACGATTTCACGCTTTCGAGCTGGCGCGCGGACTGCATCGTCGCGGAATGCTGGAGTGCCTGCAAACCACCTATCCTCGATTTGCCGCGCGGCGCGTCGTCGGCAAGGACGTACCGCTTCTATCGGTGCCCTATCTCGAAATCACGCGCCGCTTCGGTGACCGCCTCGGTTTCAGCCGAACACTCGACGTCTCCGTCGCCAAGAGGTTCGCGAAAGCGGTCGCAAGAAGCCTCTCTACGTCCGATGCCGATGTACTGGTTGGCTGGAGCTCGGCGACGCTGGAGGCGATCGACGTAGCGCATGACATGGGAATGCGTGTCGTGATCGAGCGGGGCTCGACCCATATCCAGCACCAGACCGAGGTGTTGTCGAAGGTCCGCCGAGACCTCGGCCTGCGTGGCGAAATCACGCCGCCGGTGATCATCGAAAGGGAAATCGCCGAATATGAAGCCGCGGATGCCATCGTAGTTCCCTCGGAGATTTCCCGAGAAACCTTTCTCGAACGGAACGTCGCTGCGGACAAAGTGTTCGTCAATCACCTCGGCGTCGATACGTCGCAGTTCGCACCACCACCGTCGCGGCAACGGGAGAACAACGCGCCGGTCATTCTTTTCGTTGGCGCATTGAGTGCACGCAAAGGGACCGCGACACTGTTCGAAGCGTTCTCGAAACTCTCCGGGCGGGCGGAGTTGGTATGCGTCGGTCCGATCGACGCCGAATTCCAGAAGGTCCTGACCAAGCTGCCGCCGGACAACGTCACCCTGATGGGCCGCGTGTCCAGAAACGATATCCACGACGCATACAAGAATGCCGATATTTTCTGCCTGCCGTCCCACGAGGAAGGCTTCGGCATGGTTGCCCTTGAGGCCATGGCATCGGGGCTGCCGGTCATCCTCTCGGATCAGGTCGGGGCCGCCGATCTGATTGAGCCGAACGTCGATGGCCTGATTTTCGAGGCGGGTGATGTGGACGCACTATCGGCGGCAATGGCATCGCTCATGGATGACCGGGACCGACGGCTCGAAATGGGCGACGCCGCCGCGAAGAAGGCGCGAACCTCGCAAACCTGGGGCGGTTATACCGATCGGGCGATGGAGATTTATGGGAAAATCGGCGTTACCTGAGCGGTGCATGTTTTGGCATCGACCGCACCCGGCCGACGAACCCATCGAGCCAGAGCTGACAGATCATCGGCTTCCAGATATTAACCGCGAGTTGCCGCTCACCGGCGCGGAACCTTGTCATCGTATGCTCCCACCAGGCCGCATCCCAATAAGGGCCGTCGCGGAATGCCGGACGCCGGAACACGTCCGCCGCCACATCGCCGAGGCTTCCTCTCAACCAGTCGGCAACCGGCGGTAAAAACCCTTGCTTGCGCCAGCGCGTGCGTATCTGTTCCGGTAACAGGTCCTTCATGGACTGGCGCAGCAAATGCTTGGTTTCCGCGTTGCCCATCAACATCTCCGGCGGCAACGTCATGACGAACTCGACGATGCGATGATCGCAGAACGGCAATCGCACCTCGCGCGAATGCGCCATGGAATTGCGGTCTCCGTACCGCAGCAGCGTCTGGAGAAAACCACCGCCGGCATCCTTGCGAAGCGCTTCCAAAAGGGGCAAAACACTACCGTCGCGTGGCCCCGCCTGCGGTGTTACCCCGACCTTCATGCCGAAACGCACGTCACTGCCGCGCCGCGCGGTACGCGCCGCCAAGCGGCGCAGTGAAAACGGCAGCAGCGTTTTCCAGCGGTTGTCGTGCATCGATAACGCGAGCGGATAACGGTCCCGGATTGCCCCGGTTTCCGACGCGTCGATGCCGCCCGTCCGCCGCCGCGATATCAGGTAGTTGGCAAAATACTGTTCGTACCCGGCAAGGATTTCGTCGCTGCCTTGCCCATCCAGCAGGACGGTCACATCATGATCCCGCGCGAGCCGGAAAACACACCACTGCGCGAACTGGCTGGCGCTATCGACCGGCAACTCGTTCATCCAGATGAAGTCGTCCATCTCCGCCTGCAGACGCTCGCCGTCCGGCGCCGTTTCGTGCCGGGTGACACCCGTGGCATCGGCAATGATCTCGGCCCATTTACCTTCGTCCGCGGCGCTGCCGGGAAACCGGCCGGTAAAAACATGATATGCCATGCCGCCCTCCCGTTGCCGCCGGGCAATACTGGTAATGGCGCTTGAATCGAGTCCGCCCGACAGGCATGAGCCGAGCGGCACGTCGCTGCGCATTCGGAGGCGCACGGAATCTTCCAACAGCTCGCGGAAATGCACGGCGGCGTCGTTTTCCGATATCGTTCGCACCTGCCCCGGCTCGGGTATGTGCCAATACGTTTCCTGGTGCGTCTCCAATGTTTCCAGGTTCACCGTTACAGCCTCGCCAGCGCCGAGTTGGCGCAGCCCCTGGAACACGGTCTCGTTGTCTTGATCGAGCGCCGCCGCAGGATCGGCAAAGAACCGCATCAGGCGGATATCGTCGATATCCGCATCGATTCCTTGCAGCGACAGCAAGGCCTTATATTCCGATGCGAAGGCGAAAAAACCCTCGCCCGACGCATAAAGGAACGGTTTCTCGCCAAACCGGTCGCGGGCGCAGAAAAGGATGTTTCTACGCGCATCGTAAATGGCGAATGCAAACATGCCGTTGAGACGCGAAAGCGACGCCGCGCCCCAGTGCGCGTATGCGTTCAGCAGTACCTCGGTGTCGCTGTCGGTGGCAAACGCGATGCCCTCGGCTTGCAGTTCGGTCTTCAGTTCCTTGTAATTGTAAATCTCGCCATTATAGGTGATGGCCAGTGTGCCGTCGCCGCTTCGCATCGGCTGCGCACCCTTGTCGCTGATGTCGATGATCGCCAGCCGCCGGTGCCCAAGGCAAACCTTACCGTCGTCACTCGACCACTGCCCCTCTCCGTCTGGCCCGCGGTGGACCATCAGGTCGGTCATTCCCCGAACCGCCGCCGGGTTGACGGTCCGCACGCCGGCAATGCCCGCTATCCCACACATCAACGCACGCCCCACGCGCGGCCCGGGTCGCTCCTCACTTCTTTCAGGCCTTCTTCCTTCAGCAGGGCGGCCACTTTCAGGTGGTTCTGGCGGGTTTCATAGACCGGCCCGTACCAATCAATGGTATCCAGGAGTGTCATTCTGTATTGCACGCCTAGCGCGATACCCGGTGGATGAACGGAACAGATCGGCAAAAACCGATTGAGCGCACGAACCACCGGGATTTTCGCCATCAACAGAGAGGGCAGGAAGAAGATCGCACAAAGGACCCGCGCGAACGTATACAGCCGAGGAAAGGGCCACGACGGTGTCCAGAGCCGGAGCAAACGCTTGATCAACTGCCAGTCACTGGCCGCCGATTCCTCGTAGAAATTGTAGAACAGCCTGCCACCGGGCTTGAGGTGCCGGATCATCGACCGCATCACCAGATTGGGGTCGTGCGTGTGCTGAATAACGCCCGCGCAGTGGATGGCATCGAATGTTTCCGGCTTGAACGGCAACGCCGTCAGGTCTGCCTGTATCACGGCAACCGCCCCGCGGTCCGAGTGTGTATTCGTCGGGTCCGATGACGTTTCGCGACAAGCTTCGACCGCGCTGGAAAGATCGCACGCCACGACATCGGCGCCGCACTCCGCCATCACGTCGGTGAAACGGCCGGCGCCGCAACCCGCGTCCAGTATCAGCTTGCCTCGCATCCATTCCGGCGTCCAGCCGGTGTCGGCGAGCAACCGGCCGCCGGAGAGACCGTGCCCGGCCAACCGGTCGACCTGGACCGTCCGGAACAATTGCCACTGAGCACCGAAGTTTTGCGCATAGTTCCCGCGTGATCCGGCAAACCGGGGAACCTGCCTGATGACAGGAAACTCCCGGCCACAGTGACCGCAAACGAGTTCGTCGTCATCAGGCTGCAAGTGCCCGGCAATCGACGTGCCACAATCCGGACAGGCCAGAATCTCCTGTACACGGGGTGTCATCATGGCTCCGCCCGTTCGTGCCAGAGCGATGTCACCGCCAGCACCATCGCGATCGTCGCAAGCCACCATGACTGCCAGATACCGAATGTTGCACTGGCGGCGATGAATACCGCGGTAACGGTCAGCGTCCTGACCAGCAACTCGCGCCGGGGGAACCGCTCCCAACCCGGCGGCATGTAAGTACGCCAGAGTACGACGCAGAGCAAAAGCAAGCCCGGCACGCCAAGCTCGAGCCACACCTGCAGGACCGCGTTATGCGGATGCAAAGGCAGCAATTCGGCGCGCTCGCCGGTCAACTGGTGCCCGCCCGGCAGCGAACGCGATGAGTCGAAGCCCCAACCGAGAAACGGCCGTTCGGCGGCCCGGTCGGCAGCGAATCGCCAGATCAGATAGCGGTGTTCCATCGACCCGGCCACCGCCGTGCCGCCTTCGTCAACCGACCCGTCGCTTTCGACGAATGCGACAGCCACCCGGTCCAGCACCAAAGGCATCGAAACAGGCAATGTCACCGTAACGACGACCAGGAAAAGCGCGAGGAGGCGCGGCAGATACCACGGGTTCTCACGGAATGCCGCGAAAAGGCCGAGCGTCACCGCAATCAGGATCATCACCGTCGTCGATCCGACCGCGAGGGAAAGCATGAGTGCAGCAACGGCAACCCCCCACATTAAGCCGTAGCGCCTGATTTTCTGCAGATATCCGAGTACACCCGGCAACAGCAATCCGATGGCGACGATTCCCGGATACAGCACCGTAATCTCTTGCCCACGCTCGATCTCGATCAGTTGCTGCTCGAATATCTCGATGGCGACATATCCACCGGCAAGAACAATTAACGCAGCCAGTGCCCCCCATATCAGCGCCCGGACCGCGGTCGTTCTCGTCTCGGCGGTAAATGTGCTGACTTGCCAGGCCAGCGCGAAAAACAGAATGCCTATCACGCAAATCTTCACAATCTTGAAGAACCCGGCTGCCGGATCGGGCGAGACCGCACTGGCAACCGCCAGCCACGCAAGCCCGATTATCGCGAGAACGACCAGTTTCCGCGTATAGACCGCCTTGACTTGTCCTTGCGTGACCGCCGTGACCACCGCCAGACCGCCTGAAACGGCAAGCAAAACCACCACACCCTTGTGTGCGAAAACGGCAACGAGCGGCAGGAGTCCGATGCATGAAACCGGGACCCAATCGATGGGGCGAAGTTGCGTCATGATGGCAAAACGGGTTCCGATCGTCGTTATAGGGCCGTGGCCAGAAGTTCTTTTGTTTTAATGGGTTTTTCGGGCACATACCATCGTCGAGATGCAAATGGGCCGTCCGCGGCCACCTCGTCGCTTTAACTTTTGCCAGCACGCCTTTGAACGTTCATAAACAGGCACAGCGGGTTGCATTCGCGGAATTCGAGAGGGGCTTCGTCACGTGTGCGGTATCGCAGGAATTCTTGCTTTTTCCGGCTCGGCCCAGGTCGAGCAGCAGGAACTGGTGCGCCTGAACGAATCCATGCCGCACCGGGGGCCGGACGGCAACGGGACATGGCTTTCCAATGACCGCAAGGTCGGGCTCTCGCACCTGCGACTCGCCATCGTCGATCTCAGCGACGACGCCGCCCAGCCAATGAGCGATCCTGAAGGCACGATCCAGCTCACCTATAACGGCGAGATCTACAACCATCTGGAATTGCGCCGAGAACTCGAGGCTGCGGGATACACCTTCCGCACCGATCATTCGGACACCGAAGTCCTCGTGCACGGTTATAAGGCCTGGGGCGTCGACGGCCTTGTCAGCCGGCTTATCGGCATGTTCGCCTTCGCCATCTGGGATGCCTGCAAGAAACGTCTGACGATCGTCCGCGACCGGGTCGGTATCAAACCGGTCTACTTCACGCGCGCCGGCGGACGGTTCATTTTCGGCTCGGAAATCAAGGCGCTGATGACCGTCGGCGACGTACCGCGCGCAGTCAATGGGACGGCCATCACGCATTACCTGAGCTTCATGGTCTCACCGGCACCGCTCACCATGTTCCGTGGTGTTTTCAAGCTGCCCGCCGGACATATCATGGAAGTCGAAGCCGACGGCACCGCCAGGGCACGGCGGTATTGGGATGCGCTACCCGGCAAATCGGGCATTGCGGACGAGGTGCGCGGCCTCTCGGACACCGCGGCACGGGATTTCTACGGCAAGGAGGTTCTGCGCCGCCTCGAGACCGCCATCGATCGTCGCATGATGTCGGACGTGCCGTTCGGCGTATTCCTCTCCGGCGGCATCGATTCGTCGGCCAACGTCGCGTTGATGAGCCGCGTTTCCAATCGGCCGGTGAAAACCTTCACCATCGGCTTTTCCGATCACACCCATCTGAACGAGCTCGAATACGCCGACCGGGTGGCACAGGCATTCAATACGAACCATCACGAAATCCGCGTCGACGGCGCCGACATGCGCGGTTACCTGCATGACCTGATCGTCAGCCAGGACGAGCCCATTTCGGACTGGGTGTGCGTGCCGCTCTATTTTGTCTCCAAGCTCGCCAAGGATTCCGGTGTCACCGTGGTCCAGGTCGGCGAGGGCTCGGACGAACAGTTCGCCGGGTACGACAGCTACATGAAGTATCTCAAGCTGCATGACCGCATGGGCTCGGGTGCGCTCAAGTCTCTGGTCGGCGCGGCGTCTCCGCTGTTGGGCGCCCTCGCCCGCGCCATGCCGGGCCGGCGCTCCGTGTTCGAACAGGCCTACGAGATCAGCCGCCGTATCAACCAGGGCCACGAACTATTCTACGGCGGCTCCAACGCGTTCTGGGCGATCCATGTCGAGAAATACCTGAACGCATCCAACATTTCGCCGGACCCCGCGGATGTCGACACCGGCGTCGAAGGGCTGGAACTCAACGGCGCCGACAGCGGCGACAGCGGCGACATCGTCGACTGCTGTGCCCGCGCGGTCGCCGACGGCACAACCGACGCGGATGCCCTCACAAAAATGATTCATGCCGAATTCCGGCTCAGGCTCCCGGAGTTGCTGCTGATGCGCGTCGACAAGATCACCATGTCGACGTCGGTCGAGGCACGTGTGCCGTTCCTCGATCACGAACTCGTCGATTTGACCATGGATATTCCCAGGGACGCGAAAATCGACGGTTACAACACCAAACATCTGCTGAAGAACACGCTCAGAGGCGTTATTCCGGACGAAATCATCGACAGGAAGAAAATGGGTTTCGCCGCCCCCGCCGCCGAGTGGCTGCGCGAGGATTTCGGCGAGGAAGCAGAGGGCATGGTGCTGGGTTCGCCGCTCGCCGCCGCTAAGGGCCCGTTGAACGCGAACGCTATCCGGCGTGCCTTCGACGACCACCGCGCCGGCCGACAAGACAACGCCCTTCATCTCTGGGTGCTCCTCAATCTCGCCGCGTGGCACGATCACTGGATCGATGGTGCCTGAGATCACGATGGCCGGATACCTTCCCGTATGGATGCCGCCACCCCGTGCCGTCGGGCGCTGGGTGTTGCGCCGGCTCAAGGCACGGCGGACCGCGAAAACGCTCCCGGGCTGGGAGCGCTGGCTGGGGCCGGCCTCGCTGGCGGCAGCACTCGACCATGAAAACTTCGATTCCGTGATTGAGACCTTCCGGCGCGCAAACCCGTTTCCGGGGCTTTCCAAACCGGCAGCCATTGGCGCGGCGATTGACGACACGGGGCGGAAACTGATCATCGAGCGCGCCGAGAAAGCGATGCGGCGTGAAGTCGATTTACTCGGTTCGGGGCCGCACACCCTCTCGACACCGGTCGACTGGTGCCTCGATTTCAAATCCAATACCCGATGGGCCGTGCGCGCTTCACACCGCCTGCCCGTAAACGACTTGGATAACCCGTCGGACATCAAGGTGATCTGGGAACTTTCGCGCCTTCAATGGCTACTGCCCGTCGGTCAGGCATATCTTCTCGAAGGCGACGAAACCCACGCCGAATTCGCACGTATCATCATCGAGGAATGGATTGTCTCCAACCCCGTCTGCGTCGGCCCCAACTGGATGTGCGCCATGGACGTCGCGCTTCGCGCCATCTCCATGATCTGGCTGGCTCAGGCGTGCCGTGAGAGCGGGGCCTGGCACAATACCGCCTTTCAGGAACGACTGGTCAAATCACTGGTCCTGCATGCCAGGTTCATCGATGGAAATCTGGAATATGCGGATATCAACGGAAATCACCTGACGACCGATCTTGCGGGATTAACCGTAATCGGCATCGCACTTGGCGGGCGCGGCATCGCCGAGAAGTGGGTCGATAAATCGTGGCGGCTATTGCGTGACGAGTTCCCGCTTCAGGTCCCGGACGACGGTGTCTGTCGCGAGGCGTCGCTCCCCTATCACCGGCTCGTTGCAGAGCTTTTTCTGCTTCCCGCGGTGGCCAGGCGCAACGTCGGCTTGCCCGTGAACGACGATTACATTGCGAGACTCCGGAAAATGGGAGCGTTCACCGCGGCCGCGACGCAACCGGATGGCGAGGTGCCCGTATGGGGGGATGCCGATGACGGGCGTGCCCTGCCGCTCGGCACGCAGGGCATGAACGACCACCAATACCTGGCGGAACTTATCCTTGCGCTCGAACGTCCGCCAACCCGGCCAAAGTATGATGAAACGCTCTGGTGGCTCGGCACTGGAAATGCGGAGACAGAAAAGCCCAAACCACCAGCCAGCACGGCCTTCGACAATGCGGGCGTCTTCATCATGCGCAGCGACAGCGAGCATGTTTTCATCGACGCCGGGCCGGTCGGCATGTCGGGTCGCGGCGGCCACGGGCATAACGACTGCCTTTCGTTCACGGTGTCGCTAGATGGCGTACCCCTCATCGTCGACCCGGGCAGCTACGTTTACACCGCCGATTACGCGGCCCGGAACCGGTTCCGGGCGACGGCGGCACACAACACACCTGGAATCGACAGCACCGAAATCAACCGTTTCCATCCGAAGCATCTATGGCGACTGAACGACGATGCCAAACCGGACATCCGGCACTGGAGCACCTCCGAGGACGTGGATCTGCTGGTCGCCGCGCACAGCGGCTACCGACGTCTTTCCAGCCCGGTCACGCCGGTCCGCGGGTTTATGCTCGAACGCAGCACGCACCGTCTGTTCGTCGCCGACGGGTTCGAGGGTACGGGTGAGCACGAGGTCCGAATCCCCTATACCTTTGCGCCGGGTTCCGAGCTCGGCAATGTGCGTCCCGGTGTCTGGAAAATTGTCCGGAACGGCAAGGCGTTCGGTTTGGTATTTTCATCACCCGATACCTGGTCCACCGATCCCTTCGAGGCCGCCTATTCTCCGTCCTACGGCATCGAACTGCCGGCGCCCGGACTGGCCCTGTCTCGCACCGGCAGTCTGAGCCCGCTGGCAATCGCAATCATGCCGGAATCCGCGATGCCGCCCGACCCGGTCCGCTGGCTTGCGGGCGTGGTCCAGGGACGCTTTCCGGTCCCCGGATTCAAGGCTTGAAAAGTCTGGCCTTTTGTCGGTCTTTCGACTACCCCTCTGGCACGTGAATATCCAAGGTTTCCGCGTATGCACGAGAGTCTGAGAGACAAAGATGAAGTTCAGGTCGGCTCCGAAAAGGGTTTCGGCATCGTCTTCGCCGTGGTCTTCGCGATCATCGCGCTGTGGCCTCTGATCGACGGCGCGCCCGTGCGCTTGTGGGCAGCGATCGCCGCCGCGGTTTTCCTGGTGGCGGCGTTCATCGCACAGCCCCTTCTGAAACCGCTGAATTTGCTCTGGTTCAAATTCGGCATGCTGCTGTATAAGATCGTCAATCCGGTCGTCATGGCATTCCTGTATTATACGACCGTCGTGCCGACCGGCTTGATCATGCGGATGGTTGGAAAGGACCCTCTCAACCGCCAATTCGATCCCAAAGCGAAATCGTACTGGATCGAGCGCGACCCGCCGGGTCCTGCACCCGAATCCATGAAAGACCAGTTCTAGGAAGTAAAATGGCGTTTATTGCTGAACTTTGGAAATTCCTGAGAGTCCGGAAAAAATTCTGGCTGCTGCCGATCCTGGTGATGATGGCCCTGTTCGGCGGACTGGTGGTACTAAGCCAGGGCTCCGCGGTCGCGCCCTTCATTTATACGATTTTCTGAGGCTATCTATCGTTGCGTATCCTCGGTGTATCCGCGTTCTATCATGACAGTGCCGCCGCACTGATCGAAGACGGCGCGGTTGTTGCGGCCGCACAGGAAGAACGCTTCTCACGCAAGAAGCACGACGACCGATTTCCCGAAAACGCCATCCAGTACTGTCTTGACGAGGCCGGCATCGCACTCGGCGACATCGACTACGTCGCCTTCTACGACAAGCCGTTCCTGAAATTCGAACGCCTGCTAGAAACCTATCTCGCCTTCGCACCCAGCGGATTCCGTTCGTTCAAGATGGCAATTCCGGTGTGGCTCAAGGAAAAGCTGTTTCAGAAGGACTTGCTGCGCAAGAAATTCAAGGCTTTCGACGAGAACTTCGACTGGCAGAACAAGCTTTTGTTCTCGGAGCATCATCAGAGCCATGCCGCATCGGCGTTCTTCCCTTCACCGTTCGAGGAAGCCATCGTACTGACCATGGACGGCGTCGGCGAATGGGCAACGACGTCCGTCGCAGTTGGCAAAGGCCGCGAACTCAACATGGTCCGGGAAATCCACTTCCCGCATTCACTGGGGTTGCTGTATTCGGCGTTCACCTATTACACCGGCTTCAAGGTCAATTCGGGCGAGTACAAGGTCATGGGCCTAGCACCGTATGGCGAGCCCGTTTACAAGGACCAGATCCTCGAAACACTCATGGATGTGAAAGCGGACGGGTCGTTCCGTCTAGACCAGCAGTATTTCAACTACTGCACCGGTCTCACCATGACCAACAAGAAGTTCGACGCACTGTTCGGCGGCCCGCCCCGCAAGGCCGAGGAAATGCTGACGCAAAAGCATATGGACCTCGCCGCCTCGGTGCAGGCCGCGACCGAGGAAGTGGTGCTCAGGCTGACCCGGTCGCTGGCCGGGAAATACGGCATCAAGAACCTGTGTCTCGCCGGCGGTGTCGCGCTCAACTGCGTCGCCAATGGCAAGATTCTGCGTGACGGAGCGTTCGAAAACGTCTGGGTTCAACCTGCCGCAGGGGACGCCGGTGGCGCGCTGGGTGCGGCGCTTAATGCCTATCATCTTTATCAACAGCAGCCGCGCAAACTGAACGGCACCATGGACGGCATGAAAGGATCCTACCTGGGGCCCGAGCCGAGACAATCGGAAATCGAGGAACGCCTCGCCGGGGCCGGTGCGAAATTCACGGTACTTGACGAGAACGACGTGATCCACGCAACCGCGGACGCGATGGCTGACGGCAAAGCCGTCGGCTGGTATCAGGGCCGTATGGAATTCGGCCCGCGTGCGCTCGGCGGCCGATCGATTATCGCCGATCCGCGCTCACCGGAAATGCAGAAGACCCTCAATCTACGGGTCAAATACCGCGAGAGCTTCCGCCCGTTCGCACCGTCGGTGCTGCGCGAGGATGTCGCCGATTGGTTCGACATAGATGCGGACAGCCCCTACATGCTGATGGTCGCACCAGTGGTCGAGAAACGCCGCCGCGAGATGACGGAAGACGAAAAGACGTTGTTCGGCATCGACAAGCTGAACGTACCGCGCTCCGACATTCCTGCGGTCACACACGTCGACTACTCGGCGCGCATCCAAACCGTGCACAAGGAAACCAATCCGCGCTACCACGCCTTGATTTCCGCCTTCAAGGAACGCACCGGATGCCCGGTCGTGGTGAATACCAGCTTCAACGTCCGTGGCGAGCCCATTGTCTGCACGCCGGAAGACGCCTTCCGCTGTTTCATGGGCTCGGAAATCGAAGTGTTGGTGTGCGGCAACTGCTTCCTCAGGAAGGAAGATCAGGACCCGGCACTGAAGCTCGACTACAAGAACGCCTTCGAGCTCGACTAGACGCCCACTTTTCCCGACAGCAAATCCATCGCCGACAACGCCAGCACTTCCGTAGCAAGACGCAGGTCGTCCAGCACGAGATGTTCGTCCGGACCGTGCAACCCCGCTTCGACAACATCGAGGGGCGCCGCCCCGTACATCACCGTCGGGATGCCTGCCGCTGCATAATGCCGGCCCTCGTGGTCGTAGCCGATACCACGCGGACCGACAGCCTCGCCGGTCTTCGCTTCGAGCCTTGCACTGATCGCCTTGACGAGAGGGGCGGTATTGTCGTCGTTCCCCATCGCCGGAATTAGTACCGAACGGCGGATGCGGCATCGCACGCCGGACATCTTCGCGATAGTGCTGCCGATGAGGTTGGTGAGCTGTTTCTCGACCTGCGCCGGATCCTCGTCCGGCAAGACGCGCCGGTCGATGCGGAAAGTAACGAATTCCGGCACGCCGGCATCCTCGCCGCCGGAAACACGCTCGACCACCAATGACGGCGTGCCGAGGCCAGGTGTCTCGGATTTGTGTGCCTGGAGACCGCCGCGAAACTGATAAAGACGCGACAGCGCGTGCGTCGCCGCTTCGAGAGCGTCGTTACCGCGCTCCGGTGCATGCGCAGGCGCCGATTTGCCGCGCACTTCGACATCCAGGATCATGGTCCCGTTGGAGTGGGTCGCGACCGCACGTGCCGGGCCGCCGGCTATCACCATGTCCGGCGCGACGACCCCCTCAGCCAACATCCACTTGGCGCCGAGAGACCCACCGCTTTCGCCGTCGAAACTGACGTGCAACTCAATCGCGCCGGCGAGCGGCACGCCGACCTGCTCCAACGCCAGCGCGGCGTAGACCTGCGCCGCCAGGTCGCCCTTCCCGGAGATCGCGCCAAGGCCATACAGGCATCCATCGACGATATCGCCTTCCAGCGGCTCGAAGGTCCAGCTCGGATGCGCCTCGACGGTATCGACGTGAGTGACGAGGGCCAATACCGGGCCGGGACCGAACCGTTTGCGGGCAACCAGATTCTGCACCCCGTTCACACCGGCCATTTCGAGACGCTCGGCGTCCGGCGCGTACCGCTCGACCTCGAACTCGTGCGCTTCCAGGAGACCGGCGATCTTCTCCGACGCTTGCATCAACCGGTCACCGCGTGTTTCCGTCGCGGTCTGCACCAGCTTCCTGAGTAGCGTGAACTGCCCGGCGCGGTGCTTGATCATGAATTCGGCGATGGTTTCGGAGAACGTGGTGGTCATTGGTTCCTGCTTTCGACGAAAGCCTTGCAAACCCCGCGCAAAACGTCAATTTGGTTGCATCCGCGCAAAGAAAAGTTAGGGAGATTTGTTACATGCCGACGCCGGAAAGCCTGGAGATGATTTCGAAGCTGGTGTCCTTCGACACCACGAGCCGGGATTCGAACATGGATTTGATCGGCTACGTTCAGGGGTATCTCTCCGATCTCGGCATCGAGAGCACACTGGTGCCGAACGAGGATCGCAGCAAGGCAAATCTGTACGCAACCGTCGGCCCGTCGGACAAGGCCGGCGTCATGCTGTCCGGCCATACGGACGTGGTGCCCGTCGACGGGCAGGACTGGCAATCCGATCCGTTTCAGATCACGGAGAAAGACGCAAAGCTCTACGGCCGCGGCACGTCGGACATGAAGAGCTTCATCGCGCTGGTGCTCACGAAACTCCCGACGTTCATGGAGCGCGGCCTCGAAACGCCGCTGCACCTTGCATTCTCATACGACGAGGAAGTCGGCTGCCTCGGCGTCCGGCCGATGATCGACATGATCAACGGCCTGCCGATCAAGCCACGCATGGCGATCATCGGTGAACCGACCAGCATGCAGGTGATCACCGGGCACAAAGGCAAACGCAGCTACGAAGCGCACATCCACGGCCTCGAGGCGCATTCGAGCCTGGCGCCGCACGGCGTCAATGCCATCGAATACGCGGCGCGCCTGATCACGCACATGCAGGGCATTGCCAAACGCCTGCAGCACGAAGGTCCCTACGACGATCTCTACGACGTCCAGCATACGACCGTGCACACCGGCGTCATCCAGGGCGGCACGGCACTCAACATCGTCCCCAAGGACTGCAAGGTGACGTTCGAATTCCGCTACATCGGCACCGACGATCCGGATGCGATCGAAGCCGAGATCATCCGCGAGGCCAAGGACGTCCTGGAACCGGAAATGAAGGCCGTCGATCCGTCGACGGGAATCGACGTGACGTGCATCAACGACATGCCGGGTCTGGACATGAACGTGGACGCCGAGGTCGTCACGTTCGTCAAGCAGCTCGCCGGACGCAACGATCACGCCAAGGTCGCCTTCGGAACCGAGGCCGGTCTGTTCCAGAACCGAGGCGGCATCCCCTGCGTGGTGTGCGGTCCGGGCAGCATCGATCAGGCTCATAAACCCAACGAATTCATATCGTTGGAACAGGTCGACAAGGGCGAGGCGTTTCTTGATCGCTTAATGGACAGGGTTTGCAAGTCGTGAGAATATATCCGCATGTTCGGATTCGGCAAAAAGAAAGACGGCGATAACAAGCGCGAACACGATCGCATCGCCACCAAAGGGGAAGAGGTCCGCATCTACGGCGAGACCTATCCGCTTGGCGATCTGTCGGAAGGCGGCATGCGCGTCACCGAATACACCGACACCCTGCAGGCCAATCAGTATTTCGAATTCAATCTGGTTCTCAAGCCTGACGGCGAGGATTTAGAGCTACGCGGCCATGCCAAGGTGGTCCGCCAATGGGACGACCAACTCGCGGTTCAGTTCACCAAACCGCAGCCGGATCTTGTTTTCGAAGTTCGCGATTACCTGGAAAAGCAGCTTTAAACTTAGAGATCAGTTAAGCAGCATGCGCGGCACATAGCGGCCGTCCTCGAGACCCTCGAAATATTCGACCATCTCGGGATGGCTGATCGGGTCGTCGTCCTCGTCAAGCACGAGGTTCTGCTCCGAAACATAGGCCACGTAAGGCGACTGTTCGGTCGATTCCGCGAACAGGTGATAGAACGGCTGATCCTTGCGCGGTCGGGATTCCGGCGGGATCGACTGATACCATTCATCCGTATTAGAGAATTCCGGGTCGACGTCGAACACCACGCCCCGGAAACCATAGATCCGGTGCCGCACCTGTTCGCCGATCATGAACTTTGCGGTGTTCTTGAGTTGTTTCACGGAGTCAATCTCTGTGCCTGTGGTAACTGCCGCAATCTGCGGTCTCTTACGCCTAAAATAACGCGCCATAGAGCACTTGCAACCCTGAACGGGCTGGAAAATCAGGCATTAAATGGTTATTTAGCAGGTGCAACAACTTAGCGTAAAATCCGAAACTCGAATCGGGGACGAAACATGGCGGACGGCCAGGAGAACAGACAGCAAACCATTGCCGAGGTCCAGCACGAACTGATCGAAGAGTTCGAGTTCCTGGACGACTGGATGGACCGCTACAAGCATATTATCGACCTGGGGCAGCAGCTACCGGCGTTTCCCGAGGACTGGATGACAGACGAGTTCAAGGTTCGCGGCTGCCAATCCCAGGTATGGCTGGTCCCGGAACACAAGGACGGACGGCTGGTGTTCCACGCGATCTCGGACGCGGCCATCGTCTCCGGCTTGATCGCAATCCTGCTCAAGATCTACTCGAACCGGACACCGCAGGAGATTCTGGATACCCCGCCGGAATTTATCGAGGGTATCGGACTCAACGAGCATCTAAGCCCGAGCCGATCGAACGGCCTGCACTCGATGGTGCAGACCATGTTCGGTCACGCCAAGGCGCACGCGTCGTAAATAAAAACCACGTCGTCATCCCAAACTTGATTTGGGATCCATATCCTCAAACACAGACCGTGCCCATTCGTTATGGGTCCTGAATCAAGTTCAGGACGACGAAATGGAATTTACTCAAACCTGGAGGGTTCCAGGACTGCAATCAGTTCGACTTCCAGCGGCGACGGCGCGCCAGTGATCCCGTCGACGATCAGTTCCGCCAGCAAAGGCGCCGTCAGGAAACCGCGCGAACCGAGCCCGCCCAGCACGTACAGCCCCGCCGCGACCTCCCCCGCCAACGGCACGTAATCGCGGATCGTGGCGCGCAACGAGACCCGCCCCCCGGCGGGTTCGGGCGCTGTAACCGCCGGCAGATGTTCGCTCAACAAGCCCAGCATGTGCTTGTCATCGGCGCGGCTTAGCCTTTCCCAGTCCGCCGCCGGTATATCGTCACGGCGTGCATAGGTCGCGCCGAGGACGTGACCGCGCGATCCATTTGGAAGATCGATGGCAGGCGTCAGGTAGCCGCCGTAGGTCACCGGTACGCCTGGCGCGCTCTTTATTTCCGGCAGATACGCAAGTTGTCCCCGATTGGCGCGGAGCGGCCACATCCGGTCGCCCATCAGATCCATGACTCCGGTCCCGGCCGCAACCACGACGGCATCGAACGTACCGATCCCGTTACCGCTTTCATCCAATAACTGACACCCATCTTGCGTACTCTCATATGAGCCGACGGCCGCCTGTATGTACGTGGCTTGCTGGGCAAGGTGCGCCGTGATCGCGGGCGGCGAGAGCGTGCCCGCACCTGCGAACCAGAGCCCGCCCGCCTCCACATCGATGCCGCACAGCACGGCGGCTTCGCCGGCATCGACCCGGCGCATGACGTCGTCCGGCCAGCCGAACGCGGCCACGGCACGGCTCTGACGCTCGGCCTCGTCGTCGTTGCGGGCCAGCGCCAGTCCGCCGCGCGCACCCAGCCACACATCGGCGCCTTCGTCCGCCAGCGCATCGTAATAACGCACGGCATAAAGATAACTCGCCGCCATGATACGTCCGAGGGCGGTCCGCTCACGCGGCAGGCGAGGCGCCAACAATGCCGCCGGATTGCCGGACGCGCCCGCGCCGGGCGTATCCGCACGGTCGATCAGCGTCACCGCCATACCGCGCATGCCGAGCGACCGCGCCAAAGCGCAGCCGGCAATTCCGGCGCCGATCACGGCAACGTTTTCCAGTAATTTCCTTTCTTCAACGCCCGGCAAGATCGCAGAGATGCAGTCCCGTTTGCGACCGAAACCCGCGCGCTTTTCGACGGCGAAACCCTGGTCCGTTAGACCGCGCCTTACCGCCCCGGCAGCGGAAAACGTTGCCAGCCTGGCATCCGGTGCCGACAACCGCCTTACCTCCGCCAGCACCTCGGATGTCCACATGTCCGGGTTCCTGGCCGGCGCGAAACCGTCCAGATACCAGGCATCCACCTCGCCCGAGGCCGACTTGAGTATATCGCCCGCTTCGCCGAACAGCAGCGTCAGCCGCACCCGACCGCCGTCGAAATGCAAACGATGCACGCCGCCGACGCGGACCGGCCAGATCGCCAGCAGCGCCGCCGCTTCTTCCGCCAATTCAGGCATCTCCGCAAGGAAACCGCGAAGCTGTTCGATGGGGATCGGATATCCCTCGACCGCCATATAGTCGAGTTGCGCGCCGGCGGGCGCGGCGGTTTTCCAATCGCGCCATGTGACCAGGAAATTGAGCCCGGTGCCGAAACCCAGCTCACCGATCCGGAACCGACGGCGTCCTCGCCATATGTCCGGCGCGCCGATGCCGTTCAGGAACACATGTCGTGTTTCCTCGGCCCCGCCGGCCCTGGAGAAATAGACATCCCCCGACACGCCCGAGACCGGCGTACCGTCGTCACCGGTCTCGATCATTGGGTCCGGGAGATAAGGCTCCGTCATGGCGCGAACGTACCGCACGGTCATAAAGCTGCCAATCTTCGAACCGGCCGGTCACGTTTCATTTCGTCACCCCGGCGAAGGCCGGGGGCCAGTATCTAGGACAATCTGGATTCCGGCATGTACCGGAATGACATCGACGGCTTATCGTGTCCGACCTTGCCTCCGGACGCCCTTTGCGTTCATGTTCGAATATGGACTTCGATCTCAAGGGCAAACGGGTTTACGTAGCGGGCGACAGCGGTCTCGTCGGCAGTGCGGTCGTTAAGCGCCTAGCCGAGGAAGACTGCGAAATACTGACCGCGCCGCACGTGGACCTCGACCTGACCCGGCAATCGGACACCGAAGACTGGTTCGCCGCCAACAAGCCCGAAGCGGTGATCGTCGCCGCGGCGCATGTCGGCGGCATCAGGGCCAACAGCGCGTTCCCGGCGAAATTCCTCTACGATAACGCCGCGGTGGCGCTGAATGTCATTGAAGCGGCGCGCAAGTTCCAGGTGCATAAACTTCTTTATCTGAGCGCTGCCTGCACGTACCCCAAACTCGCCGAACAGCCGATTCACGAAGACGCCTTGATGACCGGCCCGCTGGAACCCACCAACGAATGGTATGCACTCGCCAAGATCGCCGGCATGAAGCTCTGTGAGGCGTACCGCAAGGAACATCGCTGCAACTTCATCTCGGCACAACCATCCAGTGTCTATGGTCCCGGCGACAACTTCGACCCGGAGGAAGGCCACGTCGTCGCCTCGATGATGAGCAAGTTCCACACGGCCAAGCAAAAAGGCGCGCCGGCGGTCGAACTCTGGGGGACGGGCACACCGGTCCGCGAGTTCATGTACATCGACGATCTCGCCGATGCGCTTGTTTACCTGATGAAGGAATATTCCAACCCGGTCCCGATCAACGTCGGCACCGGCGAGGGCACGATGATCCGCGACTTGGCCGGCATGATCAAAGCCGCCGTCGGCTACGAGGGATCGCTGGTCTGGGATACGGAACGCCCGGACGGCATGCCCAAGCGGATGCTGGATTCAAGGCGTCTCCTGCAGCTCGGCTGGGGACCGAAGACAGGTCTTGGCGAGGGACTCGCCAAGACCTATGCGTGGTATAGGGAAAACGCCAGATAGGAATCCCGTCGCCCTGAACTGGAACAAGGCTCATTCCTCCATGACAATCATGGATCCTGAACCAAGTTCAGGATGACGAGGCAACGATTATCCTAAAAGCTTCTGGCGCAAGAGTCCGTTGACCTGACCGGGATTGGCTTTGCCCTGCGACGCCTTCATAACCTGGCCGACGAACCAGCCGATCGCCTTCTCGTTCCCGCCTTTGACGTCCGCCGCCTGATCCGGGTTGTCGGCGATGACCTGGTCGACGATGGCCTCGATGGCGCCGGTGTCGGTGATTTGCTTCAGGCCTTTTTCCTCGACGATGGTACCCGGCGCCTTCGAGGTCTTGAGCATTTCCTCGAACACATCCTTAGCGATCTTGGTCGAAATGGTCTCATCCTCGATCAGGCCGACCAGCTCGCCCAAGTGCGAGGCGGAGACAGGGCTTTCGGCGATGTCCTTGTCCAGCTTGTTCAAGGCCCCGAACAGGTTGGTCGTCAGCCAGTTGGCGACGGTCTTGGCATCACGGTTCTTAGCGGCTTCCTCGAAATAAGCCGCCGTTTCCCGGTCGGCGACCAGCACGCCCGCATCATAAGCGGAAAGGCCCATCTCATTGATGAAGCGATTCTTCTTCTCGTCCGGCAGTTCCGGCAGGGTTGCCTTGATCCGTTCGATGAAGTCATCGTCGAAACGCACCGGCAACAGGTCCGGGTCGGGGAAATAACGGTAGTCGTGCGCGAACTCCTTGGTTCGCATGGCCCGCGTCTCGCCACGGTTCGGGTCGAACAGGCGCGTTTCCTGAACCACCTCGCCGCCGCCCTCCCAGACCTCGACCTGGCGCTCGGCCTCGACCTCGATGGCCTGCATGACGAAGCGAACCGAGTTGACGTTCTTGACTTCGACGCGCGTCCTGAGTTCGTCCACTCCCTTGGGTCGAACCGAGACGTTGACGTCCGCGCGCATGGAGCCCTCCTCCATGTTGCCGTCGCAGGTGCCGAGGTAACGCAGGATCGCGCGCAGCTTTTTCAAGTAGGCACCCGCTTCCTCCGGCGAGCGCATATCGGGCTTGGAAACAATCTCCATCAGAACCACGCCGGCGCGGTTCAGGTCGATCATCGAACGCTTCGGATCCTGATCGTGGATCGATTTGCCGGCGTCCTGCTCTAAGTGCAGCCGCTCGATCCCGATATCGCACGTCGAGCCGTCGGCAAGATCCAGCGTGACGATGCCCTCGCCGACGATGGGATGCTGGTACTGACTGATCTGGTAACCTTGCGGCAGATCGGCGTAGAAATAATTCTTCCGTTCGAACACCGAGTATTTGTTGATCGCGGCACGCAGGCCGAGCCCCGTGCGCACTGCTTGCTCGATGGCCATTTCGTTGATGACCGGCAACATGCCCGGCATGGCCGCATCGACCAGCGACACGTTCTCGTTGGGCCCGGCGCCGAACGTTGCCGGGGCACCGGAAAAGAGCTTCGCCTTGGTGATCGCCTGAGCGTGCACCTCAAGCCCGATGACGACTTCCCAGTCCCCGGTTTCACCCTGGATGAGATAGCTCATGCCATTTCTCCCGGGCGCGCGGTGAAGCCCGCCGCCGCCTCAAGCGCGCTGGCGGCGCGGAACAGCAGTTCTTCCTGGCAGACGCCGGTGATGAGTTGCAGGCCCAGCGGCAGGCCGCCCTTGTCGAGCCCGCCCGGCACCGAGATCGCCGGCAGACCGGCCAGCGAGGCTGGCACGGTGAAGACATCGTTCAGATACATGGCGATGGGGTCGTCCATCTTCTCGCCCTCGGCAAAGGCCGCGGACGGCGCGGTCGGCGTCAACAGCACGTCGACATCGGCGAAGGTGTTCTTGAAGTCTTCGGCGATCAGGGTTCGGACCTGCTGCGCCTTTACGTAATAAGCATCGTAATAGCCGGCGGAGAGCACGTAGGTGCCGATCAGGACCCGGCGCTGCACCTCGGCACCGAAACCCTCGCCCCGCGTAAGCTCGTACATTTCATCGAGGCTGGCGCCGTCCTTGCGGAATCCGTAACGGACGCCGTCGTAACGCGCGAGATTGGATGACGCCTCCGCCGGGGCGACGATGTAATAAGTCGGCAGTGCGTACTTGGTGTGCGGCAACGACACCTCGACGACCTCGGCGCCCATGTCCCGGAACCACTGCGCGCCCTGATCCCACAGCTTCTGGATTTCGTCGGGCATACCGTCGAGCGTGTATTCCTTGGGGATCCCGACGCGGAGCCCCTTGGCATCGCCGGTACAGGCGGCCCGGCAGTCCGGCATTTCCAGTCGCAGCGACGTGGAATCCTTGGGATCGTGACCCGCCATCGCCTCAAGCATGATCGCCGCATCTTCGACGGTGCGCGTCAGCGGTCCCGCCTGATCGAGGCTGGAGGCAAACGCCACCGTGCCCCAGCGCGAGCAGCGGCCGTACGTGGGCTTCATCCCGACGAGCCCGGTGAAAGAGGCCGGCTGACGGATCGAGCCGCCGGTATCCGTGCCGGTGGCAGCGATGGCGAGGCCGCCGGAAACGGCCGCGACCGAACCACCCGACGAACCGCCGGGTACAAGGTTCGCGTTCGCCCCTTCGGGCGTCCACGGGTTCTTCACCGAACCGAAGTAAGACGTAATGTTGGCCGAGCCCATGGCGAATTCGTCAAGATTGGTCTTACCCAGCATCACCGCGCCGGCATCGCGCAGATTGGCGCTGACGGTGCTTTCGTAGGCCGGCACAAAATTATCGAGAATGTGCGAGGCCGCCGTGGTTCGCACGCCTTCGGTGCAGAACAGGTCCTTCATGGCGATCGGGACGCCGTCCATCGGTCCCTGCGCCACGCCCTTCTCGCGGCGTTCGTCGGAGGCTTTGGCGCGTTCGCGGGCAAGCTCCGGGGTTTCGGTGATAAAGGCATTGAGCGTCCGCCCGGCTTCGACCGCGTCAATGAAGGCATCGGTCAGTTCGACGGACGATACTTCACCCTTGGTCAGCGCATCGGACGCCGACGTGATGGTCCAGTCGCGAAGGTCGCTCATTCCACCACCTTCGGCACGCCGTAGAACGGCCCCTCTCCATCCGGCGCGTTGGAAAGCACCTTGTCGGTAATGCCGCCGTCCGTGACTTCGTCTTTGCGCATGGGGGTTTCCACGTCAACGACGCTGGTCATCGGCTCGACGCCGTCGGTATTCACTTCACCCAGTTGCTCGACCCAGCCGACGATATTGTTCAGTTCACCGGCAAGCGGCTCCAAGCGTTCGTCCGGCACGCGGATTCGCGCCAGAAACGCAATTTTGCGGACATCGTCCCTGGATAACGACATCTGGGTCTCCGTTGGACTTGGAAGGTGTCAAAACAGGCGCGGAAACTACCACCCGGCCTTGTGATCGTAAAGACGCTAACGGGTCATGACGCCTTTGCGAATATGTCATCCCACAACTTGTCGGACCAGCGCGTCATGGCGATTTCCAGTGCCGATGCCAACGCCCGGCGCACCCCCGTCGCCGGCAATGATTCGAGCGCGCCCTGGGTGCGCGCGTAGCTATCCTCGGTGACCCCGTCGAAGCGGACCTCGCCCTTGTCGAGGTCAAACATCATGATCGTCGAAAACACGTCGAGGATGCCGGTCACCACGTCCAGCAGATCAACGTTGATCTGGAACACCTGACGCTTGTTGGAGCCGTCGAAGGGTACCTCGGTGATGAACATTTGCGCCGGGAAGCGGATTCGCTTGCCGCGCCGTTCGCAGACCACGCTAACCTCGTAATCCGACGCCCGCATGCTGTCGTCGGTGGCTTCCGTATCGCCGCCGACCTTGCCGACGAAGTGTACCCTGAACCCGCAGCGGTGATGGGTATCCAGACGGATTTCGCCGGTCACGTCCTCCTCGATCTCGCCGTCGATGACCGGTGACAACACGGTACCGTAAACGAAGCCGAGCGGCTTGCCGTCCTCGATCACCGCCAGCCACACCGTGTTGCCGGCGCGGCCGATGACGTCCACCACCTCGCCGGCCTTGAGGCCGCCCAGGCGCTTGCCCGCCGTCCTCGGCGCATCGCGGACGTTAACGTCGGTTTCAACCAGATACTTGCCGGGCGCCGGCGTGACGGTCTCGCCCATGAACTCCATGTCGGCGGCGCGGCACTCGGGCACGCCCATGGCCGCCAAACCGAAGGCGGCGGCGCCCAGTATTCCTTGCCGGACACGGCGAAGCCGCGCGTGTGGCCGGATGGCGTTCATCGATTGCCCCCTGCTCTGCCTTCCGACCGTATCCCGGCGCGGCCGAAAATGCGATGTCATCCGCGTAAGTCTATGATATCCAAGTCTTTCGTTTCATACCAGACACAGCCCCGTTACCGGAAAGCCCGCCCGAATGTTGCATGCAACCCTCTCGTCGCTGATCGACGCCATGCCGGACGGCACACGCCTGCTGGGGCTCGATATCGGCGACAAGACCGTGGGGCTGGCGATTTCCGACCCGCTGTTCATGATTGCGAGCCCGGTCAAGACGCTGAACCGGGGCAAAAAACTGGCACCGGTGATTGCGGAAATGGCGGCGCTGGCCAAAGCGGAAGGGATCGGCGGGCTACTCGCCGGTCTGCCGGTCAGCATGGACGGCACCGAGGGCCCGCGTGCCCAGGCGACTCGCGACCTGACCCGGGAGTTTTCAGACCGCCTCGGCCTGCCCTACGCATTCTGGGACGAGCGGCTTTCGACGTCGGCGATCGAGCGCTTCCTGGTCGACGAGGCCGACATGACACGCAAGCGCCGCAAGGACGTGGTCGACAAGATGGCCGCCAGCTACATCCTGCAGGGCGCGCTCGACAGCATCAGCGGGCGCGGCTGATGGGTCACGTTTTCTCCGCCATCGCACCGATCTTCCTGATCATCGCCTTCGGTGTTTTCCTGAAAGCCAGAGCCGGGTTCACCGACGACTTCTGGCGGTTCGTCGAGAAGCTGACGTTCAACGGGCTTTTCCCGACGCTTTTGTTCGTGAAGATTTCGGCCGCCAACATCGACTGGAGTTACGCGCTCCCCATCGCCGTCGCCGTCGTCATCGGTATTAACCTGACCGCCGCCGCCGTCATTCCCTTTCGCGGCCCGCTGACGCTGGGCCCCGAGCGCTTCGTGGCGGTGTTCCAGGGCGGATTCCGCTCCAACGCCTATGTTGGGTTCGCCATCGTGCTCGGCGTATTCGGCGATGCCGCCACCGGCGCCATGGCGGTCAGCGTGTTCGCGGTCGGCATTACCATCAATTTCCTCGGCGTCTGGGGACACCTGAAGTGGATCGACAAGCCCGGCGGATCACGAGGCTGGAAAGGTGTTGCCGTCGACAGCATCAAGAACCCGCTGATCCAGGCATGTTTGATCGGCGGGCTGTTCAACGTCACTGGATGGGGCCTGCCGCCGGTGATCGGACCGACGCTGGAGTTGCTGAGCCGCGCCGCACTGCCGATGGGCCTGATGGCGGTCGGCGCCGGGCTATCCATCCACGCCGTCCGCGACGCGCACCTGCCGGTGCTGCTCGCCAGCATGTTCAAGCTGATCCTGCAACCAGCGCTCACGTACGGGCTCTGCGTCTGGATGGGCCTCGAAGGCTATGCTCTCATGGTGCCGGTGATCTTCGCCGCCCTGCCGACATCCTCGACCAGTTACGTGGTATCGCGGCAAATGGGCAGCGACGCGCCTGTCGCCGCCGCCATCGTTACCGCCACGCACTTCGGCGCCATCGTCACCCTGCCGGTGATATTAGGGCTGATGCTTCATTGACCGAAAAAATTACGCCACCGTCATCCCAAACTTGATTTGGGATCCATGAGCGTCGGCACAATATCGGCTTGAATGCATGGGCCCTGAATCGAGTTCTGGGCGACGGAACAGGCGTCTAAGCCGCCACAGTGTAGTTAAGCAGCTTCAACAATTCCCCCGACTGGCGGTGGAAGCGCCGGGTCGCGTCATCGTCGAAGCGGCGGTGCCAAACCCCGGGGTCGAGATCCAGCGGCGCGATCTGGTATGCATGCCGGATGCCCGCCTGGACGATGTCCTCCTTGTCCTCGACGTCGCAGAACCGGAATAGGCGCCGGACGATCGGCGCCGGCTCCTCGACCAGGTCCTCGGCACGGATCTGGTAGTAGCGCCGCCGGTTCAGCCGCCCGAAACGCCGGGCTGCCCCGACCGAGCGCGACCAGTTGCGCGCGAACGTCTCGGCGAAGTCGGCGAACGTCGGATAACGGCGCGGAAACTCGCCCTTGGAAATGCCCATGTTGAAATCCCAGGCGCTCGCCGCCTCGTCACGGCCGTCACGCACCACGTGCACGATACGCATGTCCGGGAACAAACGATCCAGCAACTCCAGTGACAGCACATGCTCCGGCGTCTTCTCGCCGATACAGGTGATCTCGTCGTCCTGATCCTCCGGCACCCAGCGCTGAAACATCAGCATGACCGCTGTCCGCATCAGGTATTCAACGTCATCGAAGGTAAACCCGGCCGCGTTGCCCGGCAGGCCCGCCAACTGCATGCGGTTGCCGATGCGCTCGGCATCCTGGTTATACTGGTCGACGAGCTTGGCAAGACCGGGAAACAGGCTGTCGGTGAAGTGCCCCTCCCCCTTGCAGAGGATCTTCGGATGCGTGTCCAGGCACTGCTGTACCCAGGACGTGCCCCAGCGCGTCGCACCGACGACGAAAACAAAGTCCTTTTTCAAGAGCCGGCCCAGTCTGTCGTGGGCCTTGAGATACTCTTCCATTAATCTTTCCCGTGGGCGCGTCCGAGCCGGTTTTCCCGCCGCGCCGCCGAATCACCTGAGCGCAGAACATACTACGCGATACGGCGCGCTCAAGCCATGCCGTCACGCTCAGCAACATCTTGATCATGATGCTTGCGGTATCGGGGCAACCGGACATATAGTGCGCGCCTATGAACGACGGTCCCGGTGCATTCGGCTTCCCGCACAAGCATCTCCTCGGTATCGAGGGCCTCAATCCCATTGAAATCACCGCTCTCCTCGACCGCGCCGAAAGCTATGTCGAGCAGAACCGCCAGGCCGACAAGAAAAAGGCGGTCCTGAGCGGACGTACCATCATCAACCTATTTTTTGAGGATTCGACCCGCACCCGCACCTCGTTCGAACTTGCCGGCAAGCGGCTCGGCGGCGACGTCATCAACATGTCGGTGGCGACAAGTTCGGTCAAAAAGGGCGAGACCCTGATCGACACGGCGATGACGCTCAACGCCATGCACCCGGACGTGCTGGTGGTGCGGCACCCGGAATCAGGCTCTGTGAAGCTCTTGTCCGAAAAAGTGAACTGCGCCGTCATCAATGCCGGCGACGGGTCGCACGAACACCCGACACAGGCGCTGCTGGACGCCCTGACCATCCGCCGCCGGGTCGGCAAGATCCAGGGCCTCCGGATCGCCATTTGCGGTGACATCCTGCATAGCCGGGTCGCACGCTCCAACATTCACCTGCTGACGACGATGGGCGCGCGCGTGCGCCTGATCGCGCCCCGCACCCTGATCCCGACCGGAATCGAGCATATGGGCGTCGAGGTCTTCAACGACATGCGCGAGGGCCTCAAGGACTGCGACATCGTGATGATGCTGCGCCTCCAGAAGGAGCGCATGGACGGCAACTACCTGCCGTCGGTGCGCGAGTACTTCCACTTCTTCGGCCTCGATTACGAGAAACTGGAGGGTGCCAAGCCGGATGCGCTGATCATGCACCCGGGCCCGATGAACCGGGGCGTCGAGATCGACAGCGAGGTCGCCGACGACTTCGGCCGCAGCGCCATCCATGAACAGGTGGAGATTGGCGTCGCGGTACGCATGGCGGCGCTGGAAATCCTGACCGCGAACCTCGAAGAACATCTGCAGAGGAATCTCTGATGGCGCCCAAGGGAGACCGCACACCGGGCCGGGTCGCCTACGTCGGCGCCCGTTTGCTGGACCCGGCGACCGGACTGGACACGGTCGGCGGCATACTGACCGAGGGCGAACTGATCAAACAGGTCGGCCCCAAGGTCACGGCCGACCTCGCGCTCGAGGGCGTGACGGTGATCGACTGCAACGGTCTCTGCCTCGCACCCGGGCTGATCGACATGCGGGTACACCTGGGCGAGCCCGGCGAGGACTATAAGGAAACCCTGGCCAGCGCCGGCCGGGCCGCCACCAAGGGCGGCATCACGTCCATGGTCTGCCTGCCCAATACCGACCCGGTCATCGACGACATGTCGGTGGTCGAATTCGTCGCCCGGCGTGCGCGCCTGCAAGGACTTTCCAAGGTCTATCCCTACGGCGCCGTGACCAAGGGCCTGAAGGGCAAGGAAATCGCCGAACTTGGCCTTCTGGCTGAATCCGGTGCGGTCGCCTTCACCGACGGCTTTCGTGCGGTTGCCGACGCACAGGTCATGCGCCGCGCCATGATGTACGCGCGCACCTTCGATCTGCTGATCTGCCAGCATCCGGAAGAACCCTCGATGGCCATTGGCGGTGCCATGAACGCGGGCGAGACGGCGACACGACTGGGCCTCGTCGGCATTCCGCGTGAAGCCGAGATCATCATGATCGAGCGCGATATCCGATTGGTCGAACTGACCGGCGGGCGACTCCACATCGCCCACGTTTCGACCGCCGAGAGCGTCGATGCGGTGCGCAAGGCGAAACAGAAGGGCCTGCCGGTGACGTGCGATACCTCGCCGCCCTACTTCGCCCTGAACGAGGTTGCTATCGGCGATTACCGGACCTTCGCCAAGCTGTCGCCGCCGCTGCGCAGCGAGACGGATCGACGCGCCGTCGTCGATGGGCTGATCGACGGCACCATCGACTGCATCGCCTCCGACCACACGCCGCAAGACGAAGAATCCAAACGCCTACCGTTCGGGGCTGCCGCCAGCGGCGGCGTCGGGCTCGAAACCTTGCTGGCCGTCACGCTGGAACTTCATCACAACGGCCACATATCCTTGCTGAACGCGCTGAAATTCGTCACCGCGGCACCGGCGGACCTCCTGAAACTGCGCGCCGGCAAGCTGGCGCAGGGCCGCCCCGCCGATCTGATGCTGTTCGATCCCGAGAAGGGCTGGAAGGTCGACGCCGACAAACTGTTGTCGAAATCCAAGAACACCCCCTTCGACGGCCGGCTCGTGCAGGGCGCCGTCAATCGCACGGTCATTGACGGGCGCACGGTTTTCGTGGCCGACTGACAACATGGAAAACCTCGATCCGAACATGATGGCCGCGATCGCGGCCGTTGGCGGTTATCTGCTGGGCTCGATCCCGTGGGGGCTGGTGCTCACACGGATGGCCGGCATGGGTGACATCCGCGAGATCAGGTCGGGCAACATCGGCGCCACCAACGTGCTTCGGACCGGCAACAAGTTCCTCGCTTTCCTGACGCTCGTGCTCGACGCGTCCAAGGGCGCGGTGGCTGCACTGATCTTCATGCAGATGAGCGAGCTTGCCGGAATAATCGCCGCCTTCGCAGCCGTTTTGGGGCACAACTTCCCGGTCTGGCTCAAATTCAAGGGGGGTAAGGGTGTCGCCACCACGCTGGGTGCGCTGTTGATGGTATCGTGGCCCATCGGCGTGCTGACCTGCTGCGTCTGGCTGGTGGTCGCCAGCACCTTCAAGTATTCGTCGCTGGCGTCGATCTTGTCGATTGCCGCCTCGCCACTGATCGCGTGGAAGATGTCGTCCAACGAGCATATCGCCTACATGGCCGCGGGACTCGCGCTCCTGTCCGTGATCCGCCACAAGGACAACATCCGCCGCCTCATCAAGGGCGAGGAAAGCAAGATCGGCCAGAAGAAGGCGGCACAGAAGGAAGCGCCTGAAGACACCACCCCACCCGCCTGATGTGCCATAATCGCGCATGCTCCAGAAGGCACCCAAGGAAGAGATAAAGGCCGAGGCCGACACCGGCACCGATGACGCGGTCCACTGCGCCAAGTGCGGGCATCTGCTGACGCGCATGCGTTGGGCCGTCGACATCGGCGGGCACGAGCGGGTTTTCATCAACCCGGCCGGGCGCGTGTTCCGCATCGCGTGCTTCAAGGAGGCGCCCGGCGCCGAGGACATGGGCGCACCGACCGACGAGCACACCTGGTTTCCGGGCTACGAGTGGAACTTCGCGCTTTGCCGCGGTTGCGGCGTACATCTTGGCTGGCGGTTTGCCGGCAACGTCCAGCCCGCCGTGTTCTTCGGGCTGATCAAAACGGCGTTGACGCAAAGCCCGCCCGGCGGCGAAGCTTGAACGAACCTATATCCGCTTATCAGGAGCCGCGCCATGTCGAAACCCGTCATCGAGATTCACTATTGCCGCACCTGCCGCTTCGTGCTGCGCGCGACATGGATGGCACAGGAACTGCTGTTCACGTTTGGCGACGACCTGGGCGCGCTGACGCTGGTCCCGGACGAGGGCGGCACGTTCCGCATCCAGACGCCGGACGGCAACGTGATCTTCGACCGCAAGACCGAAGGCCGGTTCCCGGAAAGCAAGGAACTGAAGCAACTGATCCGCGACGTCGTCGCGCCGGGCAAGGACCTCGGCCACTCCGACAAGCAATAGGACTTTCGCCATGTGCTCCGGCATGCCAGGTAACGATTTCGACAGCGCCTTCGTCGAGATCGAGTTCCTCGAATAAATACGCCGCTTCGGGCGTGACCCGTCCGCCGGCCGGATTTAAGCTTGCCCGCAACCCATCGCGTACAAATATCTCCATGGGGGGAGGAGTCATGTCTTTCGTTATACGCAATGCGGCGCTTTATGACGGCTTGGGCGAGGAGGCCCTGCCGGGGACCGGCGTTCTCGTAGCGAAGGTCGATAATACCGGCGAGGTCATGACAGAATTCACCGCCTGAACGACAAGGGGAAACGACATGAGCATCAAGACCATCGCCATTCTGATGCCAGGCGATATGGGCCACGGCGTCGGCCTCGTGCTGCGCGAACACGACTACGAGACGATCACATCGCTCGCCGGCCGCTCGGAACGCTCTGCGGCGCTCGCAGAGGCGGGACGTGTTCGCGACGCCGGCGATCTGGATGCCGCGGTCGCGGAGGCAGACATGATCCTTTCTATCCTGCCGCCATCAGCCGCGCTGGGCCTTGCCGAAGACGTAGCCGCCGCCATGGGGCGTACCGGCAAGACACCGGTCTACGTCGATTGCAATGCGATCTCGCCCGGCACTGCGCAGGCGGTGGGCGAGAAGATCACAGACGCGGGCGCATCCTTTATCGACGCCGGAATCATCGGTCTCGCGCCGAACAAAAGCAAAAACACCCGATTTTACGTGTCGGGCCCGGACGTCACGCCGATGACGGGCCTCAACGGCAAGGGCTTCGAGGTGCTTTCGCTGGGCGACGAGATCGGGCGCGCATCGGCCATGAAAATGGTCTACGCCGCTGTCACCAAGGGCAGCTGGACGCTTTGGACTTCCGTGTTGTTGACCGCGGAGCGAAACGGCCTGCTCAAGGACCTGGTCGCCGAGTTCGAACATTCACAACAGCAAATTCTCACCAACATGCGCGGCAAAATCTCGTCCTTGCCGGCCGACAGCGCACGCTGGGTCGGCGAGATGGAGGAAATTGCCAAGACCTTTGACGAAGCTGGCGTCACCAGCGGCTTTCACGACGGCGCGGCATGGATTTTCGAACTCCTGAGCGAAACCCCCTACGCCGCCGAAACGCGCCAGAATATGGACACCAGCCGGACCATGGAAACCAGCGTCGCCACGTTTGCGGATGCGCTCGCCAAGCGGCTTGGTAAATAAGGTGTCTGCCTCCGGCGGGAAACCATAAGCATGGGCGCCTTGGAAATCATCGTCCTTGCGGGCGCTCTCTCCGGCGGCCTGGTCAACGGACTGACCGGTTTCGGCACGGGTCTGACGGCACTGACGTTCTGGCTCTATGTCTTGCCGCCCGTGATTGCATCGCCGTTGGTCGTCATCTGTTCCATCATCGGGCAGATACAAACACTGCCGAAGATCTGGCATGCCATCAGCTGGCGCCGGGTCATGCCCTTTATCGTCGGCGGGTTGCTGGGCGTGCCGCTCGGAACATGGCTCTTACCCCTCGTAACGGTGCAGATGTTCAAGGTTTTCATTGGCGGGTTCCTGGTTTTCTTCTGCAGTTTCATGTTGATGCGCGGGCGTCCCGCGAACCTTAAATTCGGCGGTCGGATCGTCGATGGCTGCATCGGTTTTCTGGGTGGCGTCCTCGGCGGTCTCGCCGGGCTTTCCGGTGTGCCGACGACGGTTTGGGCGAGTTTGCGCGCCTGGGGCAAGGACGAGAAACGTAGCGTCTTTCAGGCCTTTAACCTGACGATCCTGGCAACCGCCGTCGTCAGCCAATCGATCGGCGGCCTGATGACGCTCGAGGTTGGCCGCGTCACGCTGATTGCATTGCCCGGAACATTGGTGGGCGTCTGGCTTGGCCGAAAACTTTACGAGCGTCTTGGCGACCGGGGATTCGACCGCGTCGTCTACATCGTTTTATGGTGCTCCGGCGTTGCGATGATCTGGTTCAGTCTGTGAGCGAAATGACCGGGAAACTGCGGCACGGCGGCGACATCGATGCGGCGGCGAAGGCCTTCGGCACGCCCGCCGAAGGCTGGCTCGATCTCTCGACCGGTATCAATCCGGTGTCATATCCCATCGGTACGGAGCTTGCGGAGGTCTGGCGACGACTGCCGACCGCATCGGACGAGGCACGGCTTCTCGTCACGGCGCGAGCCTGCTACGGCGTGCCGGAAGACGCCGGAATTGTCGCCGCCCCGGGCACCCAGGCGATCATCCAGTGGCTGCCGGTCGCGCCGGCCAAGTATCGGGTGCAGGTCCTCGGCCCGACGTACGAAGAGCACGCGAAATCCTGGGCTGACCGGGGTCATGGCGTTGAAAGCATAGAAAATATCGAGACTGCGGACGCCGACGTGGTGATCGCCGTCAACCCCAACAACCCGGACGGCCGGACTGTCCCGCCGGAGACGCTGCTGAAGACGGCGGACCGTCTGGCGGCGCGCGGCGGCATGCTGATCGTCGACGAAGCATTCGCCGACGTCGCGCCGGAAATATCGGTGACATCGGAAACCGGCCGGCCGGGCTTGTTGGTGCTGCGCTCGTTCGGCAAATTCTTCGGCCTTGCCGGCATGCGCCTCGGTTTCGCTATCGGTACCGAATTCGATACGGAACGGCTTAAACGTGCCCTCGGTCCATGGGCCGTCGCCGGTCCGGCACTCGGGATCGGCGCACGTGCCCTGGCCGACACGGACTGGCAGGAGAAGACACGCAGGCGGCTTACCGAAGACGCCGAGCGCCTCGACGAACTTCTCACCGGCGCCGGAATGGAAATCGTCGGCGGCACGTCTCTCTATCGTCTTGCCCGTACGCCGGACGCGCCCGCGATCCACGAAAAGCTCGGCCATGCCGGGATCATGGTCCGCATGTTCGATAGAAATCCGGAGTGGCTCAGGTTTGGCCTGCCGGGGACGGGCAGCGATTGGCGGCGGTTGGAAGCGGCTTTTAAGTAAAGCAATTATCGTCGCCCTGAACTCGATTCAGGGCCCATGAGCGCCGACAATATGTTCCATATAAATCCTGAATCAAGTTCAGGATGACGGCACCATCTAGCGATCCAGTGTACCTAACAATGCCGCATTGAATTCGTCCGGTGCTTCGTACATCACCCAGTGACCGACGTTCTCGATAATCGCGAACGGCACGTCCGGCTGATGAGCGGCGAAGATATCCCTGCGCTTGAGAATCTGTTCACGTCCGCCGCCGGTGGCATCATGTACGCCCCAGATACCGGCCAGCCGAGCCTTGATGTCCGGCACCACATCGACCAAATGATTGCCGAGTGACATCGACCGCGACCGGACCCTTGAGCGTGCCACGTTCCTGCGATGGGTATAGACCGCGAGGTCATCGATCTTGGCCTCGTCATGGATCATCAAAAGCCGCAGATTATTCCGGTGAATTTCATTCTTCTCGCGGTCCGTCATATCCTTTTCCGGCACCTCGATACCGAGCACACGGACATGCAGCGGCTCGAATCCGCTGGCGCCGACAGCGACATAAGTTCGCATGCGCTCGCCCACCGCCTTTGCCACCTGCGAGCCGATCAGGCCGCCGAAACTGAACCCCGCAAGATCGAAAGCCGCGTCCCGGCCGAACAGTGTGTCCAATCCAGCGACGATAGGGGCGGCAAGGTTGCTCGGCGTCAGTTCGCCAGGTGCCGACGCGCTGTCGCCAAGCCCCGGCATGTCGCAAGTCACGATGCGGCGGGTCTTTGAAAGCGTCTCGACATTGGCGATCCAGTGCGTCCACGAACCGAAACCGCCGTGCAGCAGCAGAAGCGGCGTCTTGCCCGTGTCCTCGCCCCACACCTGCCAGACCATGTCACCGTCGCCGCATGACGTATGAACAATCTGCGCCCGGGCAATCAGGGCATCGACATGGTCCTTGGGGCTGATCACGGCGTCTGGCATGGATGAAAACTCCTTCGGCGGGACCGAAAAGATGTCCGATCCAGACGGCTCCGGCAAGTCCCCGCAATGATTGTCCGGGAAGCTGTTTCGTGTGCCGGATTCCGTGGCATACTCCCGGAAACCGTTACAAAGGAGCCCGCCATGTTCGGATTGTTCGGCAAAAGCGAAGAGCAGATTCAGGAACTGATCGACAACAAGCAGTACGACGAAATGCCGCAGGAAGTGATCGAGAAACTCGCCGGCGACATCATCCTGACCACAGAACACGGCATGGCCGAATATCGTGTCACCGAGCGCATCGACGTGATCACCGCCGAATGCGTTTTCGGCATGAACATGTTCAAGGATTTCTTCGCCTCGATCACCGATATCTTCGGTGGCCGCTCGACGTCGTCGCAGAAGGTGCTGCGCGACGCACGCATGACCTGCCTTACCGAACTCAGGCGTGAAGCATTGCTGGTCGGCGCCAACGCGGTGATCGGCATGAACCTCGCCTACAATGAGATATCGGGGGACGACAAGAGCATGCTGTTCGTCGTCGCCAGCGGCACCGCCGTCGTCGTCGAGCCGAAATAGGCGGCACGCATGGACAAGAACCTCGAAGGGGCCGTCGGCGAACATCTCGATACGGTCTCAAAATACGTCGATCTGCTGGTCGAGTTCGGCATCGAATACGGCTTCCAGCTTCTGGGCGCGCTGGTCTTTCTGCTTGTCGGCCTCAAGGTCGCATCGTGGATCGGCGGGCGGGTCACGAAAATGCTGGAAGGCCGCAATGTCGATGTCACGCTGTCGCGGTTCATCGGCAACGTGGCCAAGATCGTCTGTATAGTCTTCCTGGTCATTATCACGCTCGGTAATTTCGGCGTATCCATCGCGCCGCTGATCGCGCTCGCGGGCGCCGGCGCGTTCGGCGCCACGGTGGCGATCCAGGGTCCGCTATCGAATTACGGCGCCGGCGTCTCGATCATCCTCGCCCGGCCGTTCGTGGTCGGCAACACGATCACCGTCAACAGAGGTGCCAGCGGCGTCGTTGAGGAGATCACCCTTGCCCACACCGTACTGGTCGGCGAGGACGGCGAGAAGATCACCGTCCCCAACAAGGAAATCGTCGGCCAGATCATCGTCAACTCGGAAACCCGCCGCGTCGTGCAGACCAAGATCGCGATCCGGGGCGGTCAGGACATCGCCGCGGCCAAGGCGGCGCTGAAGAAATCCATCGACACCATCGCCGACATCGCCGGCGGCCCGGATCCGGAAATCGGCGTTCATGATTTCGCTTACGGCGGCATCATACTGGGCATCCGTTTCTGGGTGCCGTCGAGCCGATATTTCGAACTGCGCTACGCGGTCAACGAAGCCGCACTCAAGGAGTTGCATGAGGCCGGGATCGAACTGATGCCCGCGGCGCCAACCTCGACACCGGCGCTTTCACTGTCGGCCGATGACGATGAAACGGCGGAGGATCGGATTCTCTGAGCGCTCAGCCCGTGTTCTTTTCGATATGGGTCGCAAGAAATTCCTCGACAGGCATATCTATATAGAGCCCGCAATCAGCGGGGTTGATGCCGAAGCGGGAACACATCGACACAATCTCGATCTGGTCGGCCAGACTGACGTCGCCGTCGGCCTCGCTGACGGCGAGGCATACCCGGAGCAATAGCGCGCCTACTTCCAAGTCTTCCGACACCCTGTCGACGGCGGCAAGCGCCTTGTCGTGGCCTTCGTGCGGGTTCTCGATAATCCCGTCCGAAAACTCACGGAAAATGTCGACACCTTCATGCGGATCGAACACCTTGAGCTGATCGAGCGTCTGCAGGATCTGATCAACCCGCACCTGCTCGGCAAAGCTGACCTCACCATCCGTCGTTGCGACCAGCGCGCACGCCGCCATCACACCCTCCAGAAAGGGCTGGTTCCGCTGACGTTCCAAGTGTTCCTGGAACTTGTCGCTGAGTGTCGTAATGACACCGGCCATCGGCCTCTCCTCTCCCCCTAGGCCGTTAATCGTCCGGCCGCTTGGCCGCATTGACGAGATACGGCATTCGCAGGATACACTACAATATGGGAGTTGTCTGTTGAGTGATAAGAACAAATACCGGGTCAGGCTCGTGCGATGGGGCGACAGCAGTTCGTCGGGGCGCACCGTGACCTTCAAGCTGCCCGACGATGACGACGAGCACCCATTCAAGGGTCTCGATGTCGGTGCCAAGAACGGGCAGTTGCTGGAGATGGAAGTCGCGATCTACGAGGGTGACGGTGACGTGGAGTCGCTCGGCAACACAAAAAAACCACGTGCGGATACAAAGCCGCGTCTGCCCGTGGTCAAGGACGAGCCGAAACCGCCCACACGCCGGCGCGCGAAGTTGGAGAACATCACCCGGCGTGTCATTCCGGCCTCCGCTTCAGCCTCCGAACCGGACAGAGCGGAGGATCAGACCGGGGCCCCGGACGCCGGCGAACCCGGCAGCACCGCATCGGAAATGCCGAACGATTCGACGGCATCGGACACCCCCGCTTCAGACGCCGTCGGCGGCCATGACGGCGACATGGATCACGACCCGGGAACGCTTCGCAACGGCTCGGGTTTTGGCGGCGGCAATCTCAACAGCGAAGACCTGGACAGTTATGCGAGCCAGATGGGCCAAGCGGCGGAAGCACTTGCGGCGGTCGCCGAGCGGCTCGACGATCAGGTGGAAGAAGAACCCCAGTTCCCGACGATTCCCATCGATGGCGACGACGACCTCGACCCCGGTGTCAAGGCGGTGCGCCGGGCGACCGACCTCTGCAAGGCGATCGACAAGCAGCGTGCCGGATTTTACTACTTCATGCGGTCACGCTATCCGCAGGCGCCAAAACTGACGCCCGAGAAAGGCGAATGGAGTCGCGACGCTAAATCGACGCGCGACAGGGTGTGCCTGCATTGCGAAGCGGATAATCTGGGGGAACTGGCTCAGGATCCAGAGGCGCGGCGCAAGTTCGAGGAACTCGAAAACGAATTCGAACGGCATGAACGTCTGCGCTGACGGCGTTACGCCGTCGCCGGGCTAACGGGCCCTGATATCGGTCGGATGCGGGCCCTGCAGCGGATGCTCTTCCTCGTCGTCGGGGCCCGGTATCATCATCGTATCCATGTCAATTCTCCGACAGTGACGATGCAATCATGATCCCGCCGAAATATTGAGAATTTGTTACGGTCGGCACTAGGGCCAGGACCCATTAATCTTATCCATTCCACGCCAGCGAATTTGGTTGCCGGTCAGGCGCGAAGACGCCGGAAACCCAACGGTTTTCAAGTCTTCGCAACGCAGCCGGAAGGGAAATTCGCCGCGCCCTTCGGGTTGGCCGGAAACGCACCGCCCGCGGCGAATACAATGCTCGAATAGGCTCGGGCCTGTCCTTGCGCTTGTATTCTTGCGTTCAATACGTTTCCGGCCAATGGAATTGCATCAGATTAATGGGTCCTGACCCTAACTTTGCCGTTCCAGCACCGTGCAGAAAAATCCGTCCGTGCCGGTCGATGCCGGCGACAGTCTCAACGACGGCCCGGACGGCGGTGGCGGACCGCCGACGGTCTTGGCCCAGACGTCCTCGATCGGCAGCGGCTGAAAGCGCGGATCCCGCTCCATGAACCAGGCAAGCTGCTGCTCGTTTTCCTCCTGCAAAAGCGAACAGGTAACATAAATCAGCCGCCCGCCCGGTTTCACCAGCTTCGCCGCATCGGTCAGGATTCGCTGCTGGGTTTCGCGAATCTCCGCCAGGTTTTCAGGCGTGAAACCCCAGCGCGCATCCGGATTGCGGCGCCAGCTTCCGGTCCCCGTGCAGGGCACATCGCAGAGAACGCGATCGGCGGTGCCCGCGAATTCCTCGATCCACGGCGCGTCGACGGCGGCGATCACCCGCCTTTTCACGGCCATGGCCCCGGCGCGCTTGAGCCTGGGCACCATCCGGTCCATCCGATATTTCGAGATATCCAGGGCGAAAAGCTGGCCGGCGATCTTGCCCGCATCCGACATCTGCGCCGCGAGCGCCAGCGTCTTGCCGCCGGCGCCGGCGCAGAAATCGACGACACGATAGCCGGGCCGCGCCCCGACCAGAAGCGAGACCAGTTGCGACCCTTCGTCCTGAACGTCGACGAGGCCGTCCTTGAAAGCCCGGGTGCCGCCGAGCCTGACCTTGCCGTCGACCCGGATACCGATCGGCGACAACGGTGTCGGCGCGCAGGTCACGTAGTCTTCCCGTAGTCGCGCCAATGCCTCTTCCGGCGTTGCCTTGATCGTGTTGACGCGGAGGTCGAGAGGGGCCGGCTGATTGAGAGCCGACATTTCCCTTTCCAACGCGTCGCCCCAGAGCGCGCGGAATGACCGGTCCATCCACTCCGGATATTCGAGGCGGACGTGATCGGGCATATCGCGATTCAACATCGGCCGACCGTAGAGCGCATCGGAAAGCGCGTCTTCCTTGCCGGTGAGTGGTTCCGGGCAATGCTTGGTACCGGAAAACATCGAGCGGAAATCGTCGGGCTGGGCGCGCTCCTGCAGAATCAATTGCGCGATCGTGCGGAGCCGGGGCACCGGTTCGAGGCGAAGTCCTGTGCGCTCGATCCACCAGTCGAGCTTGGCGGCGCGGCGCAGTATATCGTAGACACGACCGGTAATATCGCGGCGATCGCCCGAGCCCGCGTAGCGCCGGGTCCGGAAATAGCCGTCGATCACCTGATCGGGCGGCTGGCCGCCGGCCTGGATTTCAGTCAGCAGTTCGATCGTCGCCTGGACGCGGGCGCCGGGGGTCATGCCACGCGCCGCCCCACGTTATCCGTCGGAACGGTAATTAGGCGCCTCGCGAGTGATCGTGATGTCGTGGACATGACTTTCGCGCAATCCGGCATTGGTGATACGGCGGAAGGTTGCCTTGTTGCGCAAATCCTCGATCGTGGCGGAGCCGGTGTAACCCATCGCCGAGCGCAACCCGCCGGTCAATTGATGGATCACGGTGCCAAGCGGCCCCTTATAGGGAACCCGTCCCTCGACCCCTTCCGGGACCAGCTTGAGATTGTCCGAAACTTCCTCCTGGAAGTATCGGTCGGCGGATCCGCGCGCCATGGCGCCGAGCGAGCCCATGCCGCGATAGGCCTTGTAGGAGCGTCCCTGGAACAGCAGCACTTCGCCGGGGCTTTCGTCGGTGCCCGCGAACAGCGAACCGATCATCACCGCGTCGGCGCCGGCGGCGATGGCCTTGGCGATATCGCCGGAATACTTTATGCCGCCGTCGGCGATGCACGGTATACCGGCCTTGTGGCAAACCTCGGATGCCTCCATGACGGCGGAAAATTGCGGCATGCCGACACCCGCCACCATGCGCGTGGTGCAAATGGTACCGGGCCCAATGCCGATTTTGACACAATCGGCACCAGCATCGATCAACGCCTTGGCACCATCCGGTGTAGCGATGTTCCCGGCTATCACCTGGGCATAGTTGGACATTTTCTTGATCGTCGCGACCGACCCCAGCACACCTTCGGAATGGCCGTGCGCTGTATCGACAACGATAATGTCACAGCCCGCGTCCATCAGCGCTTCGGCACGTTCGCGCCCGGCATCGCCGACGCCCGTGGCCGCGGCGACCCGCAAACGCCCGTGCTCGTCCTTGCAGGCATGCGGGAAACGCTCTTCCTTTTCCATGTCCTTGACGGTGATGAGGCCGATGCAGCGGTAGTCGTCGTCGACCACCAACAGCCGCTCGATCCGGTACTGATGCAGAAGCCGGCGGGCCTCGGTGCCGTCGACGCCTTCCCTGACCGTGATCAGGGGCATCTCCGGCGTATTCTTGGTCATCAGTTCGCTGACTGGCTGGTCGGGTTTGTCGGCAAAGCGAATGTCACGGTTGGTGAGGATACCGACCAGCTTGCCTGAATCCCTTTCGACCACGGGCATCCCCGAGAAACCGGTCTCCGCCTTGAGCCTGAGCGCATCGGACAGTGTCTGGTCCGGGAAGATGGTCAGCGGGTCCGAAACCATGCCGCTTTCGAACTTCTTGACGCGGCGCACCTCGGCGGCCTGTTCTTCGACCGTCATGTTCTTGTGCAGCACGCCGATGCCACCGGCCTGCGCCATGGCGATGGCCAGTTCATGCTCGGTGACCGTGTCCATGGCCGCCGAGATCAAGGGGATATTGAGAGGAATGGATTTCGTCAGCCGCGTCCGGGTGTCCGTTTTCGCGGGCAGCACACTGGATGCCTGGGGCACCAGCAAAACGTCGTCAAATGTGAGAGCTTCGTCGATCTTGGGCGTTGCCATTGCGCCTCCGGTAACCGCTGTGGCGATGGCGCGTCATCATACACACGCCCAAATCATAAACAAGCACCCAAAGCACGCCGGAGCGCGCTTTTCGCGATTTCCCGGAAAGCATTGAGCGATTGAGGCTACAACGCGCCTTCAATTGCCCCCATCGCCACCGCGAAATCCCGTCGCAACCACGTAAACCTCCGCCGAGTCGCTTCGGCTGGCCGGCGGCTTGGCATGTTTAACCGTCTTGAAGTCGCGTTTCAGTGCGGCCAGCAGTTCATTTTCAGTGCCGCCCTGAAGCACCTTGCCGACGAAAGCGCCGCCCGGCGCGAGCACGTCGGCGGCGAAGTCGGCCGCGACCTCCAGCAGCCCCATGATACGCAAATGGTCGGTCTGCGGGTGTCCCGTCGAGGCAGCCGCCATGTCGCTCAGCACGACGTCCGCCTGACCGCCCAGAAGCGCGTTCAACCGTTCCGGCGCATCGTCGTCGAGGAAGTCGCCCTGGATCAGGTCGGCCCCGGGAATGGCCTCCATTTCCAAGAGGTCGATGCCGATCACGTGGCCGCCCTCGCCGATCCTTTCCATCGCCACCTGCGTCCAACCGCCGGGCGCGGCGCCGAGATCGATCACCTTGGCGTTCTTTTTCAGAAACCCGAACTTGTCGTCGAGCTCGATCAGCTTGAAGGCAGCACGTGAACGATAGCCGAGCCGTTTCGCCTCCTGTACGTACGGATCGTTGAGTTGACGTTGCAGCCAGCGCGTCGACGACAGCCTGCGTCCCTTTGCGGTCTTGACGCGTGTGTGCAGTCCACGGTTGCCGGTGCCCTTGCCGCGCTGTTTACCGGCCATTGCCGCCTTCCCGAATAAGAGCGTCCGGCGGAATATCGCCGCGGTCGAGGCCCAGGCCGAAGCGGTCGTGTCCGTCGGCGAGCATCAGTTCGGCCAGAATACCCTCGCGGATCCCCCGGTCGGCGACGCCCAGCTTACCGACCGGCCAGCGTTCACAGATCGCCCGCAACAACGCGAGGCCCATAAGCATCAGGTCTCCCCGCCCATGTCCAAGGCACGGGTGTGCGATCCGTTCATCGCACGACATCGCCGCCAGTCTGCCGCCGATCTGGCGGACGCTGTCGAAGCGGATTTCCAACCCGTCGACCCGGTTGCGCTTGTAGCGCGGCAGGTCCAGATACATCGCCCCCAGCGTCGTCACGGTGCCGGACGTGCCGACCATGCGCACATCGTTGGCGGTAATGGCGTCGGAAATCCGGTTGCGGGCATCGAACGGCGCCAACGCATCATCGATCCGCTTCAGCAATGCATGGAAATCATTCGTCGGCAGGGCTTCGGCGCCGTATTCGTCGCGCAGCGACACGACCCCGAACGGCAATGAGATCATGTCCAGAAGACGGGCCGGCCCGCCGCGCGGCGTCTCCACCCATATGATTTCCGTCGAACCGCCGCCGATATCGAACACCAGGGCATGGCCATATCCGGAATTCAGCAGATCGCCGCAACCGGCGACCGTCAACGCCGCCTCCTCGGCGGCACCGATAATCTCGAGTGCGAGACCGGTTTCGTCCCGGACGCGGGCGACGAATTCGCTGGAATCGGCGGCCTGACGGCAAGCCTGGGTCGCGACGGCACGGATTCGGACCACGTTACGGGCCGACATCCGTTCCGCACAATGTTTCAGTGCCGAGATCGTGCGGCCGACCGCCGCCCGCTGGAATCTGCCCGTCTCCGATACCCGTTCACCCAACCTGACCACCCGGGAGAATCCGTCGATCACGTTGAACCCGGCATCGTCGGGCACGGCAATCAGCATCCGGCAACTGTTGGTGCCGAGATCGATGGCGGCATAGGCGTCACGCTGGTCGACGAACCTGAGTTTCCGGCCAGCGCGTCCCTGCCGCGGCTTTCGTGCCGAACCGGGCTTCACGCTTCCTCCCTCGGACTTTGCGTCCGTTGTCTTATCGTTAGCGTCTAGCTTACGGCCCAAATCGGCGATTTGAAAGGATATCGGCGCGCTCACGGGCTGGCCCATTTCGACGCCTGCTCCACATCCGCGGGGTGGGTCACGGCATAGGCACGCCGCTTCTCGCGAATACCGGCAAGCGCGCCATCGATGGTTACGGACGTAAGTTGCACACCGAAATCCAGGGGCATATCCGTTGACGGCGCCCCGTAGATCCGTTCCAGCATCAGGCCGCCGACCTCGGGCCGGAAGTGGGAGCCGTCCGTGTACCAGCGCATCGGCGACGCGTCGCGCGGCACGGTCTCGGTCGTGATCGCGTTGTAACCGGAAAAATCCCAGAGCGGAAAAGGCAGCTTGCCGGCACGTTCGGCTTCTTCCAGGGTGATCTGCAACAATGCGCGCTTCCAATCCTCCCACGTTTGCCACATGCCGGCGGCACGGATCACCTCCCAGATGCGGGCGTGACTGGGCGATATCGCGATCCGCATATCCACGTCGTGAGCATAGGCATCGCGTACCATCCGCCGGAACATCCCGAGCGGCGATGTAGGGTCGTCGGGATCGGTAATGTCCCAGCGTCGATTCTGCTCCGGCTGCCAGGCCTGGGTACCGAACATGTGTTCCATGACACCGAACTGGGCGCGGTGTGAGCCCCGGGTACGGAGCCACGCCGTATCGCTGCGCCAGGCACTGCCGCCCGCCGCCTGCTGCACCAGGATATCGTCCCGGTCCTGCCGGGATACGGTACGCAGGCTGGAACGGAGCATATCCCACGAAAACAGCGTCCGCAGCGGTTCCAGTTCATCCGGATCACGGGGGGCGCCGTCCGGATCGACCAGGAACCGGTCCTCGTCGAAACCGGGCCGCGTCACCCAGTCCCGGTCGAACATCCAGAGGTCGACCGACAGCAGCGCATGCCGCACCGTTCCCAGGGCCAGCGCGTGCTGGAAATAGCGCATCGCCTCGTAAAGGTAGCCGCCGTAAAGGCTCAGGTTGTAGACGGGCTTCGCGCCGTCGGGCCACGCCGGATGATCCGTCGGCACACCGAGGAGCGCCCGCGACGACCCGACGATGACGCCCGCAGGCCGCCGCTTTCGAACCTGATAGGCCTTAACCATGCGCACGTGCTTGTCGACGTCGGCCTTGATGGCGTTGAAGCCTTCGATCTCGGGCCCGGGAAAAAGTCCGAACGGATCGACGACGAAGTTGAACGCCCCCACGACCGCATAAAGACCGAAAACGAGTCCGAGGAAAACGCCGATATATCTGCGTGCCGATCGTTTCATGGCTCAGAACCGGAAATACAGGAATTCGCTGACCTGGGTCAGCATCAGCAGCGCGACCAGCGCCAGTGCACCGCCACCAACGGCCCACGGCAGGCTGACGCGCCATGCCGGGCGCATGCCGCCAGGTAACCGGTAGCGAATATCCGGCGCGCCGAGCGCGGGCCTATAGCGGCGCATCAATTGATAGACGTTCGGCATCAATACCGCGACAGCGCCGGCGGCGGCGATCCAGCGCCAAGCCCGATGCCCGGTCGCCTGCGCCGCCATCGCCTCGCCCTCGGTCAGGCCCAGTGCCGGCAGCACGTCGTTGACCCCGGCCATGCCGGCAAGCATCGCCTGCGCGCCGGCAAAGGTTTCAGCCCGGAAGAACACCCACGCCAATGTCACGGCCAGGAAGGTGATGATCCATGCCAATGCGCGGTAGACGATACCGTCCCCGCTCCAGCCAAAGCGCCGCCAGCCGTGATTGGCGATGAGGAAGGCGCCGTGCAGGCCGCCCCAGACGACGAAGGTCCACCCCGCGCCGTGCCAAAGCCCGCCCAGCAGCATGGTAATCATCAGGTTGACGTAACGCCGGGGCGGCCCTTTGCGGCTGCCGCCGAGCGGAATATAGAGATAGTCGCGCAGGAAGCGGCTGAGGGTCATGTGCCAGCGGCGCCAGAAATCGATGATACTGGTTGCCCGGTAGGGCGAGAAGAAATTGATCGGCAGTCGCACCCCGAACAGTCGCGCCAGTCCGACGGCCATGTCCGAATAGCCCGAGAAATCGAAATAGATCTGCAGCGTATAGGCCAACGTTCCGGACCAGGCGTGCGCGAACGTGACGGCGGCGCCCGCATCGGCATCGCCGAAGACCGGTGTTGCATAGATCGCCAGGTGATCGGCGACCACGACCTTCTTGAACAGGCCGGCGGCGATCAACGTCAGGCCGACGGCGGCGTTGAGGCTCGAAATACGCTTCGCGAACGCGCGCTCGTACTGTCCCATGACTTCCGCATGATGGACGATCGGACCGGCAATCAACTGCGGGAAGAACGTCACGAAAAGCGCATACTTGAAGACGTCACCCTCTCCCGCCAGACCGCGATGGCAATCGACCAGATAGGCGATCTGCTGAAACGTGAAGAACGAAATCGCGAGCGGTAGCGCCACTTCGATCGGACCGAATCCGGTCCCCGTCACGGCGTCGGCAATACCCGCGAAGAACCCCAGGTATTTGAACCAGCCAATCAGTCCCAGGTTCAGCGCGACCCCCGCGAACAAAAGCCCCCGGTTCGGCATCCCGGCGCGGGCCGAGTTCGCGAGTTGCAGGCCGATCCAAAAGTTGGCGGCGACGGAACCGATCAGCAGGATCAGGTAGACAGGGTTCCACCAGCCGTAGAAGACCAGCGACATGGCAAGCAGCCACAGCATCGCGCCGCGTGCATTGCCATTGGCGGCGAATACCCAGAACCCCGCAAGCGTCAGCGGCAGGAACGCGAAAAGAAACGTGTATGAGTTGAACAGCATAGGCCCACCTGTCGCTCGTTCTTGGCCGATGCACCACGGAACGGCAAGCGAAAATCAGGCTGGGCTCAGTTGAGCTGCGAGATCACGAAATAAAGCACGGCAGCCAGGAACGCCGAGGCCGGTACCGTGATCACCCACGCCGCCGCGATGGAGAGTATGTGCTGACGACGCACCAGCCGGCGTTTGCGGTACTTGCGCCACGACTTGAACAGCTTGCCTTCGTCGATCTCGGAAAGCGTGGCCGGGTCCAAAGGTCCGGTCTCGGCGACACCGCCGCCGCCCCGATTGGTGATCGCCTCGCGCACTAAACCGACCCCGAAAACGGCACCGATGGCGATGTGCGTGGAACTCACCGGCAGACCCAGCGCCGATGCAATAATCACGGTGATCGCCGCCGAAAGCGCGACGCAGAACGCGCGTACCTGATTCAGTTTGGTGATCTTCTCGCCGACCAGCTTGATGATCTTGGGGCCGAACAGGGCCAACCCGACGGAAATGCCGATGGCGCCAATCAGCAAGACCCAGAACGGCAACGCCGCCTCGGTCGAGATCGTGCCGAGGTCGATGGCGCTGACAATGGCTGCCAGCGGTCCGACCGCATTGGCGACGTCGTTGGATCCGTGCGCGAACGACAACAGCGCCGCAGAACAGATCAGCGGCAGCGTGAACAGCTTGGCCACCGACTTGCGTTTGTTCTCCATACCGGCGGACGACCTGAAGACGATACGCCGCGACCAGCCATAGGAAACCGCCAATACTGCCGCCGCAACGATCATTATGGTTGGCGCGTCGGGTTTCCAGATGCGCTTTACCCCCTTGATCATCAGATAGACGGAAAACACCGACGCCATGACCGCCACCAGTACCGGCACCCAGCGCCTGGCGGCGGCGATCTTGTCCTGGCGGAACAGAATCGCCCACTTGATGAAAATCAGGAATACGGCGGCGATCACCCCGCCCAGCAACGGCGATATCACCCAACTCGCGGCGATCGCGCCCATCACCGGCCAGTTGACGGCGTTCATCCCGGCGGCGGCAATTCCGGCCCCCATCACGCCGCCAACGATGGAATGGGTCGTCGACACCGGCGCACCCAGGAATGTCGCCAGATTGATCCAGAGCGCCGCCGACAAGAGCGCCGCCATCATCGCCCAGATAAAGGTATCCACATCAGCGATGGAATCGGTTGAAACAATCCCTTTCGAGATCGTCGAAACCACTTCGCCGCCCGCGATTATCGCGCCGGCGGCCTCGAACACGGCGGCGATGACGAGCGCACCGGCCATGCTGAGCGCCTTCGAACCGACGGCCGGCCCGACGTTGTTGGCGACATCGTTGGCACCGATGTTCATCGCCATATAACCGCCAATGACGGCGGCGGCGATCAGGACGCCGGTCGCCTCGCCGCCCGAGTAGACATACGTAAAGACCCAGACACCGACCAGGAACAACATGCCCATGCCAAGGCTGTAGATGCTCGTGCCGACTTCCTTGGCGGCGTGCTCAAGCTGGTTGATCCGCTTGAGATCCTTGTCGAGCGGCCGCGCCTTGAGATCCTTGGGTTCTTTAGGCTGGTCGTTGAAAAAGTTCATTCCCGGGGGAGAGTCCGCTGCGTATTTGGCAGGTGTGTCGATCCGAAGGGGAACATATGCATTGATTCTAACTGCAATAAAAGTGTCATATGGTTAACCAAATAAAAAGTCATAAACGGTATAATTCGGTCATATAATATGCAGGGAAAATGACCGGTCCTGGGAAATTCGGTCATGCCTTCTGAATTGGGCAACATCCATGTCAAACAGCAATCACATTCCGCAATCCGCCGTTCTCGCATACAGCTTCGAGGGCGGCACTCCAAGAGTCCTGATGGTGACATCCCGCGGCCGTGGCCGCTGGGTCCTGCCTAAAGGCGGTATCGAGGAAGGCCAGACCGCGAAGCAAGCCGCGCTTGTGGAAGCGTACGAAGAAGCGGGTATACGCGGGGAAATCGCCGGCTCCAAGATCGGTACATACTCCTATTCGAAGGTCGATCAACCGAAAGATAATGCCTATCGGGTCCGCGTCTACCCGATGGCGGTATCACAGATCGCCGACGATTGGCCCGAGAAAAACGAACGCGACCGCACGTGGATGGACTTTCCAAGTGCCGCCAATGCCGTCGAAGAGCCGGAGTTGAGCGCATTGCTCAGCGAATTCGGCGATATGCTGACGACACTGGTCGCATCCAAGGGCTGATTTGCCGCCCTGCCGCTAAAACTGGCCGGGTACCAGCTCGCGATGCTCGAACCCGGACTTCTCGCCTGTGTCCTCCGCGCACGCCATAATCGCGGCAAGCTGCGAGACGGTGCCGGACGGTCCCGCCAACGGCACCACCAACCGCTCCCACGTTAAAACCGGTTTCGCGATACATTCCACCGAATCGTCTTTCTTTTGCTGAACACGCAGCAGCGTCCATTGCGGGCATCCCGACGCGACGGCCATCGAGAAGGCGGCTAGCTGTTGGGAACGGTAGGGACCGACGTTGACCTCGTCCAGGTATCTGCCCGTCGGTTCTTCGCCTAGCATGTCGACGACACGGGTCCCCACGAATCGAAGCCGGTTACGGCACGATTCGTAATCGAAATCGCAAACAATCGTATCCGGCGCGAGACGATGAATTGCCATCAGATCGAAGTCGGTCACTTTCACCATCCCGCACGGCGGCATAATCGATCGCATATACGTCCAAAACATCCGGACGTGGACAGATTGCATGAAGACGGGCGCGGCGACGGTTTCGTCAGCGGTGTCGTTCGCGAGAACGGGCGAGATCATCAAGAAGAAATCCTGTTTCGGTCGCAAAATTTCAAGCGACGGTGCGCGCCACTTGTCCCGAAATCATGCCGCACCGCGTTATCACGCGAAATAAGGGTTTCCCGATAAGGTCTTAAAGGTTGTTATTGCTGGCTTTTCGCTAAATCCGCGAGGATCGGGCAATCCGGCCTGTCATCGCCACGGCAGGCGTGAACCAGGTGGTTCAGCGTGTCCCTGAGATGCTTAAGTTCCTGCAAACGCTTATCAATTTCATTCAAATGGGATTCCGCCAAGGACTTCACGTCGGCACTGGCGCGGTCCTTGTCTTCATAAAGCGAGAGGAGTTGACGGCAGTCCTCGATCGAAAACCCGAGTTGCCGTGCCCGTTTGAGAAACGCCAGTTTCTGCACCGAATCGCCGTCATAGTCCCGGTATCCGTTGGTGCGGCGATCCGGCACCACCAGACCGATATCGTCATAATAGCGGACCGTCTTAGCCGGCAGGCCGCTGCGCTCGGCGGCTTCGCGAACGTTCATGATTGTTCTCCCGCACCGGTCCCAAGGCCCGACGGACGCCAACCGCGCAGCAGCAGCGAACTGGTCACGACGGTAATCGAACTCATCGCCATGGCCGCCCCCGCGACCGCCGGCGTCAGATAGCCGAGCGCCGCCAGCGGCAGGCCGATGATGTTGAATATGAATGCCCAGAACAGGTTCCAGCGAATCCTGAGCCATGTCGCCCGCGCGATCTGCACTGCCCCTGCGACCAGCCGCGGATCCGGACGCATCAGCGTAATACCCGCGGTTTCCATCGCCGCGTCCGTACCAGAACCCATGGCAATCCCGACATCCGCCGCGGCCAGTGCCGGCGCGTCGTTGATGCCGTCGCCGACCATTGCCGTGTGGCGGCCGTCTTCGCGCAGCGCCTTGAGGATCGACACCTTGCCTTCAGGCTTCAGTCCCGCTTTCACGTCATCGAGTCCGACCTCATCGCCGATGGCCTCGGCAACGCGTTGCGTGTCGCCGCTCAGCATCAGCGACCCGACGCCGAGACGCTTCAGCAAGTCGATAGCGGCCTCGGATTCGGAGCGGACTTCGTCGCGGATTGCCATCACACCGATCACAGTACCATCGCGGGCGACGGCGACGGTCGTCTTGCCTTCGGCCTCCAGGCGCGAAAGCGCCTCTTCGGCGTCCACGGCATCGATTGCCGCCTCGTCCATCATGGCACGGTTGCCGATCAACACGCGAACACCGTCGACTTTGCCCTCGACACCCCGGCCGACATGGGCGCGGGTGCCGCTCGCCGGCTCGTACGCGACTCCGCGCTCGCCGGCGGACGCCAGTACGGCGCGGGCCAGCGGATGCTCCGACCCGGCCTGGACCGCCGCGGCAACACCGAGCACATCGGTGTCGTCACCCGTCAGCGCGACGACATCGGTCAGCACCGGCTCGCCGCGGGTCAGCGTACCGGTCTTGTCGAAAGCGACGGTGTCGACCTTGTAAGCCTGTTCCAGCACGGCGACGTCCTTGATCAGGATGCCGGCCCGCGCCGCCGCGCCGGTCCCGGCGACGATCGCCGTCGGCGTGGCGAGGCCGAGCGCACACGGACACGCGATGACCAGCACCGAAACCGCGTTGATGACCGCCGCCTCGAACCCGGCGCCGGCCGTCATCCATCCGGCAAAGGCGACGAATGCAATTCCGACCACCACGGGCACGAATACCGCACTGACCCGATCCACCAGCCGCTGCACCGGCGCTTTGCCGGACTGCGCGTTCTCGACCATTCTGACGATCTTCGCCAATGTCGTGTCCTCGCCGACGCGGCTGACGCGGATACGCAGTTCACCGGCGCCGTTAATGGCGCCGCCGGTCACCTTGTCGCCGGGCTGCTTGAGTACCGCTTCACTTTCGCCGGTAATCAGGGATTCGTCCGCATCCGATGTGCCGGCCTCGATCACGCCGTCGACGGGAATGCGTTCGCCCGGCCGGACGATGACCATTTCATCCACGGCGACGTCCTCGACGGCAACCTCCGTCACCGTGCCATGGCGCTCGACCCGCGCCCGTTCCGGACGCAGTTCCATAAGCTTGCGGATCGCTTTTGTCGTGCCGCGCTTGGCACGGCTCTCGATCAATTTGCCAACGACGATCAGCGTGACGACGACGGCGGATGCTTCGTAATAAAGATGCGAGGTGGTGCCGATGCCCTCGGCGATAACGATCCAGGTGCTGAGCGCGAACGCCGCCGATGTGCCGAGCGCCACCAGCACATCCATGTTGCCGCTGCCCGCCTTGAGGGAACGGTAGGCGCCGAGATAGAACCGGGCACCGAGATAGAACTGCACCGGCGCCGCCAGCACGAGTTGCAGCCACGCCGGCACGTGATAAGCGATCCCGAATGGCGGCAGCACCATCATCGCCAGCAGCGGCGATGTCAGTGCAACCGAGGCCACGACCATCGCGGTCTCGCGCTTCAACTGTCTCGCATCTTCCTCGGCCTGACGCGCCGCCTGCGCGCGGCGCATCTCGGCATCGGTGGCACGCGGCTCGGCGCGGTAACCCGCCGCCTCAACCGCCTCAACAAGCTCTCTGCTCGAAACATCGTGGCCGAGCCACGTCACGCGCGCGCGCTCCATGGCGAGGTTGACCTCGGCGTCGACGACACCCGGCACCCCGTTCAGGGCCTTCTCGACATTGGCGGCACAACCGCCACAGGTCATCCCGCCGATATCGAGCTCGATCCCGAATTCCTCCGCCGCATATCCGACCTCCGCGATGGCCCCCCTGATATCGTTGGCCGGCACACGGCCGCGTGCGACGATGGCGCGTTCGGTCGCGAAATCGACACGCGCGTCTTCCAGGCCCGGCAGCGCCTTGAGCGCTTTTTCTACGCGGCTGGCGCATCCGGCGCAGGTCATGCCGGAAACGCCGAACGCAATTGTTTTGGTGTCGGGTTCGTGTCGAATGGCCTGCACGGCATCTCTCCAATCAGTTTGTTGAAGGCATTATAAAGGTTCGAGTTACTGGAAGCTCAAGCATGTTTCCGCAACTCGCCAAAGACCTTGAAGCCAAGGAAAATACCGCCGGGGTCTTTCCAAACCGATTTTATGGTTGCAAACTTATAGATGTGCTCGGGTCATCAGAAACCTGAATTCAGGGCACTTGGGAAGAACATAATGCCGGATGAATCCAAAGCTGAGGGCCGCGTCTCACCCGACGGTCAGGCCTTTGAAACCGACACGCCGGGCGCAGAAAAGCCAAAACGCCGCATCCGCCCGGTCTTCGTTATCGCCATTCTGGCTCTGATCGGCGGCGTCTATTTCGGAATCACCGAAGTCCACAAACGGCTCGCCTTCGTGTTCGAGGAAGACGCCCGTATCCACGCAGATCTGGTCACGGTGTCGTCGCGTGTCGCCGGCTGGATCACGGAAATGCGCGCCGCCGAGGGAGAACAGGTCGAGGAAGGCACGGTCCTGGTCCAGGTCGACGACCGGGAATCGCAAATCCTGCTGAGCGAGTTGGAAGCGCAAGCCGCCGCGGCCAATGCGGAGCGAACCCGCCTCGCCGCCGAACGCAACCTCGTCGCCAGCCAGATCGAAAGCCGGCTGCAATCCGAACGCGCACGCGTCTCCGCGGCGGAAGTCGTGGTGTCGTCGCTGCGCCCGCAACTGGAACTCGCCGAACGGGAACTCAACCGCGCTAAAAAGCTGTTCGAAGACAAGGTCTCGTCACGACGCCAGCTCGATCAGGCGGAACAGGCGCATCAACAGATCGATCGCGAATACCGGATCGCCGTCGCCGAGCTACAGTCTGCCAAGGCGCGCATCGCCGAGGTCGAGGCCGACCGCGCCCGGCTCGACGTGCTCGATGGCGACGTGCTGGTGCTGGAGCAGCGCGAGGCCGAAATCCGCGCCCGCATCGAGCGCCAACGCCTCGATATCGCCGACCGCACCATCAAAAGCCCGGTCAACGGCGTCATCGACAAGACCTTCGTGGATACCGGCGAATACGTGACGCCGGGACAACGGCTTCTGCTGACCCATAACCCGGAAAAGGTCTGGGTCGAGGCCAATGTCAAGGAAACGGTGGTCCGCAAGCTCGAGGTCGGACAATCGGTCGACATCCACATCGACGCGTATCCGGACGAGCCGTTCACGGGCAAGGTCGAGAATATCGGTTCCGCCGCGACCAGCCAGTTCGCGCTTCTGCCGACACCGAACCCAAGCGGCAATTTCACCAAGATCACGCAACGCCTGCCGATCCGGATCGCCATCGATAATACCGACCCGAGGCTACGCCCCGGGATGATGGTCGTCGTCAAGATCGCCGTTCAAGAGTAACCCCGCCGTTGGCCGAGACCTTCGACGATCCGGCAGTCCAGCGACAATTCGACCGCTACGGTCCCGCGTACCGCTGGCTGGTGACCATCAGTGGTTTGACCGGAGCCATTTCCATGGTCCTGTCGGCAACCATCGTCAACGTCGCGGTGCCAAGCATCATGGGCGCCTATGGTGTCGGCCAGGACGTGGCGCAGTGGGCGGCGACGGCGTTTCTGTCGACCATGGTCGCGAGCCAGCTTCTCAATTCATGGATGGTGAATGCCCTCGGCCAGCGCATGGCGTACGCCGTCACGTTGATCATTTTTGTCGTCGGCGCGTTCGTCTGTGCCTTGAGCCCGAACATCGACATCCTGATCCTCGGCCGGATCATGCAGGGCTTTTCCGCCGGGATTATCCAGCCGCTCGTACTGGCGACCATGGTCGGCGTGTTTCCCCGCAACCGGCGCGGCTTCGCCGTCGGCATGTACGGTCTCGGCGTGACGCTAGCACCCAGTTTCGGCCCATTGGTCGGTGGCGTTACCATCGACTGGCTGACCTGGCGGCACGCCTTCCTGATGCCGCTGCCATTGGTCGTCATCGCGTTTACCGGCGGCCTGATCTTCATGCCCAGCAAGAAATTCGAAAAGCGCCTGCCGCCGTTCGATTGGACGGGATTCATCCTGGTGTGCCTGGCGCTCGTCATGGTCATGCGGGCCATCGGCAACGGTCACCGCTGGGGCTGGACATCGGACCTGACCCTGATGACGGCGGCAATCGGCATCATCGCGTTCGCGCTCTTTTTATATTCGCAGCGACGATCGAAATCACCCCTCCTGGACCCGACCCTGTTCCTCGACCCCAAGTTCGCCGCCGCCATGGCCATCGGCTTCGCCTTCGGTGCCGGCAACTTCGCCACCAACTATGCGATCCCGGTGTTCGTGCAGACGGTGCAGTACTTCTCGCCGACCCAGTCCGGCATGGTGCTGGTGCCGGCGGGCCTGTTCCTTTTCACCCTGATCCCGCTGTCCGGCCGCCTCGCCGACAACGTACCGCCGCACATCCCGATCACCGCGGGCTGTATCATCTTCGCCGCCGCCACATGGATGATTTCGTCCTCCGACGTGAACACCGCGTTCTGGACCATCGCCGGACTGACGGTCATGAGCCGCCTCGCCCTCGGCCTCGTCATGCCGAACCTGGGCGGTGCGGCGATGCGCTCGATCTCGGCCGAGAAGCTCAATGCCGCCGCCGGCGCCTACAATTTCATCCGCCAGTCGGGCGGCGCGTTCGGCGTCAACATCACTGCCGCGCTGATCGAATACCGGAGCGCGCATCACGCCGACTGGCTGACGGCGACACAGACTTCCGGCAACGACTTTACCCGGGAATTACTGGGTCAGGTGCGCCGCCTGCTTACCGAAGGCGGACTGACCCACCATGCACTGGAATGGGGCGCCTACGACTACCTGAGCCGCGCCATTTATGCCCAGGCCCGCACCTTCGGCTTCCAGGATACCTTCATGATCATTTCGGTCGCGTTCATCATCGCCATCATCCCGGCGATGATCCTGGCACGCTCGTCGCGCAAGAAAACCTGACCCAATCCAGACGAATTCCGGGGCTGGTCCTTTCATAAGTCCGCAAGACACGAAAGGACACGCCATGGGCCTGCCCCTCGCGACACCGGAACCGGATTGTGCCGCACCACTGAATGACGCAGAAAAACTGGCGCGGCTACGTCTGATCCGTTCCGAAAACGTCGGCCCGATAACATTCGCGCGCCTGCTTGAGCGTTACGGCAACGCGCGGGACGCCGTCGATGCACTCCCCGATCTGGCCGGTCGTGGCGGCCGCAGCAAACCGCTCCGCATCTGTACGCGGCGCGAGGCCGAATCCGAGATCGCCGAGGTCAAATCCCTCGGCGCCGAAATACTGTTCCGGGGCCAGAACGGCTACCCGCCGCTCCTCGGTCATATCGACGACGCACCGCCGGTGCTGTTCGTGCGCGGGCACGCCGGGCTGCTCACCAAGAAGGCGGTCGCCCTCGTCGGATCCCGTAACGCGTCCGTCAACGGCCGCCGGTTTGCCCGCGAGATGGCGACACGGCTCGGCCAGGCAGGATACCTCGTGGTTTCCGGCATGGCGCGCGGCATCGACGCGGCGGCACATCTGGGTGCGCTCGAGACCGGCACCGTCGCCGTCATGGGCGGCGGCATCGACGTCTGTTACCCGCGCGAAAACCAGGATTTATACGACAGCATCGTCCGCGCCGGCGCTCTCTGCACCGAGGTCCGTATCGGCACCCAACCGCAAGCCAGGCACTTCCCGCGCCGCAATCGAATCATCTCCGGCATCGCGCGTGCCATCGTCGTGCTCGAGGCCGGGGCCAAGTCGGGCTCGCTAATCACCGCGCGCATGGCCCTCGAACAGGGTCGCGAGGTGTTCGCCGTTCCCGGCGCGCCGCAGGATCCACGGGTCCGGGGCTCGAACGCGCTGATCCGCGACGGCGCGATTCTGACCGAGGACGCCGACGACGTGATCCGGGCACTTTCGGAAATGACCGGTATCGCGCTCAACGAACGCCGGGACGGCGGTTTCGGCGTCGAGCGCACAATGTCCGCCACCAACCATGCGGTCGATGGAGCACGGGACCCGGTGCTGCAGGCGCTAGGGTTCGGCCCCACCGACATAGACGAGGTCATACGCGAAACCGGCTGCCCCGCCGCAGCCGTCCACGCCGTCCTTTTAGAACTCGAAATCGCCGGCCGGCTGGAGCGTCAGGCGGGTAATTCGGTGACGTTGATCGCGTCGTGAAGGCATAATACCGGGATAACGCCGGAAGAAAAAATTTTCGCGCCGCATAAGACTCTGAAATTATTGTTTTTTTTAGAGCGCCGGATAGACCTCTCGGGCACGTCTCGAAATTTACCCTGTTGACGGCAGGGTTAAATATCGCCAATTCTCCCCCGCCCCGGCTTCCGGCAACGGACCGGGACTTAAAATATGCACTGTTTCATAGGTGACTATGTCTAGCGTCGTCGTCGTCGAATCGCCGGCAAAGGCCAAAACGATTAACAAATACCTCGGGGACGATTACACCGTTCTCGCGAGTTATGGCCACATTCGCGACCTGCCGTCCAAGAACGGTTCCGTCGAGCCGGACCAGGACTTCGCCATGACGTGGGAAGTCGACAGCCGCTCCAAAAAGCACGTCGACGAAATCGCCAAAGCCGTCAAAAAGGCCGACGCTCTTTTCCTCGCGACCGACCCGGACCGCGAGGGCGAGGCCATCTCGTGGCATATAAAAGAAGTGCTGAACGACAAGAAGCTGCTCGACGGCAAACCCGTCAAACGTGTCGTTTTTAACGAGATCACCAAGGACGCGGTTCAGGAAGCGTTCGAACATCCCCGTGAGTTGGACCACGAACTGGTCGACGCCTACATGGCGCGCCGGGCGCTGGATTACCTCGTCGGCTTTACGCTTTCGCCGGTGCTGTGGCGCAAGCTGCCGGGCTCGCGCTCGGCGGGCCGTGTGCAGTCGGTGGCGCTCAGGCTGATCTGCGAACGCGAACTCGAAATCGAGATGTTCCGCCCGGAGGAATACTGGTCCGTCGACGCAATGTTCAAGACACCGCGCGGCGACACGTTCAAGGCGTCGCTAACGCGCATGAACGGCGAGAAGCTCGACAAGTTCACGATCAACTCGGAAGCACTCGCCGGCCAGGCCGTCGCCGCTATCGAGGCTGAAACCTTCACCACCGGCGAGATCGAGCGCAAGCAGACACGGCGCTATCCATCACCGCCGTTCACCACCTCCACCATGCAGCAAGAAGCATCGCGCAAGCTCTATTTCGGCGCGCGCAAGACCATGCAGGTGGCGCAGAGCCTTTACGAAGGCGTACACATTGGCGGCGAGAACGTCGGGTTGATCACCTACATGCGGACCGACGGCGTGCAGATGGCACGCGAGGCCGTCGCCGCCAGCCGCAACGTGATCCAGGAGAACTACGGCTCAAAGTACCTGCCCGACAGCCCGCGTATATATAAGTCGAAGGCCAAAAACGCGCAGGAGGCGCACGAAGCGATCCGCCCGACCGATGTCAGGCGCACGCCGGACTCGCTCGCCAAATACCTGAGCCCGGACCAACTCAAGCTCTATACGCTGATCTGGAAGCGAACCGTCGCCAGCCAGATGGAAGCCGCCGTGCTCGACCAAGTCGGGGTCGATATCGCTTCCGGCGATCAGAAGATCGCATTCCGCGCCACGGGATCGGTGATTGCCTTCGACGGTTTCATCAAGGTCTACCGCGAAGGCCGCGACGACGGCTCGGACGATGACGAAAAGTCCCGCATCCTGCCTGAGTTGAAGGAGAACGAGGGCCAGGAGCGGACCGAGACCCTGCCCGAACAGCATTTCACCCAGCCGCCGCCGCGTTACAGCGAAGCCTCGCTGGTCAAGAAACTCGAGGAACTCGGTATCGGGCGACCGTCGACTTATGCGTCGATCATCTCCGTTCTGCAGGACCGCAACTACGTGCAGATCGACAAGCGGCGCTTTATCCCCGAGGATCGGGGCCGGCTGGTCACCACGTTCCTTGCCAGTTTCTTTGAACGCTACGTGGAATACGACTTCACCGCCGAACTGGAAGAAAAGCTCGATGACATCTCCGGCGGCCGCGTCGACTGGAAACAGGTGCTGATCGATTTCTGGAAGGCCTTCAAGCAGAAGGTCGACGAGACGCAGGAGCTCCGAGTACGTGACGTCCTCGACGTGCTCAACGAGCAGTTGAAGCCACATTTTTTTCCGGAACGCGCCGACGGCTCCGACCCTCGAAGCTGCCCCAAGTGTTCGGAGGGCCAGCTATCCATAAAACTCGGCAAGCACGGTGCGTTTCTCGGCTGTTCGCGCTATCCGGACTGCACCTTCACGACGCCGCTCGGCGCCGATCCGGCGGAAAACTCGCTCGGCGAGGGACCGAAGGAACTGGGCGCCGACCCGGAAAGCGGCAAAGCCGTCACCCTGCGCCAGGGGCCCTACGGCACCTATATCCAACTCGGCGAGGAAGAACTGGACGGCAAGAAGAAGATCAAGCCTAAGCGCGCCTCGCTGCCGAAGGGCATCAACCCGGACGACATGGATATCGAGAAGGCGCTGGGTCTACTGTCCCTGCCCCGCTTCGTCGGCATCGATCCCGTTTCCGGCATGGAAATCCGCGCCGGTATCGGCCGTTTCGGCCCGTTCCTCCAGTGCGGCGGGACCTACGTGTCGCTCAAGGACGACGCCGACGACGTGCTGTCCATCGGCCTCAACCGCGCCGTCGACCTGTTCGGCGACAAGCCGCGCAAGGACCCGCCGGTCGAGCTTGGCAAACACCCCAAGGGCAAAAAGCCGATCATGGTCAAGGACGGCCGCTGGGGGCCGTTCGTGCAGATGGGCCGTACCATGGCGCGGCTGCCGAAAGACATGGCGAAAGAGGACGTGACCCTTGAGACCGCCATCGAACTGATCGACGCCAAAGCCGCGAACGGCAAGGGCGGCGGTGTAGCAAAAAAAGCCCCGGCCAAAAAGAAGGCCGCCACTAAGAAAAAGACAGCGGCGAAAAAGAAAACGGCCGCCAAAAAGAAAGCCGACGCCGATTCCGACGCGGCGGAATAACACCTCGCCCTCCCCCCTTGTGGCCTGACCAGCGTGCGCTTACTTTCGAGCAATGAATGATGCTCCCTTTCCGTCCAAGCAGGAGATCGCGGATTTCGTGCGCGCGCAGGACGGCCGCATCGGCAAGCGTGAGATCGCGCGTGCCTTCAAGCTCGATGCAGACCAGAAACGCACTCTCAAGAAGGTTCTCAAGGAAATGAAGGACGAGGGCAGCCTGCTGCCCGGCCGCGGCCATAAGGTCCAGGATCCGGAAACCCTGCCCAACGTCTGCGTGATCGAGGTAACCGGCACCGACCTCGACGGAGAAACACTGGCGCGTCCCGTGAAATGGGAAAGCGCGGCGACTCCGCCGACGATCTACGTCAACCCCGACGGCGCACCGGGCCCGGCGCCCGGCACCGGCGAACGCATTCTCGGCCGCATGAAAAAAACCGAGGACGGTTATGAGGCCAAGATTATCCGCCGCATCGGCGCGGCGCCGTCGGATATTCTCGGTATCGTCATCGAGGCCGAGGGCGAACTACGCATCCGCCCGGTCGACAAGCGCGAGCGTTACGAGTTCATCATCGACAAGGGACAAGACAAGGACGCGCAACCGGGCGAGCTGGTCCGCGCCCAGGGGATCGCCGGTCCCCGCCCCCGCCTCGGCCTCAAGCGCGCTCGCGTGCTCGAACGTATCTCGGAAGCGGAAGGCGCCTCGGCCATCAGCCTGATTTGCGTGCACCAGCATGGCATCCCGGAAGCCTTCTCCGACGCGGCCATGCGCCAGGCGGAAAAATCCAAGGCCGCACCGCTCGGTTCGCGCGATGACCTGCGGACCCTGCCGCTGGTCACCATCGACGGCGCCGACGCCCGCGACTTCGACGATGCCGTCTACGCCGAACCCGACGACGATCCCAAGAACCCCGGCGGATTCAAGCTGATCGTCGCCATCGCCGACGTGGCGTGGTACGTGCGGGCGGGCGATGCGCTGGACAAAGCCGCGTTCGAACGCGGCAACTCGGTCTATTTCCCGGACCGGGTCGTGCCGATGCTGCCGGAACAGCTTTCCAACGGCTGGTGCTCGCTCAGGCCCGACGAGGACCGGCCATGCCTCGTCGCGCATCTGAAGATCGATACCGACGGCAATCTACTGGCGAAACGGTTCAAGCGCGCCATGATGCGTTCGCACGCAAGGCTCACCTACGAACAGGTGCAGCGGGCGCGGGACGGCAACCCGGACGAAATGACGGAGCCCTTGATGGAAAGCGTGATCGAACCGCTCTACGGCGCCTTCGATATTCTGCTCAAGGCCCGCGAGGCGCGCGGCGCCCTCGAGATCGAGAGCGAAGAGCGGCGCGTGATCCTCAACGACGCCGGCGACATCACCGGGATCGAGCCGCGTGCACGGCTCGACAGCCATAAACTGATCGAGGAACTGATGGTGCTGGCCAACGTCGCCGCCGCCGGGTTCCTGGAAGAAAAGAAGCGCCCGTGCATGTACCGAGTTCATGACGAGCCCGCCATGGCTAAGGTCGAGGCGCTCTCGGAAGTACTGGACAGCGTGCACATCCGCTTCGACAAGGGCCAGACGCTGTCGCCCGCTCGCTTCAACCAGATCCTCAAAAAAGCGCATGGCACGCCGCACCAACAGATGGTCAACGATATCGTGCTCCGTTCGCAGGCGCAGGCCATGTACGACCCAGAGAATATCGGACACTTTGGCCTCGCGTTGCAACGCTACTGCCATTTCACGTCACCGATCCGGCGCTACGCGGACCTTCTGGTGCACCGCGCCCTGATCCGGGGCATGACACCGAATGACGGTGCGCTCGGCGAGGACCCGGGCGATTTCACCAAGATCGGCGAGCATCTGTCGGTCACCGAGCGGCGCGCCCAGGCCGCCGAGCGCGACGCCATGGACCGCTACGGCGCGTACTTCATGAAAGACAAGGTCGGCGCAACCTTCATGGCCCGGATATCCGGGGTTACGCGGTTCGGCATTTTCATTACCGTCGATGACGTCGGCGCCGACGGCCTGGTGCCGATCAAGACTCTGCCCGATGACTATTACGTTCACGACGAGGAACGCCATCAACTGACCGGCCGCAGCAACGGCCTTGTGTTCCGCTTGGGCGACCGTGTCGAGGTAACGCTCAAGGAAGTCACGCCTGTTACCGGCGGCATGCTGTTCGAGGTCATGGGCAGTGCCGCCGGCCCGGACGGCACGAAGCGCCAGAACCGAACGTCGGCGCGCACCCCCGGGCGCAAGCCGAAACCCAAAAAGGTCAAGGGCAAGAGCCGCGCATCGCGCCGTCAGAAACGGAATGCACTGGACACGGGCGGCAAAAAGCGCGCAAAAAGCAAAGGTAAGGGTGGGCGCTCGCAATAGACGGTCCCCGTCCGTTCCTGTGACGGCAGGCATATACACGGTCGCCAAGATAAGCTTAAATGCGGACGATGACTGGGAGTTTCAAAGCGTTACGGCAAATGGCCGGCCTGCTCGCGGCCCTGGCCCTCTCGGCGTGCGCCGCCATCCAGGGAACGGAGCAACCGTCACAGGATGCGTCGTTTGCCCAGCCGGCGGCCGCCGAAGTCATTACCGTCGGCTTTAACAATATTTCGGACAAGTACATCGAACCGGTCGAACTGCGCCGCATCGGTGTCGAGGGATTGCGCGGCCTGGGCGCCATCGATGCCGGGATCACATTCGCCGACGATAACGGCGAGCTTGTAATGTACGAATACGGCGAAGAGATCGGCCACATGCAGTTGCCCGCGGAAAGCGATGTCCGCGCATGGGGAGCGGCTGTCGTCGCCCTGACGGAGAAAGCACGCGAGAATTCGGATCAGATCCGCGCCGCTTCCTCGGAAAAAATTTATGAAGCCATATTCGACGGTGCGCTGTCGGATCTCGATATCTTCTCGCGTTACGCCGGCATGAAGGAAGCCACCCGCAACCGGGCACGGCGCGACGGGTTCGGCGGGATCGGCATCCGGTTCCGCACCGAGGACGACGTCGCCGTCGTTACCAAGGTACTGGAAGGCACGCCGGCGGCCGAGAGCGGCATGCGGCCGGGCGACCGCATCGTCAAGGTCGCGGGCCGCGACGTTCAAGGCCTGCAAAGCGGTGACATCACCCGCCTGATCCGTGGCCCGGTACACACGCAGGTCACGCTGACGCTCTCCAGACCGGAAGCCGTCCAACCCTTTACCATCGCCGTCGCCCGCTCTCATATCGTGCCCGAAACCGTGACCTGGAGCGTGGAGAACGGCATCGGCATCGTGCGCATCGCAAGTTTCAACCAGGAAACCGCCAATTCCCTCGAACGCGTACTTGATCGCGCGCTGGCGCCGGATGCACCGCCGCTCGCCGGCCTGATCCTCGATCTCCGCGGCAATCCGGGTGGCCTCCTCAGGGAATCGATCGACGTCGCCGACATGGTGCTGACCCAGGGCGACATCCTGCGCACCTCGGGCCGTCATCCGGACAGCCTGCACCACTATCGGGCCGCCGGCCGCGACATTGCCCAGGGTCGTCCGCTCGTGGTCATCATCGACGGCAAGTCGGCGTCCGCCGCCGAGATCGTCGCCGCCGCGCTGCAGGACCGGGACCGCGCCGTGGTCATTGGCACATCGTCTTACGGCAAGGGCAGCGTGCAAACCGTGATCCGCCTTCCCAACGACGGTGAAATCACCCTCACGTGGTCGAAGTTCGTCGCCCCCTCCGGGTATTACCTACACGGCCTCGGTGTCGTGCCGACGGTCTGCACCAGCGGCGAGAACGAGGTCGCCAACGTTGCCGGTATTCTGGAGCGCGCGCTCGAGGGTGAAATGGCCGCCAAGACCGTTTCCTGGCGCCGCCGCGCGCTTCTCGACGACACGGAACGCCGTAAACTCCGGGACGGGTGCCCGGCGGAAAACCGCTCCGGCCCCTTCGATCTGGAAATCGCCAAACGGCTGATCCTCAACGAGCGGATGCACACCCGGGCATTGCGCATGACGACCGCGACGGCGCAGGCGACAAACTAGGGTCCGTTTTACGCCGAATTTTGGCGAACCCCCTTGACTTGGGCGTCTTTGCCGCTATCTTGCCGCCTCTTCGAACGCGTGGCGTTCTTTGATTTTGGACAGGACACGATAGTCATGGCGAAACCGGCGACCATTCAAATTCGTCTCGTCAGCACGGCGGACACCGGCTTCTTCTATATCACCAAGAAGAATCCGCGGAATTCCACCGAAAAGATGCAAATGCGGAAGTACGATCCCGTGATCCGCAAGCATGTCATGTTCAAGGAAGCGAAGATCAAATAAGAAGGGCGCAAAGCCTTCTAAAACGCCGCGCGCCGCTCAAAAAGCGGCGCGTTTTTTTTATTACACAGGCACTGGCCGCTTATAATGCGGCGCGTCTAATCTCACGGCTCGGCCTACGACCGGGTTTAGTTCAGGAATTTCTTCACCGTGTCCAGGAAGTGCGGCACCGAGATCGGCTTGGCGATATAACCTTCACAGCCGCCTTCGCGAATTTTTTCCTCGTCACCCTTCATGGCAAACGCCGTCACCGCGATGACCGGAATGCCTTTCAGGTCATCGTCGGCCTTGAGCATCTTGGTGACCTCAAGACCGGAGATTTCCGGTAACTGAATATCCATCAGGATCAGATCCGGCGAATGCTCGCGCGCGAGTTTCAGTGCATCCCGACCGTCCACGGTCTGAACGGTTTCATAGCCGTGCGCCTGAAGAAGATCGTTGAACAACTTCATGTTGAGATCGTTGTCTTCAACGATAAGAATTTTACTCGCCATCAATTGATTCCCTGAAGGCCATTATTTTTAGTCGCTCAAGCAAGGGCTCCAGGTTGGACATCCCCTCAAAAGTCCCGCTGAGCATCGTATATTCCTGGTAGCAAGTCAATTAATGCTAAGTTCGGTGACGGACCTATTCCGTGCCCGAATAGGGTTGGTCACAAGTCAAAAAGGAACCAGCCCGACATTCACTTCGGAAGCCAGGATGACCGTCAAGATCATGAGCGTCAGGGCGAGGCTGAAAGCCTTCCAAGTCACCATAATTCGTCCTCCGGTCGTATAACCAGACAATCTCAAGTTATCGCCCAAGAATGGCAAAAATATGGTTAACGGTCTGTGACGACGCTCACGTCGGTGGAAAAGACCTTAGAGGTGCTCCGGCATGACACGATTATTCACCGCGCACTTCCTCGACCATTTCGCGAAGTTGCGCGAGATCCTTGATCAGAAGCACGTTCTTCTTGCGCTCTACGATGTTCTGGCGTGCAAGATCGCTAAGCACCCGGGCGACCGTCTCGCGCGTCGTGGAAACGCGGCTGGCGATATCGCCGTGAACCGGGATCGGCCGGATTTCGGCCTGGTTCTCGCCGATCAGGCCACTGCGGGCCTGGCGTAGCAGATCAGCCTGGACGCGGTTGTTGGCGGCCAGCGTGCTCAGGTCCATGATCCGGTCGGTGGAATTCCGGATGATGCCCGCCAGCGAGCGCAGGACCCGGAATGAAATTTCCGAACTGCCCTTCAGCATCTGCAGGAACCGATCCTGCGAAAGCGCGGCGATCAGACAGTTGTCGAGGGACATGACGCTTGCCGAACGCGGTTGTCCGTCGAGCGCGGACAACTCCCCGAAATGACTGCCCTCGGTCAGATCCTCAAGGGTGATTTCCTTGCCGGAAAGGGAGTAATTGACGACCCGGACCCGACCTTCGACCACGAAGAATATATCGGTGGAATCGCTCTGGCGGTCGATAATCTGTTCGTGATCGGCATAACGCCGCCACGTGCAGGCTTTCTCGAGCGCTGCGATCTCGCCCGGGTCGAGGCCTTCCAGAATACGGATTCCGCTAAGTGACGATGCCTCACTGTCCGACATCACGCCCCCTCAAAAGCACATACTCTCCCGTTTCCGGACTTGGTACCGGATTAATAGGTTTTATCTTAGACCTAATTTCACGGCTTTGCGAACCGAGAAATGCATGAGCCCGATATTCCCGACCCGGCCCCCATTAGAGGCGCTTGCCGTGGGATTCCCCGGTGCTCTATTGTGCGCCAGACATTCGAGGACTTTTCATGGCCGAAAGCAAACAGAAACAGCCTGAAACCGAAGCGTTGAAGGTGGCCGTCGTGGTGCCATGCTACCGTGAGAAGAATCATATCCTGAAGGTTCTGTCGGGGATCGGCCCGGGCGTTTCATCGATCTACGTGGTCGACGACGCCTGCCCCGACGACACGGGCGGTCACGTCGAGGAACATGCGAAGGATCCGCGTGTCCGGGTTTGCCGTAACCCCGCCAACCAGGGCGTCGGCGGTGCCACGCTGACGGGATACAAGGCCGCGCTCGAGGACGGATGCGACGTGGTCGTCAAACTGGATGGCGACGGGCAAATGGACCCGGGCCTGATCGACAAACTGGTAACGCCGATCCGCGATCACGAGGCCGACTACACCAAGGGCAACCGCCTGCACCGGCGCGACGCCGCACGCGGTATGCCGTTCGTCCGGCTCATGGGCAACATGGGCCTGACGCTGATGTCGAAGCTGTCGAGCGGTTATTGGGACATCATGGACCCGACCAACGGCTTCACGGCGATCCACGCCAATGTCGCCCGGCAACTGCCGCTCGACGATATCGCCAAGGACTTTTTTTTCGAATCCGATCTGCTGTACCGGTTGAGCGGCGTGAATGCGGTGGTCCGCGACGTCCCCATGCGCGCTAAATACGGCGAGGAAATCAGCCATCTCGTGGTGCACCGGGTTTTCGGCACCTTCCTGTTCGGCCACATGCGGAATACCTGGCGCCGGTTGATCGACACGTACATGGTGCGGGAAGTGGGGATCGCCTCGCTCGAACTGATCCTCGGCATCCTCCTCGTCCCGGCCGGCGGGCTTTACGGCGCCATTCACTGGTGGCGCAGCGTCGCAACGGGCGTGCCGGCGACCGCCGGCACGGTCATCCTGGCGGCAATGCCGATCATCGTCGGCGTGCAGTTGCTTCTGGCGTTCATCGGTCACGACACGCGCCGCCAACCCACGAAACCGATCCATACGCAAAACCCGGACGATATCTAAACGCCGAGAAACACCCCGTCGCGGCGCGGATCGCCGGCACCGGTGACGTTGCCGCCGGGATCGCGGCGAATCACGTGGGCGCCACCGAAAAACATATTCGGCGCCGGCCATGTCTGTGTCTCGCCGCGCCATTCCAGGCCGTCCAAGGCAACATCCGGTTCCGCCGACAATTTCTCGCCTTCCAGATGCAGGCGCGGCGCCGTCACCGCGTCGCTGACGGAAAGTCCGTAAAGACACAGATTGAGGATGACCTGTGTCAGCGCGGTGCGAATCCGGTTGGAGCCGCCGGACCCGAACGCGGTCCACGCACCGTCCGGCGCCACCAACACGCCCGGCGTCATCATCGACGACATCCTGACCCCTTCCGGCCAGTTGAAGAAACCGGTCGCATTCAGATCGTCCTCGCCCAGCATGTTGTTGAGCATCATGCCCGTGCCCGGCACAACATGGCCGCACCCTTCCCCGTTCGACACCGTCAGCGCCGCAAGATTACCGTCGCCATCGGCAACGCTGATATGCGTGGTGCCGCGATAGGCGGGCGGATGAAGCGCCGCATCGGCGAGCGCTTTCGCGCCCGTGGCCGGATGCTCGTCGATACCGCTTTTCTTCCTGACCGCGTTGCACGCATCCATGGCGGTAACGAGCGTCCGCGTATGACGCAACCCGCCGCTGTCGGTCGGTGCCAGCCCGGATCCGTCGAGGAACCGCAGCATGTAGTCGATCAGCGCGCCGCCGATGGCCGGTGGCGGGTTCAAAAAGACGTCGTGAGCGGCAATCCGGCTCCGTTGCGGGCGGCGGCGCTCGACCCTGTAACGCGCGAGGTCGTCCTTATCGATGGTGACGCCGTCCATGGCGGCGATACGGGACGCGACGTCGCCTTTGTAAAACAGGTCCGCGCCCTCTCTCGCCAGCACTTCGAGAAACCCGGCGAAATCCACCGGATGATACCGGTCGCCCGACTGCAGCAGAACGTCGTCCCCGTTCCGGCAGAACTGGGCACGGGCCGACGGGCTGGCCACATAGATCGGGCCGACAACACCCAGCAGGTAGGCCTGAAAATCGTTGATGACGACCCCCGACCTTGCCAGCGCCGCCGCCGGTTCAACCAGTGCCGTCATCGGCATACGACCGAGCGCCTCGTGCACCTCGAATATGCCGGCGGCCGCACCCGGCGTCGCCACCGCGCCCATGCCGATATGGAATTCCTGTTGCGTGGTGCCGAAGTCAGCATGGATGGGACGGAAATCGACCACATCCCGTTGCGGCCGCTTGAGCGGTGTCTCGGTAAAGAAATCGAAAACCTCGGCATTGCCGCCGGTCGGCTTGGCCACCAGAAAACCACCGCCACCGAGCGACGCCAGCACCGGTTCCGCGACGCATGCCGTCAGGAACGCGGCGATCACCGCATCAAACGCATTGCCGCCGTCACGCAGAACACTCAATGCGGCGTCCGCGGTTTCCTTGTGACCGGCGGCGACGCCGGCCTTGAATGTTCGTTCACTGCACATCGGAGGATTTTACATATCGCGGCCGACGTGACGAGGCTCAGATTTCTGGCAGGATATAGTCGGGCCGGATGCCGGATTCGGCGATGCAGGCATCGACATCCATGCCCGCGAGGACGCCGTGACCGGTGACAAGCGCTGTCGACATACCGGCCGCCGCAGCACCCAGGATATCGGTATGCAGCGTATCGCCCAACATCAGAATGCGGCGGCGTTCGACACCGGGGACGATCCGGCCCAGCACGGCATCGAATGCATTGGTATAGGGTTTCCCGAAAAACACCGGTTCGATCCCCGTCACATCTGCGAGTTGATGGGCATAGGCACCCGGCTGCAGGGTAAAGCCGTTCTCGCGTGGCGCCACCAGGTCCGGATTGCCGACCAACACCGGCCGCGGGTTCGCCGCAAGCGCCGTTTCCAGTGCGCGTTGGCGATCATCGGTCCACCCCCTACTGTTAAGAAGCACGAAGCCGTCCGCTTCGGTAAGCGCCGCATCATCGATCAGGCGGAGATGGCCAGGCAGATCGCGGATATCCGCGTGCTCGGGTGCCGCCACTGCCCATTGCAGAGCGTTTTGCCTTCCCGACAACGCCGAGATCAGCAGGCTCCGTGACATGATGATTTCGGTCGATGAAAAATCGAAACCGAGCGCTGCGTACTTGGCCTCGCTTCCGGTTACCGGCAAGCTTGCCGCGTTGGTCAGAACCAGCACCTTTTTATCGCACTTGCGCAGTTCGGCGATCCGTGCCGCCGCGCCCGGCACCGCCGTTTCGCCGACGTTAAGAACGCCGAACGAATCGAATACGAAAACGTCGAAATGCGCGGCAATGTCCGAAAGGATACCGCACTTTTCCGGGACATCCGGAAACGATGCCTCGGGCAAGCGATGGCGTATTTCCTGATAGCGTTGAAACCCCCAGCGAGCATCGACCATCGCTCTCATCAAGCTTCTCCATCGGCGCCGGTGGCAACCGCCAAGTTACGGGGAGCGGCATTGTTATCCGCGTAACGCACAGGCACGCAATCCCCTCTGGATTCCATCGTTAAATGACTGCAGTATCGACAGGTCCGTTGTCACCAAAACCGTAACATAACGGACGCATCGGAGATTGGGAGGTTACAATGAAAAAGTTTCTCGGCGCCGCGCTGGCCGCGGCCCTTCTCGTATTCAGCGGCGGTGCCAGTGCCGAAGACTGCCCGCGCAGCTTTCTCGACGAACAATACTGCGACCGTGACGGCGATCTGACGGCGGACCTGCCGACGGACAAGAGCAAAATCGCCGACCCGGGCACCATCATCTTCGCGTACACGCCGGTCGAGGATCCGGCCGTTTACGCCAAGGTGTGGGACGGCTTCATCAATCACATGGCGGAAAAAACCGGCAAAAAGGTCGTGTTCTTCCCGGTACAGTCGAACGCCGCGCAGATCGAAGCCATGCGCTCCGGACGGCTGCACGTCGCTGGCTTCAATACCGGCTCGAACCCGATCGCGGTCGCCTGCGCCGGTTTCGTTCCGTTTGCCATGATGGCGGCAAAGGACGGTTCCTACGGGTATGAAATGGAACTGATCGTGCCCGCCGACAGCGACATCAAATCGCCGGCGGATCTCAAGGGCCGCACGCTCGCTTTCACCTCGCCGACGTCCAACTCCGGTTTCAAGGCTCCCTCGGCGCTGCTCAAGGGCGAGTTCGGCCTGATTGCCGACAAGGATTTCGACACCACGTTCTCCGGCAAGCATGACAACTCGGTGCTCGGCGTCGCCAACAAGGACTACGAAGCCGCCGCCGTCGCCAACTCGGTGATGAACCGGATGATTCAACGCGACGTCGTCAAAAAGGAACAGATCCGCTCGATCTACAAGTCGCAGACCTTCCCGACCACGGGCTACGGTCATGCGCACAATCTCGATCCGGATCTCGCCGCCAAGATCAAGGACGCTTTCTTCTCCTTCCCCTGGGAAGGTTCCGAACTTCAGAAGGAGTTCAAGAAAGAAGGCAAGTTCATCCCGATTACGCATAAAAAAGATTGGGATGTGATCCGCAAGATCGACTCCGCGAACGGCGTCAAATACACTTGCAAATAGGCCGTCACGGCAACAAGGCCAAGAGGTGCCGGCAAACGCGCCGGCACCTCGCCGCTTTATAAGGAGACGGCATAGATGTTGCGGCTGGTTGATCTCGTCAAGCAATACAAGACTGGAGACACCGCACTGCAAGGTGTCAATCTTGAGGTCCCGGACGGCCAGGTCATGGCCCTCATCGGCCCGTCGGGTGCCGGCAAATCGACACTGATCCGGTGCGTCAACCGTCTGGTCGAACCGACATCCGGCACGATCTCTCTGAACGACCTTGAACTGACGTCTCTCGGCCAGGGGCAACTTCGACGCGCGCGTCGACGGATGGGCATGATCTTCCAGGAATACGCGCTGGTTGAACGGCTCACCGTGATGGAAAACGTCCTGTCCGGCCGGCTCGGGTACGTCCCATTCTGGCGCAGTTATTTCCGCAAATTTCCGCAATCCGACATCGACGAGGCATTTCGTCTACTGGAACGGGTCGGCCTTGATCACATGGTCGACAAACGCGCCGACGAACTGTCCGGCGGCCAGCGCCAGCGAGTCGGCATCTGCCGGGCACTGATCCAGCAACCCGAACTGCTGCTGGTCGACGAGCCGACGGCGTCGCTCGACCCCAAAACGTCGCGTCAGATCATGCGCCTGATCTGCGAACTGTGCGAAGAACGCAAGCTTTCCGCCATCATCAACATCCACGACGTTCTGCTGGCACAGATGTTCGCGGAACGGATCGTCGGCCTGCAACTCGGCGAAATCGTCTATGACGGCCCACCGGACGGCCTTTCGCCGGAGGTGCTGACGCAGATCTACGGCGAGGAAGACTGGGAAGCAACCATCGACAAGGTCGACGAGGAAGACGAGGAAGACATTGATCTCGCGCCTCACCGCGCCGCCGGTAACGACTGAGCGCCGGCACCTGACATGAGCACCGCCACCGCCACGCCCCGACGCCGCTGGAAGAAGCCGCCTTTCATCGAGAGTTCGTTGCTGCGATGGAGCCTGATCGTCGGCGGCGCCATCTATCTCGCGCTCGCATTCGGCACCATGGACATCAACTGGAGCCGGGTTGCCGACGGCATCCCGCGCGGCCAGCGCTTCGTCGCCGCGTTTTTCCCGCCGGATTTCGTTTCACGTGCGGGCGATATTGTCGACGGCATCCTGGAAAGCCTCTGGATTACCATTATTTCAACGGTTGCCGGCATCGCCGTTTCAATTCCGGTCGGTCTCGGCGCGGCGAGAAACCTGGCGCCTCGCCCGGTCTACCTGGTGTCACGCGCGATCCTCGCGATTTCCCGGACATTTCCCGAGATCATCATCGCGCTGTTCGCGGTTAAACTGTTCGGTTTCGGGCCGTTCGCCGGGTTCATCGCCCTTTCCATCGGCACCATCGGTTTCTACGGCAAGCTGCTCGCCGAAGACATCGAGGATATGGACCCGTCGCAGGCGGAGGCCGTCAAGGCGACCGGCGCCGGCTGGTTCCAGTGGCTCAACTATGCTGTCCAGCCACAGGTCATGCCGCGCATGATCGGTCTCGGCATGTACCGTCTCGACATCAACTTCCGTGAGTCGGCCGTCGTCGGCATCGTCGGCGGCGGCGGCATCGGCGCGACGTTGCTGACGTCGTTCGACCGTTATGAGTTCGATTCCGCGGCGGCGATTCTGCTCATCATCATCGGCATCGTGATGGCCGTCGAGTATTCGTCGAGCTACATCAGAAAGTGGGTGCAGTAGCCATGCCCGTGACCGACACCGCTTCGGCGAAACTCTGGCAGCGCCGCGACCGCAAGACCCAAATGACGATCTGGGCCGTGCAATTGTCCTGCGTGATGGTATTCGTCTATTGCTGGTCGCTGGTCTCGGACAAGACCATCTGGGCCTTTGTCTACGACGCACCGCATCAGGCCGGTGACATGGCGTCGCGCATGGTGCCGCCGGCATGGGACTACATGGACCAGCTCTGGCTCGCCATCTGGGACACCATCAATATCGCCACGCTGGGTACGTTGATGGCGGTCGTCCTGGCGTTTCCGATCGCATTCCTCGCGGCGCGCAACACGACCCCGTCGGCGGTTTTCGTGCGGCCGGTGGCGCTTTTCATCATTGTCTCGTCGCGGTCGATCAACTCGCTCCTGTGGGCGCTGATGCTGGTCACGATCATCGGCCCGGGGGTGTTGGCCGGCGTGCTTGCAATAGGCTTTCGCTCCATCGGGTTTTGCGCCAAGTTGCTCTATGAGGCGATCGAGGAAATCGACACCTCACAGGTGGAAGCCGTCACCGCCACCGGCGCGTCGGGCCCGCAGATTCTGCATTACGGCATTGTGCCGCAGATTCTGCCCGCCTTCGCCGGAATTTCCGTATTCCGCTGGGATATCAATATCCGGGAATCCACCGTCCTCGGCCTTGTCGGTGCCGGCGGAATCGGCCTGCAGCTCAACGCTTCGATCAATACTGTTGCCTGGACCCAAGTGTCGCTGATCCTATTGGTCATCCTCGGCACGGTGATCGTCAGTGAATGGGTCTCGGCCAAGGTCCGCCACGCCATCATCTGATTCTCCGTCAGTCAGCAAGGATTTCCTTCGCGCGGTCTTTATTGACTCTCGCAGGGGAAGGTGATTCCCTGAACTAGAATGTGGCTTTCATTTTCTGGGGACAGGTATATGCGATTCGGCTTTTCAGCCTTGGGCGCCGCCGTCTTGGGCATAATGCTCTGCGGTACAAACGCGAATGCGCAAGGCGTCGACCTGAATGCGGTTTCGTACGCCGAAATCCCGAATACCCGGGAAATTACGGTCGAGACGTTCGACGACTCCGAAAAAGTGATGAAGCTCAAAAAGCTGTTCGAGGAAGAACTGCGTCTCGCCGGATACAACGTCACTGACAATGCCCGACTTATCATGAGTTTCGAAGCCCGCGACACCGAGGGCAAGTGGTCCGGCGGCGGCCCGAACCGGCTGATCGAAATCCGCAACAGCGATAACCATACCGGCAAGGACGCGCCAGATGTGCGGCTCAATATCTTCGATTCACAACGCGGCGGCCTCCTCAACCCGAAGCGCGACAAGGGCATTACCCAGGTCGCGCCGAGCGAATTCCGGATCGACGCGATGATCGAGGACCGAACGGACGGCAAACGCCTTTGGCAGGGTTGGAGCGTCACCAAAAATTCCGAAATCGGCGAGGATCAGTCGCTGCACCGGTCCATGGTCAAACCGATCATCGGTAGCATCGGCAAAACCGTCCGCGACGAGGAATAACCGCTTTCCGGCGTTTTCACCCCGCCCCCGTCCTTGCCCTTCACGTGCAAAACCGTTACGAAACGTCCGCTCATGTGGCATGCTGAGCCGGCATCGCCGGGGGATTTCTTTTTATGACGAAACCGACGGAAAAAGCGCTTCTGCCCGCCGGATTGACGGACGGGCTGCCCCCGAACGCGGCATTCGAGATCGATGTACGCGAGCGGCTGGTGTCGGCCTTCGTGCAGCGCGGTTTCGACCGGGTCGCACCGCCGCTCGTCGAGTTCGAAGATAATCTGCTCGCCGGGACCGGTGCCGCCATGACCGGGCAGACCTTTCGCCTGATGGACCCGGTCTCGCAACGAATGATGGGGCTCCGCGCCGATATCACCCCACAGGCGGCACGCATAGCGACGACCCGGCTCGCGCACGAACCCCGCCCGCTCAGGCTCTGCTACGGCGGCGAGGTACTGCGGATCCGCGGTTCGCAACTGCGCCCGGAACGGCAGTTCAGTCAGGCCGGCGCCGAGTTGATCGGTTCCGCCGACCCGCGCGCCGATGCGGAGATGGTACTGATGGCCGCTGAAACGCTTCGCATGCTCGGGATCGACGATATCAAGGTCGACTTATGCCAGCCGATGCTGGTGCCGCATGTAATGAACGGCATGGCGCTCGATGCGGACACCGCAGCATCGCTTCGCGCCGCGCTGGACGCCAAGGACGCGGCAGAAGTGAAGAAGCTCTCGGGCACATTCGGCGATGACGCACGCCGTCTTTTCGTGCAATTGCTGGCCGCTTCCGGCCGAAGCGAAACCGTCACTCCCAAGATCGCCCAATTGCCGCTCGACGGCCCTGCCGCGGAATCCCGAGACACGCTTCTGGAAACCGTGCAATTGATCGAACGCGCGGACCGGTCCCTCGACCTGACGCTGGACGCCGTCGAGAACCGGGGCTTCGAATATCACACCGGTGTCACGTTTACCCTCTTCGCGCCCGGTGTGCGCGGCGAACTGGGCTCCGGCGGGCGTTACACGGCCGGGCTCAACGACGCTGCCGACAATATGGACGGCGAGCCTGCGACCGGTTTCACGCTGTTCCTGGACAGCATTCTGCGCGCCCTCACGGTGCCCGCAGCGGCGCCCAGGATCTATCTGCCGGAAGGCACGGCACGCGACGCCGGAGAAACGCTTCGCGCCGACGGGTTCCGGACCATCGAAGGTCACACCTCAGGCACCGACGCCACCGAAGAGGCGATCCGCCTCGGCTGCACTCATATTCTGCTGGACGGCGCGCCCAAGCCGCTCGGCGATATTTAAATCCGAAGGAGACTTTTCGCATGGCCAACGTCGTCGTGATCGGCTCGCAATGGGGTGACGAAGGGAAAGGCAAGATCGTCGACTGGCTATCCGAACGGGCCAACGTCGTCGTACGCTTTCAGGGCGGCCACAACGCCGGCCATACCCTGGTCATCGACGGCGTCACCTACAAACTCAGCCTTCTGCCGTCCGGGATCGTGCGTAAGGGCAAACTGTCGATTATCGGCAATGGCGTCGTCGTCGATCCATGGGCGCTGATGGCGGAAATCGAGAAAATCAAGGAACTCGGCGTCGAGGTCGGCCCGGATAACCTGCGCATCGCCGAGAACGCGGCCCTGATTTTGCCACTGCACCGGAATCTCGACCAGGCCCGCGAGCAAGCTGCCGGCAGCGGTAAAATCGGCACCACCGGACGCGGCATCGGCCCGGCCTACGAGGACAAAACCGCACGGCGCGCGATCCGTGTCGGCGATCTGGCCGACACTGACGTGCTGGCCGACAAGGTCGACGCACTGCTGTTTCACCACAACGCACTTCTGCGCGGCATGGACATGCCCGAAGTGGACGGGACGGCGCTGCTCAAGGAACTGAACGACATGGCACCGCTGCTGTTGCCGTTCGCGACCACCGTCTGGCAGGACCTGGACGAGATGCGCCGCAAGGGCCACCGCATCCTGTTCGAGGGTGCGCAGGGCACGATGCTCGACATCGACCACGGCACCTATCCGTTCGTTACCTCATCCAATACCGTTGCCGGTCAGGCCGCCATCGGCTCCGGCCAGGGTCCGGGCGCTATCGACTATGTACTCGGCATCACCAAGGCCTATACGACGCGTGTCGGTTCCGGCCCGTTTCCGACCGAACTGACCGACGAAATCGGCCAGACACTGGGTGAGCGCGGCCGCGAGTTCGGTGTCGTCACCGGACGCAAGCGCCGCTGCGGCTGGTTCGACGCGGTGCTGGTGCGCCAGGCGGTCAAGGTCAACGGCATCACAGGCATCGCGCTGACCAAGCTGGACGTGCTCGACGGCCTCAAGGAACTCAAGGTCTGCACGGGATACGAGATCGATGGCCAGACGATCGGCCACTTGCCCGCCTCGACCGTGCGCCAGGATCGCGTCAAGCCAATCTACGAAACGCTCGAAGGTTGGGACGAAAGCACCCAGGGCGCCCGCTCCTGGGCCGACCTGCCGGCGACCGCGATCAAGTATATCCGCCGTATCGAGGAACTGATCGACGCGCCGGTGGCGCTCCTGTCGACCAGTCCCGAGCGCGATGACACGATCCTCGTCCACGATCCGTTCGAGGATTAGACCGCGAATTCGGCGACTTTTTTCGGATCCCATTCGATGCCGAGGCCGGGGCCACGCGGCGTGACATACCCGTCGATGGCGTCGTATGCCTCCTTCAGCAGCGGCCGTGCCTTGTCCAGGTATTCGAGCCAGTCACGACCCGGCGTGGCGGCAAGCGCGTGGGCACTCTGCTCGACGAACGAATGGCTCGATAACGGCAACCCCGCCGTTTCGGCCATTTGCGCCGCCGCCGTCCAGCCCGTGAAACCGCCGATCTTCATGATGTCCGGCATAACGTAGTCGCTGGCGCCGGCCTCGATGGCGAGTTTCGCACCCGCCGGATACCACCAGTTCTCGCCGGTCTGCACCCTGATCGGACTTGCCGCACGCACAGCCGCGTGACCGGCCAGATCCTCCGCGGGCACCGGCTCCTCCAGCCAGTATATGCCCAGGTGCTCAAGTCGTTTCGCGTAATCGATCGCCGTCGCCACGTCGAGTGACTGGTTGTAATCGATCATCATCGCGACTTCGGGGCCGATTGCGTTGCGAACCGCAGCGGCACTCGCCAGGTCGGCGTCGAAATCGCCGACGCCCAGCTTAATTTTGATGCCGGTGAATCCGGCCTCGACGCTCGCTTCGACAAGGCCAATATCTTCGTCGGGGTCGATGAAGCCGAAACTGTCATAAGCCCGAACCGGTGTTACCTCGCCGCCGAGCAGTTCCGCGACGGATTTGCCGGACATCTTTCCCAGGGCGTCCCACATCGCCTGCTCGACGCCGGCAAAATACATGCCCAGAAGTCCCTGAATGCCGAGCAATCGGAACGTTGCCTGAAACCGGGTGAACGCGCGCGCAGGGTCGAGCGGCATGCTCTCGAACACCTCCCGGACCTCGGCGTGCAGGCTCGCGACCGCGGGCAGCACCTTCTGCGTATAGGTGAAGAAATAAGACGTGCCGGTCACGCCCGCGTCGGTATCGACATCGACGAGACACAATGACGCCCCCGGCAAGGCACCGGACGCAGTGCGCATGGGCCTTGCCAGCGGCACCTGCACCGGGGTCAGCCGGACCCCTTTCACGTTCGCCGAAGTCATCATTTCAGCCCTCGCATTCTCACGGTTCCAGAAACACAGCATTAACCATACTCCCCAAAAACCACAGGAAAAGCTTGCGAATACACACATTTGGCGATTCAATAAGCGATTAGCCGGAGAGAAACTCTTTCGGCCAAGGTGCCCGGCGTGCGACAGTGCCGCCAGGCGTAACGTTTTAAGGACGCGTGCGATGGCAGAAGAGCCTATAGACGCGGACGAAATGGACGTGCCGGAACCGCCGCGCGGTGGCTCGGTCGTTATTCGTGAGCGCTTTTTGGTCAACGGCGGCAAGCCGCTGCCCAATTTAGATTCGCCGAATGCCAAGGCCTACATGGCGGAAGACCGCCATGATTTGTCGCGCGATCTGTTCGCGCTCGTCTGCACGCCGGGCGTGCCGCTCCGAACCGGCGCCATGAAGCAGTTCAAGGCCAATCCAGGCCCCGGTGTTCTCGAATTGATCGACTACGAATCAGTGTTCTGGCCGGTGATCGGCCAGCGCTCCATGATCGTCATTTACGAACGCCCGGTCGGCGGCCGGGTCATCGACCAGATCAAGTCCAATCATACACGCATCACGGAATACGACATCCCGCGCAAGGTCATTCAGCCGATCGTCGACGGTCTCAGGCATATCCGCTCTCTCGGTCTCGCCCACCGCGCCGTCCGGCCCGACAACATCTTCTTCCTCGACGAAGACATGCAGGAGATCGTCCTCGGCGACTGTGTCACGGCGCCGGAAGGGTTCGACCAGCCGCTGATGTACGAACCCCTGGAACGCGCATTGGCCAACCCGGCCGGCCGGGGCACGGGCTCGACCGTCGACGACATGTACGCGCTCGGTGCCTCGCTGGTGGTACTGACGCTGGGCGGCAATCCGATCGAGCGCATGAAGGGCGAGGACCTGCTGTTCCGCCGCACCAACCTCGGCAGCTATGCCGCGGTCTGCGGCAACGCGCGCATCCCACTTTCGCTGCTGGAGCCGCTGCGCGGATTGCTTTCCGACAATCCCGGTGAACGCTGGGGGCTCGACGAAATCGCCAACTGGCTCAACGGCTTGAAACAGACGCCGCAGCAGAAGAAACCCGCGCGCAAGGGCGACACGCCGTTCCGCTTCGGCGGCCGCGACCACACCAATGTCCGCACGCTGGCGCATGCCTTCAACCGGCAGATCCCGGAAGCCGTCAAAACGCTCAAGGACGAGACGTTCCACGCCTGGATAAAACGCTCCCTCGGCGAGAGTAACATTTCCGAAACCCTCAAAGGGTTCGTCGACACCGCAAATTTCCATAAGGAGGACTATCAGGGCACGGACGAGTACCTGATCGCGCGCTGCTGCGCGGCCATGGATCCCTACGGACCGATCCGTTACAAGGGCGTCTCCGTCTATCTCGACGGGTTCGGACCTATGCTTGCGATGGAGGTGATCCGTAACGGCAGTGTCCAGACCCTGACCGAGATCATCACCCGGGAGGTTTATCAGTTCTGGGTCTCGGACCGGGCCAACTTCCTCGACAGTCTGGAAATCGCCCAGATGTTCGCGCAGATGAAGGCCTGGCTCGCCAATAACGATCCCGGTTTCGGCCTCGAGCGTTGCCTCTACGAATTGAACCCCGGCCTATCGTGCCAGAGTCCGTTCGTCATCGAGGAAGGTATCATAGAGATAAACCAGCTCCTGCCGGCGCTCGATCGCGCGGCGAACCATGCCGATACGCATACCAAGCCGATGGACCGACATGTCGCCGCGTTCATCGCCGCGCGCTTCAACGAGGATATTCACCCGCATCTCCGGGCGCTCGCAGCCGGCAAGGAAAGCACGGCCGTGATCGGCATGCTGAGCTTGCTTGCGTTCCTGCAATGGAAGCTGAAGGCCGACCCGGTGTTCGGGCTGACGAGTTGGATCGGCGGTCTGATGGGCCCGGCGATCAACGGGTATCACAGCCGCACCACGCGCCGCGAACTGGAGAAAGAGATTCCCAAACTGGTGCGCCGCGGCAGTCTGCCCGACATGTTCGACCTGATCGACAATGCGGAAAAACGCCGCGAAGACCAGGACGGATACGCCGACGCCGTCGAGGAATACAGCGCCTGCGCCGATGAAATCGCCAGCATCGAAGGCAAGGACAACGAGTTGCAGGAGAAAGCCGAGAGAACCGGCCAGAAAACCGCGGCGACGATCTCGATCATCACCACCATGATCGCCGTTACGATCATGTTTTTCTCGGAAATTCTGTGAGGGACGGTCGGACATGCGCGCACTGATTTGGGGCCTGTTGATCTTCATGTTGCTGCTGATCGTGGCATTACCGACGGTGATGTTGGTCGGCTTCGGCATGTTGCCGGGCCTCGTCGCGATGATCATCGACCGGACCGAGGAACGTTCCGCGACGTTCTGCGTCGGCGGCCTGAACTTCTGCGGCGTATTCCCGTACCTGATGGACCTGTGGTTCGGCGACCATTCCCTGGAGCAAGCGATGACGTTGCTGACGGACGTGTTCGCGCTTGTCGTTATGTACGGCGGCGCCTGCATGGGCTGGGCGCTCTATCTGTCGCTGCCGCCGGTCATTGCTTCGTTCATTCAGGTGATGTCGGAACGCCGGCTGCAGCAGCTCCGCAAGACGCAGCGGCAAATCATCGAGGAATGGGGCGACGAGGTCATCACCGACGCCGATCTCGGCGGCGACGGGTTGGAACCACCCGACCTGGAACAGGCCTTGCAGGCCGCCGAATAAACTGTCACCTGTCCAGCGGCAGCGTCAGTATCGCACGCGTCCCCTTCTTCTCCTCGCTCTCCAAATCGAATGCGGCGCCCATGCGCTCGGCGAGCGAGACCACAATCGGCAGACCGAGACCGGTGCCCTGTTCCTTTCGCGTCAGTTCGTTTTCGACCTGAAAGAAGGGTTCGTTGACCCGCGTCAGGTTCTCCCTGGAAATCCCGATACCCTGATCCTCCACGCAAAGATCGAGCAAACGTGAACCGATATGGACACGCACAGTAACGGTCGTGCGCGGCCGCGAGAACTTGACCGCGTTGCTGAGGAGGTTGAGCAAGATTTGCCGCACCGCGCGGGCGTCGGCCGTTACCGGCGGACAGTCGCCACGCATATCGACACATATCGAGACACCTTTCTGACCCGCACGTTCCCCGACAAGGCGAACGGCACCGTGCACCAATGGACGAATATCGACGCTTTCTATGTTAAGGTTGAATTGGCCCGACTCGATCTTCGACATGTCCAGAATATCGTTAATGATATCGAGCAGCAGCTTGCCGCTGCCGTTGATGTCCTGCGCATATTCCCTGTAGCGCGGCGACGAAAGCGGCCCGAAACATTCCGACGCGATCATTTCCGAAAACCCGATGATGGCGTTCAGGGGCGTTCGCAATTCGTGACTCATGTTTGCGAGAAACCGGGATTTGGCGGCATTGGCCTGCTCCGCCGAACGCTTCGCTTCGGCCAGTTCACGAGCCCGGCTTTCGGTTTGCGCCATGCCCAGTCTGAGTATCCCCATCGAGGTCCCGACGCCGAGATAGCGCCTGTTCTTGGTGATCACGAACCCATCATCGAGCGCCGTCGGGGCCTCGTTGATCACCCGGTGACGCAACTCGTCGAGCGCCGTGTCTGCATCGACCACCAGCGGGTTCCGGATCATCAGCCTGGATACCGGGCGCTGGGCGAAGACCGCATGACCAAACTGCCTGGAGAAGTTCAGAAACACCTTCTGCCGGGCCAGCAGCCCGACGACATCGCCATCGTCGATCACCGGAATTGCGCTAAGCGACGAATCGTTGTTGAAAATTTCGATCACGTTCGCGCCGACGATATGCGACGGCACCGGCCGGACTTTCCTCGCGATGTCGTGCAGGTCGAAACGATGTTTGCTGAAGGTGGCCGGTGCGCCGGGTAAAATGGAAGGCGGCATCGTAATAGTCATTCTTAAGTCTTGTCCCAACGGCAGAAGAACCCCTTGCGGTCGACGAAATCCGCCGCCAATACGCAGGCAACGGCGTTTCGGGGCACCCTAGCGGAACGCGGTGTCGGTTTTGTGACAACAGGGATACGTATCTTACGCAATGCAACATAATTGAGCCGCCGGGACTCGCCCGGCGGCTCAAGGGTAACCGCCACCGGCCATCAGGGGAGATGACGTCAGGGGGGCAATGCCGCTGGCGGTCTATTGTCTTTACGCCGGTCGCGCGCCGCCGGATCACCGGTTGCGGTGGGAATTTGCAACCCCGGCGCCTACGCCCCCTTGACCCGGTCGGCGAAAAGACCCACCATTCAGACGCTAACCGTTCCGCGGGGGGCCCCGGGCAAGGGGCTGAGATTCCACCTTATCGACGTTGTGCGTCGAGACCGTGGTGACCCGTCGAACCTGATCCGGGTGACACCGGCGTAGGGATCGGAACCCGAACGTTAATCCCGTTCTTCCTTCCTGAAACCGTCCCGGGTCTCTTTGAAATCTTTTTTGGAGAGGACCCCAGGATGAACCAGATACGCAAACCCGCAACCGCAGACGTGACACATGGTCCGCTGCCGGCGTCCGAAAAATTTACGTGGACGGCGAACGCCTCGGCGGCGTACGCGTTCCGATGCGCCAGATTCACGTGCATGAAAGCGCCGGCGAGCCGCCGCTAACGGTCTACGACACGTCCGGTATTTACACCGACCCGTCGGGCGAAATCGATATCGAGGCTGGCCTGCCGCGCATCCGCGAAGCCTGGATCGACGCCCGCGGCGACACCGAGTCCTATGCCGGCCGCGACGTTAAACCCGAAGACAACGGCAATGTCGGCGACGACAAGCTGGTGCCCGAGTTCCCGGCCCTCAACCAGCCGCGCCGCGCCAAATCGGGCGTCAAATCCGTCTCGCAGCTCGCCTATGCGCGCCAGGGCATCGTTACGCCCGAGATGGAATTCGTCGCCATCCGCGAGAACATGCTACGCGAGATCGCGCCGGAGGAGCTCGCCAAGCTGAAGGCCGAAGCAGAGCGCTGGGGCGCCGAGATTCCCGACGTGGTGACGCCCGAGTTCGTGCGCGACGAGGTCGCCAAGGGCCGCGCGATTATCCCCAACAACGTCAACCACCCGGAAACCGAGCCGATGGCCATCGGCCGCAATTTCCTGGTCAAGATCAACGCCAACATCGGCAACTCTGCGGTGACGTCGTCGGTCGCCGACGAGGTCGACAAAATGGTGTGGGCGATCCGTTGGGGCGCCGACACGGTCATGGACCTGTCGACCGGCCGCAATATCCACAACATCCGCGAATGGATTATCCGAAACTCGCCAGTGCCGATCGGCACAGTGCCGATCTATCAGGCGCTGGAGAAGGTGGAGCGCGCCGAGGACCTGACGTGGGAGATCTACCGCGACACCCTGATCGAACAGGCCGAACAGGGCGTCGATTACTTCACCATCCACGCCGGCATCCGACTTAGGCACATCCACCTGACCGCCGACCGGGTGACGGGCATCGTCAGCCGCGGCGGCTCGATCATCTCACAGTGGTGCCTGGCGCATCACACCGAAAGCTTCCTCTACGAGAAGTTCGAGGAAATCTGCGACATCTGCGCCGCCTATGACGTCGCGTTCTCGCTCGGTGACGGGTTCCGCCCGGGCTCCGGCGCCGATGCCAATGACGCCGCGCAGTTCGCCGAACTGGAAACGCTTGGCGAACTGACCAAGATCGCCTGGGACAAGGGCTGTCAGGTGATGATCGAGGGCCCCGGCCACGTGCCGATGCACAAGATCAAGCTCAACATGGACAAGCAGCTCGATGTCTGCGGCGAAGCGCCGTTCTACACGCTCGGCCCGCTGGTTACCGACATCGCGCCCGGCTACGACCACATCACGTCCGGGATCGGTGCCGCCATGATCGGCTGGTACGGCACGGCGATGCTGTGTTACGTGACGCCGAAGGAGCACCTGGGCCTGCCCGACCGCAACGACGTCAAGGAAGGGGTGATCACCTACAAGATCGCGGCGCACGCCGCCGACCTCGCCAAGGGACACCCGGGCGCCGCGGCCAGGGACGATGCGCTTTCGCTGGCCAGGTTCGAGTTCCGCTGGGAGGATCAGTTCAACCTCGGTCTCGACCCAGACCGGGCACGCGACTTCCACGACCAGACCCTGCCCAAGGAGGCGCACAAGACGGCGCACTTCTGCTCCATGTGCGGGCCCAAGTTCTGCGCCATGGAGATCACCAACCTTGTGCGCGATTACGCCAAGGAGGGTATGGACGAGATGTCGAAGAAGTTCGTCGACGAAGGCGCCGAACTCTACAAGGAAAAGTACAAGGACGAGGCCAAGAAGGTCGCCGCGTCCGGCGATGACGACTGAGGCGCACTCTCCCCGCCCGGCGCACACGCGCCGGGCGGGGAATCGCTCTTATTCTTCAAGCACCGTCTCGAAGCCCTCGAAATGCGGGTGGCCGAGGTAAAGCTTCCTGTTGTCGCCGGCGCTGGCGTGCGCCTTGCGGAAATTCTCCGACTTGGTCCAGTTCTCGAAGTCCTCGCGGCTGCGCCAGATCGTGTGCGATGCATAGAGCGTGTGGTCGTCGGCACTCGGCCCTTTCAGGAGCTTGAACTCTATGAAACCCGGTACGTCCGTCAGATGGCGGTCGCGGGTACGCCATACCTCCTCGAAGGCCGCTTCCTCACCGGGGACGATCTGAAACCGGTTCATGGCAATAAACATCGCGTCGGGTCCTTTGCAAATAACGGGTTGGCACGACAATAACACCTGCACCGGGGCGGTCATACCGTCCGTGGCCGTTACCGGGCGCGCGAATACTCTATATTCCTGAACCGTGCCATCATCATGTTGAGCTTATCCGGCGTCACCGGCCAGGATGCCTTATCCGCTGCCGAAAACGACTCGCCACGCCAGTGATGATAAACCTTGATGAACGCGTCATAGGGCTGGGCCAGGGCCATCAGCGTGATTTCGCCGACGCCGGGTCCGTAGCCCGCCAGATCCTTCCCGTTCGGCGAGTCCTCGCACATAATCAGGATGAGAAAGGTGCTTTCGGTCTTCTGCAGCGGTTTGAACTTGAAGTTCTCCTTGCCGCAAACCCTGAGAAAAACACCCACGCTGCGGTTCACATAGGTCGGAAATTCCAAACTCGGCGCCAGTTGTCCGTGCACGGCATAGAGCTTGCTCCAGCTTTCGAACTTATCGCCCTTTGGAATTTGCTCCAGCACGAACGATGCGTCCTCCTGCTGGCGGTTGGTTTCGTTTGCCGCCTGGCGCGGCTTGTCCTGCCAGCTCGGCGCCGGATAACGTACCGCCGTATCGAAAACGTCGGTTTCCTGGCTGATTTTGTTCGCGCCGGCCTGATCCGCCGCAGCCGCGGGGATCAGGTGAAAGAGCACGAGAAGCGCAAACAACGCCCTGGATACGAGTGCCATAGGATTGCCCCTTTTTGCCTAGGCGGGGCGACCGGGCCGGCTCAGGCGGTCATGAAATGCGTCCTGAACCGCACCCGGCATTCCGCCGGGTTCATGTTGCGTTTGAACTTGGTCGGCTCGCCGGGCAGAACCCGGAGCCACAGGAAGCGCGGCCCCTCGCCGGATTTCACGAATTCGGCAGCCTCCTTGAGGCCAGCGTCCGTCGACACCGTCAGGATGTTGCCGATCCCGAAGCCCGCCGCGACCTTGGCGAGGTCCGTCTTCACCGACGTGTGTCCGTCCTGGCCGCCGGTTTCGCCGTGCCCGCCGTTATCGACGCAGACGACCGTCAGATTCTTCGGCGCCTGACTGGCGATGGTCGCCATCGAGCCGATGTTCATCATCATCTCGCCGTCGCCGGCGACCACCACCACGTCACGGTCCGGCGCGCCGAGCGCCATGCCGAGCCCCATGGTCATGGCCGCCCCCATGCAGCCGGCCATGGTGTAGGTGTTGGGTCCGTCGCCCGTAAGCGCGGCGGCGTCGCGGGCCGGACCGGCAAGACCGGTCACGAAAAGGTAATCGTCCGGGTTCGGAAAAATCTGCGGCAGAGCGCCGATACGGTTAAGTGTCACTTCGGTCATTGTTCTTCGTCCTATCATCGAGATCCCCGCCTGCGCGGGGATGACGGCTTCGCCGTCAAAAGCCCTTGGCGCCCAGGAATTTCTGGCTCAGCACGATCGCCGCCGACTTACCGGCCTTGAACGCCGTGTCGAGGGCCGCGGTGGCCGCGCCTTCCAGTTCATCAGCGCGCTCGACCTTGAAGATCAGCACGCCCATCGCTTCCAGAATCGGCTCGACGGCCTCGCCCATCGGGAACTGCCACGGATTTTGCTCGCCATAGTCACCACGCATGGAGACCATCATTAGGATCGGAAAATTCCCGCCCTTCACGAACGACAGGAAATTAGGGCAGTTGCCGACACCCGACGACTGCATCATCAGTACCGACCGCTCGCCGACCAGGTCGGCGCCGGCAGCGAGGGACACGCCCTCCTCCTCGGTGGTCAGCAGCACCGTGCGAGTTTCGTTGTCGGCATCGGCCAGTTCCACCAGCCGCGCGTTCCCGGCATCGGGAATATAGCTGAACAACCGGACACCAGAATCCTTGAATTGTTTGAAGAGTGCCCGCGACCATGCATCGTGCGGGTGCACGTTTCCGTCCATCAATTGTAGCTCCCTAAGCTTATGTTGGCGTAATTCGCCTTGGTTATAACCCCGAGCTTAACGTACCCATGAGAATTCTCAATCCGGGGATGCCATAATATTCTGGGGAGCAACGTCTGTCTGCCTTTCCAATACACGGACTACTTCGCCTTGAGCATGGCTTTGCATTGCGCCGCCAGGTCGGCTTCGGACGCACCCGTCAACGGCTTGCCATTGAAGGTCATGGCACCGGTCTTGATGTTGTAGCGCACGGTGCCGACATTGAGGCTCATGTCGGGGCTCTTGGCGACCGTCTCGGCGGCCTGCAAGGCGGCCGTATCGGCAGCCGCCGAGTCCGCCGCCGCCTGTTGCGCCGTCGATACCGCCGATGATGCATCCGCCGTCGCCGTTGCCACCGCGTCTTCGTCCAAACCCGCCGCAGTCGCCGTGGCTTCCGCCGCCGCCAGCGTGGACTGCGCCGCCGTCAGCGCGCCCGTCACATCATCCGAGGTCGCCGCTGACTGCGTCGCGTCATAGGCAGCCTGTGCGGTCGCCAGCCCAGCCGACGCCGCGTCGGCGTCGGCCTGCGCCTCTGTGGCCGCCGCCGCAAGGGCGGCATCGTTGGGGGCTGCGTCAGCTGCCGTTTGCGCCGCCTCAGCGGTTGCAGCGGCATCGTCGGAAACGGTTTGCGCGCTTTCAAGGGATTCAGCCGCTGATTCGACCGCCGCAGTCGTCGCCGCGACGGACCGTTCGGCGGCGATCGCCGCCGCTTTTTCCGCCTCGAGCTGTTCCTCGGGTCCGTCCAGATACGCCGTCAGGTCCTTGGTGATGTTGAACTCGAATACGTCCGGAAGCGGGACCGTAAAGCCGCCGGAAACGTCCGCCGGTGTCACTGTATTTCCACGCACATCGACACCCGGCTGGTAGGCGACGTCGGCGCTCGCCTGATAACGGACAACCCGCTGGCAGTCCTTCTTGGTGATTCGCACTTTCGGCGGTTCCACCGCTGCCTGCGCCGCTGCGTATGCCGGCAGACCGAGCATCAAGCCCGGAATCAGCAGCGCGAGGCCGATATTTATGCAATTTAAAAAATTATTTCTCACTTACTACAACCCTTGGGGGGCCATTCGTCGCATTATGATTTTAACGCGTTCGACATGGTCTGGCGATTCGGCGATAAAATGGTTAATTAACCGTCAACACGGAGCCGTCACCCGCCGATGGGTATGAGCGTGCCGGCAACCGCCAGGGAAGGGATCATGAAAAACTTCCTGCCGCCGGTCATCGGCGGCAACCTTCGGTACAGGTTTATCGCGCTTTCCATCCCGATCGCGATTGCGATCGGCGCCAGCCTGTTGTTCGTGTTCTGGTTGCTGGCGCAGAACCTGATCGACGAACTGGGCGACCGAATTTCCGCCGATCAGGTGTTGCTCGACCGCGCCCGCGCGGCGCTGCCGCTGACACGTGAGTTCACACTGGCCGAGATGCTGGCCCGGAACCCGGCCGTTATCGCCTGGTCCCGCGAGCCCGATAATGGATCGCTACGGGAAAAGGGCCTCGACAGCCTTGAGCGCTTCCGGTCCATGTTTCATGGCCGAAGCTGGTTTTTCGTTCCGGACGCCACCAAAGAGTTTTACTTCAACGAGAACGGCGTACCCGGTCCCGGGGACCTGGTGAAGTACACCGTCTCCGAGGACAACCCGGACGACGCCTGGTACTTCAGCACCACCGCATTGCCCGGTGTATGTTACCTGAACATCGATTTCGACCGGGCGATCCGTGAGACCAAGGTCTGGTTCAACTGCAATATCCGCGACCCGAGAACGGACGAGGTACTGGGCATCGTCGGCACCGGCATCGACCTGACCGGCTTCATCGACAACCTGCAGAAGCGCCAGCCCGAAGGCGTGACGACGATCTACGTCGATGCCGGCGGCGCCATCCAGGCGCATCCGGACGTCAGCCTGATCGAGCACGATGCGCTGACCAAGCCCGACAACCTGAAAAGTACGATCTTCAATATCATCGATACGCCGGAGGATCGGGACAAGGTCAGAAAAGCGCTGGACGACGCAAAAGCCACGCATGACACGGCACAGACGGCGTCCGTGCATGTTGATGGCCGCCGCATGCTGATCGGGGCGTCCTTCATGCCGCAGGTCAACTGGTTCAGCATTTCCGTCATCGAACTCCGGACGCTCGTGTTCGGGCACTATTTCGTGCCGCTCGCTGTGCTGGTCGCGCTCGCCGTGGTGGTCAGCCTGACGGCACTCGGCATCGCGCTGGATAGGACCGTGCTGAGGCGCATCGACCGGCTCGACCGCGCGGTTACCGCATTCAAACAGGACGCCGCGCCGGATATCGACGATGCGGCGGAAGACCTACCGGACCAGCTCGGCCGGTTGCGTCGGAACTTCGATGAAATGGCCGAGTCGGTGCGCACCCATACCACCGAGTTGGAAGAACTGGTCGAGGCGCGCACGCAGGAACTGCAACACAACAACCTGGAATTGCAAAACCTGAACCGGCAGAAGGACAAGTTCTTCTCCATCGTCGCGCACGACATGATCGGCCCGTTCAGTTCGTTGATCGGCGTGACCGATTACCTGAAGGTGCGCGCCGACACCATGAGCCGCGAGAAGATCGCCGACTATTCCAAGGATCTCAACGATGCGGCAACCAATCTGCACCGGCTGTTGGAGAACCTGTTGGCCTGGAGCCGCCTGCAGCGCGGCGACATCCGATTCGCACCTGAGGAGACCGATTTGTCCGCGTTGCTGAAGGAAACGGCTGCAATTCACCGGCCCATGGCGGCGCAGAAATCGCTGGATATCGTTCTTGAGCTGCCCGACGGCACCCTCGCCGTCGTCGATCCGCACATGTTCGAGACCATTGCGCGCAATCTGCTCAGCAACGCCATCAAGTTCTCCGACACAGACGGTCGGATCACCATGACATTGCAGGACGAAACGGACGGCACGTGGCTCCACGTCACCGACGACGGCATCGGCATGGACGCGGAGACCCTTGAAAAACTTCACGATCTCGGCGCCGACACCACCCGCCGGGGCACCCACGGCGAGACCGGCACCGGCCTCGGCCTGCAGCTCTGTTTCGAGATGGTCGATCTGCACGGCGGACGTATCGACATCGACAGCACCCCCGGCGAGGGCAGCGGGTTTCACGCGTTTTTCCCGAAGACCAGGCCAGCTTCGGGCACATCGGGGTGACCGGCCCGGATTTCGGCCACCCTTCCCTCTTTTCAATCCGCGCGCAATCAAGTATCAGACCTCATGTCTGACATCACCCAGCATCACGACCGTATTCTTATTGTCGATTTCGGCTCGCAGGTGACACAGCTCATCGCGCGCCGGGTCCGGGAATCCGGCGTTTACTGCGAGATTCACCCGTTCAATGCCGTGACCGGGGAAAGCCTCAAGGCTTTCTCACCCAAGGGTATTATCCTGTCCGGCGGCCCGGCCAGCGTGCACGAGGCGACAACGCCCCGCGCCGACGATGCGGTGTTTCAGATGGGCGTGCCGGTGTTCGGCATCTGCTACGGCGAACAGACCATGGTGCAACAGATGGGCGGCCAGGTGCAGCCTTCCACGCACCGGGAATTCGGTCGTGCTTTCGTCGAGATCACGGCCGAAAGCTGCCTGTTCGAAGGCGTCTGGAAACCAGGTGAACGGCACCAGGTTTGGATGAGCCACGGCGACCGTATCGACGCCATCCCCGAAGGCTTCAACGTGGTCGGCGTATCCGACGGCTCGCCGTTCGCGATCATCGCCGACGAGGCGCGCAAGCTTTACGGCGTGCAGTTCCATCCTGAAGTCATGCACACGCCGGACGGCGCAAAGCTGCTGAGGAATTTCACGCATACCATTTGCGGCGCATCCGGCGACTGGACCATGGCCTCGTTCAAGGACGAGGCAATCCAGAAGGTTCGCGACCAGGTCGGCGCGGGCCGGGTTATCTGCGGACTGTCCGGTGGCGTCGACAGCTCCGTCGTCGCCGTGTTGCTGCACGAGGCAATCGGCGACCAATTGACCTGTGTGTTCGTCGATCACGGTCTAATGCGCGCGAACGAAGCCGATGAGGTCGTCTCGCTGTTCCGCGATCACTACAACATTCCACTAGTGCACCGGAACGCGGAAGACCTGTTCCTGGGCGAACTGGACGGCGTTTCCGACCCGGAAGTGAAGCGCAAGACCATCGGCAGGCTGTTCATCGACGTCTTCGAGGAAGCGGCCAAGCGGATCGGCGGCGCCGATTTCCTGGCCCAGGGCACACTTTACCCGGATGTGATCGAATCGGTGTCGTTCACCGGCGGACCCAGCGTCACCATCAAGTCGCACCACAACGTGGGCGGGCTGCCGGAACGCATGAACATGAAACTGGTCGAACCGCTCCGGGAACTGTTCAAGGACGAGGTGCGGGCCTTGGGCCGCGAACTCGGCCTGCCGGACAGCTTCGTCGGCCGCCATCCGTTTCCGGGGCCGGGGCTGGCGATCCGGGTACCGGGCGTCATCACTAAAGACCGGCTCGATATCCTGCGCGCCGCCGACAAGATTTATCTCGAAGAAATCCGCAATGCCGGTCTATACGACACCATCTGGCAGGCGTTCGCGGTGCTGCTGCCGGTGCAGACCGTCGGCGTCATGGGCGATGCCCGGACCTACGATTTCGTCTGCGCGCTCAGGGCGGTGACGTCCACCGACGGCATGACGGCGGACTATTTCCCGTTCGATCACGAATTCCTTGGCCGGGTCTCAAGCCGCATCGTCAACGAGGTACAAGGCATCAACCGGGTCGTCTACGACGTCACCTCGAAGCCACCCGGCACCATCGAGTGGGAGTAGGTTTCCGTTAGCTACAGCGGAGGGCTGAATATGACGTACCTGATCGCAGGTCTAGTCGTTTTCTTCGGCGTCCATGTGTTTCCTTGGTTTTCCGTCCGCAGGGACGCCGCCATCGCGAAACTCGGTACGAAAGGTTACCGGGGACTGTTCGCGCTGGTCTCGGCCATCGGTCTCGGGCTTATTATCTACGGCTACGGCACCGCGGACCGGACGTTCCTGTGGGCCGCGCCCGAGGGCGCCCGGGAACTGGCGTATGTCCTGATCCCGGTCGCGCTCTGTCTCGCCGTCGCCGCCGAACTCCGTACCAACATCAAACGCTTCACGGCGCACCCGATGCTGTGGAGCGTCGGTATCTGGGCGGCCGTCCATCTCCTGAACAACGGCGACGTGGAATCCCTGCTGCTGTTCGGCGCATTCCTGATCTATTCAGTGCTGGCGATGCTTTCGGCGAACCGGCGCGGCGCCGCGCGTATCACGGAAAAACGGCCGGTCTGGCGGGACGCGGCGGCGGTCGTCACCGGTCTCGTGGCAGCGGGCGCCATCGCGCACTTCCATCAGGCCCTGTTCGGGGTACCGGTGTTTTGAGCCCGGTCCGGCTCAACATCGGCTGCGGCATGACCGCAACGCCAGGCTGGACCAACTACGATAATTCGCTTTCGGTCAGGCTCGCCGGATATCCCAAGATGGTTGTCTACACTCTGAAATCGCTGGGTTTGGTGAGCACGGAACAGGCAGGCTATATCGATTACTGTCGCCACCACGCCGTCTGGTTCTGCGATGCGTCGATACGGATTCCGCATGCGGACCAAAGCGTCGATGCCGTCTACGCGTCACACATGCTGGAGCATCTCGACCGGCCCCGGGCCGACGGTTTCCTGGCCGAGGCCAGGCGCGTGCTGAAGGTCGGCGGGGTGCTCAGAATCGCCGTGCCGGATCTGGCCAAAGCCGTTGATTTCTATAAAAAAAACGGCAACGCCGATGCGTTCATGGAGGAAATTCTGACGGCGCCGCCGCCACTCCGGACGCTGAGGGACAGACTCAAGCTGCTGGCTACCGGATACCGTCATCACCTGTGGATGTATGATGGCGCGTCCCTTTCCAAGTTATTGAAGAAAAACGGATTTCCCGACCCGGCAATCCTGCCCGAGGGCGAAACCACGATCCCGGATCCGGGCCGACTGGACCTCGCGGAACGCGCGGGCGAAAGCGTCTACGTGGAAGCGAAGAAGCCATGAAAGCCGTGCTGCAGCGGGTGCTGGAAGCCAGTGTCAGCGTGGAGTCAAAAGTCGTCGGCGCGATCGGGAACGGCATCTGCGTATTGGTCTGCGCCGAGGCCGGCGACAGCCACGACGACGCGCGTTACTTTGCGAATAAAGTTGCAAAAATGCGCATATTTTCCGACGAAGACGGCAAAACCAACCTCGATATTAACGACGTTAAGGGCAAAATACTCGCCATTAGCCAGTTTACCCTGGCGGCGCAGTGGACCAAGGGCAATCGGCCCGGATTTTCCCGCGCCGAGGCCCCGGACCGCGCCCGGGAAATTTATGACATCTTCTGCGACGAACTTCGCGCGTTCGGGATCGAGGTCGAGACCGGCGTGTTCGCCGCCGAGATGAAAGTCGAGATCGTCAACGACGGCCCGTTCACCATCGTCATGGACAGCCGCGACAGATAGCGGGAATACCCGCCCCTAGAACCCTTTCGGAGAAATCTGAGCCAATTCCGTTTCGGATTTCTCCGAAAGGGCTCTAGCCGAGCCGTTCCCGCAAGAGCGCCAGAAGTTGCCGCAGTTCCCGCTCCAGCGCCGGCTGCGGTCCCTTCAGGTCCTGATGGAACACGGCGCGCATGGCGAGGATATGCACCTTGACCACTTCCGATTCCGCCCGCGCCAGCTTCTTGCGTCCCTCGAGGAACTTGCAGAGCGAATCGCCGATCGTCGAGATCAACTGAAAGCCGAAGCTGCCGCCCTCGCCGCGAATCCCGTGCGCGATCTCGAACATCTTCTGGATATCGCGCGGGCTACCGCCGTTGCGCGATTCCTCGTACGCCTTCCACAGTTGCGTCAGGTCGTCGACGGCCCAGCCCTGGTAGTTGTCGATCAGGTCCTCGGCGGCGTTGAGCGCGCGCAGGATCGCCTGCTCCGCCGACGGCCCGCCCTTCTTGCGAATTTTCCTGGAAAGCCGGTTCGGCGGCTGGATGTTCTCGGGTCGTTCGGCCATGAAGATGGTCTGTCCTATTGCGCGTCGCGGCGCCGTTCGACGCCCATGTAGGGTTCGGCACGCCGCCTTGAACGCCGGTCGGGCCCGAAGAACGCGCCGACCCGCACGAACGGGCGCTGATCGTCGATCACCGTGCACAGCCGCCGGTACAGCGCCGCGGCCGAGATCGGCTTGGCGAGAAACGCCGTGACACCGGCGTCGCGCGCCTGTTTGACCCGGTGCAGTTCGGTGAATCCGGTCAGCATGATAATAGGAAGGTACGGGTTCGGGCTTTTCGTATCCATACGGATTTTCCGAACCAGGTCGAGACCGTCGGTCGGCGGCATGCGCCAGTCGGTAATGACGATATCGGGATCGAACGAGACCACCACGTCAAAAGCCTCGTTGGCGTCGCCGGCCTCGTCCATCTCCCTGACACCGAAGCCGTAAAGGAAACTGTTGATCAGCGAGCGCATGGGGCGGCTGTCGTCGGCCACCAGCACCTTCATCGATTCGAAATCGTAACCCGACATCGAAACCCCTGCTCCCTCTCCTGCGTCAGGATAGACCCAACGACCGTTCTCGCCCATATCAAACCCGCCCCGGTGGCGTCCGGGCCGGCGCACACTATATAAAGGGCGCACCAACTGCAACGCGAGCGCGCCATGCCAAGACGCCTGCCCGGCCCGGGTGCGATGAACCCAGCCGGTGAATGGACGACCATCAAAACACTGCTGCCGTATTTATGGCCGGCCGGAGAAACCGGCCTGCGCGTGCGTGTCGTCGTCGCCATGGCATTGCTCGTCGCAGCCAAGGCGACCAACGTCTCGGTGCCCATCTTTTACAAACAAGCTGTCGATATCCTGACAGCCGACGGGAATGTCGATGCGATGATCACTGTGCCGGTGGCGCTGATCGTCGGCTACGGCATCTGCCGCATCGGCGCGCTGGCGTTCGGCGAGTTGCGCGACGCCGTCTTTACCCGGGTCGCGCAGCGTGCCATCCGCCGTGCCGGCCTCGAGACGTTCCGGCATCTGCACCACCTGTCGCTCAGATTTCATCTGGAACGCAAGACCGGCGGTATCGCCCGCGCCGTCGAACGCGGCACGGCGGGGATCGAGTTCCTGCTTCGCTTCATGCTGTTCAACGTGCTGCCGACGATCCTCGAGGTGGTGCTGGTATGCGGCATCCTCTGGCATCTGTGCGGATTTATCTACGCGGCGCTGACCATGGGCGTGGTGGTCGCCTACATCCTGTGGACGCTTTTGGTCACCGAATGGCGGCTCAAGTTCCGCCGCGCCATGAACGAAACCGACAGCGAGGCCAACACCAAGGCCATCGACAGTCTCTTGAATTTCGAGACCGTGAAATACTTCGGCAACGAGGATCACGAGGCCGGGCGCTTCGACAGCGCGCTCAAGCGTTACGAGACGGCGGCGGTCAAGAGCGGTTCGTCGCTGGCGCTCCTCAATATCGGCCAGGGCGTGATCATCTCCGCCGGCGTGGTCGCCGCGATGGTCATGGCCGGTTACGGCGTGCGCGACGGTTCGATGACCATCGGCGATTTCGTACTGGTCAACTCGTACCTGATCCAGATCTTCATGCCGCTCAATTTCCTCGGCTTCGTCTACCGCGAGATCAAACGCTCTCTGACCGACCTGGAGGAAATGTTCGAACTGCTGCGCGAACCCGCTGAAATCGCCGATGCGCCGGACGCCCGGCCGCTGACGGACGGCCCCGGCGCGGTCCGTTTTGAGCATGTCGATTTCGCCTACGACGACCGACGCCCGATCCTCAAAGACGTCTCGTTCACCTTACCCGCCGGCAAAAAACTCGCCATCGTCGGCCCCTCCGGGTCCGGCAAGTCGACCATCTCGCGGCTGCTCTACCGCTTCTACGACGCCGGCGGCGGCACCGTCAGCATCGACGGCGACGACGTCGCCGGAGTGACGCAGAAGTCGCTCAGGGCCGCCATCGGCATCGTTCCGCAGGACACGGTGCTGTTCAACGACAGCATCTATTACAACATCGCCTACGGCCGGCCCGGCGCGACGCCGGCGGAGGTCGAGCAGGCGGCGCGCCAGGCGCGCATCCACGACTTCGTCATGAGCCTGCCGGACGGTTACCAGTCCAAGGTCGGCGAGCGCGGCCTGAAATTGTCAGGCGGCGAAAAGCAGCGCGTCGCCATCGCGCGGACCATCCTCAAGGATCCGCGCATCCTGGTGTTCGACGAGGCGACCTCGGCACTCGACAGCAAGACCGAGCAGGAAATCCTCGCCAGTTTCAAGGATGTCTCAGCGGACCGCACCACGCTGACCATCGCGCACCGCTTATCCACCGTCATCGACGCCGACGAAATCCTCGTGCTGCAGGCGGGCGAGATCGCCGAACGCGGCACGCACGAACAATTGCTGAAGATGGACGGCCCCTACGCCGACATGTGGACGCGCCAGCAGGAGGCCCGCGAGGCGGCGGCGCGGCTGGACGCGTTGGAGGAATAACCCCCCTCACCTGTCCTCTCCCCCACTTTCGTGGAGGAGAGGGACTCTTGTATCGAGGCACGTTCCGCCCTTGTCCCTCTCCCATTATTAAGGGGAGAGGTTAGGCCTGCCCCGTGAAGGCGGGGGTGAGGGGGCTATTGTGCCACCACCCGTCATCCTGAACTTGATTCAGGATCCATGGAATCACACCCTGCCGGTGCCCATGGGCCCTGAATCCAGTTCAGGGCGACGATTTTCTGATACTGTTCCTCCCATGCAACTGACCGCCATCCCCGTCTACATCACCGCCGCCGTCGCCGAGATCGCCGGATGCTTCGCGTTCTGGGCCTGGCTCCGGCTCGGCAAGCCGGTGTTGTGGGTGGTGCCCGGCATCCTGTCGCTGGTGCTGTTCGCGTGGCTGCTGACCCGCGTCGACGCCGCGTTCGCGGGCCGTGCCTATGCGGCCTATGGCGGCATCTACATTCTCGCCAGCATGGCCTGGATGTGGATCGTCGAGGGCGCGCGGCCGGACCGCTGGGACGGTTTCGGCGTCATGCTGTGCGTGATCGGCGCGCTGGTGATCCTGTTCGGCCCCCGGGCAGGGTAGGCAACGCAACCCAAGGTCGTCTTTCAGCATTCATTAACCCGGATTTCCTAGTCTGGACGCGGATCGACAGGTGCGATTCGTGCGTGCACGGACGCCCCCAAACCGCAACCGGCGAGAACAGCCGCGCATGACAGAATGTTGGATGGAGTTTCGGGTATGACCAGCGACCGCAATCGGATAACCGCTCTTTGTCTCGGCCTCGCGGCCACCGCCGTTCTCGCCGGCACGGCAAGCGCGCAGCAGCGCCCGATGTCGATAAACCAGTGGCTGCAAGCGGAACGCAACAACGCCAACATGGAGCGCGCCATTCGGGAATACGAACGCGCCCGCTTCGGCACCGCGTCCCAACAGCCGCAACAACCTCACCGCTCGCAACCGCAATACCGGGCGCCACAACCGGCCTATCAACAGCCTTACTCTCCGCCGCAACAGGCGCAGACGCCCCAGGCGGCGCCGCAGCAGCCGGTACAACCGCAACCGCTGACGCCGAACCCGCAGCAACCGCAACCGTATCAAGGACAGCAGCCGGTCTATCCGCAACAGCAGCAGCAATACCAGCAGCCGCCGCAACCCTATCCCTATCAGGCACAGCCGAACGGTGGGCTGCCGCAGCATTCCAATCAACCGAATACCTATCAGGCACCGCCGGACGCGCTTGAAAAGATCGACAAGGAATACAAGAACCGATCCGTCGGCTACAGTTCAACCGCGACCGGCTATTACGTCTCTGCACACTTGGGATGGTCGTTCGTCGGTGGTTCTACATACGATTTCGGCGCCGTGGAAGTTGATGCGGACATGTCGATGCTGTCTTTTCAGGCGTCGAGTGCACTCGGCTACAAGCTCGGCAACGGGTTGAGCCTGGAGTTTGCCGGCACTTATCAGCGTTCGGCCGTAGATGAACTAACCCTCGAAATTCCCATAGCCGGGCTTAGCGCATCAACGGACGACGTCAATGGCTCGGTTTCAATCCTCGCGATGATGGCAAATGCCAAGTATGAACTTCCGCTCGGACAAAACATCTCGCCCTATGTGCTCGGCGGGATCGGCCCCGGTATGCACTTCATCAACGATGTACAGGAAACAGGAGATTCGGTGTCAATCGACGACTCGGGTTTGGTTTTCGCCTATCAATTCGGCGCTGGTGTAATGGTACCGCTTAACAGCCGCACGTCCTTAGATATCGGTTACCGTTATTTCGGCACCACTGGCGCGGATATGGAAGTTTCGGGCGTCGAATTCGAAGCCGATTTCTCCAATCACTCGCTGATGCTCGGCCTCACGCATCAACTTTAAAAGCGCTGTCATTCCCGCGGGCGCGTAGAAATCTTACCTGACGATCCAACCGCCGCCGAGCACCCTGTCGCCATCGTAAATAACACAGGCCTGGCCCGGCGCGACGCCGGCTTGCGGCTCATCGAAACGGACGCGGACGTCACCGCCCTCGATCGAAATGCCCGCCCCGACCGGATCGGTGGTCGAGCGCACCTTGACCTGCACCGGACGCGGCTGATCGGTCAGTGGCGCATGGTCGAGCCAGTTCAGTTCCGAAACCCCGATCTCCGGGCACAGCAGCGCTTCCTTCGGCCCGACGATGACGTTTTTCGTGTCCGGATCGATCCTGACCACGTAGAGCGGCTCACCGGCGGCGACGCCGAGACCTCGGCGCTGGCCAACGGTGAAATTGATGATGCCGTCGTGTGTGCCCAGCACATTGCCGGCCATGTCGACGATCTGGCCCGGGTCGAGGGCGCCCGGCCGCAGCCGTTCGACGACCCGCGCATAGGACCCGTTCGGCACGAAACAGATGTCCTGGCTTTCCGGTTTTTCCGCCACCGGCAGATCGAAGCGCTGCGCGTGCGCCCGCGTTTCCGACTTGTCCATGCCGCCCAGCGGGAAGCGCAGGAAATCGAGCTGCGGGCCCGTGGTCGCGAACAGGAAATAGCTCTGATCCTTGGACCGGTCGACGGCGCGATGCAGTTCCGAACCGCCGTTCCCGGCGACGCGGCGCACGTAATGGCCCGTCACCATGGCCTCGGCGCCCAGGTCTTTTGCCGTCGTCAGCAGGTCCCTGAACTTCACGGTCTGATTACAGCGCACGCACGGGATCGGGGTTTCGCCGCGCAGGTAGGTGTCGGCGAAATCCTCCATCACCTGCTCGCGAAAGCGGCTTTCGTAATCCAGCACGTAGTGCGGGATGCCGAGCGTATCGGCGACGCGCTTGGCATCGTAGATGTCCTGCCCGGCGCAGCACGCTCCTTTCTTCTGTACCGCCTCGCCGTGGTCGTAAAGCTGCAGCGTGACGCCGACCACGTCGTAGCCCGCTTCGGCCATCAGCGCCGCCGTGACCGAACTGTCGACGCCGCCCGACATAGCGACGACGACGCGCGTGTCGGCGGGCGCCTTCGATGAATCGACAAGGGTGGTAAAATCGGTGCTCATTTCTGACCTCTTGGGCCGGGAATATACGCTTTCTTGTTGCGATCACAAGGGGGGGCGCTCAATGATGCTCGCGCAGATCTTCAAGAACCTTGAGCGACAGCGAGCGGAAATCGCGCCGGTACAGCATGCCGATGACGACAACGGCGGAGACCATCAGCAACACCGGGTGCAGGAACCACGGCAGCAGCCCGAGGCCGAAGGCGTAGGCGCGGGTGCCGAGGTTGAGGTTGTGCTGCGCACGCTGCAGGAACCTCGCCATGTGCTGCGGGTATTCCCTGCGGATGATCTCGTCGCAGTCCTTGGTCTGCGGCGCCGCGCCTAACAGCACCAGCATGTTGTTAAACAGCCTGACCGCCCACACGAACTTGAAGAACGCGAAAACGAAGATGGCGGCCAGGAAGATGAGCTGGATCTCCATCAGGCCGCGTGACGCGGCGCGGCCGAACGGCAGGCCGGCGATGATCTCGCGCACGTTCTCGATCTGGCCCAGCATCGCCAACGAGCCGGCCATCAGCAGGATCGTCGTCGAGGCGAACATCATCGACGAGCGCACGAACGAGACCGTGATATTGACGTCGGGCATGCGGTTGTCGCGTTCCAGCATGCGCTCCATCCACCTGAGCCGATAGTCGTTCATGACGACGGCGACCGGCCGGCGCTGGAGGGCGAGCCGGTCGGCGTAAATCGAATAACCAAGCCAGCCCGCCAAATAGATCGCGAGCGCGGTGACGTCGTATACGGGTACGTAGAAACCGGGCATGCCCCGATCATAGGGAGTGGCCGGGCGCGTTACCAGTATGGCTTGCCGCACCGAGAGGTTCATGCTCTATAACGCTTATGAACGAGACCATCGACCCCCGGCTTCCCGCCCCCGGACTTGGCACCCTGATGTGGCGTGGCTTCCGCCAGACCTGCCCGCGCTGCGGCCAATCCCGGCTGTTCGGCAAGTTTCTCAAGACCAATGATCAATGTGCCGCGTGCCGCCAGGAGTTGGGGCACATCCGCGCCGACGACTTTCCGCCGTACCTGACCATGGTCGTGGTCGGCCACATCGTGGTGCCGTTGATCGTCCTCGCCGAGCGGGAATTCCAGCCCTCGACCGCGCTGCACCTGACGCTGTGGTTGCCGCTGACGGGCCTGCTGTCGTTCTGGTTCCTGCCGCGCCTGAAAGGTATGATTATCGGGCTTATGATTCACCTTGGGTTGCGCGGCGACGAAAACCAGTAGTCTTCCTTGAAAAATAGGAGTGTGGATTACACCTATATACCTTGGATGAGACAGGCTCTACACTCAACCGAACCGAGGTAGAGAATAGGTGGCGTCATGGGCGACGGACCCGAGAACGGCCGGACAATCAACGACGTGAACGAACGTAAGCGCATCGTGGACCACGTGCTGCGCTACGAGCTTTACCGTCACCGGGACATCACCGAGCGGCTGAGCACGCTGCTGGGTGTCGACCGGAACCCGGATGCGTTCAACCGGTCGACCTGGGATATCCTGTATTTTCTCATGCAATGCAACCTACAGGCGGAAATCCCCAACGTCACCGACATCTACCTCGCCACCGGACTTTCCAAGGGCACGGCGATTACCGGCCTCGCCGAACTGGAACGCCGCGGTGCCATCAGCAAGGTGCAGGATCGCGAGGATGCCCGGCGCCGGCGCATCGATATTTCCGACAACGTCAGAGCCGAGCTTGAGACCTTCGTCGCCGAGTGCGGCGAGCGCCTGGGCCAGCCCTACGAGGCCCCGTTCGGCAATGTCGACCCGATCACGCGCAACGGCACGCAAACCAGCCAGGAGCCGCTGATCGACCTCCTCAATCAACTCAGTCACGAACTGCGCACACCGCTGACGGCGATCGTCGGTTTCTCGGAGATGATCGCCGACGAGACCCTGGGGCCGGTGCACCCGGTCGGCTACGCGGAATACGCCCGCGATATCCGCCACGCCGCCTCGCATCTGCTGGACGCCATGAACAACCTGGTCGACACAACGCTCGCCGAATACGGCGTCAATATTCCGCTCGGGCCGCTGATGCAGATCGATATCGAAGAGATCGTCGACGTCTCGTGCCGTGCCGCGGCGCAGCCGGCGGACCGGCGCGGCGTCTCGCTCAGGCGTAAATGGAGTTCCTCGAAGGGCCGCATCACCGGCGACCAGACCCGGCTCACACAGTGCCTCAAACGCCTGATCGAGGCGACCGTGGCCAGCGCCGGGCGCGGCCATACCATCGACGTCGAAACCGCGTTCCAGCCCGGCCAGGGCATGACGGTCAGCGTCATCACGCCGGCCAAGCCGGTGGCCCAGACCAGGCCGCAGTCGCAGCCCTCGATCGGCAGCGCCGAGCGCAACGGCCTGGCCCAGGGCATGCCGCTGATCCGTGCCATCGTCACCGCGCACGGCGGCAAGCTGGAAAGCTTCGAAGACGGCCCGCGCCGCTACATCACGCGCATCTCGCTGCCCGAAGGCGGACCGGCCAGACCGCGTTGACGCGCCCCGGCCGGCAATCCGTGCACTAGACCGGATCAGTCCTTGTCGTGATGGCCGTGATTGCGGTCCTCGCGGTCGATCTTGCCGTCGCCGTTCCGGTCCATCCACGCCATCATGCGCTTGAAGCGCTTATTGAAGTCGTCGACGGAAATCCTGCCGTCGCCGTCGTCGTCGTGCTTCTGGAAGCGGTCGACCATGCGTTCGCGCATGGCGTCCATCCACAGTCCCTGGTACTCGTCGAGCGTCAGCACGCCGTTGCCGTCGGCGTCGAACTGCTTGAACGTCTTGCTGCGCTCGGTGGTGATCTCGTCCAGCGTCAGTGCGCCGTCGCCGTTGGTGTCATATGTCTCCATCATGCGCATGCCGCGTTTCATGTGCTTGTAACCGCCGTGATCGCCGCGGTGATATCCGTCCTTGCCGTGCGCGTAGGCATGCACGGCGAAACCGGAGACGGCGAGGCCGGCAACGACGCCGAGGGCGGTGAGGATCTTGGTGCTTTTCTTCATGTCATTGAACCTTTGTTCCAGAATTGGGAATACCCAGAACCTAGTCCCTGTTTGTCGCGGAACTATGCCGTCCGCCCCCCGAAATTGTCGCAACCGGTCACGAAAATCCGTGCTGCGACAATTGGTTACAAAATTCCTGTAAAGACGCGGCGGGCCGCACCGATATAAGATGACGCCATGGAAACAACCCCGCACATCCTGGTCGTCGACGACCACGAGGACATCCGCACGCAGCTCGCGCGCTATCTTACCAGGAACGGGATGCGCGCGACGACGGCCGGGGGCGGCGCCGAGATGCGCGACAGGCTGAAGGCGGCGGCGCCGGATCTGGTGGTGCTCGACGTCATGATGCCGGGCGAGGATGGGCTCTCGCTGTGCCGCTATCTGCGTGACAACACCGACCTGCCGGTAATCCTGCTGACGGCGATGGCCGAGGACACGGATCGCATCGTCGGCCTCGAGGTCGGCGCCGACGACTACGTCACCAAGCCATTCAATCCACGCGAGCTGCTGGCGCGGATCAAGGCCGTACTCAGACGCACCAACGCCATGCCCCGCACCGACCCCGCACCGGCCGGCAACCGGCTCAAATTCGCCGGATGGACGCTCGACGTGAAGCGCCGCGAGCTGACTGGCGCCGACGGCGTTTCGGTGGCGCTGTCGACGGCGGAATACAAGCTGCTCAACGTGTTCCTGCAGCGCCCCGGCATGGTACTGAACCGCGACCAGCTCCTGGACCTTGCCGCCGGGCGCGAGGCCCAGCCCTTCGACCGCGCCATCGACAATCAGGTCAGCCGGCTCCGCAAGAAGATCGAGGTCGACCCCAAAAAACCGGTCCTGATCCAGACCGTCTGGGGCGGCGGTTACAAGTTCAACGCCGACGTCGTCCCGGCATGAGCAGGCGCCGCGACATGCTGGCTCGGCTGTGGCCGAAGGGGCTCATGGGACAAACCGTGCTCTTGGTGCTGATCGCGCTGTTCTCGGCGCAGATCATCGCGGCACTGATCGTCCGCTCCGAGGCGCGCGATTTCTACCGCGGCGCCGAGTTGCGCTTCCTCGCCGGCCGCGTCGCCCCGTTCGCGGCGCTGATGAAGGACACCGACCCGGCACGCCGGGAAAAACTCGCCGACGCCCTCACCAACCGCCGTTTCAAGGTGTGGTTGAGCGATGACTCCGCCGTCATTCAGCCGGATCCCGGCGCCGCCCGCCAGAGCAATGATGGCGACGACGACCACGGCCGCATGCGTGAACTGGCGCGCCGCATCGCCGAGGAAATCGACGAACGAAACGCCGCGCATATCCGCGTTTACCGTCACCGCCACGACGACGATGACAACGATCATCACCGAAACGACTTGGCGCGGCTGATGCCGGGGGCGCTGGAACAGGCCGGCCTGCCCGCTTACGCCCGCTATACGTCGACCGTGGTCTCGATCCGCCTCGACGGTGATCAGTGGATGAACGCGGCACTGAATTCCAGGCCGCCGCGTAACCTGATCCGCGAGGACACCTGGATCACCTTTTTCGTCACCGCCGCCGTCATCAGCATCATCGTCGTCATCGCGCTCGGCCGCATTACCCGGCCGATGCGAAAGCTGTCCGAGGCGGCGCAGCGTCTGGGCCGCGGCGAGGACGTGCCGCCTCTGCCCGAAGACGGCCCCGCCGACATTCGCGACACCGTCCGCGCCTTCAACGAGATGCAGGAAAGGCTGAGCCGTTTCGTCACCGAACGCACCAAGATGCTGGCGGCGATCAGCCACGACCTGAGGACGCCTATCACGTCCTTGCGCCTGCGCGCGGAAATGCTCGACGACGCCGAGACACGCGAGAAGATGATTCAGACACTCGCCGACATGCAGGACATGGTCGAAGCCGCCCTCGCCTTCGCGCGCGAGGAAGCGGCCACCGAGCCGACCCGGCCCACCGACCTCGCGGCGCTGATCGGCGCCGTCGCCGACGATGTGTCCGACCTCGGCCACACGGTCGAGACTGCCGTTGGCACGCCCCTCATCTATCCATGCCGGCCACTCGCTATGCGCCGGGCGTTGACCAACCTCGCGCTCAACGCCGCGACGTACGGTAAGACCGCGCGCGTGACGTTGACCGGCGACGACGGCGCGCCCTCGATCGTCATAGAGGACGAAGGCCCCGGCATTCCCGCCGAACAGATGGAGCGCATCTTCGAGCCGTTCGTGCGCCTGGAAACGTCGCGCAGTCAGGACACCGGCGGCATCGGTCTCGGTATGTCGATCGCACGCGACATCGTGCGCCGACACGGCGGCGACATCACGCTCGAGAACATCGATCAAGGGGGGCTACGGGTATCGATCGATCTACCGAAGGCTGAATAATCGATGCCGGATCCGGCCACGATAGCTCCCGGCAGATCAATCCGGTCTCGGCATGCTCCACGCTATGGCGGATTATGATCGCAGCCAGGTGTTTCACCTCGCCGTCCGGTTCAGCCAGCGGGTACACCAGGCGTTCATAGGAAAATATTCTGGAACGATCCGGAAACCCGTCAAGCCGCTCAACAATGACAACCTGCGCCAATGACCAATACGGCTTAGCTTTCGTCACCGCCTTCTCGTAAATTTCAAGAAGCTTTTGTTTATGCTCCCCCAAATCGATCTCATCCATATACCGGCCCGTCGTCTCGCCGAACAGGCTGACCACCGTGGTGCCGACGAACCTGTTTTTGAGCCGCCACCCCGGCCGTTCAACGTCGATAACAACCATGTTCGGTGCGATGTCGTGAATCGTCATCAGATCGAAATCGCGGAATGCCGGAAGTTTCCCGTGTCGACGGATGCGGCACCCGTAATTCCAGAATTTTTGAGCTTTCTCGGAAAGTTCCCTGACGGCCACGCAACGAACTCCCAGCAAATGGATCGGAGAGGTCTATTTTCTGCGATCCGGATTGCATGAGACCAGTACGTATTTTCCGACGGCCGCCCGATCGAGCCCGGATCTCGTGACGTCGGCAATTTTTTCTAAAGTCATCCGTCGGCGCTTAACGGACGCCAACACTTAACAGGCCTTGCTTTACCTGGTTCTGATTATTCTAATATAAGTTGTTGTTGCGTATTTTCGCGCGCGTCTATGCGCAACCGGAGCCAGTCTGCAATCGGGCACCAGACATGAACGAACAAATCGACAGCGGGGCACCTCCGCGTCACGCACGATGAGACTGCCGCTCCGGATTACGGTGACGACGGCGTTCGCCGTGTTTACCGCAGCGACGATCTCTGTCGTTGCGGCGCTGAATTATACCGGTAGCCGCGATGCGATCATCGACACCGCGAAAACAGGAATCGTCAAATCCGCCGACGCCGCCGAGCACGGCATCGAACGGCTTCTTGGCCGCGCGTTCCTGGCCGCAGATACCATCGCCATGCTTCCCGCCGAGATGTTCACGTGGGACGATCGTGAATCGCTACTCGGCATCCTCACCGTCAGCCTCAAGGCAGCCCCGGAAATCTACGGCGTTTTCGTCGGGCTCCAGGACGGTTCGTTCATTCAGGCCATCGACCTGATCGGGCCGGACGGAAAAAAACGCAAGATCGAGGGCATGCCCGACGATGCGGTTACCGCCTGGCGCGCCATCGGTCCCGCCGCCGGCGGACGCGGCCGCCCCGAACAGTGGTGGCATTTCGACAAGGACAACAAACGCATTTCGCTGCCCCGAACCGGGGTCGATGACCTTTCCAGCTACGACCCGCGCACCCGGCCCTGGTTCATCGATGCACAGAAAGAGACCGGCGCGGTCGTTTCCGACGCCTATATCTTCTCGAGCCTGAAAAAACCCGGTATCACGGTCGCCGAACCACTCGACAACGCACCGCAAAGCACGGTCGGTATCGATCTCTCGCTCGATGACCTGGCCGAGGTAACCGCGCGGCTCAGTCCCGGTGAAAACGGCGTCGTCGCGATCCTAAATGAGAACGCCGACGTGCTCGCTTATCCCGACCCGGCGAAAATTCTCAAGGACACCGAATACGGTCTTGGCGTCGACCTGCTTCCGGCCGCGGAGATCGACGACGAACGCATTCGCGCCGTCATCGCCGGCGACATGGCGTCCGGCCGTTCGCACCGCTCGTTCACGGCCAACGGTGAACAGTTCATCGGCTTTATCCGGCCGGTCGAGACGGCAACCCTGACCGGATGGAAAATTGTCAGCGTCGCCGCCACCCGTGACTTCACCGGTGGGCTCAAGAAGACGCTGCACCGTTCGCTGATCGTCGCCGGTTCGGTACTGATCGTTGCCATCGCCGGGGTCGCTGTGATGGCCGGCTGGATCACCGTGCCGGTGCTCAGGCTCCGCAAGCTCGCCGACGAGGTGACGGCGCTCAACTTGGCCAAGATGCAGCAGTTCGACTCGCCGTTCGACGAAATCAAGCAACTGCAGCAGTCGATGGACCGGATGCGCACCGCGCTCGACACGTTCCTGCGCTTCGTGCCACGCGACGTGGTGCGCCAGCTTGTGCGCAATAACGAGGTGGCCGCTGTCGGCGGCAGCCGGCGCGAGGTGACGCTGCTGTTCACCGATATCGAGGGATTTACCTCGGTCTCGGAGAAAATGACGCCAGAACAGATCATGTCGCAGACGTCGGACTACTTCGAGCTGATGTCGCTCGGCATCCAATCCAACATGGGCATCATCGACAAGTTCATCGGCGACGGCATCATGGCGATGTGGAACGCGCCAACCGAGGACGCGTTTCATGTCGACAACGCGTGTCGCGGCGCGCTCGCGGCCTTGCACATTTCCCAGGATCTTGACACCCAGTTCGCGGAAAAGGGCCTGCCGCAAATGCGTACCCGCTTCGGGCTGCACACCTGCGAGGTATTGGTCGGCAACGTCGGCGCGCCGGACCGCATGCAGTACACGTGCCTTGGCTCGGGCGTCAACCTGGCGTCCCGGATCGAGGGCCTGAACAAGTTCTACGGCACCCAGTTACTGGCCAGCGACGCGGTCCGCCGGCACGCGTCGCCCGAATTCCTGTTTCGCCGCGTCGACATCGTCGAAGCCAAGGGCACCTCCGTCCCCCTGACCATCCATGAATTGATGGGCCAGCGCGGCGAAGACTCGGCGTTCTACGTCGGCGACGAAAAGATACGCCTGGCGTCGAAATACGAGCAGGCGTTCGATTTCTACATCCACCGCGATTTCGACGATGCGCTCAGGGTGCTCGACGAGTTGACCGAAGCCGATCCCCGCGATCCGGTGGTGGCGCAACTTCGGGTAAAATGCCGGAGCTACGTGGCGAACCCGCCGGGCGACGACTGGAGCGGCACTACCAGGCTGGACGCGAAGTAGCTTTTTCGACGAACGGATACGACTCCCCCGACGTCGTCCTGAACTTGATTCAGGACCCATGAAACAGTGGAGCGTCGGTGCGCACGATTCATGGACCCTGAGTCAAGCTCAGGGTGACGATCATTGGATATCGTGCCGAAGTGAGAGAAATCGCGGAAGACGCGCCTAGGCCGCCGCGCCGCCGCCGCTGGCGTTCTTGTCCTCGCGGCGCAGCCGCTGTTCCCAGTCGGAGATATAGTCGCGGGTCAGCGGCACCGCATCGCGCTTGCGGGAAAGCTGCACCTGGAACACCACGTTGTCCATGTGCCGGAACGAGACCTCGCTGGCGGCGAGATAATACTCCCACATACGGCAGAAGCGTTCGTCATAGATTTCCGCCGCCGTCTCGCGGTTGGCCTGGAAACGCTGGCGCCAGTGTCTAAGTGTCTCCGCGTAGTGCAGGCGCAGCACCTCGATGTCGCAGGTGACGAGTTCGGTTTCCTCGATACTGTTCATCATCTCGGAAAGCGCTGGAATATAGCCGCCCGGAAAGATGTACTTGCGGATCCACGGGTTGGTCGCGCGCGGCACGTCCGAGCGGCCGATGGTGTGGATCAGCGCCACGCCGTCCTTCTTCAGCAGGCTGTTAACGGCGTCGAAATAGGCCCCGTAATGGGTCACGCCGACGTGCTCGAACATGCCGACCGAGACGATGCGGTCGAAGGTACCGGTCTGCTCGCGATAGTCCTTGAGGTGGAAACTGACCCGGTCCTCGAGGCCGCGCCGGCGGGCCCGTTCGCGGGCCACCGTGAGCTGCTCCTCAGAAAGGGTCAGGCCGGTCACCCTGACGCCGGCAGCTTCGGCGAGATAGATCGCGAGGCCGCCCCAGCCGCAGCCGATGTCGAGCACTTCCATGTCCTCCTCGAGCAGAAGCTTGGCGGCGATGTGGCGTTTCTTGTCGAGCTGCGCGGTTTCGAGATCGGCCGACGGGCTGGTGAAGTAGGCGCACGAATACTGCCGGTCGCGGTCCAGGAACAGGTCGTAGAGTTCGCCCGACAGGTCGTAGTGATGCGCCACGTTCCGCCGTGCGCGGGAGACCGGGTTGTATTGCTGGAAGCGGCGGAACAGGCTGTCGGCGCGCGCCACCCAGTCCATGATAGGGTGGCCGCCCGCCTTTTCCATGTTGGCGGTGGCGAACGCCAGAAAATCGTAGATGTCACCGTTCTCGACCGTCAGCGTACCGTCCATGTAGGCCTCGCCGAGATAGAGTTCGGGTTTGAAGAACAGTTTCCAGTGCAGCGCCTTGTCGTGCAGGCGTATGGTCAGGGAAGACCCGGTGGTCCCGGTAAAGGTATGCTCCTTCCCTCCGGCATCGATGACCGTCAAACGGCCAACCTTGACGATATGCTCAAGCAAGCGTGCGAAAAGCATTGTCCCACACAAGCTGCGGCCTTGCGGTGCGGCCAGGCCGCGAAACTCTCCTTCTTCGGCTGCCCTACAATGGAATTATTCTAATATAAGATAGTCCTAAATCACAAAACCAACAAGGTTGTACTCTCTCGATTATACACGATTTTTACCCGAAACCAGACTCCGGGCCTTTAACGGCACAGCGATGCCCCACATCAAGCTGGACTAAGTAAGGGCAAACATCCGAAAACTCGCATCGGTAGGCAAAGCAGGTCAATGTGTGTTACGCTGAGTGTCTCGGTATACAGGCAATGTCAGGACAGCGTGCCATGAAAACCTTACCGAATAATGGAATCCGGCCACCGACTCAGTCACTGCCGCCGCCGCAGCGGCGGGCACCGTCGTACGCGGTGAGGCAGCACACGGGTGCGTCGTGATCCTTCAAACCAGGACAGGGGGGTGGAAACCATGACTAGAGAAGAGCGCAGTCACACCCGAAATCATTCGAACGGATCGTATTCGATATCCCGGCTGCGGCGCCTGACTGGGTACGCCGCCGCCGTGTTGCTTTTGGCATTATCGGGTTGCCAGACCACGAAAGAGGTCCACGAACAGGTAGCCTCCGTTAGCGTCGGCGGGCCGACCGAACTGATCAGTCGTCCGATCCATCTTGGCGACAACATGGGCAATATCGATGATGTCAGACGGTTCAAAGACCGTCACCCGAAATCTGCCTTTGTGGGCGATACTCATACGTGGCCATTCACTGTCAATGCCATGCCGGAAGGACCTGCAACGCTCGACGCCACAGTCTTTAGCGTCTCTGCACCAATTGAAGAAGACTCATACAGATGCCCAACGGTCGTGTCATTTAACGGCACGGAGATCTTCGACATGCGTCGGAACAAGCACGCAGGCGGCAACAGGTTTGCACAGGAAAGTATCTCAATTGACCCCACGCTCTTCAAGGTTGGTAAAAACGAGGTGGTCATCACTGAACAAATGTGCGCGGGAGGTCTCTACTTCAACGATTCTGTTGTCACCGGCCTGAAACTTACGCTCCCTAGGTAGCGTGGAAGTTGAGCAGAGCCCCAACGACCCATGCCATACTTGCCGGCGGGATGGCAGTCATCCTCTCTGCCTGCACCACGTCAACACCGTCGGAGAAACTGCAAAGTTCTGACGTAGCGTCAACCGCGCACCTTTTCAGCCCGAGAACCGCAATTCAGGACGAGTGGAATCATATCCGCCTCGAAGGCGAAACTGAATATCATATTGTCCCCTTCAACGGTCATTTGGCGATCCGGGCTGTCGGCAACGAGTCGGCATCGGTGCTGGCGCGCCGCGTCGACGTCGCGCTCGCCGATTGCCCGGAAATCCGCTGGACCTGGGCGGTCTCGAAAATGCAGAATAGCGCAGACTTACGCGACAAAGCCGCCGAGGACGTCGCCGCGTCCGTCTTCGTGGTCTTCGGCGAACCCATGTACGGCCTGGAATTGGGTGAAATTCCGATCGTCCGTTATGTCTGGACCACCGAGCGGGAACCGCTCGGCACGGTAATCGACAACCCCTACTTTCCCGGCACAGTCAGAAGCATCGTCGTCCGGCGCGGCCTAGATGACGCCGGCCAATGGGTCACCGAAACGCGCAACCTCGCCGACGACCACGCCCGGGCCTTCGGCGGCAAAATGCCGGCACGCGTCCACGTCGTCGCGCTTTTTACCGATAACGACCAGACCAAAGAACCCGTGGAAGCTTATTATGGCCCCGGCCGAGCGCTTTGCATAAACGGATCGCAATAGATTGGATGGCGCCCCGAACGGCCGTTTAGGTTCTGATATGAGTGGACGCCAAGCATAAATCAGCAAAGGCGCCCCGGGGAAGCCATTACGTCATTCAGATAAGCTCATGTTCTTTACGAGCCGTACTTCACCGAGCAGCCGTAGGGCCGGGTCACGGCTTCCTTGACCTCACCGCCGGCGGCAAGATCATCGAGCGCGGCACGGACGTAATTCTTGGCGGATTTCACCGTTTCCCAGTTGGCCGACGGCTTGTCGTCGATACCGCCCATGAAACGGAGCGTGCCCTGCTCGTCGATGACGTACATGTGCGGCGTCGTCACGGCGCCGTAGGCACGGCCGATGGTGCCCTCGGGATCGAGGATCACGTGATCCGGTTTGGCCTTGGTTTCATCGACATTGGCCAGGGCCTCCTGGGGCTCCAGGTACCCCTGTGTGCCGGGCGCCGACGAGATCACCGAAATCCACACCACGTCGTGCTCGGATTTCGATTCCGCCTGCAGGCCCTGCATGTTCTCGGTGCCGTAGTGCTTGCGGACGTACGGGCAGTCCTTGTTGGTCCATTCGAGGATGACCTTCTTGCCCTTCAGGGCACCAAGGTCGACCGTCTCGCCGGCGGCGGTCTTGCCGGTGAATTCGGGGGCGGGTGCCGCCACCTTGGGGGCCGCGTGGAGACCGAGCGGCAGCAGCGTGACAGCGGCCGCAAGGGTGAGGGTTTTCATGGTCGACGTATTCAGCATGTTCATGGCCTTTCCTGTTTGTATGCGTGACGCCTCAGGCCCTCTTGCCCGTGGCGGTCGATAAAAGGGCGTCCCGAAGGGCGCCGGGTTTGAGAATCTGCGGCAGGACATGCGGCGCGCCGCCGTCCGCCGGGAACACGACGTAAAGCGGCACTCCGGCACGCCCGAAGCGTTCCAGGAACCGGGTGATTTCCGGGTCGCGGTTGGTCCAGTCGCCCTGCAGATAGGCAATGTCCCGTTCGGCAAGCAGCGACTCGAACCCCTTGCCGGAAAGCGCGACCCGTTCGTTGACCTTGCAGGTGATGCACCACGCCGCCGTCATGTTGACGAACACGGTGCGACCGGATGCAACGTATTCGTTAAGCTTGGCCTCTGTATAAGGCTCGGCCATATCCGTGGCCGCGGTTGTCCGTTGTGATGCCGTCTGCGCGTCGGCATTGACGCCGACCCAACCGAGCATCGCGCCGGCCCCCACCAGGGGCGCCAGTACCAACGCCAGCCGCGCGCTTTTCATGACACGCCCGCCCGTGACCTCGTCCTTCGGCCATGCCCAGCAGGCGAGCGCCAGCGCGATCAGGCCGAGCGTCGCCGCGAACGCGGCGTCCGGTCCGGCCTGCAGGCTCAGCACCCAGATCAGCCACGCCGCCGTCGCATACATCGGGAACGCCAAAAGCTGCTTGAAGCGTTCCATCCACGCGCCGGGCTTGGGCAGCAGCCGCGCGAGGCCGGGCATCGCGGTCATGGCAAGATACGGCAGCGCAAGCCCGAAACCGAGCGCGGCAAACACACCGAGCGCCCCTGCCCAGGGCAGCAACAACGCACCGCCGGTCGCCGTCGCCATGAACGGCGCGGTGCAGGGCGCGGCGACGACCGCCGCCAGCACGCCCGTCGCGGCGGAGGACGTAAGACCCGGGCCCCGCGTCCACGAGCTGCCGGCACCGCTGAAGCGGCCCGAAATCTCGAACACACCGGAAAGGTTGAGGCCGACCAGCGCGGCGACATAAGCGAGCGCACCGACCACCAGCGGTTCCTGCAACTGAAAGCCCCACCCGACCGCGTCGCCGCCGGCGCGGAGCGCCAGCAACACCGCCGCCAGCGCCAGGAAGCTCGCGACCACGCCCGCGGTATAGGCGCCGCCGTGCGCGAGGCGTTTCGACGTGCCCTCGCCGGCCTGTTTGGTGAGCGCCAGCGCCTTCACCGCCAGCACCGGGAACACGCACGGCATCAGATTGAGCAGGATGCCGCCCGCGAGCGCCAGTCCGATCAGCACCCACAGGTTCGGTAAATCGGCATCCGCCACAAGCGGCGGTGGCGCAGCAGCGGCAACGGGTACATTGTCGACCCTGAACGATCGCGCCGGGCCATCTTTCTGATGCAGCGTAACGATACCCGAGAACGTCTCGCCCGCCGATGCGTCGCCCTTGGGCGCGACGATCGAGAGGCCGTTTTCGCCGACGCTGAATTCCTGCGGCGCTGCATGATTGACGACGCCCCATGTCTCCGGGAATACGTAAGCGCCCGAAAGCGACGCGAAATCCTCGGCGGGCGCGGCAAAGGAAATACCGACCCTGCCCTCGCCGGCCCGCACGTCGGCGGACCAGGGCGCCGGCAGCGGCTGTTCGGTACGGGCGTCGGCGAACAGTGCCGCCGCATCCGCGTCCTTGACGGTTTCGCTGCCGGTCGGAATGTCGAGGGCGAGCTTGCCCGTCACCGGAATGCATATTTCCTCGCAGACCAGGATTTCCGCGTCGGCACGGACCGGCAGCGGCGTCCCCGCTGGCCAGTCCTTGGGCACCGAGACGTTATAGATCAGTGAAATTTCGTCGGAATAGCCGTAGTTCACGAGCGGCCCGACGGGCAGCCGGTGCGGCGCCGGCCAGGCGTCCTGTTCGACGGCGGCACCGTCCGGCAACTGCCAGGTCAGCACCGGCGGCTGGCCGGAATCGCCCGGATTGACCCAATAGGTGTGCCAACCCTTGGCCATTTTCTGGTGCAGTGCCACGGCCACGGTGCCGCCGGGGCGGACCTGCGCGTTCTCGGAGACCAGGCGCGCGGTCAGTTCGGGCGAGGTGACGACGCCCTCCGCCGCCGCCGGCCCGGCGCCGACGAGCAGAAACGTCATGAACGTTAGAAGCCGGAAACCTCTCACCATCGGGCCGTTCGCTCCGCTGCACAGCTATCGGAAGATATTGGGACGCTATCACGGCGGTGCAACATGGCGCAGTTCAAGAATATGTGACCACCTTGAAATGAAGAAGGGCGCGGCATTGGGGACCCGCCGCGCCCTTCAGGCCTTCCTTGGGGGCTTCTTCAGGGGGATGGGGAACCCTAGGTCAGGCCATGTCGGCTGAACGGCAGGGCATCGACATTCTTGTCCGCGCCCCAAAGCAACGCATTCGCCACCGCCGGCCCGATCGGCGGCGTACCCGGCTCGCCGGCGCCGGTGGGTGGTTCGGCGGACGGCACGATGTGGGTTTCGACGCTCGGCATATCCGACATCCGGAGCGGTTCGTAGTCGTAGAACTGCGACTGCACCACCGACCCGCCATCGAGGTCGATACGGTTTCGCAAGACGGCACCGAGGCCGTAACCGATGCCCCCTTCCATCTGCGCCGCCACCTGGTCCGGATTGACGGCGACACCGAGGTCGACGGCACAAACCACGCGTTCGACCTTGATCGTACCGTCGTCGCGGATACGCACGTCGGCGATTTGCGCGACGTAGGTGCCGAACGATTTGTGCACGGCGACGCCGCGATGAACGCCGTCCGGCAGTTTTTCCGTACCCCAACCGGCCTTTTCAGCGGCGAGCTTCAGCACGCCCGCATCACGCGGGCTGGACTTGATGTGTTTCAAGCGGAATTCAACGGGATCCTGGCCGGAAGCCTTGGCGAGCCGGTCCATCATGGTTTCGACAGCGTACGCCGTGTGCGTCGAGCCGACCGAGCGCCACCACAGCACCGTCACGCCGACGTCGGTGGTGTGCAGTTCGAGCCGATGTGCGCCGACGGCATAGGGTAGATGCGACGCCCCCTCGATCGAGGTGGGGTCGATACCGTCCTTCATCATGCCCTCGAACGGCGTACCCTTGACGATGCTTTGACCGACGATGCGGTGATGCCAGGCGACGATTTCACCGGCGTCGTTCAGCCCGGCACGGACCTTGTGTACGTACATCGGCCGGTAATAGCCGCCCTTGATATCGTCCTCACGGCTCCATACCAGTTTAACCGGCGCGCGGCCGTCGATGGCCTTGGCGATATGCACAGCCTCGTTGACGAAATCGGATGTCGGGTTGGCGCGGCGCCCGAACGAGCCGCCGGCATAGAGGGTGTGTATCTTTACCTTTTCCATCGGCAGTTCGGCGATCTTGGCAGCGGTGCCGTGATCGAGAGTCTGGATCTGGCTGCCGGTCCACACCTCAAGCGACTGCCCCGGTTTCAGTTCGGCGACGGCGTTCATCGGTTCCATCGGCGCGTGCGCCAGGTAAGGGAACTCGTAACTCGCTTCGACCACCGTGACGGCATCCTTGAAAGCACCGTCGGTATCGCCCTCGACCGCCACCGGGCCCGGTTGTTCGGCCAACTCGCGGTAGGTTGTGGCGATCTGTTCGGTCGATCGGGTTTCCGCCTTTGTCTCGTCCCAGGTGATCTCGAGCGCCTGACGCGCCTGCATCGCCGTCCATGTGTTGTCGGCAAGCACCGCGACGCCCTGCGGGATTTGCACCACGTGGGAAACGCCCTTCATGTCGCGGGCGGCACTGTCGTTCACCGATTTGACGGCGGCGCCGAACTTGGGCGGCCGCGCGACCACGGCGACCTGCATGCCGGGACGATCCACGTCCTGGGTATAGACCGTGGCGCCAGTGCTCTTGGGGTTGCTGTCGACGCGGCCGTAGCCGGTCTTGCCGATATACTTGAATTGATCCGGCGATTTCAGCTTGGGTTTCTCCGGCAGCGTTTCCGCCGACGCGGCGGCGGCGAACGCGCCGAACCCCGCTTGCTTGCCGCTCGGGTGCGTGATGACACCGTTCTCGACGTTGATCTCGTCGGCTTTCACACCCCAGGCTTTAGCGGCGGCGGCAACCAGCATGGCCTTGGCGGCGGCGCCCGCTTCACGGTACTGCATGAAGCTGTTGGGAATCGCCGACGAACCGCCGGTGCCCTGCACGCTGCCCCATTTAAGGTTGGCGTATTTCTTGGGGTCGCTCGGCGCGAAGTCGCCGGCCATCTGCTCCCAGTTCGCGTCCATCTCCTCAGCGACCAGGCTCAGCAGGCCCGTCATGTTGCCCTGCCCCATGTCCAGATGCTTGTTGAGCACGGTGACGGTGCCGTCAGGCGCGATCCGCACGAACGGGCTGAAGGTACCGTCGCCGGCAGCGGCCCTGGCACCGGCAGCCGGCAGGTAATACCCAACGACCAGGCCGGCGGTGGCGCCGCCGGAAACCTTCAGGAACGAACGGCGGCTCATGCCCGGTTCGTGAGCCTTTTCCGATGATTGCATAAAGTGTTGCAGCATTTTCATGGCTCAGCCCTCCAGGATCTCGGCGGCACGATGGATTCCGGCACGGATGCGGTGGTAGGTGGCGCAGCGGCAGACATTGCCATCCATCGCCGCGTCGATGTCGTCGTCCGTTGGTCTGGGTGTCGCCGCCAGCATATCGGCGGCTTGCATGATCTGGCCCGACTGACAGTAACCGCACTGCGGCACGTCGAGTTCCGTCCACGCCTGCCGAAGAGCCCGCGCGGCGGGCGAATCGACGGCCTCGATGGTGGTGATCTCGGCGCCCTCGACATCGCCGACGAAAGTCTGACACGAACGCACGGCGGCACCGTTCAGGTGCACGGTGCACGCACCGCAGAGCCCAACGCCGCAACCGAACTTGGTGCCGTTCAGCTTAAGCTCGTCGCGGAGCGCCCACAAAAGCGGCATATCCGGGCTGGCGTCGACGGTCCGCGCCTCGCCGTTGATCGTTACCTGGATGGTCATGTCCAAGTCTCCTTTGAGGAAAAGATTTCACATTAAGTAAACTATACTGTGTAGTTTACTTAATCGCTGGCTTTTGTAAACCGGAAAGTTTACATTGAAGCCGATAAAGCGATTCTCTGACGGATGTCCCCGAACGATGGCACCTATCGAACAAAAGCGAGAACAAATCCTCGAAGCGGCGGTCCAGGAATTCCAGGAACGCGGCTTCCAGGGCGCGAGCATGGACCGCATATCGGAGCGGGCCAACGTCTCGAAGCGCACCGTCTATAATCATTTCGAGAGCAAGGAGGCGCTTTTCAAGGCGATCGTCGAACTGATCTTCGATGAAGTTTCCGAGACGCTCGACATCGTTTACGATCCGGAAAAGCCCCTTAAGGGACAGTTGCTGGCGCTGGCCCGTGCCGAGGGCAAGCTGATGCGCTCGAAACGGTTCATGCGCCTTGTGCGGATGGCGATGAGCGAGACCATCCGCGACCCGGCCTTGGCCGCCGAGATGAACGCCAAATCGGAGGCGGTTTCGGTGTTCAACGATTTCATGTCGGCGGCGAAGACGGCCGGCGCCATCGACACTGACAATCCCGGCGACGCCGGCGCCGAATTTATGTCGCTGATCAAGGGCCGCGCTTTCTGGCCCTATATCCTCAACGGCGGCAACGTCAGCGACGCCGAGATGGAGCAGATCGTCCAAAGCAGTGTGAAGACTTTCGCCGCACGTTTTGCCACGCATAAGAAATAACCCTTATTGGAGGCCCCCACATGCCACACCAGCGTATCCGCCCCTATGAACATTCGATGGAATACGAAGGCCAGGCTTTCGAATACGAACTCGCCATGGCCGTCCGCGCCGGCAACCGGATCTGGGTCCGCGGCCAGACCGGGCTCGACTTCGACGGCACTTTCGTCGGCGAAGGCGATCCGGCGGCGCAGGCGGAAAACGCCATGCACTGCACGGACGTGCTGCTCAAGGAAGCCGGCGGTGCGCTCTCAGACATCGTCAAGACGACGGTCTATCTCACGGACCGCGAGTTCCGTGTGCCCGTCTTTTCAGTGCTGGCGCGCTGGCTCAAGGGCGTCAGGCCGTGCCAGACGGGGCTCATCGTCAACGGCCTCGCGCGGCCGGAAATGCTGATGGAGGTCGATGTCGAGGCGGTGATTGGCGGAAGCTAAAGCCGGATCAGGCGACGGCAGCACGGATCAGACCGATCCTGTGCGCTGCTTCTTCCTCGCTCAACGGTACCATCTCGCCGACGCCCCAGACCGGGCCGGGCCAGGCATCGTCGTCCTTGCGCCGAGCCACCACATGGATATGAAGCTGCGGCACCATGTTGCCGAGAGCGGCGGTGTTGATCTTGTCTGCGCCGAAGGCATTTTTCATGATCTCGCCCAACTGGCGTGCCATGTCCATAGCGTCGGCGTACTGGGCGTCCGTCAACTCGTGCAGTTCCGAAATGCCGTCGACTTCCGGCACGATCAGCAGCCACGGAAACCGGGCATCCTTGACGAGCCGGATCAGCAAGCCATCGGTTTCGGCGGCCGGCAGTGAATCCTTTTCGAGCGTTGGATGCAGTTCGAACATGCGTCGAGCATAACCGCTAGGTACCGGCGGGCGCCACGCAAAACCGCCGGCGGGCCGCGGATTACCGCGCGCGGAGCTTGCGCTCGTTGCGGCGTTTGTTTTCCTGCAGGTGATAACGGTGAAGTTGTGTCGCTTCGTCGAAGTAGGTCAGGACCTTGCGCATCAGCTTGTCGTTGCTCGCAAACCACTTGGCAACGGGCGTCAGGAACGCCATGGCCGATCCGGGCGGGATCAGCGGCTTGGATTTGTCCTCGAGCACGCTCAGACAGTAATTGACGTGCGCGATCAGTTCGAAGATATGCGGCAGGTCCGTGTAATTCTTGTCGGCGATCCGTTCCAACAGTTGCACACGCTCTTCCTGACTGCACTTTTTCAGGTCGGCGAGAATGTAGTCCCTGGATGTATCGGCGGCGACCAGGTACGGATTGGCGCCGTTCGCCACGTCGTCGGAGAGTGTCGGCAAATTGCCCTCGACACTAGCCAGAATCTTTTCCCGGTCCGCCTTGCGGCCGATCAGAACCAGTTCGAATGCGGATAGCAGGGACTTTCTTATCTGCGGTTTTTTGGAGAACCAGATCAATTTTTGCTCGCGAACTTAGTGTCAGGCGTCACAATGAATGTGCCCGGGAAGGTGTTATCCGACGATACACGCGGTATGCGCCGAATTGACAGGGCCAAATTGTGAAGTTTCGTTAAACCTATTTTGAGACACATTATCCAGGAAAATCTTCAAATGCGCACAACAATTGCGATTGTGCGTCAATCCCGCCCGGTGATGTTCACCGAATTCATGTTTCCTTTTAAGGTGAAAGAAACCAAAACAAACCATTTCCGATCATGACCGGAAATGGTTAGGGTCGCGCGATGACGACCGATGCAGCATCCGCTACACCTCGACAGAGTTGGATACCGTACGCTTTTGCCGGGCTTGCGGCGACGCTGGTCGGCATCGGTCTCGGCCGATTCGCCTACACGCCGTTGCTGCCGGCGCTGATCGAGGCCCAGTGGTTCACGGAATCCGATGCCGTCTACCTGGGCGCCGCCAACCTTGCCGGCTATCTCGCCGGCGCGCTCGGCGGCAAGATCATGGCCCAGCGCATCCCGGTCCATCATGTGCTCCGGTCGATGATGTTGCTGGCGGCGCTTTCGTTTATCTGTTGCGTCTTGCCGGTGTCGTTCCTGTGGTACTTCGTCTGGCGCTTCGCGGCGGGTTACGCGGGCGGTGCACTGATGGTGCTCGCCGCCTCGACCGTGCTGCCGCACGTGCCGAGGGAAAAGCGCGGTGTCGCCGGCGGCGTCATCTTCACCGGTGTCGGCATCGGTATCGCGCTTTCCGGCTCGCTGGTCCCGGCCCTGCTCGGCATCGGCCTCGAGGAAACCTGGACCGTGCTCGGTGTATTGTCGTTCGCCCTCGCCCTCGCATCATGGCGCTATTGGCCCGCCGTGCCGGCGGCGCCCGCGGACGACGGCACCCGGCCCGATTCCGCCTTCGGATTGCCGTTCGCCAGCCTCTACATCGTCTACGGCCTGGTCGCCGCCGGGCTGGTCGCGCACATGGTGTTCCTGGTCGATTACATCGCCCGCGGCCTCGGCCAGGGGATTACCGCCGGCGGCTGGTATTGGTTCGTATTCGGCGCCGGCGCCGCCGTGGGCCCGATCGCCGCCGGACGGCTTGCCGATCACCTCGGCTTTCGGCTGACCCTGCGTCTCGGTGTTGCGCTGCAGACCGCCGGTGTCGCGCTGGCGTTCCTCTCCACCGGCATCGCCGCCCTCGGCATATCGAGCTTCATCGTCGGCGCCGTGGTTCCCGGCATCGTGCCGCTGGTGGCGGGCCGCGCCCATGAATTAAGCGGCGCGGACGCGCATTTGCAACGCACCGCCTGGAGCTACGCGACCATCGCTTTTTCCATCGGTCAGGCCGGCGCGGCCTACGCCTTTTCCTACGCTTTCGAACTGACCGGGCGCTATGACATCCTCTTCCAGGCAGGCGCCGCCTGCATCGCGCTGGCGTTCGTCATCGACCTCCTCACGCCTGAGAAGAACCGAGTATCAAGGAAATCCGTTTCGTAAATATCCGCAGCATCGTGCGCTCCGTCACCGACACATCTGATATTACCGGTATAATCGTCCCAATAACGGTCCGGAGAAGCCGGATCGACCAAGTAAACTGAGCGGAATCGACGATGAAATTGTTCAATCTGGGGGGCAAAAGCCCCAAAGATAAGACGCCGCGCACGGGCGACCGGCGCACTGCCGGCAGCGATGCGGACTACAAGGGACCGGAACGCCGCCAGGACGCCGACCGGCGAGGTCTCGGTTACGGCCTGAGGTTCAAGACCGAACGCGCGGTCGGCCCCATTGAGGATTGGCTGCAAGAAACCATGCCCGAGGTGCACCGGATCACCATCGAGGGCATGTCCGACGACCTTTCCACCAAGGAACTCAAGGCCGTCTTCGCCAGCGAGGAACTGCGCGAGACGTTCAAGACCGCGCTCAGCACCTACATCCGTACCGGCGAGTTCACGTGAGCTCGGCGCAAGCGCGCTGGATGCGTTCGCACGCGTCCCTGAGTTCGTCCTCCGACGCGGCGTAAGACACTCGGAAAAAAGGCGACATGCCATAGGCGGCCCCCTGCACGCAGGCGACGCCGTGGCTTTCCAGGAAATAGAGCACGAGGTCGGTATCGTTTTCGATGACCTTGCCGTCCGCCGTCTTCTTGCCGATCAGTTCGGCGCAGTCCGGGAACACGTAGAACGCCCCCTTCGGCACCGGACACTTCACGCCCTTGGCCTGATTCAGCATCGAAACCACCAGATCGCGGCGATCCTGAAAGCTCTGGCAGTTCTTCGGCACGAAGTCCTGCGGCCCCGTCAACGCCGCCAGCGCGGCGGCCTGGCTGACCGACGAGTTGGAGCCCGTGATCTGCTGCTGCAGCTTGGTCATCTCCTTGATCAGCGACGCCGGACCGCCGCAGTAGCCGACCCGCCAGCCGGTCATGGAATAGACCTTCGACGCGCCGTTCATGGTGACGACCCGGTCCTTGAGCGCCGGTTCCACGGCGGCCAGCGACATGAACGTCAATCCGTCGAAGACGATGTGCTCGTAGATCTCATCGGCGAACACCGCGACCTGCGGATGCTTCAGCAGCACGTCGGCGAGCCCCCGGAGGTCGTCCTTCTCGTAGACCGCGCCGGACGGGTTACCCGGCGTGTTGAGGATCAGCCAGCGGGTGTTCGGCGTGATCGCGGCATCGAGTTGATCCGGCGTCAGCTTGAACTCGTTTTCCGGCGTCGCGTGGACCACGACCGGCGTGCCGCCGGCGAACTTCACGTGATCGATGTAGGACACCCAGTAGGGCGCCGGCACGATGACCTCGTCACCATCCTCGACGGTGGAAACGAGCGCGTCGAACAGCAACTGCTTGCCGCCGGAGCCGACCATGACCTCGTCGAGGGCATAGTCGAGGCCGTTCTCGCGTTTGAACTTGTCGACCACCGCCTGTTTCAGCGCCGGGGTGCCGGCGGCGTTGGTGTAGCGCGTCTCGCCGCGTTTGGCGGCTTCATAAGCCGCATCGACCACATGCGCCGGCGTCGGGAAATCGGGCTCGCCCGCCGAAAGCGCAATGACGTCCCGGCCTGCCGCCTTCATTTCCCGTGCCTTCTGCGAGGCGATGGAGCTTGCCGATTGTTCGATGCGCGACATACGCGCGGCGATCTTGATGGTCATGTTCGGTCGTTCCTCTCCCAAGTCCCCGGAAGCTTTACGACGTTCCCGCGCTCTCTTCAATCTCGATTACCTCCTCACCTGTCCTCTCCTCCATGATTGGAGGAGAGGGACTCTCGGACCAAGAATTCACTTTGATCCCTCTCCCCCTTCAAGGGGGAGAGGTTAGGTGAGGGGGCAAACGTGCCTACTTTAGTCGCGCCCGCCGGTTGATCTCGTCGTGGGTTTCGCGAACCTTCTCGGGCCACGTCGACTTGATGAACGACAGGATGGCGACGATCTCGCGGTCGGTCAGCACGTCTTTGAATGCCGGCATGTCGCTTTCGTAATCATCGCCGGCAACGAACTGCGGACCGTGCTTGGTCAGGTTGAACAGCGCCCGGTCGTCGTGATGCCAGGTGTGCCCGGTCTTGTCGTGTGGGGGCGCCGGCAGGCGGCCGCTGGCCTTGCGTTCGCGCCAGTTGTTTTCGCCCTCGAGCCCGGCGCCGTGACAGCTTGCACAGTGATCGGCGTAGAGCGTTTTGCCGTCGGCCACCATCTGCACGTCGTCGGGATAGAGTTCGATGTCGGTACGCTCACCCTTGGGCGCATAGAGCTGATAGACCAGCAATGTGCCGAGCAACAGCGCCGCGGCATAGAGCGGTATCGGGGTGCGGCCGAACAGTGCCATCTTCGGACGCCCGCCGGATCAACGGATGAAATTGTCGACGTAGTCGGCGCCGAGGCCGACCGATGCGAAGTGCTCGCGGCACGCCTCGACACGGTCGAACACGTCGGTCGAGCCCGTGACCTTACCGTTCTCGTCGCAATAGATGATGGCGCCGGTGTTGTGGAACAGCGTGATCATCTCCTCGCAGTCCTCGTCGACCACCAGCGTGTGGATTTCTCCCGGCGGTTCATAAAGATAAGAGCCGGGCGTCGCCACCCAGTCCTTTTCCAGGTATCGCCACTGCCCCTTGATGACGAAGCCGTGCACGGGCGCGGGGTGGCGGTGGCGCGACAGGAATCCGCCGCCCCTGACCTTGGTCAGGTGCACCCAGTAGCCCTGCGAGACATTGAGGCACAGCGGCCTGGACCAGCGATCCGGCGCCAGCGGCACCCAGAGCCGTTCGTCGTCACCCGCGAACGCGTCCTGAATGAAGATCTCGTCGACCCCGTCGGTGACGTTGGGGCCGGTATAGGGATCGGGAATTTGCGGTTTGCGTGTTTCGTCCATCGTTTCACTCACCCTTCTTTTTGAACTCTTCATAGCGCGCCATGGTTTCCGCGTTGGGCGGATAAAGCCCCGGCAGCGGATAGCCTTCCTCGACCTGCGTCACGATCCAGGCTTCCAGATGCTCCTGCGCCACGGCGGCCTCGGCAACCTCTTCGGCCATCGCTTTCGGGATGACGACCGCGCCGTCGTCGTCGGCGACGATGATGTCGTCCGGATAGATCGTCGTCCCCCCGCAACCGACGGGTTCCTGCCAGCCGACGAAGGCCATCTTGTGCACGGCAGCCGGCGCCGCCGTGCCGTTGCACCAGATCGGCAAACCGACGGCCTTGACGCCGGCGCTGTCGCGCATGACGCCATCGGTGACCATGGCGACGACACCGCGCTTTTTCATGCGCGCGGCGAGAATATCGCCCATCACGCCAGCCGCGTCCTCGCCCCGGGAATCGATGACACAGAAACATCCTTCGGGCATGTCCTCGATGGCGGCACGGGTCGACGTCGGCGATTTCCAGGCCTCGGGCGAGGCCAGATCTTCGCGCGCCGGGGCATAGCGCATGGTGAAGGCCGGCCCGACAATCCGTCTGTCGGTATGGCAATAAGGATTGCTGCCCTTGATCCAGGTCGTCGCAATGCCTTTTTTGAACATGACGGTGGTCAGCGTCGCAACGGCGACGCTTTCGAGTTTTCGGCGCAGTTCAGCGTCCATCTTGTTTCCTCCCCAAGGTCTTATACGGGTTGCTTAAGCACCCTCTGATCCCAAGATAAGCAACTGGGGTTCGGATTACGACACCGGGAGGGAAAATTGTCCAACACGCAGGTTCTGTTCAAAAGCACGCCGGAGGGGATGCCGGCACCGGCGAACTTCGAAATCAACGAGACGCCGATGCCCGAACCGGGGGATGGCGAGTTCCTGCTCAAGAACCTGTACCTGTCGCTCGATCCCTACCAGCGCATGCTGATGGGCGGTGGCTGGACCTATTCGCCGAACGTGCTGAAACCCGGCGACCTGATGGTCGGCCGTGTCATTGGCGAAGTCATCAAATCGAACAATCCCGACTTTCCCGTCGGTATGCACGTGGTCGGGCGCCTGGGCTGGCAGACGCACGTGGTGTCGGACGGATCGAACCTGGATTTCACGATCGAACCGAAGGACGGGGTGCCGTTGAGCGCATACCTCGGCGCCTGCGGCTCGACCGGGACCACGGCGTGGGTCGGACTCAGGATCACCGGCGACCCGAAACCGGGCGAAACCGTGCTGGTGTCCACGGCCGCCGGATCGGTCGGCAGCACCGTCGGGCAACTGGCGAAAGCCTGGGGCTGCCGCGCCGTCGGCATCGCCGGCGGGCCGGAAAAATGCAAACTGGTCGAGGACGATTTCGGCTTCGATGCCTGCGTCGACTATAAGGCGCCGGACCTGGCGGGGCAGATATCGGAAGCCGCGCCGGACGGCGTCGACGTCTATTTCGACAACGTCGGCGGTGCGGTGCTGGAAGCCGCGCTCGCCAACATGAACCGGTTCGGCCGTATCCCCGTTTGCGGCGTGCTGTCGGCCTATAACGAAACGGGCGAACACCACGGTGTCAGGAACCTGCATCTTTTCTTCGACAAGTCGCTGAAGATGGAAGGCTTCGTGCTCAGTGCGCACAAGGACGTGTGGCCCGACGCCCGCGCCGAGATCGAGGGGTTGATCGCATCCGGCAAACTGGCATTCAAGGAAACCGTCGCGGAAGGCATCGAGAACGCGCCCGACGCCTTCATCGGCATGTTGGAGGGCCGGAACGTCGGCAAGCAACTGGTCAAGCTTGCTTGATAACGCCGGCCTGACCACGTGCTGACCTTCATCACCGCCGTCTTTTTCCTGATCATCACGCCCGGCCCCGGCGTGCTGACCGTCGCCGGCAATGGCGCGGCCTACGGGTTCAGGGCCGGCTTTCCCTATCTGCTGGGGGTCGTCGGCGGCTCGCTGGTGGTGATGGGACTGGTCGCGAGCGGCCTCGCGGCGCTGGTCTTCTCGGTCCCCTACGTTCGAGTCGTGCTGCTGGGGGCGTCGCTCTGTTACCTGCTCTATCTCGCCTGGCGCATCGCCTCAAGCGGCAGCGGTATCGCCATCATCGAGACCGACAAGCCGCTCGGGTTCGTGAACGGCGCTGCGCTGTCGCTGATCAACCCCAAGGGGTATGCCGTCTTCACCACCATCGTCGGCGGCTTCAATTTTCATCCCGAGAACACCGCCGTCGAACTCGCCATGAAGTTCGTCATTTTCACCTCGATTTCGGTCCCGATCCACATCCTCTGGAACGGCCTCGGCGCATCCCTAAAGAAACTGCCGCTAGGTTCCAAAGGCCAGCGCGCCGTCAACATCGCGATGGCGGTCTCAATGTTGATGGTGGTCGGACTCGCGGTCTATTTTGAGAGCATGCGGTGAGCCCCCTCACCCGGCACATCACAAAGTTACGTCACCCTGAACTCGATTCAGGGTCCATGCGAGCTAGTGACGGCGTTTGAAGGTATGGATCCCAAATCAAGTTTGGGATGACGTGCGTCAATAGGCAACGTCACATCAAGTTTCGATGCTCTTTCGGCAGGGAAACGACGAGGCCGTCCAGTTCCTCGCTCATCCGGATCTGGCAACCGAGGCGCGACGTGCGCTTGAGGCCGAAAGTCAGGTCGAGCATGTCTTCCTCTTCCTCGACCGCCTCCTCCAGCTTGTCGAACCAGTCGGGGCTGACGATCACGTGGCACGTCGAGCACGCCATCGAGCCCTCGCACGCGCCTTCGAGGTCGATCATGTTGCGGTGCGCGACCTCAAGCACCGACAATCCTTCCGGCGCGTCGCAAACCTGTTCGGTTCCGTCCGGATGGACGAAGGTCATCTTGTAGATGCTCACGGAAACTAGACCGAGAAGCTCTCGCCGCAGCCGCAGCGGCTCTTTTCGTTGGGGTTGTTGAAGGTAAAGCCCGAACGCAGCGCGCCTTCCTCATAGTCCATCTCGGCGCCGACCAGGAACATGGTCGCCATCGGATCGATGAAGATGCGGGCACCTTCCTGGTCAACCTCTTCCTCGAACGGACGCTTTTCCTCGGCGTATTCGAAGACATAGGCAAGTCCCGAGCAGCCCTTGGTCGAGACGCTGACGCGGAGCCCGGCCACCGGCTGGTCGCTCTTGCTCATGAGATCGCGCACATGATCGGCGGCGGCGTCGGTCAGCGTGATCATCGTCGGTCTGGTCTGTTCGGTCATCTCAATCGCTCCAGTCTTCTTTCTTTAGAGGTAATCCGGTTCGCTTCCCGGATCAACCCATGCCTAACTTATGCCGCGCCACCGATAGGCGTCAGAACCCCAGCGCCAGCTTGGCGTCTTCGGACATGCGGTCGGGCGTCCATTGCGGTTCCCACACCAGCGACACCTCGATCTCGCCAGTGCCGTCGACCGGCTCGACGGCGCGCACCACCATGCCCGGCATTTCGCCCGCGACCGGGCAGCCCGGCGCGGTCAGGGTCATGTCGATCTTGATTTCGCCCTTTTCCCCGATCTCGAGGCCGTAAATCAGGCCGAGGTCGTAGATGTTCACCGGGATTTCCGGATCGTAGACGGTCTGCAGGGCGGCGACGATGGCGTCCTCGGTCACCACCGGCACGCCGTCCTCAAGCGGCTCGCCGCCGGTCGCCTTGAACTCTTCGTTGGGGTCCACCGGCGAATAGTCGAAACCGGGAATGCCCGACGGGATACCCGACATGCCGGGGGGCGGGACGAACTCGTCCGTCTCGGCCCGCTGGCCGCCGTTGCCGTCCGACGTTTCTCGCTCCTTCTCGGCGCGGACATCCAGGGTGTCGCGGACCTTGTCCTCGGCGGCCCTGATCTCGTCGTCGCTCTTGGCCGGGGCTTGCTGCGCCACGTTTTCCTCCTTCGCCGTCTCTTTCTTCTTGAACAGTCCGAACATCACGAAAACATCTCTTTCACGAGCATAAGTGAGTCATACAGGGCGTCGATTTCCTGCTTGGTGTTGTAAAGCCCGAACGACGCCCGCGCCGTACCGGGAATACCGAAGCGGTCCATCAGCGGCTGCGCGCAGTGGTGTCCGACGCGGACCGCGACGCCGGCCCGGTCGATAATGGTGCCGATATCGGAAATGTGCGCGTCGTCCATCACGAACGAGACGATGGAGGCTTTCTCGTCCGCGTTGCCGACGATCTTCAACCCCTCGATCCCGCTCAAACGCTCCGTGCAGTAATGCAGCAGCCCCATTTCGTGGGCGTGGATGTTGTCGAGACCGATGTTCTCGACGTAATCCACGGCGGCACCGAAACCGATCGCCTCGACGATGGCGGGAGTCCCCGCCTCGAACCGGTGCGGCGTGTCCTGGAACGTGGTCTCCTCAAACGTCACGCGGTCGATCATGTCGCCGCCGCCCTGGTAAGGCGGCATGGAATTCAGCAGATCCTTCGGCGCCCACAGCACACCCGAACCGGTGGGCCCGTAAAGCTTGTGGCTGGAGAAGACATAGAAATCCGCACCCAGTGCCTGCACGTCGATCTTGGTATGCGGCACCGCCTGGCAGCCGTCCAGCAGCACCTTGGCGCCGACCGCATGCGCCTTCTGGATGATCTCTTCGACCGGCAGCACGGTGCCGAGCACGTTGGAGATATGCGCGCAGGCGACGAGCTTGGTCTTCGAGGACAGCATCTCCTCGAACTGGTCCATGCGGAAGTTGCCGTCCTCGTCGCAGTCGACGACCTTGAGGACGATCCCCCGCTCGGCGCGGAGCAATTGCCACGGCACAATGTTGGCATGGTGTTCCATGACCGTGACGACCACCTCGTCGCCGACATCGAGATACTTGCGGCCGTAGCTCGCGGCGACCAGGTTGACCGCTTCCGTGCCGCCCTTGGTAAACACCACTTCGTCGTGATCCGGCGCGTTCAGGAAACTGGCGATCTTGTGGCGCGCGGCCTCGTAAGCGTCGGTCGAAAGCTGGCTCATGCGGTGATTGCCGCGGTGCACGTTCGAGTAATAGTGCGCCATGCAATCGCTCATCGCCTCGATCACCTGGCGCGGCTTCTGCGCGCTGGCGCCGTTGTCCAGGTAGACCAGCGGCTTGTCGTAGACGGTCTCCTCGAGGATCGGGAAATCCTCGCGGATCCGCTCCACGTCATAGGCCTGCATGCTGTTGTCTCCCGCTTTCGCGAGTGCGGCATTAGTACCCGGCGTCTTGGCGGCCAGTTCGTTCATCAGGCGCTTTCCTTCCATTCGCCGGCGAGGAAACAGTGCGCCGGCAGCCAGTGCACGACCCGGTCCATGAAGACCTCGCGCACATGCTCGTCGGTGATCTCGTCGAGCGCATCGCCCAGGAAAGACTGCACCAGCATGTTGCGCGCCAGCGCTTCCGGGATACCGCGCGAACGCAGGTAAAACAGCGCCGTCTGGTCCAGTTGGCCGGTGGTCGCGCCGTGTGCGCACTGCACGTCGTCGGCATAGATTTCCAGCTCCGGCTTGGTATCGATCTCGGCGCTGTCGGACAGCAGCAGCGTCTTGTTGAGCATGCGGCCGTCCGCCTTCTGCGCATCGCGGGCAACGTTGATCTTGCCCTGGAACACGGCCCGCGCTTCGTCGTCGAGCACCCCCTTGTAGACCTGCTTGCAGGTCGTGTGAGGCACCGCCATGTCGATATAGGACGTATTGTCGCAGTGTTCGTTGCCACGCATCATGTAGGCGCCGTTGAAGCCGCAGTGCGCGCCCTCGCCCGCCAGCGTGATCCGCGCCTCGGTCCGGGACAGCAGTCCGCCGATGGAAAGCTGGAAGCATTCGTAGGTCGCGTCGCGGCCCACCCGTGCGTGCTCGGTCGTCACGTGCGTTGCCTGCATGCTTTCCGCCTGCACCTTGTAATGCTTGAAAATGGCGCCGTCGGCGACGTCGATTTCGGTCGCCGCGTTGGCGAAATAGGCCCCGACGCCGCGTCCGACGTGATGTTTGACCAGCGTCGCCTGCGCGTTCGCGTCGAGCACGATCAGGTTGCGTGGGAAGTACGCCGCCGGCTGCTCGGTAAGCCCGCCGACGTAGACAACTTCAAGCGGCTTGGTCAGCGCCACGCCCTTGGCGACGTGCAGCACGAAACCGCTGTCCATCATGGCGTCGTTGAGCGCCAGCATGGCTTGATCCGTATCGTCGACCACCGAGCCGATATGCTTCTCGGCCCATTCGGGGTTCTCGGCGAGCGCATCTTCGAGTGAACCGAACCGCACGCCTTCGGGCAGATCGTTAACGTCGCTCAGGTCCTGGCGCAGCCTGCCGTTGACGAACACCAGCCGGCCGGCCACGTCACCGATGCTGGGCAGATCCTTGACCTCGGTCGCATCCGCGGCATCCGCGATCGGCGTGTAGGCGGTGTCATCCAGCGGGCGCAGGCGCGTGTATTTCCAGCTTTCCAGCTTCTGCGTCGGCAGCCCGAGCTTGCCGAAGCGTTCGGCGCCCGCCTCGCGCCTGGCCTTGAGCCAGTCGAGCCCGTCGCCCGGCAGCGCCCGGTTACCGCTCAGTCCGCCATCAAGGAACGAAACAGCCGTCATCAGGCGGCCTCCTCGCCGGTAAAGTCGGCGTAGCCCTTCTCTTCGAGTTCATGGGCCAGTTCCTTGCCGCCCGTCTTCTGAATCTGGCCCTGTGCCAGCACGTGCACCTTGTCGGGCACGATGTAGTCCAGAAGCCGCTGATAGTGGGTAATCACCAGCGTCGACCGGTCCGGCGCGCGCATGGCGTTGACGCCCTCGGACACGATCTTGAGCGCGTCGATGTCGAGGCCCGAATCGGTTTCGTCGAGGACCGCAAGCTTCGGCTCGAGGACCGCCATCTGCAGCACCTCGTTGCGTTTCTTCTCACCGCCCGAGAAGCCGACATTGACGGCGCGCTTCAGCATCTCGTCGGACATGTTGAGTTCCTTGGTCTTGGCGCGCAGCATTTTGACGAACTGAATTTTGTCCAGCTCGTCCTCGCCACGGTAGCGGCGGACGGCGTTGACCGCCTCGTTCAGGAACGTCGAGTTCGGCACGCCCGGAATCTCGACCGGGTACTGGAACGCCAGAAAGATGCCCTTGGCGGCGCGTTCCTCCGGCTCGAGGTCGGTCAGATCCTCGCCCTCGTAGACGATGCGCCCACCCGTAACGTCATAGCCGTCGCGGCCCGCCAGCACGTAGCTGAGCGTCGATTTGCCGGACCCGTTCGGCCCCATGATGGCGTGCACCTCGCCGGGCTCGACCGTCAGGTTGACACCCTTGAGGATTTCCTTGCCCTCGACCGATACATGCAGGTCTTTGATTTCCAACATTCGTTCTTCGTCCTTCTTCGTTCTCTTTGTCTCGTCATCCTGAACTCGATTCAGGATCCATGGTCTTTTGCGCCTATGGGCCCTGAATCGAGTTCAGGGCGACGGGTTAAAACGCTTCCTCAGCCGACGCTGCCTTCGAGTGAGATGCCGACGAGCTTCTGCGCCTCGACGGCGAATTCCATCGGCAACTGCTGCAACACCTCGCGGCAGAAACCGTTGACCACCAGCGCCACGGCGGCTTCCTCGGGGATACCCCGCTGGCGCAGGTAGAAAAGCTGGTCTTCCGAAATGGTCGACGTGGTCGCCTCGTGCTCGACGATGGCGCCTTTGTTCTTGCTCTCGATGTAGGGGACCGTGTGCGCACCGCACTTGTCGCCGATCAGCAGCGAGTCGCACTGGGTGTAGTTGCGCGCGCCCTCGGCCTTAGGCGAAATCTTCACCAGCCCACGGTAGGTCTGGTCCGACTTGCCGGCCGAAATGCCCTTGGAGATGATCCGGGACGTGGTGTTCTTGCCGAGATGGATCATCTTGGTCCCGGTGTCGGCCTGCTGGGCGTTGTTGGTGATGGCGATGGAATAGAATTCGCCCACCGAATTGTCGCCCTGCAGGATGCAGCTCGGGTATTTCCAGGTGATCGCCGAACCGGTCTCGACCTGTGTCCAGGAAATCTTCGAATTCTTGCCCCGGCAGGCCCCACGCTTGGTAACGAAGTTGTAGATGCCACCCTTGCCGTCCTCGTCACCCGGATACCAGTTCTGCACCGTCGAATACTTGATCTCGGCGTCGTCCAGCGCCACCAGTTCGACGACGGCGGCGTGAAGCTGGTTCTCGTCGCGCATCGGCGCCGTGCAGCCTTCGAGATAGCTGACGTAAGAGCCCTTGTCGGCGATGATCAATGTCCGCTCGAACTGACCGGTGTTCATCTCGTTGATGCGGAAGTACGTCGACAATTCCATCGGGCATTTGACCCCCGGCGGAATGTAGACGAACGAGCCGTCGGTGAAGACCGCCGCGTTGAGGCACGCGTGCTTGTTGTCGGCGACCGGCACGACGGTGCCGAGATACTTCCTGACCAGGTCCGGGCAGCGCTCCAGTGCTTCCGAGATCGGGCAGAAGATGACGCCGACTTCCTCCAGCTTCTTCTTGAAGGTCGTGGCGACGGAGACACTGTCGAACACGTAGTCGACGGCGACCCCGGCCAGCGCTTCCTGTTCCTTGATCGGAATGCCGAGTTTTTCATAAGTGGCCAACAGTTCCGGGTCTACCTCGTCCAGGCTCTTCGGCCGGTCCTCGTCGCTCTTGGGCGCCGAGTAGTAGTGATACTGCTGATAGTCGATCGGCGGGAACTGCACTTTCGACCAGCCGGGTTCCGGCATTTCCAGCCACCGGCGGTAGGCCTTGAGGCGCCATTCGAGCAGCCAGTTCGGTTCGCCCTTCTTGTGGGAAATAAACCGGACGATATCCTCGCTCAGGCCCTTGGGCGCCTTGTCGGCAGCGATGTCGGTGACGAAGCCGTACTTGTACTTCTCGCCCGATATCGATTTGACCTGTTCGACAGTTTCGGCTGTTGCTGACATTTCAGTTCCTCTAAAGCCTTTTCATTCTCATGCCACCGACGCCGACGCCGGGTCGGCGCGGAGGTTTTTAACCGCATCCGTTATGGCGTCAACCGCGACCTCGATCTCTTCTTGTGTCGTCATCCGGCCGACGCAGATCCGGGCCGATGCGTGGGCATCCTCATCCGACAACCCGATCGCGCGCAGCACGTAGCTGGGCTCGACCGCGGCCGACGTGCAGGCGGAGCCGCTTGAAACCGCGACCCGCTCTTTCAGCGCATCCATCAATGCTTCGGAATCGATGCCCTTCAAGCCAACATTCAGATTGCCGGCGACACGGTGTTCCATGGTGCCATTAACGTAGAGATCGGAGACCCGTTGTTGCAACCCCTTCAGGAGCCTGTCGCGGAGATCGCGGATACGTGTCTCTTCGCTGCCACGCTCTTCGGCGGCGATCGCGGCGGCTTCGCCGAAACCGACGACGAGCGGCGCGGGGAGCGTCCCGGACCGCAGTGTCCGTTCCTGGCCGCCGCCGTCCATCAGCGGCTCCAGACGCACGCGCGGCTTGCGGCGCACGTAGAGCGCGCCGACACCCATGGGGCCATACATCTTGTGCGCGCTCAGGCTCATCAGGTCGGCGTTCATGTCACCGACGTCGACCGCCACCTTGCCCGCCGACTGCGCGGCGTCGGTGTGGAAATAGACGCCGGCCTCGCGGCAGATGGCGCCGATCTCGGCGACCGGCTGCACCGTGCCGATCTCGTTGTTGACGTGCATCACGGTGACGAGCGCTGTGTCAGCCCGGAGGGCTGCCCGAATCGAGTCCGGATCGACGAGACCATCCGCGCCGACGGGTACCCACGTGATCTCGTAGCCCAGCTTCTGGACGTATTTGAGCGATTCCAGCACGCACTTGTGCTCGGTCACGGGCGCGATCATGTGGCGCTTCCGGCCCTCGAAGAACCGGGCCACGCCCTTGATCGCCATGTTGTTCGATTCGGTGGCGCCGGAGGTGAAGATTACCTCGCGGGGATCGGCGTTGATCATCTTCGCCACCTTCTGGCGCGCGTCCTCGACCGCGTCGCGGGCTTCCCAGCCATAGGCATGCGATGTCGAATGCGGATTGCCGAAGGCCTTGGTGAAATAGGGGGCCATCGCCGCCATGACGCGCGGGTCGACCGGCGTCGTCGCCTGGTAATCAAGATAGATCGGGCGCGTCCGCTCGCTCATGCCGCGGCCTCCGCGCTTTTCGCCGTGCGGGCACGCAGCTTCCGCCACACTTCGATAAACCTCACGACCTCGTCCTCGCTGGTGTCCGGCCCGAGCGAGACGCGGACCGCCTCGGCGGCTTCCGTTTTCGCAAGGCCCAGGGCGATCAACACATGGCTCGGTTCGACCTTGCCGCTTGAGCACGCCGAACCCGCGCTGACGGCGATGCCCTCAAGGTCGAAGGCCATCACCTGCGTTTCCGCACCGACACCCGGCATGGCGATGCATGTCGTGTTGGCGAGGCGGTCGGCGCCCGCGCCGTAAACCTTCGCATCGCCGTCGAGATCGTTTTCGATCCGGTCGCGCAACGCGGCGAGCTTCGGGAATTCACGCAGGCCGTCCATCGCGGCCGTCGAGGCGGCGCCGAAACCGGCAATGCCGATAATGTTCTCGGTGCCGGCGCGGCGGCGACGTTCCTGCCCGCCGCCACGGATCAACGGCGCGAACGCCACCCCATCCTTGACGACGATCGCGCCGCAACCCTGCGGTCCCCGCAGTTTGTGCGCGCTGAGCGTAAGCGCATCCGCATCGGCGGTAATTTCATAGAGCGGCCGCTTACCGGCCCACTGGATCGCGTCGACATGCAACAGCGCGCCCGCGTCCTTGCAGAGCGCCGCGACCTCGGCGATGGGTTGCACCACGCCGGTTTCGTTGTTGGCGGCCATGACCGAGACGAGCGTCCGGCCAGCGGCGTCCTTCAGCATGTCCCTGAGCGCCGCCAAGTCGACGACACCGTTCGCGTCCACCGGAATACGCCCGGCGTCCGGCGCCGCGTCCAACACGGAGGCGTGTTCGACAGCGCTCGTCATGACGGTATCGGCACCGATACCGCACAGAAGCGTGTTGTTGGCCTCGGACCCGCCCGACGTGAAGATCACATTGGCGGGCGCGATACCGGCCAGCTCCGCAACCTGCACACGAGCGTCTTCGACGATCTTGCGCGTGTCCCGGCCCGGTCCGTGCACCGACGATGGGTTGCCCGTCACCTCCATGGCACGCGCCATCGCTTCGCGGGCGGGCATGCCCAGCGGCGTCGTCGCGTTATGGTCGAGATAGCAGGCCGTCATCGGTGAAGGGTCCCTATTCCCCGGCGGCGATTTGCTGGTCGCGGGTCTGCGAATACAGGATGCCGCTGGAGCCGAGCACGCGGCGGTCAGCCACGTCGGCCAGCGAGACCGAACTCAGGAACAGGTAGATCTGATTGCCGAGTTCCTCCCACAAATCGTGGGTCAGGCAACGCTGCTGACGGCCCTGACAGCCGGACGGACTGCCCGGCGTGCAGCGCGTCGCCTTAATCGGCTCGTCGACCGCCATGATGACGTCGGCGACACGGATTTCCGTGGCGTCGCGGGCCAGCAGGTAGCCGCCGCCCGGGCCGCGCACGCTTTTCACGAGTTGCCCCCGGCGCAGCCGGCCGAAAAGCTGTTCCAGATACGAAAGCGAGATTTCCTGACGGTCCGCCACATCGGCCAGGGCTATCGGCTTGCCGTCGGTCTGGGTCGCCAGATCGACCATTGCCATCACCGCGTAGCGTCCTTTTGTGCTGAGTTTCACGGTATTGCTCCTTTAGTCCTAAGCGACTGAAGTCTTGCGGTTGCTCTTTCCGTCGTCCTCGTCGTCGTCCTTGCCGCCGAGCTTCGTGCGCAGGTCGTCGCGTTCCTGCTCCAGCTCGTCGACCCGGTCCTTGAGTTCGCCGAGGCTCTGGCGCATCTGGTCGAGGACCTGTTGCACCGGGTCCGGCACGCCTTCCGGCGTCGTCGCGTAGGCACGGAACTCGCCGGTCTTCGACTTGTCCTTGGGCATCACGATCTTGGCCGGGATACCGACCGCGGTGACGCCAGCCGGGACGTCGCTGGTGACGACCGCGTTGGCGCCGACCCGCGCGTCGTCGCCGACGGCGATCGGGCCCAGAATCTGCGCGCCGGAGCCGACGATGACGTTGTTGCCCAGCGTCGGATGGCGCTTGACGCCGATCTGTTCATGGCTGTCGACGCTCGGCGCGACACCGCCCAGCGTCACGTCATGATAAAGCGTTACGTTGTCGCCGATTTCGGCGGTTTCGCCGATCACGACGCCGGCACCGTGGTCGATCACGAAGCAGCAGCCGATGGTCGCCCCCGGGTGAATCTCGATGCCGGTGAACAGACGTCCGATCTGCGACACCAGCCGCCCGAGAAAGCGCAGGTTGGCCTGCCACAGCCAGTGCGCGAAGCGATAGAACACCACGGCGTGGAAGCCCTGGTACAAAATGACCACCTCGATCCGCGAACGCGCGGCCGGGTCCCGTTCCAGAAAGGCGTCCAGATCAGCCTTTAATCTCTTGAAAAGCATGGCATGTGCTTTATGTTCACTTCGCCCCGGGATTGCGCCACGGCCCGGCGACGACTATGTCACGACGGAAAAGCGCACTTTCTTAAGGGGTATATAGGAAACCCGAGTAAAGTGGTCAAGAATTAACAGATTGATTTCTCTTGTGCCCGGCAGGCAAAGGCCTGCGAGTAACCGGATTACCCGACATATTTACTCGAATTATTTGACGCCATTCCAAACCAGAGGTTCCACCCATGCCCGACGTGATTTTCAACGGACCGGAAGGCCGCCTCGAAGGCCGCTATCAGCACGCCAAGCGCGACGACGCGCCGGTGGCGCTGATCCTGCATCCGCATCCGCAGCATGGCGGGACCATGAACAACAAGGTCGTTTATTCGCTTTACCATAGCTTTTCCAGGCGCGGTTTCTCGACGCTGCGGTTCAATTTCCGGGGCGTCGGCCGCTCCCAGGGCGCGTTCGACAGCGGCCTGGGCGAACTTTCCGACGCCGCCGCCGCGCTCGACTGGATGCAGGGCCACAACCCGAATGCGACCGGATGCTGGATTGCCGGGTTCTCATTCGGCGCCTGGATTGCCATGCAACTGATGATGCGCCGGCCCGAGATCAACGGTTTCGTCGCCGTCGCGCCGCCGGCCTCGATCCACGATTTCTCGTTCCTCGCCCCCTGCCCGGCCAGCGGCCTGATGGTGCACGGCGACAGTGACGACATCATCCCCGAGGAGTCGGTCGCCAAGCTCGCCGACAAGCTCGGTAAGCAGAAGAACATCACCATCGACTACAACGTGGTGAAGGGCTGCGACCATTTCTTCCGCAATCACCTGGACCAGATGGAAAAGCACGTCGAGAAGTACCTCGACGCCAACCTGGAAACGTCGGTGTAGGCTTCCTGCGCCATCGTCCTGAACCGTGTTCAGCCAGCCCGTTCATACTTCGAGACGCTTCGCTCCTCAGCATGAGGCTTCCCTGTCCACCTCATCCTGAGGAGGCCTGTTAAGGCCGTCTCGAAGGATGGCCATCTCAAAAGGCCGGGGTGACGGCAGCTTACACAGCCTACCGCAGCCACCCGTCGCGGAACCGGACGTCGGACAAACCGACCAGCTTGCGCACGCGCGCGAGCGCGCCTTCCAGACGCGCCATGCGGCCTTTGCCGAACGTGACGCCCGGTTCCCGCCAAAGGGCACCGACCTGAAGCACATCGTCGGCGCGTTCTGCCTTCATGTCGAGGCGGCCGATCATCCGATCGCCCTCCAGCAGCGGGAAAACGTAGTACCCGAAGGTGCGCTCAGGCGCCGGGACGAAAATCTCGATCCGGTAATCGAAATTGAACAGGTGCTTCAGGCGCTTGCGGTCGCGGATCACGGGGTCGAACGGATTGAGGATGCGCAAGCGCTCGCTCGGTCGCCGCACCTTGGCGAGGCGCGCTTCGATGTCGGCGAGCGCGTAGAGTTTGCGCGGCGCGCCGTCGCCGGCGCCGTGCACGCGAACCTCGACGACCTCATTGCCCAACCGAGCGTCGCACCAGGCCTTGGCCTCGGCTGCCGTGATATTGTCCCAATAACCGGCAATCTCGCCCGCCGTGCCGAAGCCAAGGCGTTTCAGCGCCTCGCGGCAGGACCAATCGATGTAGGCGTCCGCACCCAACCCCGGCCCGCGATACGCGTCGGGGATCACACGCTCGGTCAGGTCGTAGGCTTTCTGGAAACCGCGCCGGTGACAGATGCACAGCCCGCCCGTGCGCCAATGATATTCCAGCGCGACCTTCGACGGTTTCCAATCCCACCACGCGCCCTTGCCCGCATCGGACGGATCCCGGGTTTCCGACATTTCGCGGGCAGTGACGGCGCCGTTTTCCGCCGCGTGCACCAACACATGCGCCAGGTCCTCGCGGTGATTGGCGCCCTGCCGTCTGGCCCAGCGTTTGGCGAGGCGCTCCCTCTCGCGCGCGAACCGTTGTTGCCACACCGGAAAGAACTCGACCGGCAGAATCGACGCGTCATGGGTCCAGTTCTCGAACAGCATCCGGTCCGTCTCGATCAGACGGTTTAGATCCTTTTGCCGGTAGCCGTCCCAGCGGCTCGCCAGGATCATGTGATGGGCGCGTTCGACCCACTGAATGGAATCGACCTGAACGAACCCGAGTTTCCGGATCAGGTCCAGCAGTCCTTCGCGGCCCAGGCGCCGGCGCGGATTCTCCGCCAACCCCTGCAGGTCGAGGACCAGCCGGCGTGCTTGAAGGGCGGAGATGTCGAGGGGTGCGTTTTCCATGGTGCGTGATCGAAGCCGCACCCGGCGGCAGAGTCAATCTATAGGATGCGCTGCATATTTCTATTTCGTCACCCCGGCGCAGGCCGGGGTCCAGGGACACAAGCAGGGAGCCCCTCCGAGACATCGCAGCGATTGCACTGGATTCCGGCCTGCGCCGGAATGACGTCATGAGGAATATCCGCGAATTTCCCCCGAGCGCCAGCGAGGTTGGGAAAGCCAGCGATCCGGGAGCCATCCCGACACCGCACTTAATCTATCCATGGGTCCCGGGTCGCAAGGATCTCATCCGCACGCGGATCGCGTTCAGGCGATGCCTAACGCCCGGGATGACGACTATTCTTGCGGCTTGTGTAAAACCCCGCCCGGCATCGGCTCGGCGACACCGGTCGTCGACGGCAGGCTGAGCGGCAGGCCGTAAAGCGAGCGGACGGCGAGATAGGCGAACGCCTGCGCCTCCATCCCGTCACCGGACCAGCCGGCCGCCTCCACCGGTTCCACGGGGCGTTCCAGCGCGCGCCGGAGTGCCGCCATCAGCACCGGGTTGTGCCGGCCGCCGCCCGTGACCAGCCAGCGTTCGGGCAGGGCCGGCAGCATCGCCTGCGCGCGCGCCACGGCTTCGGCCGAGAACGCGACCAGCGTCGCCGCCCCGTCCTCGAGCGAAAGCCCCTTTGCCGGCGCCGGGTCGAAGTGATCACGGTCGAGGGATTTTGGGTACGGCTGGTCGAAATAATCGTTATTCATGAGTTGAGCCAGCACGTCTTCGTGCACATGGCCCTTGCGAGAAACGGTGCCGTCGGCGTCCATGTTTTCGCCGGTGCGCTCAAACACCCAATCGTCCAGCAACGCGTTCGCGGGGCCGGTGTCGAAGGCGATGATCCCGCCGTCGGGGCTGATCCACGTCAGGTTGCCGACGCCGCCCATGTTAAGCACGCACACCGGCGGCTCCAGCGGTTTGGCCAGCGCCGCGTGATAGAGCGGCGCGAACGGCGCCCCCTCGCCCCCCGCCGCCACGTCGGCGGCACGGAAGTCGTTGACGACGGCGATCCGGAGCCGTTCGGCCAACTGCGCCCCGTCGCCCAGTTGCACCGTTACCCCCTTCGCCGGGTCGTGAAACACGGTCTGGCCGTGAAAGCCGACCACGTCGACGTCGTGCGGGCTGAGACCGGCTCGGCCCAGAAAATCCTCGACCGCCTCGGCATGCGCATCGGTGATGTCGCGGACGGCGTCCGACACCGCCTTGTCCCGGCCCGGCTTTCGGCCGGCCAGCGCCTGTACACGCTTCCTGAGAGAAGCTTCATAGGGATAGGACGCGAACGCGCCCCGGCGCTTGACCGTTTCGCCGTCGGTGTCGATGACGGCGACGTCGATCCCGTCCATGGAGGTCCCGCTCATCAGGCCGATGGCGGTCAGCACCTGCCCCTTCTGCGGGCGTCCGGTACCGTCTAGGTCGTTGTCTGTCAGGGCCTGCATGTGCTAATCATCCGCGCCCTCAACAAAAACAGCAAGACCATTCATGGCCCAATACAAGTCCGATTTCGTCAACCAACTCACCGCGCGCGGCTTCATGCACCAGTGCACGGACCTCGACGCGCTCGACGAGAAATGCGCCGCCGGACCGGTGACCGCCTACATCGGGTTCGACTGCACCGCGCCCAGCCTGCACGTGGGCTCGCTGGTCTCGATCATGTTGCTCAGGCTGTTGCAGCAGACAGGGCACAAACCGATCGTCCTGATGGGCGGCGGCACGACCAGGATCGGCGATCCGACGGGCCGCGACGACAGCCGCAAGATGCTGACCGACGCGGACATCGCCGCCAACATGGACGGCATCAAACAGGTGTTCCGTAAGTTTCTCGCCTTCGGCGACGGTCCGACCGACGCGGTCATGGTCAACAACGCCGACTGGCTGGACGAACTCAAGTACATCGAGCTTTTACGCGACGTCGGCCCGCACTTCACGATCAACCGGATGCTGACCTTCGACAGCGTCAGGCTACGCCTCGACCGCGAACAACCGATGACGTTCCTCGAATTCAACTACATGATCCTGCAGGCGTACGACTTCGTGGAACTTTCCAGGAAGCACGACTGTACGCTGCAGATGGGCGGCTCGGACCAGTGGGGCAACATCGTCAACGGCGTCGAACTGGGCCGCCGCATCGCCGATAAGCAGCTTTACGGCCTCACAACGCCGCTGCTGACCACCGCGTCGGGCGCCAAGATGGGCAAGACCGCCGACGGCGCCGTGTGGCTTAACGACGACGCGCTCAGCCACTACGACTACTGGCAGTACTGGCGTAATACCGAGGACGCGGACGTGGGCCGCTTCCTCAGGCTGTTCACGGAGCTGCCGCCGGATGAAATCGAACGCCTGGAAAAGCTTGAGGGCGCCGGGATCAACGACGCCAAGAAGGTGCTCGCCGACGAGGCGACAAAGCTGTGCCGTGGCGCGGATGCCGCCGAAGAGGCGCGGCGTACGGCCGTGACCACATTCGAACAGGGCGGCCTCGGCGAGAGCCTGCCCAGCGTCGAGATCGCGAAGGCCGAGATCGAGGGCGGCATCGGCGTGCTGACGCTGTTCACCCAAGCCGGCCTCGCATCGTCCAACGGCGATGCAAGACGCCTGATCAAGGGCGGTGGGGCGAAGATCAACGACGCTCAGGTCACCGACGAACGGGCGACCGTCGGCCTTGATGCGGTGAACGCCGATGGCGTCATCAAGCTGTCTGCCGGCAAGAAGCGCCACGCGCTGATCCGGCCCGTCTAGGGGGCTTCCGATTTACTGAACGGTCACCGGCGCCGGCGCGATCAGGGGTGATTTCGGCTGCTCGGGCGCGAACGCGCCGAACAGGTTCCGGAGGATGCCCGGCGTCAGCGCCGACAGCGGATTGACGGTCGTCTCCGGATCCTCGATCGGTCCGGTCACCGAGAAATTCGCGGCAAATACCCCGCCGCCGTCCTCAGTCCCGGCGAGAATGTTGCCGAGAAGCGGAATCTTGCCCAGCACCGAGTTGAGCGCATAGGCCGGCACCACGGTCCCTTCCAGATTTAGGACATCGGCGTGGGTATAGACGGTCCCCGACGACGTGAACCCGATCGAGGTTCCGGTCGCCTTGGCGTCCGCCACCTGGATCTCACCCTCGGTATGGGTGAACGGAACATCGAGTGCAGAGAAGTTGAGTCCTTCGCCCGTCAACGCATCGACGATACCGGTCAGCGCCATGATCGACAGCACGCGGGTCAGCAACGGCGCATTGCGGACCCGGTAATCGACGACCCGGAGCTTGCCGCGCAGCGGCCGCTGCGGCGCCGCGTCGTCGTAACGGCCGCGTAGTTCCAGCTTGCCGCCGTGCATGTTCTCGAACAGGTCGAAAAACCGCAGCGTGTCGCCAGCATTGTCCGCCTTCACGGTCAGGATGCGATTGCCCTGCTCGTCCGGCGCCATGTTGACATTGAGAAGCGGTCCGCCGTTAAGCTTGGCATCCAGCAGCGCCGTTCGCCAGATGCCGCGTTTATGGACGAATGTCCCCGAGACATCCGACATGAACCGCTGCTGCTCGACCCACATCTTGTCGAGTTCGACGGCGATGGTCAGATCGGGGATTTCGATCTCCTCCTGACCGGGACGGTCGCCGACCAACCGTTCCCACAATGGTGAGAATTCCAGTTCCGGTCCCTGCAGGCCGATTTCCCAGCCGCCGTCGGGCCTGGAAATCACGGCACCGGAAACGTCGGTGCGTCCGAACAGCACTTTCTTCAGATTGACCCGTTCCAGCCCGAGGCCCGCCGGCGCGTACTTCACGTCGCCCTTCACCGTCAGATCACCGGCGACGACATCGAAGCTCGGCACGCTTTTGACGAGCCCATTCTCGAGCAGGATCGTGACGTCGACCCAACCCGGATCGCCCGCCGCCTTGCGCCACTCCATGACCGGCACGCGCAGTTCGGCGCGCTCAAGGTTGGCGTTTACCTCGACACGGCCGCTGCGACCGTCGAAAACAGTGTAGCGCACCGTCGCGTCGATCCCGCCGGAAACGAAGTCGCCGGCCGGTCCCGGATCGACGCCGAGATCGCGCACGTTCGCGAGATCGCTGATCTTCGCCGCCATCAGATATTGCGACCGGTACGGCGCGTTCTCGCCGAATTTCTCGTTCCAGATCAACGCCACCGGTACGTTGCCCATCATGACCTTGCCGTCGACTTCCATATCCTTCTTGTCGACGGTGAGCTTCAGCTTGCCGTCGCGGATATCGCGGCCAAGCACCACGTCCTTCATCGCGACACCGGACAATTCCGCCACCGCCTTGACGTCCACGTCCTCGACGGCGAGGTCCTTGGCGAGCAGGAAATAAAGATTCAGGTCGACCTTCGCGTCGCCCAGCGTGCTTTTCGGATCGATCTTCATGGCGCTGGCGAAATTGAATGGATCGCGTTCGATCAGCGTCAGCGCTTCCGGCAGCGGCGATGCGGCCTGCAGTTTGATGTCGATGTACTGATCTTCCTTCTGCAGACCCGTAATGCGGATATCCGCGCCGCCAAGCTCGATCTTACCGCTCTGCCCGCTCTCGACGGCGATATCGAAGGTGTCGGCGTCGAATTTCATGTTCGCGCTGACGCCGGTCACGGGCGGCATGCCGTGCAGATAGGTGACGTCGACATCCTCGGCACGCATGGTGCCACCAAGCTCATCGACCCGGAACGTGCCGTCCTCGCCCACCATGACGTCCAGCTCGGCATCGGCCTGGACCATGCGACCGCCGCTCATGTGCGTGGTGATCCAGTTGTAGGCGTCCCGGCCGACGCTTGCCGGCCAGTAGGTTTTGACCCGGTCGACCGCGACATCGGCAAGCGTGGCTTCGGCAACGAGCCGGGTTCCCTTGGTGCCGACGCCCTCGACGCGGCCCTTGAGGTCGAACACGGGGCCGCCGAGGTTGAGGCTCAACCGTTGGATATCCGCGGTGCCGGCGGCAAGGTCGAATTTGCCGGCGCCGGCCATGTTGACCACCGGAAAGACGTGATCGATGGGCGCCGGAATCCGGATCGCCGATCCCTCGGCCAGCGTCGCCTCGCCGTTATCGATCGTCACCGAACCGTTGCGCCTGTTGTAAATGCCTTCGAGCGCGACGCGTTCGACCTTCAGCTTCTGTGCGAACGGGCCCGGCAGATTGAGCATGCCGTCACCGCCATCGACCTTGAAGCCGATGGTGTCGATCCCTTCGTTCAGCGAGGTGCCGACGATCAACTTGCCGGACAATGGCATATCGACCACCTGCAAAGCGGTGAATTTCGGGTCAAGTGCCGCGAACGACGCCGGTGAAATCTCGGCGAACGATGCCGTGAGATCGAGGCGCCGCCCCTCGCTCTGGAACGAACCATGCAGCGATATATCCGCAACCCTGTTCTCGACATCGATCAGCAGCGACCCTTCCGCGAGCAGACCGTGCGGCGCCCGGTCGAGCCGCAGGTAACCGACCGGCGCCTGCCATTCCTTGCCGGTCATGCGGTCGTCGAAAATCATGGTCGCGCCGGAGATGCGTACCGTTTCCAGGTAACTCATCGGAGAGTCCGGTTCCGGCTTGCTGACCAGCCAGCCCAGCAAACCGGTCGCGAAGCGGTCGTCGCTGGCGTCGCTGGCGGCGGCGACCTCGATGCCGAGCGCGCCGCTCGCTTCGCGTTGGACGCGGATCTCCGGCCCCAGAAGCTCGATAAACTTGGGCGCCAGGCGGCCGCGCAATAGCGCCCGGCCGCTCAGCGACATGGATAGTTCGGGAATCCGCGCCTGCGCGGCGCCGCTATCGCCGACGGCGCGCACATTTTTAACGCGCAGTTCGATGGCCCGGTCCCAGCCGGCCCAGGTCAGCGTCGTGTCATCGATGGCGAGCCGGAAACTGCGGTGGCCATCGTTCAGCGCCTGTTCCACATAGGGCGTCAGGAACGACAGCGAGACCGGCCCTTTGTGGAGCTGCCAGGCGATCAGCAGCGTGATGATCGCAAGCCCCGCGCCGAGACCGCCGAGCAACTGAACCAGACCGATAAATGTCCGCTTGAAAATCAACGTAAGCACAAACCTGTTGGCCACACCAAACCGCCCGGAAAATCCGGGAGAATCCGTGCAATAAGTATGCATAAACGCCGCTTAACGCGGAGTAAACCGCGTAATTAAGTTCAGCATTGCGCCAATTCCCCGGCGCCGCACGCTTTGCGTCCGGCGCCGGGATGCCGTATTGCAGATACCATGGGAGACGTAATCGAAATCGACGCGGCAACCCTGCCCGCCCCCGCCGATGCGGAAGCCGCCGAACGCGGGATGCAGGACTTCATCGAACACCTCGACGCGGCGCGGGAGGATGCCCCCGATAACGCGCGCGCGGCACTCGATTTCGCCAAAAGCGGTGACGGCAAACGGCTTTTGGAAGGCGTGTTCGGGTGCAGCCCGTTTCTGACCCAGGTGCTACTGCGCGAGCCGTGTTGGCTCGGCCGGCTGGTGTCGGCGGGCCCGGACGCCCTTGCCCGGGACATCATCGACGAAACGCGCGGGCCGACGGCGGCGATCACCGACGAGACGCAACTGATGAGGGCGCTACGCATCGCCAAGCGGCGGCTGGCGCTAACCGCCGCGCTGGCCGATATCGCGGGCCAGTGGACCCTCTACCAGGTGACCGAAGCTCTGTCCGATTTCGCCGATGCGTCCGCCGACGCAGCGGCGGGTTTCGTGATCCGCCGCGCCGCCGAACGCGGTGCCTTCAAACTCAAGCATCCGGACGATCCGCAGCGGGGGTCGGGATTCATCGTTATCGGCATGGGCAAGCTCGGCGCCCGCGAGTTGAACTATTCTTCGGACATCGACCTGATCTGCCTCTACGACACAGACGTCATCGACACCGACGATATGGACGGTCTGCAGAAACACATGATCCGCATGACACGGACACTGGCCAAGATCCTTGATGAGCGGACCGGCGACGGCTACGTGTTCCGCGTCGATCTCCGGCTCCGGCCGGACCCCGGCTCGACACCGCTGGCGATCTCGGTTCTGGCGGCGGAGACGTATTACGAAAGCCTGGGCCAGAACTGGGAACGCGCGGCGATGATCAAGGCGCGGCCGATCGCCGGCGACATCACGGCCGGCGAGACGTTCCTGCACCATCTGCGTCCGTTCGTCTGGCGCAAGAGCCTCGACTTCGCGGCGATCCAGGACATCCACTCCATCAAGCGCCAAATCCACGCCCACAGGGGCGGCGGCGAGGTCGCCATCAACGGCCACGACATCAAGACCGGACGCGGCGGCATCCGCGAAATCGAATTCTTCGCGCAAACCCAGCAGCTGATCTGGGGCGGACGAGAGCCGACGGCGCGTGCGAGCCGGACCATCGAGGCGATACGACATTTGGTCGGCATGGGCCTCGTCGACGCCGGTGCCGCCGACGAGCTCGACGCGGCCTACGAATACCTGCGGCGGGTCGAGCACCGCCTGCAGATGCAGGGCGATGAACAGACCCAGACCCTGCCCGACGACGATGACGGTATCGCCCGCCTCGCGGCGTTTTGCGGCTACGACGATGCGGATGCGTTCCGCGCCGACCTGCTGCATCACCTGAAAACCGTGCAGGGACATTACGGCGCGCTGTTCGACGACGCGCCGTCACTCGCCGCGGAGGACGGTCAGGCCGGCAATCTCGCCTTCACCGGGGCCGACAGCGACCCGGAAACGCTCAAGACGCTTGGCGGGTTCGGCTTCCGGGACCCGGCGCTGGTCGACAAATCGATCCGCGCCTGGCACCACGGCCGCGTCCGCGCCACCCGCTCGACCCGTGCCCGCGAACTGCTGACGGAACTGACCCCGGCACTTCTCGGCGCCATCGCCAAGCAGCCGGACCCGGACGCGACGTTTATCCGTTTCGACGCGTTTATTTCGGGCCTGCCCGCCGGCGTGCAGATTTTCACCATGTTCCAGGCGTACCCGGAACTTCTCAACCTGCTGGCCGAAATCATGGGCGAGGCGCCCCGGCTGGCGGCGCACCTGAGCCGCCGCCCCAACCTGCTGGATAGTGTGTTGAGCGCGGATTTCTACGACCCGCTGCCGGACGTCGATACGCTTTGCGCCGACTGCGCCGAGGCGCTGACGGACACCGTGTTCTTCGAGGACGTGCTGGACGCAACCCGGCGCTGGAACAACGATCGGCGCTTCCAGATCGGCGTGCAGTTGCTGCGGGGTGTGATCGATCCAAGTCACGCGGCGCGACAGTTCAGCGATGTCGCGGACGCCGTGCTGCAAACCCTGATCCCGGAAGTCATCACCGAATTCGAACATGCGCACGGCCGTATTGCGGGCGGGCGTTTCTGTACGCTGGGGCTGGGCAAGCTCGGGTCGCGCGAACTGACGCCGTCGAGCGACCTCGACCTGATTTTCATTTATTCGGCCGACGAGGACGCACAGCAATCAGACGGCGAGCGACCACTGGCGGTCTCACAATACTACAGCCGCCTGGGGCAGCGCATCATCAACGCCGTCATGTCAATGACCGCCGAGGGCACGCTTTACGAGGTCGACATGCGGCTCAGGCCAAGCGGCAACAAGGGTCCCGTGGCGACGGCGCTCGACGGCTTCGTCAGGTATTATGAAGAAACCGCCTGGACCTGGGAGTTCATGGCCCTGGTGCGAGCACGCGTGATCTTCGAGACCGGCGGCCTGGGCGAGACCGTGCGTGGCGTCATCGTCGACAACCTCGGCCGCGAACGGGACGCCGCCAAGACGGCTGCCGAAGTCGCCAAGATGCGCGGACGCATCGAGGCGCAGCACGGCACCGGATGCGCCTGGGCCATAAAACAGGTCGCGGGCGGCCAGGTCGACGTCGACTTCATCGCCCAGTATCTGGTGCTGGCACACGCCGCCGGCGACAGCGGCATCATGTCCCCCGACGCCGAGGAGATATTCAGAAAGGCCGCCGAGCGCGGACTCGTCGATGCCGACGCCGCCGCTGCACTATCGGCGGCGAAGGCACTGTACCGCGACCTGCAGACGTTCCTTGCGCTGACCATCGAGGGTGAGATGACGGACGCCAAGGTCGCGGCGTTCTCGGCACCGCTCCGCGAGGATCTGATGGAGATTACCGGCAGCGCGTCCTTCGACGATCTCTCGCACCGCCTGACGGAAACCGAGGAAAATGTCCGCGCCATCTTCACGCGCGTCGTCGGCAGCCCCAAGGCCGGTGACGGCGGCGACGCACCGAATGTTTGAACCCGTACCGGATTTGCGGCGTAATAAACACAATGAATACGATGACAGTCCAGGAGTGAGACGATGCTTGAGAGCGGCGACAAGGTTCCGAACTTCAACCTGCCCATCAACGGCGGTGGCAAGCTGGCGTTGAAAGACCTCAAGGGCAAGAAAACGGTGATGTATTTCTATCCCAAGGACATGACCCCGGGCTGCACCACCGAGGCGCAGGATTTCCGCGACCGGATCGAAGATTTCGAAAAAGCTGGTGCCATGGTCGTCGGCGTCTCCAAGGACAGCGTCAAACGGCACGACAATTTCGTCGAAAAGCAGAACCTGCCGTTCCAGTTGATCTCGGACGAGGACGGGACGCTATGCGAGGATTTCGGCGTCTGGGTCGAAAAGAACATGTACGGACGCAAGTACATGGGCATCCAGCGTGCGACATTCGTCATCGACGCCAAGGGCGTCATCCGGCACGCGTGGCCGAAGGTCAAGGTCAAAGGTCACGCCGACGAAGTCCTGGACGTTGTGAAGAACCTGTAATTGACTGGAATTTCAATATATTAACTCTTGAGACAACTATTTGCGGCTTCCCACGATACCGGGTGGACGTTACCACTGATATGGTTATCGTTCCGGACAATGCGGTCCGCGCCCGTGCGGCATTCGTGCGGGACATCAAAGGGCGTATCGATATGCGCCGCGGGCCCTCAGGCAGGATGTCTCGAAAGCACTGATCATGAAAACGCGGATCAAGCCACTATCGACGGACTCCCGGCTGGTGATCGGCATCGCCCTGGTGCTGGCGATGGCTTTTTCCGCGTTCCTGTACACCGCATACAACCGGGTCAACGGCATCAATCATGCCTGGCAAGCCCAGCAAGAGCAGGAAACACGCAAGTCCAATGCGCTCGCCGAATTGCACAAGCACATGGGCTATAACGGTTTCATTCATCACTTCAAGAACTACGTCCTGCGCCAGGAAAACACCAACAAGACCAAAGCCGAGATCGAAATGGCGCTTTCACTGGATGCCATTGAGCGGCTTCTCGACCTGAAGCCGATCCCGTCCGAAGTGGAAGCACTTAATACGGTGAAGAAGGTGGTTGAAAATTACCGCGACCGTCTCGCCGATGCCGAACTTGCATTCGAGAACGGCCTGCCCGTTTCCGAAGTGGACCGGATCGTCCGCGTCGACGACACCCGCGCAGCGGCGGCGCTTTCGAGCCTGCAGATGCTCGCCGCGCGCCAGAGCGCCGCGGCACTGGCCGAGACGAACCGGACGATCGAGGATACGCTCAAGTTTCTGTTTGGCGGGCTCGCCGTGCTCCCGGTGATCCTGATCGGTGCCTTTGTCATCGTGCGCTATATTTACCGGATCAATCATCTACGCCAACAAATGAAAGAGCAGAGTGAGCTGCTGGAAACGACTCTGGAAACGATCAATCAGGGCGTATCCATGGTCGACGACAACCTCAATCTCGTTGTGATGAACGATCGCTTTTACGAACTCCTCGACTTTCCGAAAGAAGACATGCCGCGCGGCATCCCACTGGCAAAAGCATTCGAAATCAATGCCGAACGCGGCGAATACGGCCCCGGCGAGACAAAGGCACAGGTCGAAGAACGCCTCGCGCTCGCGCGCAAGTTCGAACCCCATGAATTCACCCGCACCCGCCCGAACGGAACAATGCTCGAAATCCGCGGCATGCCGGTTCCGGGCGGTGGCTTCGTCACCACATACGCCGACGTGACCCGCCGTGTACGCGCCGAACAGGAAGCGACGAATGCGCGGAATCAGTTAATCGACGCACTCGAAGTCATGGACGAAGCTTTCATCATTTTCGATGCGGATCAAAAGCTGGTCATGTGCAACGACAAATACCGCGAGTACTACCCGAATTCCGCCGACTTTCTCGAACCCGGGAATGCCTTCGAACACATTGTCCGCGAGGGCGCCAAGCGGGGTGAATACAATCTTGACGGCGAAGACATCGAGGCATGGGTCGCGCGCCAGTCCGCCGAACACCGCCAAGCCGACCGCTCGTTCGAGCGTAAATTGTCCAACGGGCGGTGGTTGAAGGTCATCGACCGGAAAACACCCGACGGCGGATCTATTGGGATTCGAGTCGACATCACTGCGTTCAAGGACGCGCAACAAGCCGCCGAAGACGCAAACATCGCCAAGTCGTCGTTCCTCGCCAACATGAGCCACGAGATCCGCACGCCGATGAACGCCATCATCGGCCTGAGCCGCCTGGCCCTCAAAGCGGAATTGCCACCGCGCACGACCGATTACCTTCAGAAGATTTCAACCTCGGCACAGTCCCTGCTCGGCATCATCAACGACATCCTAGATTTCTCGAAACTTGAAGCGGGCCGTCTCGAGATCGAACAGGTGCCGTTCCGGCTTGATGACATCCTTCAGAATCTGGCGACGGTGATCGGCGATGCGGCATCCAACAAGGATATAGAGGTGATGTTCTGGACCGAGCCCGACACCCCACGTGCGCTCGTCGGCGATCCGCTGCGGCTCAGCCAGATCATCACCAATCTCGCCAGCAATGCAGTTAAGTTTACCGAATCCGGCGAAGTGGTGATCCGCATCGAATTGATCGAAAGGACGGCGGATCAGGGGCGATTCCGGTTTGCCGTCTCCGATACGGGCATCGGCATGACGCCCGAACAACAGGAAAAGCTGTTTCGGCCCTTTACCCAGGCCGACGTTACGACGACCCGCCAGTACGGCGGCACCGGTCTCGGCTTGACGATATCCAAGGAGTTTACGGAAATGATGGGCGGTGCCATTTCACTGGAAAGCACCGTCGGCGAAGGCAGCACGTTCACCGTCGAGTTGCCGTTCGGTCTGCAAAACATCGATGACGGCGAAGCTTTGCCGCCCGAAATGGACACCGCCAAAATGCCCGTTCTCATTGTCGACGACAATGAAACGTCGCTGGAAATCCTCGGTGACACGCTGCGCGGCATGAAGTTCAGCGACGTCCAATGTGAGTCGTCGCCGCGCGCCGCGATCGAGGCCGTCGATGCCGCCGAAAAGGCCGGCCGGGGGTTCGCGATCATCCTCGTCGACTGGCGCATGCCGGAACTCGACGGAGTGGAGACGATCAAGCGCATTCGTGACTGCCTCGCCGACGGGTCGTCTCCGGCGATATTTCTCTTTTCCGCACACGGCTACACCGATGCAATCCGTCAGGCCGACCGGCTGGACCTTGCCGGATTTCTTGCCAAGCCGATCAACACATCCCTGATGATCGACGCCATCGTCGAACATTTCATCGGGAACGACGGGAAACCCGCACACCGGCCGGCGATCGAAAGTGGCATCGACAAAGTCCGTGCCCGCATCCAGGGGATGCGGGTGCTCCTGGCGGAAGACAACAGCATAAATCAGCAGGTCGCGGTCGGCATTCTGGAGGAAGCCGGCGTACATGCGGATATCGCCGACAACGGGAAGATCGCGCTCGAACGCATGCGGGAAAATCCGAACGGAATCGAGGCGATCCTGATGGATCTGCAGATGCCGGAAATGGACGGCTACGAGGCGACCCGGCAAATCCGCGCCCTGGACGGCATGGAAGGCATGCCGATCATCGCCATGACTGCCCACGCCATGGCCGAGGAACGCGACGCCTGTCTGGCCGCCGGCATGAACGACCACATCTCGAAACCGGTTGACGCGAACAATCTGTTCGAGACGCTGGCCAAATGGCGCGGCGGTGGGGAAAGCACGGCATCCAAAGGCCCCGCCGATATACCGGCACCGGCCGAAACCGCCGCCCCCGAACCGGAAGCGTCATCCGCGACGGACCCGGGGGCCGGATTTAATTTCGCCGAAGCGAAAAAGCGCCTTGGGCTGGATGATGCTTTTTTCGCCAAACTCCTCCGTGACTTCAACACCAAGTACGCCGACTTCGAAAGTCAACTCAACGAAGCCATCGGCAACGGAGACACGGAATTGGCGTCGCGCCTCGTGCACACGATCGGCGGGCTCGCCGGCACCATCGGCGCCGAGGAACTGCATCGTGAATGCCGGTCTTTGGAAAATGCGTTCAAGGACGCCCCCTCCGGTGCACCGGACACCGCACCGGCGATCGCCGCCCACGCCCGCGTCAAGGCGGTCCTGGACCGCGCCACGGGTGGAGACGCCCCGACCCCGGCAACACAGAACAAACCGGCGCTGTCAGGCGATACCAATCTCAGCAAATTGATCGAGGAACTGGACGCCGCGTTCGCATCGAAGCGGATTTCCGCGCGGCAGCGTCTCGGCGAGTTGGAAACCGCACTCGGCGAATCCGCGGGCACTACGTTCGCCGAGTTGCAGCGTGCCGCGGACAAGCTGGATTTTGAAAAAGCCCGGCAAATCCTCCATAAACTAGAACAAGAAACGAGCGGACACGAAGGCGGAACGACGTGAATATAAATTTACCGGAGAAGATATCCAGGATTCTCGTCGTCGACGACGAACCCCTGAACATTGAAGTGATGAGCGGCGCCCTCGAGGAACTCGGCGACATCATGTTCGCAACCGGCGGCGAGGAAGCCATCGAACTCGCGCTTCGTGAGAAACCCGACATCGTCGTTCTCGACATCATGATGCCCGGCATCGATGGTTACGAGACCTGCCGGCGGCTCAAGGAAAATCCCGAAACCGCGAACATTCCTGTGATCTTCGCGACCGCGATGACCGATGAAACCGACGAGACGAGAGGTTTCGAGGCCGGCGCCGTCGACTACGTCACGAAGCCGATCGTCCAGCCTGTCGTCGCCGCGCGGGTGAACAATCACCTGCAACTCAAACGCTACCGCGATTACCTGGAGACCATCGCTTTCATCGATGGTCTGACGGGTATCCCGAACCGCCGCAGTTTCGACCAGCACATCCGTTCCGAATGGCAGCGCGGAATCCGCGCCGGCAGTGAGATTTCGCTGCTGCTGATCGATATCGATCACTTCAAGCAATACAACGACACCTACGGTCACCAGGCCGGCGATACCTGCCTGACGATCGTCGCCAAGGCGCTGTCGTCATCGGTGCACCGCCCGGGCGACCAGATCGCCCGTTACGGCGGCGAGGAGTTCGTCTGCGTGCTGCCGTCGACCAATCTGGAAGGCGCAGAGATAATCGGCGAGACGCTCCGGGACGCGGTCAATTTCCTGAAAATCCCGCACAAGTCGTCGAGCGTCTGCGATCATGTGACGATCAGTGTCGGCGGCGCATTCGTCCAGCTCGACCAGGATCGGGAAATCGGCGACCTGATCAGCGATGCGGACGCCAACCTCTACAAATCCAAACAGAACGGACGTGACCGGGTAACCATCGCCTGACGCGGCGACTGGCGCGCCTTACCGGCCTTCCCCCGCACTCCACGAACGGCTAACCTCGGTTTTTCAACGTACACGTTCCGGCAGATCGGGAGGGCCAGACCATGGCCGATGACAACGGCGAGAAAACGAAAAAAGGCAAGGGCAGGAAAAAGCTGTCGACCGGCAAGCTTCTGCTCGGGCTGATCCTCGGCATCCTGATTTTCTTCGGCGGTGGCGGTGGACTGGCCTGGTACATGGGCTGGGTTCATGCGCTCATGGGATGGGAGAAACCGCAGCACCGCGCCGAACTGATGATCGGCGAACCCGTGTTCCACCCGCTGCCGGAAATCCGTACCGACCTCAAAACCGGCGAATGCCGTGCACCTTTCCTGCGCGCGACGATTCACGTGCAGTTGATGCCGGAGGACGTGGCGCGGCTCGAAACGACGGAGATGCAGGTCATGGACGCGATCCTGACGCACCTGCGTGAGCAGGAGCGCCAGCATGTGGTCGGCAAGGAAGGATCGGAACGGCTGCGCTTCGAACTGGTGCAGATCATCCAGAACATCATCCGGCCCGCCAAGGTGCACACGATCCTGTTCAAGGACCTGATTGTACAATGACAGGCCTACTCTCCGGAAAGACGGCGGTCATCACCGGCGCGGGCTCGCCGGGCGGTATCGGCCGCGCCACGGCAAGGCTGTTCGCGGCCGAGGGTGCGACCTGCGCACTCACCGACATCGACGAGGCGGGCCTGGAGGAAGCGGCGGCGGAGATGGGGCCGCCGCACCGCACCTACGTCTGCGACGTCGCCGACGCGGCCGCCGTCAAGGGCACGACCGCGGCCATTGCTGCCGACCTCGGGCGTATCGACATCCTGGTCAACAACGCCGGTATCGTCATGGGGACGCCGTTCGACGAAATTTCAGAAGACGAATTCGACAGCGTGCTCGGCGTCAACCTCAAGGGCAACTTCCTCATGGCCCAAGCATGCCTGCCGGCGATGCGTGACGGCGGTGGCGCCATCGTCTGCATCGCCTCTATCGCCGGGCAGAACGGTGGCGGCGTTTTCGGGCGTTCGCACTATGCCGCCGCCAAGGCCGGCATCATGGGTCTCGCCAAGGCCCTCGGTCGCGAGCTGGCGCCGCTCGGCATCCGCGCCAACGCCATCGCCGTCGGTCCCGTCGACAACGACTTCACCGGCGGCCGCATGACGCCCGAAATCAAGGCCGACCTCGCGGCCAAAGTACCGCTCGGCCGTCTGGGTACATCGGACGACATGGCCAACGCATGCCTATTTCTCGCGAGCGACATGTCGTCGTTCATCACCGGCGCCGTGCTCGACGTCAACGGCGGGCTGCATATCCACTAGCAAGAACGGAGCTACGCCGCGCTTTCTTCGCCGTCCTTGATCCGGGCGGCGAGCGCCGCTTCCAGAAACATGTCGATGTCGCCATCGAGCACGGCGCCGGTGTTCGACGTTTCGACCTCGGTGCGCAAGTCCTTCACCATCTGGTAGGGCTGCAGCACGTAGGACCGGATCTGGTGCCCCCAGCCGATATCGGTCTTGGAATCCGCCTGCGCCTGCGCCGCATCCTCGCGTTTCTTGAGTTCCATTTCATAGAGTCGCGCACGCAGCATGGCCATCGCCTGGGCGCGGTTCTTGTGCTGCGAACGGTCGTTCTGGCACTGCACGACGATGCCAGACGGCTGGTGTGTAATGCGGATCGCGCTTTCCGTCTTGTTGACGTGCTGGCCGCCGGCACCCGACGCGCGGTAGGTGTCGACGCGCAGATCCTTCTCGTCGATCTCGACCTCGATGTTGTCGTCGATGACCGGCGAGACCCAGGCCGACGAGAAGCTGGTGTGACGGCGTGCCGAGGAATCGTAGGGCGAAATGCGTACCAGACGGTGCACGCCGCTTTCGGTCTTGAGCCAGCCGTAGGCATTCTCCCCTGAAACTTTAAGGGTCGCCGACTTGATACCGGCTTCTTCGCCCGGACTCTCTTCCAGCCATTCGACGTTGTAACCGCGCTGGTCGGCCCAGCGCGTGTACATGCGCAGCAGCATCTCCGCCCAGTCCTGCGCCTCGGTACCGCCGGCGCCGGCCTGCACCTGCAGGAAGCAGTCGTTTTCATCGGCCTCGCCGGAGAGCAGTGTTTTCAACTGAGCCTTCTGGGCGCGGCCGAGCAATTCCTTCATCGACGCCTCGGCGTCCTTCATGACGTCGGCGTCGTCCTCGGTTTCCGCCAATTCGATCAGGTCGACCGTATCCTGCAGATCGCCGTAGAGACCGTCGACTTCCTTGATCCCTGCCTCGACCTTGGTGCGCTCGCGCATCAGCGCCTGCGCGTTGTCCGGGTCGTTCCAGAGATCGGGACTTTCGGCGAGCGCGTTCAGTTCCTCGAGACGGAGTTTGGCCTGATCGTAGTCAAAGATGCCTCCTCAGCAGTCCTGCGGACTGCTCGATCTCGTCGGCCATCGACTGAAGTTCTGCGCGCATGGGGGTGTCCCTCTGTTGTGATCTCGGTGTCTATTTAACGGTCCCGCGCGCCGCGCTCAAGCCCGGCGCAAGAATCGGGTTTCGCGGAAATCCGCGCGGGCGTACAGTCCGGGCATGGAAATCGATCCCGCCACGCTCAGCGTCTTCATCGCCGCATCGGTCGCGCTCTACATCGCGCCGGGACCGGACATGATCTTCGTCGCGACACGCGCCATGGGCCAGGGACGGCGCGCCGGCGCGCTGTCCGCGCTTGGCGTTTCCACGGGCATCCTGGTGCACATGTTCGCCGCCGCCTTCGGGCTCGCCGCCGTGCTCAAGGTCTTTCCGGCCGCGTTCATCGTGATCAAATGGGCCGGGATCGCGTACCTGGTCTACCTCGGCGCGCGCACGCTGCTGAGCAAGAACGACGATTTCAGCCTCGCCCCCGCCGAGACCCGCCGCGACGACTGGCGTCTCTACCGCCAAGGCTTCGTTTGCAACATCCTGAACCCGAAGATCGCGCTCTTTTTCCTGGCTTTCCTGCCGCAGTTCACAGACGCCGCGCTCGGCGACGTCACGTTGCAGATGCTGTTCTACGGCGCCGTCTTCGCGTCGGGCGGCCTGGTGTGGATTCTCGGCGTTGCCTGGGTATTCGGCACGGCGGGCAATTGGGTCGCTCGCCATCCCCGCGCCATCCGCGCGCAGAAGTGGATCACCGGGTCGTCGATGCTAGGCCTGGCCTTTTTCGTCGCCATCGACGAAGGCCGGTAAGGTTCAGTAAAGCCCGCCGGTGCCCGAGAGCGGCGCGCCGGTGTAGTTGTCGGTCACGCCCGGCTCGGTCCAGCCCTGCCCCTCGATAACCGTGGTCTTGGTATCCGGCACCGTGCCCTCCTTGAAGGCCTCAAGGATCACATTGCTTTCTCCCGTGCCGATCGGCAGACCGGTGCGCGCGTTGACCCGCACCAGCCGGATACCGGGCGGCGTACGGAACGGAATGGCGGGCTGATCGGCCAGCGCTTCAGCCATGAAATCGCGGAACACCGGCGCGGCGACGGACGACCCCGTTTCGTGACGGCCGAGCGGGATCGGCTCGTCGTAACCGACGAACACGCCCACCGCGAGGTCCGGCGAGAACCCCATGAACCAGGTGTCGCGTTCTTCGTTGGTGGTGCCGGTCTTGCCGGCGAGCGGCTTGTTCACTTCCGAAATCCGCCGTCCGGTACCGCGCTCAACGACGCCCCTGAGCATACTAACCACCTGATAGGCGCTCGCCGGGTCGGTGATCTGCGGCCGCGTGTCCGGGACCTCCGGCACCCGCTGTTGGTTCCAGGCGTCGGCGCGACAGTCCGGACAATCGCGCTTGTCGTGACGGAACACGGTACGCCCAAGACGGTCCTGCACCCGGTCGATCAGGGTCGGCGTGACGCGCTTGCCGCCGTTGACCAGCATCGCGTAGGCGGTGGTGAGCCGGATCAGCGTGGTTTCCCTGGCGCCCAGCGCCATCGCCAGGGTTTCCGGCAGATCGTCGACGATGCCGAAACGCTCGGCGTATTCCGCGATCCGTTCCATGCCGACGGTCTGCGCCAGCCGAACGGTCATCAGGTTACGCGATTTCTCGATGCCAAGGCGCATGGTCGACGCGCCGTAGAACTTCTTGCCGTAGTTGGCAGGCCGCCACTTCGGCAACCCCGGTCCCTGGTCGATCACGAACGGCGCGTCGAGAATACGCGTCGACGGCGTGAACCCCATGTCGAGGCCGGCCAGGTAGACGAACGGCTTGAACGCGGAACCGGGCTGGCGCGCCGCCTGCGTGGCGCGGTTGAACTGGCTGCGGTCGAACGAATAACCACCGACCATCGCCAGCACGCGGCCGGTGTGCGGATCAATAGCGATGATACCGCCGTTCACCTCGGGGATTTGATGCAACACGTAGAGGTTCTGCTCGGATTTCCTGTCCTTGTTTTTGCCGGACGGCTTGACCGGCTCGACCAGGATCACATCGCCCGCGGTGAGTACGTCGGACGGTTTCTCGATCGCCGGCCCGCGGTGCGGATGCTCGAGCGCCTTGCGCGCCCACTTCAGTTCGTCGAGCGGAATGATGCCGGGGGCACCGTCCTCGACACCGATCCGGGCGTATCCCTTTTCATCGTCGATACCGATAACCACGGCGAGCTGCTTCTCGCCCATGCCCTTGGGGTGCGTGATCGAGCCCAAATAAGTACGCCAGTCGAGGGGTACGTCGAGCCGCTGCCCCGCCGGCGCCGTCGTCACCGGCCCCCGGTAGCCGTGCCGGCGGTCATAGGCCTCGAGCCCGTCGCGGAGCACGTCGCGGGCGATCTTCTGCAGTTTCGGGTCGAGCGTGGTGCGCACCGATAACCCGCCCTGATAGAGCTGATCCTCGCCGAAGCGCGAGACCAACTCGCGGCGCACTTCCTCGGTGAAGTAATCCGCCTGAACGAACTCGGTTTCCTCGCGCCGCGCCACCAGTAGCGGCGAATCGGTGGCTTCACGCGCCTGATCCGGCGTGATACGGCCGTCGTCCAGCATGCGGCCGACGACCCAGTTGCGGCGCCCCTTGGCGGCCTGGTGCTTGGACACCGGGTTATAGTTGTTGGGCGCCTTCGGCAGGGCCGCCAGGTACGCGGATTCGGCGATGGTCAGCTCGTTCAGGGACTTGTTGAAATAGTTGAGCGCCGCCGCCGCGACCCCGTACGACCCGTATCCCAGGTAGATCTCGTTCAGGTAAAGCTCCAGGATCCGGTCCTTGGTGAAGGCCCGCTCGATCCGGATCGCCAGGATCGCTTCCTTGATCTTGCGGTCGAACGACACCTCGTTGGTGAGCAGGAAGTTTTTCGCCACCTGCTGGGTGATCGTCGAGGCACCGACCAGCCTTTTCCCCGTCGCCACGTTCTGCAGGTTCGTCACCACGGCGCGGGCAACGCCGGTGAAATCGATCCCGGAGTGGGTATAGAACGTCTTGTCCTCGGCCGAGAGGAACGCGTCGATGATGCGTTTCGGCATCGCCTCGATCGGCACGAAGGCCCTTTTCTCGATCGCGAACTCGGCCAGCAAACGTCCGTCGCCGGCGTGCACGCGGGTCATCACCTGCGGATCGTAGGTGGCGAGCTGCCGGTAATCCGGCAGATCGCGGCCGTAGCTATGCAGCACGTAGAGCGTGCCGCCGCCGACCGCGGCCGCCGCCACGATAAGCAGCGAGAACGTAATCAGCGTGAAGCGAATAAAGAATTTCATACCGGCAGCAAAACCCCGTTATCCGTGCCGTACCTTAGTAACATGCCGCCCCCCATTCGCGGAGTCCGTAACAGCACGTACACGAAGAATGTGACCGATCCGTGGCAATGAGGATACGATTTCCGTCACTTCATCCGGATCAGGGCCGGCTGGCGCTCTCGATCTTGGCGAAGTAGCGATCGACGGCGCCGGCGATCGACTGAGCCAGTTTGCGGCGGTGCGATTCCGAACGCAGCGCACGCTCGTCATCCTTGTTGGAGAGGAACCCGAGTTCGATCAGCACCGACGGAATATCCGGCGCCTTAAGGACCGCGAAACCGGCGAACCGGTGCGGGTTGCCAAGAATTCGCACCCGGCCGTCCAGTTCATCGACCAAGAGACCCGCCAGCTTGGCCGACTGGTTCATGGTTTCGCGCTGCGCCAGGTCGATCAGGATATTGGTGACCTCGGCGCTTTCGTGCGTGAGATCGATGCCGGCGATCAGGTCGGCCTTGTTTTCCCGTTCCGCCAGCGCCGCCGCCTCCTTGTCCGATGCGCGCTCGGAAAGCGTATAGAGCGAGAGCCCGCGAACGCGGCGGTTACGGATCGTGTCGGCGTGCAGCGAAATGAACAGGTCGGCATTCATTTCCCGCGCCCGCTCGATACGGCCGCGCAAGCGGATAAAGATGTCGCGGTCGCGGGTCAGCTTGACGTCGAAGCGGCCCGTCGCCTCCAGAAACCGTCTCAGGTCGCGCGCGGCGGCGAGCGTGATGTGCTTTTCGTAGATCCCGGAAACACCGATGGCGCCCGGATCGACGCCGCCGTGCCCCGGATCGATAACGATGATCCGCTTCCTCGCGTATCCCCCCGGCACCGGCGGCTTCACCGGCACGCGCAGCGACGCCAGACGCGTCCCCGCCGCCGCCTGCTTCACCTTGCGTTGAGTGGCGGCGTTCTCGACCGTGGGTGGCGCGGGCTTTTCCGGCACCGCGACCGCCGCCGCCTCGGCGCCGGTTGGAACGGGTTGCGCCGCCGCCTGGGTTTTGCGCGGCTTGGGAGTATTGACGAAACTGGCGGTGGCGATTTCGGTCGCGGACCCCTTGATCACCATCGGCGGCTTGGCGACGCTTTCCAGAAACGCCTTGCCGGTCGCCCGCGCGAGGTCGATCACGATACGGTCCGGCTGACCGCCGGCGCCGGGCAGCGACATCGCCTCATGGACGCGCGACGGTTCGTTGAGATCGACGACGATTCGCGAGTTCCCGGGCTGGAACAGACCGTAGCGGAGTTTGGACAACAGACCGACATCGGCGGGGAGAGGCCGCTGCGGCAGCCGCCAGCCGACCTCCGGCAGATCGATGACGAGCCGAGCCGGACCGGCAAGCGCGAACACCTCGGCTTTGATCGGCCGATCGAGGTCGACAACGATTCGCGTCGAAAGCCCGTGCTTGCCGACGCGGATGTCCGTCACCTCGGCGTCAGCAGCCGAAGCGGCTGACGGTGCGAACACCGCCAGGATCAACGCGAAGAGAATCGGGCGAACCTCGCCAAAGCCCATATTTTGCGTCCGCCGGTCCTAGAAATTTACCATATCTGGCCGTTATAGCCGTGCGGTGCACCATGCCTCAAGTCTTCTCGAATGCGCGCACCGGCATTATTATGACATTGTGGAATTGAAATCCTACGGTTATGTTAACGCTGACCGCATACGGCGGTCCCGTTTCCGGTCTGCCGCCCCTTCGCAATGTACCCAGTGCAATGCACCAACCGGGCCAGATCGTTGTGTGTCGGCATCCGGTCGACACTTCCGAATTTGAGGTTTTATCACATGCCGGTGCAAGCCGCCCGCAAGATCGACACGAAATTCACCCGGACGCACTACGGTGCCCGGCGTGCGGTCGTTGCCGTTCCCCGAGGCGCCGCCGGTTCACATCACAGCAATTGGCACGTATCCCCCTTGCCCGTCCAGCGAACCCGCGAAACGACAAGCGAATGCGTGCCCCGGAGTTTCAGTTTCAATGGCTACCAAACGCATGTTAATCGACGCCTCCCACCCGGAAGAGACCAGGGTGGTTGTGCTGTCTGGAAACCGGGTCGAGGACTTTGATGTCGAAGTCGAATCCCGCCGGCAACTAAAAGGGAATATCTATCTCGCAAAAGTAACCCGTGTTGAGCCGTCCCTGCAGGCGGCGTTCGTCGAATACGGCGGCAACCGGCACGGATTTCTAGCTTTCAGCGAAATTCATCCCGACTACTACCAAATTCCGGTTGCCGACCGCGAAGCCCTCATCGCCGAGGAAGAAGACGCGCAGCGCGCGGCTCAGGAAGCACTCGAGAACGAGGAAGTCGACGCGTCCGTCGAGGAAGTCGGCGGCGACGAGGACGAGATCGACGAGGCGGAGAAAATCCGCCGCCCCGTGGTCGACCGCCGCAAATACAAGATCCAGGAAGTGATCAAGCGCCGCCAGATCCTGCTGATCCAGGTGGTCAAGGAGGAACGCGGCAACAAGGGCGCGGCCCTGACGACATACCTGTCGCTGGCCGGCCGCTATTGCGTGCTGATGCCGAATACGGCGCGCGGCGGCGGCATTTCCCGCAAGATCGCGTCGGGCCAGGACCGCAAGCGTCTGAAATCGATCCTCTCCGATCTCGGCATTCCGGACGGCATGGCCGTCATCGTGCGGACCGCGGGCGACAAACGTACCAAGGCGGAAATCAAGCGCGACTACGAATACCTGATACGGCTGTGGGAGCAGATACGCCAGAAGACCCTGGAAAGCATCGCGCCGTGTCTGATCCACGAGGAAGGCAACCTGATCAAGCGCTCGATCCGCGATATCTACACAAAAGATATCGAGGAAGTGGTCATCAACGGCGAGGAAGGCTACCGCACGGCGAAGGACTTCATGAAGCTGATGATGCCGTCGCACGCCAAGCGCGTGCAGCCGTACAAGGAAACCAATACCCCGCTGTTGCAGCGCTATCAGGTCGAAAACCAGATCGACAGCATGCACCTACCCGAAGTGCAGCTTAAATCCGGCGGCTACATCGTCATCAACTCGACCGAGGCGCTGGTCGCCATCGACGTCAACTCCGGCCGCTCGACGCGCGAGCGCAATATCGAGGAGACGGCATACAAGACCAATATCGAAGCGGCCGAGGAAGTCGCCCGCCAGCTCCGGCTCCGCGACCTTGCCGGCCTCATCGTGATCGACTTCATCGACATGGAAAACCACCGCAACCAGAACAAGGTGGAACGCGCGCTGAAAGACGCAATGCGCTCCGACCGGGCACGAATCCAGATCGGACGTATCTCGCCGTTCGGACTTCTTGAGATGTCGCGCCAGCGGCTGCGCCCGAGCCTGCAGGAAATTCAGACCGAGCCTTGCCCGCACTGCGGGCGGCACCGGCATCCGCCGCTCCACCGATACGACGGCGCTACAGATTCTGCGCATCGTCGAGGAAGAGGCGATGCGCAAGCGCTCGACCGAGATCACCATGTGGGTACCGACCGGCGTCGCGCTCTACATCCTCAACCAGAAGCGCGACATGCTGGCGCGGATCGAGGAGGAGTACGAACTCAAAATCTACCTCGAGAGCGACGACAGCCTGATCCCACCGGATTACCGGATGGAGCGGATCCGTACCGACGGCAAGACCGTCGCGGCGCAGCCCGCCGATCACGCCCAGGACGACGACAAACAGGAGGACGGCGGACGCAAGCGCCGCCGCCGGGGTCGCCGCGGCGGACGCAAGGATGAAGATCAACAGCACGATCAGGCGGCGCAGTCCGGCGACGACCAGGACGACAGCGATAACGACGCCAGCGACGCGGATGAAACGCGCCAAGCATCTGACAGCGATGACAATGGCGACGAGAAGCCGAAGCGGTCGCGCCGCCGCCGCCGGGGCCGCCGCGCCGGCCGCCGCCGGGGCCGCAGCCAGGATGATGCCACGGGCGAACAGCAGGACGCCGACGCCGCTCAACAAAACGGCGACGCGGACGGAAACGCCGACACTGGGGAAGCCGCCAAGGCGGACGACACGGATCAGGCGGACGTAAAATCCGAAGACGGTCAGGAAGCGGGCAAGGACGACGCGAAGGCCGAGAAACCGAAACGCCGCCCCCGTACGCGCAAGGCCAAGAAGCCCGACGACGACAAGGCGGACGTTCCGGAAAAGGCCGACGGCGGCACAAAGTCCGGGTCCGGCGATGCTGAAAATGCCGACGCGGGGCAGGAAACCGAGGCCGAAGTCGAAACCGACAAGCCGGCCAAGACCGAGTCCGCGGAGAATAAATCATCCAACGGCAACGGCGAGCAGCCGACACCGGCGGAGGAAACAGCACCGGTGATCGAAATCGATGCCGAGGCGGAAGACGCGCGTACGCCGCCGGAAACCGCCAAGACCGAGATCATCGACGTCGCACAGCTTCGCGACGAGAACAAAACGACCCGACGTGGCTGGTGGCGCCGCGATACGTAAATCGCGCGACAGTCAATGCCGCGGCGCATAGAAGTGATCGCGGTTATGTTCTGGAAAAACTTGGGCGGCCTTCGGGCCGCTCTTGTTTTTTCGGTCAGTCCTTGCGCCAAGCGATCAGACGTTTCGCCGCTTCCGCCATGTCGGCGGGATCGCGGGCAAACGAAAATCTGATGAATAGATGACCCCGCTTGGGATCGAAGTCGGCGCCCGGTGTCGCCGCGACGCCGGTCTCGGCCAGCATGCGTTGGCAGAACGCGGTGCTGTCGTTGGTCATCGCCGAAACATCGGCGTAGATGTAAAAGGCGCCATCGGCGGAAGCCAGTTTATCGAACCCGGCCTTGGGTAGCTCGCTGAGCAGCAGTTCCCGGTTCCGGACGTACGTGCGCAGGTTCTCCTGCAGCTCGTCTTCGCAGTCGAACACCGCGACCGCCGCATGCTGCGACACCGCGGGTGCCGATATGAACAGGTTCTGCGCCAGGCATTCCATGGTCCGGATCAGGTCCGGCGGCATGATCATCCAGCCCAGCCGCCAGCCGGTCATCGAGAAATATTTTGAGAAACTGTTCACGATAATGGCGTCATCGCCGAAACGCAGCACCGTTTCGGCCGGCTCCTCATAGGTGATGCCGTGATAGATTTCGTCGGAGACCAAGCGAATGCCGTTCGCGTCGCAATAATCGTAGAGCGCCTTCAATCCGTCGGCATCGATCATGGTGCCGGTCGGGTTCGACGGGCTGGCGACGATCAGGCCGTCGAGTTTTCCGCCCGAAGCCGCCAGCAGGTCCGGTGTCGGCTGGAAGTTGGTTTCCGGCCCGACCGGGATTTCCACGACCTCGATCCCGAGCGCGATCAGGATATTGCGGTACGCCGGATAACCGGGCGCCGCCAGCGCCACCCGGTCACCCTCGTCGAACGCGGCGAGGAAACTCAGGATGAACGCGCCGCTCGAGCCAACGGTGACGGCGATCCGCTCCAGCGGCACGTCGACCCTGTAGGCGCGCTTGTAATAGTCGCGGATCGCCTTCCTGAGCGGCGGAATCCCGAACGCGTCGGTATAGCCAAGACGTTCGGAAGTTAGCGCCTTCGTCGCCGCTTCGATCACGCCCTTGGGCGCCGGCGTGCCGGGCTGGCCGACTTCCATGTGCATGATGTTCTCGCCCTCGGCCTCGAGCTCGTTGGCCGCGCGCATCACGTCCATGACGATGAACGGCGCGACCTGCCCGCGCCTGGCGACTTTCAGTCCCATCAGTTCAATTCCCGCCGAGTGCGATGCCGTAGCCGCGCGGATCGGCGGCACTGGCGCATTTGACACCCTTGGGGTGGGGCACACCGGTCGGACAATAGACCGCCGTCACTCGGCCGATCGATTCGGTCAGGGCGACGTCGTGGCCGCGCTTCCTGAGATCCTCGACCGTGGCCTCCGGCATCTCCGATTCCACGAATACCTTGTCGGGCACGCCCTGATAGTGGGTGCGCGGGGCGCGCATGGCTTCCAGCAGCGTCTGCGGCCCGGATGCCGCGCGCGCGATGACATTGACCATGGACGTCGGCGCGGTCACGCCGCCGGACGCCGCGGATGCCATATAGGCGCGGTTATTCAGTTCACTCGTCAACAACGCCGGGCCGAGCGGTGTGTATGTGCGGCCGCGGGTATCCGGCGCAGCGGCGAGAACGACCCCGTATCCCTGCGCCATGCGGCCGGTGCCGAAAAGATTGTTCATGGTCAACGTGCACGCGACCGCGCCCCCTTTGACGTCCATCACCGAGAAGCTCGTCGCCGCCGGCGTTTCCGGCCAGTCGACGGGCGCGGAAACAAGGGACGAGAATGGCGCCGCATCGCCGTCCATGTCGCTCTGGATATCATCAACATGGCCCTCGGCGAGCCGCACCTGCGCATCCTGGCGGTACGTGCCGTCGGCCTGCAGGTTCTTCATGCGCTCCGCGAAAGCGCGCTTCGCGGCCTCCGCGATCAGGTGTTCACGCGCCGCGCCGCTCGCATCCTCGAGAAGTTCATCCTGCAGCAAAATCGCCGCCATTTCGGCCGCGACAGCACCACCGGCGGCGGGCGGCCCGGCGAAGCTCCAGACCGTGTTCGATTGCCACGGGAATGTCAGCGGCTTGCGGACCTCCGGCAGGAAATCGCGCATGTCCTCGTAACTCAACGAACCACCGGCGGCTTGTACCGCTTCGACGAACTGGCGCGCGTCATGACTGACATAGAACTCGCCAACCCCTTTGGCGCGCATTCGGCCAAGGGTGGCAGCAAGGTCGGGTTGCTTGAGGAAGTCGCCTTCCGACACCACGCGACCGTCCTTGCGTTTGTATATATCCGCCATGTTGGGGTCGCGGACCAGAACGTCGGCGACTTTCGACAATTCTGTCGCGAACGCCCGCGGAATGTTGAAACCGAAGCGGGCAAGATTCTCGGCCGGTGAAACGACCTGCTCCCATTTCAACTCACCAAAACGTGAATGCAGCAGAAACAAGCCGCGTGGCGTTCCGGGCACCGCGCTCGGGCGTTCGGTGTCATGGGACGCCGTCTTCGGCGCGCGCGGCAGGAAATCGATCACGACCGGTGGCTCACCGCGCGCATCGCGGGCGATGCAAACGCCCCCGCCGCCGAGACTCGCCGAAGACGGCATCGTCACGGCAAGGGTGAAACCGACGGCGACCGCGGCATCCGCCGCCGCACCGCCGGAAGACAGGATATCGCGCGCCACCAGCGCCGCCTGCGGCTCCTCGACCGAAACGGCACCGAGGGCGCCCGCCACATATCCCAGCGTACCCTTGCGGCGTGTCGTATCTTCCGTCAGCGAACCGCAGGACGTCAGAAAGACGGCGGCAACGATTGCCATAACGGTCATTTGACGCTTGGCCACGGCGTGACTACGTTGAATCAGGCTTCCAAGGACGGTGCGCGTGGCGAAATCTCGTTTCTTGTTTCGATTATTCATTATCGTCTTACTTTCTGCGTCGGTGTCCATGCCCGCGCGGGCTCAGGGGTTGTCGCTCATCAGGGATGCCGAAATCGAAGATACCATCCGCAAGATGGCGACGCCACTGTTCCAGGCTGCGGGGCTGACACCGTCGTCGGTTTCCATTCATCTGGTCAATGATAAATCCCTGAACGCATTCGTCGCCGACGGTCAGCGGATGTTCATGAACACCGGCCTTCTTATGGCAGCCGATAACGCGTCCCAGGTGATCGGCGTGATCGCTCACGAAACCGGCCACATATCGGGCGGGCACCTGAGCCGCCTCGGCAAGGCGCAACAGCAGACCACGGCGACGGCATTGATCGCGACCGTGCTTGGCGCTGCGGCGGGCATCGCCAGCGGGCGCGGCGACGTCGCGGGGGCCGTCATCGCCGGCGGGCAGTCGACCGCCGTGCGCAACTTTTTGTCATTCAGCAGGGTACAGGAAAATTCCGCCGACCAGGCGGCACTGTCGCTGCTCGACGGCACCAAGCAATCGGCGCGCGGTCTTCTGGAGTTCATGCAGGTGCTTGAAGGACAGGAACTGCTGACCGGGGCCAGCCAGGACCCTTACGTCCGCACCCACCCCCTCTCGGCAGACCGTATCGACGCGATCCGCGCGCATATCGACCGCTCGCCCCACAGCGAAAATCCTGTCGATCCGGCACTCGTGCGGGCGTTCGAGCGCTCGCAGGCGAAACTTGTAGGTTATTTCGAACAGCCGTCGATCACGTTGCGCAAATACCCGGAAAGCGACACCTCCATTCCCGCGCGCTATGCCCGAGCCTTCGCTTATTCACAGATGCCGGATGCGGAAAAAGCGCTCGCGGAGCTGAATTCGTTGCTGAACGATGTTCCGGACGACCCGTATTTCCTTGAACTCAAGGCCCAGGTGCTGTTCGAGAGCGGCGATATTCAGGCTGCCATTCCACCGTTCCGCCGCGCGGTCGATCAGCAACCGGAAGAGCCGTTGTTGCGCACCGAGCTTGCCCGCACCCTGATCGAAAGCCAGCAGAAGGCCCACCTGGAAGAGGCCGTCGAACACCTGAAGCTTGGGCTTTCGCGGGACAACAGATCCGCGTCGGCATGGCGCCTGCTGGGGATTGCCTATGGCAAGCTCGGCGATGTCGGCCGCAGTTCCCTGGCACTTGCCGAAGAAGCGCTGCTGCGCGGCGACGAGGCGCAGGTCCGCTTCCACGCCGGGCGTGCCGCGGAGATGTTCGCGCGCGGCTCGCCCGAATGGCTGCAGGCGGAAGACATGCTTCTGGCGCTTAAAAACCGGAAAGAATAATGACCGGCGTCGGCGTGGAGCGACCTCTCACGAGGCGGATGCGGGCCATGGCCCTCGCCGCGCTCGGTATATTGCCGCTTCTCGCCTGCACGCCACACCGGGACGCCACGCCGCTCGGCGGTTCGCTCAATGTCCTGGGACCGGATCAGGCATTCATCGAAGCCGTCAGCAACGGCGAACTACCGGAGGGCTGGGAGATCTCCGGCGACTTGCCCGAGGACGCGCTTTCGATTCATCAGATCGAGCAGTTCCGCGCCCTCGGTGTCCGCGCCGGCGGCCAGCCGTTCGCGCTTTTCCGCCGCACCAACGCTTCACTGCTGGCGACCCCGTTTCTAAGCTGGGCTTGGCACACACAGCCCCCGGGCGAAGGCTCGCATCCGGTACGCATCATCGTCGGTCTCGTCGACCGCGCGGGCAAGCCGTCACAGGCCTGGTGGCGACTCGGCGGCGGCGATGCCGGCAACGTCACCCGCATCATCGAAATGGCGTGGAACGAAACCGCGCTCGGCCGCGGCAGCGTCATCGGCCCCAGAACCGACGGCAAGCATCCGGAAAGCGCGCGTTACGTCGCACGCGGCGGCGGCGAGCAGGCCAACCGGTGGTGGGTGGACGCGGTCGATCTGTCGCTGATCCACCGGCAGGTCTGGCCGCGGGACGACCCGGCCGACATGGACATCCGCTTCATCGGCATTGCCGTCCATGCGGCGAAAAAACCCGCGACCATGAACGTCGCCGCGATCCGCCTGATGCGGTGAGATGCCTCGTCACAAGCGCGTGAAGGTCCGGCGAGACCCCACGCATTCCCTTGCCCCCTCGCGATCCGTCACGCATCATGCGCCGCTTATCGCCCTGATCCGGAAATATGGGAGCCGACATGATCCGACGCCTTGCCTTCGCGGTTTTCAGCGCCGCACTGTTTGCCGCACTGCTTGTACCGCCGACCGCAACATGGGCGGCGGATCAGCCGCCGCTTTCCGATGCCCAAAAATCCGAGATCGATAAGCTGATCCACGACTACATCATGGACAACCCGCAGGTGATCCTGGACGCGGTGCGGAAACATCAGGAAACTCAGGAAGCCGCCGAGCAAGCCGCACAGCAACAGCGCCTCTCCGATATGCGGCAACAGATCGAGAACGCCGAGATGTCACCCGCCGGCGGCAACATCGAAGGCAATGTCACCGTCGTCGAGTTCTTCGATTACAAATGCGGTTACTGCAAACGCGTGCACGAAACCGTCATCGACACGGTCGCCGACGACGGCAACGTTAAACTGGTCTACAAGGAGTTCCCGATTCTCGGGCCGGAATCCATGATCGCGGCGCGCGCCGCGCTCGGCGTTTTCTATAACATCGGGGACAAGTATTTCGACTTCCACGACGCCCTGATGCGGGCCCGTGGCGGTTACAGCGAAGACCGCGTGCTGGAAATCGCGGCCTCGGTCGGGCTCGACAAGACGGCCGTCAAGAAGCACATGGAAGACCCGCGCATCGACACCGAATTGCGCCACAACATGGCGCTGGCGGAGGCGCTGGGCATCCGTGGCACGCCGGCGTTCATCGTCGACAACACGCTCGTGCCGGGCGCGATCGACCGTGAAAGTCTGGAACAATTGATCAAGCAGGCGCGCGGCGGCTGATACCGCCCGCCCGGGCGATCAGCCCCCCTTTTGTCCAGGAAGCTTGAAAACCGGCGGCGGCTGGCCGCCGATGGGGGCCTGCACGATCGGCTGCAGGATGTACTTGAAGCCGTCGGTGCGCTCGACCAACAGCAGCAACGACGGCCGCCCCTCCTCCTTGGCTTTGGCGTAGGCATCGAGGAACTGCTGCGGCTCCCAGACCCGCTGCTGGTTGACCTGCACGACAACGTCGCCGCGCCTGAGCGAGGTCACGCCGGCGAAACTCTCGTTGAACACCGACACCACGATGCCGACCGACCCCCAGCGGATTCCCAGATGCCCGCGTAATTTCGGCGTCAGTGCGGCGAAAGTCAGACCGAGGTCCGGCTGCGCCGCAAACGCGGATTTTGCCACCTGCCAACCGTCCGGCCAACCGGAAACAGCCATCTTCAGTTTGATCTTTTCGCCAAGGCGCAGCACGACGACGTCGATCTCGTCGCCCGCGCGCAGCTCGCCCGCGACCTGCACCAGCCTCTCGAACGTGTCCAGGACGACACCGTGCAACGACAGGATGATGTCACCCCGTGCGACCCCCGCGTTCGACGCCGGGCCGTCGACGCTGATGTCGCGCACCAGCACGCCGGTCGAGATATCTATTCCCATGGCGGCAGCGATCTTCGGGGAATTCCCTTGCACCTGCATGCCAAGGAAGCCGCGCTCGTCGGCCAAAGCCCGGCCGGAACCGAGCGCAAGGACCATCAACGCCATTGCGCAGAAAGCACCGAAGATAAAGCGGCGTTTCGCTGACTCGAACATGGACGACGCCTCCCCCGGCGCTGTTTCCCCCTTTGGAAATTAACGATTCCAATGATTTGGCACAACTATCATGTGCCCGTATGGTTAACCCTGTTTACCGCCGCAGGTCAGCTGCAGCGTTCGTCCTTGGCCGGCAGCACGTCCTGCAGGATCTGATCGACGATCAGGTCGTCGAAAATCAATTCGAAATGGGTAATGACCCCGTTTTCCAGCAGCCTGAGCGAAATCTCGAACTCCGGTTTCGATCCCTGTCCATCCAGCTTGAAGAACGCCATCCGCACCTTCCAGGCCTTGTGATCCAACAGCTTCTTGTCGCCGGACAGCCCCTCGCCGCCGGACTTGTCCGGCAGGATGAACGCCGTGATCTTCTGCGGCCCCTCGTCATCCGTACCGTCGAAGGAGAAGGTCTGGCCGGTGCGCTCGCCCGAGGTGGCGAGATCAAGAAGCCAGTTCGTCGTCGAAATATAGAAACGCGTTCCGTCCGGCAGCGGCATTTCAAACGGACGCGGCGTGACGAACTCCGCCTCGACGGGGCCACTTTCCTTGCGCCGTGCACTGCCCGAATATTCCTTACGCTCGCCGTTGGTGACGCTGACGCTCTCGAAGAAATATGCGCGCCCGTCGATACTCTCGCGCGCCTTGAAGTTCATTTCCCGCTCGATGGCGCCGCCAGCCACGGTCAGCATGGTCATCACGATCTGCTCGGTAACCACCCACCCCTCGCAAGTGCGCTCGACCTGCGACACGGCGGCGCCGTTGAGGCCGTTGAACCGGGAATTCGGGCTCGTCGACGACAGCTTCATGTTGTAGATCGCCTGGTGCGGCACCATGTCGGCCCGCGCCTCGCCGGCGGGCAAGGCCGCCGCGAACAGAAAGGCGACCGCGGCAATACCGGTCTTCAGTCGCGGGGTACTTCTGTTCTTCAATACATATGGCATGAGCCTACCTCGTCCCGAGCTTATGAAATGCGGCGTCCGTGTCAAAGCCAATATGGGGTCAGGATGCTTGCCATCAACCGGGTCAGGCGATATCCAGAGTCGCTCGGCGCGGACAGCCGCGTCTATCCGGCTCCGGTTTGAAAGGCTAAGCGTGCACGTTCTTTCCATATTCGGCACCCGCCCGGAAGCGATCAAGATGGCACCGGTGTTACACGCGCTCAAGGCCGCCGGCGCCGAGACGCGGGTCTGCGTCACCGCGCAGCACCGCGGCATGCTGGACCAGGTTCTGGGGCTGTTCGACATCACGCCCGACCATGACCTGAACCTGATGCGCCCGAATCAGACCCTCGAAGGTCTCACCGCAGCGGTTATCGAAGGCGTGAGCCCGGTACTCGCCGAAACCAGGCCGGACATGGTGCTGGTGCACGGCGATACCACGACGACGTTCGCCGCCGCGCTGGCGGCGTTCTACAAGCGCATTCCCGTCGGCCACGTCGAGGCCGGCCTCCGCACCGGGGACATATACGCGCCGTTTCCGGAAGAGGTGAACCGGCGCCTTACCGATGGCATCTCGACACTTCATTTCGCGCCCACCGAGGGCGCCAAGGTCAACCTGCTGGCCGAAGGCCGCGACCCGGCCGGTATATTCGTCACCGGGAACACGGTCGTCGACGCCCTGTTCATGACCCGCGACCGTCTGGCATCGGACGATTCATTGCGCGCGACCGTCGCCGGCGCCCTGCCTTATCCGACAAGCGGCAAGCGTATGATTCTGGTGACCGGGCACCGGCGCGAGAACTTCGGCGACGGTTTTAAAAACATCTGCGAAGCGCTTGCCGAGCTGGCCGGTCGCGGCGACGTCGACGTGGTCTATCCGGTACACCTGAACCCGAACGTTCAGAAACCGGTCAATGAAATTCTCGGCAGAATCGATGGCGTGCATCTGCTGGACCCGGTCGATTATCCGTCGTTCGTGCATCTGATGTCGAACGCGCATATCGTCATCACCGATTCCGGCGGCATCCAGGAAGAAGCACCGTCGCTCGGCAAGCCGGTGCTGGTCATGCGCGACGTCACCGAACGGCCGGAGGCGGTCGAGGCCGGAACCGTCAAACTCGTCGGCACCGACAAGGCGCGCATCCTCGCGGACGCACAGGAACTGCTGGACAACGAGGACGCTTATGAGAGCATGAGCCGCGCGCACAATCCCTACGGCGACGGCCGGGCCGCGGGACGCATCGCCACGGAGGTTCTGAAGCATGTCGATTGACCGGGACTTCAAGCATGTCTGCGTAATCGGCCTCGGCTACGTCGGCCTGCCGACCGCCGCCGTGCTGGCCAGCCGCGGGATTCGCGTCACCGGCGTCGACGTGAACCCTGCTACCGTCGACAGCATCAACGCGGGTAAACCGCACATCATCGAGCCGGACCTGGACATGGTCGTCAACGGCGCCGTGTCGCAGGGACAGCTCACGGCACGCACCGACCCGGTCGAAGCCGACGCCTTCATCATCGCCGTGCCGACGCCGTTCAAGGGCAAGAACCACGATCCGGACCTGAGCTACCTGCAGGCGGCGACCGAGGCTCTCGCACCGGTGCTCAAGAAAGGCGATCTGGTGGTCGTCGAATCGACCGTCCCCGTCGGCGCCACCTGGCAAGTGGGCCAGTGGCTCGCCGAGGCCAGGGGCGATCTCGCGGTCCCCGACCCGAACGATCCCTCGGCGGCGCACGACATCTGCATCGCGCACAGCCCCGAACGGGTGCTGCCGGGCCGCGTGCTGCTGGAACTGGTACGCAACGACCGGGTCATCGGCGGTCTTGGCGACGACTGCGCCCGGTGTACCCAGACGCTCTATGGCGCCGTCGTCGAGGGCGACATGCATCTGACCACGGCATCGACCGCGGAACTGGTGAAGCTTTCCGAGAACGCGTTCCGCGACGTCAATATCGCGTTCGCCAACGAACTTGCGAATGTCGCCGAACCGCTCGGCATTGATGTCCGCGACGTCGTCCGGCTCGCCAACTACCATCCGCGCGTCAATATCCTTAACCCGGGCCCCGGCGTCGGCGGTCACTGCATCGCCGTCGATCCATGGTTCATCGCCGCCTCGGCCCCCGACCGGACCCCACTGATCCAGACCGCGCGCCAGGTTAATGACGACCGCCCGGCGGCGGTCGCCGACCGGGTGGCGGCGATGCAAAACGTGCACGACGGGGCGGCGATCGCGTGCCTCGGTCTCAGTTACAAGGCGGACATCGACGACCTGCGGGAAAGTCCCGCCGTTCGCGTGGTCGAGGAAATCAGAAAACGCGTCGGCAATCCGGTCCGCGTGGTCGAGCCCCATGTCGATGCACTGCCGGAGAGCCTCGCCGCGCTCGACAACATCGAATTGGCGCCGTTGGCCGACGCCATCGCCGCCGCCGGCGCCGTCGTCCTGCTGACCGATCACAAGGCGTTCGCCGCGGTCACACTGGACGATCTCAAAGGCAAGGATGTCATCGACACCCGCGGCGCCTGGAAATCCTGAATTTACTGGCTTGGCTGCTGCGCCGCGGTGGATTTCGTCTTGGCGGGCGCACCTGGTTTGCGACGCTCGGGTCCGTCGTATTCCGGATCCTGGCGGCGCCGGCGGTCGGGCCCGAAATAAGTCGGAGTCCGCACGTACTGACGTGGACTATCGAGGATCGCCTTGATGCGCTGGTAGATCTTGGCCGCCGAAACAGGTTTGGCCAGGAACTCGTTGACCCCGGCGTCACGGGCGGTGACGACGCGGCTCACCTCGGTGTGGCCGGTCAGCATGATGATCGGCACGTAGGCGTTAGGGCTGTCATCGCTGGTGCGGATATTCTTGGTGAACTCGATCCCGTCCATCGGCTGCATGGCCCAGTCGCAGATCACGATATCGGCATCGAACTTGTCGAGGGTCTTGAACGCGGATGCGCCCTCCTCCGCCTCGACGACATGACGCACGCCAAGTGATTTCAGAATCATACGCACAAGAAACCGCATGTGCCGATTATCGTCGACGACGAGAATATTCAGCTGCTCTAGGTTGTATTCGCTCATAAAGTCCGAACCGCCAACGTACCGCCAGCATTGCGTCAACTCATTATAGCAATACCCGGCCACTAAATCCGCTCGCCGATTGTGCGTCAAGCCGACGGGACTTGCACGCTTTAGTGAATGACCTATGCTTCGTGAAATTTACGAGAACACTAGGGAGGTATATTCAACAATGATTCAACTTTATACTTGGGCGACGCCGAACGGTCGCAAGGCCTCGCTCATGCTCGAGGAACTCGGCCTCGACTATCAAACGCACGAAATCAATATTTCCAAGGGCGAGCAGTTCGACCCTGACTTTCTGGCCATCGCGCCCAACAACCGGATTCCGGCCATCGTCGACGAAGACGGCCCCGGCGGCGAACCGCTGAGCCTGTTCGAGAGCGGCGCGATCCTCGTCTATCTTGCCGAGAAAACCGGTTCCGATCTGCTGCCGACCGATCCGGTCAAGCGTGCAAAGGTCATGCAATGGTTGATGTGGCAGATGGGCGGCCTCGGACCGATGGTCGGTCAGGCGCACCATTTCCTGTTCAATCCCAAGGAAGTCGTGCCCTACGGCCAGAAGCGCTACCACGACGAGACCAAGCGCCTGTACGGCGTCATGGACAAGCAACTCGCCGACAACGAATACCTCGCCGGCGATGCCTACTCGATCGCCGATATCTCTTGTTATCCGTGGATCGCGCGCTTTGAGCGCCACCAAGTCGACCTGAACGATTTTCCGAACGTGAAACGCTGGTTCGACCAGGTCGGAGCACGGCCGGCGGTCGAACGCGGCATGGCGGTCCCGTTCCTGAACTGAACAGAGAGGCACCCGGATGAGCAACCTCGACCGCCCGGCCGTCAAGCGGGTCCGCGATGCCCTAATCGGCAAGGGGCTCGACGATACGGTCATCGAACTCGAGGAAACGGCGCGGACGGCACAGGATGCGGCCGCCGCCGTCGGCTGCGAACTGGGTGCCATCGTTAAATCGCTCTGCTATAGCGTCGGCAGTCGCTTCGTGATGGCGCTGGTCGCGGGCGACCATACGCTGATCGAGGACAAGCTGCCGACCGCGCTCAAGCTAACCGGCAAGGTGCGCCGGCCGCAGGCGTCGGAGGTCAAAGGTATCACCGGCTTCACCATCGGCGGCGTGGCACCCATCGGACTTTCGCATCCGTTGCCGCTCGTGCTCGACGGGTCTCTGAAACGGTTCGATCGGATTTACGCCGCCGCCGGCCACCCGCACTGCGTGTTCGGGATTTCGTTCAACGACCTCGCACGTATTACCGAAGGCGTGATCTCATACACCGTCGCCCAGCCGAACGAGGGCGTCGAACCCTATCAGCCGGCTTTCAAGCGTTCCAAGACGTTTCAACAGGGCGACGCCTGACGGGTGTCGTCAGAAAGACCTGATTTCCCCGGCCCAATTGCCATCGAAATATTCTGCAAGGTTGGAGCCACGGCGCAGTATGTTGGGCGACACGGCACAGATCGTCAGGATCTTGGTGACCTCGTCCGGCATGTCACAGACCGGCAGCCTGAGATTCACCTTCTCCGCCGCGATACCCTTGAATTTCAGGAACTTGGTCACGAACAGGGCAGGGCCGACTTCGCTCACGACCGTGTCGAATTGCCCGGTACGTAATTCGCCCGATTCGACAACCACATGATCCGATAGCAGCGATCCCGTCTCGTCACGGCCGAACAGTTCCGTCAGTCGCGACCCCCAGTACCGGTAACGGTAATCCCGCCCGCCGTCGAGCACGTCGACCACCGACATCAACGGCAGCACGGGAGGCGGCAGCGCCATCAGATCAACATCGCGCCATTCCGGCGCCGACCGGCCACCACACCACGCCCGCCACGTCCGATAGGATCGGATCAACGGGTCCGAACTCAGTTCGTTCATCGGCACGCGCGCGACTTCGACGCCGTGCGGCTTGAAGGCAGGCATGGGCGGAACCTCCATGCCGCAATCTACTGTGCAATGGCAACGCGGCCTACTGGAAATGCGACTTCTGTTGAACCGGCTACGGGCCCTAAACGATGAACAAGGGCGCGCGCGGCGGCGTGAACATGCTGTCCACGCTGCACAGCCGATAGACGCTGATGAAATGCGTGATCGCGCCGTCCTGTTCGAGGGGGAGATCCACGCCGTTGATATACAGGTAACTCCGGTCCTGCGGCGCGAGCGTGCCGCTGACATAGCCTATCAGGCGGTTATTAATAAGCCGCTCCATATAAGGGCGTTCATGTTTCGCCCAGACTTCGCTGACTTCCGGAATATCGGTAATGTAGCGGCCCGTATAATCGGCACCCCACCATTCGGCGACTTTCGAGCCCCAAAGAACCCAGCGCAGATTCGTCGGGTTGGCGTGCATCTCGGCGAGCGAAACCTGCCCCCACCAGTCCTGAAGATCGAGAAGCTTGAAATCGGCCCAGCGCGGGAAACGGTCGTACGCTGGCCATTTGGCGCGCCACACGTCCACGAACGACGCCAGCGGTCCGAAATCACCGGTCGGTGTCTCGGAAGGGAAGGCACGATAGGCCCACGGCCCGCGATTTTTGATGATCATGGTACCGATTATTCCTGATTTAACCCTGAATATATAATATCACCTGAATGTGATTTAAGCGAGAGAACTGTCGTTTGTCCGTGAATATTTTGCCGTCGTGCCGAGGGGGTGGGCGGCAGCGGTCTCGACGATCAGTTTGCAAAGCGCATCGGCGGCCGGTGTCGGTGTCCGGTCGCGTGCCCGGACGATGCCGATGGATCGCGTCAGATCGGCGTCACTGACCGGCAGCAGTCGGATTCCACTCATGTCCAGAACCGACGACAGCATCTCGGTGACAAGCCCGACACCGACCCCCTGTTTGACCAGCGAGAACAGGGTCACCGAGTCGCGCGTTTGAAACGTCGGCGCATATTCGACGCCGGCCTGCGCAAAGGCACGGCGGAAGATGGCCCACGCCGCGGACTCGGGTGGCATGGACATCAGGTTTTCACCGGCAATATCGGCGAGCGTAACGCTGTCGCACTTGGCCAGCCGATGCCCTTCCGGAACCGCGAGCCGAAACATATCCGTCACCAGCGGTTCGTACGCGAGCGATTCGTCGCGGGTAACGACCGGTGTCACCGCGAAATCGACCTCGCCGCGGGTGACGCGATCCAGCACCTGTCCGAAGAAATCATCCAGCAGAACAACCTCGATTCCAGGCCGGCGACGCTGGAACTCGGCGATCACGGCCGGCAGAAACGACGCCGCCACCGACGGCGAGGCACCGACAACCACCTGGCCGCGGCCGAGATGGGCCTCTTCGCGAAACTCCCGGACCAGCGCGCGCAAGTCGACGACCATGCGTTCGACACGCCCACGCAGGCGCTGCCCGGCGTCGGTAATGACGACGCGCCGCGTGGTGCGGTCGAAAAGCCGAACGCCGAGCACCGCTTCCAGATGCTGAATTCTGGATGAAACACTCGGTTGCGAGATACCGAGTTGTCGTGCCGCCTCGCGGAAACTGCTGGTTTCCGCGACGGAGAGAAAGGCGTCGAGATCGCCCGGAGATATATTGATCAGTGACATCAATTAATTGATAAAATAATAATATTTTTATTTCAATCATTCTTCTTCTAGAGTGCCCGGCACGGTCCGAGAGCGGGAGGAAACCCAATGGCCATAAACGATTTCGAAACGCGCGCGGCATGGCGGGCCGCCGATCTTGAGGCCGACCGGCGCTGGGAGTTCACGGTCGACGACAAGGCGCGCCGGCACATGACCGAGGCGATCAAGAAGGCGTTCGATCCGGCACGTCGGCTGTTCGAATACACGCGTGAGGATTTCGATCTCGGGCCCGCGTGGGACACGATCGCGGCGGCGATCGAGGAAGCCTATCACGGTGGCGGCATCGCGCTGGTACACGGCCTGCCCCGCGACGGCATCAGCGAACAGGAATTCGAACTGATGAACTGGGCGGTCGGCTTGCACTCGGGTGTCGCCCGGCCGCAGGGCAAGATGTCGCAGTACATCTCGCCGGTGCGCGACGCCGGCACCAATTACCGCGCCGCCAACGGCCGCGGCTATTCGTCGAACGCCAAGCTCGACTTCCACACCGACGGCTGCGATTTCGTGACCCTGGCCTGCTACAACAAGGCCAAGTCCGGCGGCCAGAGCATGATCTCGTCGAGCGTCACCGCATTCCGGATCATGCTGGAAGAGCGCCCCGACCTGGCCGAAGTCGCGCACTACACGAATTACTGCTTCAGCCGCCAGCAGGAACAAGCCCCGGACGAAGCGCCGTTCTACGCGCAACCGCTGATCGACTTCGCCGACGGTCGGCTGTTCGGGAAATGGAACCGCAACCGGGTGAACTCGGCGCAGAACCTGGAGGACGTGCCGAAGCTGACCGACAAGCAGCGCGAAGCGATGGAAATGCTGGACCGGATTCTGAGCCGCCCGGACGTCATGTATACCATGTACCTGCAGCCGGGCGATCTGCAGATCCTCAACAACCACACCATGCTGCATTCGCGCACCGACTACGTCGACCACGACGAGCCGGAGAAAAAGCGCCTGCTGAGCCGCCTCTGGATGGCGCCGCCCGATTCCGTGCGGCTGCCGGAAAGCTGGGGGCATTTCTTCCGCACCACCGAACCCGGCGCCGTGCGCGGCGGTATTCGCGGGCATCACCATGACGAAGCGTGCCGTGCCTTCGAACACCGGCAGGCCAGCGCGCTCGGTATGAGCATTGCCGCACCCTGGGACGAACGTCAAAGCGCCTGAGCCGGAGAAAAAATGAGTACCACCAAAGCATTCCGCCACCTGCTCGCGCAGAACGACATTATCCGCGCACCCGGCGTCTATGACGGCATCACGGCACGAATCGTCGAACAGAACGGATTCCCGGCCGCCTACATGACCGGCGCCGGCACCTCGATGTCGCTCGGCTACCCGGATTTCGGCTTGGTGACACAGACCGAGATGGTCGCCAACGCGACGGTGATCGCGCGTACCGTCGGCATTCCGGTGATTTCCGACGCCGATACCGGCTACGGCAACGAACTCAACGTCACCCGCACGGTCAACGAATACGAGCGCGCCGGCGTCGCCGCGATTCATATCGAGGATCAGGTAATGCCGAAGCGCTGCGGCCACCTGGAAGGCAAGGAGATCATTCCGCTCGAGGAATATGTCGCCAAGATTCGTGCCGCCGCGGCCGCCAGGCGCGACCCGGACTTTACGATCATCGCCCGCACCGATGCCCGCGCGGTCACCGATTTCGAAGACGCGATCGAACGTGCCAACGCGGCACTCGCCAACGGTGCCGACGTCGCCTTCGTCGAGGCCGTCCGCACGGCGGATGAAATGTCCGACGTACCCAAGCGCGTCAAAGGGCCTTGCCTTCTGAACATCGTTACCGGCGGCCTGACGCCGGACGTGTCGCTCGGCGAGGCGCGCGATATGGGCTACAAGATCGCGATCATGCCGTCGCTGCTAACGTCGGCGATCTTCGATACCTGCGATTCCGTACTCAGCGAGGTCAACGAGACGGACCACCCGGCCACCGGCAATGGCAAAACCGGACCCGGCCAGCGCTTCAATCGGTTCCATGGCGAGTACTGGAACGACCTGCGCACCAAATTCATCGACAGTTGACCGCACCGGGGCGGCGGTCGGTGCGCCGTCAGTCGGTGTGCTCGCGGATGAACGACGCGACCGCGTTCACCACCTTGTCCTCGATTCCGCTGAACAAATGCGATCCCGCCCCGCAGGGACTTTTCCCCTCGTAATTCCCGCCGTCGAACAGCAGGGCCCTCGCATGCTTCGACTTCGTCGCCTCGGCGGCAATACGTCTAGCGCCGCCGGGCGGTGTTCCCTTGCATCCGTCGTCCTCGTGCGCGACGGCCAAAACGGCCCCGGTGATGCCGGAAAGATCGTAATCCGTGACGGACTTGAAGCCGGGCGGTGTCCGTGTCGCGCTCGACATGAACACCGCACCTGCAATCAAACCAGGGTTATGCGAAGCAAAATTGGCGACCGAAAGGGTGCCTCGGCTAACGCCTAAAACCCAGACCGGCCTGCCGGTTTCTGCCTTCAACGCTTTAACGGCAGCGGCGATATCCTTCGCGTGTTGCGGCGTGCCTCGAAACTTGGGATGTAAGCCGTTGCTTCGCCGTTTCTGATCCTTGGGCGGCGACACCACGGCAACGGTATAGCCCTTGGCGACGAACTCGATATAGGTCGTGTTCACAAAGCCCCTTCCGCCCGGCACGAATTCACCGGCGGCCCCCTCCAACATAACGATCACGGCCACCGCATCGGAGGCTTTGTAGATATGCAGTTCGAAAGCCCCGCCTTTGCGCGCCTCGATTATCCTGACATCGGCTGCCGAAGAATAGCCGAAGCCGGTGATGACAATAACCGCAAAGACGCGGGCGAAGAGTTTCCACATATCATCCTCCCGAATTGTATCGAGCGGGTTGCCGGGAAATTATAGGATAACGCGTCCGGAATGCCTATCGACGACGGGACCGGCCGGTTTGACGGCACAACATAGCGGGAGCCGCGCTTCGTGTTCGTCGATTCCTGAGCGTCCGAGCCGTCTCGAATTCCCATACAGCCGGATCGTCATTATGACGCGTCTGTGAAATTGCGTTTTCCTGCCCGAATTTGTGGCCTTTAATTATGCGTCGCAGGAACGAAACTTATGACGGAAACGCAGAATTTTCCTTGATCTCAACGAGAATGATAGCATCCTATGGCATCGGAAATAACTGTAGCGTCAAAAAGCTAGAGTCATCGAACGATGCTACAGTCTTTCATAATGAGAACAGGGAGATTCCAGATGAAAAGACGTGATTTTCTGAAAAAGTCCGCCGTAGCCGGTGTGGGTGTTGCCGCTGCAGCCTCGACGCTGCCGGCCCCGGCGATCGCGCAGGCCCGCAAGGACCTCGTGATCGTTTCCACATGGCCGCGTGACTTCCCCGGCCTCGGGACCAGTGCCCAGCGCCTTGCTGCGCGCATCACCGAAGTCACCGAAGGCGCCATCACCACCCAGTACTTCGCCGCGGGCGAACGCGTCGGCGCGTTCGATTCGTTCGATGAGGTCGCTTCCGGTAACGCTCAGGCATACATCGGCGCCGACTACTACTGGAAGGGCAAACACCCCGCACTCGCTTACTTTACGTCCGTTCCGTTCGGCTTCGCGTATGCCGAAATGGATGCCTGGATGAAGTTCGGCGGCGGCCAGGAGCTGATGGACGAAGTCGGTGGCGAATTCGGCATCAAGGGTATTCCGTGCGGCAACACCGGCTGTCAGATGGGCGGTTGGTTCAACAAGGAAATCAACTCCGCGAACGACCTCAAGGGCCTCAAGATGCGTATCCCGGGTCTCGGCGGCGACGTCATGGCTAAACTCGGCGCCTCGCCGGTTTCGCTACCGGGCGGCCAGATCTACGAAAACCTGGTCTCCGGCGCGGTTGACGCGACCGAGTGGGTCGGTCCTTGGAACGACTACTTCATGAAATTCTACGAAGCCGCCAAATACTACTATTATCCGGGCTTCCACGAGCCGGGCTCGCAGCTCACCATGGGCTTCAACAAGTCGTTTTGGGAAGGCCTGAACAGCACCGAGAAAGCGATCCTGGAATCGTGCTGCCACGAAGAAAACGCCAAACAGATGGCGGAAACCAATGCCAACAACGGTACGTATCTTTCGAAACTGATCAACGACCACGGCATTGTGTTGCGGGGTTTCAACGACGAAATCTACGACAGCTTCGGCAAAGCCGCTGTCGAGGTCTTCGAAGAAACCAGAGCGCACAGTGATCTCGCCAAGCGAGTTCATGATAGCTTTGCTGCCGCGCGTGACGACGTCGGCCGTTGGATGCTTCTCGCGGACGCCGGTTACATCGACCGCCGCAACCGCGTTCTCGGCATCAAGGTCTGATTCAATCGACCAGGCAAAAGGATGGGATGGGGCTCCGCCCCATCCCGTCGCCTATTGTTTAAAGGATAATTTTCGATGATGGCGGACGGGGCCGAAACCGAGACCCAAGCACCTGCGGTCGCGCAGGACACGGTTGTAGCCGGCATCCGCATGTTCGGATGGTTCATGCTGGCATGCCTGGCCGTTTTTTTGATCAATAATTACCTGACGAACTGGCTCGGCTGGCCGGGCCCATCGTCGGCTATGTCCGGCAAGGGCGGCGGTCTGGCCTGGGCACAGGTCATCGCGTTTCCCGTCGCTTGCGCGGTCGCTGCGGCATACGTCCTTCGCAGCACCATGCGCGGGCTTCGTGTCGAAAGCGAATTTATTTCAAATATCAACGCCGTCCTCATCCGGATGGCATTTTTTATGGTTCTCTATATTGGTCTCGTCGACGCCGCGATCTCTTTTCTGCGCGTCGAGGGCCTGCTTCCCGCCCTTGTCGGCGAGAAAATGACCACGGACCTGGGCATTTCGTCATTTCGCGGCACTTATGTTCATATGCCGCTGGTTCTCCTCGCCATTGTCACCGGCGCGTTTACGCGCACGCTCGGGTTCCACTGGCTCGCGCTTCTGGCGGTGGGTGCGGAACTGTTGATCGTCATTACCCGGTTCGTATTTTCTTATGAACAAGCCTTCATGGCCGATCTGGTGCGGTTCTGGTACGCGGCGCTGTTCCTGTTCGCCAGCGCGCACACTTTGCTGGAGGAAGGCCACGTCCGCGTCGACGTTCTTTATTCGGCTTTTTCCGCGAAGGCCAAAGGCAAGGTCAACGCCTTCGGCGCCGCGCTGCTTGGGATTTCGCTCTGCTGGGTGGTGCTAACCATCGGCATGTTCGGCAAGACCGGCATCATCAACAGCGCCATTCTCGCCTTTGAAACCACGCAAACCGGATTCGGCATGTACGTGAAATATCTGATGGCCGGATTCCTGGGTATTTTCGCAATCTCAATGATGATCCAGTTCGTCAGCTATTTGTTGGACGCCGTTGCCGACTGGCGCGGCGAACCCGGCGGACACGATCACGACGTGCACGCGGTACAATAGATACTGAATATGAGCTGACGCCCCATGGAACTCTTTTTCGTCGCGCTACTCGTTCTCATCATGGCCTTCGCGCTCGGCTCCGGCTTCCCGGTCGCCTTCGCACTCCCCGGTTCGGCCATCCTCACCATCGCCATCGCGGCGCTATGCGGGTGGTTGATGGCGGACAACACGGGCGCCTATTTCGTACACGGGGGACCGGTCGAATGGCTGACCGCCGGCGTAACGAACTTTCGCGGCATCTACTGGGAGGTCGAGCGGGATACATTGATAGCGATCCCGCTTTTCATCTTCATGGGGATCATGCTGCAGCGCTCGAAGCTGGCCGAGGATCTTCTCGTCACCATGGCGCAGATGTTCGGCCCGGTGCCCGGCGGCCTCGGCATCTCGGTCATTTTCGTCGGCGCGCTCCTTGCCGCAACCACCGGGATCGTCGGCGCGACCGTCGTCGCCATGGGCCTGATCTCGCTGCCGGCGATGATGCGCAACAAGTACTCCGACGCGGTATCGACCGGCACCATCGCCGCATCGGGCACGCTAGGCCAGATCATCCCGCCGTCGATCGTCCTGATCATCCTCGCCGACCAGCTCGCCAGCGCCGTCGACCAGGCATCGACCGGCCGCAAGGAATTGTACAAGGAATCCACCGGCGACCTTTTGATGCCGTCGGCGTTCGACGTCACCTCGACCAGCGCCGGCGAGATGTTCCTGGGCGCGTTCGTGCCGGGCCTCGTGCTGGTCGGCCTTTACATGGCGTACATTCTGTTTGTCGCCCTGGTGCGTCCGAGTGCGGTGCCGACCGTCCCCTATGACGGCAAGTACGATCTGCAGTTCTTCAAGAAGGTATTGCTGACGCTGGTGCCGCCGCTGACCCTGATCTTCCTGGTGCTGGGGTCGATCATCATGGGCATCGCGACCGTCAACCAGGCCGGTGCCATCGGCGCCGCCGGCGCGCTGTTCATGGCCGGCTACAGGCTGTACGACGGCCGCAAGGATGCCTATTGGCCCGCCATTCTGGGCATCGCTTCGGTCGTGGTGATCTTCATCGTCCTCGCCAATTACGACATGAACATCAAGCTCATCACCACCACCAACGATGTCATTGGCATCACGCTCGGCCTGATCGCGGCGACCGGTCTCGTCGCCGGCTTGGTGTGGAGCGGATACCGCGCCTACATGGTCGAGGACACGCTCCGCAGCGTCATGCTCGACACCGCGAAGACGACATCCCTGGTGTTCATCATTCTGCTCGGCGCGGCGATGCTGACCGCCGCTTTCCGTGCCTTCGGCGGCGAGGAACTGGTGAAGGACTTCCTGCACGGCATGCCGGGTGGTTTCTGGGCCCAGTTCGTCATCGTCATGGCGGTGATCTTCGTCCTCGGTTTCTTCCTCGACTTCATCGAGATCGCGGTCGTCGTGGTGCCGATCGTGGCGCCGATCCTGCTGATGGACCCGGCCGCCAACGTTACCGCGGTCTGGCTCGGCGTGATGATCGGCCTCAACATCCAGACATCGTTCCTGACGCCGCCGTTCGGCTTCGCGTTGTTCTACCTGCGCGGCGTCGCCCCCGCCACGGTTCGAACGATTTCCATGTACAAGGGCGTGGTGCCGTTCATCTGCCTGCAGCTTCTGGCACTGGTCATCGTCGGCTTTACGCCGCAGTTCGTGAACTACCTGCCGCAGCGGCTGTCGCTGACCAGCGAAACCGCGCCGCCGCCGCGCAACCCGGCGCTGCAGTACTGTATCGAGGATTATCTGTTCCAGCAGTACGATACCCGCGACGGCGAAATCAAATCCGCCATCGCCGAAGCGCGTGGCCTGGATATCTCGATGTTGCCGGAGAGCCTGCAGAAAGAGCTGACGGCCAGCTTCGACAAGGCCGAAAAGACCTTCGAGATGGTCGGCACCATCAAGGCCGCCGAGGAAGCGGAACAGGCATACGCCGAGAACTACAAGGCCTTGCATACCGAGGTCCGGGCCTTGCAGGCGACCATCCGCGACGACACCAAGGAGATCAAGACACTCGAAACCGAACTGCGGCGTCTGCCGAAGGACAGTGAGTACGACGCCCAGCGTGAGGAATGGAAAGAGAGGATCGAGCGCGACAAAGCCGAAATCGAAGCATTGAAACAGCAGATTCCGGAAGAGTGGCAACCGAAATACAAGGAATTCTCGGCGCTCGAGAAGAAACACTCGTTGGCGCGCAATCTCTACCGCCGCAACGTCGATCAGGCGTTCGAACCGGCGCAAAAACTTTCCGTAATGCTCTCGACCACCGACGCCTTTGCAGCGCTTGAATCCGATTTCAACGCAATCGGCGAACAACTCGCGGCCGGCGACGCGGCAAAAGCGCTCGAAAGCGTCGATGCGGCCCTGCCGAAGATTCGCGACCTGCCGGGCAGCTACGATCTCGACCGCGCCGTGGTCGAGGTTCAGCGCGCCCTGAAACGCGAGCCCGCGAATATCGAGGATGCCCGGTCCGCCTTCGAGAAGGCCGAAAGCGCCTATCGGGAATCGCTAGCATGGCGCACGGCCGCGACCGATAAGGTCAAGCCGGGCATCGATGCCTATGTGACGGCGATCGGGGACACCATCGGGCTACGCATGCTCGAGCGTCTTCCCGAGAAGATCGCTCTTGAAGTCGCCGTATGCCGCTCGGACCACCGCGACCTGTCGCTGAGTTTCTAAAGGCCGGTTTGCACCCGGCTCTCTCGCCGGGTGCCATCGGACACGCCTCATGAGCGGGATTGTCATTGCAGCGATATGGATGGTGGGTGCGTTGTTCTCGTTCCTGTCCATGGCAATTGCCGGACGCGAGCTGTCGGCGGAACTCAACACGTTCCAGATTCTCTTCTTCAGAAGCATCGTCGGGCTGCTGATCGTATCCGCGGTTCTGACCCGCTACGGTTGGCACCACGCCAGGACGGGCCACTGGGGTCTGCACCTGGTGCGGAATTCGGTGCACTACGTCGGGCAGTTCGGCTGGTTCTTCGCAATATCGGTCATTCCTCTGGCGCAGGTGTTCGCGATCGAATTCACAATCCCGATCTGGACCGCGGTGCTGGCGCCGTTTCTGCTCGCCGAGCGGTTAACGTTGATGCGCGGCATTGTCATCGCCATCGGCTTTACCGGCATCCTGATCATCCTGCGCCCGGGCATGGTGCCGTTCGAAATCGGCGCCGCAAGCGCCCTGATGGCGGCCATTGGTTATGCGCTATCGCACACGCTGACCAAAAAGATCACCCGCACCGACACACCGCTTGCGGTGATTTTCTACATGACCGTCTTGCAACTGCCGATGGGCGCGGTGCCGTCGTTCCTTGACTGGACCACGCCGAGCATAGCCATGGTGCCATGGCTGGTCGTGGTCGGCGCGACCGCGCTCAGCGCGCATTACTGCATGGCGCGCGCGTTTGCCCATGCCGACGCCATGGTCGTGGTGCCTATGGATTTCCTGAGGTTGCCGATGGTGGCGATGCTCGGGCTGATATTCTACGGCGAGCCGCTCGACCCGTGGGTCCTGGCAGGCGCCGCCGTCATTTTCGGTGCGATCATCCTGAACATCATGTCCGAGCGGAAAACCGCCTGAGCGCCACGCGTCAGCTCGCGCGAGCCTCGCGTTTCAGGTCCGATGGGCTGATCCCGTACTGGCGCTGGAATGCCCGGGTCAGGGCCTCCGGACTGGTATAACCGTAGCGCCGGGCGACCGCCTGCACGCGGCCACCTCTGTCCAGGTCCTGGCGCGCGAGCGTCATGCGCCAGTGCCGCAGGTACGATTGCGGCGTACGGTCGACGAGGCTGCGGAATACATCGCAGAACCGGCTCAGCGACATGCCGGCGACGTCGGCAAGATCCTCGTTCCGCCAGGCGCGGCCAGGGTCGTCGTGCATGGCGACGATGGCACGGCTGATCTTTGGGTTGGCGAGCCCGGCGATCAGCCCCGGTTCCGTGGTGCCGCGTTCGATCTGCGCACGCAGCACCCGGATCACCAACACCTCGGCAAGCCGACTTAGCGTCGAATCCTTGCCGCAACGTCCAGCCTGCGCCTCGGCCAGGAAGACATCCAGCAACTGTGCTGTTTCGGCATTGTCGACCGGCAGCGCCAATGTCGACGGTAACGCCGCCAGTAACGGATTGTCGCCGCCGCCCCAGCCGACATCGGCCTCGATCAGGACCTTTTCGCCGACCGGCTGCACGACGGCGCGCCCCGTCGGCGAGAACACGACGCGGGTCGGCATCCCCTCCGCCGCGGTCCCCAGCACACGCATGTTGCCCTTGCCCGGCTCGCAGAGCGTCACGCGGAGCGTAAACCGTTGAATCAAGGCAGAAAGCCGATCAAATCGCATGTATAGGTGTTCCAATCAGGTATTTTGGAATTTCAAGACCATAGCACCTGATATGGTGAGAAACAATTTACGTTTCCACAATCTTCACTGGAGCTCTTAATGCTGATCCCCCGCCAGAAAGTCCCTGCGCTGACACTCAACACCCTCGATCACGGTAAGTTCGACCTCGCCCAGGACGACAGTGAACGCGGCACTGTCGTTTGCTTTTACCGTGGCCTGCATTGCCCGATCTGCGCCAACTATCTGACGGAATTAGCCAAGCGGACATCTGAATTCGCCGAGCGTGGCGTCAAAACGATCGCCGTCAGTTCCGATGGGGAGGAACGCGCGCGCGCCATGCAGGCGAAAGTCGGCGGCGAGGACCTGAGGTTCGGATACGGGCTTACGCTCCCCAAGGCCAAGGAATGGGGCCTCTATATATCCGCAGGCATCGGCAAGACCTCGATCGGTATCGAGGAACCGGAACTGTTTTCGGAGCCCGGACTGTTCATGGTACGGCCAGACGAAACGCTTTACTACGGCTCGGTGCAGACCATGCCGTTCGTCAGACCGCATTTTTCCGAACTGGTCGCAGCCCTCGATATCGTGATCGAGCGGAACTATCCCGCCCGTGGCGAGTTCACCGGCGACGTCTGACCCCGTCCGGCGCTCGTTCCAAGCGTCTCCATGGTTGATGCGTCACCCGGTGGCCTGCTCGACAAGCAAGCATGCCACCGGGTTTGCCCTGCCGGAACCGGTCAGGGAGCACCGCGTTCCAGCGCACTCGGGCGGGTGAGGGACCCGAGCGAGACGACACGTGTCATTTGGCTTGCTTGATCAGCTTGGAAATTTTTTGAAAGAGTTCCGGGTCACGTTCGGCCTTGGCGGTGATGCTGTTGTACTTTTCCACGGTAATGCCCTTATCCCGGATCGCCTTGACCATCTGGCTCTTGGCGGCATCGCGCAGTTTTGCCTTTTCTTCCATACGCTCGGCTTGCGCTAGCTTTGCAACATATGTCTTGTTGACCTCCTGCACCTCCAGGGCCGCCATGGCGTAGGTTTTCAATTCCCCTTCGCTGTAGTTTTGCTCCTGGCCGGTCGATTGGCCCGTAGACGATTGTGCCTGGGCATGAACCGCACCCATCGCCATCGCCGCGGAAAGCGTCAACACCGCGAGTACTCGGTTTAGATTTCTAGTCATGGGAATCTCCAGCTTGGAAGTTTATCAAGGGCGTCCGCGTGCGGACTACACGGCTCCGCAACGAGAACCTCGATAACTTAGACACCCCGGCGTCCCAAAAAATTCCCTCCGCACGATCCGCCACGCAAAATTCCCGGTCACGGCCACCCTGCCCCCGGGATTACGAAATCATGCCCGGTGTCGGATTTTTTTACGATACAGCCGGTCTTATTCTCAGGAACCGGCCCACAAGGCGCGACAACCGGCCGTTTAGGCGGCGCCGGCCCCGCTATCCCGGAAAGGAAAAATGCTCTTATCCCAGTTACCCTATCTGACCTTGCTCACCGCACTCCTGCTCTTGCCGTCGTTTGCCAACGCCGTAACGTTATGTTCAGCACCGGTCAGTCCGAGTTGCGTGGAAATGAAATTCACGTACGAAGAGGACGCCAGTGTCACCCGTTGCAAGACAGATCTGGACAAATTCACCAAGGAGACGGACGAGTACGTTGCCTGCCTGCGCGGCCTGATCGACGAAACCAAACGGAAAACCGATTCTCTGCGTGAAGAATTCGAGCGCCGGTCCGGGACTCGCAAACAGCCGCAGGACGCGGGCAAGTAGCGCGCTCGCAACACCGCCGCCCCACCCCCGTGCGACGTTATAAAACGTCAAGAACCGGAAAACCCGGCGAATAATCAGCCGTTTTTGCGCCCGCTGAATAAAACTTTCGGTCTATTTGACACATTGTGACCCAGGTCACACGCCATTCCCGGTAATTCCAGATATAACTCGGAGAAAATAGGTAGGATCATGAACCAACCTAATTATCCCGCTGACGGATTGAATGCCGAAACCGCTGCAAGAAATGCCGTGAGGCGGCTTAAAACAAGCGAATGCGAAATATACCGATGCCAAACGTATTGCTGATCGAGGACGACGCGTTTACGCGCGGTACGCTTCGCACGATCCTGGAGAATCTGTCCTGCGACGTCACCGAGGCCGAAGACGGCGCCATCGGCACATTAAAAATGGAAAGCCGGGATTTCGACCTCGTGGTCACCGACATCTTCATGCCCAACCAGGACGGATTCGAAACAATCCGCAAAATACGCCGGGCCAAGAACGACGTCTGCATCGTCGCGATCTCCGGCGAAAGCAGAAACAGCGAGGTCAACTACCTCAAGATGGCCGAGCGTATCGGCGCCGACTATGCGTTCGTCAAGCCCGTCTGCAGCGAACAACTCGTAAACATTCTCGGCAGATTGACGGAACCCGCCACCGCCTGTGCCCGAAGCTAAGCGGCACGCGCCGCTGCGCTTACATAGGCGGACGCGGCAACGTGCGGATTAGTGTGCCCGGTGATGGCCGCCGCCGTTCTCGCGCTGGCCATGTCGGCGCGACGTTTGAATCACGGCGTGGGAACGCCTCCGCATCCTGGTTCGATGCGTGGATTCAGTGAATTTCCTTCGCGGCGCCTATGGCTGCCTTCAGCTTCTCGAAATTAAAATCCGGACTTTTCGCTGCGTCGAGAATCTTGGCTTCCTTGCGCTGCTGCAAGGCGACGACATCGGGGATCTTTTTCACCGCATCCGCCGGTATCATCACCGCACCGTGGCGGTCGGCGTGCACGATATCGTTGGTGGAAACGGTGAGACCGTAAACCGTCACCTGACAATCGAAATCGACCACATGCACGTAGGCATGACTCGGGCCGATCTTGCCACCCAGCAGATTGAAACCGCGGACGCTGTCCGGGATGTCGCGAATTGAGCCGTTGGTGACAGCACCCAGCGCGCCCAGGCCCTTGTGCACGTGGGTGTGCACCTCGCCCCAGAACGCCCCATGGCCGGGACGCGGGTCCAGATCCTGAATGACAACGACAGTCGGGTGTGGCTCGGCACCAACATATTCGTAATACGGCAAACGTTTCGCCGCTGCCTCGGCGATGGTATCCGACGACGGTTCGGCAGCACGGATCATCGCCGTCCGCGCGAAACCGCAGATCGACGGCAGGTCGGGATCGAGCGGCACCAACTGTTCGATGGTATAGCCGTGGCCGCGGCGCTCGGGCAGGATCTCCTCAAGCGCGTTGCAGATCGTCGGTGTGTCCCACTGGGTCAGCACTTTCAGGTCGTCGGCGGTAATGTCTGTCATGTCTCTCTCCCCTTGTAGGTCCGGTTTAGCGGCCGTTCTTCTTGCGCCATGCCTCGAAGGCAGCCTTGTTTTCTTCCTTGGTCGGCGGATAAAGGCCGATAATGGTCTCGCCCGCGTTGACGCGCTCGGTGACGAAATCCTCGAACGCCGTCATCTCGGTGGCCTCTGCGGCGATGTCGTCGGCCAGGTGCAGTGGGATCACCACGACGCCTTCACCGTCGCCGACGATGACATCGCCCGGGAACACCGCAACGTCGCCGCAACCGATCGGACCGTTGAGTTCGATCGCCTGGTGGCGCGTCAGGTTGGTCGGCGCCGAGGGCCGGTTGTGATAAGCCGGAATATCCAGCGTGGCGATTTCGGGCGCATCGCGGAAGCCGCCGTCGGTAACGATCCCGGCGCAGCCGCGTTTCATCATGCGCGTCACCAGGATCGAGCCCGCCGACGCCGCGCGTGGATCCTTGCGGCTGTCGATGACCATGACGTGGCCTTCGGGACATTCTTCGACACCGACCCGCTGCGGATGGTTCGGATCCTGAAACACGGAGATCGGATTGAGGTCTTCGCGCGCCGGAATGTAGCGCATCGTATAGGCCTGCCCGACCATGTTCTCGCCCTTATGGCCCAGTGGATGCACGTCCTGAATGAACTGGTTCTTGAGGCCGACCTTGAACAGCGCCGTGCACAGCGTCGCCGTCGATACCCGCATCAGTTTTTCACGCGTTGCCGCGCTGAGCTCTCTCGTGCTCATGTTATTCTCCGTCAATAATCAGAAAATATCCGGCTCGGGCGTCGGCCCGCCGAACGATGTTTCCAGGTAGTCGAAATCACAGCCTTCATTGGCCTGCTTGATGTGTTTCGAGAACATCCACCCGTAGCCGCGTTCAAACTTAGGCGCGGGCGGCGTCCAGGCCTTGCGCCGGGCTTCCAACTCCGCGTCGTCAACCAACATATCGATGGTGCGGTTTGGAATATCCAACTTCACGATATCGCCGGTCTTGAGGAGCGCCAGCGGCCCACCGACATGGCTTTCCGGCGAGACGTGTAGGATACAGGCACCGTAGCTGGTGCCACTCATCCGCGCGTCCGAAATGCGCAGCATGTCGCGCACACCTTCCTTCAACAGCTTCTTCGGGATCGGCAGCATGCCCCATTCCGGCATGCCCGGCCCACCCTGCGGTCCGGCATTCCTGAGCACCAACACGTGATCCGCCGTCACGTCCAGGTTTTCGTCGTCTACGGCGGCCTTCATCTCCGGATAGCTGTCGAAGACCAGCGCCGGGCCCTCGTGATTGTCGAAACGCGGATCGCAGGCGCTCGGTTTGATGACGCAGCCGTTTGGCGCCAGATTGCCGCGCAGTAAAGCCAGGGAACCATGCGCATAGATCGGATTGTCCATCGGACGAATCACGTCGTCGTTGTGGACCTCGGCCCCTTCGAGGGTCTGTCCGAGCGTTTCGCCGGAGACAGTCATCGCATCAAGGTGGAGCTTGTCGGTCAGGCGCGACATCAGGCCGCGCAGTCCGCCGGCGTAGAAAAAATCCTCCATCAGATAGGTAGAGCCGCTCGGCCTGACGTTGGCGATCACCGGCACGTGCCGCGACGTGGCGTCCAGGTCGTCGAGCGTCAGGTCGACGGCGGCGCGCCGGGCCATGGCGATCAGGTGCACCACGGCGTTGGTCGAACAACCCATGGACATGGCAACGGTGACGGCGTTTTCCATGGATCTGCGGTCGATGATCTGATCCGGCGTCAGGTCCTCCCACACCATGCCGACGATGCGCCGTCCGCAGGCCGCCGCCATGCGGATGTGATTGGCATCAGCGGCGGGGATCGAGCTCGCGCCCGGCAGGGTCAAGCCCATCGCCTCGGCGATCGCCGTCATGGTCGACGCCGTGCCCATGGTCATGCAGTGCCCGTAGGATCGCGCGATTCCCGCTTCGACCGCGCCCCATTCCTCAGCCGAGAGGTTTCCGGCCCGGCGCTCGTCCCAGTATTTCCAGCCGTCCGAGCCGCTGCCGAGCGGCTGCCCCTTGTAGTTCCCGCGGAGCATCGGGCCGGCAGGGAGAAACAGCATCGGCAGGCCGGCGCTGACGGCACCCATGACGAGCCCGGGGGTGGTCTTGTCGCAGCCGCCCATCAGCACCGCGCCGTCGACCGGATGACAGCGCAACAGTTCCTCGACTTCCATCGCCAGCATGTTGCGATAAAGCATGGTCGTCGGCTTGACGTAATTCTCCGACAGCGACAGCGCCGGCAGTTCGAGCGGGAACCCGCCCGCCTGCAGGATGCCGCGCTTCACGTCGTCGACGCGCTGCTTGAAGTGCGCATGGCACGGATTGATGTCCGACCATGTGTTGATGATGGCGATCGAGGGTTTGCCGACCCAGTCGCTGGGGTCGTAACCCATCTGCAGGGTGCGCGAACGGTGCCCGAACGACCGCAGGTCGTCCGGTGCATACCATCGCGCCGAGCGCAGGTCCTCGTATTTTTTCTTTTTCTTGTCGCTCATGATGTTCTTCCGTCCAGCCAGGCTGGCGTTACACAAACCCGTCGGCCAGATGGAACATCAGCCAGATCAGCAGCGCCCCGCAGGCAAACCCGGCAATCCACGGCCATTTGCCATAGGCGAGATCGGCGTCGCGGTCCTTTATATCCATCATGGTTCTGTCTCCCTATCTCAACTCAGCAACTGCGGCAGGAACAAGGCGACCTGCGGAAAGAACATCACGATCAGCAGGCCAACAATCTGAAGGGCGATGAACGGCAGCACGGCGGCGAAGATTTCCTGCAACGTGATATCCGGCGGCGCCACGGATTTTAGCCAGAAGCACGCAGGGCCGAACGGTGGCGACAAGAAGTATATCTGGATGTTCATCACGAACAGAATGCCGAACCAGACCGCCGCCCAAGACGGGTCGAGGCCCAATTCCGGCGCCATCTCGACCACCACGGGGGCGAACACCGGCACCGTGATGAAGACGATGGCGATCCATTCCATGAACGTGCCGAGGATAACGAGGATGCCCATCATCACGAAGATCACGCCGATCGCCGGCAGGCCCAGCCCCGAAAACAGACTGCGCATGAAATCGGCACCACCGATCAGGTTGTAGATGCCGACGAAGCTGACCGCGCCCAGGATCAGCCAGATGATGGTACCGACCGTTGACATGGTCCCCGCCAGCGCCGCCTGCAGGAGCTTCCAGTTGAAGCGGTTGCGCACTGCGGCGACGACGATGGCGCCGAAAACGCCAACCCCGGCGGCCTCGGTAACCGACGCGATTCCCGCATAGATCGACCCCATAACCGCGCCGACCAGACCAACGCACAGGACCACCGCTGTCTTGCGGTGGGTCGTAAGGGTCGTGTCGCCGCCGGTCATCTCGGCGACTTCGGCCGCGGTCGGCGCCAGGTCGTGATTGAAGTGGCAGCGCACCAGCACGAACACCGCATAGAACGCCGCCAGCATCATGCCTGGCGCGGCGCCCGCAAGGAACAAATCGCCGATGCCGACATCGGCTGACAGGCCATAGACGATCATGATGATCGACGGCGGAATCAATGTCGCCAGCGCGCCGGATGCGCAAATGACGCCGATGGCGATCTTCTTGTCGTAGCCGAGACGCAGCATCTGCGGCAACGCGACGAGGCCGAGCATCACGATCTCGCCGCCCATGACACCCGACATGGCGGCGAGGACGACCGCCACCGCCACCGTCTGGACGGCGACGCCGCCGCGCAGGTTGCCGGCAAAGATCGACATCGCGTCGAACAGGTCTTCGGCGATGCCCGCGCGCTCCAGGATCGAAGCCATCAGCACGAACAGCGGCACCGCGACCAGCGGATATTTCTCCAGCAGACCGAAGGCGTTGGTCGAAACCAGATAGAGCCCCTTGGGCCCGAAGAATAACACCGCGCAAATGACGGAAACGATCAGGGTCACAATGCCGAGCGGCATCCCGGTCATCATCAGCAACAGCAGACAACCGACGATAATGAGGCTGATGGTACCGATGCCGTAACTACGCGCATCTACGAATTCGCGCGGGTCCAGGAAATCCGCCATCGCCAGCAATGTCATGTCGACCATGCCCCAAACGCCTTCTTCGCCGAGATAGTTGACGAGAATGGTGGCGATGATACGGCTGGCGATGAACACGGAAACAGCGATCACGGCATACTTGCCGAGCTTGCTGTCGAAGTGCCGGTAGAGGTTCACCAGCAACTGCACCAGGTACATCAGGCCGCCAACGACCAGCACGGTCTTAAGAAGCATCGGCTGCGGCGAGTTGAAGGCGCTACCGGCCCGCTCAACACCGTCTATGGCCTGCAGAGAATGATGCAGGCCGTCGGCGACCAGCAGGAACAGCGCGACGATGCCGACCGACATGGCGAAGAAATCGAGCCACCATTGCGTTCGCTTGGGGGCCATGATGTAGAAAACGGTGATACCGATGTGCCGGTTCTTGAGCGTGACGAAACCGGCCGAGATCATCCACGCGAAGGCGCAGAGCGTCATCGCGACTTCAAACGCCCACTGTGTCGGTGCGTTGAAGACGTAGCGCGCGACCACTTCGTAAAGCGTGACGGCGGCGCAGAGAATATAGAATTGCGCGACGGCGAGACCCGAAAAATGACTCAGGTGATCGATGGGATTGTATTTCGTCAGTTTCGGCGCCGGATGCGACGGATCGTCCGGCAGCTCATCGACCTGTGTGGGCATATGGCCAAGCGGCTGGTTCGGCTGCATTATTTCCTCCCTCGCGACGTCCGCGTATACCCGGTGCCCGCCTGTTCTTGATGTGCGGTTTCTTCGGGCGACTCAAAAAGCGCCTAATGGATCATAAATGTATACGAAAGAACGACCGGCGGCGCCGTGGAAATAGACGCCGCCGGCAAGTCGTTACTTATTTCAGGAGGCCGTAAGCGCGCATGAATTTCACGTGCGCGTCATAAGCCATTTGCGCCAACTCGGATTTCTTGGCGAAGTCTTCCCAGGCGGTGCGGGCGATTTCGCGGAACTTGTCGCGTTCGGCCTGCGGCCAGTCGACGACTTCCTTGATCTCGCTCTTACCGGCCCGGTCGTCGGCGACCATGATCCGGTCCTGCATGTCGGCATGACGGCGAAGATCGGTGTAGGCCGCCAGGTACCAGGTGTGCAGGAGTTCCTGCTCGCCTTTGCTCAGTTTGTCCCAGACGTCCTTGTTGACGATGAACTGCAGGACGGCCTGGCTGTGAATGCCCGGATAGATCGGATAGTGGGCGATCTTGTGCATGCCGGTCGCCGCGTTGTTGACGTACGCGCTCGCATCGGCGGCATCGACGATGCCTTTTTCGAGCGAGGTATAGACTTCCGAGAACGGAATCGCGACCGGGCTCGCGCCGGCGCGCTTGAACACCTCGGCGGCAAGACCCTCGGGCGAACGGATCTTCACACCTTTCAGGTCGTCGACACCCCGGATCGGTTTCTTGGATACCAGCGCTTCGCGGGTGTACGGGCCGCAACCGACAACATGCACCCCACCTTTGAGGATCTTGTCGTACGCCGCCTGCAGGACTTCCTTACCGCCGCCGTTTTCGCAGAACATCTGCACTTGGTCCGGATTGTCGTAACCGGCGATCAGGTCGCCCATCATGGCGAAAACCGGATCGCGACCGGCAAAGTACGCCACCGCATTCAGGTCGCCGTCGAGGATGCCGTTGGCGACCGCATCGATGGTTTCACGGTGCGGCACGACCGACTTGGTCGGCATGAGTTGCAACTCGAGCGAGCCGCCGGACATTTCTTTGACTTTCGGTGCCCACTTCTCGCTCAGGTATTTGAACGTGAAGTCACCGGAGTTCTGGCTGGTCTGGAGCTTTAGGGTTTTGGCAACGGCACCGTCGGCGCCCGCGGCCAGCACAAGCGCCCCAAGTGAAAGGGCTATCAAGGATTTTTTCAGCATATGGAATCTCCCAATTCAACGTGTGTTTGGGCGTGATTGACACGCCAAGCATTGAAATACTAATATATCAGTTGTCGAGTCAAGGCCAAACGCGTTAAAACCGGCTCGTTAATCAACAAACCGACCAACGGTGACAGGGAATGCCCGATGAGAATTTCGCGATGAGTCTTCTGCCGTCCGGCGCCAATCGTGGCGGTCGTCCGACGACCGTGCAGCAGATTTACGCGGACCTTCGGCATTTGATCATCGATCTGTCGATCAAGCCGGGCACCGTCATCAACAAAAAGGAAATCGCGGAGCGATTCGGGGTAAGCCAGACTCCGGTCCGCGAAGCACTGATCCTGCTCGAGGGGGAAGGACTCGTCGACATTTTCCCGCAGTCCAGGACCGCGGTGTCCTATATCGACATCCAGAATGCCCGCGAGGCTCACTTTCTGCGCCTGAGCGTGGAGATCGAGGTGGCGCGCGTGTTGTCACAAGCCGTCGACAAACAAGACCTCGCCGATCTGAATGCCTGGATCGAGCGCCAGGAAACCGAGCTTCACATCGACAACCAGACCGCCTTCAAGCTTGCCGACAACAGTTTTCACAACGAGATGTTCCGCCTCGCCGGCGTCGAGGGACTGACTCAGATCATCGATCGCCGGCGCGGCCATTACGACCGTATTCGCGGGCTATATCTTCTGGTGGAAGAACGCCGCCACATCGTTATCAGGGAGCACCGCGCGATATTCGCGGCGCTCGAAAGCCGCAACCCGGCTGCGGCCGAAGGTGCGATCCGCGCGCACCTGGGGAAATCGCTGGCAATTGTCGATCAAATCCGGGACCGCTACCCGGAATACTTCGCTTAGGGGGAATATTCATGCCGCAACCGCAACAAACCGGAGAACCGGTTTTATCCGAAACCCAGGTCGCTACGTATCGTGAGAAAGGTTTTATCGTCGTCGAGGACATCTTTTCCGCTGACGATCTCAAGCAGATGCGCGATGCGCTGAACGGTCTGATCGAGGACGCGCGCAGCCTGACGGAACACACCGGCGTCATCGACCTGGAACCCGGTCATACACCCGAACGCCCGCGTGTCAGGCGCATCAAGGAACCGTTCCTGAATCACCCCGTGTTCAACGAGATGGCTAGGCGGCCGAAACTGATCGCCGCGCTAACGGCGTTGATCGGCCCGGATCTGCGGATGCACGGCTCCAAGATCAACCTGAAATCCGCAACATACGGCTCGCCCGTGGAATGGCACCAGGACTGGGCCTTCTATCCGCACACCAACGACGATGTGCTTGCGGTCGGCGTCATGCTCGACGACATGACCGATGACAACGGGCCGCTCCTGTGCCTTCCCGGCACCCACAAGGGACCGACTTACGATCATCACCAGGACGGCCATTTCGTCGGTGCCGTTGACCCGCAAGCATGCGATCTCGATTTCGCGAACGCCGAAAAAATCACCGGCAAGGCCGGGTCATGCAGTTTCCATCACGTGCGCATGATGCATGGTTCCGGGCAGAATACATCCGGCAAGGACCGCCGCCTCCTGCTGTTTCAGGTCGCCGCCGCCGATGCCTGGGACATTCGCGGCATGGACCGTATCGGGTCGTGGGACCAGTACAAGAAAACCATGATCACCGGCACGCCGACCAACGAACCCCGGGTCGTCGTGACGCCAATCCGACTCCCTTATCCTGAACCTCTCCGGAAAGGCTCGATCTACGAAAGCCAGACACTGGTCAAGAACAAGTATTTCGGGTCGACCTCCGCCGCCGAATAACAAACCAAGAAGGAGACACTATGAAACGCGTCCTGGTGACCGAAGACATGCATGCGCGCGGTTACGAAGTATTGGAATCCGACCCGGATATCGAGCTCGTCCGCATCGACGACATCGAGCCTGGAACCTTGAAGGAAGCGGTCCACGGCGTCGATGCCATTCTCGTTCGATCCGCCAAGCTGACGGCTGACATTCTCGAAGGAGCGAAGAACCTGAAAGTCGTCGCCCGGCACGGCGTCGGCTGCGACAGTATCGACGTCGCGCATTTATCCGCTCGCGGCATTCCTGTCGCTATAGCGGCGGGCGCCAACGCGCGATCCGTCGCCGAGCACACGCTAGGCCTGATGCTGGCCAGCGCGCGTGAGTTACCGTTGCTGGATACCGTCGTCAAGACCGGGCACTGGGCGGACCGTAATAACTACCGCGCCATGGACCTGATCGGCGCCAAAGTGCTGGTTGTCGGCTTCGGCCGCATCGGCCGCCTGGTTGCACCACTCTGCAAGGCGTTCGGAATGGACGTCGTCGTTGCCGATATCGCGCTCGATGAAACGCTGGCTCGGGAGATGGGCTGCCGCGGCGTCGAGGACTTCCGCCCCGAACTGGCGGACGCGGATTTCGTGACCCTGCACGTGCCGCTCGACGAAACGACGCGGCACTTGATATCGGCGAAGGAACTGGCTGCCATGAAACCAGGCTCGATCCTGATCAACTGTGCCCGCGGCGGCATCGTCGACGATAACGCGTTGCTCGCGGCACTGGAGAATGGGCATCTGCGGGGCGCCGGCCTCGACGTCATGACCGACGAACCGCCTACGCCCGACCATCCGTTGATCCACCGGACCGACGTCGTGATAACACCGCACAACGGCGCCGGTGCAATGTCGGCAGCGATTGCCATGGCCGAGATGTCGGCCGAGAACATCCTCGATACCTTCGCCGGTAAACTGCGTGAGGATTGTACCTTCAATCTGGATGCGCTCCGCGCAGCCGAATCGGAGAAAAAATCCGCATGACCGACACGACACTGAAACAGCGCATGCTTGCGGGCGACCTGCTGACCGGAACCTTCCTGAAAACGCCGGCCCTGCAACTGGTCGAGATTCTGGCCAAATCGAAGATGGATTTCGTCGCGCTCGACGCCGAACACGCGCCGTTCGACCGGGGCGCGGCAGATGCCTGTCTCGGCATGGCCCGTGCGCTCGGCTTGCCCGCGCTTGTGCGCATCCCCGAAGGCACGCCGGCGCAAATTCTGACCATGCTTGATTCCGGCGCAAGCGGCGTGGTCGTTCCGCATGTGAATTCTGTCGACAAAGCCCAGGATATTGTCCGCGCCGCCCATTTCGGCCACGGTGGCCGGGGGTTTGCAGGATCGAGCCGCTGGGCGGGCTACGCGACGCGGCCGATGACCGACATTCTCAAACAGGGCGAACAGGAAACCGTCGTGCTGGCACAGATCGAGGAACCGGAAGCGGTCGAGGAAATCGACGCGATCGCCGCCGTCGATGGTATCGACGCGCTGTTCGTGGGACCGGCAGATCTTGCCGTATGCTACGGGCTTACCGACCCCGCTGCGCCCGAAGTTCGCGTCGCGATCGGCAAGGTCGCGGACGCTGCCAGGAAACACGGCAAGTGCATGGTGACGTTCGCACCCAATGCCTCTTGGGCCGACGACCTCAAGGCACTCGGCGTGACCATGTTCTTCGTCGCCTCGGAACACGCGTTCGTCCTCGCCGGCGCCAACGCGGCGGCGGACGGCATCGCCGGGCCATGAACGACAAGACGGTATATATCGGCAGCGGCGCCGGCTTCGCCGGCGACCGGCTCGACGCCGGCATCCCCGTCGTCGAAACGCTCAAGAAACGTGACGGGCCACGCTACCTGATCTACGAGGTCATGGGGGAGCGTACCCTGGCGATCGCTCAACGCATCCGGATGCGCGATCCCGCGAAGGGTTATTCTCCCTATTTGGAGCCGTATCTGCGAGGCGTACTCGGCGCCTGCAAGGAACACGACGTACGCATCGTCGCCAATCTCGGCAACGCCAATCCCGTCGGCGGCGCCAAGCAGGTGCATGCACTGGCGATGGAACTGGGCATTACCGACCTACGGGTCGCCGTGGTGCACGGCGATGACCTGACGACCTTCATGGACACCGACGAAATCGCGGCCCTGCCGACCATCGAGGGCATCGAGATCGGCGGCCGGGAGATTGTCGCCGCCAATGCCTACATCGGTGCCCGGCCGGTGGCCGCAGCGCTGGCGCTCGATGTCGATGTGGTGCTGGTCGGACGCACCACCGATGCCGCGCTGGTGCTCGGCCCGCTGATTCATGAATTCGGCTGGAAGGAAGACGATCTCGATCTTCTGGCTGCCGGCACACTGGCCGGGCACCTTCTGGAATGCGGCGGTCAGGTCACCGGGGGCTATTTCTGCGACCCCGGGTTTAAAGACGTTCCCGGAATGGACGAACTCGGTTTTCCGATTGGCGAAATACGCGCCGACGGCGATCTCGTCATCACCAAGGCCGAGAACACCGGCGGGCTCGTCAACCGCGCAACGGTGATCGAACAGATGCTGTACGAGGTGCACGACCCTGCCGCATATCTGACCCCCGATGTCACTCTCGACATCACCGGTGTGCGACTAGAAGAGATTGGCAAGGACCGAATCAGGATTGCAGGCGCGCACGGTACACCGCCGCCCGAGACGCTCAAGGTGACGGTCTCGGCGGACGGCGGCTGGCTTGCCGAGGCGGAAATGATCTACGCCGGCCCCAACGCATTGGCACGCGCGGAATTGGCAGCGGACATCGTCCGCCAGCGGTGCCGAGCGCACGGTGTCGCGGATGACCTCCGTGTCGATATCACGGCGACCGGCGCCGTATTCGATAATGATGCCGGTACGCGCAGGCACGGCAACAACCGCTCGCTCGATGGCGAGTTCCGGCTGCGCACGGCAATTCGCACACCAGAAAAGGAAACGGCGAGCTACGTCAATGACGAGGTCCTGAGCCTGTTCTGCTCGGGTCCGGCCGGCGGCGGCGGGTATCGATGCAACATAACCGGGCAAGTCAACACGGCGTCGGTTCTCGTTCCCCGTGGCCCGGTGGAAACACGATGCCGCGCCGAGGAGATCACACCATGAGAGAGACCGTCACGGTACCGCTTCACGCAGTCGCACACGGCCGGGCCGGCGACAAGGGGAACCGTTCCAATATTTCGGTCGTGCCTTATTTGCCGGCTACTTATGCATATCTGCTTGATCAGGTTACAGAAAAACGCGTACTCGAACTATTCGCTCACAAGGGGTCCTCTGCCGTTGTCCGATACGAGCTTCCCAATTTGCCAGCTCTAAATTTTGTGATCGACGATGCCCTCGAAGGCGGCGTCAACAGCGCCCTCAATCAAGACCTACACGGCAAGACGCTGTCGTTCCTGCTATTGGGCGAACTGACGGTCGAAGTGCCTGTCGACTGTATTCCCGATGGTTCTCATTACCGCTCTTAAAAAAAATCGCTGGAACGCTCGGTAGAGTGGTCGTGTAATCGATTTACCGCGCCATTATAAAATCTCGGCATTTACCTGCTCGCGGACGGTCTCAGCCCGCCTTCCGTTGTCAGCCATCGAACGATCTGTCGGATTTAAGCGAGGGGCGCCTTAAAGCACGGCCGAGAGCGGCACTCCGATGCGGGTTGAGCGCCGCGACACCCCAGCCGGTAACGGTCAGTATGCCCAGCCAGATCGTAAATCCAGCGGCGTCGCCGGTGACGAGCAGCCCGATGCCGGGCGCGGCCAGCACCGCCAGTGACGGCCATACCCAGCGCCGTCCTTCATATGCGGGAAGCCCAAACACGCGTCGGCGCTTGGGGTCGCTCCTAGCGAGATGCACCAGCACGGCGGCGCTGACGAACACGGCGGCAATCACCGTCAGGGTGTACATGTCAAAACACCCTCGTCATTCCGGCCGAACCCCGGACTTGATCCAGGGAAAGAGCCGGGGCCCATTTCACCACTACGCCACATACCGGACATGGGGCCGAGTTTACCGGCGTTTCCGGCCTTGCTATCGCTCGGGGAAAATCCGCACCCGGGATGACGATGGTTGGCGATGCTCACTCCGCCGGCTCCGGCTCGGCGGCGATGCCGACACGCGGCTTACGCGCCCACCAGATCAACCCGGCCCCGAGCAAGATCAGCGTGATATCCATCGACAGCACCGTGCTCTGCCCCTGCGACACCGCGGCGGCCCAGTCGAGACCGCCAGTCACCATGCGCAGCACCGGGAGCCCGACGATGCCCACCCCCAGCAACGCGCGGTAGAAACGCCGGAGCCGGTCCTCACCCTCTCCGAGGACCAGCCCTGGCAAGACACCCGGCACGATCCCAATCAGGAACCCGGCGGGGGTCCACCAGAATTCGTCCGCCCCGGCACCCAGGGCGAGGAAATAAGCATACGAGCAACTCAGCATCGTCACCGGCAGCCCGTAACCGATGACGGTCACGGCGCGGCGGAAGCGCTGCCACAGTACCTCCTCCTCGCGCCGGCGCACCCAAAGCCGCATCCCCGAAATCACCACGAACGCCATCGCCGAGCCGAGGCCGACCCAGACCGTCTTCGACGTGACGCCGGCGAAGTCGCCGGTATGCAACGGCCACATCAGGTCATAGAGGAACTCTCCACTCGAAGGAACCTGTCCGACACGGGGCCGCGCGCCCAGAAACGCGCCGGTCGCGCCGTTGAAAACGTTATGCACCCACGCCATCCGATCCGGTGGCGGCTCATGCCAGATACTCACCCGTGAGTCCGCGCGCCCATAATTCGACACTTCGATAAAGCCGGCCGCCGTCCCCGTACGCTTTTGGGACTGCACGATCATCCGGTCGAGGTCGGCCATAGGAACCGGACGCGGATCGGACGCCGCTTGCGGTTCGAACAGCACCTCCGCCATCGCTTCCTGGTCGCCGCCGAACGCGACATTCGCCAGCAGCGGAAAGGTCACCGTCGGCGCGAGACTGAAAAACGACCCGGTGAAGCCGAGCAGAAACGTGAACACCAACCCCCAACTGGCCGCCAGGACATGCCGGTCGCGCGCGGATACCAGACGCCGCCCCTCGCGCTGCCCGACGAACAGGTCGCGAATGAGGTGCCGGTGAATGACGATGCCGCTGACGCCCGCCGCCATCATCGCCAGCCCGAGAATGCCGGTTATGATCAGCCCCCACGGTGTTGGCATGTAAAGCTGGACGTGCAAGTCGATCAGGAAGTCCTCGAGAGCGCTGTCCTCGTACCATTCCGGCTCGGAGAACGCGAAACCTTCGTCCCGGAACAGAATTTCCCCACTCGCCGGGGCGATCCGGAACATCGGCCCGTAGTCGGACATCTCGCCGGTTTTCGGGTTGCGGGCATGGGCATGAGGAAACACCATCAAGTCACCGCCGGCGGTTCCCCAGATGCCGATACTTTGACGATACCCCTTGGTCAGCGGATCGGCGACAAGGCGCACGTTTCGGTCGACGGAGGTTGTCAGCGGCGCCGGCGCCCGCTCGCCGCCGACCGACCATTCGGCGATTTCATGCGCGAAAACCGCCACCGTCCCGGTTACGATTACCGCGTACAGCAGAGCGCCGAGGAGCGTTCCCGACCAGCCGTGCACGGCGGTCAGGCGTTTGATCTGGGTTTGCGAGAGTGACTTCATGTTCGCACACTTGTTTCCAAACTATCAGGCCAGGGCCAAGGTCACAGAGACAGCGCTCAGGACGCCGGCCACACCCAGGATCGCAGCCGCCCTTTGCAGGCTTTCCTCGAGACATACGTATATGAACAGCATCGCCCAGAGGACCGGCGCAAGCACCAGCGGCCAGACGATATTGTCGACGCCCGCGGGCCCCGCCGGCAGCACCACCGCCAGGGACATCGTGAAAAGCAACGACACGGCGAGGACGACCGGTCCGGCCAGTACCCAGCGCGTCGCGACCGGATGCGTCCGGATCATCCGGCCCGGATGCGCGAACACCGGACCAACGACGGCCCGGTGGTGTCCACGCTTTTCCTGCCCGCTACCATTCATAAGAAACGTTAGCGGTGACCATCAGTCCTTCTCCGACCGTGCAGAGAGACTCCGTACCTCTGAAGTAGCATGATCCCAGGTGCTCCTGATCGAGCACGTTCTGCGCGTTGAGGCCGAAACGAAACTGATCGGTCTCATAATGCGCCGCCGCATCGAACAGGGTGTGTCCCGGCACCGTCAGCGTGTTATCGGAGTCACCGTAATGCTTTGCCTGATACCTCACGCCGGCGCCGAGACCAATCCCTTCGAATGTGCCGCGCGGGAACGTGTAATCGGCCCACAACGTCGCCTTGTGCTCGGGTATCTGGGTCAATCGTTTTCCGACTTCTGACGGGTCGACGCTTTCCAGCACTTCCGTCTGCAGATACGTGTACCCGGCCTTGATATCGAGTCCGAAATCAAAACTCGCCAGGCCCTCGACTTCGATCCCACGGGACCGGACTTCGCCGGTCTGTACGGTGCTCTGCGTCGCATTATCGTACTGGGTATAGTTTTGCCGCCGCAGATCGAATGTGGAAACCGTTACGAAACTATTGTGGCCTGGCGGCTGGTACTTGAGGCCGACTTCATACTGCCGTCCGGTTTCCGGTTCGAAGAAATCGCCCTGGGCATTGGTGCTGTCGGTCACCGGAAGAAACGATTCGGAATAGCTCGCATATGGCGCGAAACCGTTGTCGAACAGGTACACAACGCCGGCCCGGCCGGTGAAGTCGCGATCCCGTTGTGTCGATTCCGTATCCGTCCTGATATTGTTCGTGTCGGTCCTCGCCCAGTCGTAACGACCGCCCAGGTTAAAACGCCAATGATCGCAGAACTCGATCTGGTCCTGAACGTAGACTCCGTATTGCGTTTTCGTGAACTCCTTGAGGACGACGGGCGAGAGCCTGGACGTCAGTGACGCACCGTACGTCGGCGTAAATATGTCAATCGACGGCACCGAGGCGCTTCGCTGGACGGTTTCCATGAGGGCGGCCTGGATGTCGACGCCACCCAGAAGGGTGTGTTTCGCCCCCCCGAATTCGGTCTTGAATTCGGCGTTCGTGTCGGCCGTCAGCGATTTCATGTTGCCGTGGTTGGAATAGTACGTGCGGCTTAATGTGCGGTTGCCGTCGAAGCCGGAACCGTAGGCGATATCATCGTTCAAGTTGACGACGTGATAACGAACCTTGTGCCGCAGATTGAGGACATCGCTCGCTTCATGTTCCACCTCGTAGCCGGCGGCGAACTCCGTCCGGTGATATTGGTCGAGATCCGGCTCGCCGCTGTATCGGGAATGCGGCACCGAACCGTTCGGGTTATCAAAGAGCGTTCCTTTGCCCGGTAGAGCCTGTGAATTCTGCGTGTCGTCCTGCTGATACATACCGAAGAAGGTAATCTTCGTGCTGTCGACCGGCTGCCAGGACAATGAGGGGGCAAGCCAGTTCCGATCATCCTCGAGGAAATCGATCTGCGTGTCGCTACGGCGCACCAGCCCTGCCAGACGAAACGCAAGGGTCTTTTCCTCGTTGATCGCCCCGCCGAGGTCGAACTTGACCTGCTTGCGGTTGTGGCTGCCGGTTTCAACGTGCGCGATACCGAACGTTTCCGTCGTCGGTCGCTTCGAAACGTAGTTGATCAGTCCACCCGGACTTCCCTGCCCATACAAAACCGACGCGGGGCCGCGCGGCACCTCGATGCGCTCGGCACCCCAGGGTTCGGGGTTGTAGCTGACAACGAAGCCAGGGTTCACCATCCCCATGCCGTCCTTGAACAGTCCCGTCGTCGAGGAAACAAGGCCGCGCATGCTGAGATGCGAGAAGCGCGGCTCGAGGCCGTACAGTTCCGACTCAACGCCCGGCGTATAGCGCAGCGAGTCGTTGAATTTATTGACGTTCCGGGATTTCAACTCATCGGCTGTGATCACGGATATGGATTGCGGCGTTTCGACAAGGGCCGTATCCGTTTTCGTGCCGGAAGCGCTGCGCGTGGCGACGAAGCCGTTGACCGGCCCATACGGCGATTCCCGTTCGCCTTCGACCGTGATCGGGCTCAGCACCGTGGCCCCCTCGCCCGGCAGTGTTAGACGCACGGTGTCGTCTGTTTCGAAACTATACGTCACGCCGGTGCCGGCGAGCAGGCGTCGCAACGCCTCTGTCGGTGCGAGCGTTCCTTCGACACCCGGCGATGTCATGCCGTCGATCTTTTCCGCGTCATAGAACACTTTGACCCCGGCGGCATCGGCGAACGCCAGCATGGCACCGTTGAGATCGCCGCCCGGAATATCGAATTCGACCGGCTCGCGGCGCTGTGCCAGTTCATCGGTGAAACCGATCGCAGGCCGCGGCATGGTCTGCAACGGTTCGGAGGCAGTCCCGGCTTGCGGCCCCGCGGCGGCGGGCGCCACCAGTGTCACGGCGATCATCAGGGCCGCGCACGGCGTCATGGCGATGGTGGGTTTCATCGGTCGTCTCTCCCCTTCGGTCGTCGGCCGCGGCCCGGTTGGCGGGTTCATCCGGCCTGCTGTGCGACTAAGTCGCAATTGCGCTTCTGGGGAATAGACGGATGGGGTTATGGGATCGCGTAAAAAAAGTTTGCGGTAGCGGTTCGTCTTGATCTCCCGCTCCTTCGAGACGCCCTTTCGGGCTCCTCTGTTCGAAGGATGGAGAGCGCCACGACCGTCAGAAAATCACAGTCACCAGCGGCGGCACGGAAACGGCCCGCGCACCCAGTTCGTCGGCGATCACGTCGACGGCACGGCTTAGGTCGTCGAGATGAAAGACGCCGCTGACCCGGTGCGCGGCCAACGCCCCATCGGCAATGACGATACGCCCGGCGCGGTAGCGGTTGAGTTCCGCGACCACGTGTTCCAGCGGCTGGCGGTCGAACACAAGACGGCCGCGGCGCCATGCCGCAGCGTGGGCGGCGTCGAAACGCGTCACCGCGCCGAGTTTACCCCGGGCCGTGTAATAGACACTCTCGCCTTCATCGAGTTCGGTGCCTTTGTCCAAACCGGACGGCGGCGCGACCGCGACACGGTGCTCTTCGACTGCGACGCGGACCCGTTCGTCGTCGACGCGCACCGTGTAACGAGTGCCGAGCGCGCGTGCCGTGCCGCCCAGCGCGGCGACCACGAACGGCCGATGCTCGGTGTCGGTCAGCGGCGCCACGTCGAACGACGCCTCGCCCTTCAGAAGGGTCACCCGGCGCGCATCGGCGTCAAAGTCGACGACGATGGCGCTCGCGGTATTCAGGTACACGGTACTGCCGTCGGCAAGGATCTCCTGACGCACCTCGCCGAAGCCAGTGCGGTGATCGGCGGTGATCGCGGTCAGCGGATCGGTGACATGCCAAGCGCCGAGCGCGAACACCAGCGCAACCGATGCCGCCAGGGCGCGCCACATGCGGCGCCGGGACGGGCGGCGCGCAGCCCTCTCGATGCGGTTCTCGTCGACGTGCGCCATGTCGCCCCAGGTGTATTTGGCACGGTGCAAGGCATCGGCGTGGGCCGGATCGGCATGCAGCCACGCCTCGAACCGGGCACGCTCATCCGGCGCCAGGTCGCCGTCAGAAAGCCGGATCAGCCAGCCGGCGGCCGCCTCGTTCAAACCGTGATTGTCGTTGGCGCTGTCGTTGGGCAATGCATGCTCGCTCGGAAACGGGATCTCGCCTTCTGGGATATGACGTATGGGCGCGCCAAATCCAGTAAATTATTTTTCGGATGAAAGACTCTAACTGTCGAGCCGGGACATGGCATGCGCCAAGGCACGCATCAGGTGTTTCTGCACGGTGCTGACGGAAACACCGAGCCGGTCGGCAATCTCCTGGTAAGTCTCGCCGTGCAAACGGTTGAGGACGAATATCCTCCGTGTCCGCTCGGGCAGTTCGGCAACCGCGCCCTCAAGCTGCCTGAGACGGCGGCGCGCCACCAGCGTGCGGTCGGCGGCGGGCGTTTCCTCCGGCAGCGCCTGGAACTGCGCGTCGGAGAGCAGCCCCGCGATCTGGCGGCTTTCGCGGCGGAAAGTGTCGATGGCGAGATTGCGGACGATGCGATAGAGGTAACTGACCGGATTGTCGACCTTGCCACCCTCGACCGCGGCGGCGAACCGGATGTAAGCCTCCTGCACCACGTCCTCGGCGCGCATCGGGCAGCCGACGATGGGCCGGGCATAGTCGACCAGCGCCGCGCGATGCTCGGTGAAGATCGCGACGTGGCGGCCGTCATCTTTCAGCACGCGGTTCATGCTGCCTGTTCCCCTGATCCCGGCGCAGCGCGCCGCATCGGCACGCGTGCACTGCCTGATCGCAAACTTAATTGCGAATAATTATTAGTTGCAAGTTTTACCGGGTTTGCCGGCTTTACGCAACCGGCTTGAGGTGACTTGCTATGAGTATGATGTGCGATCCATTGCAACGACCTGCCTCGAGTGGGTTATCGCCACTGGCCGCAACTACTCATTGACTGTCGATGGGCAGCGTCATCTCAAGACGGAACCCGCCGTTGGACCGATTGGTCCCGGTGACCGAGCCACCTAACATTTCAACGTTTCGTTTTACGATCCATAGCCCGATGCCGAAATTGCCGTCGACGCCGTCAGACTGCCTCGTGGAAAAATGACGGCCGAATATTCGGTCCTGATTCTCATCCTCGACACCCGGCCCGTCGTCATCGACCCGGATCCGGACCACAGAACCGTCGGCGAACACGGAAACCAGGATAACGGTGCCGGGCGGCGCGAAATCGAGGGCATTCTCCATCACATTCTCAAGCGCCGTCTCGATCAGGTTGTCGTTGCCCTTGATCACAAGCCGGGGCTGCACATTGACGTGGATGCTGACATCGCGATCCTCCGCCCGGCGCCTGTACTCGTCGACGAGGACCGGCAGCAAAATCGTCAACTCGATATCCGAGAATTCCTGATTCATGAGCTCCGCGGTCGCCTCTTCGATCCGGCGCGCGGCCGAAATCTGTACATCCAACCTGTCGATCGACTGCTCGATCAGATTGAGACCGCGGTTTGCGGAATCGTGATCCACGGGGATCGCCGAGCGCACGGGTTCGAGGGATTGTGAGATCACCGCAAGCGGTGCTTTCAACGCGTGCGCGTTTTCTTCGGCGGCCTGGCGAATGAGTTCTTCGGAGCGAAGCTGCGCGGCGACGAAGGCGTCGAACTCCGCCGCGACGCCATCCAGTTCCGGGATGCGGTTTCGCTGCCGGAATGTCGTGCCACGGCCGGCGCCGCGGCGAATCAATTGGGCAACATGACTGAAGCGCCGCAGGTTGAACCAGGCACCGGCGAAAATGGAAAGCACGAGGACGACCATGAAGATGTAAATTACCGTTGCGACCTGCAACTCTGGCGTCTCCCAATAGGAGCGGTGCGGCGAAAAACTCAGCAACAGTCCACGATCCAACGACGTCAGCACCGCCCAGCAGCCGTTGGAAGCGACGCGCGAACCCAGATACGTCAGAATCTCCGGGGAGCCGACCGTCCCCACGAAATCGAGCTTAAGCGAGCGCCGGTAGTCGCAGGACTCGCTAATCCGGGACAGCAGTTCGTTGCCGACGACGGGATCATGTTCTTTTTTCAGATCCTTGCTGGATACCGGTGGGTGTGAGGCGACAAAAAAGAAACTGTTGGGATCGGATGAGCCTGTCGGCCTGAACAGCACCTTGATCGTGCTGCCGCCTGCCGCCAACTTCGGCAAAATCTGGGTAAGCTCGTCGACGACTTTGGGAGAGAATTCCTCCAGGTGTGGAAAGATCGCCTCCGATACCAGCCGGCTTTCTTCCTGAATGGTTCGTAGCAGAAGGGCGTTACGTTCGTCGTCCGCCCGGCCCAGCAAATCGTAAATCAGCACGGGAACAATGGCGAAAATGATGATCGTCACCGCCATTTTCGTCCGAAATGACTGCCAGAATCGGCTAATACGCCCCGACCAGGCGTCCACCATGTCCTAGTTGACCCGCCATCTGTAACCGAAGCCGGGGTAGTTCTCGATCAGATCGAACGACGAGTCGATTTCACGGAATTTCTGTCTGATCCGTTTGATCGAGGAACGGACATTGGCGCGATACCCCTCGTCGCCCTGCCCGGCCTGGAAACCGCGGCCCCGGACGACATCGTATATGTCCCGGTAGGGCACATCCTTATTGGCCTTCTCGGCGAGTGTGTGAACCATGCTGAACTCCGAATACGTCAGGTCCACGGGCTCGCCGTCCCAAAACGCGCGCCGAGATTCGACATCAAGAAAAAGCGACCCGATCGTCAACTCGGTTTCGGCCTGACCGCCATGCTCCTCGCCGTTGATGCCGCGGGTACCTTGCAAAATCAATTCAATGCGCCGCTGAACTATTGCGAAACTGCGTGACTTCTCGATGAAGTCGACGGCACCGCCAAGCAGCGCCGCCTCCTCGTAAATCTGCTCGCTGAGCACGGTAAGAAAGATTACGGGCACCTCCGCACCCTGTTGCCTGACTTCCCTCAGGACGTCGATGCCATTCATATCCGGCATTTTCCAGTCGAGGAGCAGGATGTCGACATCCACCCCATCGGCCAAACGATCAAGCATTGCCGGGCCGTTCAGGAACGTTTCAACGTCATATCCCTTATCTTGGAGATTGTGACAAATCGACCCAAGGAAAAGATTGTCGTCGTCGATGATCCAAATTCGCGGCACAGCGTCAATTTTTCCGCCCATTGGCAAATCCATCCCTCACTGCCGTAATACACTGAGCAGCGATCTCTTTCTCCGGTTCGACTTCGTATGTGAGGACCCGAAGCGAGTCCGTATTCACGTCCATGTAGAAAAATAGGGAAAGATGGCATTTCTGAGACGAATACCGCCAAACGACCGCGGGAGGCCTTTCCATTACTTTCTCGGGAAAGCCGAACAGCGATGCAACCTCGTATTCGGAAATGCCGACGATATCCTCGGCCGATACAACCGGCTTTTGGCGCGGCACGTGCACACTGCTTAACCGCGCATCCGGCTTCCTGGCTTCCTCGTTCTTCTGCTTGGCAGAACTATCATCACTGCCATCCGTCGCTTCACTGCGTGGTTCGAGTGCCGCCGGCGTTCTTTCTCCGGAATCACCATCCGGCGGGCTACCGACGGTTTCACAACCTGTCGTCCCGAGAACAACACATGCTATCGTCCCCAGAAGCACGGCAACACTGCGAGAGTTCATCTGCCTTCCAATCAGCGTAGCGCAAGGCTCCGCGGGCCCGAATCCCAATTATATGATAGTCAGATATCGATCCGGACTCCAGGTTGCAAGGTATGCACCCGCGAAATGGCAGGTTGTTCTTGCCCCGTTCTCAAGAACAAAGTCCGCCGCGCAGCCAATCCGACGCCAGTCGATGCTGTTTATTTGCTGGACTGGCGCCGAAATTGGCTGCGGGTGGGAGACATCGGTTTTTGGGGTTTAAAGCCCCGCCTACGCGCCACTGCCCGCATTCGTAACTGTCTGCAACGACGCGCTTTTCTATTCATAGCCAGGCGGGATCAGTAGTTGTCGGGAACTTCCGGGGGATACTTCTCAAGCTCTTCCTCGGTCATGGCGACCTCGAGATCACCCCGCTGACTGACGTAAATCTCGTCCAGCGGTACACGGACATCGGTCCCGCCAATGCCGAAGATCCCGCCAACGGTAAGAACCGCATGGTCGGACTTGCCGCCGGCTTCCTTGACGATCTCCTTCACAGAAGCAACCTTGTCGCCTTCCGCGTTGTAGACATCCTCGCCTTTCAGTTCTTCGGCCGTCGTCGGCTTCAGAACCTGATCGGCGGGTGCCTCCTGGGCCGCGCCTGAACCGCCGAACGACCCGTCACCGGATTGCGCCGGCGCTGCGCCGGTCGGTGGCGGTGCCGTGCCGGCCGGTGCTTCCGTGGTGTTTCCGCCGGCGCCGTTCATCGGCTGCTGTTGCTTCTGCATATCCGCGGCATTTACTTGCACCGACGCCATCAGCGCCGCTGCCGCTACGATCGGAATTGTCTTCTTCATAGTTCCCTCCTTTGTGAACTATTTGACGAACTAAAGTGTCTCACGCGATCGGCTCCGGGGGACAGTGACCAAGGTGGGGGATTTTTGTGCCCCGTTGTGGTAATCGTGTGCGATACCCCGCTCAAGCGGCGCTTGCGTCATCCCCGTACAACTGCACCGCATCGATACCGACCTTGGCGAGCAGCGACGCAAGCTCGTCCTTCATCCGCGACAACCTGGCGTCGTCGTTCCCCTCGCAGCGCACGACAAGTGCGGGCTCGGTATTGGACGCACGTAACAGCCACCAACCGTCGTCTCGCAATGCGCGGACGCCATCGATATCGATAACCTCGCCGCCGGCCGCCTTAGCCAGACGCGAAATCTCGTCGACCACCTTGAATTTTTCGTTGTCATCACACGGCACACGTATTTCCGGGGTATTCGCCTTGTGCGGCAATTGGTCGAAAAAAGCGTCTATCTCGATGTCGTAAGACTCCAGCGCCTCAAGCAACCGCAATGACGCATAAAGCGCGTCATCGAAACCGAACCAGTTGTCCGCGAAGAACACATGACCGCTCATCTCGCCGGCAAGCGGCGCCCCGGCATCGAGCATCCGCTGCTTGACGAAGGCATGGCCGGTTTTCCACATGTCCGGCTGGCCACCTTCATTTCGCACCATGTCGAAGAGAACATCACTTGCCTTGACGTCGGCGATGATTGTCGCGCCCGGGTTCTTGCCGAGCACGGATCGCGCCAGCAATCCGAGATACTGGTCCGGCCAGATGATATGCCCGCGGCGGTCCACAACGCCTAGCCGGTCGCCGTCGCCATCGAACGCAAATCCAATATCGCAGTTGCGCGCCATGACCAGGTCACGTATCTCGATCAGATTTCGCGGTTCGCTCGGATCAGGGTGGTGCGCAGGAAAGCTGCCGTCGACCTTCACATTGATCGCGAAGTGACGTCCCGGCAGATGAAGAAGAACGTCTTCCAGAACCTCGCCGACGGCGCCATTGCCGGGATCCCAGGCACAGCATCTCTCGCCCAACGGACCGATCCGTTCAAGCAGCGTGGCAATATACTGTTCCCGGACCGGCCGTTCGACAATTTCCCCCTTGCCGATACTGACATCGCCCGACGCCAGAATGCGCTGCAATTCGAGCATCTGGTCGGGCTGGAATGTGCGTGTGCCCATAAGCAGCTTGAAACCGTTGTAATTCGGCGGATTATGCGAACCGGTCACCATGATTCCGCCACCGACGCCAAGATGATGCGTTGCAAAGTAAAGCATCGGCGACGGTCCGAGTCCGATTCCCACGGCGTTCACGCCGGCGTCGGCAATCCCGCCGCACACGGCATCAAACAGTACCGACGAACTTTCCCGCCCATCCCGCCCGACGGCAACTTCTCGTCCGCCAGCGCGCCGTGCCATGGTCGCGACACCGCGGCCGACGGCGTACGCGTCATTCGCCGTCAACGTCTCGCCAACGACGCCACGAATATCGTTTGCACGGCATACGGTTGGGTCGAAAACATGTTGGAAATTCATTTTTATGTTCCTTGTTCTATCGGAAAAACCGGCTAGCTCGCATCGCGCGCGGCGGGGTAGAAGCGCGTTACGTTTTCCGCATCGCTGACATTGCGTTTCGTATCCGGAAAAGCTTGCGGGGTGACGGAGATCGAATCGATATCCTCACCAACCAGGAAATCAGCGAACCGCGGATGATCGCCGGCCCCTTCGCCGCAAAGCCCGACCGCCTTGCCGGCACGGTGCGCCCGCTCGATCACGTGCCGGACTGCCCATTGCACGGCGGGGTCCATCTCGTCGAACGTGCCTTGCAGGCGTTCGTTGTCGCGATCGATGCCGAGGACCAACTGGGTCAGGTCGTTGCTGCCGATGGAAAAGCCATCGAAAAGCCGGGCAAACTCGTCGATCAGGATGACGTTCGACGGCACTTCGCACATCATGAGAACTTCGAATCCATCCACGCCCTGCTTGAGGCCCTGTTCGGCCATGATTTCCAGCACGGCTTCCGCCTCGTTCAATGTGCGGCAGAATGGAATCATCGCCTTGATGTTGGTGAAGCCGAGCTCGTCGCGCGCCTTGCGAAGCGCGTCGCATTCCAGCCGGAATCCGTCTCTGTAACGGTCGTCGATGTAGCGGCTGGCGCCACGCCAACCGATCATTGGGTTTTCCTCTTCCGGTTCGAACTGGCCGCCGCCCAACAACAACGCGTACTCATTGGTCTTGAAGTCGCTGGTCCTGACTGTCACCGGTTTAGGCCATACGGCAGCAGCGATTGCGCCCAGACCCTCGGCAAGGCGGTCGACGAAATACGCCGATTTGTCCTCATACCCGGGGGTCAGCGCGGCCACTTCTGCTTTGACATCCTCGTCCGCCAAGGCATCGAAATACATCAATGCCAGCGGATGGACCTTGATGTGGTTGGAGACAATGAACTCCATCCGCGCAAGCCCGATGCCGTCGCTCGGCAGGCTCCACCAGTTCAGGGCTGCGTCCGGGTTGGCCAGGTTGAGCATCACCTTGACCGTCGATTCCGGGATCGACGACAAAACGATGTCCTCGGTGTGAAATTCCGCCGTGCCTTCATAAACGGCGCCGCAATTGCCGTTGTTGCAGCTGACGGAAACCGTGTCACCATCGTTGATCAGGTCCGTTCCGTTGGCCGTTCCGGTCACGGCGGAGATGCCCAGCTCGCGGCTGACGATCGCCGCATGCGACGTACGTCCTCCGCGGTTGGTCACGATCCCGCCCGCGCGGCGCATAACCGGCAGCCAATCCGGATCGGTAATTTCGGCAATGAGGATATCGCCGTCCTCGAATTCATCGGCGTCGCCGGGACCGTCGAGTTTCCGGGCCCGGCCGACCGCAATTCCGTTACCAATCGCCGTACCGGAGACGATTTCCCGCCCGTGCGAAATCATCTGATAACGCCGCAGGCAACCACTGCGCGTCAGGCGCGATTGCACGGTCTCCGGACGTGCCTGAACGATGGAAAGAACACCCGTCTCGCCATCCACCGCCCATTCGACATCCACCGGATGCCCGAAATGGCTTTCGATCCGGCTTACCCATCGCGCGAGTTCGAGGACACTGTCATCGTCCAGGCAGAATGAAGACCGTTCCCGTTCGTCCGTTTCGACGAAATCCACCTCGCCGTTGCGTTCGGTCCCGAATACGGCCTTGATCTGCTTGCGCCCGAGATCGCGGCGAATAATCGGCCGGCGGTCTTCGAGCATTGCCTTGTGCACCAGGAACTCGTCGGGGTCGACTTTGCCCTGCACGATCGCCTCACCGGCGCCGAATGCGCCCGTGATCAAAACGGCATCCGGATAACCGGATTCCGTATCGAGTGAAAACGCAACGCCGGAGGACCCGATATCGGACCTCACCATCCGTTGCACGACGATCGCAAGCTTGACGTCGTCCTGTTGGTAGCCGTTCTCGACCCGGTAATTGACCGCACGGTCGTTGAACAGCGATGCGTAACACCTTCGTGCTGCGTCCAGCACCTCGTCGATCCCGCGCAGGAATAGATAAGAATCGTACTGACCGGCGAAGCTGGCGTCCGCCTGGTCCTCCGCCGTCGCGCTCGAGCGGACGGCGACAAGCGGTTGGTCGACGCCGCTTTCCCGCGCAAGGCGTGCATAACCGTCGGCGATTTCCTGGCAAAGCGTGTCCGGCATCTCCGCGCGGACGATTCGATCGCGGAGATCGGCCGCTTTCCCGAGCAGATCTTCCATATCCTGTTCATCGGCACGGACCAGTTCCGCCGTGGCGTCACGTAGACCCGCACCATCGATGAACCGGTCGAAGCCATCGACGGATACCGCGAACCCGGTCGGCACATTGATGTCGAGTTGTTCCAACTGGGACGTCATTTCACCTAGCGACGCCGCTTTACCTCCGAACATCGATTGCTCGGACCGGGATATTCTCGAGAGCTGGCGGACGCTTGTATTGTTCGTTTTCTGCACAAGAACACTCCTTCACGTTTTTACGTTTGCTTCGATTGAACTGCTCACGCTCCCGGCGAAGGAACCTGACGCGAAACCCGGGCCCATGTAACGGCCTGATAACGCCGCAGTTAGGGGACTATAAATTTGCCGGCGCGATCGAGGGCGTGAGCAACATGTGACCAATTGACCGCTGCCGGGGACCGGATGAATTCTGAGGACATGGAATAATTTCCCGGGGCCGGGGTCTAATCAGGTAAGGCCGACGGCAAACGTCGTCCTTGATCAATCGTCGGCCAAGCTCAACCACCGTCGACACTTGATCGAACTCAACTCATAAACTCCCTGAAAATAATAATTGCCTCCCTGACAAACTCGCCGGCCTTCGCGGTCGGCATTTTTTTTCGCGCAAGGTGCAGTTACCGGAATGCGCCGGCGTTCACGGCTCATGCCAGGCGCTCTCGCAACGCCGCGCGCGCCCGGTTCAGGCGAGACATGACGGTGCCTATCGGGACATGCAACTGCTTGGCCGCGGCCCGGTAGGACATGCCGTTCACGCTGACGAGTTGCACGACTTTCCGCTGGTCGGGAGACAGCTGCGCGAACGCGCGGGAAAGGTCCAGGCATTCCATGTGCGGAATCTGCGACGGCGGTGAAGAAATGCTGTTCTCCATCGTCTCGATATCGACCGTCGTACCGCATTTTTTCCGCCGCGACAGCTCGTCCATGTAAACGTTGTTCAGGATCATGAACAAGTACGCCTGCATGTTACGGATCTGGCTGCCGTCGTGGATGTACATGATCGCGCGCTTCACGCATTCCTGAACGATGTCGTCGGCATCGTTGGGGTCGCGTGTCATCGCAACCGCATGGCTTTTCAGTTTCGGCAAGTGCTCGTTCAACGCATTGGACAATTTACTGTTCATCTTAATAGCTCCAGTTCTCAGGATGCCGCGGTTCGGATCACAAGTGACCGGAGGCGATTTCGAGATCGGACAGAACCTAGCGATGGCCTGTGCAGGTTGTTCTCTCGCGCCAAAGGTCGCGGCCAACATTCCCCAAGTCATAATCTCGGGAGGCCGCGCAGGTCGCGTGTTAAAGGTGTCAGAATCAGTGAGATAGCGGTAACCGCTGTGACATTTTAATGTCCGGCCCGCGCTAGAACCTGTGTATCAGCGAAATTTTCGCAATGGATTCACTGGATTGGCCGTCATCCGGCGGGTTCGAGCGATAGTGAAATTCATACCCGAGCCTGGCCGCCAGGTTGCCGACGATCTGCAGGTCGAGCGCCGAGGTGTTGACGGTTTCGGACGTATCCCGGATACCGCCATAGATATCCGAGTTCAACTCGATCGAGTTCCTGGTAAACAGCAAAGCCGTCTCGTTGGAGAATGACGCCGTATCCGATATATCCCAGTTAAGATTCGTTGCGAACCGGCCGAGGAGTTGCTGGTGGAGTTCACCCGTCGCCTCAACCCGGCTCTGACGGATCGATGGCCCCCCCTCGACATCGAGTGAGAATGTATCGAGATCGAACAGCTGATACCCCAGTCCGACGCCTTCCGTGATCTGATACTCGAAGCCGCTGAACCTGTCGTCTTCATACGACCCCAGCCCGTACGCGTACAGCGATTCGCCGAGTGCCCGCTGTGTCCGCGCTTCAAGCCGAAACAGATGGGTGTTGGTGGTCTTGTCGACGCGTCCATAGTCGAACTGAAGGCCGGCCGAATTCTCCCATTTCCCGATCTCCTGCTCGATCTTGAACTCGGCATTGGCCGTATAGGTCTTTTGCACGCTGTTCTTGTACGAACCGCCGATCGCGGTTTCACCAGACCACATGCCGAAACGCGGTTCCTCCTCTTCCTTTTCCACCGGTTTGGCAGGTCCTTCCGCGGGATGCGGCCTGGCTTCAGGCGGCACGGTTTTCGGCTCGACGGCTTCGGACTTGGCGACTGTGTCTTTCCTGCCCTTAACCTTGGCCAGTATCCGGTCTTTCAGACTTGGGAAAACCGCAGCCGCTTTCTTTGCAATGGAATCCGCATGCTCGGGCGCCAGAAGGTATGCATCCTCGAGAATTTCCGTCGACTTTTCGGAAGCCCCGGCGATCGCGGCGATGACGATCGCCCGCATCGTGACCATGTCGTTCGCCTCGTAGGCGCGGACGAACGCCACTTCCTCTTCGTCTGTTAATCCTTTGGCTTCCCCCTGCATGGCCGTATCCGCCGATACGTGCGGAACAGGTAGGAAAATGACCACCCATGACAGACAAACCGTCACGACGAGCGGCACCCTGGCCCTGCGGCGAGCGGAGGTGGGCCAGGGCCTCCGAAGACGTCTTGCCATTAGGTTTAGGCGCGGTATTACCATCGGTCTACACCGTTGTGCGACCGCATGAGGGCGGTTTTATTCCATTGTCATTGAAAAACTTCGATCTTGTCCGGACTCAATAATCCTTTAATATTCAATTACATACATTGTTTGTTGTCTTAATCTGGATCATCGCGGCTTGATGAGCACGCATTGTCCGGGTTGATTAGGGCTGGCGTTCATCATTAGGAGGGCCATACGGTGCGTACTTGGATGTGGGGGCTGACCTCGATCATGCTGCTGGCTAATGCGCCAGTGTGGGCACAATCGCCACCGTCATCGCCGCAATCCGACGTCAACCGGAGCGCCCCGGAGCCAGGCCCCGGCGATACGGTGAAATCTCGCCCCCGCCCCGATTACGATCCAGTCGGCGCGCGCTTGGGCGGTTTTTTTCTTTATCCGGAAATGTCGGTTACGGAAATCTACCGCGACAACATATTTTATACCGAGAACAACAAGACCGACGACTTCGTCACCGTGGTCTCGCCGAAACTCAATCTGAAATCCAATTGGAACAATCACGCGCTCAACCTGTTCGCCGATATGGACGCGGGCTTTTACGCATCAAATAGCGACGAGAACTATACGGACCTGCGTGCCGGGGCGAACGGCCGCGTCGATATCCAGCGCGACATGAACGTAAGTGGCGGCGTAACCGTAGAACGCCTTCACGAAGACCGTTCGTCACCGGATCAAACGGCGGCATCGGAACCGGTAGAATACGTCCGGACCCGTCCCATCATCGCGTTCAACAAACGTTTTAACCGTCTGTCCACACGCCTGTCCGGCAGCGTAAGCGACTATCGCTACGACGACGCCGAAACGGCTTCGGGCAGCACGTTGTCGATGGAGGACCGCAACCGTCGGGAATATCAGGGTTCTGTCCGCGTCGGCTATGCGTTCGCCGCCGGTTACGAAGGTTTCGTCCGCGGCACCGCCAACCGGCGGGCGTATTCGCAAGACACCGACGACGCCGGCTTCGACCGGAGTTCGGACGGCTGGGAAACCGTTGCCGGGCTGGCATTCGACCTGGGCGGCGTCACGCAAGGGAATATTTTCGGCGGTTATCTGACTCAGAATTTCGACGACCCGGCGTTCGAATCCATCGAGGGGATCAGCTACGGCGGGGATCTGACCTGGAATCCGACCCGATTGACGACCGTAACCGCCGGTGCCCAACGCAGTGTGGAGGAAACGACGCTTTCCGGAGCTTCGGGCGCCGACTCGTCGACGATGGAATTAGGTGTCGATCACGAACTGAGGCGGAACATCATCCTGTCCGGCGATATACGCTATCAGATGATCGACTATGACGGCATCTCCCGCGAGGACGATGTCGCCGGCGGCGGATTAGGCGGCAGCTATCTGGTGAACAGAAACTTTCGACTGAGCACACGGTACGGCTACGCCACCAGAAATTCGAACGTCACCGGCGGCGACTACGATACGCATTCGATACGATTGCAGCTGACGGCTCAGTACTGAACGCGCTCAGCGTTCCGATTGCTCCCTCCCGAGCGGCGTGCCGATCTTGATGTCGTGCGAGCCTTCTTCCGCCAGACCGAGATGCACGAGGATTTCGGGAGTGATTTCCCCCGTGGGCTTTAGGTTCATATTCTTCTGATACTTCTGGATGGCGGCCCGCGTCTGGTACCCGGCGCTGCCGTCGACGGCCCCGGGGTCATAGCCCCGCGCTTTGAGCGCGTACTGCACGTCCCGCACCAATTCTCCAACGGCCGTAACACCCGCCGTGTCGTTGGACGCACGGCCATCGCCCACCTGGTCGAGCGCGGCGCGGATCGTATCGGCGAAAGCCGGCTTGCGCATTGATGAATCCGTTTTCGCCTCCGGCACAGCCGGCGCTGCTTTCCCGCCACTGGCGCCGGCCGATGATTCATCCATCGATGACGTCTCGACGTGACGTTCCGGTTCTTTCCGAGGTTCGGGTTCGTCTTCGCGTCCAGGTTCCACTGCCGCGCGCTCTATCCGTTCGGACGGCGCCGTTTCCGGCGCCGGGGCCGACTGATCGGACACCGCCGGCAGAGGCCGGGACAGTTCCGGCAACCTCGGGTTCACAGCGGCGATATCGGGGACCGGCGCGGCCTCTTCCAACGGCGGTGCCGCAGGCACCGTCTTTACCGCATCGGCATTGGGCGTGGTTTCGGCATCCTTGTCCACCGACATGTCACCGGTGGCGACCGCCGTATTGGAATCCGGCGTTTCCCGATCCGGTTCCGGTGCGGGCGTTTCGCTTTCGTCACCCGTCTCCGGCGGCACCGGGGCCGGCAACGGCAAGACCCCGGAATCGCCTTCGGCAGTTTCCTTTTCTTCGATCGGCGCGGGATCGACCGCCTCGCCGATCCCGGCCTGGATATCCGGCAACCGCAACTGATCCAGCGCCGGTCCCCAGACAACCGCTGCCACAATGATGCACAGTACTGCGACGATACCGCCGAACGCCATACGACCGAATCCCGTCGGCGAGCGGGGAATCTCAACCGGAATATCCGACGCCCGCAGCGTATCCTCGGTTTTTTTCTCCTGCGCCGCGGTCCGGTAAGGCGACGCCCGTTCGCGCGGCGATGCATGCAAGCGATCTTTCGCTGCGAGGTGTTCATCCGTATCCGTGGCGGCGCTTACATCATCGCAAGACGGACAGTCGTTCTCGTCGAACAGCCCGAACTGGAGAGCATCTTCTCGAGCATTCGCTTTGGGTTTCGGCTTGGGCGTCTCGGTCGGCTGCTCCGGCTGGGCATTCGTGGGACCGTAGAGCGGTGTCTGGCAGGACCGGCATACGACCGCGTCATTATGGACGCCGGCACCGCAATGCGGACATTGTCTGGCGTTGCCTGGGACCCCGTAACGTACCGGTGTCCAGTCGTGCGCTTCGCTTCGATGTCTCAATATCAATATGTGCGGAATCGCGGCAATCGGAATGATTGCGCCATAAACGGTCCAGGCGATGAATGAGCGGCTCAAGGAACTGGCGACGGTTCCTATGATCAGACCGACGCCTATCATTGCCGAGATTACGATTGGAAATGCCATCTGTATTGATCTCGCGCATCTGTGCTTCACGCCGGGCACGGAAATCAGTTCATCATCGCCGCGCCGGATTGCCGTCTTCTGTCTTCTGTCTGTAAGACCCGCGTGTATCCGGGATATTCCACGTTCATCGATATTCCTCGGAATGAATTGGAATATCCGTGCGCCAGCCCGGTCTTAACAAACAACGGGCGCAACAACCCAAGGATGTTCCATCGAGAACGCGCCCAATGACCGGCGGACCGGAAAATGCACCGCCGATGGCAATAACCGGAAGAGGCTGAAAAAATGCAGGAAGTCGAATATTCGATGAATCTTGATCACCAGCGCGCCGTTGTCCAATCGGTTACGATGCAGGAGAGCCGTCCACGCATTGCGCTGATCGACAGTAACGATAATTTTCGCCGTGCCATGGCGACGTGTCTCCGCTCGGAAGGGTTCCAGGTTACAGAACTGGCCGACATAGACTATCAGGCGATTGTCGATGTCGCGGTCCATGATGACGTCGAGGCAATGCTTGTCGACACCGACGGCATGCAGATCAGCGGCGAACCTTTGGTCTCCAGATTGCGCCGGTCCGGCATCGATGTGCCGATCGCATTCATATCGGGCAAATTCAACGACCGTATGGAGGAAACCGCCCTCGCCGATGGTGCCGTCGACTTCTTCCTTAAACACCGCGGGCCGACCATCGTCGCAAAGCGGACGTGGTTGCTGATCAACGGCACTCGCACGGCGGGCGCAAAGGCCGACGAGGACGAAGAGATTTTCCGGGCTGGCGACCTGACGTTGCGCTTAACGTGCCATCGCGCGCTCTGGCGCGAACAGCAGGTTCCTTTGACCGTGACCGAATTCAAAATCGTCCGGCTGCTCGCGACCCATTGCGGCACGACCTTTTCGTATCGGGAGATTTACGACCAAGTACACGGACCTGGTTTCTATGCCGGTGACGGTCCCGACGGATTCCGGATCAACGTTCGTGCGCTCATCAAGAAAATCCGCAAGCAATTCAGATCTCTGGATGCCGGATTCGAGGAGATCGAGAACATCCCCGGTCGCGGTTACAGGTGGCGCCCACGGAAGATCGCCGGGGAACCCGGCGAGCGTGCCGAAACCGGCGCCAAAGGCGCTCCCAAAGACACTCTTGCCGCATAGCACGGCACAGAAAACTTGCAGGATTTGCCATGAAAACAACGACCAACGACGCTCGGCCGAAACAGAAGGACCGCGGCGCGACGGACGACAATTCCCCTTGGATCGTCCCCGTTATTTTGTGCGGCGGTTCAGGAAAACGGTTGTGGCCGGTTTCGCGGCAATCGAACCCCAAACAGTTCCAGCGGCTATACTCTGACCACAGCCTGTTGCAGGAAACGATTCTCCGTGCGGACGGCGTGCCGGATCTCGCCAATCCATTGTTGATTTGCAGCGGCAATCATAAGTTCCTGATCTCCGAGCAGCTCGGCGAAATCAACACGTCTCCTCTGGCGGTGATGTGCGAACCGGCCTCTCGCGGCACCGGACCGGCGCTTTGCGCCGCAGCCAGCATGCTTTACGAACAGAACTCCGACGCGATCATGTTGGTGATGCCGTCCGATCACAGGATCGGAAACGCGAAGGCCTTTGGCGAAGCGGTCCGAACAGGTTGTGAAGCCGCCAGCCGCGGCCGGCTGGTTCTTTTTGGGTCCGTTCCGACCCGCCCGGAAACCGGATACGGGTATATCCGGTCCGGCCAGAAGATGAAAAATCTGGACGATGCCTTCGCGGTATCCAGGTTCGTCGAAAAACCCGACCAGGCCACCGCCCAATCATATGTGGATGAAGGTCACTATCTGTGGAACTGCGGCATTTTCATGTTTCCCGTCGCCACATTGCTGGAGGAGTTCAGCAAGCACAGCCCCGACATCAGTCAGATGAGCGCCGCCGCGCTCGACAAAGGACAAATCGAGGATGAGCATATTCATCTCGATGCGGGCGCCTTCTCCAGGGCACCGGATATTTCCGTCGACCGGGCCGTCCTTGAAAACACCAAGCGATGTGCCGTGGTCCGGGTCGATATGGATTGGAGTGACATCGGAACCTGGCACTCATTGCGTCTTTCCCAACCGGCCGATGCCGATGGCAACGTAGCAAACGGGCGTGCGCTGCTCGACCACGTATCGAACTCGTATATTCACGCGAACGGCCGCCTGGTGGCCGCCGTCGGGGTCGATGATCTTGTCGTCGTCGATACCGACGACGCGCTGTTGATCAGTTCCGCGGCGGAGGCGTCCCGCATCGACGACATCGTCCAGCAACTTCAGAACGGCGGCTATCCGGAAGGATCCGAACACAAACGGGTTTCCCGCCCATGGGGAACATACGAGTCCGTGGACGACGGCCAACGCTTTCAGGTGAAACACATCACCGTGAAGCCCGGCGGAAAGCTCAGCCTGCAAATGCATCATCATCGCGCCGAACATTGGATCATCGTTGCGGGAACGGCACAGGTGACCTGCGGTGAGGAATCCAGGCTGCTGTCCGAAAACGAATCGATTCATATCCCGGTCGGCACAAAGCACCGCCTCGAGAACCCCGGGAAACTGCCGCTGCATCTGATCGAAGTACAGGTCGGCGCCTATCTCGGCGAGGACGATATCGTGCGCTACTCAGACACTTACGGAAGAGCCTAATCAATGCGGAAAACAGTACTCGTAACCGGGGGTGCCGGCTTCATCGGCAGCCACGTATGCAAAGCACTGGCAAAAGATGGTTTCATGCCGATTACGTTCGACGACCTTGTGCATGGCCACCGTGATAACGTCCGGTGGGGTCCACTGGAGGTCGGCGACCTCAGGAACCCCGAGGCCGTTCGCGGCGCCTTTAAGATTTGGAATCCGATCGCGGTCGTTCATATGGCGGGTTACATTGCAGCAGGTGAGTCCGTTGCGAATCCCGCTAAGTATTACGACAACAATATGCGCGGAACATTGACGCTACTGGATGCGATGATTGCCGACGATACCCGCCGGGTCGTCTTTTCCTCGAGCGCCGCCGTATACGGAGCTCCCAAAGCGGTTCCAATCACCGAAGCCTCGGCGCTAAACCCGACCAACCCCTACGGCCACACCAAGCTGATGACCGAGCAAATTCTCCGGGACTTCAGGGCGCACGGTATCAGTTCGACATCCCTGCGGTACTTCAATGCCGCCGGCGCCGACCCGGAAGGCGAACTGGGTGAAGCGCATGAACCGGAAACCCATCTAATCCCGATCCTGCTCGATGCAGCGGCCGGCTTACGAAAGAGTTTCAGTATCTACGGCGACAGTTACCGGACGCCCGACGGCACGTGTGTCCGTGATTATGTTCACGTTAGCGATCTCGCCAAGGCGCACGTGCTTGCCCTGAAGCACCTCGACGACACCTCCGGCGCAAATGCCTACAACCTCGGCAATGGACGGGGTTACAGCGTCCGCGAGGTGGTTTCCGAGGTCGAGGCCGTAACCGGCAGACCGATCGACGCACGCGTCAAACCGCCGCGGCCCGGCGATCCGCCGGAACTCGTCGCCGATCCGGGGTTGGCCGAGAAAGAGCTTGGCTGGGAGCAGAACTACGCCGATCTCTCGATCCAGATCGACCATGCCTGGCACTGGCACCTCAAGGCCAAGGGGCTGCATTTCCCGACATCCCCGCGGCAATATCCGAAAACGCCAGAACCCATGCTTGCCACGGACTGATCACACCGCCACTGCAGCGGCGTTGTTACCCTACTCTCTATACGCAGATAAACGGCTTTTGATGACGAATGCTGAAGTAAAAGCATTTCCAAAGAGGATAAAATGATCTTGCAACTCAATCCTTCAGGAAATTCAGAACGGCGAGGGTCTCGAACCGGATTCTTTATGATCGCGGTTGCCGTGATGAGCTTGCTTGTCACGGCCTGCGACCAGCGCACCATACCGAAGACGCATGCAGCCGCCAAGGCCGAGACAAGCTACTTCCTCGGACCGGGCGACATCGTGCGGATCGACGTCTTTGGCGACCAGGCTCTTTCCGGCGAACATCAAGTCAATGCGAGCGGAGAGATTGCCGTACCGCTGATCGGCAATGTCACGGCGAACGGAATCACACCAGACAAGCTGAAAAAGAAGATCGAAGAGCAACTCGCCGAGTACATGCGCGACCCGAAGGTCAGCGTCCAGACCATCACCTATCGCCCGGTCTATGTTGTCGGCGAAGTCAACAGTCCCGGCAGATATGAATACGAAGACGGCATGACCGTCATTAACGCGATCGCCGTTGCCGGCGGCTACACATACCGTGCCAAGAAGGAAAGTTACATCATCGACCGCAAGGCGACCGGTGAATCCGTGGCCGCGACCGCCAACTCCCCGCTGTTACCCGGTGATGTGATCACTGTCCGCGAGAGGTATTTCTGATGTCGCAAACGGTCCGCCCTCTTCCAGGGCAGCCCCGCGCCGCTCCGTTCGACGCCTACGATCCGTCGGCCCGTGTGTTCACACTCGGCGAGAACGAACCGGGCGGCTGGGATATTCTACGCCAACTCTGGCGGCGAAAACTGCTCATCACCGGGGTCACCATCCTCATGGCGGGCGTTGGCATCGCGGCGGTGACGTTGATGTCTCCCCGTTACACGGCCGAGGCGCGTGTCCTGCTGGGTGTTCAGGATCGGAAAGTCACGAACGTCCAGTCCGTTCTTGAAGGCTTGGTCCCGAATGATTCCAACATCCGAAGCGAAGCCTTCCTGATTTCATCTCGTTCGATGGCGCGACAGGTCGGATACCGTCTGGCACTCGACAAGTCCCCGGCATTCAATCCGTTTCTAGCACCCGAGCCCACGTGGACCGACAAATTACACCCGGGCTACATGATCGGCATCGCCAAGGACTGGGCCTTGGAACAGAAAAACGCCCTGTTCGGCGACGAAACGACCGACAGCAAGCCGGCGGACGAGAAAAACGAAGCCGCCGCGCGCCAGGCGTATATGTGGAAAACAATCGAGAACAAGCTTCTCTACCGCGTCGAAGCAACGCCGCTGAATCGTTCGCACGTCGTATCGATTACCGCAGAGTTCGACGACCCGACGTTATCGGCCGAAGTCGCGAACGCCTTTTCGCGTGTCTATGTCGAAAGTCAGCGGATCGAAAAACAGAAAGCCGCGGATCAGGCCAACACCTGGTTGGATACCCAGATCAAGGATCTGCAATCGAAAGTCATCGATGCCGAACGCAACGTCGAAACCTACCGTCGCGAGCATGATCTTTACTCGACCAAGTCCGACACTGTGATCGGGCAACAACTTGCCGCTCTGAACCAGGAACTGATCGCCGCTGAACGCAGTAAGGTTCAGGCGGAATCCAAACTCGACCAGGCACAATCGCTGACCGGCCGGAACTCCGGCTTCGACAATCTGCCTGCGGTTCTGCAATCGCCGCTGATCGTGAACCTGCGCGGCCGTCAGGCCGAGCTTGAAGGCGAGGCAGCCGACCTTTCGGCAAAATACACGTCCAAGCATCCGGAAATGCGGAACATCCGCGCGCAGATCAGCGATATCAACGGCAAGATCGAAGCCGAGATCGACCGCATCGTCGGCAGCCTCGAAAACGAGGTCCGCATCGCCACGAATCAATACGAAAGCATCCGTACACGCCTTGCCGAACTGAAGGCGAACATGGGAAGTTCCAACACCGAGCAAATCGAGCTGCGTCAGCTCGAACGCGAAGCCGAAGCCAGCCGCAACATGCTCGAATCGCTGCTGCAACGCTCCAAGGAAACAGCGAACCAGAGCGACCTTTCCCGAGCGAACGCGGAGATCATCTCCATGGCGGCGCCCCCCAACGGCCCCAGTTTTCCGCCGTCGACGCTGATCGTACTGGTGTCGGTATTAGCCGGTTTCGGCACCGGCGTACTGATTGCTCTGCTGCTGGAACGACTCGATCAAACGTTCCGGACGACCGACGAGATCGAAGAGATTACCGGACTTCCGGCGCTCGCGGTCATTCCGAGCATCAAGAAAACATGGGCGCAACGTATGGACCATGTCGTCCGACAACCAAACAGCACCTACACCAACGCTGTGCGCTCGCTTGCCGCACATCTGGCGTTCAGCAATTCAAAGGGGCATCTATCTCGGGTCGTGATGTTCACATCCGCCGTGCCGGGCGAAGGGAAATCCCACACCAGTTGTTCTTACGCTCAGTTGCTGGCCAACGACGGCATCAGTGTCATCTTGGTCGATGCCGACTGGCGTCAGCCAACGCAGCACACCAACTTCGGCCAGCGTCGACGCAGCGGCGTCCTGGATCTTCTCCAGGGGAAAGCGCGGTTGGAAGACGTCGTATACCGTGATGCGAAGTCAGGCGTTGACGTTCTTTTCGCCGGCAAGTCACAGGACGCCAACAGCCTCTCGGTGTCGCTAACGCGGTTCCAGCAATTGATCAACGGCCTGACGATGAAGTACCACATCGTGGTTCTCGACACTTCGCCATTGGCCGTCACGCCGGAGATGCTGCACCTCGCACGGGCCGCCGATTGCGTCGTTTTCAATGTCAAATGGGGCAGCACGCCTCGCCGCGTCGTGACGAACGAACTCAAACACCTGATGCGAACCGGTGCAAATGTCGAGGGCATCGCACTGAGCCAAGTTAACCTCAACAAGTACGACCAGTACAGTTACGACGACGGCGGTTATTTGCCGCAACGCTACTTGGTTCAAGATATGCGTTTACCGACATGACGTCCCATACGACGAACGATGTCCTGTTTGTAACGCAGCAGTTTTCTCCCGAACCGATCGGGTCTGGCCCGTACATGGGCGAGATGGCGTCGTTCGCCGCCGAGCATGCCGGTTCCGTCACTGTCTTTACCTGCCGGCCGTTCTACCCCGATGGCATTGTCCAGGAAGGATACGGCGACGGGAAGCACGACATCGAAGAGCACGGCGATCTGACCGTCCACCGTGTCCCGCCGTTCCGCCCCGAGCGCCGCGGCGCCGTCGGTCGCATCGTTTCCGAGTCGGTGTTTTTGCTTCGCGGCATCGCCGCCATGGCGACGGGGCGCCTACGTCGCAGTTACCGGGTCGTTTCCCTGTGCCCCTCAATCCTGACCGTGCTCCTGGGCGTCATTGCAAAGAAACGCGGCGGCCGGCACGTGGTCATCGTCCACGATATTCAATCGGGCCTGGCACAAGGAACCGGCCTGGTCGCCAGCGGCTGGATTGTCCGCTTGATGCAGCGGGCCGAACGATTCGCCTTGAACCGTTCGGATCGGATCCTCGTTCTGTCCGATGTCATGCGCGGCCAACTGCAGGGCATCGGCGTCACGGCGCCAATCGATATCCTGCCGATCTGGGTCGACACCGATCTCTTCAATCCGGCCCGTATTCGCGACGAGAGCCATACCCCGACCATCCTCTACAGCGGGAACATGGGTCGCAAGCAATCGCTCGATCAGGTTCTGGACATGGCCCGCCGGCTCGACGCGCACAAGATCAGCACTCGGATCGTCCTTCGCGGCGAAGGCAGCAAGAAGGAGGAACTGCGCAAGGAGGCAGAACGGCTCGGCCTTGAGAACGTGACGTTCATGCCACTCGTCGACCGCGCCGACCTGCCGCAAGCGTTGGCGGAAGCCGACATACATCTGGTGCCGCAGGGCAAGGACGTCGCCGACTTCGCCGTTCCCTCCAAGATATTCGCGATCATGGCCACCGGACGGCCATTCATTGCGGCCGCCGAGAGAAACAGCTTGCTGTGGCAACTGGGCGAATCCGCGCATTCGCATCTAACCGTCGATGCGAATGACGGCCATGCCCTCGCCCTCTCCGTGGAACGCCTAATCGGCGATCCGGCCTTGCGGCAACGATTGGGAGAAAACGGCCGTGCCTACGTGATGGAACACCATGACCGAAATCGGGTTCTGGAGCGTTTCATTTCTCATCTCGATCTCGGCGCGGATGAGGTCGACGCAAAACACACACTGGTCTTCGAACCGGACGCCCGCGGCCATGCGGAGGAGTGGCTGCGTCATCTGATGAGCCATGCCGCCGCGAATACCGAGCAGATCAAACTAAGCTTCGCCATTCCGTCCGGTCTTGCCGAGATTCTCGCCCCGGACACCCCCGAGAACGTGACAATACATGCGTTGTCACAACGCGAGCAACGGATGTGCACACACACAAACGTCTTCGTCTGCGCGATGGCGAAATGGCGCACGATGCGCGATTATCTGGTTCGCACCGGGGCCGCCAGGGGGATGTTCCTTTGCCTGGACCAGTGCTCTTTTCCTTTCGGTCTCGGTCTGAAAATGGCGGGACGCACAGTTTCCGGCGTCCTGTTTCGCCCGACCGCCCATTACGCCGAGTTCGGCGACGCCAGCTATTCCCTGCGCGAGCGTATCCGTGATTTCCGCAAGATCACGCTGACCCGGATGATGATCGCCAATCCGTGCGTTGAAAATGTCCATTCCCTGGATCCCTACTTTCCCGATTATGCGCAGAAGCATCTTCGCGCCGCCGGCAAGGTGTCTGCGTTACCCGACCCGGCCTTCCCCGCCACACAGGTCATCGGCAAGCAGGACACGGTCGCCCACACGCTGCCCCGGAACCGAACCAAATTTCTACTATTCGGCGAGATCACCGAACGGAAAGGAATCTTCAAGCTCCTCGATGCGCTGCTCCTGCTGCCCCACGACGCGGCGACGAAAAGCGCGATTGTCGTGGCCGGCCGTATCGATACAGGCATCAGGGCGGACGTCGAGAAAGCGATCGCTTATGTCCGGGCCTCTCAAGAAGAACTGCAAATTCTTCAATACAACCGCTTTCTGCCCGACGACGAACTGACCTCTCTGATCATGGATTGCGATGTCGTACTCGCGCCCTACCAGCGGTTTGTCGGGTCCAGCGGCGTTCTGATGTGGGCCGCGCAACTGAAACGGCCTGTAATCAGTCAGTCCTACGGCCTGGTCGGTAAGCTGACCCGGGAATACGGCCTCGGCGTGGATATCGACACCACGCGCCCGGGAGAAATAGCCCGCGTAATTGCCGAAGCCACGGCTTGCGGTGGGAGAATCCCCTGCGACCGCAATCTCATGAAGGCATTCGTCGCGCCACGAACACCGGAGAATTTCGCCGCGCGGCTTCTGCAGACCGAGGTGCATTCAGCCGAAAAGGACAGGCAAGCCGACCTCAACGTCGCCTGAAGAAAGTCTCCAATGAGCCATTTTGATCACAGCAGCGCCGCTATGATCACACGCAGGCAACCATACTCCCGTGACAGGATACGGCATTGGTTTAGTCGCCCACCGCACCGGAGGCATCGATGCTTTTGTCTACCTACCCCGGACATCAAGTCCGTGATGGCGGTTCCCGGCAAACCGCCCAGGAAACCCATGACACCTGGCCGGTATCCGCGAAGGTCATCTGTGGCCTGCTTATGCCGTTCGATTTACTGAGCCTGATGGCCGTTGGCGGCATCGCTTATTTCATCCGGTTCTGGGAAACGGCGTCCGGTGACCCGATGGGGTATGCCGCGATTGTAGTGTTCGGCTCTCTTATCGCGGTGAACGCGCTCTATCTCGCGGGCCAGTACAAAAGTGAAACCTTGCGGCGCCGGACTTCAGCAATGACGCGCGCCGTTGCCTGCTGGATCGCAGTCGCCGCCATTCTCACCTCGGTGGGTTTCCTTACAAAAACATCGGAGGAGTACTCCCGGCTATGGTCCCTGATGTGGTTCGGGTTAGGTGTCACGGTGTTGATTAGCGGGCGTCTGTTCCTTTTCGCACGGGCTTCCCGGTGGATGTCTGAGGGACGTCTCAGCAACAGCATCGCCATTGTTGGCGATGGTGAACTGGCGGCACAAACCGCCAGCCGTTTTCTCGACCACGGCGATGACGGCATCCGTTGTGCCGGAATATTCACGGATCGCGGTGCCGTGGCCTACGGCATCGACGGCGATCTCGATGACCTGATTCAGGGAATTCGTCACGAACAGATCGATACCGTCGTCATCGCCATCGACGAACCTGAAGATGACCGGATTCACCGCATCCTCGAGACATTGGCGGAAGCGCCCGTCGACGTGCGGATTTGTCCCGGCCCTCTCGCCGTTCGGTTCGCAGGCCGCGAAGTCTCCTGTTACGCCGGACTGCCGGCTCTCAACGCCGTCGACCGGCCCCTCGCCGACTGGCATTACACGCTGAAGAGCGTGGAAGACCGGGTGCTAGGTGCGATCATCACCTTGATGATATCGCCGGTGATGCTCCTGATCGCCGCCCTGATCAAACTCGACTCGCCCGGGCCGGCGCTGTTCCGCCAAAAGCGGTTCGGCTTCAACAACGAACTCGTCGAGGTCTACAAATTCAGGACCATGTACGTCGAGAACACCGATACTCGTGGTGACCGCCTGACGGAACGCAACGATCCGCGCATTACCCGTATCGGCCAGTTCCTGAGAAGCACCAGCCTCGACGAACTGCCGCAGTTCTTCAATGTCCTGCGCGGCGACATGTCGATCGTCGGCCCCCGGCCGCACGCGGTTGCGTCGAAAGCGGCAGGCCGTCTCTATCAGGATGCGGTCCCGCATTACGATGCCCGGCACCGGGTCAAGCCTGGAATCACGGGATGGGCGCAGATCAACGGCTGGCGCGGCCCGACCGAAACGATTCGGCAAATTCGCAAACGCGTCGAGCACGATCTTTATTACATCGATAACTGGTCCATTTGGCTGGACTTGAAGATCATCCTGCTCACGGTCTTCAAGGGGTTTGTTTCACGCAATGCATTTTAATGAAATCACGATCGGTGACTTCGTGCCGTCACGCATTCTCTGGCTCACAAGGATCGATCCGGTCCCCGAGTGCGACGGCCAACGGATCTACTCCGGCCGATTGATAGACGCCGTCACCAAAGCCGGCGCCGCTGTCGACATCCTGTGCTTCGAAAGCGAGGACCCCGCCGCACGTAATGGCGAATCGGATAAAGCAGCGGCGTGGCATGTCATCGCGCCGGAGCCGCGTTCGCGTTGGGCCAGCATGTTCTCATCGCTACCAAGCGTCGCATATCGCTGCGCGACGCCGAACATGCGCAATGCGTTTGCCGACGCAATGACACAGGGCGTATGGGACGCCATCGTATTCGATAGCCTCGCCAGCGCCTGGGCGCTGCCGTTCTTTGAAAAAATGAACGTCAAACGGCAACACCGTCCGAAAATTGTGTATGTCGCCCACAATCACGAAGCCAGCACCCGCGCCATGATGGCCCGTCATTACCGTGGCCACAGCCCGTTGATGCGTTACGCCCTCAAGCGCGATGCGGAAAAAACGCAGGCGCTCGAAACGCGCCTGGTGAACGCGGCCGATCTGGTAACCGCGATTACGCCGGAAGACGCCGAAAAGTTCCGCGCCGGCCAGCCGTCGAAACGCATCATAGAGTTGTCACCCGGATATGCCGGGCGCAGCGTACCGAAACGGACGATTTCTGAGGATATGCCGCGCGTGGCGGTCATCGTCGGCAGCTTCGACTGGTTCGCGAAAAGATTGAACCTGGAATCGTTCATCAAGGTTGCCGATCCGATCTTTGCGGACGCCGGCGTCCGTCTCCGCGTGATCGGGGACGGCCCACCGGGCTATATCGACAAGCTTCGCGCACGCACCGAAGCGATCGACTTTCTAGGCCGCGTACCGTCCATCGACCCGCATATCGCGGATGCACGAATAGCCCTCGTCCCGGAACGTGTCGGTGGTGGTTTCAAATTGAAGATACTGGATTACGTGTTTCACCGGCTGCCGATCCTGGCGATCGACGGCTCGATATCCGGAGCGCCGTTGTACACACCGTCGAGCGTTCTCACCTTCAGCAGCTTCGAGGAATTGGCGAACGGTGTCGTTGCCGCCATCGACAATGTCCATTTGCTGAACCAACTCCAAACAAACGCTTACGACAATTGCGCGCAAAGCTTTAATTGGTATGACCGCGGCGAAAAGCTCGTGGCGAGCATGGCCGCCGCATGAATGCAGGCACGGCACCGAGACCTTATCCCACCGTCACCGATCGTTGCCTCGTCGCCGTATATCTGATTGGCGTCTATCTAGGCATCTCGGCCAGTCTGCCGGGGGGTGTACCTATTCCGGCGGTCATGGCCGGTGCCGCCGGTCTGTTGCTACTGGCCCGACACAGTGCCGAGATCACGATGCCGCAAACGATTGGCCTTGCGATGATCCTGACGGTCGCTGTCCTGTCGATCCTGTCCGCGCCCGATCTCGACCTGACCCGCGAGCGGTTCAAGGGGCTGGTCCAGTTCTTCTATTCCATCGTCATCGGGTTTGGCTTCTATCTGGCGGCCCGGCGGTTCACCGCGCAGGCGTTTGCACGCTGGTGCCTGGTGCTCAGCACAATGGTTCTGGCCATTGCGGCGCTGGAGACCCTGGTGCCGCAGTTCCGAACCTTCTCGGACGCCTTCCGGTCCTGGGCATTCGATTTCGGGGTATATACGGCCGACATCCGAGATCAGATGTTGTACGGGCAGGTTCGCCCCAAGGGTCTGACTTCCGAACCCTCGTACGCATCCTTCGGTTTCCTGTTGTTCTCGTTCGCCTGGTATGTTCTCAGCCCGGCACGATTAAAGACGCTTCTTTACGGCGGGTATCTCGGCATCGGATATCTGATCCTGAACGCGCCCACCATTCTCCTGGGTGCCCCCCTGATAGGTATTTACATCGTGACCCTCGGCGCCCGCTATGGACCGCCAGGGCATAGACGCCTGGATATCGTGCGCGTCTTCGGCGGCATCCTCTTCGGTACGCTGCTGGCCGCCGTCGCAATCTTTGTTGGCTTCGAGGTTCTCGACCAACGGATCGCCCAGATTGCAGAAGGCCGAGATCCCAGTTTCTTCGCGCGCATGATAGCGCCGCCCCTCGTCGCGCTGCGGGTGATCGTCGAACACCCCATCGCCGGTGCCGGTCTCGCCGGATGGGAATACATCAGCAACATCGTCAACCAGCTTTATCAAACCTCCCGCTTTCTTACGCTCGATTATCGTTTCGAAAGCGCGGCCCATGCGATCACCAACTATTTCTGGCTGCACTGGATTTTTCTCGGGCTGCTGTTCGGAATTCTGATGATCGCCGCACTGACCTGGCACCTCCGTGCAATCGGCGTTCAGTCCATCGCCTTCTGCTGGGGTGTATGGGTCGTTTTCGGCCAGGGGGCGGGCGGATATGTCGATCCCCGGACGTGGACAGTCTTTATCATGGCGGCGTTGATCTCGGTACTCCACGAACGCGCATCAGCACCCGTCAACGCGCCGGCACCTGCGGCCTGGTTCGATCGAATACCCCGCCCGGCGAGGCCGATCGATCGCTCCTTCAATCCGGGTTGATCATGCGAGTCCTTCATCTAAGCACCAGCGATATCAAGGGCGGCGCGGCGCGGGGGTCCTACGCCCTGCACGAAACGCTACACGGTCTGGGTATCTCGTCGCAGATGCTCGTCGGGCGCAAGTATACGGATGACTCCGACGTTCATGAGATGGCGAGCCCCCTATCGAAAGTTCACGAGAGGCTGAGGGGGATACTCGACGCGCTGCCACTGAAGAAATACAACAAATCCAACGAGTCATACTGGACAGTAGGCTGGCTACCGCGCGTTGTCCGCAGATCTATCGCTGCATTCCGGCCGGAAATCGTGCACATCCACTGGACCGGCGGCGGCTTCCTGCCGATCACCGCACTGCGGCAGATCGACGTGCCGATCGTTTGGACGGTACGGGATATGTGGCCCTTCACCGGCGGCTGTCATTACAGCAACGGCTGCAATAATTATATCAACGGGTGTGGCCTTTGCCCGCAACTCTCATCCAATCGAACGAACGATCTCAGCCGGCGAATCTGGCAGGGCAAACGTAAATCCTGGCAGGACATCGAGGTTTCTGTCGTCCCTATCAGCAACTGGCTCGCCGATTGTGTCCGCGATAGCGGTATCTTCGAACGCGGAGACATTACCGTCATTCCGAACGGCATCGATACGACCCGATTTCGGCCGCACCCTCCGGAATACGCGCGCCAGAAACTGGGCATCCGGACCAATGGCAAACGGCAGATCCTATATGGCGCTCTTGGCGCGATCTCCGACAAGCGCAAGGGCTTCGACAAGCTGGTCGAAGCCATCAGACGGATACGGCTCCTCGAGGAAGGCGATAACTATACACTCAACATTTTCGGCACCCAGCCGGGCGATGAACTGCCGGACCTCGGAATAGAGACGCGGTCCTTCGGACGGATCGACAATGACGACACTCTCGCCGAACTTTATGCCGCCTGTGATGTCATGGTCACGCCATCACTTCAGGAAGCCTTCGGCAAAACCCTCGTCGAGGCAATGGCCTGCGGCACGCCGGTCGTTGCGTTCGATTTCGGTGGCCCAAGCGACATCGTTCAGCACAAACGCACCGGATATTTGGCCGAACCTTTCGATACGGCGGATCTCGCCGCTGGGATCGGCTGGTGCGTTGAATCCGACGAACGCATCTCATCCCTGAGTGCGGCGGCACGCATGCGTGCCGAAACGCGCTTCGATCGCAGCCTTGTCGGGCTTCGTTATCTTGAACTTTATCAACAGTTACTGGAGCGAACGTCATGATCGAGATCGCCAGAAGAGATATTCTTGCCGGCGGCGGTGGCCTTGCACTTCTTGCCGGCGCAAGATCCTCGGCAGCCAGTGTCACCGTCGACGGCCCGGTCAAGACCGTCACCGCCACGGATTTCGGCGCTGCCGGCGACGGGACGACGGACGACACCGACGCAATCCGCCGTACCTTAGAAACTGCGTTGACGTCGAAAGACGTCCACATGGCGGTAATCCCACCGGGTCGCTACCGGATTACCCGCACCATCCGCATCGTCACGGAAGGCCGGCCGGAAGGCAACATTACCCACCAGACAGGTGTCCAAGGAGCCGGTGCGATGCTGGTTTCGGATATCTCCGACGGCAGTCCCGTTGTCGAAATCGTGTGCCGGGCGACGCTGCGTTTCTTCCTGATCGACGGGCTTCAGATCAAGGGAAACGGCAGCGAAGGACACGGAATTTCCATTCAATGCAATCACCGCGGCACGTACTTCTATAATTTCTGCCTGCGCGACGTAATCGTCGAGGGTTGCGGCGGCGACGGCTGCCGGATGATCGGCAACGTCTTCGAAGGTCAACTTTTCAACACCTACTTCCGCGACAACGGCGGCAACGGCGCGACGTTCGGCCACGGCCCGGAGAACACCGTGTTCTCGGCAGTGCATGTCTTTGGCAGCGTGTTCGGCGGCAATGGCAAAAGCGGCGTGAGAATGATCGACGGCGCCGCCGACGTCAGCTTTCACGGTTGTTATTTCCTGTTGAACAAGAAATTCGGATTGTCCGCGGACACTGGCTGCACGCTGCTCTCACACTGCGGTTTCGAGAACAATCACATGGCGTCCGAAAGTTTCGCCAATGGAGACGCCGGTCTCCGCCTGATGGTCGGGGGTACGCTGATCTCGTGCACGGCGTATTCGATCTATCATCAAACGCACCTGATCCGATCCTACGTAAGCAACAGCCTGACGATGGTCGGATGCACCGCAGACGGTGGCCAGGAAGCGGCAGCGGCAAGGCTAGCAAATCTCGACGGCGAGCCGAATGCCGACATCAACATTATCGGTTGCAGCGGCGGCGTCGACCGCAAGGCCGCTACCGACATCACCTCGATCGGTGCCGGCGCCCGCTTCGGCGGAGACTGGGACAGCAGTAATCTTCCCTGGCTCGGGAACTACTGCTTATGGATCGACGACGCTGGTCGCCTGCGCGTCAAGCGCGGCCGTCCCGAACACGACACCGATGGCTGGACATTGAACGGCCAAGGTTAATTCTCGCCGGCGGCACGCGCCACCGGCACATCGTCTGCGTACCCGAAACGGTCGTTGCTTGGCATTTGCGACGATCCTTCCCGCCCCCGGGCAAGGGCCTGAAGCCGCTCAAGCAGTCTTGCGTTCAGAACCCCAAGCTCGAATTCCCGGGTAACCTTCCTATATCCGGCCTCGCTCAGGTCCGGCCAGACACCCGGATTGTCGCACAGGTATATCAGGCTTTCACCAAGGGCCATGACGTCACCCTCCGGCACCAGCAGACCGTTCTTACCGTTCTCGATCAGTTCGGGGATACCACTGTGCTCGGTCGACACCACCAGCATACCGCAGGCCATGGCTTCCATGATCGTCACCGGGATCCCCTCCTGATCGCCGTTCAGGGCGGTCACACTCGGTGCCAGCAGGATGTCGGACTGCTGCATCAACCGGATCACCTGTTCGTTCTCGACCCAGCCGATAAACTCGACGGCATCGACGATCTCGAGCCGTTCCGCGAGTTCCTCAAGCTCCGCACGAAGCGGCCCGTCACCGATGATGGTATAACGCGCGGACGGTTGATAACGGAGCAACTCGGCAAAAGCGTAAAGCGCGTCGTCGATTCCCTTTTTTTCGACCAGGCGTCCGACGCTCAGCAGCGACAGCGGTTGTGATTTATCGCGCTCACGCCGACGATACCGCTGCGGTTCGATCTCGACCCCCATGTGATGCACATGGGTTCTGACCGGATCTGCCCCCATCTCGATCAGACGCTCCCGCCAATGATCGGAAATCGGCAGGAACAGATCCCCCGACCCGAACAATTCCTTGTACTGTTTCGGATTGGCGCGGATATGAACGCTCATGTCGACACCGTGAAAAACAGTCGCCAATCGGCCCGATATCAAATCCAGCTGACGGAGCTTCACGCCGAGCTGACCGAACTGACCGAAATGCGCGAGTATGACGTCGAACGGTTCTTCGTGCACAAGACGGTCCGCCCAATAGAGCAAACGCAAAGACATCGCTTGGCGTCCGTGCCGCAGTATGTTGAATACGTCGGGCACCAGCTCTGGGCGGTGGCGCATCAACTTGTATGTCATCGGCAGGGCGGCGGCAGATCGTTTGAACCAGTTTTTCGGCAGATCGAGATAGCGGACACGGCCGGCGAAACCGCCGTTTCCGGCGGTCGAATAATTACGCTGGCGGATATCCGGTCCCATCGCCAGGACCGTCACATCGCAACCGGCGGATTGCAGCCCGACGACTTGATTGAGTACGAACGTCTCGCTCGGAGACGGAAATTCGTTTACCAGAACACAAATACGTAGAGGCTTGCTCATTAAATTTTCTCCAATCGGCGGCGCAGTTCATGCCCTGCGCCTAATGCGGATTGCCGCAGCGCGGAAACATGCCCGGCGATCTCGTGACGATATTGGACGTACCTCTCCAGCATTCGATCAGTCTCCCGGCACAACACATCGCCGGTGACCGTTTCGATATCCGCGATTACACGGCCCTTATTAATTTTTCGAAACAGCTCACGGGTCTTGAATTCGTATGCGATCGGCAGCACGGGAACGCCTGCCGCCAGCCCGAGAATGGCGACGTGCATTCGCGTCGCCACAATCAGGTCGAACTCTCGCAACCGGGAGAGAAGCGCTTCAGGCCTGTGAGACTCGCCGTTAACTGCGACGTTATTCCGGTACCGTTCGGGCAGTCTTGCGGCGATACGTTCGGCAAGTTGAGAATCATCCGTCCAGTACCCTTCGCGTCCCTGACAGGTCGAGATGAACTCGATACGTGCGTCATGGTTATCGATCAGGTGCGCGGTGAGCGTAATAATCGCGTCGATATATCGGTCCATACCGTCTTCGGCGTGATCGCTAAAATGCGGCCAATAGCGCACGGACATCGCAACCGCCGGCCGCGACTGACGCCGGCGCCTGTGCATCTTATTACCAGCGAGCGCAAACGCGGCGTCAGCGGTCTCGAATACGCACTCGCCCACGATGCCGATCCGCTCAAGGTGCTTTTTCGATTCCGCATCTCGAATGAAGATCGCCGTTGCGCCGCGCAGGCACGGCTTCAACCATTTTGCATCACGGCTATCGAACGGTCCTAGGCTTTGGGTAAACAGCACATAGGGTTTGCCGAGCGCGCGGGCGATCATGAGTTCAAGCAACACCGGACGTATCCTGTAATGAGGCACCAGATAAGTCCCGCCCGCCGCAAGTACCAGATCCGCACCGGCCATATCGAGCAGGTCGCCGCGGATATCGTCCGGAAGCATTGCCGCCACCACGCCGCGAAACGGCGTCCTTATCAGCCAAGCCGTGACAAGCAGCCAGATGATTCCGATCTTCAGGAACCGCGCCTGGAAATACTGCGAAAGCCGTTCATAGAAGAGCGGGCGAACGGGAAATTCCGGATACTCACGCCGGACGAGCGCGGGTTGCTGATCGCGAACCGAAAACTCGAGTTCCGCCTCTATGGCATTCTCCAGAATGGCCCGGGTTCCTAACATAATGGCCGCATCGCCGGTATTCGACAGTGCCGTATTGCAGATGACGATTTTCATACCTTGGCCCGCCTCACGTTCAAATGCCGGGCCAGGTGTATCGATTCGACAAGTGCCGCCCGCGCCCGCGGCACGATGCAGTAGAACGCAAGTGCCGCTATGTACGCCGTCACCGCATATGCCAGAACCTGAATCCAATCTGCCTGCGTCGGGATGTATGTGGATTGGGCAATGGCCGATACGGCGGCGGCCGCACCGATCGCCCCACCGACCGGCGCAACGGCGGCCGCCGCGAAATCGCCCGCTGATACAGGGCCGCGCCGGGTCGCGAGGAATATCAGGATCGGTGTCCTGAGCAGCAATCCGCTCAGCGACACCGTCGCCGCAATCGCAACCGGGCCGAACGGCAGGGCAGCCATGAACGCGGCCATGGAAATTCCCGTGTTGATCAGGCCGGCCCGCAGCATCTCTTTGGTTCTGTCCTGGCTCATGTAAAGCCAGCTCAAGGTGTATGTGACAGGCATGTAAAGGACGGAAATACCGAGCCACGCCAGGATCGGCGCCGCATCCAGCCAGTCCTGGCCAAAAACGAATGTCGTCACCGGTTCCGCCGCGACGACAAGAAGCCCCGCAGCGGGGCCCATCAGCATCGCCACCCGCTCGACAAGGGCCAGGTAAGCCTTACGGTAACGTCCGGGTTCCGACTGAAGACGACTCAACATTGGCAGCGACACCGTCGACAGCGGAATATTGATGTTACGAACCGGCATCATCACGATCTTCTGGGTGCGCTCGAACAGACCCAGCGGCGCCGCGCCCCAGTACCAGCCGATCAGCAACTTGTAGACGTTGTTCGAAACGTTCCCGAGCACCATGGCCCCGGTCGCGTTGCCGCCGAACGTAACCAGACTTCTAACGTCGTGCCATGCGCCCATCCGGCCGGGAATCCAGCGGCTCATGCTCCATGCGCCGAGCGCGAGCACCGCACACCAAACGGCGCGCTGAACGACCAATGACCAGACACCCAGTCCGTGGACCGCCGCGGTGATCGCCGCCGCCATGCCGAAAAATTCGGCGCCGGTCTGCACGACGGCAAGTGTCTTGAAACGCATCTGACGGCGCAGCAATGCGAGATGCTGCACCGACAACCCGGTCACGACCAGCGTGGCTGCGGCCGCCGGCGCAAGCACGGCGAGAACCGGTTGGCCATAGAACCCGGACAGCAACGGACCGCTACCGGCAAGGATCGCCGCGACAATCACGCCGAGGCCGGCGTTGTACCAGAAAAGCGTCGACGCCTGCCTCTCAGTGATGGTTTCACGCTGTACGATAGCGCTGGACAGCCCAAGATCCTTGAAAAGCTCTAGAATGCCCAGCAGCGACATGACGATCGCGAATACGCCGAAATCGTTCGGCGAAAGCAACCGGGCAAGAATCACAATCGTTGCGAGTTGCGCCAGGACCTTGAATGCCTGCGCCGTCATCGTAAACACGCCGCCGCGAACGGACCGCCCCGTCAGATCCTTCCTGAGATGATCCGTCCCAAACCGGTTCACACCACCGTCGCGAGGTTTTTGCGTCTCAGGCGTACGCGACATCGGCTTCCGTCTTGGCGACATGCTGGCGGTACCAGCGGCACACGTCTCGTATCCCCTCATCGATGGAGATCGAGGCGTTCCAGCCCATACTCGACAGGCGCCTTACATCGACGACCTTTCGAGGTGTACCGTCGGGCTTCGACGTATCGAACCGCACTTCGCCATTGAATTCGACTTCGCGCGCGATCTTCCCCGCCAGTTCAGCGATCGTCAGGTCCTCGCCGGTGCCGACGTTGATGTGCCTTTCACCGGAATAATGCTTCATCAGATGCACAAGGGCATCTGCACAGTCTTCCACGTGCAGAAACTCACGTCGCGCCTTGCCGGTGCCCCATACATGCAGTTCATTGAGACGGTTCACCTTGGCCTCGTGCGCCTTGCGAATCAGCGCCGGAAGAACGTGGCTGGACTTGAGATCAAAATTGTCACCAGGGCCGTAAAGATTGCACGGCATGGCCGATATGAAATTGCAGCCGTGTTGGCGGCGGTATGCCTGGCAAAGCTTGACGCCGGCAATTTTCGCCAATGCATACCATTCATTCGTCGACTCCAGTCGACCGCTCAGAAGTTCTTCTTCGGCGATCGGCTGGTTGGCGTCGCGGGGATAAATACACGATGACCCCAGATACAACAGCTTCTGAACGCCATACCGGTAGGACGCATGGATGACGTTCTGTGAAATGGCCAGATTGTCGCGAATGAAATCCGCCGGATAGGTATCGTTGGCAAGAATACCGCCCACCTTGGCAGCCGCCACGAATACCACCTCGGGACGAACTTCCTCGACCCAATCTTCGGTCTCCCGCTGGTCGGTCAGATCGACCTGAGAGCGAGAAACCGTGACGACGTCACTACCTTCGTTGGCCAGCCGACGCAACAGCGCCTGGCCAACCATCCCGCGATGTCCCGCGACCCAGACCTTCTTGTTCGACAGGTTGAATGTGGTGCCAGTCATTGTAGAACCTCGTGTTTTCGTTTTCGCCCATTGCTTGCCGGTCGGCATCGACCATTTCCGCCACAAGATCGGGAAATGATGTCGTCGGCGTCCAGTTGAGCTCACCGCGCGCCTTCGAAGCGTCGCCGAGCAGTTGGTTGACTTCGGTCGGCCTGAAATACCGCGGATTGATCTCGACAACCGGCGTGCCACTGCGAACCAGATAGCCCTTCTCGTTCACACCGCTGCCGCGCCATTCGATCGGCTGACCGATCTGCTCGAAAGCAAGTTCCACGAACTCGCGTACCGAATGGCATTCCCCGGTCGCCAAGACATAATCGCCCGGCGTGTCGTGCTGCAGGATCGACCACATGCCGGCGACGTAGTCCCTGGCATGTCCCCAGTCACGCTCTGCATCCAGGTTGCCAAGGTAAAGGCGTTCCTGATGGCCGGCATCGATGGCGGCGACGGCACGGGTGATCTTCCGGGTGACGAACGTCTCGCCACGGATCGGGCTTTCGTGATTGAAGAGAATGCCGTTCGACGCATGGAAGCCGTACGCTTCCCGGTAATTGACGGTCACCCAGTATGCATACAGCTTGGCAGCGGCATAGGGACTGCGCGGCCGCAGCGGAGTCAACTCCGTCTGTGGCACTTCGTCGGCGTTCCCGAACAGTTCCGACGTCGACGCTTGGTAGAAGCGCACCTTGTCGCCGAGTTCAAGAATCCTGACCGCCTCCAGCAGCCGCAACGCGCCGACGGCATCGACATCGGCCGTATACTCGGGTGAATCGAAACTCACCTGAACATGACTTTGCGCCGCGAGATTGTAGATCTCATCCGGTTGAACCTGCTGGATCAATCGAATCAGGTTCGTCGAATCCGTGAGATCGCCGTAGTGTAGATGAAAGCGGCCGTCATCGCCGTCGAATTCCTCGTAAATGTGGTCGACACGCGCCGTATTGAATGACGAAGATCTGCGCTTGACGCCGTGTACGACATAGCCTTTTCCAAGCAGCAGTTCAGATAAATAAGCGCCATCCTGGCCGGTCACGCCGGTGATCAATGCACGTTTACGTTCCATACGAAAATCATCTCCACTGGAGTTCAGCCCATCGTCACAGTATGCGGTCAGGCTCTCGTTTCTGGTCTATGAATAGAATATGCCGCGCGCCCATTCGCCCAGTGATCTTGCTGTGACCTCACCGCGGTGCCGGACTTGCCATCCAATGGACCAACGCCATACCCCAAAATGACCTAGGGTCAGGTGAGAACATCACAGGTTGGTCACTGGCTTCGAGGCACCCGATGCATTTGAATTATCGGTATTGAAATTGAGCTCCACTGCCATAAAGGAGATTTCATGAGAAACGAAACTGACCAAGTCGATACATCGGTGCGTCACGACCGGCGCCAATTTCTGGGCCGGGTCGGAAAGTTTGCGGCGATCACGCCGCCCGTCGTGACGCTGATGCTGGCAGGAGGTTCGAATAATCCTGCCGTCGCCTATTCCGGTTTTGGCCACCATCACCGGAAGGGCAAAGGTCACCGTGACCATAACGGCAAAGGCCATGGCCACCACAAGTGGCATGACGACCAACGCTGGGACGGTCATGGTGATTGGGATGGCGGCCGACGCCGAGGCCATAGCAGGCACGGCGAAGACTAAGCCTCAACTCTACTCGCCACCCTCAGTAGACGGCCCGACCGGTCCCCCGCCGGTCGGGCCTTTTTTCGGTTACTGATATCGGAAGATCTTGGCGACGGCGTCACGCGCGGATTTCTTGCCGAGAAACTGCAGAATATGGTGTACCTGCATATACAAGCTGCTGTTTCCATACAGCGACTGCATACGGTGCCACGCGAATGCGGCGCGCACATTCCCGGCCGGGACCAACAGAGAATTCAGAAGCGGTGTCTCCATTTGTGCCAGGGCCCGCCGGCAATGGCGCCTTGCGGCCGGCACTGGCGGCACCGGTAATGGCCATGGATTCCCGAGGAGGATCTCCGCGGCCAGCAAGTAGGAATGTAACGGTACTGTTAAACGGTAGGCGTCCATCGTCGCGGCGACGACATCCCAGTCGATCCGGTCACCGAAACGATCGGAGAGACGGGACAACTCGTACAGTTGATCGAGCAACACCACGCCACGGTAGAATTGTCCCAGATGATGAATTTGCGCATGAAGGATCAAATGCAGCATCCTGTCCGTCATGGACGGACGGCGGGCGGGCGGACAATCGTAAGGAAGCGGCCGCGATCGCGCACGCACCCCTTTCCCCGGCAGGATGTATGGCGCGTCGATGAGTTCGGTATGAAGATCGACCGTCGCGATATCGCCCTCGCGGAAGAATTCCCCGCATGCATGATGACCATCAGGGTATTTATTCAAGACACCATAACCGAGAGCGTGAAGCACCTCGACGGATTCGGCTTCCCGTTCCGGCGGCACCAGAATGTCGATGTCACGCATCATCCGGCTCGCCGTCATTCCCTGCGCGTGGTCGAACAGGGCGACCGCGCCTTTCATCAGGACGGGCACAATACCGATATCGTTCAACGCGAAGGTAATTTCCGCGCACTGCGCGCGCAGGACGGCATTACGTTCGGCGTTCAGGTCATGCAGGTAGACGATATAGTCACGAACATCGGCGGGGATCCGATACCAGTCAGGCCGTTTTCGAAGTTCCTCGTACAGACTGGGCACGAGGAGAAACCTGTTGGCCGCTGCGAGAACCGACTCCCAGTCACGCACGTCGCCGACACCTGGCCCATGCCCAGAGAGAAATCCTGTTAGGTCGGTCAGCCCGTCAGAAATATCATTTCTCCAGCCGGCTTAGGCGATTGACGGCGTCCGTCAAATTGGAGAACCGAAGATCGAAACACGTGGTCTGATCGATCCAGTCTATTAGCCGATCAACATCTTCCGAACCGAGGTCCTCGCCAAGTGGGAAGAAGCATTTCAGCAGTTTCCGGATGGCCGGCATGGTGTTAATCGGAAACATCTCCGTGCCGCCCTCGGCCGAGTAGCGGGGAAAGACGATATAGTCGACCGGCAATCGGCTATGCAGTCCCGCCAGTTGCACCTCGGGCGGCGTGATGTACTGCACGCGCTTGCCGTCGGCCCGGTCATGAAAGTCGAGTCCCTTCAAGGCAGGAAAGCGCGACGAAAGCACATCGCTTCCGTTTGCTTTGACGCAGATCCCGAACGGCAATGGCCGCACGCACAAGCCATCGTGCGACAGCACCGCCGTATCATCGCCGAGAAGTTCGAAACCCTCTGCAAGGAGCCCCGCGGCAAGGCAGCTTTTTCCGGCGCCGGTTTCACCCGGCAGCAGAATACATACATTGTCGCGCACGACGGCGGCGGCGTGAACTGCGCAGAACTCGTCCGCGTCGCTAAGCGATCTTTCGATCATCGCCGCTTTCACCATGCTGGCAACCTGATTGATGTCGCTGCAATACGCCAGAACGTCGTTGCCGTTGGACACCGCGAAACCGTCGTCAAACGGACCGATGTCCAGCACCGCGCGATGCATGGAGGCTTCCTTGTGATCGTCGAGATGACCAAGCACCTGCTCGGTCAGCGTCGCCAGCTCGAACGACCGGTACCGCAAGACGAACAGGGTATCGAGCAGCCGATGCCGTTGCTGCACATCGAAATCCTTCGGCTTCTCGATCAGCTTTCGTTCGAGCAATTCAGCATCGCCGTCATGTTTGATGATGTCGAAATGAATGCTTTCGTCACCGTGTCTGGCGCGGCGCCACTGACGCAACACGTCGGCGACATAGCTTCTCGCCGTTTCGACATCGATCCCGAACCGCTCCGACAGGCCGGCAGCGACCTGGTTCGGGGGGAATTTCTGTTCCAGGCCGCACCATACCGCCGCCGCCGTCGAATTGACGGCGAACAGCGATTGCGCTTCGCGTTCGAATACGATCGCTTCCTCTTCAAGGAAATGAATGCTTACGTTCTGGTGGGCGGGAAGCCCTTCGCTAACAGTGTTTGTCATCAACGTATCTCCGTTGCCACGACTGTCTGGATGGTACGCCGAAGGACCGCTAGATGTGATGTGAGGAAACTGTGACCGGCTGGGACAAACTTTCGCGTTCTCAGGGGCGCCATCTCGCCACAGAAAAGTCGCCTCTGATCACAGCTTTGACACGGGGTTAACGGCGTCAGCGGGTGTAGCCTCGCGAAAGCAAACGGCAGGAGTACGTTGAGACTACTCCCTCCCCCCATCGGACAGGAATACGCCAATGCAGATTCTCAACATCAAGGACATCTGGCAGGGTGGCATGGCATTCATCGATGCTCGGATTCACCCACTGGACGGACAATCGACAGCCGATATCTGGTACCGCTTCGAGGGCCTCGACAAAGCCCCGCAGCAAATCGCCGATCCTTTCGTAACGGCGATGCTGCCGTCCTGCATGCTCGACCAGGAACCCTGCGGCACCGACGGGACTGTTTCCGAAACGATGCATCGAAACCTGCCGTATGCGCAGGAAGTCCTGTCCGGATGGTACGATTACCTTGAGCCGGTTCGTGTCGACGACCATCGCCCCGAAATTGAACTGCCGGTCAGTCAGTCGGGCGGCGTTGCGTGCTGTTTTTCGGGTGGCGTCGATTCCTGGTATTCGCTGATCACCAATCTCGACCGGGTCACACACCTGTTGCTGATCCGCGGATTCGATATTGGCCTCGCCAATACGGATTTATGGCGATCCTCCTACGAGAACGTGATACGGATCGCCAACAGCCTCGGCAAACGCGTGATCGTCTGCGAAACGAACCTGCGCGATGTTGCCGACCGGCGACGTGCCAAATGGGGCCGGCCGTTCAACGGCGATTTCTGGGGCGAATGCCTGCACGGCGCCGCCCTCGCATCATGCGTCCAGCCACTCGGCGGCACCATTGGCGAACTGATCATTCCGGCAACACACTCCTACAAGCAACTGAAGCCGTGGGGGTCATCGCCCAGGCTCGACCGGTTCTGGTCGAACGATTGGGTTAAGATCACCCATGACGGGTGCGAGGTCGATCGTCTTGAGAAAATCCGGGAAATATCCAAACACGATATCGCGCTGCAGACCCTGCGCGTCTGTCACAACGACACCGAAGCGCTAAACTGCGGTCATTGCGAAAAATGCATGCGTACCAAACTTGCGCTATATCTTTGCGGTGCCCTGGATCGCGCCGAATCGTTTCCTGGCGGCAATCCGTTCAGAAAGCTGCACAGGATGGAAGTCCCCGGACATCTCGTGCATCACTACGAAGCACTGCTCGACGAAGCCAACCGTAACGGCGACACGAACGTCGCACGGGATGTCGAAACGGTTATGGGCAAAAGGTTTTCCGTCGAGCGAACACTCGCCCAGGCCGTCCGCAAAGCGCGCAGAATCGGCGCCGCATATGAAAGCATCGGGCCGGATACGGTTACAGGCTCCGGCTTCTCGACAAAAGCTTGATTACGATCGCTTCGCGAAACTTCCTGTTCGGTCGGCGGCGTTCCGACAATGAAACGCCGGCGCCACCGATCTTTCGTCGTCCGCCGTGGGTATTTCATCAATATGCCGGCATCATAAGACGGATCGCCTGGCGCGCGCAGAACGCTCAGCATGCGTTACCGCTTGTCGAACGTGAGCTGAAATCGACGGTCGTTGTCCCCTGGAAAGAACGGCCGCGTCTTTGGCGGCAGGGTTTTCTATCCGAATCGTCTGTGCTCTACGATCTCACAGACGCCAAGCGGCCGTACTATCTCACCGATGCCGAACGGTCTATCGGCGTCAGGACGATCAATGGGCGCTATGGAGTCGTTCTCGACGACAAGCTGTTGTTCGATCAGGCCCTCACCCGTTTTGCAGACGTCAAACCCGAGTTATACGGAATACTTAATAAAGGCGCGGTCACGGACTCCTTCATCGGCGGTTCGTCCAGCGCGTCCCTTGTCGACACAGTTCGGCGTCATCGCGATGTCGTTATCAAACCCGCGTCCGGTGGCGGTGGAGAGGGGTATTATCAGCTTCACGCAGCGGACGACGGCACGTTCGAGCTGAACCTGGCCCCCTGCGGCGCCGACCGCGTGCATCAGTTGGCGACCGAGTGCGAGAATTTCATGGTGACGGGATTCGTATCGCAGCATCCCGATATAGCCGCGCTCTACCCACGCTCTACCAACACGGCACGAATTTTGACAATGCTCGACGACGACGGCACTCCATTCGTCGCCGCTGCCGTCCTGCGGATCGGACGGCAGCGGTCAGCACCGACCGACAACTGGATCAAGGGTGGCATGAGCGCGGCAATCGACCTGCATCACGGCTCGCTCGGACATGCCGCATCCTATCCGGCCGGCGAACGGTCGCTCGAATGGTATCGATACCACCCCGAAACCGAGGCACGCATTGCCGGCGCACACGTACCGCACTGGCAAACCATCCGCTCCAGGCTATGCGAGATCGCGGGTGCATTTCCGTATTTGCCGCAGGTCGGCTGGGATATTGCGTTCACACCGGACGGTTTCAGTATCATCGAGGGAAACAGTTATTCCAACGTCAACCTGTTCCAGATCCATCGGCCGTTGCTCGAAGACGAACGGGTTCGCGACTTCTATGTCCGCAACAAGGTATTCAGTGGCCGCCGCCGACGTATCGTCGAATCATTGGCCTAGGGAGGCCGTCAAGCCAAGCCGCTCCGCGGGGCCCTACTCCCCAATCACCTCGCGGGCACCATGACCCCGCCCGGTCGCTCGATGGCGATGCCATTTATTGCATCCCGCAGCTTGGACACTCTGTCGAGAACCGATATCCGGCTCGTTTCGCTGGGAATCAGGAACAGATTCCAGTCCCGCACCCAAGCACCGGCTCGTTCCGCGCAGGTGAGATAGACGGTTGGAATGGCGGCAAGCATCCCGACCGTCAGCGGCGAAAGCCACCAGAAACTTTGCGGCGCGAGTGCGTATGTAGCCGCTGAAACAGCCAGTCCCGCAAGTGTATGCGGCAGGAAGGTGTTGGCGACATCAACGAGCGGGACGGCATGTTCTTCGCGTTGCTGCGGGCTCCATTCGACGCTGCGGCCGATCAGGTTATTCACCACGAACCAGGAGTGAGAGAGCATCGCGACCGGTGCGAACAGTGTCGCGAAAATACATTCCAGCACGACACTGAACCCGGCGTTGATGCAGCCGCCGTGGGCACGGCGTTTTTCACGGTCAGCAAGCAACGTCAGATAAGCGAAGACCTTGGGTCCGAAAAGCATAAGCCCGGTCGCCGAGATCAGGACCATGAAAGCATTGAAATGGGAAATCGGAAACGACAGCACGGGGTACTCACCGACATAGCTGACGGGAACCTCACCGCCCATCTGGTACGCCTGCGCGATCGACAGCACGATCAGCAAAAGCCAGAGCGGCGACGACAGATAGCTCATCACCCCAAGCGCGAGGTGAAATCTTGAAGCCAGGCGCAAACCGCACGACGGCACAATCCTGGCATGCTGCAGGTTCCCCTGACACCATCTACGGTCTCGCGCCAGATAGTCGTCGGCCGTTGTCGGCGGCTCCTCGAAGCTGCCGGCAAGTTCCGGCAGCATCCAGATATCCCACCCGGCCCGCCTCATCAGCGCCGCCTCGACGAAGTCGTGACTGAGAATTTCGCCACCGAGCGGCGCCTTGCCGGATAAAACCGGCAGGCCGCAGTGCGCCATGAATGCATTAACGCGAATGATCGCGTTGTGCCCCCAATAATTACCGTCAGGACCTTGCAGACAAGCCAGCCCACGCGAAAACACGGGCCCGTACACGCTGGATGCGAACTGCTGGATTCGGGCGAACAGGGAATGCCGACCGACGATCTCTGGCGGCACCTGTAACAGCCCGGCGTTCGGATTGGCATCCATCAGATCGACCAGCGTCGCCAACGTATCCCCGCTCATGATGCTGTCAGCGTCCAGGACGACCATGTAGCCATAATGATGCCCCCAGTTACGGCAGAAATCGGCGATATTACCGCTCTTACGGCCGAGATTCCTGGCACGACGGCGATAGAAGACCCGGAAACAACCCTGCATCGCCTGGCGCAGCGCGAAAAACCGTGTCTGTTCCTGGCGGCAGCTTTCCGCATCGTTGCTATCGCTCAGGATGATGATGTCGAAACGAGACGTGCACCCGGTATCGCGGAGCGACTCGCATATTGCGGTGAGGCCGGCAAACACCCGGCGTGAGTCCTCGTTGTACACGGGCATAACAATCGCAACACGAGGACGGTCCATATTGCTTTTCCGGACGCGTTCTTCCGGCGGCTGCCGCAAGTTGTCGAGGCGCAGGCCGAACCACTTTGTGATAGCGCCGAACGTCGATAGCCAGAACGACATCGCGATCCATGAAAACAGAATGACGAATACACTCATCAGGGCTAATTCCAGACCCGTGACACCGTCGACGCGCAACACACTCCAGAACTTCAGTGCACCGGCAGCACTGGTCAATGCGACCAGTATGCCGAACAGCCAGCGACGGATCGCAAGCTCACGTTTGAAACCGTCCGCAGATCCACACCCGGCGTCTTCCCTGTGGTCAGGATTCGGTAACGGCGACAGCGCCGGCGCGTTAGACGTGACCCGATCTTGAGGTTCCAGCGTCACGCTTTTTTGCACGGCCGCGTTAATTTTCTGAACCGGCATCGGGGTGAACGACGCTTTTGGCATTCTGATGAGTGCGTGGCGGTCCGGAAGCGCCAGCGGGCCATCAGCCTTTACTGGATTGCCTGTGGAAGCCGGGGCAGGATCGTCCTGTTCATGTAAACTCATTATAATTTCTCATTAATTTCAAGTGTTTACTCCGAAATTCACTTAGAATTTACCGTTAGCAATGTGGCGAGTCTATGGCTGCCCCATAAAGGTCACACGACCTGCTGTTCGGACTGCGACACGGTTACGGTCGCTTGAAATTACAACTGTGGTTACACATGACTGGTTCCAAAAAGAAACATCACGCCTCTGGATCGCATCACCTGGATCGCCGGACTTTCATGAAGCTGGCGTTGCCGGTGCTGGCATTGGCGGCACCTTCGATCGGGCGCGCCGATCTGTCGGTCATCGACGGACAAGGATCCCCGTTCGACTTCGAGGTGCTGCTGGAGCGCGCCCGCAAGCTGGCGGCGGAACCATTCAGGCCTCCCGCCAAACCGGCCGAGAACATCATCAAGGACATCCGCTTCGACGACACTCAGAAGATCAAGTTCGATCCCCGGTATTCTTTGTGGGACGACGGATCGGGGCCTTTTCCCATTCGCATGTTCCACCTGCATAAGTACGCGCCGTCGCCGGTAAAACTCCATGTCGTGTCTGACGGCATGGCGAGGGAAGTCCGTTATAAAGCGCGGATGTTCGACTACCGCGGCACCGATATCGGCGACAAGCTGCCCGACGATATCGGCTTTGCCGGATTCCGCGTGATGAACGGCCCGGACAAGGAGTCTGACTGGCTCTCTTTTCAGGGGGCCAGTTACTTCCGCAGTTCCGGTGAAAGCAACCAGTACGGCTTGTCCGCACGCGCCCTCGCCCTCAACACCGCGACGGAATCGAAGGAAGAGTTCCCCGTCTTTACCGAGTTCTGGATCGAGGGATCGGATGCCTCGCCGAACGCGGTAACGGTTTACGCTTTACTGGAAAGCAAGAGTGCTACCGGGGCATACCGCTTCGACGTAATGCGTGACAAAGCGGTCGTCATGGACGTTCATGCCGAAGTCATCGTCAGAAACGACATTCAGACTCTCGGTATTGCACCGCTGACCAGCATGTACTGGTTTGGTGAAAACAACCGCCGCAGCGCCGTCGACTGGCGCCCGGAAGTTCACGACAACGACGGCCTGTCGCTATGGACCGGCACCGGAGAACGGATTTTCAGACCCCTGACCAACCCGCCAAACTTGCAGGTCAGTACATACATTGACGAAAACCCGCGCGGGTTCGGTTTGGTGCAGAGAGACCGCAATTTCGATCACTACCAGGACGACGGTGCATTCTACGAGCGCCGCCCGAGTGTCTGGATCGAACCGGCCAACGACTGGGGTAAGGGAGCGATCCAGTTGGTCGAGATCCCGACGAACGACGAAATCCACGACAATATCGTTGCCTTCTGGAAACCGGAAACGCCGATGAAATCCGGTGATACGGCGACGCTCGATTACCGCCTGCACTGGCGTGACCTGCAGCCCTATCCACCAGACAATGTCGCCCAGGTCATCGCAACCCGCGTCGGCCGAGCCGGCATCCCGGGTCAGGAGCGGCCATCGGCGCGCGGAAATCGGAAATTCGTCATCGATTTTCGGGGCGGGCCGATCAGCGAAATGGCGCCACGCTTCGATATAACCCCGGTCATCAACCCGTCACGTGGAAAAGTCACCGACAGCTATGTCATCAACGTGGTCGATACCGACATCTGGCGTGCGGTTTTCGACGTTGCTTATGAAGGCGATGAACCGCTCGACCTACGCTGCTACCTGAGACTGGACGACGAGACGCTCAGTGAAACCTGGCTCTATACGCATTTCCCGATAACGGAATAATCACCGGGTACAGATCATCGATTGATGGACGATGATAATGCAGTGATCGTGTGCCCAGCCCTTGCAGCCAAATTCAGAACCAAGTGAGCGTTACTGGCACGAAGATCAAACTGACGCCGGATAATCGACGAGTTATCGGCTATTCCGAGCGCCGCTACATGATATCACATACGCCAATTCACGTTCACTGCAGTGAACGGACCCATTTATTGTCGCGGCGTCTTGTCTTTATTCGCGGGCGCGGAAGATATCCTCGCCGCCGCTCGACGTATTCGCCGCCCAGGGGCGCCCTGCGCTGGTCACCGCGACCTTGTCGAAGTCCGTCGAGATATTGGTCGCATTGACCTCGTCGAAATCGCCGTTCGTGGCGTTCCAGCGCAGGATCGATCCGTTGTTCACCACGTAAACCGTACCGTCCGCACCGGCCGCAATTCGGGACGCGTCCTGTGCCCTACCCTTGGGACGGTCCTCGAATTTCGAGCCCGTCCACTGTTGAACCTCGAAGGATTGGTTGACGATCCAGATATCGCCGGCACCGGCAATGGCAACATAGAAAACGTTGTCGTCGCCGAATTCCGTTTGCTCCCGGAACATGGACTTATCCGCCTCCTTGAGCCAGATACTGGCGCCGATCGCCGCATAGACATCGCCATCGCCGGTGACCGCCAGATTGCGTGGCGATGAGCCCGGGCCGCTCGTGATCGTGTAGGTCTTCACCTGCGTACCCTTGATTCGGTATGCCGTCGCGTTGGCATTGTCCAACCCCCATATGACGCCATCGGCGTCGCTCGATACACTGTTGACCGATGATGGGAATGTCGTGTCCATCGCCTCGAACGCCTCGGTCCTCTCGTTGAACTCGAGAACCGTCGCGAGATCGCTGATGAACACCGTGTCGTCCCGACCGACAAAGACATTGTCGAGCGATCCAAAGCCGGATTCGAACGAGTCGAACCGCATGTTCTTGGTGAACTGGAAACCGCTGGAACTTTGCGACGACACCACGGCGGCCGTGGCGCCGGTGCCAGAGGTGTCCTGGGTCGTTCTGAGCGCGAGCGTCCGGTCGGCGCTTTCGTCGCGCTCGAAGAACTTGCTGGCGAGCAACTTGCCCGCCGTCGTCGTCACCCACGGGAACCCGTTGGGACCGGCGGCGACGTCGTTCGGCGTATGACCGGGCAACAGTATGCGTTCGAACGTACCGCTGCCGACGCGGCGGCGCTGCAACTGGTTTTGCGTCGTGACGATGAAAAGACTGCCGTCCGGCCCGATCGAAAGATTCCGCGCCAGCCGGTTGACCGGTGTGCACGTCGCGGTATCGCATCGCTGCACGACGTTGTCCTCGCGAATGGTCCAGGGGGTGCCGTCGGGCGCCACCGCCACTTGGACACCCCGGCCCTGAAGGCGTTCGAAGCGGTTCGTTTCCGGATTATACCTTGCCAGCAGACTGTCGGCGTCGGCGGTAATCACGGTGCCGTCACCGCCGATGGCGATGTCGGACGCGGTCGCGCCGGAAACCTGTTTCCAGTTTCGTCCGTCGTGGCGGAACACACGCCCGAGACTCGTCAACCCCCACGGGTTACCGGCATTATCCACCGCGAGACGCGCGAGTTGCCCGGGAAAGTCCTCGAGCCGGTTTCTCTCGTTGGACCAGCGCTTGATCGCCCCGCCGGCAGCCAAGACAAAGACGCTTCCGTCCTTGCCGATCTCGACGCGGGACGCCGTCTCGCGCGTATCGGTAAAGACGATGTTTTCACTGGTCGTGGTGGCCGCCGGATCGACGCCGCCTGAACCGCCGCCGGGGGATTCCGATCCGGAACCGCTCGACGCGGACTGCCCTCCCTCGCCCGTGGAGCCCGCCGGGCTCGACGTCTGCGGTTGCGATGCCTGGGCTTGCTGAGCCTGATTGCTCTGCGCCTGCGATTGCGGTGCCGAGGAAGAGCCAGCCTGGATGCCCGGCGCAACAATCGAATTCGCTTTGATGCCCGGCGCCTGCACGGTCGAGGCCTGCGGGGTCGGCGCCTCGTCCGGCACGTCGGCCAACACGTCTTCCTTCTTGATCAGAACGGCCGCCAGGACTTTGCCCTCACCCGTGGCGGCCCAGGGCGCGCCTTTGGGTGTCGCCGCGACGGCAACGATGTCCGTTACGCCCGGCACAAGTAGCCAACTCTGTTGGGACGGGTCCCAGCTTCGGACATTGCCCTCGCGATCCGCGATCACGGCGGTGCCGTTACCGCCGACGGCGATGTCCCGCGCGACACCCGGTAACGGTTGCCACCCGCCGTCGGCCAACCGGAAAATCCGGCCGTCGCGGGTCACCGCCCACGGACTGCCACGCTCATCCAGGGCAATGCGCCGCGCCGGTATCTGCTGTTCGAGGGCACGCCAGCTGCTCGACAGCGGCTCCCACCGCTGAACGGTGCCGTCACGGCGCGCGGTGACCACGTTGCCGAGCGCATCACCCGCCACGTCGGCGACACCGTTACCTTTGGGTTCCCACCAGAGACCGTTGAAACGCATCACGACGCCGTCGTCGGTCACCCCCCAGGGGCGGTTGCCTTCGGCGCCCGTGATGCGGACAAATTTGCCGGACATCCGGCTCCAGCGCTGATCACCAGCCCGCCAGCGCAGTGCCTCACCGGTCTGCGACACCGCATACGCCTGCGCCGCATCGTTGATCGCGATATCCAGCACGTTGCCCGGAAGCGGCGACCAGTCGCCACCGTCCTGCGCTCGCGCCGGCATAACGGTTACAACCGACATCACGACAATAATGCCGAGAACAACCGTCGTGAGGGAGCGCCACAGCCGCTCGTTGCCCTTGCGCTTCAGCAAGATACTACCCGATCAATTCCTCAAAAGGCGATCGCTGACCGCCGAGACTTCCTTCAACTGGTTTTCCGTTTCACGCCAGGGAAGGATCGTCATATCTCCGATACGGAACTCCTCGAAGAATTCCCGGCTCTGTAAGCCGTCGAAAATTTCGCTGAACGTCGGACGCGGCGTATACCAGTCTTCGTGGCGGCTCGACAGACGCTCCAGATCGCGCTCGAGATCGGACAACTTTTCGCGTGTCTGTTCGCGGTTGTCTTCCGCCTGGCGCGTATACTGCGGACGCCTGGGTGTCATCAGGATCAGGATCGAGCGCTCGAAGAAACGTTCCGACCGTTCGGAGAAAAAGAGATTGAGACCGGGCACGTCCATGATTCCGGGCACGCCGTCCGAGGAGCGCGAGGTTTCCCGTTCGGCGAGGCCGCCGAGGATCAGTGTCTCGCCGTAACGCATGGTGACCGTCGCGTTGACGTTGGTCTTGGTGGTGTCGAGACGGAACTCGAAAACCACCGAATTCGACGGGTCGGTCAGGAATGTTCGCTCCGCGACGACGTGAAGGCGAAGAAGATCGCCGTCAAGCGCCTCCGGTGTCACCGCCAGCTTGACCCCGACCTCCTTCTGCACGGAAACGGAATCTCCATCACCGCCTGAAACCGCGGCGGCGAGAATTTCGGTGCCCGAGAAGAACTCGGACGTCTGACCCGATTGCGCGACGAGGCTCGGCTTGGCGAGGATCTCATTGTTCGCATTGGCGGAGTTGGCGATATTCAGAGAATACGTCACCGCCGGGATATTGATGGACCGGGTGATCGTCTGCGTGTTCTCGGCGAGGCCGCTGTTCAGATTATCGTTGATCTGGTTGCTGGAAAAGCTGAGACCGGGTGTGCCGGTGAGCGGATCACCGAACTGCAGCTGCAAGCCGTTCAGAAGGTTGGTGCCGCGCGTCTCGCGGATATCTTCCTGGGTCCCGATCAGCACCACGTCGACCACGACCATCGGCGGCTGATCGGCAATCCCTGCCGCCGCGAACCCTTCCTGGCCGGTGCCGGTTTCGCTTCCCGTGAACGAACTGCCGGATTGTACACCCTGCTGCTGATAGGGATTGCTCTGGTCCTGCGCATAGGGATTGTTGCCCGAATTACCGCTTGGTGCCGCATAAGGGTTGTATTGCGCCAGGATTGCATTGGCATCGTGTTCATAGAACGACGACCACGAACGGATCCGGTCCTTGAGCGTTCTGGACGCATCTTGATCACCAACCTCGACTGCATACGCATCGAGGAACTTGCGCGCTGCGTCTTCGTCGTCGAGCGCTGCCTTGGTCACCGCCTGCGCCTTCAGGACGAACGGCTTCTTGGCGAAATCGGGCGCCGCTTTCACCAGGCGGTTCAGCGCCGCCTCGGCGGTCTGCGGATCGCGTGAGTAATAGGAACTGGCGGCAAGATTATAGAGTACCTGGGCACTCTCCGGCCGGTGCAGCGCAACGGCGGCAAAATGCCCCTGGGCCAGCTCATAACGGCGCTGGTCCATGTACATCAATCCCAACTGGTAGCGCGCCGCAAGATGCCCGGGCTCGAACTTGAGCGCCAGCTTGAGGCCCTGTTCGGCAAGCTCCAGCTTGGAAGCATCCCCGGCCGTCGCAATCAGGTGATAAGTGTAGCCGTTCAGGAACTGGAGATCTGGATTCGTGACATCAAGCTTCAACGCGGCATTGAACACCCGGGACGCATGATCGAGGTCATCCGCCTCGATCGCCCGCCGGCCTTCCCGAACAAGCACCTCGATCGCGCTCCGCGGCGCCTTTGTAACGTCCCCGTCCACCTCGGCAGTCTCACCGATCGGACGCTTGCCGCCGAAATCCCCGGTCTGACAGCCGGCAAGAACCAACGCCAACGGCAGCGCGCAAACAACCACGCGGCGCATACCCCCTCGCAAATACATAAAATCGTACCCCCTGATCAGCGCCCCGCACTTAACATGGACGTGACTCTGTGATTCTCGAAATTTTCCCATACCTATTCGGAGAAAAGCTTTCCTTCAGGCAGGAAGCCATGACGCCGAATGAGGGTCTAGCACCCTTCGTTATGCGAAAACCCCAGTGTTATGCGGAATACCGCGTCGATTGCCTCCGGCTTGAATTGCCATGCATTAGAGATTCCTGATCATTCCAATTTGCGCACCCGGTTCCTTGGCGAGCTAGTACCCAAGCCGGTTCCGCAGCACGACAACCTTATTCCTCGAAACGCTTAATGGTGTCTCGTGCCCTTCGACAAAGGCGACCCATTGCCCTGTCGAGCGACGCCGTAGCTCGCGAACGGCACCGAGTTTCAACATGGCGCTGCGATGAACCCGTATGAAACGGCTTTCGGGCAGCACGCTTTCCCACCATTTCAGACCGCGGTTGTCGAGCACCTCGCCCCCGCCGACGAGTAAAATACGCGTACTGTCGCCCTCAGCGCCGCATCCGGCGATATCATCGATGTTCGCTCCGACGATGCCGCGCACACCTTGGAAATAGATGTGCTCGTCCTGCGGTGCCATAGGTGCGCCGACGCCTACACTATCGCGGTCGCCGTAACGTGCATGTCCAAGCAAATCCGCCAAACGGCAAAGCTGGAGGATCTCTTGGACGTTCCAGCGTCGTCGAACGTGGGTCATATCGACCCCCATGATCCCGCGCAGTTCGCCACCAAAATGGATCGGAATACCGACGCTGCTGACCGTGTCCTGCAATTGCAGTTTGGTCTGCAGCGCCCGCATCGAACGCGGCATTTCGGCGACATCGTAAATCGCGGCGGGATGGCCGTCGCGCATCAGCCGGTGCATTTCGCCGAGCGCGGTGCTCGGTATCTCCAAGTTGTCGATGTTATGGGTCGCGACGCCGTCGAGACACCATTCGTTGGTATCGCGGAAGGTCGATAGGCTCTCGTTGTATTCGACGGTCCAGGCCCTGTCAGCGTGAAATGCCCGGCCTGCCAACTCGAGAACTCGCAGCACCGCCCGCTCGAAGGGTTCGGCGAGAAAGAGTTTCGCAATCTCGATATCCATGTGCGCCGGCAGGCCTTCGGGAAGGTTGGGCAATGCCGGCCATACGTCGACACCAGGGTACGACCGATCATCAAGCGGCGCGGGTTCAGCCCTGCCGATTGCTGCCGCTTTAATCTTGTGCCCGTATTTCATAACCTCGTGCCCGCGGCGCAGAAGAACCACGCGCCGTCGGTGACGACCGTGAACAGGCCTTATACCCTCAGCGGAGGCCGACTTCAAAGAGACGTATGGTTGTATTTCGGTCACCGGTATGCTGCCATCTTGCCGTCGGGGCGCACAACCCAGATTTCGCCGTTCGCACCGACAGACAAAGACGCGACCTTGCCCTTGGCGTCGACCTCTTTCCACTTGTCGTTGTTCTCGAGCCGGTAAAGCGTATCCGAGCCGCCGATATGCCAGACGGAACCATCCGCGCCGACCGCCATCTCCGTGGCCTGTCCCGGAATACGTTTCCAGGATCCGCGATCGAAACGGTAAATCCGCGTGTTGGTGCCGACCGCCCAGGCGATATCGTTCCTGGCACCGGCGATCCTTGAAATCTCACCGTCGACCTGTTTCCAGCCCGAGGACGAATCGTGATAGACGGAATTGCTGCGGCCGATATGCCACTTGCGGCCGTCCGCACTGACGGCGATATCGCTCGCCCAGCCCGGCACGTCCCGCCATTTGCCATTGGTCACTTCGCGCATCTTGCCATCCGTCATCAGGACGAAGGCCTTGCCCGCGTCCGACATCGCTGCAACCCGGGCAACGCCGGAACCCGCGACCTGTTTCCAGTCCCCCTTGCCGCCGCTCATGACGTATAGCGACCCGCTGCCACCGACGTGCCATACGTCCCCGGAAGCACCGATGCTGATGTCGCTGGCCCAGCCCGGCACTTGTTCCCATTTCTTCGACTTGTTCGATAGATGGTTGATCGCCGCCTCATCCACTACTGTCGTCTTATGGGCAGGGCCGATCGTGACCGAGGTGATGGTCAGGCCGCCGCCGAGGTCTCGAGTCGTCGTCGTGTCGAGCGGCGGGTTGTTGTTGGGGGCCAACGGCGGCTTGAACGGCACGTAGGCTATGATCTGACCGTTAGAGCGGCGTGCCCACAGGCTCTTGCCGATCCCACCGGCGATGTTCGCGACATTGCCGGACTCGAACTTCATCCACTCACCGTTGCCGGTGAAGCGGTAAAGCCTGTTGTCCGTCCCGACATGCCATACCACGCCGTCCGGACCGGCGGCGATGTCCAACGCCTTACCCGGCACGCTTTTCCAATTGCGGCCGTCGAATCTGTAGATATTGTCGTCCGTGCCGACGGCCCATGCATTGCCGTCCGGCGTCGCGGCGATACGCTTGGCCTTGCCGCTGATCTGCCGCCAAGCGCCGCCCGTGCTGCGGTAAATGGTGTTGGCGCCACCGACGTGCCAGCGGACGCCGCCACCAAAGGCGATATCACTTGCCCGGCCGGGAACCTTGCGCATCCTGCCGTTGACATAGTCGGCCATCGAGCCGTCCTCCATCAGGACGAAGGCCGTATCGGAAACCTTGCCGGGGGCGACCTCGGCGACGCCGCTGTCGGCGACCTTGTACCATTTGCCGTCGGTTTCCGCGTTCGCCCGGTAAAGCGACCCGCCGCCGCCGACGTGCCAGATCTCGCCGTTGGCGCCGGCGCCGATTGCCGCCGCGGTCCCGGAAATGCCGTACCAGCGCGCCTGTGACGCGTCGAACACATGCGGGTTCAGAGCTTTTTCGACCGCTTCGCCGATATCCTTCATCGCTTTTTGGTTCGGTGCGATCGTCCCTGTGACCGCCATCGACCAGAACGTATGAATCTGCCCGGCCCGATCCTTGTCCTGGGACAACACCTTCAGATTCGCCGATTGGCGGCGGGCCTTGTCCAAAAGCCGCTCCAGTTTCGGGCGCGCCTCGGCCTTGGTGATGTTCTTTTCCAACTCCGCCTGCAATACCAGCGTCGCGATCTGGATCACGACCTGCGGGCCGACCGTCGTCAAAAGGGCGCTGCCAAGCTTGGCGCTCGACATGCTGAACTTGAGGCCTGTCTTGCCGATGGATTTCAGCCGCTTGCCGGCTTCCTTGACGGCCTCCCTGGTGAGCCTTGCCGCATCATCAACGTCATCCGCAAGATCAATATCACTGGGGAGTATGCGGTCGGTCCGATTGTTGAATATCCGACGAGCCAGATCCTCGGCGATGGTCGTCGGGCTATCCCCCACTTTAAGGACGTTTGTCGCAAACCCCGCCATCATCGGCGCCGAAAGCGCGGTGCCGCTCAGCACCGCACCGGCGACCCGCATGGAAAAGTCCGGCGGCATCGGCGTCTGATCCGAGAAAAGACCGAGCATTGCCGGCGCGCCGCCGAACGCACCTGCATTTTTCTGCCGGTCCGCAAGGATAAGAGTCTGCGCCTTCGACCAGTTGTCGTAGGCGTTCAGCGCTTCCTGGGCGGCATGGATGCGCCGATCGCGGATGTACTTTTCGAAATTCGCGATCAGGGTCGCTTCCGGGCTGCCGGCCGGCGCGCCCCGGTTGAGCGCCAGATTCAGGATGTGTTCCAACACCGCGATGGCGAGCGGCATGTTGCTTGCCGGGTCTTCCTTGATTTCCTCCCAGACCAGTTTCTTGGCCTGCACGGCGGAAAGGCCGGCCTCCGCACCCAGGCGGACAGCCGCCGCTTCCACGCCGCGCCGCTCCCGGATCACCTTGAGCGCCACCTCGGTCGCGCCGCCAAAACCGAACAGACCCGGATTGAAGAACTCGGCCGCTTCCCACTGAAAGGTGTTCGGCCGGCATGCATCGGAACCGTTGACCGGCGCCGTGCCGCGCTGCGTGTTCTTGGGACAGGTCCAGCACGACCCGCCGTCGATGGGATCCCAGAACGCCCGGCCGCCGTGCACCTTACACCCGAAACCCGAGACCTTGGACGCCGGTTTGAAGTCCATCAGGCGGCGGCCGCACGCCTTGGATGACGTCACCGCCGGGAAAATCGTCCGTTCGTAGCCGGCCGGGCACGACCAGCACGTCCCGCCGTCGATGGGGTCCCAGAACCCGTCTTTTTCACCGCACGCGGCGCCCGTGAAGACGGCGTTCCGGTACTCGACAACCTGCCCCTTGCTGACGTCGACATTCAGGCGCGAGCACGATCCGTCGGCGGTCACGGCTTTCGTGTTGCGGCCGAAGTTCGCGGGGCATTTCCAGCACTCGCCGCCGTTGCGCGGGTCGAAGAAGCTGCCGTGCGGACACTGACGCGCGCTGGACAGCCGACTCGCGGACTTGTAATCGGTGAAGATCGGCTTTTCGCTCGCCACCAGCTTCGAGCACGCCTGATCCGTATTGACGGCGGCGATATCGCGGCTGAACCCGCCCGGGCAGGACCAGCACCCATAGGTATTCGCGCCGATGTCGGGAAACGATCCGGACTTGCATTGAGACAACGGCTTGCCGACTTTCTTCGCGGATTGCGGCTTGCACGGTTCCGTCAGTTTACCGCTTTTATCGACGCCGCCGCAGATCGCCGCCGCGTGCGCGGGCGTCTGCCCGGCCAGACCGAAAATGACGATTCCAAGGATTACGACGGTGGCCCGGGTCAAGACGCGCATGTCTCGCCTCCTTTTCTTGTTCTACGGCAACACGGTAATTCCAAGCGGAATCACGTGCCGACGCTAGCCGGAGCTCCGATACGGCGCCAAGACACAAACCGATGAACTGCACTCATTGTCGATGAACGTCCCGTTTACCCGCATTCGGCGTTGCGCGGATCATGGGACCATCACCGCCGAGACCAGCCCGGCGGCAAAATTGATCAGGAGGAAGCTAACGTCGGCGCCTGCGCGCCGGCAACTGCGGACCGAGAAATGGAGAGCCGAGTTAGAGATGCGGGTGATTGGCTTCCCTGCGGAAACCCGCCGACATCACCCCCTCAACCAACGAGGCATGAGATCGCCGATGATGTCCAACTTTCTCCGAAATACGTGAACGACATCTCTCATCATTCGTTCGATGTCACGTTTCCGAATCCGATTTCCACGAACGGCTAGAGCAGGCTTGCACCAGGGCCTGTTTATGGTTGCGAAGGCACGCAAACAGACCCCAGATAATCTTCATGGCCAAGGCCCTATTCTGACCCATATGTATGGGCCTGCCGTGCCGTGTTGGTCGCGGACGCGGCGAAGCCATAATGTCTTTGTGCGCCTTGCGCATTGGCGGGATCACGGCATACGTTAAGCGGTCATTGGAAACGACGGACGGTCGCCTTGTCGCGCAGGAAGAAACACCCCCCAGCCGAAACCGAGAAGGACTACCGGTTCATGACCGCTCTGGCACGCGGGCTTTCGGTCCTGCGGGCCTTCGGGCCCGGAAACGAACCGCTCGGGAATGCCGATATCGCGGCGCGTGTCGACCTTGCCAAGCCGACGGTGTCGCGCATCACCTTCACGCTGACGGAACTCGGATACCTCAAGTACGTCGAGGAAACGGGGCGTTATCAACTCGGCATCGGCGTCCTGAATCTCGGCTATGACGTCATGGCCCAGATGGAAATCCGCGATATCGCCCGGCCGTTCATGCAGGAACTCGCCGATTACGCCAACGCGTCGATCTATCTCGGCATCCCGGACGGCACCGAGTTCGTCTATGTCGAGGCCTGCCGGACGCAGGCGTCGATGGCGATCCGCCTCGGAATCGGGTCCCGCATCCCGATCCCCTCGACCAGCATGGGGCGGGCCTATCTCGCCGCCCTGCCCGACGCAGCGCGCGACGCGCTGCTGACGAAACTGGCCGAGGAACACGGCGACGCCTGGCCGACGATGAAGAAGGCCACCATGAAGGCGGTCAAGCACGCGCGGGACCGGGGCTATGCGATGACGGTGGGTGAATGGATATCCGAAGCCAATTCCGCCGCCGCCGTGATCCGGCGCGCCGACGGCCACCCGGTTTACGCGGTCAATGTCGGCGGTCTTAGGTCGATCATTACACAGGAACGCCTGGAGAAAGACCTCGGCCCCCGCGTCCTCGGCGTCGCGCGCCAGATCGAGCACGGCGCGCGCGCCATTCTTTAAAGCCCGCTTTCCGGCCTCAGATCGCCATGCCCTGACCGCCGTTGACGTCCAGCGACGCGCCGGTGACGAACCCCGCCTCGGGCGACGCCAGATAGGCAATCGCGGCGGCGACGTCCTCGACCTCGCCATGTCGGCGGACGGGAATGGATTGCAACACGGCGGCGCGTTCCTCTTCCGACTGACGTTCCGCCAGCAGCCCCTTCACACGCGGCGTCAGGGTTGCCCCGGGACACACCGTGTTGCAGGTGATGCCGGCGGGGCCGAATTCCTGCGCAAGCTGTAACGTCAGTGCCTGCATGGCGCCTTTCGACGCGCCATAGTTGGCGCCGGCGAACAGGCTACCGTAACGCCCCGCCTTCGATCCCATATTGATAATCCGTCCGTACCCGGCATCCACCATGTGCGGTAGGACGCAGCGCGTGGCCCTGACGCAGGCGGTGACGTTGACGTCCATCACCCGCTGCCAGTCTTCGTCGGTCTGCTCGAGGAACCGGAAGGGCGTGTGCAGCGAACCGCCGATATTGTTGACCAGAACGTCGACACGGCCCGTCCGTTCGAACAATTCGGCAACCGCATCGGCAACCGCATCGCCGTCGGTCATGTCGAGCGCGCGGGGGGTCAGTACCAGCCCCTTGTCCCGCGCCTCCTCGACGGCACGGACCAATGCTTCTTCGTCACGGTCCCAGATCGTGACGTCGCCCCCCTCGGCCGCGAGGCGCAACGCCACCCCGAGACCGAGGCCGCTTGCCGCCGCCGTGATCAGGACGGTCTGATTCTCAAAGCGGCGCATTGTCGACCGCCTGATGGTGACTGGCACTGGGATCCACCTTGGCGTCGATGACGACCGGACCGCCCATGCGGTGGCCTTCCTCGATCGCATCGCGGATCTCGTCCTTGTGATAGACTGTCATGCCTTTTGCGCCCATGCCCTCGGCTACCTTGGCAAAGTCCATATCCGGGAAATCGACGGCGATCTTCTTTTCGCCCAGGTTGTCGCGCACCATGCCGAGACCGGCATTGTTCGCCACCAGATAGACCGCCGAAATATCCCGTTCGACGCAGGTGCTGAGAATCTGCAGCGTCATCATGAAACCGCCGTCACCAATCAGCGAGGTGATCCGTTTTTCCGGATGCACCATTTTCGCCGCCGCTGCCGCGGGACCGCCCCAACCCATGACGCCGGTACCACCCGGCACCAGGAGTTGCTGCGGATGCGGCATGCGAAGACCGAACGTCGACCAGATGCGGTTGGCGCCGGCATCGAGTACCAGAAGATCGTCCTTGCCGAGGATGGCCTGCGTCGCGCGGACCAGGTCGGTGTGGTGCACAGTGCCCTGGGCCGCCGGCAGGTCGGGCAGCTCGTCGTATTTGGTGCGGATCTTCAATTCACGGATCGCCGAGACGCGTACCTCGCGGTTGTCGTCGGTGAGGCCAATTTCGGCCAGCATCGGCAAAACATCGCGGATATCGGCGGTGATCGCCTGATCGACCGGGTAGACCCAACCCGCGTTGCGCGGATCGACATCGACCTGAATCAGCGTCTGTTCGCCGGGACGGATCATCGTCGGATCGCGGAAACGGGTATAGTCCGGGCCCATGCTGGCGCCGAGCATGACGACCACGTCGGCTTCGGCGACGGCACGGTTCGCCGTCGGCATGCCCCAGGTGCCGAGCATGCCGACCGCGATATCCGAGGTTTCCGCGATCACGCCCTTGCCGTTGTAGCTGGTGGCGACCGCGACGCCGGCCTTTTCGGCCAGGTCCTGCAGCGCCGCCCCCATTTCGGCGGCAAGCACGCCGTTGCCGGCAATGATCACCGGGCGTTTGGCGCCGTTCAGCGCCTTCGCGAGGTCTTCCAGCGCCGCCCGGTCGGGGCGGGCCGGCGTGTATCTCAGATACCCGGCCGTGTCGTAAAGCTGCGGCTTCAGCGTCCCCTCGACTTCCTGGCGGATGATCGACGTCTTCATGCATATCGCCGCCGGGCCGGTACGCGGCAGAGAGGCGTGCTTGACCGCTATCTGCGTGCCGTAGACCGCCTCCTCCGGCGTGGTCGCATAGGTGGCGTACTTGGTGATCGGTTTCAGCGACGCCATCACGTCGGCCCCGCCATAGTCGCCGGTCATCGTCTGATAAACGCCCTGCTGACCATAACCGTCATAATCGGACGTTTCGGTCAGCACCACCATCGGCGAGCCGGAGAAATGCGCCTCCAGGATACCGATGCCGCCGATGGTGCTGATCCACGGACCCTGCCCCATCAGCACGGCGGGTTTCCCGGTCAGGCGCCCGGTCACCTGCGCCATCACCGACGCGATCCATTCGTTGCGGGTCAGGACGACATCGAAATCCTTTTTCCGCTCGTAGAAGGACGGCAGCGCCCAGGTAATTCCCAGTCCGGGCAGCGTGAAGCCGCGGTTCACGCCGGCATCGATCAGCGTGTCGATGACGAGGTCTACAGTTTTTGGCATCGGTTTCTCCCAATAGGTTCATTTTGAATGATCGCCGGGCCATCGCGACCATGAACGGACAGGGGGCGCGGAGGCTGAACGGCAGGAATATATGTTTTTTGAAATTCTATTTCAATTTTTTTATAGCCATGTTTACCGTAAATTGCTACGCACTGGACACGGTCGGGGTGTGCGGGCCGGGACGAAGCAAAGGAGTACGGCATGACGGGAGATCATCGACCGGTCCTGGTGACCGGCGCCACCGGGTTTATCGGCTCATGGATCGTCGCCGAACTGGCAAAGGCCGGGCGTCCGGTCGTTGCCGCCGACCTGCACCCTGACAGCATGCGCCTTGATCAGGTGCTGCCGCCGGAAGAACAGAACAACATCCGATGGGCTTCCTGCGACGTTGCCGATACCGCCGCGGTCCGGCGCCTCGTCACCGAAACCGCGCCCAGCGCGGTTATTCATCTTGCGGCGCTGCAGATTCCGGCGTGCCGCGCCAACCCGGTGCTCTGTGCCCAGGTCAACGTGATCGGCCAGGTCAATCTCTTCGAGGCCGCCCGTGACGCCGGTATCGGCAAGATCGTTTATACCAGCTCCGCCGCCGCCAAGCCGCGCGGCCCGGCGAACGCCCCGGCCAATCTTTATGGCGTCTTCAAGAAGACGGACGAGGAGATCGCCCGCATTTTCTGGGAGGAGCACAACATTTCCAGCCTCGGCCTGCGCCCGTACATCGTCTACGGCGTCGGCCGCGACGAGGGCGAAACGTCCGCCATCACCAAGGCCATGCGCGCCGCGGCGCTGGGCGAGAGTTACACCATCCCGTTCCGTACCCGGGGCTGCATGGAATACGCCAGCGAGGTCGCCGACATTTTCTGCCGCACCACCGAAGCGGCATGGGAAGGCGCGCTGGCCTCGGATCTGACGACGCGGACGAGCTCAATCGATGATGTGCTGGAAGCCATTCACGCGTGCGTGCCGGAGGCCCGGATCACGGCCGCCGACACGGTCCGCGTCGCCCCCGAAATCGGGCTCGACAACGCGGTACTGGAAAGCGTCATCGGCGAATGGCCAGGCATCTCCCTCAACGAGGGAACACGCCGCACCATCGAGCATTACCGGGCCCTTGCCGGCGGAAGCTGAGCAACCGATCAGCTCATGATCCCAATGGCCCAGGGAATGAACTCGTTGTCGCCGAGACCCAGCTCCTCGCTCTTCGATGGCTCTCCCGAGGCGGTCGCCAGCATCAGCTCGAAAATCGCCTGGCCCATTTCCTCCATCGTCTTGGTGCCGTCCACGATCTCGCCGCAGTTGATGTCCATGTCTTCCTGGAGGTGACGGTACATCGGCGTATTGGTCGCGAGTTTCAGGCACGGGACCGGCTTGGCGCCGTACATCGACCCCCGCCCGGTCGTGAACGCCAGCAGATTGGCACCCCCCGCGACCTGGCCCGTCGCCGATACCGGGTCGTAGCCCGGCGTGTCCATGAACACGAAGCCTTTTTCCGTTACCGGTTCCGCGTACTTGTAGACGCCCATGAGCGGTCCGGTGCCGCCTTTCATCGAAGAGCCGAGCGATTTCTCGATAATGTTGGCGAGTCCACCCTTGGAATTCCCGGGCGAGACGCGGCCGTTGATCTGAACATCCCGGCCGACCGCGTATTCCTCTTTCCACCAGCGGATACGCTCGATCAGTTTCTCGCCGACCTCAACCGACACCGCACGCCGGGTCAGGGTGTGCTCGACGCCGTAGATCTCCGGTGTTTCCGAGAGAATGCCCGTCCCCCCGTGCCGGACCAGGATATCCACCGCCGCGCCGAGCGCCGGATTGGCGGTGATCGACGAGAACCCGTCGGAGCCGCCGCACTGCAAACCGACGGTCAGGTGACTGGCGTCGACGGTCTGACGGGTGATGTTGTTGGCTTCCGGCAGCATCGCCTGCACCGCCGCGATGCCGGCATCCACGGTCTTCCGGGTTCCGCCCGTGTCCTGCATGGTGAAGGTATGGAGTTTTGGTCCCGGCGCCAGATTCTGGCTTTCCACAAGACCGTCAAGCTGGTTGCGCTCGCAGCCCAGGCCGACGATCAGGGTCGCCGCGACGTTTGCGTGTTTGGCGTAGCCGGCGATGGTCCGCCGCAAGAGATCCATGGGCTCGCCGCTCATTTCCATGCCGCAACCGAGGCTGTGCGAAAACGCCACGACGCCGTCGACATTCGGATATTCAGCGAGCCGCTCCGGCGTGAACCAGTCGGCGATCATGCGCACCACTGTGGCCGAGCAGTTCACCGTCGAACAGATGCCGATATAGTTGCGCGTCCCAACGCGTCCGTCGTCGCGGACGATGCCCTGGAACGTTGCGCGTTCTTCCACCGGCAGGATGTCGACCGGTTTGAACTCGCTGGCGTGCGCGTAGTCGCGGTCGTAATCGCGAAACGCGATGTTGTGCGTATGCACGAGCGCGCCCGGCGGAATATTCTCAGTCGCGAAACCGATGACCACATTGTATTTTCGGACCGGTTCCCCCTCTGCGATAGAAACCGCCGCCAGCTTGTAGCCGGCCGGGACCTGGGCCCGGCTCGAGACACCCTCGCCCGGAATGTCTTCTCCGATTTCCACATCGCGGCGCGCCACCACCACATTGTCGTCCTTGTGCAAACGAATGACCGGCGTTCCCGGTCCGGAAACATCATGCGTATCCATCGATAATTCCCTTTCTACTTTCGGCACCGCACCGTTCAGCCGAGTTCGTCCAGTCTGGCGATCATAGAGCGCGCGCTTGCCATCGCATTGCCGAGATCGGTCCCCATCGCCATGTAGGTAAATCCGTAATCCAAGAACTGCTTCGACATCTCCGGCGTCGGCGCCAGTGCCCCGGCCGGCACGCCCGCGGCCTTTGCACGCTGGGCGGCTTCCTTGAGCTTTTCCTGAACCGCCGGATTCCCGACCTCGCCCAGATAACCCATATTCGCCGCGAGATCGGCAGGACCGATGAAAATGACATCGACACCGTCGATGGCGGCGATGTCTTCCAACTGGTCGACGGCCCCAGGCGTTTCCAGTTGCAGGATCAGGCATATCTGATCGTTGGCCTTGTTGAAGTAATCCGGCACCGTACCGAACCGGGACGCGCGGTGAACGGCCGCAACGCCACGCACACCGGCGCCCGGATAGCGCGACGCCGCAACCGCGGCCTTGGCCTCGGCGACGGATTCGACGAACGGCACGACAAGGGTCTGCGCACCGGCGTCGAGCGCGCGTTTGATATAGACCTTGTCGTTCCACGGCACCCGCAACGCCGCTTCGGACGGCGTCGTGTCGATGGCACGCAGGATATTCGCCGCCTGCGGGATATCGATCGGCGCGTGTTCCATGTCGACAACCAGGAAATCGAAACCGCAAAGCCCGTAGGCTTCAGCCAGGTGCGCGGAGCCGCTCATGAACCACGAACCGATCGTCGGCTTGCCGGTGGTATCCATGAGCATTTTCTTCAGATTATTGGTGATTTCCATGGGGGTGTTTCCTCGGATTCTTGATGTTTCAGTAGATCGGGGGCTCGGGGACCGCGCCGGGTGACGAGAGAAAATCGAAGTCGCACCCTTTGTCGGCCTGGCTGACGTGACGCTGATAAAGCGCGGCGTAGGAGCGTTCGTAGAGGGGCGCGGGCCGTGTCCATTCCTGACGGCGCCGTGCGAGCTCGGCCTCGTCCACGTCCATGTCAAGGCGCCTTTCCGGCACGTTCAGCGATACCGTATCGCCCGTTCTTAACAGCGCCAATGGCCCGCCGACCGCCGCTTCCGGCGCCACGTGCAGGACACAGGTCCCGAAGTGGGTACCGCTCATCCGGCCGTCGCTGATGCGGACCATGTCCTTGACGCCCTTCTCGAGCAGCACCTTGGGAATCGGAATATTGCCCCACTCCGGCATGCCGGGCGCACCGACCGGCCCGGCATTACGCAGCACCAGCACCGTATCGGGCCCGACATCGAGCGCCGGATCGTCGGATGCGGCCATCATCTCAGCCGGATCGTCGAACACCAGCGCCGGTCCCGTGTGCACAAGGTGCGCCGGGTCCGCCGCCGAGGTCTTTATGATGGCACCGTCGGGGGCCAGATTGCCGCGCAGGACGACTAGGGTACGCCCGCTCGCCGGTGCGACGACGGGGTTGTCCGCCGTGCGGATGACGTCGTCGTCCCAACACGCCGCATCGGCGATCGCGTCGCCCAGCGTCTCGCCGCTGACGGTCATGCAGCCAAGATCCAGATGATCGCGAACATTGTTCAGAAGCGCCGGCAAGCCACCGGCGAAATAGAAATCCTCCATCAGGTACGCACCCGACGGCATCAGGTTGGCCAGCACCGGCACATCGGCGGAAACCGCCGCCATGTCGTCGAGCGTGAGCTCGATCCCGGCCCGGCCCGCCATCGCAATCAGGTGTATCGCCGCGTTCGTCGAACCGCCGAGGGCCATGTAGGCGACGAGGCCGTTCATGAAGCCGGCGCGGCCGAGAAACGTCGAGGGCTTGAGATCATCGAAGACCATTTCGACACAGCGAGACCCGCACGCGGCGGCAAGCCGCGGATGCCCGGAATCGGCGGCGGGGATCGACGACGCCCCGGTGAAGGTCAGGCCCATGGCATCGACGATGGACGTCATCGTGGACGCGGTGCCCATGGTGTTGCAGGTCCCGTTTGTCCGGGTCATGCGCGCCTCGAGATCGATCCAGTCGCTCTCGGTGATTTCGCCGGTTCTCAGCTTGTCGAAATACTTCTTGGTGTGCGTACCGGCGCCGGTCTTCTCGCCGCGCCAGCTCCCGTTCGACATCGGACCGGCGGGACAGAAGATCGTCGGCAGGTCCATGGACAACGCACCCATCAGCATGCCCGGCGTCGACTTGTCGCACCCGCCCAGCAGCACGCAACCGTCGATCGGGTGCGAGCGCAGCAGTTCCTCGACCTCCATGGCGAGAAAGTTGCGGTAAAGCATCGTCGTCGGCTTCACCATCACTTCACCGACGGACAACGCGGGCAGTTCGACGGGATAACCGCCCGCCTGCCACACGCCCCGCTTCACCGCCTCGGCGCGGTCGCGAAGGTGCGCATGGCAGGGGCTGACATCGCTCCAGGTGTTGATGATGCCGATCACCGGCTTGCCCATGAACTCTTCACGTCGCATGCCCATCTGCTGCGTGCGCTGGCGGTGCGCGAAACCGCGGATGTCCGATGACAGGAACCATCGCGCGCTGCGCAGATCTTCGGCTTTCTTACGGGACATTATTCCACCTCTCCCAACACAACGATCACCGGCGTCATGTGCCGTCCTAAAGCGTCTGACCGCCGTCGATCACCAGGACATGCCCGGTCACCATCGTTGTACCGGCGCACAGGTAAAGCATCCCCTGGGCAATCTCCTCCGGCGAGGAACGGCGGTTGAGGACCGACTGGTCGCGCGCGAACTGCTTGCGTTCTTCGGACCAGTTTTCGGTCCAGGGCGTCTTCACCTGGCCCGGCGCAACCGCGTTCACACGCACCTTGGGCGCAAGACCGCGCGCCAGGCTGCGGGTCAGGCTGACCAGGCCGGTCTTGGTCGCCGAATAGACGAGGCTGCTGCCCTGCTTGCCGACGCCCGCGACGGACGCCGTGTTGACGATGGCGCCCTCGCTCTCTTTCAACGCGTCCGCGGCGGCATGGGAGCAGCGGAACGGACCGATCAGGTTGACGTTGAGAAGCAACTGCCAGAAATCCTCGGTCATGGCGTCGAGGTCTGAGGGCGGAATCGGTTCCGGCGTTCCGGGCGTGCCCGCATTGTTGATCAAATAATCGAGCCCGCCGAGCGTGCCGATCGCGTCGTTGACCATGGCCTCGGCCTCGCCGGCGACACCGACGTTGCCGGGAGCGGCGACCACGTCGAGCCCCTCGGCCGTCAGTTCGGCAACGCGGGCCGCGCCGGCCTCGTCGTCGGGCAGGTGGTTCAACGCGACCTTCGCGCCCATGCCCGCCATCATCTTCACGGCCGCGAGGCCGATACCCGATGCACCGCCGGTGACGATCACGCGGCGCCCACTCAAATCTGCAGAAATCAACGTTGTTTCCCCTCTATGTCCTGAATTGCCTTTTTCATTTCCAGAAGCTTCAAATCTCTGGTTTCGAAAAGCTCTTCCGGCGACCGGTCGCCGTAATCGTAATGGCCGGCACCGCTCATCACACCGGTGCGCCCGGCTTCAACGAGGCGGTCGAGCGTCGGGCTCCCGCCCGTTGGGGTCGGTGGTGTATAGGCCCGACTAGCAAGCGCGTTACGGGCCATTTCGATGCCCGTGTAATCCATCTTCCGCATGTGCCCGAGAACGGCGAGACGTTCGACAAGGCCGTGCCGGATCGAAAAATCGATGTCTTCGGCCTTCGTCCAGCCCTCGTCGATCATGCGTAGGCACTCGAGATTGAGCGCGCTCTGCAGCCTGTTGGCGATGTATCCATGGATAAGTTTCTCGAACACCAGCGGCGCCTTGCCGAAGCCTTCGTACAGGTCGCGGAGCGCCGCCACGTGTTTCGGATCCGTGTCGGGGCCCGGCGCGATATCGACGAGATCGATGATGTAAGGCGGCGTATACCAGTGCGCGATGAGGGTCCGGGTCTCCAGCCCCTCGGGCAGCAACGGAAACACGTCAAGATAAGATGTGTTGCTTGCGACGACGGCATCGGCCGGTGCGGCCGCGGCGATTTCGGCGAAGACCGAGCGCTTGATATCCGCCTTCTCGACCACCGCTTCGACGACCAGATCGGCATCGGCGACCGCCGCCGCCAGATCGTCGCAAGGAACGATCCGCGCCTGCGCCGCATCCAGGTCGTCCTGGCCGTGAGCCCCGGCCCGCACCAGCGTGCCACACGCGGCGGCGATCAGATCTCTGGCACGATCGAGCGTTGCCGGATCGATATCGAAAAGCCGGACCTGGCATCCGCCGATCGCATGGACGAGGGCGAGCCCGTGTCCCATCGTGCCGGCGCCGATGACGGCAACATTCTTCATTCCGTTCCTCCCCAATACATTGTTCGCAGCCGTTTTACCGGCCGCGTCGTTAAGCACTTTCCCGTATCACCATCCGGAAACCCAAATCGACAACTTCGCCTTCGCTGTCCGGCGCGTCGAAACGACGGAGCAGATGCTCGGCGACGGTCTTCCCAATCTGATCGTGCGGTGGGCGCACCGTGGTCAGCGCGGGGGTCACATGCGCGGACGCTTCCAGATCACCGAAGCCCACGACAGCAAGATCATCGGGAACCCGGACGCCACACCGCTGGGCTTCGAAGATCACCCCCATCGCGAGCGGATCGCCGATGCAGAAGACACCCTCGACGTCCGGAAACTCGGCATGGATCGTCTTCATGACCGTGACCCCGTCACCGACCCCCCTGTTCGCGGCATAGAACTTTCTTACCGTCGTGCCCGGCGCTTCCGAGGCTTCGGTGTAGAAACCGTCGAACCGCGCATTGGCGCGCGGATCGCGAATAGGGCCGACGTTAACGCATGCGATTTTGCGCCGTCCGGTGTCGATCAAATGCCGTGCGGCTTCCTTGCCGGCTTCGAAGTTCGAATACCCCACCAACGTGTCGAGCGGCCGGCCGTCGATGTCCCACATTTCGACGACGGGGCAGTCGAGCGACGACAGCATGGAGACGGTTCTGCGCGAATGGTTCACCCCGGTGACCACAAGCGCCGCCGGACGCCACGCGGCATAGGCCGCCACCACGGCTTCCTCACGGGCCTCGTCATATTCATGGAAGCCGACCATCAACTGATACCCGGCAGGCTCTAACACTTCCGACAGGGTTTCCAACGTGGTCGAAAAGAACGCGTTCGTCATGGTCGGCACGATGACGCCGATTAGCGGCGAATGCGCGCCAGAGAGGCTGCCGGCGATGGGGTTGGGCGAATAGCCCAGGCGGTCCGAGACCTCTTGTACCTTGCTGCGCAGTGACGGAGAAACCGAGTCTGGGTCGTTGATGACCCTTGAAACGGTCGCGAGGGAAACTCCGGCAAGTTGCGCGACTTCGGACATCCGGACCCGCGAGCGCCCTGAGCGACGGCGTACTTTAGAGCTTGGCGTCCGAGCTCGCGACGGCATTCAGTTTCATCCTCTCTCAATTAACGTAGACCCATACCTGCCAACGTGCAGATATCCGTCTTTGGAAGCGTCTTTTGTAAACGTTTTCACATATTTGCACAATGTTAAGCCTTATATCAGAGCGTATGACAACTAGTATGTTGTTTTAATATGTGTTTTTTATTTGCTATCTAAAATTTTTTTTGCCAATCTCCTGATGAAAACGATGATAACTTCGGATTGAACCCCTTGTTTGCCGAATGAGGTTCCGGGCGCATCGCTCTCGATCAATCCGAGACAAATAAGGAGGAGGATTCCATGTTGAAGAAGTACAGTTGCCGTTTGTCTAAATCTCTGAAGGCCGCAGCGCTCGGCGCCGGCGCCCTTGCACTTACCACTGCCTCACCGGCGCAGGCCGATTTCCCCGAAAAGCCCGTCACGGTCATGGTGGCGTGGGCCGCAGGCGGCGCAACCGACTCGGTCACCCGCGCCCTGCAAGATACCTTTGCCCGCGAACTTGGCACCGACATCGTCGTCAAGAACGTGAGCGGCGCTGCCGGCACCATTGGCACCGCCGAAGTCGCCGGCGCGCGCCCTGACGGGTACAGCGTCCTGATCACGCCCGCGGGCCCGATGACGACGCAGCCTCACCTCAGGAAGATTCCCTACAACATGCAGTCGTTCGAGCCGATCGGCCGCATAACGGTCTCGCCGATGCTGATGATGACGGCACCGGAATCCAGACTGAAATCGGTACAGGACGTCATCGATGCCGCCAAGGCGACCCCCGGCGAGCTTCGCTTCGCCTCCACGGGTGCCGGCACGCTGCCGCACATCTCGATCCTGGCACTGGATGATCTAGCCGGCATCAAGTCGAAGCACGTTCCGTTCAAGGGATCGGCCAACGCCGTGAAGGCGCTGTTGGGCGGCGTGGTCGAAATCTTTAGCGACCAGGCCCAGCTTTCGCCCAAATACGAACTGCCGCCGCTCGCCGCATGGTCCGCAGAGCGCCTCGATGAGTATCCGAACGTTCCGACCATGAAGGAACTCGGCTACGACATCGTCATGGGCAACTGGGTCGGCATGTTCGCTCCGAAAGGAACGCCCCAGGACGTCAAGGACAAGCTGACGGCCGCACTGAAGGCAACGGTTGAGGATGCGACCGTGATCAAGAACCTCGCCAACCTGAAACTGAAGCCGGCATGGCAGGATCAGGATGCGTTCGGCAAGTTCGCGTCCACGGTCTACAAGCAGAACGGCGAACTACTGGCCAATGCGGGGCTGATCGCCAAGTAAGACTCGACTGCGTTTATCCCCGGCGGGTTACGAACCAGCGTCCCGCCGGGGTAGCGCAGCGATTCCATTCGCGCGCAACCGCGTTTTACCATTAGATCGGGGGACTTCTCCGTGAACAGCCGCCTTCGAGACATCGTCTTTGCGTGCGTCATGCTGGGCGTCAATATCCTGCTCTGGCGTCAGAGCCTCAAGCCGGAATACGCCGATGCCCAGGCGCAGGACTACGGGTTCAGTCCCAACTTCTTCCCGCAGATTCTTTTATCCATATGGGCGGTGATCTGCGTCGTGTTGATCGTACGCTCGCTCCTCATCGCCAAGACCGAGCAACCGGCCCCACTCTGGGGACGCCTTTTCACGGCGTTCATCCTGACTGGCGTATATATTCTGCTCGTCGGTCAGATCGGATTCCTCCTCGCATCGATTCCATTTGCCGGCGCATTCATGCTTCTTTTCGGTTACCGCAGACCGGTTGTATTTACCGTGGTCACGCTGATCTTCCCGGTGGCGATATGGTGGATTTTTACCGACCTTCTGAAAATCTACCTGCCGATATCTCCTTGGTTCTCGACCTTCTAGGACAAATCCGATGGAATTCCTCTACCCAGCGTTCGAACTGCTTGCATCGCCCTACGTGTTCATCGCCATCATCGCCGGTGTCGTATTCGGTCTTGTCATGGGGGCGCTACCCGGTCTCGGCTCGGTGCTGGCGATCACGATCGTCTTGCCGTTCACGTTCAGTATGGACCTGATGCCATCGATTGCCCTGGTGCTCGCGATCTACTGCTCATCGGTTTATGGCGGCTCGCTCTCGGCCATTCTCATCAACACACCGGGCACGCCGCAATCGGCGGCGACGATGCTGGACGGCTTCCCGATGACGCAACAGGGCAATGCCGACCGCGCCATCGGCTGGTCGACGATCGCCTCTACGATCGGCGGCCTGTTCTCAGCCGTCGTACTGATTTTTGCGGCGCCACAGTTGGCCCAGTTCGCGCTCGAATTTGGCCCTATCGAGACTTTCGCGCTGATCTGCATGGCACTTACCTGCATCGCGGGCGTATCGCGAGGCAGCATGATCAAAGGGCTGCTGGCGGGCGTGATCGGCCTGTTCCTGGCCACCATCGGCACCGACCCGATGACAGGCACGGTGCGCTTCGATTTCGACATTTTTCAGCTTAGCGGCGGCCTCGGCCTGATTCCTGTCTTGGTCGGGCTGTTCGCGCTGACCGAGGTATTTACCCGGCTTGCCGACCCCAATGCCGGTCAGATCGACTTCGTGACTACCAATTCAGGGTTCAAGGTGGCGCCGCTACGTGAATGGCTTATGCGCTGGAAAACCATCATTCGCAGCGCCGTGATCGGCACATTCATCGGGATTCTGCCCGGCACGGGGGCAGCCACCGCGTCCTTTATTTCGTATTCCGAGGCCAAGCGTTCGGGCCGGTTCAAGGAAAACTTCGGCAAGGGCGAACCCGAGGGACTCATTGCGTCGGAAACCTCCAACAACGCCGTCACCGGCGGCGCACTCGTGCCGACGCTGGCGCTCGGCATTCCGGGTGATCCCGTGACCGCGGTCCTGATGACCGCGCTGATCATCCAGGGCATCGAACCCGGCGTCCGGCTTTTTCAGAACAACCCGAACGAGATGAACGCCGCCTTCATGGCGCTCATCATTTGCAACATCGTGATGCTGATTATCGGCGCGTTCGGGGCCCGCTTCATCACGAAAGTCCTGCGCATGCCGGAACAGGTGCTGCTGGTCATGGTGATGATTCTCTCGCTGGTCGGTTCCTATGGCGTCAGCGGGAAGATGTTCGACTTGCTGGTCACGCTGCTGGCCGGTGTCTTCGGATATTTCCTCAGGCTTTGCAACGTGCCGACCGCGCCGGTCATCATCGGCCTCGTACTCGGCCCGATCCTCGAAGAAACGCTTCGTCAGGGCCTTATCCTGACGAACAACGATTTCTTCGCGTTTTTCACATTAGAGCACCCCGTCGCCATCGTGCTGATGCTCATCACGTTCTTCATCCTCGCATGGTCCGGGTACACCGAAATCCGGCAGAACCGGGCCCGCGCCGCGAAGAGCTGACCCTTTTCACCCCCAACCGATTTGAGGCAAATAACCGTGGAAAAAAAGACTATCGTTTCCTGTGCCGTCACCGGCAACATCACAACCCGGGACCAACACCCGAACCTGCCCGTCACGCCCGAGGAAATCGCGACCGCCGCCGTCGGCGCCTGGAAGGAAGGCGCCGCCATCGTGCACGTGCATGTGCGCGATCCGGAAACCCAGCTCGGCAGTATGGATATCAACCTTTACAAGGAAGTCCTCGACCGCATCCGCGACGCGGGCTCCGATGTCATCGTCAACCTGACCACGGGGGAAGGCGGCCGTTTCATACCGAGTGACGAGGAGCCGCGTGTCGCCGGACCAGGCACCACGCTTTGCCGTCCCGAGTTGAGGGTCGAGCATGTGAAGCAGCTCAAACCCGAGATTTGCACCCTCGATTTCAACACCATGGTCAACGGCAACCGGGTCGTCATCAACACGCCGCCAAACCTGGAAATCATGGCGAACACCATCAATGAAGCAGGCACCAAGCCGGAACTGGAGATCTTCGATTCCGGCGATCTCAACATGGCCAACGATTTCATCAAGCGCGGCATCCTGAAGGAACCCGCGATGTTCCAACTCGTTCTCGGAATTCGCTGGGGTGCGGCGCCGGATTTCGACACCCTCGCCTATCTGGTCAAACGCCTGCCTGAAAATTGCGAATGGGCGGCATTCGGTGTCGGACGCTTCGCGTTCAAGACGCTCGCCATGGCGTTTCTCCTCGGCGGTCATGTGCGTATCGGGATGGAGGACGTCGTCCACATCCGCAAGGGCGAGCTCTGCCGCGACAACGCACAACTGGTCGAAAAGGCGGTCGGCATCGTCGAGAGCCTGGGGGGTGACATCGCAACGCCAGGGGAAGCCCGCAAGATCCTGCAACTGACCTAACGCCGCCTCATCCGCCGTTACGAGAAAGCTCCCTGCCCGGCCGGGTCGGGAGCTTTTTTAATCCGCTCTCCGGGGGAACCGCGGCACATACGCGACGCGGCCGCCCCCGTTCGGCACTTTCGCCTCAGATATACCCGCCAGACGCCTTGTCGGCCTCTGCCGGTTTCCCACCGTTACGCATTTTCTTTACCAGTTCCTGCGCACCGGCCGCCGCATGATAGCGGCGTGGCGCAGTGACTATAATCATGAAAGACCGCATTCAAGCCTGGACGAACTCACGCCAAAGGAATATGCAACCCGCTCACAAGAGGACCAAAACCTGAACAGAACTAACTTCTGAATGAGGATAAACAGGGGGTCACGTCAGGCAGGACCGACGGTTTCCGAAAGCTTATATCTGCTGAATCGGCGGTGCGCGTGAGCCGAGCGGCGGCCCCTGCAAAACGGTTATTCTGACAAAATCGTCTGCCGGACGAAGTCGATCAGCATGCCCGATCGCAACGACTTCCGCTTCGCCAGTATGCTCAGGGACAATTGCCTTTGCGATTGAGAGGGCGAATGGGCAAGCAGGAGACACCGTATCGGGTGAATCCGGCTCAACCGGATTGCCATTGGCATCGATCTCGATGGTCTTAAAGCCGGCACCGGTACAGATGACGATATCGATGCGCCCATCGTTGAGCGACTTGAGGTCGGGCATGAAGCCCAGCGGGATGGCTGCGTGCAGAGCAAAGGCAACGACCAGGATCCGCGCCACGACGGCCCGCACCCTGCTTCCTTTACTTGTGATCCCCCTTAGGCTCATGCCGGGAGTGTCCCGAATGACACCGCAAGAATCAAGTGTGATGGTATTCCCTTAGTCAATTTGCTGGCAACATGATCTGGTGGCAGCACAATGTGAACATGGAAGGTGTCTAGCGAACTAGGGGCACCTCAGGGAACACCACACACCTATGTGTCTATGTGTCGTTCCCTCGACGCTTCAGAACATCGATCGCTTCCTGTATCTCTTGTATGGCCATAACTCGCTGCTCATCAGTCATACGCATCAGGTCGACCCATAACCGCAATCCCGGGACGTGATCACGACGGATGTAGCGCTCGGTTTCATCCCAATCCTCGAATATCCCTTGCACCGCATACGGGGTTACCGGCTCTTTGATGCCCTTTACCTGAATAGGCTCCAAAGCCGCTGCATCAATGAAATCTTTCACGAATGCATGCGTTTCGTGCGACATCACGATACCGTCAGGTTCGCAGATCGATTCTAACCGCGCTGCCAGGTTCACCTGTCCACCAATGATCGTATAATCGACACGCTGTTCGGAACCAAAGTTGCCGACATTGCAGTATCCAGTATTGATTCCACAGCGAATGTGGAACGGGTGTCGAAACCCCATATCAGACCATTTAGCACGCAGATCGACCATTCGGCGCTGCATCGCGAGCGCCATTCTCAATGCAGCGAGGGCATCTTGTTTAACGCCTTTGGTTTCCGGGTCGCCGAAAAAAACCATGATGGCATCACCGATGTATTTATCGATTGTGCCGCCGTGCTCCAGCGCGATCTCTGTCATCTTGGTCAGATAATCATTGAGCAGGAAGGTCATGTCTTCCGGCTCCATCTCTTCCGTGGTCGCCGTGAAATTCTTTATATCGGAAAAGAAGACGGTCAGCTTCTTGCGAGAGGTTTGTACATTTGCATCAGACGTGCCGGCGAATATGGCTTCATATATCTGCGGCGAGAGGTACTTGGAGAGTTTGTTCGAGAGCCCTTCCAGCATTAGGTTCTTGCTATCCAGGTCTTTGGTGACTTTGTTTAGTTCCGCTTCATTTCTATCGCTCACACGAACGAGGCGCTTCGTCGTCTTTAAGAGTTTCTCATAAGCCCTGACCAATTGCTCATATTGCTGAGCCTGCTCACCACTTCCAATCTGTCCCGTCTCGATAAGTTCAAGCGCACGAACGAGTGCGCCTTCTTCCTTCTTGAAAATTTCATATGCCATTGCTCACTCGATCGAATTAATTCTGAATAGAGACCTCAGACAGAACAAATTTGGCATGTTCTAGTTCTTCGCCGAATTCCTCGCCCAGTTCCTGCATATTGTCGTCACCTTCTTCGTAGTTCCAGGTGACGGTGACATCGTTGCCGTCGGTGGCGACTTCTTCCAGCAGATCAAAAAGACCCATCAGGATTTTGGCGGAAGAAGAATTGAAGTAGATCAAGTCGAAGACGAACGAAATAGTCGCGCCCCTCTGTTCCCGAAGATGCGGCTCCAACTGCTCCATAAGCGGTCCATAGAAAGCGGTCACGTCCTCGGGATATGACTCCCCCTTCACGAGGAACGTGTTACCGCCGAAATCGAACTCAACGGCAGGAGATCTTTCCGTCGCGTCGATAGAAACTTTATCCATTGTATTGGTCTCCAAAGCCTTAAACATATGCCTTCAAACAAAAATACGAATGCTCGTCGTTGATGTCCGCGAAATCGAACTCAAACCCATGCATCGCCCGTCTGGCGATGTCGATGAAGCCAACCCCCGCGCCCTTGCTGTGCTCGGGGGCATCACCGCGCAAGGTCTCCTTGTAGGCCACTTTGAGCTCGTCTGCGGTCATACTCTTGATCGCGCTCAAATTCTTACTGAGGCGCTCAACATCGGTCTTGGCGATAAGGTTGGAGCAGGCGACAAAGTATTTATCATCTGTTTTCCCAACCGTGAGGACGCCGTAGCGCAACTCCCTCAGGCTCGAGATATCGCCATCTGCTTCACGCTCCGCTGAATACCGAACGACGTTCTGGACCTGCTCCACGAAAACGGCAAACAGGCTGCGCGCCCGTGCTCGCTCTTCGCGTTCGAGTTCAAGCTTGGTTTTGAGCGCTCCGCCGATGCCGGTCAGCACCTCCTCAGTCATGTAACCGCAATAGCAGAAAATGATCCCCTTCCGAGACAATTCGTCCCTGAAGTCATACATCTCCTTTGCTAGCATGTGATCCTCCCTAATTACGGCCTGAAGCCGATTACGGTGACATCGTCGCGCCTGCTCTCATCGCCTTGGTATTCGACAAGAACTGTGTGGATTCTCTGTTTTTGCTCCTCAAAAGGCAAACCCTGAACACTTAGCAGCAACTCCTTAAAACGCATCTTGCCAAAGGCCCGGCGCCGGTCGCCGCCAATCTGGTCTATCAGTCCGTCGGTAGAGATGTAATAGGCCGCCTCTGGTCGGAGGGGGAACTCCGTTTCCTCAAATTCCTGCGCTTGCGAAATTCCACGATACCCGATGCCACTCTTCGTACCCTTGACCTCAGTCACCTCTCCATTCTCGACAATATAGAGCGGCATGCGCGCGCCTGCGAAGGTCAATGTCGATGCATCAATATTGATATACGCGGCACTCAGTTCGAGCCCGTCATCCGATTCTCCCGCACCCCCGTGTTGATTGAGACTGAATTGCACGAGCAGGTGCATCTGCTGCACGAGGTTACCGATGGCGCCAGGCTCGACCTCGCCTATCGCTAGATCCAACGCACCGGCGGATATCAACGTCATGAAAGCACCCGGCACGCCGTGTCCGGTACAGTCCGCCGCGATGACGAGGACTCCCTCCCCCCACGGCCGACACCAGAAGATGTCGCCACCGACGACATCTCGCGGCTCCCATAGCGAAAAGCTGTCTTCCATCGTTGCTGTCAGCATCTCTCTGCCGGTCAACACGGCCTGCTGAATACGCGACGCATACTGGATGCTGCTGGAAATAACCTCATAAGCGTCCGTAAGTTTTCGCTCGGCCACCTTCCGGTCCGTAATGTCCAGCGCCGCAATCACCAGCGTTTCGACACCCCCCTCCGGGTCCAGTATCGGCACCTTGGTTGTGAGATAGTCGTGTGCCGAGCCGTCGGGGTGCGGCACCTGCTCTTCGAAGGTTTCGGCTTCCTTGGCTTTCATTATTCGATTGTCGACTTCCATGATCGTCCTCGCGACCTCTTCGGAAAGGAACTCGTCGTCGCGAAGGCCGACGATTTCGTCCGGACGTATTCCGGTCGCTCTCTCGTAGTAGCTGTTAACAGTGAGGTGCCGCCCCTGGCGGTCTTTGAGAATGATTACCATGGGAATGTTGTCGATAATCGCGCGCAATTGCTGCTGCTGCTGGCGAATGAGATCCTGGGCATTCTTTCGTTCGGTGATGTCACGGACGATGCCGGTGAAAACCGTTTCGTCGCCAAGCTTCGCCTCGCCGATAGCCAGATCCATCGGGAACTCCGAACCGTCTTTTCGAAGCCCCGTCACCTCACGGTTTGTCCCGACGATCCTCTTTTCTCGCGTATCGTGGTAGTGTTGTATGTAACCGTCATGTGCGCTGCGGTCGGGCTCCGGCATTAGTGACCTTACGTTCTTTCCGATGACCTCCGAAGTCATATATCCGAAGATGTGTTCAGCAGCAGGGCTGAACGTCATGATAGTACCGCACGAGTCGATGACGATAATACCATCACTCGCCGTTTCGACGATGCTGCTGAGCCGGTTTTCCGCCTTCTTGCGCTCGGTGATGTCAGTCGCCACGAGGACAACGCCACCCGTGTGGATCGGGTTGTGCCGGACGAGCAGCGTGCGACCGTTGGGCAACTCCCGTTCCGTCTCTCCGGGCTCGCCACTGCGAAGCATGGCCATTCTGCGACGAACCGTTTCTTTATGGTCGTCGACAACATGCGCGCCCTTGGCATGAATGCCGGCTCTCACGTTCATGTTGATGACCTCTTCAATAGGTCGCCCGACTGCGTAAACCTCTGGATCGTGCCCGTACAAATCGCAGTAGGTCTGGTTTACGACCTGAATTCTGAGATCGCTATCAAGCATGCAGATGCCACCAGGCATGTTGTCCAAGGTGAGCCGTATCTCTTCTTCGGATTTTTGAAGCTTTTCACGGGCACGCGTTACATCCGAGACATCGGTAACCACGACCACGGCACCACCACCATCGATTGGCGCCTTACGGAGTTGCAGAATTTTCGAGCCATCTCCGAGGCGCATCTCGCGTTCCGAAGATACATCACTGGCAAGTGTCTCCAGACGGGCTCTGACCAGTGCGTCAATCTCACCCGCGCCATAATCGCCACGTTCCGCATGGGCGCGAACCACCCCTTCGACATGTTTGCCGAAATCGATCAAATCATCTGAGAAACCAACGTAGTCACGGTATCGATTGTTCAAGACAACGTAGCGCATCTTCTCGTCGAGCATGAACATGCCATCGGACATGTTGTCCAAAGCGGTCCGAAGAATTTTCTCCCGGTCAGCGAGTTCCGCCGTGCGCTCCACCACTCGTTCTCGAATTTCTCGGTTCTGACCCATCAGGAAGGAGAGGAAAAGCACCATTCCTGCAGTCACGAGCACGCCGCCGATGAACAAGCCGTCCGCAAGAATCGAGCCCGGACCGCCCGCGAAATCATCCGAGAAATACCATCGAAAATGCAGGCTCGCCCCGGCCGTAACAGCCCGCTGAACTCCCGTCGTGTAGCCGGCCTCCGGTTCTACTACTTGCCCCCAAACCCGTTGGAGCGGTGCATCGAAACCGGCGTTCGCGCCCTTCGCGTCGAGGCGGAGCGAGACGCCATCCGGTACCTGAACCTTAAAAAGGCCGTCTAGAATTGCTTGAATATCAACCAATCCAACCAACATACCAGCGCGCCCGCCATGCTCGATGGTCGCGGTAACAATGGCTTGTGGCGCATTGGAACTGTGCGTGAATGCCCCCAGGACGACCTGTCCAGGGGTCCTGATCGCTGAGGCAACTGCGGCCGAAAAATCAGGGCGCCCGGCAATGTTGACGCCCGGCGCCATCGGTCCGGAATCGTCGGTCGAGAATACGACCTCCCATTTCCCGGTGCCGGCCAACAACGCCCGCTCCAAGGCTTTCGGGTTTTGTTCGCCTGTTTCGAGAGACGCGGCAAAACTGACGGACGATGGAAAGAAGTCCGGTTCGTTGTCTTCGAGAACGTCAATCGCCGCGATAAATTCCTGATCGTCAACGAACTCAGAGTTTCCAAAAAGGACGACTAGGCTGTTGACCGGCGCGTAGGCGAGGTCCAGCCACAAGAGTGTCGTCGATGTGAGGCGACCGGAAACCTGCGATGCGTTATTCTCCCAGGCATCGCGGGCCTCATCCCGGGCAGCAACGCTGGTGTAATGCGCGGCGGCAATTCCGATGATCGCTATGACCGCCAACACGGCGACATTCTTTCGTGAATGAAAAACTGCACCAATGATCAACGGGACGAATAAAACCACCCCGACGAGATCACCGAGCCACCATGTCGACCACACGACGGCCAAGCGCCCCGCCTCAAGCATACCTGCGCTGAAAAGCGATACCGCCCCGATTGATGAACTGATAAGACACGTGACTGCTACAGACAGAAAAAGCCTTATAAGCATACGCAGGTCGGTTGCCGACTTGTCGCGTATATAGACACGGTGAATAAAATAGCCACCGACGCATGCCTGGATCACCGATCCGAAGCTGATGCCTATGGTTGACAGCAGGACAGGCAAAAAACCGATATTTGCAGCCGCTTCCTGAAATCCAAAGCTGTTGATCACGGCGGCCCCGATAAATATGCCCGGCACCCCTCTTAGTCCAAGCAAATAGAAAGCCGCCATCGCGATTCCTGCTGGCGGCCAGAATATGGTTACATTACCCGGCGGAATGGCAATAGCCTGCCCGATGATTCCGGTGCCGACGTATGCTGCGGCGATCAGAATGTTGCACAAAATCGTCGCGAGAAAATTCTCTTCGACAAGTGAAAGAAGCCCATTGCTTTGGGGAGCGGGCTCAGTTGACATCGAACGTCGCTTTGAAACCGATTGGTGCCAGCGTGTTTCCAGCGTCGAAGGCAGGGAGACTATCCCTATCAATCACCTGAATCCGCGGCCCCACGTGCTTCATGTAGGGCTCACCCTGCAGAATACGGACAGCTTGATCGACAGCTATCCGGCCTTGGATCGCCTGCAGATCGCTTGCCGCCGCGAGGATCGTCCCTCGTTTGAGCCCCCGGTATATGCCTGGCCCAAAGTAGTACGCGACGATCTTCGTGGTTTCCGCAATGCGCCTTTCACGAACCACGCCAATGGCTGCTTCCGCCGTGACGGACGTGCCCGCGATGTAGTCGACATCCGCATTGCGGTCGAGCGCGGCCGAGATGAGCTTCTCCTGCGTCAGCTTTCCAGTATCCCCGTATGCAATCTCCACGATTCTAATATTGCTGCCTTTCAGAGCGTCAGTGAATCCTTTGTTGCCACGCGACACCCAGGATGCTCCGAAGGGGCCGGGAAACCATAACACACGAACCGGGCGGGACTCGCCTTTGTGCCTGTCAACAATGTAGCGGCCGGCAGCGAAACCACTGTCATAGAAATCGATTAGAGATTTGGCATCTATTTTTGGGTAGGAAACCCCATTGATGAGGTCAACGATCGGTATCCCTGCCGCATGTACGCGCCCCAATACATCGTTCAGGCCATCGGCACCGATTGCACTGACGATCAGTGCATCCATACCGTTCTCCAAACACGCCTCAATTTGCCGTATCTGGTTATCAAGATGACTATACCCTCCGGCTTCGTGTAGACTTACATGGACGTCCATACGCCGTGCCTCGTCCACGATCCCGTAGTTGACCCCCAACCAGTAAGCGTCTTTGAGGTGAGGGAACGAGACGCAGAGGCGCCAATCCTTGTCTGCTGACTCAAGGGGCGTATACAGGCGCTCTTCCCTTGGGCTCGCCATGTCGAAGGGGGGATTCCATTCATAAACGGGAAAAGGTGCCCATTTCGCGGAGGCCCCGAATACAGGTGTCGAATGAATAGCGGCCGCGATGACCACGATAATGCATGCCAGACACGGGAACTTAACCGTTGCCATTCTCAACGCGCGAGTGGTCGTTCCAATGCTGAAACATCGCCTCGATAAAGAGACAAAAAACGACATTAAACTAGCTCCCCGCTCTCGCATTCCGTTGCCTACCTATGAACTTGTTGAGGCCCGAAACGATTCTTCTACGCCCTGCGCGGTGAAATCGACATTCACTTAACCGAAACAATATCTAGGAGAAATCCGAAGGTATCCAGTTACTTCTACAACCGGTGGGTTTAAGCGGCACACGCCACGACATGAGAATAGATCCGCTCCATCTGAGCATCGAGAACAAATTCGTACTAGCTGCGTGTGGATGCCGTTGCGTCATCATCAATTGACGCCAATAGCAGCAATGGCCGCCATATTAACAATCCGCAAATGAGGATATTTGAAGACTTAGAAACCGCTGTCCAATGGCTCGGCAAGGAGCCCACCGACAAGTCGATATTTGAAAAGGCGGATAGTTAGGGCTTCATTATGCGCGCAGCCAATCTGCACCAGATCTGATACAAACGGAGATCTTCCCGTTTCAGAATCCTTCCGCTACGTAGGCAAACGGGCCTTTGCCATAACATCTTCCTCGCTGTCGGCATACCTATCCGCGATGGCGTGGAAGTCATCCTGGATCTCAAGGAAGGCATCCACCATCACCGGATCGAAATGTTTGCCGCGGCCCTCGCGAATGATGGCGACTGCCTTGTCGCGCGGAAATGGTGGTTTGTATACGCGCCTGGAAATCAGCGCGTCGTAAACATCAGCAATCGCCATCAATCGCGCCGATACGGGAATGTCGTCGCCAGCCAGGCCCTCGGGATATCCCGAGCCGTCCCACTTCTCTTGGTGATAGTGTGCGATCTCGCGCGCCAACCTGAGGAAGGTACTCGGTGCGTCGATCAGTTCTTCCGCGACGGCAATCGCGTCCCGACCCAGCGTGGTGTGCGTTTTCATGATCTCGAATTCTTCGTCCGTTAGTTTGCCCGGCTTAAGCAAAATGGCGTCGGGGATGCCGACTTTGCCGATGTCGTGCAGCGGTGCAGACTTGTACAGCAGTTCGATTGTATCGGTGTCCAACTCCGAAGCGAAATTTGGATGATCGGCAAGCTTAGTGGCCAAAGAGCGCACGTAGTGCTGGGTGCGGCGAATATGGTTGCCGGTTTCGTTGTCACGCGTCTCCGCCAGCGACGCCATGGCCATAATGGTGACGTCCTGTACAACCTGCACCTCATGCGTACGCTTGGCGACTTCGGATTCCAGGTATTCATTCTTGTCCTTGAGAAAATCGGCTGCGGCTTTGAGGATCAGGTGATTGCGGACCCGGGCCTGCACGATCGGCGGGGAAATCGGTTTGGTAATGTAGTCCACTGCACCGAGATCGAGTCCCTTCTGCTCATCCTCCATCTCGGCTTTGGCAGTCAGGAAAATAATAGGCACGTCTCGCGTGCGAGGATCGCCCTTGAGACGCTTGCAAACTTCGTAGCCGTCCATCTCTGGCATCATGATGTCGAGCAAGATCAAGTCCGGTGGCTCGTCCGAGAAGGCCAGCTTGAGGGCCCGTTCACCATTGTTGGCCACCGTGGTTTCGTACGTCTGTCCAAGAACCCCGTTCATCAGCGTTAGATTTTCCGGTGTATCATCCACGATCAATACGGTCGGTTTCCCCATCGCGGTAGCATCCATGCTCATGGTGTTTCTCCATCAAGTTCGATACCGCTCGCGGCGGCCGCGCGCTGCAGTATCTCCAGAGCGGTTTCAAAATCATAGTTCGTGGCAGCATCGAAGAATTCTTTGTAGTCTTCTTTGGAGAACGCTGGCCGTATCTCACCGGCATAGCTCTCCATATATTCCGTGGCTCTCCCCTTGCTGGCGGCAAGGAGTGCGGCAAGCTCCGAGATGCGCATCGCCGATGCCTCGTCTGCAACCTTTTCAGGCGGGCCTTTGTCGCTTCTTTTGTGCGTGTCGTCCGCAACGGCATTGAAGTTTTCCAATGCCCGACTGAGCGTCGTCACACTGCGCGTTAGCTCTTCCTGAAATGACGAAAGTGCGTTCTTGATTCCCCGTTTCTTCTGAATCGCTTTTTCGAGAGTACCGGCGAGATTTGCCAATTCGTCCATGCCAATGGTGCCGGCGGTCCCCTTGGCGGAGTGTGCAATCCGCTCAGCAGTGTCGCGGTCCTTTTTCGCGAGAGCGTCTTCGATATGCTGACCGTCGTCTGCGCGAGTGGTGCAGAATTGCCGAAGCAGCCGAAGGTACAGTTCATGATCGCCAGCGACATGTTTTAGACCAACTCGGGTATCAAGTCCGATGACGTCCAGATCGTCAATTGACTCAGTGCTTCTGGGTCTGGACAAGCTGGGCGCAGCGGTTGATGCATTGGGGAGCCATCGTAGGAGTGTCTGGAACAATGCCTGAGGATCTACCGGCTTGGAGATATGGTCGACCATCCCCGCAGCAAGACATTTCTCTCGCTCCTCGACCAGAGCATGTGCAGTCATGGCAATGATAGGAACTTCCGCAAAACTCTTCTCGGCACGGATACGCTGTGTTGCTTCGATGCCATCCATTTCGGGCATTTGCAGGTCCATCAATACCGCATCGAACGCGTCCGGCCCGCCAACCTTGAGCTGTTCAACAGCCTCACGCCCGTTAACCGCCAAGGTAACAACGGCGCCGGCGCCCTCGAGCAACTCTATGGCGACCTGTTGGTTGATATCGTTGTCTTCGGCGAGCAAAATCCGGGCGCCGCCGAGATCGACTTCAAGTTCGAGCCCGGCGGTAATTTCGGCGATTACTGAGCTCGGGTCGAATAGACCGATCAATCCGTCTACGAGAGACGAAGCGTTCACCGGCTTAACTAGGAATGCGTCGATTCCTGACGCCTCGGCCTTCTCCCGCACATCCTCCCGCCCAAACGCAGTAACCATGACGATGCGCGGCGGCGCATTCATACCGTCGCGGATAACTCGCGCCGTCTGCATTCCATCTATACCTGGCATTTTCCAGTCCAGGAACACCACGCCGAACGGGTGGTCGGAAGCGGCGGAGTGTAAGGCAGCGACAGCATCGGCACCGGATTCGACTGCGCTTACGACAAATCCAATCCCGTCCAGCAAGTCGGATAGGACCTCTCTCGCCGCTTTATTGTCATCGACCACGAGTGCACGCATACCGTCCAGTTCATCTGGGATTTTTCTGCTGCGCGCGGGGTGGTCATCCAATTCGAACCATACGGAAAACGAAAAAGTGCTGCCCTTCCCCGGTGTCGATTCCACTTGAATGTTGCCACCCATGAGTTGAACCAACCGCTTGGTGATGGCTAAGCCTAGTCCTGTCCCCCCATATTTTCTCGTCGTGGAACCGTCCGCCTGGCTAAAAGCCTGGAACAAATTACTGACTTGCTCGCGCGTCATTCCGACGCCCGTATCGTGGACATCCACGCTTAATTGCACCTTGTCACCAGTCCGATTGATGCTGCGAACGGTAATCGTGACCTGGCCTTTCTCCGTAAACTTCACGGCGTTCCCCGCCAAATTGACGAGAATCTGGCCGAGGCGAAGCGGATCGCCTTTGAGCGCCTGCGGGACATCGGGACGAATATCGAACAATAACTCCAACCCTTTGTCGTAGGCTTTCTGAGCGATTAGCGTTGAGACATTGGTAAACACGTCATCGAGCCGGAACGGAACCTCTTCGATTTCAAGCTTTCCTGCTTCGACCTTTGAAAAATCGAGAATATCGTTGATGATCCCAAGCAACGATGTGCCCGCATTGTGCACCTTGGATATATAGTCGCGTTGGCGCGTGTTCAGGTCGGTCTTTAAGGCCAGATGCGACATACCGATGATGGCGTTCATCGGCGTTCGGATTTCATGGCTCATATTGGCAAGGAACATCGATTTTGCCTGCGCCGCGTCCTCGGCAATTCGCTTTGCTTCGCGAAGTGCTTCAGCCGCAGCATGTTCGTCAGTGATATCCTCAAGCATCCAGACTGTGCCACGAGACGAGCCGGAGAAGGTGACGGCATCACCGGAAATTCGACACCAGAACACGCTCCCATCCGCGCGCCTTATCCGGCGTTCCAGTCGGTACGTCTCGCCGCGCCCGACTTTCTCACGCCGCGCCGCGAGATTCGCTTCGTAGTCCTGATCCATTCCGCCCAAGATCAAACTGAGATGCTGGCCGTTCAGTCCACCTGTTCCATGACCAAACATTTCCTCGGCGCGCCGGTTGCATTGCTGTACATATTGATCACGAGTAAGAACGATGCCCAAGCTGGCAGCACGGAAGATCGCATCCATTTCCGCATTCGCTGCGCTTAGTGCTTCTTCTGCTTCCCTGCGCGCCGTGATATCCTCGCAGATACCAATCACACGTAACGTTGTCCCGTCACTCTCCAGTGGGGCTACGGCGACTCGCCCCCAGAAACTGGAGCCATCCTTCCGGGCGAGTTTGTTTTCGTACGAGTAAATCTTACCGGCGGCCACGGTGGCATACAGGCCTTCACCCACGGTTTCGAATTCTTCCTCCGACGTGAAAAGTACCCGCGCGCTCACGCCGATCATTTCCCCAGCCGAATAGCCAAATATGCGGTCGAAGCTCGGGCTCGCCATGAGGCATTTTCGATCTTCGAACACGGCAATGCCGTGGGGGGATGCGGTAAAAATCGCTTCTTGCTGCCGCAAGGACTCCGCGAGAGCTTTCTCGGCGGCCTTGAGTTCGGTAATATCGTGCGTCCAGAAAGCGATCAACCTCTCTCCGTCTACTTCAACATATGAGACGTTCAGCAGGACATCGAAGATGTCTCCCGCCGCATTGTAAAATTGGGTCTCGATATCACGTGCCTGACCCGAGTTCCGTAAGGTTTCCAGCAATCGCTCCCGTTCGTGAGGATCGACCCAGAAACTCGTTCCTTCAATCTCTGCGGCCTCCTCCCGTGTATACCCGAAAAGATTAACCCACCGCTCGCTGACATACCGAAGTTGACCATCTTCAGTCGCGAGAGTCAGGGCGGACGGACTCGATTCGTATAGCGTTCGAGTGAGCGCCTCACGCTCGGCCAATTCCGCAGTTCGTTTGGCAACCCGCGACTCGAGCTCCCGGTTGTTGGCCTCGACCGCGGCCCGGGCGTGTTGGCGTTCGAGTGCCGAGGTAAGCACCTCCGAGAGAGAACTTATCAACGACCGCTCTTCATCGAGGAATGGCCCCTCATCGGCCGACGGGCGCTCTTCCATATACGCGACCTCAATCGCGCCACGTCGACCGTCACCGGTCCGGAAATCAATAGTCAGCACCCATGGCGTGTCACGCCAGTTCTCCGTACGAACCACGAGATCACCGTAGCTAATTTGCGCCGCGCAGATGTCAGGGAACTGAAACGCCGGCGGCAATAACGCGACAAAACGCTTAAGCAATTTGCGGTCGATCGGTTGATCATGCTGCAGCAATTGGGCCGCGCCGTGGAGGGCTGTCAGTTCTTTGAGTCGTTCCTCGACTCTCCAGTTCGATTCAAACAGAAGCGAACGCATATGCTCCTGGGCGGCTACAAGCTTTCCTATTTCTCGAATGCGTGTTTCGATCTCGACGGGCTGGTCAAGTTGCATGTCACCTATGCGCTCGCTCGCCGTCACCAATGAATGCATGGTACTTGCGAAGCGCCTTGAGAACCGGTGAACAAAAATCAGGGCCAGAAACGTCACGCCCAGCATCAGAGCGAGTATCGCCGCCGCATCCCACACCGTACCGATCTCAAAATCATCGCGCGGTGCAAAAGTCACCGAAACGAGGTCAAGAGTACGTAATTGTAGTGGCTGAAGGCGGACGATCCAACTTTGCCCGCCAAAATCGATCAGCTGCAGGCTTTTGCCGGTTTCATCAACGCTCCATGCCCTCCAGGCTTGAGAAAGCAGTCCATAGCCTGCCGTTCCCGGGTCCTTCATCAACTTGGAATAGTGAATGGTTGTATCACCGGATGGATCGCGCGGCAGGCCAATCATCTTTCCGTCTCGCGTCAACAGCGCGATACCTCCGGACTCTCCGACCTTCAGCCTGGACGTGAATTCCGAAATCGTCATCAGGGACGCGTTGGCCGCAGTCACCCAATCTTGACCTGTTCGTTTGTCACGATCGGCAATTGCGAAAGTGACACCGACGACTTGGTCTTCAAAGAAAAGAAACGGATCGGTAATGATGAGTTCATTTTCGCCTGCAGCGACCGCGTTCTTGAACCATGGCCGTTCCAATGCATTGAAGTCACGTTCGACAATTGTTTTGTCGCCCTGCGACCGTCCTATCGCATCGAAATTCTGCCAAATTTGCTTTCGATTACCGCCACGGGTATCAAGTTCACGGACCCGATAACCACTCTCCGTGCGGTTGACGAACACAGCCACGCCATCGTCACGCGCAAAAGCAATTGACAGAATTAGTTTGCGGTTGCGCATCTGCGAGATCGCGGCATGGCCAAGTTCGAACGGCGCATCGAGGCCCGCCCGTGCGTCGGCGGTTTGGTCCCGCAAACCGAAAAGAACCCACTCGGCTTGACGAATTCGATCCTTGAAGATTCTTTCGGCGCCTTCAGCGGCGAGAGTCATGGAGACCTGGGCAAGGCGTTCTTGTGCGGGTCGCACGAAAATGACATCGGCGGCTATCACGAATGCCACGATGGCGAACGAAAGAATAGCGCCGATCCGCAGCAGCATGTAACGGCGGATCGGCATCATGCGTCCATCGCTGTTCATGCACGCACTCGGTCTTGCCGTTTAAGGTTGGCAAGAGATTGACGTGATGCACCGACCACTTCGAAGGCGCGGTCCGTGTCGTCCCTCGCATACGTCATGCAACCCCCTCCATACACACCGGATAGGTGCGAGTCTGCTGCATAAATTATAGCCTTGAACGATGTCGTTTATGAAAAAGAATGTTAGATTGCAGTCGGACAGGACTAGGTATTGCCATGTTTACACCCTTTTGAAGCGAGGGACGGGCAAGGATGACTTTTGTCGAAACAGAGCAACAGCGAAAGCGGAATATTCTCGTCGTCGATGATGACGAGATTGTACTTGCGACGCTACATGGCATTCTCGAACGTCGGGGCTATAATGTCGCCACGGCGAGCGACGGACAGGCTGGGGTCGACGCGATCCTGAACCAGAAGTTCGATCTCGTCATATGTGACATCAAACTTCCCGGCATGAACGGCTTCGAGGTCATTCAGACACTGCACAACAACCACACTGAGATGGATGTCCCACCCGTGGTCCTGTTGTCCGGCATCGGCGACAAAATGAGCGTTCGGGCAGGCATGAAAGTTGGCGCCAAGGATTATCTGACAAAGCCAATCGATCCCGACATTTTATTTTTGACGGTCGAAAAGCACCTTCGTCCTCTGACCAAGGAAGTAGCCCCGTCAACTTCCCAACCTGCACCGAGAGACGGTGCACACACCAATCCGAATTCTCGGGAACCGGAATCTCTACCCCAATTTCGAGCCAAGGCGGCGGTCGCAATCGAAAACAAAGGCTCTGCCATCGGCGCGGTGCTCCAGTTGCTTACCCCTGAAGAAATCAAGGAAACCTTTGGCGACGATTGGCCGAGGCTGCGGGAAAAATGCATGCTCATTGCTGAAGGGGTAATACGTCAAAGCCTCTCGCCAAAGGACTATTTTTCTCGCGGCGGCGAAGTCACTTTCAACCTCTTGCTTGCGGATATTGATGAGCGGCGCGCCCAGGTTCGCGTCGAAGTGATGGCAATGAACATCCGTCAACGGTTGCTTGGAGACGGTGGGGAAGCGGGTTCTACCGTTAAGGTTGTTGGAGACGTCCTTGACATCAAGGAATTCTCCGAACCCGACGGAGCGACAGCGCTCGATGAACTGCGTGATCCCTCCCAAACTGAGGCCAAAGATTCGAAGCAACGCAGTTCGAACAACGAGGGCGGCCACGTCCTCGCGGCTCCCACAAACAATTGGTTACGTGACCAAATTCATCTTACTTATCGGCCGATTTGGGATGCCGCTAACCATATGGTGTCAGCGTACCAGGCATATCCGGTCCGAAAGTCATCGTATGCTACTTATGAAGGCGCGACGGTGCTTCATGGCGGCGATATGGATCCAATGGCAATCGATCTGGATTTGCAGGTTCTGAACGACGTCTTTGAAATGATTGCAGCCGAGAAGACCGCCAAAGAGGATATCCCTACGATGATTTCTGTACCGATCCACTATACTTCGTTGTGTGGAGATGTACGTGAACACCTTGGGGACGTTCTCCTCGAGGCGCCATCCGACTCCTTAAAACGTTTGATCTTCGAAATTTGCGGATTGCCGGACATTCGCGGCGAATACTCAATAACTCGGAGCATCACATTCCTGACATTTTTCTCTCCTCAGGTCATCGTGTCCGCGCCGCCGGATGACCGCCATGCTAAACTGTTCCGTCAGAGCGGTGCGAGCGCGCTGAAAATAGACTTGGAGGACGTACGCGGCCAACCTTCCTTGCCGGAGCTGACAAAGTTCATCAAGAAGTTCGGGAAAGATGCTGAAAAACTGAACCTAAGGTCCCGAATCGACGGAATTTCTACGATCGACCAGTTCCGATCAGCTGTTGCAGGGGGCGTCGATTTTGCCTGCGGACCGACGATCGGCTGGACGGTCGAATCGCCTCGGCAGACCTACCGACTTGAGGACACGCAGATCCTCGGCTTGTAAGGATCAAGGCGCGTTGGGGAGCACAGCATCGTTCGACGGACTCTACCAAAAAATGGAGGAGGATTAGGGTCTCAGGTCACGGGCTATCGCCCTCGTGTCCACTTCGTCGCTACGCTCCTTGCGCAGAACCTTGATAAAACAGGCTTTTAGCCTGTTTTATGAGGATCACGTCCTGATCCCCACCGAGCCAGAACGCAAAACCCCGGCGCGAGGCCGGGGTTTGACGTTTTGGTTGCGGGGGCAGGATTTGAACCTGCGACCTTCAGGTTATGAGTTTGATATCCCACCCCTTGCAGACACTTGTGAGGGATTGCGTAAGTATGATTATTTATTTTATTTCAATATCTTGACTCTTTTTCGGTCATACGAAACAATTGCGGTTGTAGGCAACTTATTTGCCATCATGTGATTACCCAATGATGACCCGGCATGAAACGAAAGCTGACCAAGAGCCTGATCAAGGAGCTGACCGCCGAGGCAAAGGACCTCTACGTCTGGGACACGGGCTTGGTCGGCTTCGGGGTCCGCGTAAAACCTTCGGGAGTCAAAAGCTATATCCTGCAATACCGAAACAAGTACGGCCGGGTGAAACGGATCACCATCGGCCGGGTCGGCGTGATCACGCTCGATCAGGCACGTCGCGAGGCGACCCGGATGCGGGGCAGCGTCTCCCTGGGCTCCGATCCAGCCCAGCAGCGCTTTGATGACAGGACCGTCGAATCCCTGCGCGATCTCGCCGATCGCTACATGAGCGACCACTGTGCGGGACGCTGCAAGAAGAGCACCATCAAGGCCCACCAGTGGCTCCTGGACAAATTCATCCTGCCGCGGTTCGGTGCCCGCAAGATCACAGAATTGACAACCCAGGATATCGGCCGATTTCACCAAAGCCTGCGCGAGACCCCGTATAACGCCAACCGCTGCCTGGGGCTTCTGAAGGCCATGTTCTCGAAAGCGGAACAGTGGGGGCTGATCCCGACGAACGCGAGTCCGGCCGCACCGATCCGGCCGTTTAGGGAACGCAAACGGCAGCGCTATCTGACCCCGGAAGAGTTTTCGAGGTTCTTCGCGGCAATCGACACGCTCGAGCGGCTGCAGATGATCAATGTGTACCAAGCCACCGCGATCCGCCTTCTCGCACTGACCGGCTGCCGGTTGAGCGAGATCCTCGAACTCACATGGGATGAAGTGGATTTTCGGCACCGTCGACTTGTTCTCCAGAAACACAAGACGGACTCTCGGGGCGTCAAGGGCGTGCCGTTGAACGACGATGCAATGACCGTCCTTCAGGGCATTCCGCGCAAGAACGATACACCTTATGTGATCGCCGGCAACATGCCGTGCTCTCACATCGTGAACCTCCGGAAGCCCTGGCTCCGTGTCCTGAAGGAAGCGGAAATTGAAAATGTCCGTCTACACGATCTCCGGCATTCATTTGCAAGTGCCGCAGCCAGCGCCGGCATCCCCATCCAGATCGTCGGCGCCCTTCTCGGGCATTCAAGTCTTCAGTCGACGGCGCGGTATGCACATTTATATGATGAGCCTCTGCGAGAGGCATCAGGAAATGCATCAAAGGTTATCCGTGCAAAAGTTCGCTACTGAACTACGTCGTCGCTATCGGAAATGGAAATGGGGGCGCTACTTTACCGAAGTAGAACATGGCGTTTTCATCGGGAAGAACGACATTGCAATTTACGTGAATGACGAGCTACGAAAAAAGTTTCTGAACGGAGAAGATATTGCACTAGCTTTCCACCAAATTCATTTCTCGGATAATACTAAGTCCGGGAACCCTGGACACTCGGAGACTGAACGAACACTCAGAAACGCTTTGGACCTGCAGATTGCAGGCATGATTCATGCTGCCATTGGCGCTCGCGCAAGTGAGAATGATGCAGTATGTAAGCTTAATGAACTCCGTCCACACATCAATGTAGAGGTTCGATTGGACGCGGCCCGCAAGATGATCCCCAATTGGACAAAGTTCAATTCAGCCAGAGAGTTCAACGAGACGGTACAAAGTATGTCTAGGATGCTTCAGCAGGTTGATCCTGGCGGTTCTCCAATGACATGGGAAGAACAAATGCGTCTGGGGATTGAAATCCTCGATGCTCTGCAGGTGGCTTTTGATCGGTGCAAAGAATTGGAGAGTGAAAAACGTTACATTGTTCGGAGTTCAAAGAAATTAAGGAGAGGAGTGCCGGCGGGCGATTACAAGGGAATCGTCTATGGCTGGAAATCCATTCCATCGTGCCTTGAAGAATTAATTTACATCGCTGCATTCTCTGGCATCAACCCGACAAAACTGTGGCCAGAGTATATTGGTACTCATGAAGCGTGTTTGCGAGCAACTGCGAATTTTTGTCAAGTTCTTCGAAACCCCTCTGTCAACGTGCCTTTCGAAGACGTACTCGTCTTACGCCAAATTCTAAAAGAACGGGCTTTCGACCACCTAACGGTCGATGAAGTAAAAGTGTACTCTGATCATCTTGTATTCTGGATAAACCATGTGGTTGGCGTCCGTCAGTTCATCGACGCAATTTCGAACTCCATCACATCGAAAGAAGATGCAATCCTCAAAATTGATTAATTTTCAACGCGGTAATCCATTCCAATTGGATACCAGGACCTTTCATTCTTTTAGCCCAACCCTTGAGTTTCCATCACTTGGAAAAAGGAAAGGGCAATGGATAGCGAGTCAAACCTCACACCGTTCCCCCGGTTCATCACAACCGAGGAAGCATCGAAACTGACAGGCATCCCCAAATCTACGCTGGTTACCCAACGAAGCCGCGGAGGGGGACCGCCCTACTACACTGTACCGAATTCAAACCGCGTTCGTTACGAGGTTAATGAGCTGAACCAATGGATGAAGTCCGGCGGCTCGAGGACATCAACATCCGACGATCAGGTAATCACGGGGGATTCGCCGCGATCCATCGATTGCAAGCTTCTGCAATCGAGAACGGAGGAGGCCGACGCATGATCATCCTCCGATCAAAAGCCATCGCATGTGTCTGCAAGGGGTGGGATATCAAACTCACCCGCCTGACAACCGGATTCATCCAGGTCAACGGAGGTGGGCATGCCTCACTACTCACCCAGAACGGCTGAACCGCGCGAGACACAGATAACCTTCCGTGTGTCAGAAACCGAATACCACGAGATCCAGACTGCAATGCACCGTCAGGGCATCTATAACTGGAGCTTCTTTATCCGCCAGGCACTGGAACACTTCACGGGCCGGATCGAGCATTGGCGCAGTATTGGCATCACCGGTCAGCTCCGAGAATTGGTCCACGAGTTGAGGCGGCAACTTTCGCCTCTAAAGGAATTAAGATCGATTGACCGAGCCCCGGATCGGCTTGACGCAGTTGTAGCCGATCTGGAGCAAACAATGGTTAAGGCGAAACGGGTACTCAGGAATCTGGAGAAGACGCCGTAACCTACATCTCATGCCCACGCCGCCTTTTGCGTTTGCGGGGCGGCGTGGCTTCTTTTCTTCCCTTTCTAGAATCCCTCTCCGGATGCGCGCGGGCGACGATCTCCCTGGCATAATCCCGGCCGGGCTTCTCATCTTCATTCGAAACAGTTGCAGGTTCAGGGAACACCCGCTGGATCTGCTCGGCGCCAGGCACGTCCCAGCCCCCCAATCTTTCCTGCCGCTTGCGATGATCCTTGCCGAGAGCATCGAGAAGCGAATTCAGGATGTCCCAGGATTTGTCCGGCCGTTCATGGTGCCACCAGTACGCCGCAACCCGCATCTGACTGGTCATGATTTCGCGGCGATCGCGCCTCTGGTGATTCGTGTGGTGCGGGAACCGCATGGTCGGGGTGTTTTCGAGCTGCTGTTCCCGTCTGAGGTCATCCGCAGGCACCGCTTGGAGTTCTCTGACAAACCGTTCAAGACCGTCCAGAGTCACATATCCCGGAAAGTGGAGCTCACCCAGCTCTTCGGGGCGACGGACAATCCGCCATTCGAGGAAGGATCTGGTATCGTCATCCCCATCGACGATGGTCCGGATTTTTCGGATGACGGCTGCCGGATCACAGAATACCTTTGCGCACGCATCATTCAGGGGCTTCAGGGCAGGGGGCGTGGCCGGCCTCCGGGCCTTATCCGGCGTTCGCTGCCGCCTGAACCAACCCTGTCTTTTCCCGGGCGATCCGCTGTGACGTTGTGCTTCCCTGGCGATGTCGCTGGGAATATCCTTCTCCGTATCGACGAAACGTACGTTGTTGCCCTCCTTCGTTAAGCCTGAAAGCTCGAACCATTCCGGGAAGCGGGCCGAGACCGGCGCGGGTCTACCGGACCTGTCATCGATAGACGCGACCGACCTCAGCTTCTGTTCCCCGCTCAGGATCGCCGCGAGCTCATCCTGGCGGTCCTCGCGCCGTGTCGCCGAGTGCTCGATCCCCGCATAGCCCAGCATTCGCGCAAAGTGCAGGCGGATGTAGTCCACATGATCGCCGGCGCGGTCGAAACGCATCCGTTCTCCATGGCGGGATACCGCGGAGAGAACGACATGTGCATGCGGGCGGCCGGGACAGTCATCATGCAGGGCCCATAGTAGCGGATACGCGTGATCGACGAAAATGTCATCCAGTGTCTTTTCGACAGCGTGCGCAAACCGCGCTTCTGCATCGTCCGGGTCGTCTCTCTCGAGACACATGGAAAACACCAGGTGATACGTGAGCACGGTCTTTCTCTCTGGCGCAGGCCCGCTTACAGCGTTACCCGGGTCATTCAAGCGGACGGAGAGCGCCTTTCCCTCGCCCGTGTCCTCACGATCAGCGTTCGGATAATTCGGCCAGTCGTCCAGTGCCGCCACGGCATTGTCACGCGACAGGTCGTTTCCGTACTCGTCCCGGAGAAGCGCCTCCTCCCGATTCATCATGTTGCGGCAGATATATTCGATGAGGTTCCGCGTTCCCTCACGTGTTGACGTGGTGGAGGCCACCTTGAAGACGGCTTCCCTACCGTTCCCGCGGGCCGAACGGATCTGCTTCAACACGCCATGTCGGTGCGACATGAGCAGGTCGCGTCTTTCCCTGTGCTGGGGGAACCGAGGCCGTTGATACCTTTTAAGCCGCCATCTCTCGAAGAGTGACTGAAACAGTCTCGTATCTTCCGCCGACAACCGGCCCATGCGGAACTGGAAAGCAAGCTCGTCCGCGAACGCGTCCTCCATCGTCACCAATAGGCACCTTCCGATCTGTCGCCAAGATGTGAGAGCCTAATAAGGGCTGGAAGCAAAATCCGTCAGACATTTCACGAACTTTGATTTTACCCAGGTCTTCACCGAAGCCTGGCCTTCAATTCGATGTGTAAGACGATTTGCTAATCCTGCTATGAAGAATTTGGCTGTCCGACGTTTTTAACCTTCACATAAGCCATTGATTTAGTACCGGTTTTCCAATTCCTTCCTTTTGTTCATAAGTTGACGCGCCGCCAATTCCGTAGTGCGTGCGATTCATGGGCGTAGTGCAGACCAATTCCGGTGTAGTGCAAGGGATTTGCCGCGTAGTGCGAGGCTTTCAGGGCGTAGTGCGGCCGTTGTCAGGCGTAGTACAACATTTTGCACCGAGTCCTAAGCGTAAACGATTCATTCATAAATGCGGCACAAGATGATCAGTCGCGACTGATTGGCGGGATAAAGAATATGACCCTAAGCCGACGCGTTGTGGACGCGCTTCCCGACAAAGACCGAGAGGAACTCGCCTGCTGGGCCGCCATGGCCGGCATGACGCCGGAGGCTTATCTGGAAGCCTGCATCAAGAAGGGCCACCAGATCCTCGGGCGTCAGACCCTGGATACGCCGACGTTCATGCGGGACGGGTACGGGGCAGGCCGAAAGGCTGGCTAACATGCCCACCCTCGGCATTGAGCCAAGTCAGACGCCAAGCATTTCCGAGCATTGTGCGTTGAGCGCAACAGGGATTGAACCTGTGACCCCTGCCGTGTGAAGGGAGAGAACTTCTGCCCATTCAGTGTAGTTGGTTACCGTTCCGCCTGCCAATCATCCCATTCAGTCCATTTCCGTCCTGTTATTTCCGGACAGATGTCCGGATTGAATTCAATCCGGACAAATTTCAATCGGGACATACCTTGCGAGGGCATTGTCATGTATGGACGCCCCCGATATTGCAAGGGATTGGAACGATCTGAATGGCGGATAGGGTTTGCAGTCATGTATCCGGCCTGTTGACGCGGCACATGACCGCTGGCCCTGATGGAATCCGACGGAACGACGCCCTGTCACGTTAGCGAGCTTGGTGCTCGGACAATGCCTCGGGTTGGGCCGTTCCCGGTTGACCCTGTTTCGCCATCAAATCGTGGTTACCCTCGCAATTCCGTTCCGTCGTTTATACCGACGCCGGCTGGTATGTGCGTTGGTGCCTGAGCAGTGCCCAGGCGACGCGCGCCGTCTTGTTGGCCATGGCGACGAGAACAACGTTCGTCGGTCGCCGCTCCATGAGTTTATCGGTCCATTCGATCTCGGCACTTGGTTTGGCGCGGCGCCAGCGCAATACGGTCCTGGCGCCGTGTACGAGAAGACGGCGGATGTAGCCGTCGCCGCGCTTCGATATGCTCCCGAGCCTGTCCTTGCCGCCGCTCGAATGCTGGCGGGGGACAAGGCCAAGCCAGGCCGAGAGCTGCCGCCCCGAGAGGAACTGGCTGCCGTCGCCGATCGTCGCCACCAGGGCGGTTGCCGTGATGACCCCGACACCGGGGATCGCCTCGAGCCGCCGGCTCGCTTCGTTCGCTCGGTGCCAGACCAGGAGTTTAGATTCCAGTGCCTTGATCCGAACGCGGATCGCGTCCAATTGTTCGGCCAGCAGCCCGAGAGCCTCACGTGCCAGGTCGGGGAGACGAGAATCTGCCGGATCTTCGATGATGCGAACCAACTCGGACACCTTGGCGATACCCTGTGCGGCGACCAGACCGAACTCGGCACAATGACCGCGAAGCGCGTTGATCAGCATGGTGCGCTGGCGAACCAGAAGTTCTCGCGCCCGGTGTAGCATCAGGACCGACTGCTGCTCCGCCGATTTTACCGGTGCAAACCGCATCGTCGGTCGCGTCACCGCCTCGCAGATCGCTTCCGCGTCCGCCGCATCGTTCTTGTTGGTCTTTACGAACGGGCGTACATACTGCGGCGCGATCAGGCGCACATCATGGCCCAGATTCTGCAGCTCCCGGGCCCAATAGTGCGCGCTTGCACACGCTTCCAGGCCGATCAGACAGGGCGAAAGGTCGGAAAAGAACGCTAACACTTGAGCCCGGCGAAGCTTCCGCCGCACCACCGGACAACCATCGCCGTCCGCACCGTGGACCTGAAACACGCGCTTTGCCAAATCCAAACCGATAACTGTAACCTGCGCCATGGACGCCTCCTTTGCATGAGGTTTTGAACACGCCTCAAAGTATGGCGCATCCGACGCCGCAAAAGGGGGCGTCCATACATGACAATGCCGTCTCGCAAAGTTCATCCTCCTCAACCAAAACGATAGATGCCGGGTTGACATTCCGCAGATACTCATAATTTAGCTCACCGACCGCCGCTACGGACGCACCGTCAACGAAGTTGTCGATCCACCCCAGTTCAACACGTTTCCCAATTTCAAGGCTACGTTTCAAACTCGGCCTGCCCCGCCAGCTCGACGAAAACGATTCCGGTCTCCGGAGATGTAGCTTGCATGATCGCGCGCGCACCGGACGAAAGTCCACCGCCACCAACAGGCAGTACTAGAAGGTCAATCCCGAAATTGACTTGATTGAGCAGTTCTAATCCAACCGTGAATTGCCCGTCAATGATGTCTTCGTGATCAAACTTAGGCACCATGATCCTGTCGTTGGCTGCGGCGTAGTCGAGCGCCTCTCTATTGCAGGTGTCGAAAATACCCTGAATAACTTTACTTCGAACAAGCCTTGGCAAAAATGATCGTCTTTTCGATCTTCTGGCGTGGCGTCGTTACTGGCATAAAAACAATACCCAGCATGCCAAAGTGGTGGCATGCAAATGCGAAACCTTGCGCATGATTTCCAGTTGACGCGCGAACAAAGCCGTGGGGTTTGTGTCCACGGGCAAGGGCTTTGCGGAGAAATATTGAAGACATCGCGGATCTTGTAACTTCGGACAGGCGTCAAGTCCTCCCGCTTCAAGAATATTCTCGCGACAAAACGCTCGGATAGGAAAACGTTTGCTGCAGGGGCGTGGGCGAAATGACCTCCTCTAGCGAAATAAGTGCCTCCTTGGCTGATGCCAGGATAGGATGTTCAGATTTAGTTCTATTGTCCATCTTGTGACTCTCCGTAAAATGTCCAGCTCCTCATCTTAACAATCGACAGCACTCCATCAGTACTAAGGTTTAACGTCGATCTCCAATCTCGGCGGGAATTGCGATAATGCCGATACAGTTATCATCACGCCAAATTCTTGCCGGAACGAAAAAAGCGTTGTGGCTTACCCTAACATTCAATAAAATGGAATACGTTTCATTTTATTGAATGTTGTTGCCAAGTTAACACGGCACTTGCATTGCGTTGAGCAAAAGAGGCCCTTGGGATTGGATCCAGTCAACCTGGAAGAGCGTTCAAATGAAGGGGTTATAGATGTTTCAAACTGCGCTGCGCGTTGCGTCCCATGGACTATGTGCACGTACCGACGTACATGACCCGAGAACGCATGCTTATACACACTTCACGATATTCTGCCATATCTGAGGAGGATCTGGTGAACATCCAAACGTCCAAAAACGATGCCGAGCGGGCATTGCCGAGCCACCTCTCTAAAACGCATGGAACTAATCGATGAGTTCAAAATTATTCTCGCCGTTCACAATGCGGTCATTGACGCTTCCCAACCGGATCATGGTGTCCCCGATGGGCCAATCGTCTGCCGTGGATGGCTGTGCGACCGACTGGCACATCATGCACCTTGGTCATCTGGCGATTTCCGGCGCAGGTTCGGTTGTTGTTGAAGCGACGGCCGTCAATCCCAACGGACGCAATACGGCTCTTGATCTGGGGTTGTGGAGCGATCATCAGGCAGAAGCCCTTGATCGGGTTCTCAAGTTCTGCCGCGAACATTCTGATGCCAAGCTTGGTCTTCAACTATGGCATGTCGGCCGCAAAGGGTCAGTCTTGCCCGGCTGGGAGCGGTTCCGCCCGATCTCAATCGAAGAAGGTGGATGGGAAGTTTTTGGCGCCTCCGAGCTTCCGCACCCGCAACGGAACCAGAAAGTTACGGCGTTGGATGATGAAGGCATCGAGAAAACCATCGGAGATTTTGTCTCCGCCGCCAAACGCGCAAACCAGCTCGGCCTCGATTTCCTCGAGATTCACGGAGCACATGGGTATCTGATTCACAACTTCCTCTCGCCGCTCACCAATGAGCGCACTGACAAATATGGTGGAAGCCTTGAGAACCGCATGAGGTTCCTGCTGGAAATCTATGATGGCGTCAGGGCGGTCTGGCCTGACGAGAAACCGCTGGGCGTGCGCCTTTCCGCAACCGATTGGGTTGAAGGGGGCTGGTCCGTTGAAGATAGCGTCGCCACCTCTAACGAACTCAAAAGCCGCGGCTGTGATTATGTTACGGCCTCAAGCGGCGGCTCGGTTCCGGAACAGGACATCGAAATCGGTCCGAATTATCAGGTGCCTTTCGCGGAGAGCATTCGTCGTGAGGCAGAAATTCCAACCGTCGCCGTCGGCCTTATTACCGAATTTCAGCAAGCGGAGGATATTCTACAGAATGAACAGGCGGATATCATCGCTCTCGCGCGCGGTATAATCTTTAATCCTCGCTGGCCGTGGCATGCCGCCATCGAGTTCGGCGAAGAACCGGCATTCCCGGTGCAGTACGAACGTGCACATCCGAAGATGCGCAAACATGATTTTCTCAAGTCCCGGCGCGAAGTTTAACTAACTCCCCCATGCCACGCCGGGAAAAGGGCTGCCTTTTCCCGGCGTTTTTGTCCGTATCCGATCATCGCAACCGGTCTTCTTGTCCCCCTCGACGTCAGAACTGATCGAACGGCAAGGTTACCGCTGACCGTCCGGTTCGCTTTCCTGATAAAAAAAAGGCAGTGGATGATGTCATCCACTGCCCAAGATTGGCGGCTAGGGAGTAACCGCATCAGAAACCCCTCCAGGTCAGAAGCGATCTACTTTCCTTTGAAGTCCGGCTTTCTTTTTTCGAAGAACGCGTTGATCCCTTCCCGGCGATCCGCGGTGCCGTAAACGGTGGCAACAATGAACGACTCGTAGTCCAGCGATGATACAAGATCCATCTGCAGACCCGTATAAACCGTGTGTTTAATGAATGCGTGGCTGAGAGGCGCCCTCGTTGCATAGTGCTCAACCATCGCCTTTGCCTTCTCAAGCGCCTGGCCGTCAGGAACCACCTTGTTGATCAAACCGATACGATGCGCTTCTTCCGCTTCGATCGGATCGGCGTCGAACATGATCTCCAACGCCTTCGCAGGGCCGACGATCCGCGCCAAACGCTGTGTGCCACCAGCGCCCGCCACTGTTCCAATTCTTGCGCTGGTGATTGCATAGGTCGATCCCTGGGCGCCGATACGGATATCGCATGCCATTGCGAACTCACATCCGCCCGTCATGCAGAACCCTTCGATGGCGGCAACAACCGGCTTGTTGTGCTCTTCAAATGTGCGGCACAGCTGATGCCACCGTTTCACATAGGCGAGCGTGTCGGCGGGGGTCTCCAAAGCCTGTGCGTCATTCAAATCTGCTCCGGCGGAGAAGAATTTCAGCCCCCCCGTGATGATGATCCCTCTGACATTCGGATCACGATCCGCTTCAGCCGCGGCCGCCATCATTTCACCCATAACGACCGTACTGATAGCGTTCCTTTTATCTGCCCGGTTGAACGTAATGATGTAGGCGTGATCTACAATTTCAGTCTTGATTGTTTCAAATGTCATTGTCTGCATCCTGATATTATCGGTGTGCTGTATACTCATGCTCGGATCAATGAAGTCCGCCGAGCCTGCGGCCCTTATCCCCGGTGAAGATCCAGTGTCCTGGTCGCGATATGCGGCAAGTCCCCGCCCGAAGCATTTCGCCAGGCTCGAGCTTCCCGCCACTTGCGTTCGACGTCGTATTCCCGAGCAAACGCAAATCCACCGTGCGTGGAGAATGTTGTATCCGCAGAATCCCAGGCGGCCTGCACGGCCATGCAGCGCGCCATGACGGCTTCATCCAGAGCGCCTGATCCGGCTTCGTAGTGTGCAATCGCCATTCGGAGCAACATGCCTGCGCCTTGCGATTCGATGTATGTACGCGCGAGGGGGAACTGAATGCCCTGGTACTTGCCGATTGGATTGCCGAAAACGACACGTTCGTTGGCATAGTCCGTTCCCTTCTTGGAAAAGAACTCGCAATCTCCGACCGCAGCGGCACCCATCAGAATGCACTCCACTGTCCGGTAGGTATCCAGATAAACCAGTCCCTGACCGGCCTCACCGACCAGGCACTCTTCGCCGATGTGCAAACCGTTGAATGCGACCTCCGCGCCACGGTTGTTGTTCATCGCCTTGATCGGAGAAATGTCCAAGCCGGAGCCTTCAACTGCTGCCAAATCAATAGCGAACATAGAGACATCATCCGCACCCTTGCCGGTTTTAGCCCCGAGAAGAACGAGGTTTGTATCTTCTGCGAAGTACACCCAGCGTTTGCGGCCGTTGATCACGTAACCGTCTGCCTTTTTCTCGGCGACCGTTTCCCAGGAAGATGCGTCTTCACCGGCTCCGGGCTCACTAAAGGCAGCGCTCTGAAGTCTCAACTCGCCGCTGGCAAGGCGAGGCAGCAGAGACGCCTTTTGGGCATCACCGGCGTGTCGGACAAGAACTTCGACCAGGGCATTCTGGGCAACAAAAGTAGCTGCGTTGCTTCCGCATGCATGGATACCCTTGGCAATCTCGGCAACGCCGCCAATAGGCAGCCCGATGCCTTCATGCTCTTCCGGAATACTCGGCGACATAAAGCCGGCCTCTTCCAGAGTTGCGACAAATTTCTCGGGATATCGCTCTTTGTCGGCACTATCTTCCAGGCCGCGCCAGTACGACGACGGGAACTCGGAACAAATTGCATCTATGGACTGCCGGATATCGGCATATTCACTGTCATCGATCGCCATCAAAAGGTTCGGCTCGTTCATTTCTCTTTTCCTCGGAAACAATCAGTAGGAGCGCGGCAACCCAAGAATGCGCTGCCCGATAAAGTTCAGGATCATGTTCGGTGATACCGGAGAGTTCCGGGACATACGGGTATCCCGCCATTTCCGCTCAACGTCAGCTTCGGCATCGAGCGCATCATCTCCAAAAGCCGTGAAACAAAGATCCGAGCATGTCCACACCGCTTCACCGGAGAGGTACTTGCCCATGTTTGCTTCCGCACCGCAGCTTAACCCGGCATCGAACATGGCCGTGGCCCTGCGAACCATCAGATCTGCGACTCGATACTGGGCATAGGCCTGAGCGATTGCGAAGTCCAACGACTGACCGCCGGCGCTGTATCTGCCGGACGCGGGGCGTTTCTTGGCGTAATCGATGACCTTCTTCAGGAAATACCAGGCATTGCCGATCGCCTCTGTCGAAACAAGGCAGCGTTCGGCATTCATACCGTCGAGGATATAACGGAACCCCTTTCCTTCCTGGCCAATCAGGCTGTCGCCCGGGATCCAGACATTGTCGAAAAAGATTTCCGTCGTATTGTGATTCACCATCGCGTCGATCGGACGGATTTCCATGCCGTTCTTCTTGGCTTCCCGCATATCAACGAGAAAGCAGGAAACACCATCGACACGCTTTTCGACCTGATCGGCCGGCGTCGTGCGGGCGAGAAGCAACATCACATCCGAATGCGCAGCTCTGGAAATCCAGACCTTCTGGCCGTTGACGACGTAACCGCCGTCGTCGCTTTTTTCTGCCTTGGTCTTCAACTGCGTGGTGTCAGATCCGGTCGTGGGCTCAGTCACACCAAACGCTTGCAGGCGCAATTCGCCGCGAGCGATTTTGGGCAGGAATTTTTCCTTTTGTTCATCACTTCCGTGGCGAAGAACGGTGCCCATCGTATACATTTGCGCATGGCAAGCTCCGGCAGCGCCGCCATTGTGGTGCACCGCTTCAAGGATTACAGCGCCGGCCCGAAGCGGCAAACCCCACCCCCCGTACTCCTTGGGAATAAGGGCCGACAAATATCCGGCGTCGGTCAACGCCTTCACGAACTCCGTCGGATAGCTGCCAGATGGCGGCTGATCTTCGATATCGCGCCAATACTTGGTCGGGAATTCCTTGCAGAGGTCCGCAACACCCTTTCGTAAATCCGGGTAGTCGTCGCCAATGTCAAACTTGATCGTATCTTCGCTCATTTAATTACTCGGCAGCTTCAGTTTTGTTGGTAACAAACACGAACCCCTTGGGCGCACCCGCTTCAGCAAATGCACCATGCAGCGGCTCTTCCGGGAGGTTCTTTTCAATAATCTTCCGCACGGGTATCAGTTTCTCGAGATCAATACCTGTTCGAATTCCGGCCGACTCGAACATGAACACCAGGTCCTCCATGACAATGTTGCCGGTTGCCGTCGGCGCATACGGGCAGCCTCCGAGCCCGGCGAGGGATGCGTCAAACATTACACATCCGGCCTCATACGCCGCGAACGCGTTCGCAATCCCCAATCCTCTGGTATCATGAAAATGTCCAAGTACGTCGACGTCAGACCCGAATTCAGCAATCAGCTCACCAAAAAGCTTTTTGACTTGAACAGGATTCGCGTACCCGACGGTATCGCCAACCGTCAGCATTTCAGAGCCTGCGGAAACGTATTTCTCAGCCAACCGCATCACGGATGCTGGATCTATTGCTCCTTCGATGGAGCAGCCAAACGCCGTCGAAAGGCCGGACGTTAGTTTAAATCTTTTTTCGGTTGGCAAGCTATTGCGGAATTCGACAATTTTCCTGAACTCATTCAGTAGCTCGTCAGACGTCCGGCGCACATTTGCCGCGTTGTGGCTTTCGCTCACCGAGGTGATAAATCCAATCTCATCAGCACCGATACTCGCGGCGATTTCCGCACCCCTCAAATTCGGCACAAGAACAGAAACCCAAAGACCTTCGATTTCGCCCGCTGCACGAGCGACCTGTTCTGCATCCTTGAATTGTGGCAGCCGATTCGGCGGCACAAACGAGCACGCCTGGATCGCCCCCACACCAGCTGCCACCTCTTCTCTCATCCAACGGATTTTCTCGTCTGTGGGAAAAAACATATCGACAATCTGAAGGCCGTCGCGAAGGCCGACTTCACGGCAGATCACATCTGTATGCGGGTTCATCGTCATAACTTTACCGTCCCTTAAATTCAGCTTTACGTTTTTCGTTGAACGCACGAACACCCTCTAAACGGTCTTCCGTTCCGACAAGATTGTTGTACGCTTCGATCTCAAAAGCGAAGCCGTTGAAAAGGTCAACCTGCGTTGAGACATTCATCGATTTCTTCGCCTGACAAATCGACAGAGGCGCGTTGCTGCAGATTTTGCGCGCCACTTCTATCGTTTCATCCATCAAGGTGTCGTCATTGCATACCTTGTTTACCATGCCCCATTCATAGGCCTCGTCCGCAGTGAATGGCTCGGCGCTCAGGATGATCTGCTTCGCCCGCCGCACGCCAACCGCACGCGGCAACTGCAGTGTCCCCATACCACCAGGCATAATCCCCAACTTTACTTCGGTCAGCGCAAACTTCGCCCGCTTTGCCGCAAAAATGAAATCGCATGTCAGGGCCGTCTCCGCCCCCCCGCCATACGCTGCACCGTTGACAGCTGCAATCACAGGGACAGGGCATTGCATCAGCGATTGGCGCGCCCGTTCAAAAAGACTGTGCTGACGATGCCAGTCTTCGTCCGTCATGTTATTTCGTTCTTTAAGATCACCGCCTGCGCTGAAAATGCGATCGCCGGCGCCCGTGAGAACAACGCACCTGATGCCTTGCTGGTCGATATAAAGCTCGGTCCACAGGTCGAGGAAATCACGCCCCATTTGGGTATTCGTCGAATTGCCAGCATGCGGCCTATCCAAGGTTACGACAAGCAGATGATCTTCAATCCGTTCCAGCTTCAGCGTTTCGTATTCTTTCTCCATAACCTCTGCCCTGTCCGTAACCAGCCGTTTGTTCAAATGCGCAATGCACGGCGCCATACATATTGAATCCGACACACCCGCCGGCAAACTGCCGTGAAGCGTCGGATTTCCTAAGTATTACAGCACCCGGAGAATGGTGTCCAACAAAAATGGAATACATTCCATTTTTTATGTTCTAGCATCAATTCAATATGTATTGAACTGCTATCGGTCGTTGAGAAAGCCGATCCGATCCCTCGTTTTGAGCGTCATGACTTTATCAAAACAGCGGTAACGGCATTGTCAGGGGACGAGGCGTTGAAACGACCTGAGATGGAAAACTGGACTTTGCATTTCTAGGCAAACAGGGCAAAGTCCCACAAGTTACACGGAGGCCGTAAAATTGAGTATCAGATCCATTGACCGCGCACTTAGTATTTTGGAGACCTTTGAGCCGAACCAACCGTTGCTTACGCTCCATGAAATAAGCGTCAAGGTAAAGCTACCTAAGACGACGACATTCAGGATTCTGCAGACGTTAATTGATTCCGGTTACGTCCTTCACACTGACAACACTCATTTCGAGTTATCCATGAAAGCGCTTCGATTAGGAGACTGTGTCCGAATTGACCCTGACATGGCGAGATTGGCGCGCCCCGAACTGGAGTTTATTTCGAAAGAAGTAAACGAAACTGTCGCGCTAAGCGCCCTTATCGGTGACTCTCGGGTAATTATAGACTTCATTGAAAGTACGGAAATCCTGAAGATTGTAATACGCCGCGGAGAGCAGAACGATCGCAACACTGGCGCAACCGGCCGCGTATTCCTTGCGTACCACCCCAATCATTTTAATGAATACCTGAAGACACAACGTAAGGATAAAGCCAAGATACGCGAGGACGTGGACCACGTGCTGAAACATGGATACGTGATGGCAACCAATCAGCGAACTGAGGGCTTGGTTGGGATTGCGGTGCCGCTGTTCAACATTAAGGACGAATGTTCTCACTCTCTGGGCATTTTTGGGCCTACTGGACGCATCGCTCCTAACGCTGATAAATTTGCTCAGTTACTGATTACTTCTGCAGACCGAATATCTACACGCGCTGGAAGTAGGCGACGGGTCAAGCAGTTGAATTAATTCGCTCGAAATTAATTGGCTTAGATGGGTTTGCTTCGATCTTTGAATGCTTTCCATGAAATCTGTATTGTCTGGTCTACGGCAGTTCTCCGTCGCCTCATTCACCTTTCATCGCAGTCAATGTGCTCAAGCTGAATGGCGACGCCTGCCCGGCCGGGGCACATATTGCAGGCGACGTCGGGCTCAACCTCATTGGTGAACGAAGCACTTGCCACTGCTTGCTGCCGTGCCCTTCAACGGATACTACGGGATTGGTGCTCTTGGCAGCGTCTGATTTGAGCGCATCTGACAATCGTGAAATCGGGGTTGCCGCAACCATCTCAAGGCTGGCCTTTTCAAGCATTTCAGCAAGGCTTGTTTTCTCGGAACCTAAAGCATCCAGTAGCCGACCAATCGCACCTTCAACACCTTCAAGCAAAACATAGCCGTCACTGCACTGCAGGACACGATTGCACGTGGTTTGCTCTGTCTCTTTCGACCATAAAGTTGCCGTCATCCATACTGAAATGTCCTGCATAGACAGGTCCAGGACGACACCACGGCCTGACGCCGCTCTCTTGTGCAAGGCGGCAAGAATCGAAAACAGGGCAACTTCGCCCCCCATGAAATCGCATGCTGATACGCCGGCCTTCAAGGGGATACCATTCCAGGCGTTGGCATCCATCATACCGGACATAGCCTGAACAACCGTATCGAATGCCGGGCGATTCTCGTAAACGGAATCGGACCCAAACCCGGTGATCGCACAGTATATCAGTTTCGGATTTATCTCTTGCAAACGCGCTGCCGTGAAGCCGATCGCCGCAAGTGAACCGGGCTTCATATTCTCAACCATCACATCCGCCGTAGCGACAAGCTCGGCGAATGCATCTCTTCCGAACTCTGTCTTCAGGTCTAGGCAATAACTGGTTTTCCCACTATTGCTCATGGCGAAGAATACACTCAGTCCGTCAACTTTCGGCGCCCACTCACGCGCAGCATCCCCACTGGGCGGCTCGATCTTAATCACTTCAGCGCCTAAGCTCGCGAGATGACGGGCCGTCAGTGGCGCTGTTGTGTACTGGCCGATCTCAAGCACCCGCACACCCGTGAGCGGCAGCGTGATATTTTCCTCGTTTGACCTGGACTCACAGCTCAAATCCGTACGGCGGCAGCTTCTGGCGAGGTCACGGCCGTCATCGACACCTGGAATAGCCATAGGCGTACTACTGATCCCGGTTGATGCCTTTAAAAACCTACCTGGCACGAACGACGTCGTCTCACCGTTATTTTCGGGAACCTGCGTGATGGCCTGACGATAAACCACATTGGGTTCGCTCTTCAGCTCAGGGAGCTTAACAATCGCGCCACATGCTAATTTTCTGCTGGAAAAGGAAGCGATACATTCATCGACACTGTGCTTTGCAACCCACTCGGCGATCGCATCGTCAACCATGGTCCGATGTGCAATACGATCACCAAGGGTTGCGAATCTCCCGTCATTTGCAAGATCGTCCCGTTCGATCGTCTGACAGACACGCTTCCAATGATCGTCAGATGCCGAACATAGCAGAATCCAGCCATCTGCCGCGTTGTAGGCATTCCACGGCGCCGCCATCGGATGCCCATTGCCCAAACGCCCCGGCTCTTTCCCCTCATAGACCGCAGGAAGAAACGTCGATAGAGCGTTTATGGCGCAGTCAAAGAGCGTCACTTCGATTTCTTGCGGCTGACCGAACTGACGCATCGTTTCGAGCGCGGCAACACATGCGGACGCACCGTAGACACCGGCCGAATATTCCAGGATCGGCACATTCAAGACGACCGGCTCCTCTCCTGGAAACCCGTTCGTGTAGGCAATGCCGGACATGGCCTGTACCGTCGCGTCCGTCAGTGGCCCGAACGACGTATCTGCTCGTTCACCCGTTGCCGCAAATTCACATACAGCCGCCGCACCTTCACAAGCGGCTTCGATGTCATCGGCGATCGGGCCGTCCCAGTCACTGGACAGCAGTACCACATCGGCCTTTCTCAAGAGTTCACACAGGAGCTTCCTGTCGTCTTGATTCTGATAATCTATTCCAAGGCTTTTCTTCCCGGCGGAGAACACTCTACGGCTGGCGAACTTGCCAGCCGGCGCCGCGCCATTGACTGGTTCCACGAAGAAAACGGTTGCACCCGCCTGAGCCAACAACGACCCGCATGCCCCCACGGAAATTCTGCTGCCCAGTTCGACAACCACACGTCCGTCGAGCCAATTCTCCGAGTTTTCAGACATGGAGCACTTCCTTGTGATCATTCTGGTTTTGTTTTTGGGGTTCACCGGCTGAGGTAGGCATCATTGTCTGCTCCCACTTCAGAGACCTGGTCACCGTATCTGATCGAATTCTTATCGAACCCGAACGGCGCCGCGGTCATATACTTCAACAACCGATCTCCATCGGATTCTTCCATCAACAACAGTCTGGCCTTCACATGTTCGTCTGCCAGAACCTCGTCTAACTCGAAGATTTTTGTCGCCGGCATACCGGTTTCAGCGGCTTGCACGAGCGCTTCATCCGTCGTTGACGATGAGAAATCGATATCTGTTTGCGGGCTCTGACCCTGGTGGCGGACAACAATCCAGCCATCGTTGGTTCGGCACACCGTGTGCGGCGGCAAGACGGAGCCTTCAGAAGCCCAACTGATTTGAGTGAGCCACGCCAAGGCGTCTTGCATCGACACCGTCAGTTCGACCGGGTGCCGACTTTCATTCGCGGCGCGGAGCGCCGATACGATCTCAAAAACAGCCAGATGGGCAGCCAAGAGATCCGCGAGCGAAAATCCTGCCTTCATTGGCGATGTTCCGCTCCCGATTAACGACATGATGCCCGCTTCAGCCTGTATAACCGTGTCGAACGCCGGACGGTCTTGTAGCTCTCCACTGAAGCCGACAACATTGCAATAAACCTTCAATGCGGTGTCGGAGAATAACTCGCCCGGTCCCAGCCCGAGATCGTCCATCGCGCCTGCTTTCAGGTTTTGCAGAACGACGTCTGCCCCACCCAACAGGGTTTTGAAGCTTTCTCGGCCGGGTTGTGTTTTCAGGTCCAGCGCGACAGATTTCTTCCCCGCATTGTAATTGGCGAAAAAAACGCTGCTGTTTCCTACGCGTGGCGTCCAGGCCCTGCTGACCTCACCTACCAACGGTTCGACCTTGATGACGTCCGCACCCAGATTGTAAAGCATGCGCCCCGCATATGGCCCGGCGGTATACGCGCCGACTTCGACAATCCGGACACCCGCCAGTGGTAGTTTGCCGTGAGAGATCGGTGCAGCATCATTCCTGGCTATTTGGGTATCGTAGAATTTTCGTCGGCATGGGACGGGGCTCGGCCCGCTCCTCAGTTGTGCAATTGTGGCCGTCTTACCCGCCGGAATTCCCCGGCCGGTCAGCGCCAGGATCAACGCGTCCGTCGTTTGCGTCTTCGACCAATTTGTAACTATTTCATCGACAGTGTCGCAATTCTCTACCCTTGATTTTGCCGTCTGAAACCTTTCGTCTTGACGCAACTCTGCTCGTCCGATGACGTCAAGCAGCCGAAACCATTGCTCGTTCGAGACCGTGCATATCACACCCCACCCATCACGCGTCGGATAGGCATTCCAAGGCGCGACAATAGGATGCCGGCAACCGCCCCGAAGCCCGCGGGCGTGACCATTCGCCACGTTCCCGAGAAAAGACCCAAACATACCGATGGCCGCATCGAAGACGGCAATATCGATGAGCTTCGCCCCGCCGCCGAGCGCCCTCGCCCGCAATGCCGCGACAGCCGAGCTTGCCGCATTGATGGCCGCAAAGACTTCCATAACCGGAACACCGACGGCGCACGGTTCACCGCCAAGCTCTCCGGTTGTCGCCATGAGCCCGCTGACGGCCTGAATGGCCAGCTCGTCCGTCTCCGTCGAAGGTGGATGCTCTGCATCCACCCCGAACGGCGAAATGACGCACATGATTGTTCGGTTTGGGTCTATCCCGGCGGTCTGTGCTTCCAGACTTTTACGATTTTCATTGCCATCCACGCCGATGATGATGATATCGGGTGCAGGCTCTTCATCCCCGCAGACATTGTCGCTTAATCCAAGGTTCAGCGTCTCAACACCGTCATCGAACTTCGGATAGTCCTTCCAGAACCGGGGCTCGTTCCCCGTGTCTAACAATGCCGTTTCGACACGGGTAAGCGAAGCCCCCGCTTGCCGCAAAAGGAACGAACACAATCTCACAGCCAATCGTCCGGTACGCTCGACGACCCTAATGCCGTTTAAACCGTGAACCTGTTCCATTTAGACAAGCACCTACTTGAACGCGTCAATATTTGTGAGTTCACGACCTTGGATCAGTGCCAGAATGTTGTTTGCCCCATCTGGAATAGGCAGCATTCGGACATCGCGATACAGCTTCTCGAGACCTGTCTCGCATGCAATCCCCATAGCGCCATGTAATTGAATCGCTTCAGTGATCGCTTTTTCACAGGACTCCGTCGCGTAATGCTTCGCCATCGCGGACAATCCGTTTGCCCGATGTCCATGGTCGGTCGCATTCAGGGCGGAATAGCAGAGAAGGCGGCTAGTCGTGATTAGTGTTTGGATTTCCGCCAGATGAGCTTGAACGAGTTGGTGGCCGCCAATCAACTTGCCGAACTGTTTTCTTGTGCCCGAATACTCTAAAGCGGAATTAAATGCTTTTTGCGCCAACCCGACGGCAGCCAACCCGACTAGGGGTCGATTTCCATTCCACGTCAATGTCAGCAACTTGGCAGCGTCACCGGTTGAGCCAAGCGCATTATCCTTCGGCACCGGACAATCGTCGAAGCTCAGTTCTCCCAAATGTCCTTGGCGAAGGCCAAGGCTCGGAATCTCGGAAGTTTCAAAAGGCGAGTGCTCAAGCTCCACGGCCAGTCGCCTTATACGCCCCCTTCCCTTTTCATCCAAACCGTCGATACATGTTACGTTCACGACATCTGATATGGTTGCGTTGGTTATCCACATCTTCCTTCCGTTTAGGCGAAAATGATCCCCGGCATCCGAGATTCGCGTTTTGATTTCACGCGGGTTCGAGCCAGCATCGGGTTCCGTGGTGGCAGTACACGAAATCTTCGTGCCGTTAAGCAATCCGGGAAGAAACCGATCACGCTGCTCTTGCGTCGACTCGGCGAAAATTCGCGCAATCGTACAATCCTGTGACAGCAGGGCGATAGCTATCTCCGCCGGCAACTGTTCGAAAATCAGCCCGTAGTCCAGCATCTTCAGGCCGGCCCCGCCTTCTTCAACAGGCAGGCGCGGCGCCATCAAACCTTGCCGGGCCAGAACACCGAAAATCTCCAGCATTTCCGATTTCGGCAACGGTAAGTCTACCGGGTTTCGCTTGAGGACCGGAACGATATCCCGCTCCGACATTTCAATGGCAGACTCCTGAATGAGTCTTTGTTCGGTTGTTAGTTCTAAGTCCACGTCCGTATCCTCAAGGCATCACAAAGCCGCCATTAACGCTAACGACTTGGCCTGTAATCCAAGACGCCCGTTCACTAACCAAAAAGGCCGTGATCGACGCGATATCTTCCGGCTCGCCGATCCGACGAACCGGATACATGCGCAGCACTTTCTCCACCCGCCGAACGTACTTTTCCTCGCCCATTTCGGCTTTCATCGCCTCTTCGCGCGCCATGCGCAGTTCTGTGTTGGTGGCCCCAGGAGAGACGACGTTCAGATTGACCCCCTTCGAGCCGATTTCCTGGGCAACGGATTTGACCAATGCCACCACGCCGGCTTTGGCCGCCGCGTAATAGGAAAGCCGCGCCTGCCCGACGCGCGCAGAGTCCGTAGCCATGCAAACAACACGGCCGTAATTGTTTTCGACCATGCTCGGCAAAGCGACGCTGAGGACGTTCATCGGCCCATACAGGCAGATGTCGATCATGGGCTTCCAGTCGTCGACTGAGGATTCCAAGAATAACTTATCGTCAACAATAGCTGCGGTGATGATCAGGATTTCCGGCGCACCGAACTTCTTTGCTATCTCGTCGTAGCCAGAGCGCACACTTTCCATAGAGCTGATATCGAGGCCGATACCCATCGTTTCCGCAGATGTCTCGGCGGCCAGTTTGCCTGCCGATTCCTTTGCGCCGTCGCCGTTGATATCTGCGATCGCAACTTTGCCCCCCGCAGCGGCGAGATCATTGCAAACGGCATACCCGATACCCCGGCCACCACCGATTACCAGCGCGACACGCCCATCAATTCCCAAATCCATAACTGTATCCTCCAACCCGAAATGTTTCCCTGCCGGTTACAAGGCAAAGACGAAAATGCGCCCTTTCCATCGCCGAACCCCGATGCGCCGCCCTTGTGGGCGGTCGCGGTTGGTGCCCGCACGAGAAGATCACCACCGGAATTTCGATATTCCGATAGACGGAACGTATTCCATTATGTTAATTATCCCAGATCGCCGAGTCAATCAATTAGGAATTTTCCAATTTGGTGAAACGCCTGCACGGGCAACTGGGAACGGTTCCGTTTCGGCGCCGGTAAACGAGGAAGGGAGTTAAAGGGTCAGAGCATGAATCTACCGTTACAGAATATTAGGATCGTCGATTTCAGCAGATTGCTGCCAGGCCCCTGGTGCACTCAGTTTCTCTCCGACCTTGGAGCCGAAGTCATCAAGATCGAGGCCCCACACATCGGCGATGGGAGCCGGCACAATTCGCCGAAAGTCGATGACGTCAGCGTGTATTTCACCGGGGTGAACGGCGGGAAGAAAAGTATCACCCTAGATCTCACAGATGAGGGCGATCTGGCGATTGCGCACCGGCTCATCGACAATGCCGACGTTGTCGTCGAGTCATTTCGCCCTGGCCTCGCGGCCAAGCTTGGCATCGGCTACGAAACCGCAAAATCCCTCTCGCCAGACATCGTTTACTGTTCAATCACCGGCTTCGGGCAAACCGGGCCGCTTGCCCATATCTCCGGGCACGATCTGGCAATTCAATGTCAGACAGGCGTTCTGGGCGTTGCCGCAAAAGATGGAGTGCCACCCCAGATGCCGCATTTTCAAGCCGCTGATTTTGCCGGCGCCAATGTCGCTTGCATTGGCATTATATCGGCATTGCTTCGCCGGCATACCACGGACGAAGGCTGTTATCTGGATATATCGATGTTCGATAGCCTGTTCAGCATGAGCAATATTGCCCTGACCGGTGCATTGGCCGACGCGGCGAAAACAGACGACCCAAATCGATTGGAAGTTTGGGGCGGAAACCCAAGGTATGCCATCTATGGGACGAAAGATGGGAAGTCCGTCGCGGTGGCGCTGCTTGAGCCTCGGCTCTGGAAGGGATTCTGCCATGCCATCGGCCGGGACGATCTGATCAATGAGAACGAATCCACGCATGACCGGTTGAGCAATCACGGCGACCTCGCCGAGGTTTATCGGAAGACGATTTCCGATTACTGCCTCGCTCACACCCGCGACGACATCATAGATTTGATGGAGGCCAAAGGCGTGCCGATAACGCCTGTGCTTTCGCCTGGCGAAGCATTGCACTCGGAGAATGTAAAAGGCCGCGGCCTATTGGACCCTGTGGCATTTAAAGACAACCCACAGGTGCCGCATATCACGAATCCATTGGCATGCACGGGGCTTGCCGCGCCGACACGGGGCCGCGCCCCTGCCCTGAATGGCGACGCCCCCGCGATACTCGCGGACCTCGGGTGCCAAACTGACGAAATCAAAGCCTTCATGAACAAGGGAGAGATCACATCATGACTGTCACGGAAAACGCCCGGACAATTGCTTCTTATGTTTCCGGAACGCCGCAGAGGCAGATCCCGGAAAATGTTCTGGACGCCGCGCGCATGTGCATGGCCGACTGGTGTGCGGTCGGCTTGGGCGCATTCGACCAGCCGGCGGGCGTATCAGCCATGAGCGTCGCAAAGGCCTGGTCTTCAACCGGCCGTGCGCCGATGTTTTTCTCTGGATATCACGCCCCTACAGCAGCGGCCTTCGTGAACGGGACATTCGCCCACTGTCTGGACTTCGACGATACGCATTTCGGCTGCCTTGCCCACTTGAGCGGACCTACATGGGCGGCAACGCTGGCAACCGCCTCTCATCTCGGCCTGGACGACGAAACCGCGCTCCACGCATTCATAAACGGCTTTGAGGTCGCCTCGAGGCTGGGTGGAAACGGCCTCGGTCACGAGATCACCGGTCGCGGCATTCACTCGACGGCCGTGTTTGGGCGGCTATCGGCTGCCGTCGCTTCAAGCTATGCCTACGGCTTGAATGAACAGCAGATCATGAATGCGCTGGGTGCCGCTGCGACCCAATGCATCGGGCTCGTGGCCTCGTTCGGGACGATGTCGAAACCACTCCATGCCGGCAAAGCCGCGCTGGACGGGATGCTTTCTGCAGAGCTGGCTTCCGCCGGTTTCGAATCGAAACTCGACTTGCTTGAAGCTGAGGGTCAGACCTTGGCGGCTGCGCTCGTCCAGGATGGCTTGAAGACTTTTCCCAAGCTCTCGTTCGGTCAAGATTGGCAAATCCTCCAAGATACGTTCAAGCCTTTCGCGGCATGCAATTTGACGCACGCCACCATTGAAACCGGGCAGAAACTTGCATCTAAAATCGACTTGGACAATATCGACAAGGTCATCGTGAACGTCCATCCTTCCGTTCTTCGTCTCGCAGGAAAGCCGTCGCCGAACACGCCACTCGAAGGCAAATTCAGCAATCAGTACTGTGCGGCGTTAGGCCTGAACGGATATGACGCGACCAAGCGTGATTTCGATATGGATCGCATTACCGATCCAAAAATCCGCAGCTTGATGGAAAAGGTTACCCTGACCGGCACTGACGGCGTCTCGGAAGTCTCAGCAACCATGACGGTACACTTCGGCGATGGGTCACAGGTCTCCGCAGAAACCCCGATCTCTATCGGCAATCCCGGCAATCCGCTTGGATGGGAAGGCATGGAGCGAAAGTTCAACGCTCTCGTCGAGCCAGTCCTCGGTGACGGCACTGAGAAACTGTTCAAACTGATCCGCAATACGGGTGACGGGAATACCCTGCCTCAGATCGCAGAAATATTGTCTGGTGATCGCAGCCTCCATTGAGGCTGCGCCCGCTCAACAAATTTTCTCTGGATCGGACAAGTGTCACAAACGATGGAATCAAAATCGGATTGGATTGGACGTACGTCGGCGGCGGAAGAAACAATACACGGTGATCGCATTGCCGGTTTGGCCGCTTTGCTGGACAGCGAGAATATCGAATCTTCAGTCGAATGCCCGCTTCCGCCGACCGGTCACTGGTTGTATTTCAACAAACCCGTTCCGCAAAAAGAACTCGGTGCAGATGGCCACCCGGTGAGAGGCGGTTTCCTTCCGCCTGTGGCATTGCCCCGTCGCATGTGGGCAGGCAGCCGCATTCAATACCTGCGCACACTTCGTATCGGGGAACACTTCAAAAAGATAACCAAGATACTTAATGTCACGGAGAAGACTGGCCGCAACGGAGCATTAACGCTGTTGACGCTGTCTCATACCTACGAAGGGCAGTTTGGCACCTCACTGATCGAGGAGCAGGACATAATTTATCGCGAAATGCCCCGCGCAAAAGAAGCGCGGTCTCATGTCCCGGCACCGGATCACGGACAAAAAATTGGCTCAACGACCGTCGATGAAATCATGCTGTTTCGCTATTCGGCTCTGACCTTCAACAGTCACCGCATTCATTATGACCGCCCTTATACAGAAGACGTCGAGGGGTATCCCGGACTGGTCGTACACGGCCGCTGACCGCCACGCTTATCGCCGAAGCCTTCAGAGCCCGTCATCCGGAGGCGAAGATCAATAAGTATAAATATAGAGTCATCTCCCCCTTGTTCTGCGGGGATGAGATTTCCGTTTTCGTCGACAAAAACAGCGACGGCAGCTGCTACGATGTCTGGGCCGCGTCTGAAATTGGTGGACTGGCCATGCGCGGCACGATCATGACCGGCGAGTAGAGGCGTTTCCAAAAAAGATCACACCACTCCCACTCGCTCCGCGTCATTCGATCTCGCCGATGCCCCGATCCAGGTCTATCTTGCGGCCGATCTCACGTGCGGCATCCCGAAGATTCGGCAGGATTCTCTCTATCTGTTCCGCTTGATCGCCGGCATCTCTGAGCACCAGACTGCTGATCGCCGCTTCGACCCCCAGATTGGAATGGATCGGCACGGCGACGGCCCAAAGCCGTGACTGATAGATCGCGTCCAGATACTGTTCTTCCGCAAGCCCGTAACCCTGCGCCTTCACACGCTCCAGTTTATTTTTCAGGCCCTTCCAAAGCGTCGGCAAGCTGTCCCAGGGATCGCTGCTGCTTTTGAGGTCAGAGAGAAGTTCCTTTTGAGCGGCATCATCAAGATTCGCCAGGTAAACAATACCGGTGGCGGTCGCCAGCATCGGCAGCTGGGCGCCCAATCTGCCCGGCATCGACAATCCATGCGCAGCACGGTTGGTGTACGCGATGACCATTGACCGCCCGACGGGAACGGACAGATTGGATGGCCAGCCGATCTCCTGTCGAAGCGCCTCGATCGTCGGCTGAGCAAGCTGCGCCACGCGCGAGCTCATATCGTATCCGCTACTCAACGATTTGGTTCTCGCCGTCACACCGAACGTCGCTGCGTCCAGATCACGATAGACGTAACCAACGGCAATCAATGTCTCTAATATTCTGACAATTGTGGGTTGAGGAATATCCAGGCGCTTGGCTATCTCGGATGCCGTGAGCCTGCTGTTCTCACTGACGGCACGCAAAACATCCAAGCCACGCACCAATGCTCTAACAGGTTCAAATGCCGTCATATGCTTCCTGTCAGGGTGTTAACCCGATAGACCTAAATGCCGAGAGCCGACTTTACGATCCCGGACTGTTCCGCGCCATGCCGGTCGACAGAACCGCCGGCGGCGACCGGCAACGCTTCGCGGCCATGATATTCGATCTTCAGCGCCAAATCACTGTCCACTTCCAGAAGCTTGTCGCGGATGAACTTCCACGCACCCTGGTTCTCCGCTTCTTCCTGACACCAGATCACGTCCTGACATTTCCCATATGATCCGATTTCTTTGAGGATGGCTTCCATATCCAACGGATACAATTGTTCGATGCGGACGATGGCGACGCGATCGTTGAGCCCATTATCTTCCCGCGCTGCTGCAAGGTCGTAAAATATCTTGCCCGAGCAGAGGATGAGCCGCCGTATCGCGGTTTTATCCTTAATCGACTCGCCGATAACAGGCAGAAAATGACTTTTACCGATGAAGTCGCCGACGCTTGAAACGGCAGCCTTCATGCGCAATGGCGACTTCGGCGAGATCAGGAAAAGCGGTTTTCGCCAGAAGGCGTGTATTTGTCGACGCAGAACATGAAAAAGGTTCGCCGGCGTGGACGGATTGACGACAACGATATTGTCATGTGCACACGATTGAAGAATTCGCTCGATGCGGGCTGACGAATGATCCGGCCCCTGCCCTTCCAGACCGTGCGGTAACGAGATCACTAATCCGGATTTCAATCGCCATTTCGACTCGGCTGATACAATAAACTGATCAACAACAGTCTGCGCGCAGTTCAGAAAATCGCCGAACTGTGCCTCCCAGATCGTGAGTGCCTGCGGCGAATTCGTACTGTACCCATACTCGAAACTTAAAATGCCATACTCCGTGAGCGGACTGTTAATCGCATCGAACGTCGCCCCATCCTTCGCTGCGAACGCAACCGGGGTGCAGGTGCCTGCCTCTTTCAAATCGTGGACGCGCCAGTGGCGCTGCGTGAACGTGCCACGGACACAATCCTGACCGGAAATCCTGACCGAGACCTTTTCATCCAGAAGCGATGCAATCGCCAGCGCCTCGGCTGTCGCGAAATCCACTTTGTCTTCATCCAGCACGTTCGATACCCGTTCCTGATAGAAACGGGCAACTTTTGGATGCGCCTGGACCGAGGCCGGTATTTCCGTTGTTTGGCGAAGAAGTGCTTCCAGAGATTTGGCATTAATGCCGGTTTCTATTCGGCTGAGCAACGCGGCGCCGCTGCCGCTGATCTTCTCCCAGCCTTCCTGGTAGTGCAGATACGCATTGGTAAAGGCGCCCTCGACGGCTTCGTATGCGTCCTCCAGCTCAGTCCGGAAAGCCTTTGCCGTATTCTGGACATGATCCACGCCGTACGGCGCAACTTCCGCAATCTTTGCGGTCGCGATCTCGAATACGGTGCGGTGATTATCAATGACGTCCCACATACCCGGCTGGGTGAACCGTGGTTCGTCCAACTCGTTATGCCCATTCTTTCTGTAGCAAACGAGATCGATCAGGACATCGCGGCCAAACTTCTGGCGCCATGAGAAAGCAACTTGAGCAGCGCGCAGCATGGCGTCCGGATCATCACCATTTACATGCAGAATGGGGACGCCGATCATCTTTCCGACGTCGGTGCAATATGAAGCCGTACGTCCTTCCGACGGCATTGTACTGAACCCGATCTGGTTATTGACGACGATGTGCACTGTCCCGCTCGTGTCATAGCCCTGCAAACCGGACATCTGCATAATCTCTGCTGAAAGCCCCTGCCCGGCGAACGCCGCATCGGTATGCAACAGGATGCTCATCGCTCTGCCCTCGGATTTATCGCGTTTAGCCCGGGCATAACCCAATACGACAGGGGCGACGACCATCAGATGAGAGGGATGGGGAGATATCGAAACCTTAAGCTCATGCGAGCCAAAGGTGAGCTCCGCTGTATGCCCCAGGTGGTACGGCACATCCCCGGTGAAGTCGCTGCTCGCGTTGGTGAGGTCCGCACCCTTGAGTTCCGCAAACAACAACGCCGGAGACTTACCCAGCACCGTCACAAGCGTCGCAAGCCGCCCACGATGCATGCCGCCGGCGACGACTTCCGCAACGCCGGCATGCGCCGCATGCCTCAGCAGTTCTCGTAGCAGGACAACACTGCCTTCCGCGCCTTCAATCCCGAATCTCTTTTTTCCGACGAATTTGATCTTACAAAAATTCTCGAAGGTGTCGGCACGGGCAATCGTATCCCCGACACGGATCAGCGACTCCGCATCCGGTGGCGCCAGCATCTCCCGCTCATACGTTTCGTATATCCAGTTTCGCACCGCCTCGTCCTGAATATGCCCGGCTTCCAGCGCTACGGTGCCGCCATAAATGGAGCGGAGCTCTTTCTCCACATCCTGCAGCCGGCCGATCCGTTCCTCGCCGGCGAGCCTGTATCGGCACTGACTGTCCGTCGCGGCTGCCTTTTCGCGCAAGCTTGCCATCGTTGCACCTGGATTGCCTGACGAGAGACCCAACGGATCAAGGCTCGCCACCCGGTGACCTTCCTGACGATATACCGCAACCAGAGCCTGAGCGGTCGCGTCCGCCGTCCCCGATGCCTGACCCGATTTTTCATCATCATCCAGTGCTTCGAAATGGATACGCCAGTCGATCGGCACAGACTGAGGATCACGCTGGTAACGCCGATAAAGTTCAAAGAAGAAAGAATTCTCGCCAGAGAACGGGATATAGAGTTCGTGGTTCATTTCCGTATCCAGATTCGTAGGTTGGGCATGGCGGAAAGGCATTCCGCCATCCAGGCTGCAATCAACACAAAACACGCAATCCCGGCCTGCTCCGAGTTTGACAAATCTTACCTGTGCAGGCACCAATTGTCATTTATTTTGAATTTTTTATTCACTGATTGAATAATTTAGACTGCCGTCTCTCAGGCATCAACGTGCCTATTCGGAGATATTTCGTGTTCAATCCAGATAGAGCTGCGGGCGATGTATGACCTCTTGAAAGGTTTTCGGATAATCGAGGCATCGTCCTTCGTCGCCGCACCATCGGCCGGGCTATATCTAAGCCAGCTTGGCGCGGAAGTGATCCGCATTGATCAAATAGGTGGCGGGCCGGATTTTCACCGTTGGCCGCTCAGCGCCAACGGACACAGCCTGTTCTGAGAAGGCCTTAACCGCGGCAAGAAATCCGTCGCCCTGGACCTCAAATCGGCGGCTGGCCGGGAAATTCTCGTGAAGCTTGCCTGCGCGCCCGGGCCGCGGGCCGGTATTCTGCTGACCAATTTTCCGTCGCACGGTTTCCTCTCACACGAGAACCTCTGCAAGACCCGTCCCGATCAGATTACGGTCCGGGTGATGGGCTGGCCGGACGGGACCAGCGCCGTCGACTACACGATCAACCCCGCCGTGTGCATCGCATCACTGACCGGCCCAGGCGACAGGCAAGAGCTAACCAACCATGTGCTGCCGGCATGGGACCTGATGACGGGTTCAATGGCAGCGCTCTCCCTTATCGCAGCGGAAAGAAATCGCAGTGAAACCGGTATTCGCGGCGAAGTCCGTATCCCGCTAAGCGATGTTGCATTCTCCACCATCGCCAATCTGGGGATGCTGGGGGAAGTGATTTCGAGCGGACACGACCGGCCCCGCTACGGCAATGATCTATTCGGCGCATTCGGTCGTGATTTCCAGACCAGGGATGGCGCACGTGTCATGATCGTTGCACTGACGCCCCGGCAATGGACATCATTGATCGAGGCACTGCAGCTCACGTCATCTATCGACCGCCTCGAACAGGAGCTTGGCGTCAGTTTCACCCTAGATGAGGGGACACGCTTCCGCCATCGCGACAGAATCAATCCAATGGTGGCCGACGCCGTCCAGCGCCATTCACTCGAAGAGATAACCAATCTGTTTAAGGAAAATAATGTCTGCTGGGATGTGTACCGGACTGTCAAAGAAGCCTACGAACACACACCTGAACTCGTCAAAACCAATCCATTATACCGGAACCTGCGCCACCCCAGCGGCGAAGACTATCCGGCACCGGGATTTGCCGGTACGTTCTCCGAACTCGAGCGAAAAGACCCTGTCGCTGCCCCTCAGCTTGGTGCGCACACGACCGAGGTCCTCAGGTCCGTATTGAACTATACAGAAGACGAGGTCCGGAACCTTCAAGAGGCCGGGACTGTGGCGAAAGACTAAGTGTGTGAAATCAATACTATTTCAATGCGTTAGCTACATATTTGGATAGTTCGGCCCGTTCCCGCCTTCTGGAACAACCCAGTTTATATTCTGGTTCGGGTCCTTGATGTCGCATGTTTTGCAGTGAACGCAGTTTTGAAAATTGATCTGCAGGCGCACGCCGTCTTCCGCCTTCTGGTCTTCGACGAACTCGTAGACGCCCGCCGGGCAGAACCTCTGCTCCGGTCCGGCGTAGCGCTGATAGTTGTGTTGTACCGGCAGTTCCGGGTCCCGCAACTGAAGATGACAAGGCTGATTTTCAGCATGATTCGTGTTTGATAAATACACGGACGAAAGCTTGTCGAATGAGACTTCGCCGTCCGGTTTTGGATATTGGATCGGCGTTGCCTGATCGGCCGGGATCAATTTCTCATGGTCAACATGCCCATGGGAAAGCGTCCAGGGGGCGTTGCCTCTGAAGACAATCTGATCGAGCGCCGTATAAAGTGTCCCGATGATCAGACCCCACTTGAATGACGGCCGGACGTTCCGTGCGCGATAAAGCTCTTTGTACAGCCACGAGTTTCTTATCAGGCCTGCATATGATGCTGGTTCTGGGCTTTGGCGGGACGGCTCCGCCCATTCCTCGAAAACTGCTTCCGCTGCAAGCATGCCCGACTTCATCGCCGTATGAGATCCCTTGATCTTTGGCATGTTGAGCGTACCGGCGTCACATCCGATCAGCGCCCCGCTAGGAAAGGTCATTTTAGGCATCGACTGCAACCCGCCTTCGTTGATTGCGCGTGCGCCGTAAGAAATCCGCCGGCCGCCCTTAAATGTCTCGACGATCTTCGGATGCGTCTTGAACCGCTGAAACTCGTCATAGGGGCTGAGATACGGGTTGCTGTAGTCCAATCCGACGACAAACCCGACCGCCACCTGATTATTCTCGAGATGATAAAGAAAAGAGCCGCCGTAAGTCCCATTGTCCAGGGGCCAACCCGCCGTGTGCACGACGAGACCGGGCTTGTGCTTGTCCGGTTCTACCTCCCACAGTTCCTTGATACCGATACCATAAGTTTGCGGCTCACAGTCCTTCTCCAGATCGTAGCGCTGCTTCACTTCCTTGCCGAGATGCCCCCGGCACCCTTCGGCAAGCAGTGTGTACCTGGCACGTAGCTCTATTCCCGGCTCAAAGTTGGCCGATTGAGTACCGTCGGCGTTGACGCCCATATCGCCGGTGATAACGCCCGCAACGGCGCCATCATCGTCACAGATCATTTCAGCGGCAGCAAACCCGGCATACACGTCTACCCCTGCGGCCTCGGCCTGTTCGCCCAACCAGCGGCACAGGTTGCCAAGGCTGATGATGTAGTTTCCGTGGTTCCGCATGGCCGGTGGTATGAATACACCCGGCAGCGTGAGCCCACCCGCTTCTGACAGGAACATGATCTTTTCCTGCGCCACGGGGGTATGCAGCGGTGCACCGAGTTCCTTCCAGTCCGGCAACAGTTCATTCAGTGCTGTCGGCTCAAGGATTGCACCGGACAGGATGTGTGCGCCGACCTCCGATCCTTTTTCGAGCACGCAGACAGAGATATCCCGGCCCGAAGACTCAGCGAGCTGTTTCAGGCGGATCGCCGCACTCAGGCCGGATGGCCCCGCGCCGACAATAATTACATCGAATTCCATTTGCTCACGTTCCGTCATCGGAAAGTTCCCCTTTTCGGCAATATTTGACGCAGATCTCCGCCCCCTGTTGCCGCCTCACAGCGCCATGCACCAGCGACGACAAGGGGTGCCACATCGGGAGTGTCAGTTCAGCTTGGCTTCGAGTTCAGGTAACGCTTCGAACAAATCCGCGACCAGACCGAAGTCGGCAACCTGAAAGATAGGTGCTTCCGGGTCTTTGTTGATCGCCACGATGACTTTCGAATCTTTCATGCCTGCAAGATGCTGGATGGCGCCGGATATACCGACCGCGACGTATAAATCGGGCGCCACGATCTTGCCGGTTTGCCCGACCTGATAGTCACTGGGGACATAACCAGCATCTACGGCCGCTCTGGATGCGCCAACGGCCGCCCCGAGCTTATCTGCAACGGCATCAATCAGTTTAAAGTTCTCACCCGACCCCATGCCGCGGCCGCCGGATATGACCACTTTGGCTGCCGTCAATTCCGGCCTTTCCGATTTACTGAGTTCCTGGCCGATGAAGGCCGAGCTGTCACCGGTCTCGGCCGCCGAAACCGTTTCGATCGAACCGCTGCCGCCTGTCTGATCGGCAGCATCGAATGCCGTCCCCCGCACCGTGATCACCTTGACGGTATCGCTGCTTTTAACGGTCGCCATCGCGTTTCCTGCGTATATCGGCCGAACAAAAATATCCGCATCGACGACGTCGACAATGTCGGAAATCTGGGCAACATCCAGGTCCGCAGCCACACGCGGCATAATATTCTTACCGGCCGTCGTTGCAGGCGCGAGAATATGCGTGAAACCGTCCGACATGCTCACGATCAACGGCGCCATATTTTCAGCGAGCATGTGCGCATAAGCAGGATCATCGCAGTGCATGACGCGTTTAACCCCTGCGATCTTCGACGCCGCTTCAGCGACGCTGCCGCAGTCGCTTCCAGCAACCAGCACGTCAACTATTTCGCTGATCCGCAGTCCTGCCGTTACGGCAGACAGCGTGGCCAGCATGAGCGATGAATTATCGTGTTCAGCAATGACCAATACACTCATAATTAGATCACCTTTGCTACGTTCTTCAGTTTGTCCACCAACTGAGAGACATCCTCCACAACAATGCCGGCTTCTCGCTTGGGCGGTTCGGAAACACTCACAACCGTTAATCGCGGCGCGATATCGACGCCAAGCTCGCTTGCCTGCTTTTCCTCGATTGGTTTTTTCTTTGCCTTCATGATATTCGGCAAGGATGCATACCTGGGCTCGTTGAGCCGCAGATCGGTCGTAACGACACAAGGCATTGAGAGCCCGACGGTCTCGAGACCGCCGTCCACTTCACGGATCACGACGGCTTTTGAGTCGTTCAGTTCCACTTTCGACGCAAAAGTTCCCTGCGGCCATTTCATCATCGCCGCAAGCATTTGCCCCGTCTGGTTGCTGTCGTCATCAATTGCCTGCTTGCCGACGATCACTAGATCCGGCGTCTCTTCGAGACAAATGGATTTAAGCACCTTCGCGACGGCGAGCGGTTGAAGCTCTTCATCCGAAACGACATGTATGCCGCGATCCGCACCCATGGCGAGGGCGGTTCTGAGCGTTTCCTGAGACGGCGCGCTGCCGACTGTCACAGCGACGACTTCGTCGGCGACACCGGCCTCCTTCAATCTGACAGCCTCTTCGACGGCTATCTCGTCGAATGGATTCATGGACATCTTGACGTTCGACCTCTCAACGCCCGTGCCGTCAGCCTTCACCCGCACATTCACGTTGTAGTCAATGACGCGCTTCACCGCGACAAGTACCTTCATCACGAACCTCTACATATTCGTCTGGATACGCCTGATATCGGCAGTATGTTCACACACCGGATACTCAACCGGTCTTATGAGCGAACGACCTTGCCGCGAAAATCAGGCTTGCGTTTTTCCCTGAAGGCGTTGCCGCCCTCTTTCGACTCTTCGGTTTGGTAGTAAAGTGCCAGCGCCTGGAATCCCATCCCGCCGATACCGCGGATATTCTCGCTGTCGGCATTGAAAGACCGTTTTGCGATGGCGATGGCGGTCGGACTTCTTTCCATGATTTCCGCACACCAGGCATCGACCTCGGCGTCCAGGTCTGCTTCCGGCACAACCTTATTGACGAGCCCCATTTCCAGAGCCTCCTGCGCCGTGTATCGACGGCACAAATACCACATCTCACGGGCTTTCTTTTCGCCGACGATCCTTGCCAGATACGCGGTGCCGAAACCCGGGTCCACCGAACCCACTTTCGGCCCAACCTGGCCGAATTGCGAGTTCTCCGAGGCGATCGTCAGGTCGCAGATCGTCGCCATCACGTTCCCGCCGCCGATTGCATATCCGTTTACTTTCGCAATGACAGGCTTCGGAACGTCACGGATCATGGTATGGATTTCTTCAAGCGGCACGCCCAGCAATCCCCGGCCCGCACGTTCGGATTTCTTGTCACTGCTGTCGCCACCGACGCCGAAGGCTTTGCCGCCTGCTCCGGTTAGGACAATAACACCGATATCAAGATCCCATCCTGCGCGGCCAAGAGCGTCCAGAACTTCATGGTATGTGACCTCCCGGAAAGCATTCATTTTTTCCGACCGGTTTACCGTAATGGTCGCCACGCCGTTTTTCACTTCGTACAGAATGTCTTGATAACCGTCCGTCATTTTAAGATCTCCTCTGGTTCAATGAACGACCACCTCGCTTGCCAGACGCTTGGACGGAGGGATGCATTCAACACGTCAGGATGCCGACCCGCTTCGCATACGAACGGGCACGCCCGCCGCGCACAGGTTAACGACACTGTTGATCGTAAATTATCAAAATGGAATGCATTTCACAAGATGGAATTTAGGTATTTTTGGGCTTAGCCACGCTCGCTTTCCTGTTGCGAAGCGGCACAACCGATATTGCGCCGAACAACGCCATCAACCCCACGTACATGAACACAACCACGTAGCTTCCGCTGATACCGTAGAGCAAGGCGGATATCCCGGGGCCCGCGAGCGATCCCAGAAAGACAAACCCGTAACTGCCGCCAATGACCTCACCGAGCTGATCTGGTTTCGCGTTCGAAGCGACCGCTGCATGGTACAAGCCGTTCCAGGAAAACCCGCTGACGCCGCTGGCGACGACCAGGATCACAACGATCGCTTCCGGCACACCCGAAGAGACCATTGCCAGCACGCCCGCGGCGACCGCTGCCAGCACACCGTTGAAGACCAGGACGCCAATCGTGTCATTATAGCGATCCGCTACCCAGCCCGAGACAAATCGGCCGGCGAACCCCGACGCATATGCAAGCGAGAAATAGAAACCCGCCGTCGCGGGGGCTCTTTGCAGATCTTCAACCATGTAAAGAACCAGAAACGACGTCGAGGCCAGTTGCGACATGGAAAAGAACAGACCTGTTGCGACGAGGCGCCTCAGGGTCGGGTCAGCGGCAATAATGCGGATGCCGGCGCCTGGCGATTGGATCTTTCTTTTGGAATCGGCCGTTACATCCCAAGCTTTGGCAAAGAACAGCAATCCCAATGCACCCAGCGCACATGTCGCGGCAATCAGCAGGAAGCTTGCTTCCCATCCCCATGCCGCGGCCAGGAACGGACACGCAATACCCGCAATGGCGGCACCGATGGGCGTCCCGGATTGCTTGGTGGAGAAACTGAAATTCTTTCGGCTGGCCGGCGTAAACTGGGCAAGCACGACGGAGGTGACGGGCATCATGACACCGTACCCCAGGCCAAACAGGCCGAGACCGGCAAAGAACAGGATGCTGCCGTCCGAAATCGCCACCAGCAAGCCGCCCGCAGACATGACGACCAGCGATGCCTGAAGAACCTTCCCGCCGCCGAATTTTGCTGTGGTCCCGACGAAGACAATCGAGGTCAGGCCGCACATTACAAAAATCAAACTGGAGCTGTAGCCGATTGTCTCCGAGTTGAGGCCCAATTCCTGCTTCAGGCTGACCGCCAGTGCCGGCACTGCGAACAGACCCACGATCACGGCGATATGAAGAACGCTAAGCACCACGAGAACTAAGAGGTGATGCGTTCTCCAGTCGTCACGAATTGAGTCCATACCGTTTTACTTTGCTGAGCGTAACCTCACTCAGAGCCTGGTGAAGTACAACGCCAGGTCCGGCCAGAAGAAAAGCAGAACAACGGTAGACAACATTATGACGATGAACGGCGCCACACCTCTTGACACCTCGCCTAGTGACACCTTGGCTATCGCCTGTAGGACGAACAGGTTCAAGCCCACCGGAGGCGTGATCAACGCACATTCAACCATGATCACGAAAACGATACCGAACCAAATCGGGTCGATGCCCATGCCAAGCAGCGAGGGGTACAGCACGGGCACCATCACGAGCATCATGCTGAGCGCTTCAATAAAGAAACCCATAATGAGAAGAACAATACATACGAGCAGGATAAACATGCCGGGTTCCGTGAATGTAGAACCAACCATCTGCGAAACGTCATGCGGGATGCGGTACAGGGTGATTGCCTTCGCAAAAATATCTGCGCCCGCAACAATGACGAATATTGTAACCGTCGTACTGGCGGCTTCTATTGATGACGCTTTCAGTTTCTGAATGTCCATCCGGCCCATGGCGGTCGTGATGATCAGAGAAGAAACGAACCCGATGCCAGCGGCTTCCGTGGGCGTGAAGATACCGAAATAAATCCCGAAGATAATGACGAAAGCCAAAAGAAGTGCCGGGAACGCCCGCAGCAGTGACTTCCGGCGCTCCTCCCAGCTTGCCTTTGGTGCTCGTTCATACTGACCTTTAAAGCGGGCATACAGCATCGCGTATGCGGAAAAGGCGAACGCGAGGAACAACCCGGGACCGATACCGGCCAAGAACAGCCTTGTGATCGATTCTTCGGTGATGACGCCATAGACAATCAGAATGATCGAGGGGGGTATCAAAATGCCGAGGGTGCCGCCGGCAGCGAGCAAGCCCAGAACAAATTTTCGCTCGTAACCGCGCTTTGTCATTTCGGGAATGGCAACGACTGCGATCGTCGCCGCCGTCGCAACGGATGATCCGGAGATCGCGGCAAAAATCGTACAGGATATGATGGTAGCGACACCCAATCCGCCAGGCCAATGCCCGACCCAGGACTGAACCGCCGCAAACAAGTCTTTGCCGATCCCGCCTTTCAGCAGGACATTGGACATCAAAAGGAACATCGGGACGGCAAGCAGAATAAAGTTGTCGATGCTCGCATATAGCGCCTGGGCCGCCATGATCGGCTTGAAGCCCTCGATCAAGAGAAGCAGCAGGCCCAGTCCGCCCGTCACGAATGCAATAGGGATTCCCGCAAGCAGCAACAGCAACAATGCTGCGAGTATAATAAATGTTGTCATTTCTAGTGGAACTCGCTGCCAAGCTCGTCTCGCTCATCCGAACGATCGAGGGTGCCGTGCTTAAACAACTTGCACATCTCGACACAGCCCTGAAGTAGCAAGATGCTAAAACCGATCGGGATAGCCGCTTCGGTCCATACCATTGGCACCTGATTCATTGTTTCTGTTGCGCGCCCGATCTCCACGCTCTCGTAAGCGATCTCGTATCCATACCAGGTAACGACAACGCTGAAGCTCATGATCCAGAGCAATGCGAAAAATTCCAGAAATTGACGCAACCGCAATGGCAAGATCACGACCAGAGCAGTAATCCGGATATACGCGCGTGTTTTCAGAATGTACGCGAGCGCCCCGTAGGTAGCCCATAACTGCAACAACCTAGCCCCTTCCTCGGCCCAGGTCGTGGGCGCCAGAAACACATACCTGGAAACCACTTCGAAGGTAATCACCAGACCGATCAGAAAAAAAATGGCTGCGGCAAGATAACCAAGAAGGTCACTTATTCGGTCTATTCCCGTTCCGATCATGCTGAGCATTCCTTAACTGATCACAATTGAGGTTAGTTGCGCTGGAGGCAGGCCGCATTCAACCTGCCTCCCGCAACCAACTCAAACGGCTGACGTCAGACTTCACTTGGCTTTTTCGACAAGTTCCAGAAGTTTCTGACCGAGTTCGCCGGAGTGATTGACAAACTCTTTCACCGTAGGCTGGCCAGCTTCGCGCCACTTCTCAAGGTCTTCTGCGGACAATTCGATGACATCCGCACCCTTGTCCTTCGCGTATGCGATCGCTTCAGCTTCGGCAGATCCAACTTCGTTGTGCAAAGCGGTTTGCGCCTCGTCTCCACATGACTTCAGCGCCGACTTCTGATCGGCAGAAAGACCCTGCCATACCTTTTCATTAATCACTGACGGGAAGTAGATGTGTCCATGCTGGGTGAACGTGATGACGTTCATCACTTCATCGAGCTTACGAGATTTGAAACTCGCCACGCCCGTCATGCCCGCATCGACTGTGCCCCGCTGATAGGCAACAAACTGCTCAGAACCCGACATGATCGTCGCGGCACCGCCCACAGAATTGACGAAATCACCGAGCGTTTTCCCGAACGTTCTGACCTTCATCCCTTTGAGATCTTCAGGCATGCGAATCGGGCGATCCTTCTTCGACAAGAAGACAACCGTGCCATATTCCATCCAGTAGATCGGCCGCACACCGGTTTTGACGAGCGCTTCGTCGAGGACCTTTCGAAACTCCGCACCAGGCTTCAAAAGCTTAAGAACGGTGTCACGGCCACCCAATGCGAATGGTACGCTAAAGATACCCATTGCCGGGATCGTACCCGCCCAGCGTTCCGTCGTGGACATGCCAAGCTCGACTGCCCCCGAAGCGACGGCACTCGGAACCTCTTTGTCGCGATACAACTGAGCCGAATCATATACGTCAATCGTGATATCCGACTTTTCTGCCACACATTTAGAGAACTCCAGAATGTTCTGCACCTGAAAATTTTTCTGCGGCAACTGCGTCGTATACTTGAAATTGGCGGCGTTGACGGTCAGCGGGGCCTGAGCGAACACAAATGCGCTCATAGCCAACGCGAACACCCCCTGCTTGGTCTGCTTTGAGAAATTCAATGACATCGCAATCCTCCCTTGGATTTTATTTCCCGGACTCTCGGACCCTAAAATTGGAGACGAGAAGTAAGACTCTTAGCGCACAAACTCGAGGCTTGCAACAAAAATGGAATGCTTTCCATTTATTGTTTTTGAGGTGCTCTGACCTGATTACTGTCTGAGCTTCAAGTCACTCCATTCAGTTCTCATCACGGCTCACCCCCTATCAGCCTCAGTTATGGATATGTTTCTGTAGGATCGCCTATGCAGATGAGAGCGTTTGCGCATTCTCAGTTTTTGTCTTCCAGAAGGCCGCGGGCGATGACCTGCGTCTGAATCTCGGCGTCCCCTTCGAAGATGTTGAGGATGCGGGCGTCGCACAGCACGCGAAACGACAGGCCTGAAAGGGAGCTTTCCGCCGGCGGACTTCAAGGTCGGGCATATGATCGACGCTGCCGGGCCGGGCGACATCATTGTCGTCGACAACGGCGGACACCCGGTTTCCACTTGGGGCGGCATGGCAACGTATGCCGCCGTCCACAAGGGAATGGGCGGACTGATTGTTGACGGCGGCGTACGCGACCGCGAAGAAATGAGGTGCCCCTAGATTTGTAGACGCTTTCTTCCCTAAATTTGAGGCAAGGAGGCTAACATGGGCAAAGCCAATTTCAGTGACGATTTCAAACGGGACGCAGTGCGTCAGAGCACCGAGCGGGGTTATCCGGTTTCGGAGGTCTCAGAGCGCCTCGGCGTGAGTGCACATTCGCTCTACGCCTGGAAGAAGAAGTTCTCGGAACCTGCCGGCGGCGATGACAAGGACGCGGAGATCCGGCGATTGAAGCGTGAGCTGTTGATCCTCCCCCACTGAATTGGTCCACCGGTTATGATAGGAAACGGAGGACCAAAGAAGGCAACGAAACGACACAAACCGGAAGAAATTGTCTCGAAGCTGCGTCAGGTTGATGTCCTTGTTGGGCAAGGCCAGCCGAGGATTGATGCCATTCGGCAGGTGCAGATTACAGAGCAGACGTATTATCGATGGCGCAAGCAATACGGCGGCATGGGCACGGATCAACTCAAAGAGTTGAAGCGGCTTCAGAAGGAGAACGAACGACTTCGCAGGGCCGTTTCCGATCTCACACTGGATAAGCTCATATTGGCAGAGGCCGCGAAGGGAAACTTCTGAGCCCCGCACGGCGCCGCACCTGCATCGATCTGGTGCGGGGTAAGTTCAACATCACCGAACGCCGGGCCTGCCTGGTGCTGAAGCAGCATCGATCCACGCAACGGTATGTGCCGAAGTCCCGTGATGATGAAGATCTTCTTGTTCGGGATATGATCGAGTTGGCTCGGCAATATGGGCGTTACGGTTATCGGCGGATCGCCGCGATGTTGAGAGATGCAGGCTGGCATTTGAACGATAAGCGGGTCGAACGCCTGTGGCGCCGTGAGGGGCTGAAGGTTCCCATGAAACAGCCGAAGAGAGGCCGGCTGTGGCTGAATGACGGCTCGTGCATCCGTCTCAGGCCGGAGCGAATTGATCATGTCTGGTCATACGACTTCGTTCATCACCGGACGGAGGATGGTCGGGCATACAGAATGCTGAACATCATCGATGAGTTTAGCCGCGAATGTCTGGCGATCCGAGTGAAGCGGAAGCTGAACTCCACGGACGTGATCGACGCGCTGACGGATCTGTTCATCGTCCAAGGTGTTCCAGCGTACATCCGCTCCGACAACGGGCCGGAGTTCATCGCAGACGCCGTCAGGCAGTGGATCAAAGCCGTCGGCGCGGAGACCGCATACATCGAACCTGGTTCACCCTGGGAGAATGGATACTGCGAGAGCTTCAACGCCCGGTTCCGGGACGAACTGCTCAACGGAGAGGTATTCTACAGCCTCAAAGAAGCTCAAATCGTCATCGAACAATGGCAACGGCATTACAATACGAAGCGGCCACACTCAGCTTTGGGATACAGGCCGCCAGCACCAGAGAGCATCATTCCCTTGGAGGAAAAACCGATGATGCACTAACATTCCACTCGGACCAGTCAACGGGGGCAGGTCAGTTCAAACTATTCCGAAATCAATAAGGATGCTGTTTGGCGATCCACCTGGCGGCGACTTAATACACGCGCCTCCATATCTCAGACATCAAACGTCCGCTTTTCATAATACTCGGCCACCACGGATGCGCGCATAAGCCATTGGATCATTTCTGTGTCCCGAACTGAGTCGGGCCCAACCCCTTCATTCAATTCCATGATCTCGTCGATACGATGCATCAAGTCGTTGTAATCGGACGCCTCCATTTCGGCGACGCGTTTCGCGACGATGCTCTCATCTCCCGCGATAGCGATTAAGTTCTCCACAAAATCCCGCATGACCTACCCCAACGTATCTAACCGGTAAAGTATACCATTTCACTGGAGGGACTTCGCCTGCCAACTTCGGTCACACACCCTCAAGCTAGCTCATCTAGTTTCAAGCAATTCCGTCTACGTCTCCGGACCTGACCAATGCCAGCTACTTAGTCCGTTTATGGGGGCAGGTCATTCGTTCCCATCATAGCAATGCGTATATTAGATGGAGAGATAGGTATTGGGGTCGTTTTCTACCAATCAATGAATGCAAAAAACCAACACCTATCCAAGCCATCAATTTATCGGTCGCCCCCTACAGCCCGTCCTAAAAATTCCACAACCGCATCGGCGAAAACGTCATTTCGATCTCCGGCAACCATATGTGCAGCAGTCGGGATGTTCACGTAGTCCGAATGCGGACAAAGCGCGAGAAACTCTCTTGCACCGGCTTCTGTCAAAACGTTGGAAAGACCGCCGCGAATCAATAGCGTCGGTACTGCTATGCGCGATGCCGCTTCGCGGAGACGGTCTTGGTATGCTTGCATGGACCCGCGGCCATGACGCCATACTGGATCCCAGTGCCAATGGTAGCGGCCGTCATCACCCAGACGTACGTTTTTGGCCAGACCATCCAGATTTCTCGGCATTTTACGGTGCGGTTGGTAGTTGGCAATTGCGTCGGAAACCTGTTCGAGCGTCTCGAAGCCCTCTGGGTATTGGTCGAGAAACGCCTGAATCTGACGATGTCCCTCCTGATCAATTCGGGGCGCAATATCGACCAGCACCAAAGCCTTTGCGGCAATCTTTCCTTCGCCTACCGCAACAAGACTAGTGGCGCCCCCCATCGAAGCCCCGACCAGGATTGGCGTCTTGCCGCCGAGCGCCTCAACGACCATGTCTATATCGTCGATCATATGATCGACACCATAGTGACCGGCATCCGCCCAACCGGAATCTCCGTGCCCTCGTGCATCAAGTGCTACTGCGTGATAACCGGCTGCCCCTAGGGTTTCTCCAGTATTCTTCCAGGCATGACGGGTCTGTCCCCCGCCGTGCTGCAGAATGACCAGAGGACAGGACGGATCGCCCCATTGATCGCCGGCAATAGATATCCCGTCGCGGGCCGTCCAGACATCTGACGGTTGAGGCGTCCCGGGCAACCTCTTCCCTGCATTCCGCATTCGCTTGTTTCCTTGAATTACCATGTGAACGAAACGTCACAAGTTGAGGCCCGGGTGCAGACGATAATGCCCCGCTCCGACAGCAGCAGAACGTCATCCTCGCCATGACCGAACTCGGCAAGGATCTCCCGATTGTGTTCGCCCCGATTCGATGCAGGCGGCATTTCATCGGTCGCCATCCCTGGAACCGGAAATTTCGCCCTCGGCACATGTCGCATTCATCATCGACGGCGCACCAAAGTTACAGTTGTTTACCACCCCAACTCATCGGCGGCGACCTCACCAATTCTTACTCTCAATTCAAAGTTCGCCGGACTAATACAATCTGGACAGTGGCTGCAATATCGGGGATGCCCCGTCTTCCGCAACGTCGTTCATATGACAGCTTTCGAAGCAACGACCCCCATTGTCGCGAAAATCGGTATCGGCTCGAGAAACGCGATTTTGCCCAACCCACCGGCAGCAGCCGCAGCAGCGATATAGGTGCGAATTTCGAAGCCACCTTGCCCGGCGTCCTGATAGATATCCGCATCGCTATAGGAAAGAAGCGCTTCCTTGTCCTGCGCCACCCATCGATCCATGAAGGTCCTGTCCCAGGGTTCATTGATCTTCCCAGAATCAGGTGTCGCCGGCCAATGAGATATACCGCCGGTACCGACAAGCGCGATATTCCGCGGCGTGCTGTCGCAAGCGCGGCGCAAGGCCTCACCAAATGCCCAGGCACGGTACAACGGCGTCAACGGCGGCCCCTGGCAGTTTATGTTACAGGGCAGCACAGGCAGGTCGTACGCCGGTGTCAGGAAATGCAACGGCACCATAATACCGTGATCGAATTTCCATTCCTCCGCATAGGCGACGTCGACGCTTTCCAATACCGAAGAGATCAAAGAACGCGACGCTTCCGCATCGCCCGGCACCTTGACCGGCGCGATCTTCAGCCAATCCGGATCTTCAATCGGGCCCTCGTAGGTGTCCGCCATCCCCATTGCAAAAGCCGGCATGTTGTTCATGAAGAAGTTCGCGAAATGCTCTGCTGCGACCACGATAAGAAGCTCCGCGCCGGAAGCGCGAATTTCGTCGCCCATGGCACGGAGTGCGCCGTAGAACCGTCCCCGGGTATCCGGGTCCGCCTGATCCGATCTTGCCGTGATGCCCGGCCCATGAGAACACACGCCGGCGTAAACCAATGGCATGCCGTATTACCCTTTCGCCTTTTGGTTTCGCTTTTCCCGCAACGCACGGTCGTGAGCTTCGACGCCCTCGTAGCCTGACAGTTTATACACCCCCGCGCGAACCGGGCCGTGCCGCTCGACGCCGTCACGCATCAATTGGAGGTAATCGCTCCAGGCAATACCGAGCATTGCCGCAAAGTGCATGAGGATTTGTCCATTGACGCCTAATACGTAAAGCAGGCCGATATCATGATCGCGTACGGCGCCCGCCTCTTCTTCTGTCAGGCCGTAATCCCTCAACACCGCATCGTGATCTTCCAGAAAGCTTGCTTTCAGCTTCGGCTCCCGATTGAGGTGGTAGAGCAATTTCTGCGTCTCGTAGAGGCTCATGTCGATATCGGATCAGTTGCCGCCCAGTTTCGGAATTTTGTGCGAACCGGTCGCATAGGCAATGTTCTTAGTCTCCATGTAAAAGTCGAAAGAATAATCCCCGCCGTCCCTGCCGATCCCGCTTGCCTTCATGCCGCCGAAGGGGGTCGGCAAATGGCGTACGTTTTCCGAGTTGACCCAGACCATGCCGACATCCATCGCGTTCGAAACCCGGAATGCGCGTGATATATCGTTGGTCCACAAGTATCCGGCCAGTCCATATTCTACGGAGTTGGCGATCTCAATTGCCTCGGCCTCGTCACGGAAGGGGATGGCCGTCAGAACCGGTCCGAAGATTTCCTCTTGTGAAACGCGCATCTCGCTTTTCGCATCTACGAACAACGTCGGCGCAACATAGCACCCGCCGCCTGGGCCGTCGAAGGCGGACCCGCCGGCGGCAATCGTCACACCTTCTTGCCGGGCGACATCGAAGTACGAAAGCACTTTGGACGCATGATTCGGATGAATCAGGGGGCCAACCTCGGTTTCCGGGTCGAGGGGATGCCCGACTTTCAGGTTCTTCGCCCGTTCGGCAATCTTGGCCGTGAATTCCTCGTATATACTCTCCTCGACCAATACCCGGCTGGATGAGGTGCAACGCTCCCCGTTCAGCGAGTAAATCATGAAGATCGTCGCTTCGAGAGCCCGATCTAGATCCGCGTCCGCAAATACGACCACGGCGTTCTTGCCGCCAAGTTCGAAATGCACACGTTTCAGCGTGGATGCACCCTGCGCCATGATCGCGGAGCCGGTAGCGGACTCGCCGACGAAGGCAATCGCCTTGATATCGGGACATTCCGTCAACGCCTTGCCGGCATCTTCGCCGAAGCCGTTGACCACATTCCAGACGCCCGGCGGCAGGCCTGCTTCTTCGGCAATTTCGACCAACAGGCGTGCCGTGATCGGCGACAATTCGGCAGGTTTGTGGACCACCGTGCATCCGGCCGCAAGCGCGGGTGCGATCTTCCATGTGGAGAGCATGAACGGCGTGTTCCACGGCGTGATAATGCCAACCGGACCGATCGGCACGCGCGAGGTCACATTGTAATGATCCGGTGACGGCAACGCCAAACCGTCAGCGGCTTCCAGACAGCGATCCGCGAAGAAGCGGAAGTTTTCGGCCCCGCGCAACGCGGCTTTTGACATGAAGCGCATGGCCTGCCCTGTATCGAGGCATTCGAGCGCAGCGATTTCAGGTGCGCGGGCTTCGATGGCATCGGCAATATCGTGCAATAACTTCTGCCGCTTCTTCGGCGGCATAGCCGCCCATGCCGGAAACGCTTTCTTTGCCGCTTTGGCGGCGCGCGCAACGTCGTCCGCCCCCCCCTTTGCCACACGGGCGAGAGGCGTCAGATCCACGGGCGACGTCGTTTCAAACCATTCGCCGGACACCGCCGGCACGGCCTGGCCGTCGATCTGATTGAGCACGCCTGACTCGTTATAGCGCTCCAGGTACTTGCGGGCATTAGCCGCCAAATCGGGTGCGATCACGTTCATCTTATTATTCTCCTGCGGCAGATTTGTCTTGTTCGACCCATTTGTGGATCGAGTTTTTCTTGATGCTTAAGTCGGCACTGATTTCCCTAAGCTCGATGGAAACGCCAAGTGGGATGCGCTCAAAAAGGTCGCCTAGATGCTCGACGAGTGCGGCGAATATGGTCTCGGTGCAATTTTTCCTGACCTCCAGCGAGCGGCCTTCACCGATCCTTATTTCGACATCGATGAATGCGCATTCGAGACGGCCGTCGGCAATCGAGTAATGGTCGCAGCGCCGAGCCCTAACCCGGATACCGCCAAGCGGAAAAACACCCGTGCCGAGGGCGGATTCCCTGACGACCGAACACATCGAGGAGATTTCGCAGAACTGTTCGACGTTCGCGGAATACTCCAGCGTCAAATGCGGCATTCGATGACTCCTTCGCCAACAATCGTATTGCTTTCATTTCGTATAGTAGTTAACATGTTCATTACTAAACGTCAAACTCAAACCCGCGCAAGGCACAGCGAGATTTCACATGCTAGCTCTTCAAGAAACCGAGCTTCGCGGCTCGATTCCCCCCATCGTGACACCTTTTTCCGGCGGCGAAGTCGACTACCGGAAATATGCCGAACTGGTCGAGTTCCAGCTCGCAAACGGCAGCCACGGGGTGCTGGTCAACGGCACAACATCGGAGCCTTCGTCCCTTACCGTTGACGAGCGTAACCGGCTCGTAGACGTCGCCGTCGAGGCCGCTGCCGGGCGGGGTCAGGTGATCGTAGCCTCCGGATCGCAATCCTACACCGAAACCGAAGCGCTCACTCGATACGCCGCGGCCATCTCAGCCGTCGATGCACTTTTGATCGTGACGCCTTATTACTCCCGTCCACCGCAACGGGGCATGGTGGAGTATTACCGGCGTCTCAATGAACTGCATGATAAACCGTGGATGATCTATCACATCCCGGGGCGCGCCGGCGTCTCCGTCGAGTTGGAAACGATCCGCAGCATCGATGCCGTGTGCCCCACGTTCGTCGGCCTCAAGCACGCCTCGCTTGACCTGGGGTTCGTTTCCGACCTGTTCGATGCGATCAGCGAGGACCTGCGGGTTTTTGTCGGCCTAGAAGAGCTGTCTTTTCCCATGATGGCCATCGGCGCGTGCGGACTGATGAACGCGGTCGGCAATATTAATCCAAAGCCGCTGTCCGACCTTTGCGAAGCGGTATGGCGCGGCGATCTGATGGCGGCACGGGCGCTGCATCGGCAGCTCTATCATCTGAATGAAGCCGTCTTTTTCGACATCAACCCCATTCCCATGAAGGCGATGATGAAGATGTGCGGTCTGCTGGAGGTGAACGAGCACCGCTTGCCGCTACTGCCGGCAACCCCGGAACTCGAAGAACGTTTAGAATCGGTACTCAAGGATGCAGGGCTTCTGACATGAAACTGGTTACATATCGCAAAGCCGACGGCGTACAATCGGTCGGTGCTCTTAAAGACGAAGGCATTGTCGATCTGACATCCGCACTTTCGGTCGGTTCCGTCAAACAACTCCTCGAACAGGATCTTCTGGAACAGGCGAAAGTTGCCACGGAGAGCGAATCGCCGCAGGTCGCCCTTGCCGACGTGACTCTGGATATTCCGGTTCCAGATCCACAGAAAATCTTTTGTATCGGCGTCAATTACATGAACCGAAACGCCGAATACAAGGACGGCTCGGCCGCGCCCGAGTATCCGTCGATCTTCGTCCGCAATCCGCTTTCTTTTACCGGACACGGGCAAAACCTTATACGCCCGCCGGAATCCAGCCAGCTCGACTATGAGGGAGAAATTGTCCTTGTCATCGGGAAGCCGGGCAGACGCATTTCAAGATCGGATGCGATGCAGCATGTCGCCGGTCTCACAATCATGAACGAGGGATCGATCCGGGACTGGCTTCGCCACGGAAAATTCAACGTGACACAGGGCAAGAATTGGGATCGCTCGGGCGCGATCGGTCCGGCGATTCAAACCGATTTGTCAGCCATCGACCCCACCGACATGCACATCGAAACCTGGGTCAATGACGAACTGCGTCAATCGGATACAACAGCGAGCATGGCCTTTCCGTTCGACAAGCTTATTGAATACGTTTCGACCTTCTGCACGTTGTGTCCCGGCGATATGATCGCCACCGGCACTCCGACCGGAGCCGGGGCGCGCTTCGATCCGCCAAAATGGTTGGTGCCGGGGGATACCGTTCGCGTTATTGTTGACGGCGTCGGCACGCTGGAGAACGGTATCGCCGACGAGGCATAGTCAGGTCATGCGAGGATGCCGCCGTATAAGACGCTCGACGGGCCATAATTGAAACGCAACAGGTGGCAGCCGCATCGCGACGTTCGTATACCGGTGGCATCCCACGCCTCTTCTATCGTCGAACCGAACTGGCAAACGAAATGCGGGAATTGAGGACCAAGAACGAGTTTCATGAACAAAGATGATAACGAAACGCAGGTTTTGAGTGCAGCCGGCATTCCGATGAACACGGGCCGGGCACTCCCTATGGTCCTGCTTCAGTCGCGTGAGGTCGTGATGGCATACTTCCGGCCGTTCATTCACAGCCATGGCTTCACCGAGCAACAATGGCGCGTCTTGCGCACGCTGATGGAATACGACGCGATGAAGCCCGCGGAGATAGCGACTGCATGCTGCATCATGCGACCGAGCATGAGCCGGATACTGAAGACCTTGGAAGAAAAAGGGTTCGTAACCCGGGATCAGGATGAACAGGATGGCCGGTCGATGTTGATTTCAATTTCCGCGCTCGGCCGCAAGACAATCAAGGATTTAATTCCGGAATCCGAGCGGATCTATAAAAAGATCATCGACGAGTACGGTGAAGATCAGTTCCACAAGCTGCTCGCCCTTCTCACGCAACTTATCGAGGATCTGACGCCGGAGATGCCGGCTGACGTGCCGGAACCCGACACGGCCGATTAGCGCGGCATCGATCCATTTCACGCCAAGCCACCACCAGTTCTCAATCTTTCAATATCTTCTTCCGAAACGCCCCAGGCACGGAGTATCGATGCAGGGTCCGTGGCGGTGTCGTCGTCCGGCACACCATCGCTATCAGCATCTTCGGCAACAACCCTGGGGCCAGGCGCTGGCTGGACAACCCCATCCACTTCGACTTGGGTTCCTCGAAACTTCATCTGAGGGTGCGCCGCTGCTTCGTGGATGCCTAGAACCGGGCTCACGCAAGCATCGCGTGCGTCAAAGACCGACATCCATTCCGATCGCGTTCGCTGACGGATGACGTCCGAGAAAGTTTCGCGCAGCACAGGCCAGCCGGCATGGTCGTACTGAGGGGGCAATCTATTCGGATCAATTCCCAGACCGTCCAGAAACGCCGCGTAGAATTTCGGTTCGATCGCGCCGACTGCCAGAAATTTCTCATCCTTGGTCTGGTAAACATCGTACCAAGGCGCGCCGCCATCCAGCAGGTTCTCACCGCGCGGCCGGGTCCATTGTCCATTTGCCCGCATTTCGAACAGTGGCGCCATCAGTGATGAAATCCCGTCAATCATCGCGGCATCGACGACCTGGCCCTTACCGGTACTTTTGGCCGCCCAAGCGGCTGACAGGATACCAAACGCAAGGTACATACCGCCGCCACCATAATCCCCGATCAAATTGAGCGGCACTGTCGGCGGTTCACCCTTTCGCCCGATCAAGCTCAGCGCGCCCGCCACCGCCAGATAGTTGATATCGTGACCGGCTCTCTGAGACCAGGGCCCTGCTTGCCCCCAACCGGTAATGCGGCCGTATATAAGCGCGGGGTTCTCACCCATCAAATCGTCCGGTCCAAGCCCAAGTCGCTCCATTACGCCCGGGCGAAACCCTTCGATGATCGCATCCGCCCGGCGCACCATGATCTTGATGACCTCGACCGCATCCGGCGATTTCAGATCAAGCGTCAACGCCGTCTTGTTTCTGCTGACGATCTTCGCACTTGGCCTTTCCTCGAACCCCGCAGCCTTCTTGCCGGGCTTTTCGATACGCAGCACGTCTGCGCCCAGATCCGCTAGCAACATGGCACAGAACGGCCCGGGGCCGATTCCGCCGATCTCGAGGACGGTCATGCCGCTTAACAGGCCCATGCGTCACACTCCGCTTCCAAAAGTGACGACACCGCCCCAAGGATGGGCGCGGTGCCGCCGAAAGTTAATCAGATCGTTTGTCTGGCGTTTACAGGCGCGAATAGATTTCGCGCTTAACTGCGTCGATATATGCCGCTTTGTCGTCCCCCGTCTTGGCGACAATCCGCTGCCATTTCTCGAGGTTCTTTTTGAACGTGGCGACGAGCTGATCGATATTTTTCACACCGAGTTTGTCGGCGCGCTCCGCAAGGATATCGTCATCCTTGTCCGACACCGTCAGGGAGGCGCGCAGTTCGTCGGCCCCCTCTGAGATATCAACATTGTTTTCCTTGGCCCATTTGATCTGCTCACGGTCTTCGCGGGGTTGGCCAAACATGACGCCGGCCAACATGTCGGGGGCCGCGTCGAGCATCGCCTGACGTTGCGCCTTCGGCATTTCGGTCCACTTATTCTTGTTAATCACAAACAGACCGAGACCACGCACCATGCCGAGCGGCACGTTGATGATGTGGCTGACGCTTCCCTGTAAGCCGTACGCCTTTAACCAGCTCATCGGACCGAGGACACAGTCCACCTGACCCCGCTGCAGCGCCTGCGCGGACTCGCTTGACGCCAGGTTCGTCGGCAGCGCGCCGAGGGCGCTCAAGCGTGCACTGAACATCCCGGTCGAACGGACGCGCAAGCCTTTGAGGTCTTCCTTGCTATTGAGCGGTTTGTTGCACTGCAGGACATAGCTCGTCGTCGAATAAGAGACGAGCGGAAAAGTGTTCTGAGCTTCATACTCTTTCAGACACGTCTCGCAATCGAACAAGATGGTCTCGTTGAGCGCCGCGGCCACCGCCAGAGGGTCCTCACCGATCATGATCATGTCCGCAAGGGCCAGCACATGCGGGAGTTGCGATGCCGCATAATGGGGAATGACAAGTCCGGCATCCGCGACGCCTTCGTTGATGCCCTTCAGCGTACCCCTGGCGTTCAGAAGCTGGCCCGATGGGAACACGCGGCCTGTCAGTTCGCCGTTCGTCGCCTTGCTGACCTGTTCGAAGAACGGAAGTACCGCGTCCTGAACGCCCGTATGCCCGTTCGACACCAGCGTCGCATAGCGGATTTCGTCGGCATCGGCATGTTGCGCGCCGGCAATGGATACCACCGATACAAGCCCGGCCATAAGGGCCTGTTTTCCAAATTTCATTACAAATGACATGATGTTGCCTCCTATCTTGGTTTGCCTAGTTCATCTGGTTGGGAATAAACAAAGTCAATTCCGGGTAAAAAATTATGATTGTCATGATTATTACTTCGCAGAACAGAAACCAGCCGACACCCTTGAATATCGTTCCAATAGATATCTCATCGCCCACGACGCCTTTCACGACATAGACATTGAAGCCGATTGGTGGGGTCAACAGACCGATCTCGACGTATTTCACGACGATGATTCCGACCCAAATCAGGTCCATACCGAGGTTCGTGAAGATCGGGATGATGATCGGAATGGAGATCAGCATCACCCCCAGAGGATCGAGAAACATCCCGAGGATAATGAACATTACCGACACCGCCAGCAGCAGCAGATAGGGCGACACGGCCAGATCGAGAAACAGGCTCGTGAATGCCCCGCTCATTCCCGTCAATGTGAGGAAGCGGGTGAATAGCACCGCGCCCAATGCAACGAAGAAAATCTGCGCCGTACTGATCATCGTCGTCTTGATCGAGTTTTTGAGGACAGAGTACGACAGCCGGCCGAATGCCAATGCAATCAGCATTGCGAGAAACGCGCCCAAAGCCGCAGCTTCCGTGGCAGTTACGAACCCACCGTAGATGCCGCCAAGAATGCCGAAGAAAAGCACGGGCAGCGGCCAGATCGGGATGAGGCTAGCCCAGCGTTGGCCTATCTCTTCCTTGTCCAGATAACGCGGCGCGATTTTCGGATTGAGACTAGCCCGGATGACGATCATCGCGACATAGACGGCAAGCGTAAGCACACCGGGTAAAATGCCCGCCAACAACATCTTGCTGATGGAGACCTCGGCCAGCACCCCGAATAGGATCATCAGGATACTTGGTGGAATCAACGCACCCAGAGTGCCGGCGCTGGCGACGGTACCCGCGGCCAAACTCTTGTCATAGCCGGCCTTGAGCATTTCCGGCACGGCAATCCTGGCCATCGTCGCCGCCGTCGCCATGCTCGACCCGGACGTAGCCGCAAATCCGGCCGCGGCGACATTGGTCGCGATCGCAAGCCCACCCGGCAGAAAAGAGAGCCAAAGACGGGCAGCACGGTAAATTGATGACGCAAGCCCTGAGTGTTGAAGGAACGCCCCCATCAGGATGAATAGAGGCAGCGCCGACAACGACCAATTGGCGGCGAACTCGTATAACGAGCCCCCCACCACACCATACGTCGCCTGCGGGCCGACCATTACATACATGCCGACGAACGCGACGCCGCCGAGCGCCAGTCCGATCGGGACCTCGAGAAGGATCAGTACGATAACGGCAAGAAATCCGAGCGACCCGGCGAGCAATCCAGACATATCAATCGCTCCCCGCCGATGAAGCCACGGCTTGCTCCATGGCCCCGGGCACGAAAACCTTGCATATTTCCCGCAAAGACATGGCTATGAAGGCGCATGGTAGAAGCCAGCGCGCCGGCCAGACGGGGAAGAACCCGGTCGAGGTTTCCCACATTTCGCCGATCTGCGTCTGAGACATCGCTTCTTCAAACGTCAGGTACGCGATAAAACCGAACGCGATCGCCGACAGCAAGGCCACGACATAGCGAACCGTCTTGCGAAAGGCATCGGGCAAGAACCCGGCAGCGATATTCACTGAGAGCGGTTGCGTATTCGCCATCGGCAGGAAGGTGACGCCAATCATGTACCAAGCGGCGACAACCGTCAGCGTGTTCAAGTTGACGGTCGGCAGGACGAGATTGAAAGCGGCACCCAAACAGATATGCAGCATCATCAGGAATAGAAGAATTCCCGATGCGGCAAGGAGTACGTTGTTCAACCCGTTCACGAGTCTCTGGAAGATATCGCCCATGAATGTTTCCCAATGGGAACCTTGGATCTCACAAGGAGCCCGGTGTCTCTATTTAGTTAACATGATAACTATCATTATTTGTTGTCTATAACAACAATTTTCATTCTCTGCCGCCCACATGAGCCTGAAAACTCAACATGTCCCGGGTTCGGGCCCAAGCGCTTTCAATAACGCGCGGGCCTTACGGCCTTATTGTCCACCTGCGGCGCCCTGCACGCTGAACCAGGGAAGTGCATGCAGATTCTCTTGCACCCATTCGATAATCTTCGGCTTATTGAGTTTTCCGTTCAGCGTTTTCGGTAGTTCCGAAACGATATATACGTGCTTCGGGATGGACAGCTTGCTCAGGCGCGCGAGGCAGAACGATTCAATGTCGCGTTGGGTCGGTTCTTCTTTTCCTGGCTTGCAGACGACCACGGCGACGACGGCCTCGCCCAAATCCGGATGGGGGGCGCCGACCACGGCGACTTCGAACACCGAAGGATGTTCCGAAATGACAAGTTCGACACCCTGCGGTTGCACGTTAACCGCCCCTGAGATAATCATGAAGTTCTTGCGCCCGTGGAGGAAAAGATACCCCTCCTCGTTCAGGCAACCGAGATCGTTGGTGTGCAGCCATCCATCCTTGAGCGCTTCAGCCGTCGCGTCCGAAAGATTGAGATAGCCTTTCATCAGCATCGGGCTGTTGAGACAGACTTCGCCGACTTCGCCAGGAGGCAGTTCCTCACCATCGGCGTTTCTGATCGATATCCTCGTCAAAACGCCGGGGCGGCCGACCGATTCCAGCAGGCTGTATTCGCGGTTGACGGCCTTCACATGATCGTCTGCGGACAGGTGCGTCACCCAACCGCCCTCTGTCATGCCGTAATTCTGGATCAGATCACAGTCAAAAGCGGCGTAAGCGGATCGCGCAAGTTCAGGCGTAATCGGCGAGGACCCGTAGTTAAGCAACCTGATCGATGACAGATCGTAATCGCCCTTCGCACGCTCCTGCAGAACGCGCTGAAGCAGCGTCGGCACCAGCATTATCGACGTCACCCGGTGCCGGTCGATCTGCTTCATAAAACTCACGATCTCGAACGTTCCGTCCATGATGGCGTGGGCCATGCCGTTCCCGAGACCGAGCATATTCAAAAGTACGGTCATCCAAGACGACGCGGAGGCCTGGAGGAATATATCGTTCGGTGCAAGGCCGCGCCCGACCAGGTTTTGAAAAATGATATATGCCGACGAGTATTGGGTATGTACGACACCTTTAGGTCGCCCTGTAGAACCGGAGGTGTACGAAATGAACATTGGATCTTCGCTTTCAAGATCAGGCAACGCCGACGGTGCGACGGCAACATCGATCATTTCCTCGTACTCGAGCGGCGCACCCCCGGGATCGCCGTAAAGAATGACCCGCGTACCCAGATCGGCAATATCCTGCTCCAGCGTCTCGATCAACGAAGCACAATCCGCTTGAAGCAACAGCACGCGGGGGCGGGAGTCCTGCAGGATATGTAGAATTTCGCCGGGTGAATAACGCCAGTTGAGACCCACCCGCACGGCGCCGAGCGTCATGCAGGCGAAGAAATGCTCGTATATCACCAGCGACTCCCGACCAAGAATGGCGACGACATCACCCTTTTCGACTCCAAGCTCCATGAACGCGCCCGCGAGGCGGTCCGAACGTCGTTTCATCTCCTGCCAGGTCCGTGTCTCGTCACGCCAGAAGTAGGCCGGCCTGTCCGGATAGTTCGATGCACAATTCCGAAGCAAATCACGTGGCAACATCATCGTCTGTAAACTCCCGCAAATAGGCCTGTTAGCGATTTTGTGCCGGTCGGAACACAAGGACACCGCGATCGTCGAATTCGGCCCTTAACGGCATCGAAATTCTCAGTTCGGAATTCTGCTCCACTATGACTGTGGAGATCAGCATCGGTCCTTCCGCTAACGACACCCAGGCAACGTTGTAAGGCGCGGCGCGGTCCTCCGAGAACTGTTGCCGATAGACAACGAATGAAAAAAGCTCGGCCAGGCCGGAGGCCAACCGCCACTCGATCTCCGTCATATCGGTAGCAGGCGCGGCATTCAGATCGAGAGCCGTCGATGAGCCGCGCAGATACGGCAATCGTAATTCACGCCTTCCAATATATTCATGAAACGCGTCGTCGAAATCGCTTTTCGGTCTAATCCTTGCGCCCGTCGCAGAGGTATCCGTCATGACAGCCTCCGCTGGGCGCTCATGATCATCGCTGCATGGTAGTTCAGCATCCCGCCGACACCCGTAACGAGAATGACATCGCGCTTGTCTATCTGACGCGCCCCGGCGTCACCGCGAATTTGGATCACGGCTTCGGAGACCGGCGTCATTCCCTGAAGATAATAACCGGACAGATGACCTCCACCGGTATTCGTCGGCAAACGTCCGCCCGGAGATATTTGTCCTGCCTCAACAAAACCGGCCGCTTCGCCCCGCCGGCACAGTCCGTAATCTTCCAGGGTGCGCAACGTTACATAGGTGAAATTGTCGTAGAATTCGCAGGCTTCCACATCGTCCGCCTGGATGCCGGCCATCGCATAAACCTCGCGCGCAGCCCGCTCGGCGCCGGCATCGCCGTCTTCAGTTGCTTTTGCGGCCAACTGCCCGGAATGACCCTGTGCGACGCCATGGATAAAAGCGGGGGCGCATGGACGGTCCGACGCGACGTCAGGTGCCGTCACGACAACTGCAGCCGCACCATTTACCGGATATGCGCAATCGAGCAGCCGGAAAGGCTCTACGACCCATCTTGCCGAGAGATAGTCTTCCATCGTGATCGGTTCACGTAATTGGGCCAGAGGATTGTTCTCTGCCCATCGCCGGTTGGATATCGCGACATGCCCCAGCGCCGCGCAGTCCAGCCCGTATTTCCACAGATACCGCTGCGCCAACAACCCATATGGGCCCGTTGCACCGTACAACCCGTACCGCGCTTCCCAGTCCGTGAGCCCCGTCACCGGCATTGTGCTGGCATATGCCTCGGCGCCGCCACCGCCGGACAGGCGGGCATCGGAAAAAATGCAAACGATTGATTTTGCGGCGCCTGAACGGATCGACATGCATGCGTATTCGATCATCTGAATTGCCGACGTGCCTTCGGCGTCGATGCACGCGAGGACCCCGAGATCTTCCAGACCGAGATCCGCCAGAATGCTCATTGGCAGATCTTTGACCGGTGCGGACGGGCTGCGGTTGAGAAGCAGCCCGTCGACGTCACCCGGCAAGAATCCGGCATCCCGAATAGCGTTCCGTGCAGCCAGGACCGCGAGGTCCCGCGTCGTGCCTATGTTCTTGCGCGACACCGGACTCATGCCCAGGCCAACTACCGCGCCCAAGGCATCAGTCATGCGTCACTCTTCGCTGCTTGCGTGGCTCTGCAGACAAGACCAAAAGGCCTCAGAGAAGAAATGCCAGCGAAGGCAGGGGCATGTCGCCATTCACGAGCATGACCTTCTTCAGGAACATCTTGAAACCGTCTTCCGAGCGGCGAAGTTTATACTCGATCCGGCCGGGCCAGATTTCGATATTGTTCGTCGATTGAATCCGCAGTTCATAGAGAACGAAGTTGCATTGCACATTGAACTCGTCGTCGGCAATCGGTTTCGCTTCGATATTAGAGACGAGGCGGCGCATGGGCGATACCGGCACTTGCGCATAGCGTGCGCCGGTCTGCAGCTGCTTGATACGGCGGCGCAACCGATTGCGGTTATCGGCGATGACGGACACATGCTTTTCCATGTCGAAACCCCCTTCGCCCCTGGGAATCCAATACATCATGTCGTCGTCGACCAGTTCCTCCCATTCCCCGTAACGGGACTCGTCGGCCAGTCGGGCTTCGCGGTAAACGAATTCCTCGATTTCACGATAAACCTCGGTTGGCAAAAGGTTTGCTGTCGTCATTACACAAGCTCCGGTTCGACGGGGGTTTCCACCGAGCTTCCATTCATCTTGGCAAGATAATGCTGCCAGAAGCCCCGGTTCGTGGTCTCGTCGCTGACGTGACCGATCCGCTTTCCGTCCTCGACGCGTTCACGGTCGACGCCCCGGCTGATTTCGAGCCAACCGCTCTTGCCCTGCAAGGCAATCTGCTGTTGTTCGGAGATCACGGAGTCGTCGGCGAGCAGCAACCCGGACGGACCCAGCGCTCCTTCCGACTGGCGGATAATCCTTGCATTCAACCCCTCCGGCACGCCTTCCAACAGCATCGGGGAATGGTGCTGGACCGACAGGTCGGGCGCGACCGGTTCGATGATGACGATGTTGGCTTCGCCGAGGAAAAGGTTCGGGAATATATACGCATGCGGCGGACCCTCCGTCATCAACTTGCGCGCGTCGTTTTCCCCGTAAGCCTCGTTCATGGCTTTGACGTATTCCGGATAGCGTTCCTCATTGGAGCCAAGCCATTGGAGCGGCCCGTTGTAGCGTTCGGAAACATCAATCGACGCGTGACCGCTCCCCCAGTCGACGACGGATCCAACACGCTTTTCTTCGTTGGTTTTCAATTCGTCATACTGTGAACTGAAAACCTTCAAAAAAGACTTATGGACGTGGTTTGCGTGATAACCGTCCGTCTGGTTCTCCGGCAGCATCTTCCAGTTCGCCTTGAAAAGATGCTTTACCCACCCGGAGTCCAACCGGACCTTGCCGGCGGGCGACATTGACACCGACTTATCGATCAGGTCCTTCCCATACCCTAGGTAATCGTAAAAATCCTCTGGATCGGGATTGTACGTGGCGAATACGAAACCCCGGTGGCTCGCCATTCTCGGCTGGCGTAGCGAATAGTTCTCCTTCGCTTTTGTAAAACCGCCCTCGTACGGCACCGCCAGTAGATCGCCGTCGAACGAAAACGCCCAACCATGGTAAGTGCACATAATTCCGCCACGCAACTTGCCGCGCCCTTCATGACAGAGCCTGTTACCTCGATGGGTACAACGGTTCGAGAACACCCGAACCTCGCCGTCCTTGTTCCGCAGGAAAAGTACGGGCTCCGACCCGATCGTCCGGGTGATAAAATCGCCGGGCTCGGGCACTTCGGACTCGTGACCGACGAATGCCCAGCCATCGCGAAAGATGACCTTCATCTCCCGTGAGAAGATGGCTGCATCGGTATAGAGGCTGCCATGTATCCGGTCCGGTTCAATCAAGCTGGCGAAGCTGGTCATTTGGTGCACTCCCATTTTATTGCAGTTTTAAGGGCCGAAGGTTGTATGGCCTCCGGTCGGCAATCGTCATATTCACGCGTTGTAAGGGCTCAGATATCCAATCGGAGAACGGGCGACTTCGATCGCGAACAACAAATCATCATCGAGCGCCCCTCCTTTTTCTCGTCATCGGTCAGGTATTCGTCCTTGTGGTCGGCCTCGCCCTCGACGATGGCTGCCTCGCACGTACCGCAAATACCGATGCGGCAGGAACTCTCGACCTGCACACCGGATTCCTCAATTACGTCCAGGATCGACTTGTCCTCCGGCACATCCAAAGTCAGCCCCTGGCGGACCAGTTCCACTGTGAATGCCGACGAGTCGGCTGGTATATCTGCAGGAGAAAAACGTTCGATATGAACTAACTCGCTGGGGAATCCCGCGGTGCATTGCTCGAAGGCCGTCAGCATGGCCTGCGGGCCGCAACAATAGACATGTGCGTCGTCAAAAGCTCCGACCATTGATTGCAGGTCGGGCGGACTCCCGCTTGCGGAATCATAATGCATTCGTACCCGGTCGCCGAACCGGTCAAGAAGACGACCAAAACCGGCGTGGGCCGGCGTGCGCACACAATAGTAGAGCCGCCATTCCCGGTCGGTCCCGGCGAGCGTCTGTGCCATGGCAAGTAGCGGCGTCACACCTATCCCGCCACCGATCAGGCAGACGGGACGATCATCCGCAATCAGAGGAAAATTGTTTCTCGGTCGGCTGACACGTACGACCGAACCATTCGAGAGTTGATCGTGAATATACTCGGATCCGCCACGGCTATCAGGTGCGCGGAGTGCTGAAATCACATACTTGTTCGGCTCCCCCGGATTGATGACGGAGTATTGCCGCACGGTGCCGTTCGGCAGTTCCACGTCTATATGCGCCCCGGCATCGCCGGCGGGCCATTCCGCCTCGCCGTCAGGCACCAATTCCATGGTGAGAACCCCTTCTGCCTCAGGTTTGATGTCCTGGACAATTGCCCGCGTCATCAACGACTGCACATCTCGGCTGTCGATCGCGTTCATGATTTCTCCATGGCGGTCAAGCTCCTGGCCGCCCAGGTCAACTTAGAGAGGCAACGCAAGAAGATGTCCTGTTCCTCGGCATTGAGAACCGACATCAGGTGGTCGTTACGTTGAACGACCTCGGCCTGCAGGTCAGCGTTGAGTGCTGCTCCTTTTTTGGTGAGCGTAAGCCTGACGGCCCTGCGGTCATCAGGATCCTCGACCTTTTGCACGAGGCCTTTACGGATCAGTTTCTCAATCAATCGGCTCGCGTATGCTTTCTCGATGTTGGCTTGTTTGCACACCGTTTTCAGTGAGGCCGGCCCGGTTGATCCGAGTAACAGCATCGTCCGCGCTTCCAATAGTGGCAGCCCGAAATGCCCAAGATAACTGACTTCAGCGTGGCGTGCTGCCGCCGCCGCCAGTAGGTGAATGCCTACCGTTGCCAGTTCGCCAAAATGCGCTTCGACATCCTCTAGCGCTTCGGGGAGAAGCGATTCCGGTGCTATTTGTTTTGTATTCATGAAAGAGCGAGTAACATTTTTTGTTGTCTATGACAACTAAATTTTAACAGGACTTGATCCTCCCCCTGACCTGACCCCGGAAATTGGACTATTCTAAGTGAGAATTTTCTCGTTTAGCCTTGGCTGGCAGACGAGGAGAAGAGGATGAAGCGTCGAGATTTTCGGAACAGGCGATTGCGGTAATTTTTAAGCAGGCTGACGAGGGCACGAGTGTCGAGGAAGTCTGCCGGAAAGCGGGAAGTTCGGCCTCAGGCCGGTCCAACGTTGGGGGCAAGGTCAGTTTCTTAATGAGATTTTTTAGATGACTGCATCAAACAACAAATCATGCACAGCAGTCTTAATTCACCACTCTACAGGTATCCTAGCCATACATTCAATTCGAGGAGGATCGGCAACGCTATGAAATCAGGGCAAAACTCGCTCAGCATCAGACATCTCTAATGGTGCGAATTCGGCATTGTGACATCGTTAATTGGCACTTTTGACAGACTTAAGTGGTGCTTTTCTGATGACTAAGCGCAAATCCGGTCAACGGCAATTGAGTCCGACAGCAGCACAATGTGAACACGGAAGGTGTCTAGCAAACTAGGGGCACCTCAGTGTTCCCCCAATCCCGGCCACGGCGTTACTCGAACTCCAGGATGACCTGATCGACAGCGAGATTAGCGCCCGCCTCGGCTTTGACCGCGGAAACCACGCAGTCCAGTTCGGCGCGCAACACGTTCTCCATCTTCATCGCTTCGACAACGCACAGTTCCTCGCCGGCCTTGACCTCCTGGCCTTCCTCGACGGCGACCGAGACCAAAAGTCCCGGCATCGGTGATAGGAGCATCTTGGAGGTATCCGGCGGTTCCTTGATAGGCATCAGCGCGTTCAGTTCGGCGACGTGCGGCGACAGCACCCAGGCCTCGGCGCGGATACCGCCCTGCGAGATGATGTAGGCCACCGTCGAGCGCGCGACCTGGAAGCAGACCGTCTCGCCGTTGATCTCGGCGCGGAACAGCGGCTCGCCCAACTGCCATTCGGTTTTCACGACGAAGTCCTCACCGTCGACGCTGAGTTCGACCTTGCCGTCGTCGGCATCGCCGACATGGGCCTTGTACTCACCGTCACCGAAGACGACGACCCAGTCCGACGACACCTTACGGGTGTGCGCCGCCTGCTGGCCGGAAATCCGTGCCGCGCGGGCCTGATAGGCCGCGTGCATGACGGCGGCGACGGCAGCGAACGCCTTGGGGTTCCGGGGCGCGGTGTCGGTGGGATTGAAGCCGTCCGGGTATTCCTCGGCAATAAAGTTGGTCGTCAGCCGGCCTTCGACGAAACGCGGATGGGTCATCAGCGCGTTCAGGAACGGGATGTTGTGCTGCACGCCTTCGATCAGATATTCGTCGAGCGCACGTTGCATGCGGCCGATGGCGGCATCGCGATCGGGGCCGTAGGTGATCAGCTTGGCGATCATCGGGTCGTAGAACATGGAAATCTCGCCGCCTTCGAAGACGCCGGTGTCAACGCGCACGTCTTGCTCCTCGACCGGCGGACGGTATTTCGCAAGACGGCCGATCGACGGCAGGAAGTTGCGGAACGGATCCTCGGCATAGATGCGGCTTTCCATGGCCCAGCCATCGAGCGTGATGTCGGCCTGTTTAAACGGCAGCTTCTCGCCATCGGCGACGCGGATCATCAGCTCGACCAGATCCAGGCCGGTCACGTATTCGGTCACCGGGTGCTCGACCTGCAGCCGGGTGTTCATCTCCAGGAAATAGAAATTCTTGTCCTTGTCGACGATGAATTCGACCGTGCCGGCGGAGTGGTAGTCGACCGCGGCGGCGAGCGCCACCGCCTGCTCGCCCATGGCCTTTCGGGTCTTCTCGTCGAGGAACGGCGACGGCGCCTCCTCGATGACCTTCTGGTGGCGGCGCTGGATCGAGCACTCGCGCTCGCCCAGATATACCGTGTTGCCGTGCTTGTCGGCGATGATCTGGATTTCAATGTGGCGCGGGTCCTCGATGAATTTCTCGACGAACACACGGTCGTCGCCGAACGAGGACTTGGCCTCGTTGGTGGCGCGCTGGAACCCGTCCTTGGCCTCCTCCGCGTTCCACGCGATCCGCATCCCCTTGCCGCCACCGCCGGCGGATGCTTTCAGCATCACCGGGTAGCCGATCTTGTCGGCGACCTTGACCGCCTCGGCGGCGTCCTTGATGGCGTCCGGGTGGCCCGGCACGGTCGAGACCTTGGCCTTGTTGGCGAGCTTCTTGGACTCGATCTTGTCGCCCATCGCCGTGATCGCCTTGGCGCCCGGCCCGATGAACGCCACGCCTGCCTTGTCGAGCGCCTGCGCGAACTTGGTGTTCTCGGAGAGAAATCCGTAGCCCGGATGCACCGCCTCGGCGCCGGTGTCCTCGATCGCCTGCAGGATGCGTTCGATCACCAGATAGCTTTCCGCCGTCGGCGCAGCACCGATGTGCACCGCCTCGTCGGCCATTTGCACGTGCAACGCGTCGCGATCGGCATCTGAATAGACGGCGACCGTCGAAATGCCCATGGCGCGGGCCGTCTTGATGACGCGGCAGGCGATTTCCCCCCGGTTGGCGATCAGTATCTTCTTGAACATCGTCAGCGGACCTCAGAGCGGAATATTGTCGTGCTTCTTCCAGGGATTCTGCAGGTCCTTGTTTTTCAGCATCCGTAAGGACTTGCAGAGCCGTTTCCGGGTCGAATGCGGCATAATCACGTCGTCGATGAAACCGCGCGACCCGGCGATGAACGGATTGGCGAACCGGGTTCGGTATTCCTCGGTCCGCTTGGCGATCTTCTCCTCGTCGCCGATATCGGCACGGAATATGATCTCGACCGCGCCTTTCGGGCCCATGACCGCGATCTCCGCCGACGGCCAGGCATAGTTCACGTCGCCGCGCAGGTGCTTGGAACTCATGACGTCGTAGGCGCCGCCGTAAGCCTTGCGGGTGATTACCGTGACCTTGGGCACGGTCGCTTCCGCATAGGCATACAGCAACTTGGCGCCGTGCTTGATGATGCCCCCGAACTCCTGTGACGTCCCCGGCAGGAACCCCGGCACGTCGACGAACGTCATGATCGGGATGTTGAAGCAGTCGCAGAAACGCACGAACCGCGCCGCCTTCTTGGACGAATCGATATCCAGGCAGCCCGCCAGCACCATCGGCTGGTTGGCGACGATGCCGACCGTCGAGCCTTCCATGCGCGCGAAACCGATGATGATGTTGCCGGCGTAGCTCGGCTGCAATTCGAAGAAATCGCCCTCGTCCACGACCTTGGTAATCAACTCCTTCATGTCGTAGGGCTTGTTCGGATTGTCCGGGGTCAGCGTATCCAGCGACATCTCGATACGGTCGTGCGGGTCCGGCGTCGGCCTTTCCGGCGGCTGTTCCGTGTTGTTCAGGGGCAGGAAGTCGACGAAACGGCGCAGGTACAGCAACGCTTCCATATCGTTGACGAAGGCGCGGTCGGCGACGCCGGACTTGGTGGTATGCGTGATGGCGCCCCCCAGTTCCTCCGCCGTCACCGTCTCATGGGTCACGGTTTTGACGACGTCGGGACCGGTTACGAACATGTAGCTCGTGTCCTCGACCATGAAGATGAAATCCGTCATCGAGGGCGAATAGACGGCGCCGCCGGCACAGGGCCCCATGATCAGCGACACCTGTGGCACCACACCCGATGCCAGCACGTTGCGCTGGAACACCTCGGCGTAACCGGCGAGGCTGTCGACCCCTTCCTGAATGCGCGCGCCGCCGGAATCGTTGAGGCCGATCACCGGCGCGCCGACTTTCATCGCCTGGTCCATGATCTTGCAGATCTTGTTGGCGTGGCTTTCCGAGAGCGAGCCGCCGAAAACCGTGAAGTCCTGGCTGAACACGAATACCAGACGCCCGTTGACGGTCCCGTGGCCGGTGACGACCCCGTCCCCCGGCGTTTGCGTCTCCTGCATGCCGAAATCGACGCAGCGGTGCTCGACGAACATGTCCCATTCCTCGAACGACCCTTCGTCCAGAAACACATCGATGCGTTCACGTGCCGTCAGCTTGCCCTTGGCATGCTGCGACTCGATCCGTTTCTCGCCGCCGCCGAGCCGCGCGCGTTTGCGCCGTTCTTCAAGCTCCGCAATGATTTCCTGCATGGTTGGCCTACGACTTGCGGGCGATGCGCCAAGCACCGCCGATGATGAAGGCAACCAGCATGGTCTTAAAAAGTGCGCCCCAAAGGAACGGATAAAGACCGCCTTCCAGAATACCCGGGGTCCAACCGAACAGCATCCCCAGCCAGAGGAGGCCGGGCGCAAAGATGGATGCCGTACCGATCAGCGCCGCGGCGAACGCCAGCGGTACCGAGTTGCTCCACCCACGGTCGGCTAGGTAGCCGCAGACAATGGCCGCGATGAAATATCCGGCCAGATACCCGCCCGTCGGCCCCGCCATGTAAGCAAGTCCGATGCCACGTTCCGGCGTGCCGGCGAAGACCGGCAGTCCTAGCGCGCCCTGCAGAAGGTAGAGTCCGACGATCAAGGCGCCACGCCTCATCCCGAATGCCAGCGCTAGCGCGATAATCGCGGCCGTTTGCATCGTCATCGGCACGGGATAGAACGGAATCTTGATCTTCGCGGAAACGGCGATCATCAGTGTTGCGAGAAAGATCAACGCGATCTGAATGGCTAAGTTATTGGCACGATCCTTTAACAAATGCGCATGCAAGGTCATTTGCAATTATCCTTATGTGTATCGATGGCTTGCTGAGCTTGGGTAGCGCAATCGGTGCGCGGAATGGAAGCGTGAATAGGGCGGCAAAGAAAATTTTTGCAAAATGGTTACTGAATATTGTAATTTTGCGAATGCGAAATACGAAACATTTCGTCGGCCGGAAACTCAGGAACCTGCGGGAGGGCCTTGCTTTTTCGCAAGCCGAGTTTGCGGAACGGCTCGGCATTTCGACCAGTTATCTCAACCAGATCGAGAACAACCAGCGCCCGATCACAGCGACAGTATTGCTTGCGCTGGCCGAGAACTTCGATGTTGATATCACGGATTTTTCGACCAACGACCGCGACCGGGTCGTCGCCGATCTGCGCGAAGCCCTGTCCGATCCGGCATTCGCCGGCGACGAGGTGTCCCTGCAAAGCCTTAAGCTTGTTGCCGACAATGCGCCGGACATTGCCCATGCGCTGCTGACCGTTCACCGGGCCTATCGCAGCACGACAGATACGCTGGCGCAATTGGATGCCTCCATGAATACAGGCGCGCTCACACCGACGCCGACGCCTTACGAAGAGGTCCGGGATTTCTTTCACTACACGGACAACTACATCGACCAACTGGACACGCTTGCCGAAGCTTGCGCCGGCAAGATCGCCGAGTATGGCAGAAACGATAAAGGGAGCCTGATAGGATATTTGAGCGACGTTCACGGTATCGGTGTCGTGAAGCAGGAACCGGAGGACGATGCCGCCAACATGGTCAGATTCTTCGACCCCGGCAAACGCATTCTGACCCTTGGGGCAGCATCACCGGTGCACACCGATTCTTTCCAGTTGGCGCATCAGATCGGATTGCTGGAATGCTCTGCGGAAATTGACGCCATCGTATCCGCGGCCGCCTTCAAGACCGAGCCGGCAAACGGGATATGCCGGATCGGCCTGGCCAACTACTTCGCCGGAGCGCTGCGGCTCCCCTATTCGACGTTCATTCACGCAGCCGGGAAAACCCGACACGACCTCGAGCGGCTGGCCCAGACTTTTGCAGCGAGCATCGAGCAGGTCGCGCATCGTCTGAGCACCCTGCAACGGCCCGGCAACAAGGGCGTGCCGTTCTTTTTCGTACGCGTCGACCAGGCCGGGAATATCACCAAACGCCATAGCGCAACGAAACTCCAGTTCGCCAGATTCGGCGCGTCATGCCCCCTCTGGAATGTGCATGCTGCCTTTCAAAACCAGGACACCTTCTCTCGGCAATTGGCCGAAACACCGGACGGCGCACGCTACATCTCTATCGCCAGGCAAATCACCAAACACGGCGGCGCATTCAATCAACCTACACGCCGTTTCGCCATCGCCCTTGGCTGCGAAGTAAAATATGCCGAACGTATCGTTTATGCTGACGACCTCGATGTCCAGAACGCTAGGGCATTCACGCCAATTGGCGTGAGCTGCCGGATCTGCGATCGTACCGAATGCACGCAGCGCGCAGTTCCGCCGATTTCAAAATCCATTCGGACCGAACCCGAGAGGCGCGATATCGTTCCCTATTTCATCGGCTGAAACCGCCGCCCAGGACTTTTCTGACGGCCCGGCACGCGATCCGCTACCGCTTGCTAACTCATGTACGCTCAAGCTAACGCAGAACATAATCTCATTTTTTATTATTTTTATTGCTTATTATGACTATAATATATTTTATATTGGGATGTTAAGTCAGATACCGTTCGAAATCCCAAACGAATTGCTTCGCGCTACCCGGAAATTCGCCCCGATCCGAATGGCGATCCCGGGAGCAGATCATCCTGTTCCCATGGAGAGCGCCCGGGCTGCATCCACCCGGGGCTTAATCGAGCCCCTGCTGATCGGCGACAAAACGCGGATTCTTCGTCTTGCCAAACAGATGTCTTGGGAACTGGGCGGGCATTCGATTGTTCATGCCGCTTCGGAAACGGAGGCAGTCGAGACTGCTGTCCGCGTTGCCTCGGAGGGTGGGGTCGACGCCATTATGAAGGGCCAGGTCCACACCGACGTGCTAATGCGCGCGACGCTATCGGGGGCATTCGGGCTACGTACAGGCAGGCGCATGACCCATGTGTTCCATCTTAGCCTGCCAGGGAGCGCAGACCCGATAATGATTTCCGATTGCGCGGTGAACGTGAGCCCAGATGAACAGACACTCAGGGATATCGTTCTCAACACCCTTGATCTCGGCAGGTCCCTCTCGTTGCGATCCTTGCGGACCGCACTCATCTCAGGAACAGAGAGCGTGATCGACAGCGTGCCCTCCAGTTTACTTGCCGACAGGGTAAAGACCTGGGCGCACGATCAAATGGGTGCCGGCGAATTTATTGACGGCCCCATGGGGTTAGACGTCGCGATATCCCCCGCGGCGGCAGAGACAAAAGGCGTCAACAGCAACGTAGCAGGCCACGCAAATATTCTGATCGTCCCCAATCTCGAGGCCGGGAACGTACTGTTCAAGTCTCTGGTATATTTCAGGTCCGCTTTACCTGCCGGTCTTTTATTAGGCGCCAAGGTCCCAATTGTACTCACCAGCCGGGCCGACCCGCCGGAAGCGCGACTCGCTGCGACCGCCATCGCCCAAATTCATGCTGCCGGCAAGAAGGCCGCTGGAATCCGCCTCCAACGTCAGCCATAATTATACACTCTATATGATTGTGCGACATTTGCTTTCGAGCTCTCGCTCGATCGTTCGTGTACTATTGCCTACAGCTTGAGCCAAAAAAGAATAAAACGGACCGCAGCATGAAGCTGCGGTCCGTTCAAGTTTGCTCCACCCATGTACGGTGAAGACTTAGGGAGTCAGGGGGGACTCGCAGTACTCAATTCTGGTACATCGGAAGCAGCCGTTTCGGCTTCAACAAAGCGTCTTTCCTGTAAGGTTCGGAGAGATCCCGCGTCGTCACGATGTTAATCACGGATGGCCCATCGATCGTTAGAGCCTCGGCGATTGCCGGACCTATTTCTTCCGGTGTCTCGACACGGACCGCATGGGCCCCCATGTCGCGTGCGATCTGGGCAAAATCGGGATTGTCTAGATCGGTCCAGAAATAGCGCTCATCGAAGAAATCGTACTGGTTGCGTTTCTCGGCACCGTATTGGGAGTTATCAAATAGGATCGCGATCACATTGATCTTTTCCGTCACCGCGGTCATGACTTCCTGCATCGTCATACCCCAGGCGCCGTCCCCCATAAACGCGAACACCGGCTTCTCCGGCTGCGCAAGCTTGACGCCGAGTGCCGTCGGATAAGCAACGCCAATGCCGCCAAGGCTGCCGGCGGCGATCCACTGTCGATGAGAGTTGAAGGTGAAGTATGCGTTTGCCGACCCCGAGATATTACCGACATCGGCAACAACGGTGGCATCGTCAGGGATCGCCTGTGACACCTCCCAAAGTGCGCGGCGCGGATGAGAGGGACCGCCTTCCTGAGAAGACATTTCCTTCAGTTCCAGCGCCCATGTTTCTTTCTCTTCGTTGATACGCAGCTTGCGGCCAGCATGGTCGACGTTCTTTCCGCCGCCTTCCGTCGCCGTGAGCAGCTGCTGCACAACTTCAGCACAATCGCCGATCAAACCAAGTGCGACCGGGCGGCTGACGCCTATTTCGAGCGGATTGATCGTATTGTGTATGAGCTTTGCGTTCTCGGGAAAATAATCCATGTCGTATTGCGGAACGGTGCCGAATTTATTCAGCCGCGTGCCCAGAGCCAATACGACGTCCGCGTCTTTAATCAGTCGCATCGCTGCTTTGGAGCCCTGATAGCCGATCGGGCCGACATACATCGGATGGTTCCCGTAAAATGCGTCATTATGATTGAACACACAGGCGACCGGGGCGGTATATCGATCCGCAAGCTCGGCAATCAAATCGCCGGCGTTCGAATCAACGGCGCCCAGTCCTGCGAGGATCACCGGATTCTTGGCGCCTTCGAGAATTTTGGCCGCCTTCTCGATCTCGCTTTGCGCCGCACCACCAAACCGGCCGTCGGTCCGATAGTTCTCGGGGAGCCACTCATCCTCCTCGAATTCACCATAATAATAGTCTCGCGGAATATCGACTTGGGCGGGACCACGCATCGAAATTGCGGCACGAAATGCACCCCTAACGCCCTCCGCCATACGGTCCGGACGATTGACCCGAGTCTGATATTTCATGAGCTTGTCGAACAGGTAAATCTGTTCGATCTCCTGAAATGCATGGGTCCCCATAGTCGTACTCGTAACTGTCGGCGTAAGAACAACAGCCGGCGTGTGGTTGACGAACGCGCTGGCGACCCCCGTTACGAGGTTCGTGACGCCGGGGCCGTTTTGGCCGATACATACACCTGGCTTCCCAGAGGCGCGCCCATAACCATCTGCCATGAACGCTGCGGTTTGTTCGTGGCGCACCTGAATGAACCGAATTCCTGCTTTGAGGAAAATATCCAGTGGATCCATGAACGCAGACCCAACGATCCCGAACATGACCTCGACATTCTCCACGCGGAGCGCCTCTACAAGGGCTTCACTCCCAGTGATTTTCCGTGCCATCAAACGATGTCCTTCATAAATATTGCAAAACTTTTCTCAATATATAAAATTCTCTTCGCATATCAATACAAAAATCTTCCCCTTAATGAGATGTGATGCCTTATGAACCCGAATAACCACCCTGCCTCAAGCACCAGTGAAGAGTTCGATTACATCATCATCGGGGCAGGTTCAGCTGGTGCCGTAATCGCGAACCGTTTGACGGAAAACGAGAAAACCCGCGTTTTGCTTGTTGAGGCGGGGGGTGAGATGAGGTCGCCCTGGCTGCATATCCCGCTCGGGATCGGAAAGATCATCAACGATGAGCGTTATATTTGGCCGTTATTGACCGAACCAGAACTTAACGGCCGCAGTCTGCACTGGCATCACGGGAAGGTCTTGGGCGGATCGAGTTCGATCAATGCCATGCTTTTTGTCCGTGGCGCGCCGGAACGCTACGACCAATGGTCGGAGATGGGCTGCACCGGTTGGGACTTTCAGAGTGTTCTACCCTACTTTAAACGGCTTGAAACTGCCGCATTCGGCGACGTCGCTGTTCGTGGACATGACGGCCCTATAAAACTGACTCGCCTTGACCCCGAAGATCGGATCTCGAGAGCATTCATAGAAAGCTGCGTCCAAAGCCAGATCCCCTTCAATAGCGACTACAACGGAGAGCAGACAGGCGGGGTTTCCCAGTTACAGATCGCTGCGTCGAAGGGCATTAGGTGCGGCACGTACCGCGGATATCTGAAGCCCATTCGAAAGCGGGGAAATCTGGAAATCAGAACGCATGCCGTCGCCCACCGGATCAACCTAGAGGGAAACGTCGCGAAAGGCATTCAATACTGGCATCAGGGCAGGCTTTGCGAAGCACGGTCGGTGCGCGAGGTAATCGTGTCGTCGGGTGCCTTGAACAGCCCGAAGTTGCTCGAATTGTCAGGAATTGGGGATGGGGAGCTTCTCAAAAAAGCTGGCATCGACGTTCACCACGATCTTCCTGGTGTGGGGCGCAACCTCCGCGACCACCTGCACTGCCGCGCCAGCTATGAGACCAACTGCCACACGACAGCGAATGATCTGCTCAACAACCCGCTTTTTGCCGCCCGGGAGCTTCTGAATTATGCCTTCACCAGGCGCGGCCTATTCGCGACGCCGAGCTTTCGGGCACATGCGTTTGTAAAAAGCATTGTCAGCACATTTCCGGATATGCGCATCCAATGCGCACTATCGAGTAGCCAAAGCCGATACGTGAAGTCCGGTGTCGATCCATTTTCGGGTTTCCATATCGGTTCGTATTTCCTGTTTCCGAAATCGCAAGGCAGCATCCACGTACGCTCGCCCAGGCATGAAGACGCCCCCGTGATCAGAGCGAACTACCTCGATCATCTGGACGATATCCAGGCGACGCTGTGGGGCGTTCGCCGCGCCCGGGAACTCTCTAAAGTTTCACCTTTGAGCGATCTGGTCGTGCGCGAAGTCCGGCCCGGTCTCGGGATCAACACCGATGAAGAACTGCTGGATTTTATCAAATCGAGCGCCGAAACGTCCTGGCATCCAATCGGAAGCTGCTCGATGGGGAACGATAAGAACAGTGTCGTGGACCCCGCCCTTCGCGTTCACGGAATCAAGGGGCTGCGTATCGCGGATGCCTCCGTAATGCCGATACACACCACCAGCAACACCAACGCACCCAGCATCATGATCGGCGAGCGCGCCGCCGACTTGATACAGCGTGAGACTTAAAGGTCGAGAACGAGCCGGGACGACTTCGCGCGTGAGCAACAAATCAGCATGAAATCACGTTGCTCTTCTTCATCCAGAACATAATCCTTGTGATCGGGCTCGCCTTCCAGAACACGGGTGATACATGTTCTGCAAAGCCCGGCCTCGCATGAAGTCTCAACTTCCACGCCATTTTCGCGCAACACTTCGATAATCGTTTTGTCGGCTGGCACGACATACTCGCCACCACTCCTGGCAAGCTGCAATTGAAAGCCGATGCCGATAACGCCGTCCGCATCGTCGCCCATCAACGTGCCGGGGACCGGCGAATCGCCCTCTGGCGCCTTGAACAGTTCAAAATGAACCGCGCCCTTGGGCCAATGCGACGATGCATCTTTCACCGCATTCATGAATCCCGTCGGGCCGCAGTAATATAAATGGGTGCCTTCCTGATGGTCCTTGAGCAACGCCGCAACATCGAGCCCACGCGACGGCACACCGCCATCATGATGGATATGCACTCGGCCGATGGTGGCAAGTTCCCGCAGCTCTTCCTGAAATGCCGTCTGCTCAGGCGATCTCGTACAATAATGAAGCTCATAGTCCGCCCCTTCGTTTTCGAGGTGACGAACCATCGACATGATCGGCGTGACGCCGATTCCACCCGCCAGCAACAGATGCCGCTTGGCGTTATCCGCCAACCGAAAGTTGCTCCGCGGTGCTGAGATGCTCAGGATTCTCCCGACGTGGACAAGATCGAAGATAGCTTTCGATCCCCCCCGGCCGTTCTCATCACGGAGGACTGCAAAAACGTAGCGGTGGCGTTCTTCTGGATCATTGCAAAGCGAGTATTGCCGTATACGACCGTCGCGAAAATACAGGTCGATATGATCGCCTGGATTAAAAGGGGGCAATTCATTCCCGTCCGGATCCACAACTTCATACTGATTGATATAGTCGCCCTGGTATACGATCGACCGGACGCGCACCGACAACGATTTAGCCGCCGTCATCCCACTCGCCCCAACCAGTTGCCCGTCATGGCGAACATTCGCAATATTCTTGACGGCGCCATCACGCGTAGTCCCGCTCGATCTCGGTCAGCTTATCACGCATGAACTGATTCCGCTCTTCGCCAGTGTATGCATCTGCTTCAGCGGTCAACGCGATAATCTTTCTACCGATTTCACGAATAACCTTCTTGTCCTCATCTTCGTCAGGACGGCGTCTCACTGAAATGATCGAGTTCTGGGTGTAGCAATGGGTCGGCAATCCTTCCGACGCCCGCGCATGCATGGCTTCCGGGTTTGCGCCGGGGTTCTTCCCACGGACGGCCTGGCGCACCAATTTCCTGAACATATAGACGCCGGCGTCGGCAGCCATCGGATTCTCGAGAGCGTGGATTGCAATCTGCCGCTGACCGACAATCACTTCCCAATCCCCGGGCAAGCGAACCTGCTCTTCATAGGGCCGGTTGCCCACCTGGCCGCCGAGAAAGTCCATATCGTCCCAGCCGACTTTCTCTTCACGCCCAAGACCGTAAGGATCGATCGCGTCACCGAACATACGGTATCCGTACATGATTGAGTTTTCATCATCCACGGGCACATACCACCGCATCATGTGAACGCGGTGGAACTTACGAATCTCGGCCCCATCCTCGAAAAGGTATGCGTGGAAACTGTGATTCGGCAGCGCACATTCGTTGATGCGCCACCAGACACGCTCGTCGCTCATTCGTCGACCGGCAATAAATGCCATACTTGTGCCGTTGCGGACCTCGGTGAAATCCAGCACCGGTACACCACTAAAGGATTTCAGTGTAAATCCATCGATATCGAGGTCAGAGGGCGGATCCCCATCGAACAAGACCGCCGGGTTATGGAGCAAGCTGGTATGCACCTGATCAGCGATATTATCCAGAACCTGCAACCAGTTGCACGGAAACACGTTAGAGAACGGCACCAGTCGCACGTCGTTATATTTATCCAGCGCGTCCCACTCCGGGAACGGCGGCATTTCTTCCGGCGGCCCCATATAGGCGAAAACCAGACCGTCACGTTCAAAAGCGGGATATGCCCCCTGGCATACGGTTTGGCTCAGTTTGGCACCGTTGTCCGGTTCGCCGGGCGCATCCAATAGCGTCCCATCGACGTCGTAGTGAAATGCATGATACGGACATCGGATACCTCTATCTCCGATGATGCCGAATTCCAGAGAGGCACCCCGGTGTGCGCAATGCCGTTGCAGGACACCTACTTTTCCCCGTTTGTCGCGGAACGCGATGAGATCCTCGCTCATGATCCGGATTTTGTGAGGAACGTCACGCAACTGCTCGGACATACAAACGGGCTGCCAAAACCGCCGCAAATATTCGCCAAGCGGCGTGCCCGGTCCCGAACGAGTGATTTCCGCATCTTCAGTGGGAGTATCCCGTCGATGGTATGCAGAGTAGCTAAGCTTGTTCGCCGGATTGTGTTCAGGCACAGATGCGTCGTCCATGGTCGTCTCCGTTTTTCGCCTATAATTATAAAAACTTTATCTCATTAAATGCATAATATTTATTGTTATATGATATAATATACACTGGAAAATGGGTGAGACAAGACCCGATATGGAAATACATGGTTCTCTGAAGCTGGATCCGAACACGCAGAGACACGCGACAAAAGGCCAAACCACTAAAATACTGCGATCACCCGACACGAGTGACAAAAAACTTGCATAGAATGAGATTGGGAAGCACCGTTAGGCATGGATTCGAAAGACAACAAAGTAACCGGCGCCTTGGCGCGGGGCATGAAAATCATCGATGTCATCCGAAACATCGGGCGCCCCGTCTCGTCGACTGAAATTTCGCAAATATGCGAGTTTGACGCGAGTACCACCCACCGGCTACTTCAAACATTGCACGAACACGGCTATGTCATCAGGGACGACACCGCGAAGCGATATTTCGCCAGTCCAAAACTGCTGTTTCCCTTATCCATATACAGCCCCTTGAACGAGTTCCGACGGGAAGCGTCCCGCGCCGCCAGCCAGTTTCGCGACGAACACAATCAGACAACAGGCTTCGTTCTTTTCTGTATGCAGGAACGCATCCTCGTCGAAATCGCGACTGGCCAAAATTCTCTCAGCCCCGCCTACGATACCTGGCTCAACAGCCCCATCCACGCCTCCGCCTCCGGAAAGATCCTGCTATTGACCATGAGCGCCGCGGAGAGGGAAAAACGTCTCGGCCCGGGACCGCTTAAGGCTCATACCAAGCATACGATCACCGACCTGGAGATGCTCGAGCTTGATCTGGAGAAATGGCAACGCAACGGTTACGTAGTTGCCCGAGATGATTACTTCGACGGCTTGACAGCGATCGGCGCACCCATTTGGACTGAGGATGGTGCTTGCATCGGCTGCATTTTCATGAATGGCCGGTCCGCCAATATTCCGGAGAACCAAGTCGAATCACTGTGCGTAGCGCTGAAAGCGATGGCCGATCTTTTCTCCCTTGGCACCCCGGCTATTCAAGCCGTTGGACGCATGTTCGGCGCCAAACCGTCGCCGAATTTTCCACGCCTGAATTCGGCAGGCTCATTGCAATAGTGCGACGAGTTAGAACTCAACCGAACAACAAACCGGCTACCGATATCGCCATCAAGAAACTGAGCACCCAGCGTCGGAATACCTCCTCGTCGAGCTGACCGAAACAATTCTTCCCGAAAACAGCTCCGATTAGATAAATCGGCGCAAACCCGACTCCGAGAATGAATTCCCGTTGGCCGACGGCATTCTCAAAAAACAACACGCCCAACAGAAATATACTGACGAAGAACACCCACACGATCAAATTCCCGCGCGCAGTACGCGCCGTATCCGCCATGGAAAACAGTATTGGCACGATCAATATCCCAAGCGCCGTCGCCCCCATCACACCGCCGGCACCAACCCCACCGGCCACGAGTTCATATGACTTGAACGGTCGTGAGCTCCGAACGCCGGTCAACAAGATCAATGCAGCTATGCCGACGGCAGCGTAAATCAGGTTTCTCACGTTAGCGGGATCTACTGAAATCATTAGATAGCTGCCGAAGGGAATCGCGGCCACCGCGCTGAGGACAGTGAACAGAACCGTCCGCTTCGCAGCCGAACGAAAGGCATCTTTCAGCAGCCCTATGTTCGAGCAGATATCGATGATCAGGACAATCGCGGCCGCGGAAGGAGGCGAGAGAAACAGAACCAGAACCGGCATCAGAACCAGTGGCCCTCCGAACCCGGTAAAGCCGCGTATGAAACCGGCGAACAGCACGACGGGCACCGAAACGAGAAGGACCGTCAACTCAGGTATCACAGGCGTCATCAGCGGGCTACTGTCACGAGGTCCGCCCGGCGGCCTACTAATCGACCTTTAGTACTGAACACGCAGGACTTCACTGAACCAGGGCACCAGTACGATAATCAGCCAAGCAGTTATCAACGCCAGCAAATAAGGCACGACGAACTTTACCAGCCGCAGATAAGGGATGCCGGTCACCCCGCTGGCAACATACAGGTTCAGGCCATATGGCGGCGTGATAAAGCCGATGGCCGTTCCGACCATAAAAATCACAGCAAAATGAATGGGGTCCACGCCGGCCGATGCCGCGATGGGCGCCAAGATCGGCGCGAAGATAATCGTGTTCGGAATACTCTCGATGATCATTCCCGATACAAGAATCATGACCATGCAAAGCGCCAGAACGCCATAATACCCGCCGCCGACGGCCGCAAAAACATCATTGACGAATTCCTGAACCCCGAGAACAGCGAATATCTGCTGCATCACAACGGATATCGCGACCATTGGGGCCAACATGGCCGTCAACTGACTGGAACGCACCAAAACCTTCGGCAGATCTCGAACGTGGATCGAGCGTGTGACGACCAGCCCCGCGATAACTGTAAATCCGACCGTAATTCCGGCGGCCTCCGTCGGCGAGAATATTCCGCTGTATATCCCGAACAGCACGATGACGATCGCCAGAAGCCCGAGGTATGCCCGCCCCCCGGCGCGCAGAATATTCGACACTCGAAACTCGACAATTTCACCCCAGCCATTGATACGGCTGATCGTGTAAGCGGTTATTTGCATTGCCACGACAAGGATCACACCCGGCAACAGGCCGGCAACGAACAAGTCTCCGACCGGTAGCTTCAACAACACGCCGTAGACGATGAAGACGATACTAGGCGGGATAATAATGCCGACGACGCCGCCCGAAGCAATCGTCGCCGCGGCAAACCTGCCGTCGTAACCTTGTTTGCGCAGTTCCGGGTTCATGATTGACCCCATCGCAGCCGTTGTGGCCGAATTGGAGCCGGAGACCGCAGCAAACAACCCGCATGCGCCGATGCTCGTCAAGGCCATGCCGCCGCGCGCCCAGCCAACGACGCTGAAGGCGAAATCGGCAAGCCGCTTCGCGATACCCGTTTCCTTCATTAAATCGCCGGCCAGAATAAAAAGCGGCAGCGCTAACAAGGCAAACGAGCTTAGCCCTTCAAACAACGTGACGCCGAAGTTTGCCAACGTGAAATCAATCACAAGGCTAACGCCGATCACCCAGGTTGAAATAACCAGGAAAATCGGGACCCCCAGCATAAAGAATAAGAACGTAACCAGTGAAACGATGATGATTAGGGTGCCCTGATCCATGTTCGTAACTACCTCGACAATCAATCAGCTGTGAATATTGTGGTGTCGCCCTCAAGCGGCTCTCTACGCATGAAGGCCGCAGTGTCGATGATCAGGTTCTGAACAACCCTATAGACGATGAGCCCCCAACCCAGCGGGGTCGCCAGATAAAACCACCACTGAGGCAGATCGTCGGTGCCCTGAACCACAGCGAAATTCATGTGTACAAGCTGAATTTGCTCGATCGCGTAGTAGATCACGATCACGGAAACACCCAGCCAGAGTGCCGCATCGAGCAAAATGCATAAAAATTTTCCGGTGTAGGGCAGATTTGACCGCAACTCTCCGAACCTTAGCTGGGTTCGGGTGCGGATATTGTATGCGGCGCCGATCCAAGTCACCCACAGGAACAAGTACACGGGGATTGAGCCACTCCACGGACTTTGATAGCTGAATACAAACCGCTGAACGACCGCTAGCACGATAATGCCGGCCAATGCCGCAAAACTGATTGAGACGACAAACTTTTCCAGGTTTTCGTCAACCGCACGCCATAGTGAAGCGGCAGTCATTTCACCCTCCGATCTTTATAAAACAACATTCGGCACACTAAGTGCCATATACAGGAAAAGATTATTACTGATTGATAGAAGCGCACCAAGCCCGACGCATAACTCTGCGCCGGGCCCAGCCGATACGTCTCTGATTTAACCGCGCCACCAACGGCGTGGTTCAACATTGACCGCGTGCGTGTCCTCAGGAATTTCTCGAGCAATCGCGCCGATTTCCTTATAGGTGTCGTGGCCACCAGACCAGTCGTTGAGCCGCTCGCGCCATTCAGCCCACGGCTCAGGATTATGCTCAGGCGTGCAACGCTGCTTGATCTTGTCCATTTCATCTTTCGCGAAGAAGCTCACGCGGACACCCTCTTTTTCCCAGATACTGCCTGGCGTCGGATTTGCGGTGCGCCCGGTAATCTGCATCAGGGCGGCTTCGTTCATACCCTGCGTGTAAACTTGCGCGGCATAGGCGGCCTCCAATGCATCTTCCTGATAGGCGGAGCCGAGCTTTTCAAAACTCTTGACGTTAAATGCCGCATGCTCGGTGTTGGCAAAGAACCCAATCTCAAGCGCCTGCGATACAACGGGGCTCATACCGGCATATGCTACAGCGCCGGCACCGGTTTCGGCACCATCAATCAGACCGTTCTTAAGGCCTTCAAGGGTTTCTTCCCACGCAACCGGGACCGGGTTCAAACCCATCAGGCCCAATGCGGTACGTCCCATTTTACTGCCCGTTGCGCGGATCTTGGCATCCTTGATCTGGTCAATGCTCGTGACGAGCGGCTTGTCGTCCCACTTCAGGCCAAGGTAGAGCCCGCGCAACTCGCAGTGCGTGTACATGAACTCGATGCCATGACGCTCGCGCATCGGCTTGCGGAACAGATCCTCGCTCTTCGGGTGGTAGAAGAAATAGTGCATCGCTGCACGGGACGGGAACATGTAGGGATAGTCGAGCACATTGTAATAGGGCGCCGACGCGGCGGAGTTCTGCGTTGATGCAGAGAAAATATCGACAATCCCCTGTTGCGTTTTCTTGATGCAGTCAAGCTGGTTGCAAATCTGCCCGCCGTCGAGGTATTCGATCCGAACAGCGCCGTCAGTGCGCGCTTCAAGCTCGCGAACGAAATGCAGCATACCCGCCTTCTCGACGCTGAGAATCTGAGGCGTATAACCGGCGGCGCCATACTTCAGGGTAATCTTCGGTTCACTTTTGAACCGCCGCTCATATGTCGACTTGGCAGCCTCCGCCAGGCGCGGCGCCGTGATCAGACCCGCCATACCCGCGCCGGCCATCATCGTCGACATCATCCCGTACCGCTTCGCGATTCGAACGAAATCGCGGCGCGTAATACCTTCACTGGAATTCAGGCCCCTGCCCGCCTTCACTTCTTTAGTTGCCATCGTGTTTGTCTCCCAATTGGCGTTTACCAAATTTCTATGCCCGCAGCGGCTAACATTGGGCATGCTGATGAGCTTAAAATAGAAATGATAATGTCATTTAATGCAATCTTTTTTTTGAATAACAATATTTATATTTCGGATTATATATCGAGCTTTTCTCGAAATCTATCGATAGCACGCCGCCAAGAGGCCCACTGAGCATTGTCAGGTTGGCATTATGACGTTAGTGGCTCTTTCAAATCCCGTGATAAGCTTTAGGGTGTCCCTGCCAAAAACTACGCCCGAACGTAGACGTTATGTAATCCGCCAAGCTTATGCAGCGCTGATATCGAGCCGACGGCTTGGACGGCACGGCCAAGGGGAGTGTCTTTATCCAGACCGAGATGCGTACGGTAGCCGTTGTAGTATTCGACATACCGGCGCAAGAGTTTCCTAAGATGCCGCTCGTTCATTACGATGACATGGTCCAGCAAGTCTCTGCGAATTGATCCTATGACGCGCTCGACATAAGCGTTCTGCCATGGCGAATGCGGCGCCGTCGGTCGATCCCTAATACCCATTGCGGACAAACGATTGAGGTAGATTTGACCGTAGGACGCGTCCCGATCTCTGATTAAGTATTGAGGCGCTTTGTCCCAAGGGAAGGCTTCGACGAGCTGTCGTGCGATCCACTCTGCCGTTGGATGATATGTCGCGTTAGTATGAATAATCTCCCGGCGGTCGTAGTCCAAGATGACGATCCCAAACAGTAACTTGAACCCAAGCGTCGGCACGACAAATAGATCAATCGCAGCGATGCCGTCTGCATGGTTTCGAACGAAAGTCCACCAGCCCTGAGACGACGGCCCACAACGTCTCACCATGTACTTCGCAACCGTCGACTGCGATATGTCTATGCCGAGTTTGAGCAGTTCTCCATGAATGCGCGGTGCGCCCCAAAGCAGGTTGTCGTTACTCATTTCTCGAATAAGGTCGCGTATCTCTGCCGGTACTTTTGGTCGCCCAGCAAGATGAGAGCTTTTCGCTTTCCAAAACAGGCGGTACCCAGCCCGGTGTCAGCGGACAACGGTATCGGGCTTTACGATCAGCATGTTCACAAGCGAACGTAGATTGACCCTATAGATTGCCGAAACGAAGAGGCGGTCCAAGGGCGTTAGCCTCGGCCGCCCAGGCATATGCCGTTGCAATGCGACAATCTGATGGCGAAGAGCAGCAACATCGACTTCTGTTGCCGGCCCGCGGACGAACCGCCGAAGCAAACACCAAACGATCGTGTGCAGTACGCTGAACATGACACGGCAATCGTCACTGGATGGGCCGTCCGGTCAAGCCCACATCTGCGGATGGAATATTTGGTAGGGACAGGTAGCCGCAGTCAACAAACGTCAACGTTCATCCTCAACGTCGGTGCGATTGCAGGCGGGACAATGCACCGGACCGGACGGGAGCCGTTTGGATTCGGCTTCTCCTTTTTCAAATATCTCGGCTTCGAACTTGTTTCCGCAGTTAAGGCAGCGGAACGATTTGACGATCATAAATCTCTCCTCGGGTTTTGCAGTTGACGACGAAGACGTGCTATCAGGTCGTCTGCGATATCGTAAGCGTTGAGGCGCAGTGCCGCCCTTGTTCTGTGCGGCGGTGAGAGATGAACGGGTGCGGGGTCTCCGTTGATCGAAGTATTCATGGTGACACTGTTGGGGCTGCGGGCATGTTCATCTCGCGTCCGCCAGGCATGATGCCCTGTATCGATCAATTTGGCCGCGACGACGATATGCGAGAGGCGAACCAGGGGGTCGATGTGATTGAGAACCGCGTTCGCAAAGCCGAGAAATCGGCCCGTGATTTCCCGCACGTCTTCCTGGAGAATGACAAACAGGCCACAATCAGGTGAGCGAGTTTTCGTATTCAACCGGATTGCGCCTGTTTCCGAGATAGAGACGGCGTGGTCACTCTGCTCCAGGATCAAACTATCATCCTCGATCCTGACCGTTGTGCCCTGATGCGGAGATAGAACTGCACCTTCTCCAAATAGAGCGAGTTTCTGGAGATGTTCGACAAACTCCGCTTCTTCCAATTGAACCGGTCGCAGAACAGGTTGAAAGGGCCCGCCGGCGATCACTAGAGCAAGATGCGGTTCCCCGCTGTAGCCACCACCTCTTTCACCTGCCGGCATAAGCGAGGTCGCGCGCTCGAGGATTTCATCAGGGTCTACCGGACCGGTCGCATGTGCCAGTTCCAAATTGTGCAATGCACCGGTTATCGCGTCACGCAACTGATCGGTATTGCTAAAATTAGTCGTAAAGTGGCCTTCTGCCCAATCCTGCACCTCGGACAGGAAGGCAGATTGTTGGCTTTCCCGGTCGACCCCCGCTTGCACCATCACCAACACGGGGCAACGTTCACGGGCCTCACGGTATTCTTCGTGAGTGGCCGACAAACCGGATGCCTGTACCGCGCCATACCGTGCACCAATTATCAATATCACCACGTCGGCTTGCCGAACGCCTGCCAAGCAGGCAATTTGCGGGGATTGAGCCTGGGCACTGAATGCTTCGGCGCGTATTACATCGTGTCCAAGTGTACGTGCCGATCGCTCCGCCACGTCTCGGAACTCCTCCATTCCGGATATGATCGAACTGATAAAAACATTCATAGGACTTTCCGCAGTTAGATGCCGCCGCAGGTCGGCATCATTTCTTCACGGTCTGCTTGTAGGTGGTCTTGGAGCTGGATTTGACTGTCTTATTCGAGACGAATCTACCGGTAACCGCACTCTTGTTCACAGATCGGTTCCCCACGCCGGATTTGCCCTTTGCCATATCGATCCTCACAAAATCTGGTGATCCTAGAGACAAGCGGCACCATAACATGTTCTTGCATAAATGAGAACATAAAAAGAACATGAGCCCTTGCGGTAGGGCTTCGAATACGTCTAGGTTCTGTAAGCTAGTCTGGTTCCAGGGTAGAATTGGATTCGTTTCAAACTGCTTAAGGACGATTGGAGATTTCATGGCAGGCGGCTTTGCACATATCACGGCAGCAGCAGAGGCCGTCGGGCGTCTTGGCGAAGTCGAGGGCCTGGCGCCGAATGATAAGATGTCTTTGACCCAGTTCATGCCCTTTATCGAAGTTGGCTCCGTCGGTCCCGATTACCCCTACCTTGGTGGCCAGTCAGACTGGGCCGACAAGATGCACTACGAACACACCGGCGAAATGATCCGCAATGGTGTTCGCCTGTTAAGAGACTATGAAGCGGGCGAAACACGCAGCCGCTGCCTTGCATGGCTGTTAGGCTACAGCGCACATGTTGCGACAGATTTGACGATCCATCCGATTGTCCAGGCACGTGTCGGCCCGTACCACGGCAATGAAACCGAACACCGAACGTGCGAAATGAATCAGGATACGTTCATATGGCCGCGCAGAAATCTAGGCGAGCTCGGACTTGCAGATTATTTTCAGGCCAACATCTCGCATTGTTCAGCAGATGACGGCGGTCTCCATCCTGACATTGTTGCGCTGTGGCAGCGGATGCTTGAATTGACATACGCGGATGACGTTGCTGGTGATCCGCCTGAGTTTGATAGCTGGAACAAAGGATTTCGACGGATTGTCGATACGATAGACGACCTTGGATCATTCGTATCGTTTACCCGCCACCTTCTCGCATCAAAGGGGTTGGCCTATCCGTCAACAGAGGGCGTCGACCTGTCTTATATTGATGACCTTGAAACGCCAGAAGGCCCGATGCACTACGACGATGTGTTCGACCGGGCGGTGGATTCGGTTGTCGGAATCTGGTCGCAAGTTGGCACCGCCCTGAATGCCCCGACGGATGATGAAAGCGAACAGGCGCTTGCCGGCATTCCGAACGGCAACCTCGACACTGGGGAGTATCTGGCAGACAACGAATTGATCTTCTGGAGAGCCACGTGAAACCTTTCCTTCATTCACCCGGCCTGTTCCTGGCCGTTGCCGTCTTTCTTGTCGTCTCATGCGCAAGCAGCTATGGCTCCGAAGATGAAGAATTCGCAGACAAGGCCGTCAGCCTAGGTTACGTGGCTGTTGCGGTCGATGGATATATTAAGTTTGGCAATCCGCCGCCCAATCTCACCGGCCCTGATTTGGTTAAGGAAGCGACCAAGCAGAATCCGGATTTACTTAAGCCGCTTGCGGACGATTTTGTAACGGCGCGTCGCGACGGATCATTGAGTTCCGTCCTACTTTGCGACAAGGGAAAAACCCGTGCCATTGCCGAAGATTCCGGCTGCACGTCGGCACGGCTAGATGGGCCATTATGGAAACAAGCCCCGGGTGCAAAATGCGATTTTCAGCTGGACCTGATAGCGGTCTGCAAAAAGTAAAACCGGCTCCCTCTTCAAAGTCGATTGCGCCCTGCCCTACAAGCTTTCGTATCAATAAGATAGGCCGTCCGTCCCGGACACGGGTAGCCGTGCTTGTCTTTGTGGGCTTTGAGCCGGGTGTTTTGCTTTTTGCGTGGGAAGTGTTTTCCACAATAGCTACATTCATAAACGTAGGTCGGACCCAATGAAGTGCGGTAACTGCGACTTGCTAGCGCCCGACGGGGACGGCGCGAACTCCGCGAAAAATAACCAGGCATCTCGCGCATAGTCGTTGGTGCAATCGCAACCGGTCCCCTTGGCGTTAGTTCGATCTCGAACCTCGGCGCGAATGTCTGATCCGTGACGCGCGCGCCCTGGATACGGTCAACGCGGTAGCAGCGATGTTCATCCTTATCGATGTTGTGCGCATGCAGGATGATGTTCTCATCTTGGGTTCGGCGAAGCGAGTATGGCTCAACCCGCCGGACTGACCCTTGATAAGTGAGATCCACGCACAGACGGTTTGAGGCGGCGAAGCGGATGATCTCGATGTAGGACTGCTCTATGCCACCAAGTGGAAGTCGCAACGTCGATTCTCTGGTGATCTGTTCGCCCGGTGCCGAAACGTAGGCAGCCGGGACACGCGGCGAAGCCCCGCCCAAAAGCCAGTCGAAGAACGCAGGCAGCTCATTCCAGATGGACTCAACCGGCGGCAACTGGGGCAACTGATGCTCCAACATCGTCGCCCAACCGGCTTCCAGGTCTGCCTTATGTGGCTCAAGCGAAGCCAGGGTCGGTAGTTCTATTTCTTTGAACTCACATTACTGGCGCAGCACGTCGAGCAAAACGGCCGCCTCCGGCCTGGCTTCGTGATTGCGATAGAGGTTAATCACATCGTATAGATCACGCGGCCGCGTTCGCTCTCCAAGCGCCCGGCTCTTTTCAGCGAGTAAGCATAGGATTGGATTGCAATACCTCCGTCCGGCTCATCGCTATAAGGATGGAAGACGGGAATTTGCACCCCCGGCAAGACGACTCGTTCATCTGCCGTCAAATCAAGTTTAATGCGCGGTATATTTTTTCCGGCCGGCGACACTGGCCCCCGGTAAGCTATCCGGCCCTGGCAGGATTGCTTACCTCTTGGATTTTCATAGATGTCAAATTTTTGTACGTCTGGAGGAATCTCAATGCCGGCTTCCTCATAGATGCGTTCACCTATCTCGGCGAACGCAGAGGAGAGAAATTCCGCATCAATTTGAGCCGGATCAATCAGGGTAAAATCGAGGTCTTCGGAAAACCGGTACGTCTCAAAGAAGCATTTTTTCAGACAAGTGCCGCCTTTGAATATCCAGTTTGCGGAAAGCGCAGGATGTCCCTGGATACCCCAGAGCATCCAGCCCAGCACATAGTCTTTCTCGACAACATCCGGTCTGAGGCCGGTTGCTGTCGCTATTTCGATGATTTCGCGTTTGTCGATCATCCGGTGCCGCCTTTCACCCAGGAAGCCGGAACCCACAAACGCCATCTGGAAATAAGAAGGTCAGCCTGCAACATCGGATCAAGCTTGGAGTTTCCTTTTGTCAAACGCATCCTGCAATCTTCAGCCAGTGCTGTCAGGTCTGGATATTTCTCTGCGAGAAATCCAAGCCGTTTAAAAACAGCACCGTTGCCAAGCCGTTCGGCATTGGCGATGAGCACGTCTTCGTTTCGGTCATCCCGTTTTATATATTCGTCAAAGCAGTCGGCTACGTGGCGAATGCCGCCGCCAATTGCCGGATTGTCCAGCATGTCAATGATCGTCCGATGCACATCGGACACTGGGACTTTCGTCCTGCCTCGCCAGACCGTTTTCGTGCCAAAGATTTTTCGTTCCTGAATGTGGTGCAGCGTGAAATGGGTCCCATGACGGTCTTGCTTCCTGTCACGTACAGTCTGCGTCGTCATCACCACAATGTCCCTGAAAAGCTGTTCGGTCAGGTCCCAATGCTCGGCCGCCGTCCGACCGCCGATATAGGCCGGAGCATAGAGTGTTGGAACCAATATCCAAGGGTCGCCCAGAACATGTTCGCTTTCAAGGGAGTCCAAAGGCGCTTGAACATAGGCCCCGGGACCTACTCGTCTCATCCAGCCTTGCCGGGTCCAACGGGATAGCATCTTCGCGGCATCGGCGCGCGAAATTGCAAGCGCCTGAACAACATCTTCAATTTCGATAATGTCGCCGGCGGCTTTTATGACGGCGACGAGTTTACTTCTTCCTTTGGGAATTCGGGCTTCGGGCATTATTGTACAATAAACGTGTTAAAATTCATTATTTTTGCGATTTTTTACACATACACTATTTCATAAGTAAGCGGGTAAATCAACGCATGCGAATCATAAATGAAAAATTTCATCATAAATGTGAATTTAAGCCTTTACACTGTATACAACGCCTCGAAGACGTACTCGAACAAGACTATGCTCTGCCTTCACACGTTCGTAATCTGACCACCACAAGGCGCGATCTCAGGTTTGCCGTGTTTCTGGAAGAGGTCGTTCAACGCCTTGCCCAATAAGCTTTGCACGGTCGTTCGGCGCTCCACGGCCAGCTCTCGAAGCTGCCACGATACTTCCGCCGGAAAATGGCCGGCGATTTGTTTTGTGCCGACGAGCCGGGTGCTCGTGCGTCGCTCGCTTTTCGGTTACCTGACCTTGCCCCTTTAACCGGATCCACACGGATAGTTAGGAAAGCTACCCGTTGACCATGCCCCCAACGTTGGACCGGCCCGAGGCTAAACGAGAAAATTCTCACTCAGAACAGTCCAATTTTCGGGGATCAGGTCACAACGTTGGGGGCAGGCCAAGGGTTCTCAATGCTGTCGGCTCCCAATCTTAAATGGACCTGAAAGAGTCAGATGTTTCACTCGGTTCCGCCATTCTCTGAGTTGCCTGATGTGGTCAACCTAATAGTTTTATTCATTCCGTATTTTCTTTTTTGGATAAGGGGTTTTGTGAATTTCAAGTCTAGTGCGGACTAAGAATCTGAGCGAGCGAAGTTAGCTTATGGCTGCTTCGTTGGGCCGCGTACGCCAATTAACCAATCGAGTTCGGACAATGATCGTTGCGTATCATTGCACTAGCTTGATTTCGGATGATGACCCATTGGTTACCCGGGCTGGTTTAAAATCCTGACCGCGCAAGAAAAACCCCTTAGATCGCTGATCTAAGGGGTTTTTTATGGTTGCGGGG
>CBDDJO010000002.1:0-915000 GCA_965229805.1 Rhodospirillales bacterium | reverse complement strand
CCTTAGCTGGTGGTCTGGGCTGTTTCCCTTTCGACGACGGACCTTAGCACCCGCCGTCTGTCTGCCATGCTCTACTCGCCGGTATTCGGAGTTTGGTTAGGTTTGGTAAGTCTGTGGGACCCCCTAGCCCATCCAGTGCTCTACCCCCGGCGGCAATACATGACGCTCTACCTAAATAGATTTCGCGGAGAACCAGCTATTACCCGGTTTGATTGGCCTTTCACCCCTAGCCACAAGTCATCCCCTCATTTTTCAACATAAGTGGGTTCGGTCCTCCAGTACGTGTTACCGCACCTTCAACCTGCTCATGGCTAGATCACCGGGCTTCGGGTCTAATCCTACGAACTCATGCGCCCTATTAAGACTCGGTTTCCCTGCGCCTACACCTAACGGCTTAAGCTCGCTCGCAAAATTAACTCGCTGACCCATTATACAAAAGGTACGCCGTCAGGAGACAAGCTCCCTCCGACTGCTTGTAAGCATCCGGTTTCAGGTCTCTTTCACTCCCCTCGTCGGGGTGCTTTTCACCTTTCCCTCACGGTACTGGTTCACTATCGGTCATCGAGGAGTACTTAGGCTTGGAGGATGGTCCCCCCATGTTCAGACAAGGTTTCACGTGCCCCGCCCTACTCGAGGACAGTATCTCTTTCTACCCGTAAGGGGCTATCACCCACTATGGCCCGACTTTCCAGACGGTTCCGGTTCTTAAAATACTGCCACTGGCCTGGTCCGCGTTCGCTCGCCACTACTAACGGAGTCTCAATTGATGTCCTTTCCTCCGGCTACTGAGATGTTTCACTTCGCCGGGTTCGCTTCCTGAACCTATGTATTCAGTCCAGAATGACGCTAAAGCGCCGGGTTTCCCCATTCGGAGATCCACGGATCAAAGGGTGCTCTCCCCTCCCCGCAGCTTATCGCAGAGTGCCACGTCCTTCATCGCCTCTCGATGCCAAGGCATCCACCAAATGCTCTTAATTTGCTTGAGAACGCCCCGTGCTACACGGACCAGCGGAACCCCGAAGGATACCAAGGTCGTGCCAAAGCCCGCCGAACGGCCTTTTGTATAAACCCGTTCGAAAAGCCCCGTACGCACGGAACCTATATGTCCCGGACACAAAAAGTGCCGGGATCAAACTCAACGCGATGCCGTCTCTTGTTAACCTCACCGGCTCGATGTCGGCGCGCCAAAAGGCGCACGTCACTCCGATGAGGGCTGGTTCGTGGTCGCAAAACCGGAGGGCCGAAGGCCCGAACGTGGCTTTGCGCTCACCAAGAAAACGGCATCATTTGCCGGACATCGATCAAAACCGCCGAGCTAAGGCAGTTATGAACACGCAAGCCCCCTAAGAGAGGGACAGGCGATTGGCCAGGACTGTGCAAGTCCCGGCGACGTCCGGCGTTGCCAGACAGAACCTCGCGGCAAACGGTTGTTTCACACCGATAAATCGGTGGTCGACGTGCACCCTAATCGTCAGGTGCGACCGATCGTCCGAGGATCGTTCCTCTTCACAATGTACATAACGCATCGATAAATCGATGGCGTTCATTCAGTGACTTACGTCACCTTATCCGTCTTGAAGGCGGATACGTCAGAACAGCAACCTGTCCTGACGTATCGGTCTTCGTCTAAGCGAGTGGTGGGCCTGGGAAGACTTGAACTTCCGACCTCACGCTTATCAAGCGCGCGCTCTAACCAACTGAGCTACAGGCCCTGAACCCGAGACCCGAGGTCTTTCGCTTGCCATACCCGCGAACGCGGGAATGGTGGAGCCGGACGGGATCGAACCGACGACCTGAAGCTTGCAAAGCTACCGCTCTCCCAACTGAGCTACGGCCCCTTATCGGCTATAACCTTGGGGAAGATGGCAAACGCCATCCGGCCTCTGATTAAACGTTACGGAAGAGATACGTAGACGGCGGCAGCCCCCGCGGGGCGCACTTGATCGTAAAGATCGTTATATGAAGGGTCTTCCATGTCACAGGTGAGACCGTGACACAAAAAACATCCTTGAAAGGAGGTGATCCAGCCGCAGGTTCCCCTACGGCTACCTTGTTACGACTTCACCCCAGTCGCTGACCTGACCGTGGCCGGCTGCCTCCAAAAGGTTAGCGCACCGTCTTCGGGTCAAACCAACTCCCATGGTGTGACGGGCGGTGTGTACAAGGCCCGGGAACGTATTCACCGCGCCATGCTGATGCGCGATTACTAGCGATTCCGACTTCATGCTCTCGAGTTGCAGAGAACAATCCGAACTGAGACAGTTTTTAGAGATTGGCTCGCCGTCGCCGACTTGCGTCCCTCTGTCACTGCCATTGTAGCACGTGTGTAGCCCAGCCCGTAAGGGCCATGAGGACTTGACGTCATCCCCACCTTCCTCCGGCTTGTCACCGGCAGTTTCCATAGAGTGCCCAGCATAACCTGATGGCAACTAGGGATAGGGGTTGCGCTCGTTGCGGGACTTAACCCAACATCTCACGACACGAGCTGACGACAGCCATGCAGCACCTGTCCAGGGTCCAGCCGAACTGAAGGAAAGTGTCTCCACTAACCGCGACCCGGATGTCAAGGGCTGGTAAGGTTCTTCGCGTTGCTTCGAATTAAACCACATGCTCCACCGCTTGTGCGGGCCCCCGTCAATTCCTTTGAGTTTTAACCTTGCGGCCGTACTCCCCAGGCGGAGTGCTTAACGCGTTAACTACGTCACCGAAGCGCATGCGCCCCGACAACTAGCACTCATCGTTTACGGCGTGGACTACCAGGGTATCTAATCCTGTTCGCTCCCCACGCTTTCGCACCTCAGCGTCAGTATCGGACCAGGTAGCCGCCTTCGCCACCGGTGTTCTTCCAAATATCTACGAATTTCACCTCTACACTTGGAATTCCACTACCCTCTTCCGAACTCAAGCATATCAGTATCAAAGGCCGTTCCCAGGTTGAGCCCGGGCCTTTCACCTCTGACTGGATACGCCGCCTACGTGCGCTTTACGCCCAGTAAATCCGAACAACGCTAGCCCCCTCCGTATTACCGCGGCTGCTGGCACGGAGTTAGCCGGGGCTTCTTCTCTGATTACCGTCATCATCTTCATCAGTGAAAGAGTTTTACAACCCTAAGGCCTTCTTCACTCACGCGGCATTGCTGGATCAGGGTTTCCCCCATTGTCCAATATTCCCCACTGCTGCCTCCCGTAGGAGTCTGGGCCGTGTCTCAGTCCCAGTGTGGCTGATCATCCTCTCAGACCAGCTACTGATCGTCGCCTTGGTAGGCCGTTACCCCACCAACAAGCTAATCAGACGCGGGACCATCCAAGAGCGGCCGAAGCCTTTCCTCCATAGAGCGTATGCGGTATTAGCCTTCGTTTCCAAAGGTTGTTCCCCACTCCAGGGCAGGTTCCCACGCGTTACTCACCCGTCCGCCACTAAGGACATCCCCCGAAGGGGAGCCTCCGTTCGACTTGCATGTGTTAGGCATGCCGCCAGCGTTCGTTCTGAGCCAGGATCAAACTCTCAAGTTGAGTTGTCGATGCATCGCCGTACATAGAGTACAGGCAAAATGTACCGAAAACCGACAAGAGCTGTCCTCGCACAATCGTGGCTGCTCAATACCGCCATCCATAAATGAACAACGCCAAAAAGCAGTTCCGATACGTGGGAAAAACAGGCTCCATGAAACCCCAACGGACAACTGACCGCCGCCCACGCATCTCTTCCGTATTCACAATTTCCATCAGCAATCGCACCCGGGAGTTCCGGACACAAACCCGACCGAAGAAGTCCGACCGGAGGAGCGCGCTTTTAAGGCCGCGCAACCGGCTTGTCAAACCCCATTCAGACGAGGGCGAGGATTATATCCCCAACCGACCGTTTGAGCAATCCGCAGGCTGTGGAAAACAGCGCTCGCGCTTGGCCTTGGCCGATGCGCGGTGGTATATGATGGTGGACGGGGTTTGGCAAGCACCCTTTTCAAATAAATGCGCTAATATCCGCGTTTTCAGCGGTCGGGGGACAGAATATTGCAGAAACGATCAGGCGGGCGGTTCGTTGCATCGACAATGGCCATATCAATCGCGGTGTTGCTGGCGCTCGGCGCCTGCACGGAAACCGCGTCGCTGCAGGGCGGCGGCATGTCGTCGTCGCCGGCGGGCAGCCAGGGCGCGCAACCGAACGCCAGCGTGTTTCCCGACATTCCGGTCCCGGACGGCGCCAGTATGATCGTCGACAAGACGCTCGTCGTCGGCACCGACAAGTGGTTCGGCCAGCTCGCCCTCAGCGTCGGCCAGAGCCCGGTCGTGATATTCGATTTTTACCGCAACCGGCTGCCGCAGTTCGGCTGGAACGAGATCACGTCCGTGCGTGCGCCGACCAGCGTGCTGACCTACGACCGCGAGGACCGCATCATGCAGATGCAGATCACCTCGACGACGCTCAGAGGCTCGGAAATCCTGATCACCGTGTCACCGCGCGGCACGCCGGCGCCGCAAGGAAATTTACAGGGCGCCGCCCCGGTGATCCGCAGCAATTGAGCGCCGCGCACCGCCGGGGCAGACATCCGAGTCCCCTTTAAGCCGCCTCGGCCCGTTCGCCGTTGATCAGCAGGCCGTCCTTGCCGGCCGACACCTTGATCTCGTCGCCGTCATTGACGCGACCCTCGAGGATCGCCTGTGCCAGCGGATTTTCCAGCGCGCGCTGAATCGTCCGCTTCAGCGGTCGGGCGCCGTAGACCGGGTCGTAGCCCTGATCGGCGAGCCACGCCCGGGCCGCACCGTCGAGCTTGATCGCGATGCCACGGTCCCTGACGCGGCCACGCAGCCGGTCGAGTTGAATCTCGACGATGCCGTCCATGTGCTCGCGCGCGAGACGGCGGAACAGGATCGTTTCGTCGAGCCGGTTCAGGAACTCCGGCCGGAACGAGGCGCGCACCACCTCCATCACCATGGGCCGGATTTCCTCCAGATCCTGTCCCGATTCCTGGGCGGCGATGAGATCGCTGCCGAGGTTCGACGTCATGATGATCAGCGTATTGCGGAAATCGACCGTGCGACCCTGACCGTCGGTCAGGCGGCCGTCATCCAGCACCTGCAACAGCACGTTGAAAACGTCCGGATGCGCTTTCTCGACCTCGTCGAACAGGATCACCTGGTAGGGACGGCGCCGCACCGCTTCGGTGAGCGAGCCGCCCTCGTCGTAACCGACGTAGCCCGGCGGCGCGCCGATCAGACGCGCGACCGCGTGCTTCTCCATGAATTCCGACATGTCGATACGCACCAGCGCCTGCTCGTCGTCGAACAGGAACGCGGCCAGCGCCTTGGTCAGTTCCGTCTTGCCGACGCCGGTCGGACCCAGGAACAGGAATGAGCCGATCGGCCGGTTCGGGTCGCCAAGCCCGGCACGGGCGCGCCGCACGGCGTTCGAGACCGCGACAAGCGACTCGTCCTGGCCGATCACCCGCCCCCTGAGCGCGTCCTCCATGCGCAGCAGCTTCTCGCGCTCGCCTTCCAGCATCTTGTCGACCGGAATACCGGTCCAGCGCGACACCACTTGTGCGACATGCTCGGCAGTTACGGATTCGTCAACGATGTGCGCCTCGGCGCCGGCCTCGGCCTTTTCAAGCGCCTCCTGCAACCGGGGTATTTCGCTGTAGGTCAGTTGCCCGGCCTCGTCCAGGCGACCCTCGCGAATCGCCCGGTCTGCGGCCATGCGCGCCGCGTCGAGTTCCTCCTTGAGGCGCGTGGTGTCGGCGAGCGACGCCTTGTCCGCTTCCCACTGGCTGGTAAGTTCTTCCGATTCCTGTTCGAGGCTTTCCAACTCGTTCTCGATCCGCGCCAACCGGTCCTCGGACGCCTTGTCGGTTTCCTTCTTCAGCGCCTCGCGCTCGATCTTGAGCTGGATGATGCGACGGTCCAACTCGTCAACTTCTTCCGGTTTACTGTCGATCTGCATTTTGAGACGGCTCGCCGACTCGTCGACGAGGTCGATCGCCTTGTCGGGTAGAAACCGGTCGGTGATGTAGCGCGCGCCGAGCGTCGCCGCCGCCACCAGTGACGCATCGGTGATACGCACGCCGTGGTGCAATTCGTACTTTTCTTTGATGCCGCGCAGGATCGAGATCGTGTCCTCGACCGTCGGCTCGGAGACAAACACCGGTTGGAAGCGGCGCGCCAGCGCCGCGTCTTTTTCGACGTACTTGCGGTATTCATTCAGGGTCGTCGCGCCGACGCAGTGCAGTTCACCACGCGCCAGGGCCGGCTTCAAAAGGTTGGAGGCGTCCATCGACCCCTCGCCCGCACCGGCGCCGACGAGCGTGTGCATCTCGTCGATGAACATGATGATCTGGCCGGCGCCCGCCTGCACCTCGTTGAGCACCGCTTTCAGGCGCTCCTCGAACTCGCCACGGAACTTCGCGCCGGCAACCAGCGCACCGAGATCGAGGACCATCAACGTTTTCTGTTTCAGGTTCTCAGGCACGTCGCCGTTGACGATCCGCTGCGCCAAGCCTTCGACAATGGCGGTCTTGCCGACGCCGGGCTCGCCGATCAGCACCGGATTGTTCTTGGTCCGACGCGACAGCACCTGGATTGTACGACGGATTTCCTCGTCGCGGCCGATCACCGGATCGAGCTTGCCGTCCATCGCCTCGCTGGTCAGGTCGCGCGCATACTTATTGAGCGCATCGTAATTGTCCTCGGCGTTGGCACTATGCGCGGCACGGCCCTTGCGAAATTCGTTGATGGCGCTGTTCAGGCTCTGAGGCGTCACGCCGGCATCGGCGAGCAACTTCGACGCCACCGTATCCTTGGCCATCGCGATCGCCAGCAGCAGACGCTCGGCGGTGACGACGCTGTCGCCGGCCTTCTCGGCCAGTTGCTCGGCCTGATCGAACAGACGCGCCGATTCCGGCGCCAGGTAGAGCTGATTCGCGCCTTCGCCCTCAACCTTGGGAATCTTGTAGAACTCGCGATTAACCCCCTCGATGGCGCGGCCCCGGTCGCCGCCCGCAGCGTCGATCAGGTTGGCCGCCAAACCTTCCTTGTCCTCAAGCAGCACCTTAAGGACGTGCAGCGGCGTCAACTGCTGATGATTGGTCCTGAGCGCCAGTGTCTGCGCGGACTGTATGAAGCCCCGCGCACGGTCGGTGAAGTTTTCGAAGTCCATGTCCATTTCCTTTCAATGCGCCGGCGGTGATCGCCCCCGATCGGGCAGCGATAACCCCTCGCGGTATATGGATATCTTACTGCAAATATGGCCTGCCGGGCGAGGGCCGCAAGTGTGACGGCGGGAATAAATTCGCGCCCTCACAAACGCTTATCGGACTGGCTGAAAAGCTTCGCAACGCCCAGAATTCATTCGTGCGGGATGGACGCGCCTGAACGTTTGACACGCCCCCGGCCGCTCGCCAATCTCACGTCATGACGATCACGCTGCGAGATATTTGCCGTTACCCGGTCAAAGGGCTGAGCCCGGAACACCTTGAGACGGTGTCGCTACGACCGGACGAAGCATTGCCGTACGATCGACGGTACGCATTGGCGCTCGGCTCAACACCGGTCACCGGAGCGATCTCCGAATGGATGCCGAAGTCCAGTTTCCTGTGCCTGATGCGGAACCAGAAACTGGCGCAACTGAGGACCAGTTTCGACGACACTAGTCAGACATTGACCGTGCACCGGGGCGGCAATCAGGTCGCACGTGGACAACTGACACAAAAGATCGGGCGCACCATGATCGAGGACTTCTTCGCCGCTTTCATGAAGGATGAGGCGCGCGGACGGCCGAAACTCGTCGAGGCCGCCGATGATCATGTCCTGTCGGACCACGACAGCCCGGTGGTGTCGATCATCAATCTTGGTTCGGTAAAGGACTTGGAGCGCATCGTCGGCACGGCGCTCGACCCGCAACGGTTTCGCGGCAACTTCATGGTCGACGGCCTCGACCCCTGGGCCGAGTTCGATTTATGCGGCAAACAGCTCGCGGCTGGAGGCGCCGTTCTGGAGGTTATCATGCCCATCGACCGTTGCGCCGCGACCAATGTCAATCCGGAAACCGCCGAGCGCGACCTGAATATCCCGAAGAACATGCAGCGCGGCCTTGGCCACATCGATTGCGGCGTGTTCGCGCGCGTCGTTCAGGGCGGCGACGTCAAGGCCGGCGACGAGTTTCGGGTTATCTGAGCACGGGACCTAGTCGGCTGCCGACTGGTCGGTGCTTTCGACAGATTTCTGTTCCGATTTGCGCGACCGGCGTTGACGCGGTTTGCGTGGCTTTGCCTCTTCGGTCGCTTCTTTCGCGGCATCCTGAGTATCCGAACCGCCGTTGTCGCCGTCGTCGGAGCCGGCCTCGGATTCGTCGTTGCGGCCCCGGGATACGGTCCGCTGCAGGCCGTTCTCCTGAGGCTCGTCGTCATTATCCTGAGCACCTGATTCGGCGTTCTGATTGTCGCCATCCGTATCGTCGTTCCGGTTCGCGCTTTGTTGCCGGTTCCGATTGTTGTCGCGGCCCTGACCGTCATTGTCGGAATTAAGGATGCGATAGTAATGCTCGGCGTGCTGGAGATACCCTTCGGCGAGGATTCGATCGCCGGCGGAATAAGCATCGCGAGCCAGCGCCTGGTACTTCTCCAGGATCTGCTGCGCCGTGCCCCGGACTTTCGCCTCGGGACCGTTGCTCTCGAACGAGCCGCCTTTTTGATTCGGATACCGGCGCGCGTTGCCGCGCGACCGCTGACGTCTGTTATTATTTTGACCGTGTTTCATCGTCTCAGAAGCTTATCTGTACAAGGGAGTGTCCACGCCGCACCAAGCCCCGGCTCGGTTGAGTAAGCTCCCCCGAATAAAGGTAACTTGGCGTGATACTGTGGGTTTTTGGACGCCGCTCGGCGTTCCCCCCTCAACCCTTAAAGGCTGAACCGTGAGGAAGTTAGCCCGTAGTCCCCGGAATTCCAACACCTTTTTTGTAAAAAGAAACCGCCCGCTCAATCCCTCCCAAATCGGCGCGCCAAGGCCCTTTCGACAGATCCAGCGCCATTGCAATTTCCGAGACGGCGGCGGATTGCCCTGCGCCAATTTCAACAATCAGAACACCATTCGCGGAAAGCGCCGTCACGGCGGCAGGGATAAGGGACCGATAAGCATCGAGGCCGTCCGCCCCACCATCGAGCGCCGCGACAGGTTCGTGATCGCGGACACCGGCGTCTAGACTAGCAATGTCCGCGCTTGGGATGTATGGCGGGTTCGAAACAATCAGGTCAAACGCGCCGTTCAGCCCGTCCGACCATGACGCCTCGACGATTTCGGTCCGTGTTGCGAGCCCGAGCGATTCGGCATTTGCCGCGGCAACCCGGCATGCGTCCGGCGACGAATCCATGCCAATTCCCGTCGCGTCCTCGAATTCGGTCAACAGCGCCAGAAGGATGCAGCCGCTGCCGGTCCCCAGATCGAGGATCGACATCGGTGCCGCACGGCTCCGAAACACGTCCCGGGCGAGGTCGATCACCGTTTCCGTATCGGGACGCGGAATCAATGTCTCGGGCGAGACCGCCAGATCGAGGCTCCAGAATTCACGCCGACCCGTAATATGCGCGAGTGGCTTGCCCTGGCAACGTTCACCGAGGCAGGCGTAGTAGGCCGCGAGCTGATCGCTGCCGACATTGTCCTCCGTACGCGCGAATACCTGCGCCGGGGTCAACGCCATGGTGTGTCCGAGCAGCAAACGCGCCTCAGCCCGCGGGGTCTCGACACCGGCTTTGGCGAGGGCCGCCGTTCCCTCCGTCAACGCCGCGCCGACGGACGTCATTCCATGCTCGCCAGGCGGTGCGCATTATCTTCGGCCAGAAGCGCATCAATCACGTCTTCCATGTCACCGTCGATAAAACTGTCGAGATTGTGCAGCGTCAGCCCGATGCGGTGGTCGGTCACCCGCCGTTCCGGGAAGTTATACGTGCGAATACGCTCCGAACGGTCGCCGGAGCCGACTTGGCTCTTGCGCTGCTCGGCACGTTCGTTCGCCTGCCGTTCGCGTTCAGCGTCGAAGATGCGCGCCCGCAGCACCTTCATCGCCGCCGCCTTGTTCTTATGCTGCGACTTCTCGGACTGCTGCGAAACGACGATACCTGTCGGGATATGCGTGATGCGGACGGCACTGTCGGTGGTGTTGACGTGCTGACCGCCCGCACCCTGGGCACGGAAGGTATCGATTCGCAGATCCTTCTCCTGGATATTTACGTCGACGTCCTCGGCCTCGGGCATAACGGCCACGGTCGCCGCCGAGGTATGGATACGACCGCCGGACTCGGTGACCGGCACGCGCTGCACCCGGTGCACGCCGCTTTCGAACTTGAGATTGCGGAACACCTCCTTGCCGGAAATCTCGGCAATCGCCTCCTTGGTCCCGCCGATACCGGTGTCCTGCATGTGAATGACGTTGAATTTCCAGCCCATGCGGTCGGCATAACGTTGATACATTCGGAACAGATCGGCCGCGAACAGCGCCGCCTCGTCACCGCCGGTACCGGCGCGCACTTCGAGAATGGCGTTGCGGCTGTCGGCCTCATCCTTCGGGACCATCAAGAGTTTGACCGCGTCTTCAAGCTCGGGAAGCCGCTCCTTCAACTCGTTGCACTCCTCTTCGGCGAGGGCACGCATCTCGGCATCGCTCTCCGGGTCCTCGGCGATCTGGGCAGCGTCGATGAACTGCTGGCGCGCCTCGCGAAACGCCCTGATCGCGGCCACGATCGGCGAAAGATCCGCATACTCCTTCGAGAGCGTTGCATACTCTTCACCGGAAACATTGCTTTCCGACATCAGATGCGTCAGTTCCTCGAACCGGGACGTCACGCGTTCAAGATGCTCTTCCATACTCACGTGCCCTTGTCTCCATCATCCGAAATATCGAACAGCTCGCGGATCGTCCGCTCAACCCGCTCCATATTCTCACCCGATTGCGCCATCGCGCGCAGGCGTTCGCTGGGTGTATGCAACAATCTTTGCATCAATAGATGCGTTGCTTTCTCGGCATCGCCGCGCGCCTCCTCCAGTGCGCTTTCGCGCAACGCCGTAACGTGGTGACGGAGCACGTTCAGCGCCGGCACCGCAGTCCGGTCGACACGTCCCTTCAAGTATCCGTCGACCTCCGCCGTAACGATCTGCTCGGCGGTTTCGGCTTCGAACGAACGACTCGCCTGCCCTTCCATCGCCAAACGCTCCAGGTCCGCGAGATCGTAAAGAAACGCATCGTCCAGCCGGTCGACCGCCGTTTCCACGTCGCGGGGCAGACTGGCATCAACAATGAATTGCGGCCGCGACCGCCGCGTTTTCAGCGCTAGACGCACCATGTCGCCGGTTAATGTCAGACGGCGCCCGCCGACCGCCGTGATCACGATGTCGGCGTCCGCCAGCGCCGCGGGGAGCCCCGCCTGATCGACCTCGTATGCGCCCAGCCGCTCCGCCACGTCCTGCGACGGCCTGCCGTAATCACAGAGCGCGAAGTTTCCCAATCCCGCGCGCTGCAGCTCCTCGACGATGACCTCGCCCATGTCCCCCGTCCCCATCAGAAGCGCCGATGCATCCTCGAGCCGGCCGTGTACCTCACGCGCGATACCGACGGCGACGGCGGCGATCGAGACCGGCCGCTCGCCGACCGCGGTTTCGGTGCGGACGCGCTTGGCGGTGCTGTAGGCCGACTGCATCAGCCGCTCCAGATCGTCCGCCACCATGCCCCAGTCGCGGGCCAGCCGATGACAGGCCTTGACCTGGCCCAATACTTGCGGCTCACCGACGATGACACTATCGAGCGACGACGCGACCCGGAACAGATGGCGGACCGCGTCCGGTCCCGACAACCGCAACATGGCGTTGTCGAGTTCCTCGGCAACCACCTCGCCGTACCGACACATCGCTTCGCCAATGACGCCGGAATCACGTTCGGCGTCCGTGCTGGCGGCGATCACCTCGACCCGGTCGCAAGTCGAAAGGACGACCGCCTGGTCGATGTCCTGTTCGCGGAGACGATCCAGGAAATCCGGCACCGCCGCATCCTCGACGAAAAGCCGGTCACGAAGAGACAAACTGCCGGTGCGATGATTGACGCCGACAACGAGGGGAGTACGGGACGTGACGGAACTCCCGGCCACGACAGCTAGCGGTACTTGGCGAGGTGCGAATCCAGTTCGACGAGGGGCACCTCAGTCTGTTCACCGCTCTGCATGTCACGCACGGTCGCGGCGTCGCGCGCCAGTTCATCCTCGCCGAGGATAACCGTCGCGATGGCATTCAGTTTGTCGGCCCGTTTCATGCGCTTGCCCATGTTGCCGCTGTAACCCAGGTCGACATGATAGCCCACCTCGCGAAGAGTCTGAGCGATTTTCATAGCCGCCCGACCGGCATCGTCACCGACCGGCACGACGGCGATGGGGCGCACCGCGCCGGTGACGTCGCCGACCATCATCGCCAAACGTTCGACGCCCGCGGCCCAACCGATGCCCGGCGTCGGGCGGCCGCCCATCTGTTCCATCAGGCCGTCATACCGGCCGCCGGCCAGAACCGCGCCCTGCGAACCAAGTGTCTCGGTCACGAACTCGAACGCGGTGTGCGAGTAGTAGTCCAGTCCGCGCACCAGACGCGGATTGATGTGCGCCTCGATGCCGATATCGGCAAGCCCCTGCAAAACGTCATCGAAGAATCGGCGCGAGTGATCGTTCAGATGCGCGTTCAGAAGAGGCGCCTCGGCCATCACCGCGCGGTCGCCTTCGTCCTTGGAATCGAAGATGCGAAGCGGATTCCTCTCCAAGCGGTTGAGGCTGTCTTCAGAAAGCCTGTTCTTGTGTCCGGTCAGGTATGAAACCAGCGTATCCCGGTAATTTTGACGGCTTTCGGTATCGCCGAGAGTATTGATTTCAAGCTTCACGTCGGCGGCGATGCCAAGCTCCCGCAACAGGTGCGCGCCGACGGCGATGACCTCGATATCCGCCTGCGGGCCGGGCACGCCGAGGATTTCGACGTCGACCTGATGAAACTGCCGGAGCCGGCCCTTCTGCGGCCGCTCGTAGCGGAACACCGGACCGCGCGCGAAGTACTTCAGCGGCACCGATTGCTGCAAGCCATTCGACATGAAGGCCCGCGCGATCCCTGCCGTGAACTCGGGCCTGAGCGTAATGCTGTCGCCGCCCCGGTCCTCGAACGTGTACATCTCCTTGGTGACGATGTCGGAGGTATCACCGAGGGTGCGCTTGAAAACCTCGGTGAACTCGAACACCGGCGGCGTCATTTCTTCGAAACCGTAACGCAGGGCGACGGCCGCCGCGGTGTCGGCGACATGGCGCCGGGCGCGCATGTCCTCGGGCAGCAAGTCGTGTGTACCGCGTACAGGTTGCAGCATCGCCATGGTTTCGGACCCTGTCAGCTATTCGGCGGCGTCGGACGCCGAACCGCCACCGTAGCGGGTCTTCACGTAGTCTTCGACGATGCCCTGAAATTCCTCGGCGATCCCTGGCCCTTTGAGGGTCATGCGCTTTTCGCCGTCGATGAACACCGGGGCCGACGGGGTTTCGCCCGTACCCGGCAACGAGATGCCGATGTCGGCATGCTTGCTTTCACCGGGGCCGTTGACGATGCAACCCATGACCGCGACGTTCATTTCCTCGACGCCGGGATAACTCTCGCGCCAGTCCGGCATGCGGGTCCTGATGTAGGTCTGGATCTTGCCGGCGAGTTGCTGAAACACGGTCGACGTCGTGCGCCCGCAGCCCGGGCACGCCGTCACCAGCGGCATGAAGGACCGGATGCCCATGGTCTGCAGGATCTGCTGCGCGACCACGACTTCCTCGGTGCGGTCGCCGCCCGGTTCCGGCGTCAGGGAAACGCGGATCGTATCGCCGATCCCTTCCTGCAGCAGGACCGCGAGCGCCGCGGTCGAGGCGACGATCCCCTTGGATCCCATCCCCGCCTCGGTCAGCCCCAGATGCAGCGCATAGTCGCACTGCCGGGCCAAGGCCCGGTAGACGCGGACCAGGCTTTGTACTTCGGAGACCTTGCACGACAGCACGATCTTATCGGCACCCAAGCCCAGCTCGCGCGCCAGTTCGGCGCTTTGCAGGGCCGACAGCACCAGCGCCTCCTCGGTAATGTCCTGCGCCGGCTTGGGGTTCTTGGACTTGGCGTTCTCGTCCATCAGCGCGACGACCAGATCCTGGTCGAGACTGCCCCAGTTGACACCAATGCGGACCGGACGGTCGTATTTCAGTGCCACCTCGATCATGGTCGAGAACTGCTTGTCGCGTTTTTCGCGGAACCCGACGTTGCCCGGGTTGATCCGGTACTTGGCAAGCGCCTCGGCACAGGCCGGGTTTTCGGTCAGCAGCTTGTGACCGATGTAATGAAAGTCGCCAACCAGCGGCACGTTGCAGCCCATCTTGTCCAACTCGTCGCGGATGTGCGGCACGGCCTTGGCCGCCTCGTCGCGGTCAACGGTAATGCGAACGATTTCCGAACCCGCGCGCGCCAGCGCCGCGACCTGTTCCGCGGTTCCCTTGATGTCGGCTGTGTCCGTATTGGTCATCGACTGCACGACGACCGGACCGCCGCCGATGCTGACATCGCCGATCATGACCGGAACGCTCTGACGCCGAATGATCGGAGCAGTTTGCATGCTCATGACGGGCTCCCGCTCACCGGTTCGTCGCCGTGCCGGCCTTAAGGCGGCCGGCATTCAGCGAGACATTTTTGCGTACGGCACCGACGCCGCCCAGTTTCGGCACCGGTTCGCCGTCGACGCTGATGTCGAGAGCGCCGGCATTTCCGGTATCCAGAACCAGTCCTTCGGCGTCCGGCACGTTGAAGCTATTTCCGGCGCTCATGAGACCCGTATAAACGATCGTGCTGTTGGCCGGATCGCGGATCTCGACCCAACTGCTGGACGTTGCACGGATCACGATCCCGGACGTGCTTGTGGCATCACTCGATGCCAGCGAGGCGGTTTCCGGCGGCGCCGGTGTGTCCGCGTTATCCGATGATCCACCCGAACCACCGGTTGCTTGGCGCAACACCAACGTATTCAGGTCTTCGGCGGTCACCTCCGGAGACACAGGTGCCACCGCTTGCGGCGTCTCACTTTCTGTCGACGCCGTTTCCGACGCAACCGTATCTTCCGCCGGTGCCGGGATTGGTGCTTCCAGCGGTTCCGACGTCACTGCCTCGCTTGTGCCCGAGGCCACCGCGGACCCGGGTTGTTCCGTCGCAGCCGCACCGGTCTCTGTCGTCGTCGGAGCAACAGCCGTCTCTGTCGACGAAGGCGTGTTTTCACCAGTAGTCGCGGTGTCGCCGCTTTGCGCCATCGTTTCCGTTGCAGGTGCAGGCGTTTCGACTTCGGTTTCCGTTGGCGCCGCGGCGGTCTCGGCGGATTCTGTCTCCGCGCCGGTTACGTCCGGGGCCGTATCCACGTCAGCCGGCGCCGCTGCTGTGCTTTCATTACTTTCCGTGTCGGTCGGCACGGCATTCTCGGCAGCAGATTCAGCCGTCGACGCCGCGCTCTCGGTCGTCGAGTCCATGCTTTCTGCTGGTGTCGCCTCCGTGACCGCGCTTTCGCCGCTTTCGCCCACATTTTCAGGCGCCGTCTCCGCCGTTTGATTGACGGCGTCGCTCGCGGTCGCCGCCGCTTCGGCCGCCGCTTCCGCGGTACGCTGCGCGGCTTCATCCGCCGCATCGGCCATCTGCTCGGCAGCAGCCGTGGTCTCGCGGACAACCTTTTCGACCTGTTCGGTCGTTTTGTCGGTTGCTTCGGTTCCCGCGCCGTTTGGCGCATCGTCACCGGTCACCAGATGCTTAAGATGATCCGGCACCGGCGAAATCAGATCGGACAGAATACTCTCGTCGGTCGTCGTCACGTACCAGCCGCCGTAAACCAGCAGCGCGATCAGCACGCCGATGAAGACGATCGCCCCCTTCGGCACGCCGCTGTCCGGGACAGGAGTCGGAAAGGCAAGATCGGTGGCGTTTCTCTGACCCGTCTGCTCGAGACGGTATCGACGCACCACTTCATCGCCGTCGAGCCCCAGATGTTCCGCGTACGACCTGATAAAACCGACCGCATAGGTGTTGCCCGGCAGATCGGCGTAACGGCAATCCTCGATCGCCTCAAGGTACAGATAACGGATGCACAGGACGTCCGAGATGTCGCGCAGGTCTTCGCCGACACGCAGGCGGGATGCGCGCAGAAGCGCGCCGACCTTCGGTGAACGATCGTCCGCGTCCTTGTGTGCCTGTTCTTTATTCTGGTCTGTATCGCTCATAAGGCTCGTAAAAACCCGTCACTGCGGGACGCGATCACGTTCGCCGCGCTTTCCCGGGTTTGCTCTGCGTCGTTATTCTCACAATTCGCCTTTGATTTACAAGGGTAAATAGGGATTCCGCCGATCCGGCGACAAGACCTTTGGCGGCGCATCAGACGGCAACGCCGTGATCAAGGGCGAAACTGCGAAGCTTCCCGCGCAGACTGTGCTCCGATGACGTCAGCAACGGCGTCACAAACCCCTGTAAATCGCCGACATTCAACGACCGCGTCATCTCCTTGACCGGACCGATACTCGGATTGGCCATCGAGAGCCGCCGGTAGCCCAGCCCGACGAGCGCCATGGCCTCCAGCGGCCGTCCCGCCATCTCGCCACAGACGGTAACCGGGACACCCGCCGCATCGCACCCGTCGACAACGGTCTTGAGCATCCGCAATGCCGCCGGCGAGAGCGCGTCGTAGCGTTCGGAAAGGCGCGGATTGCCCCGGTCGGTCGCGAACAGGAACTGCATCAGGTCGTTCGACCCCACGGAAAGGAAATCGACCGTGGCGAGAATCTGTTCGAGCTGGAACAACAAACCCGGTACTTCCAGCATCGCGCCGGCATGGATTTTCCGGCCTGGCGCCTCGCTCTCGATCTCGCGGTCCAGAAGCTTCCGTGCGGCAACGAACTCGTCAACCTCGGTGATCATAGGAAACATGATCGAGACGTCGGTCCCGCACTGCTTCGCGGCACGGACCATGGCGCGCATCTGGCGCCTGAGCAGCATCGGCCGGTCAAGCCCGACACGGATCGCACGCCAACCCATGGACGGGTTTTCCTCTTCGTCGCTTTCGAGATACGGCAGCGTTTTGTCCGAGCCGATGTCCAGCGTGCGAAAGGTCACGTGCCGGCCATCGGCGGCCACGATTATACGCCGGTAAAGTTCGGTCTGATCCTCGATCCCCGGCAATTCCTGGCGCATCATGAACTGGATCTCGGTGCGGAACAGGCCGATCCCCTCGGCCCCCAGATCCCGCATCTGTTCGACGTCCACCAACAGGCCGGCGTTGGCGAGAAGCGACACATGCTGATCGTCCCTGGTAACCGACGGCAGTGGGATCAACTCGTTGTAATACTCCCGGCGCTCCTTGTGGATACGAACAGTATCCAGAAAGCTGCGGCGGATATCCTCGCCCGGGCGCAGGAAGACCTGCGCCCGGTCGCCGTCGACGATCACCGGGTCACCCTCACTGACCCGATCCATGACGCCCCTGATGCGGCCGATGACCGGAATGTCGAGCGCGCGGGCGATGATCGCCACGTGCGCGGTCGGCGAGCCTTCCTCGAGGATCACACCGGACAGGTAATCGGCGTCGTAATCCAGCAGTTGCGCGGGTCCGAGCGTCTTGGCGATCAGCACCGCGCCATCCTCGAGCTGCGACAGGTCCGGGCCACTCGGTTCACCCAGCAAATGCTGCAGCAGCCGATACGCCAGATCCTCGAAATCATGTACGCGTTCGCGCAGGTACGGGTCGCTGACCTGCGCCATGCGGGCGCGCAGGTCATCGAGCACGCGCTGCACCGCCGCTTCCGCCGTCAGGCCGGCCTTGATCGCCTCTTCCATGCGCTTCAACCAACCCTGGTCGCGGGCGATCATGGAATATGTCTCCATGATGTCGCGGTGTTCGCCGCTGGTTTTCATGTGCTCGGACGTCATCATGTCGTCGATAGCGCCGTGCATCTCGACGAAGGCTCGCTCCAGGCGTTCCATTTCGACCACGGGATCCTCGGCGACGAGCCGCTCGATACGGAAATGCGGTCTGTGCACGATGGCCTGGCCGATACCTATCCCACCGTTGAGGCGCAGACCCTCGAGGCGCAGCGGCGCCGAGGCTAGGCCGTCGGCGGGCAGAAGCTCGTGCGGATCGATCAGTTCGCCGCCGGAGACCAGCTCAGCTAGTACCATGGCGACGGTCTGCAGGCTCTCGACCTCTTCCTCGTTGTAGTTGCGCCGGGTCCGGTTCTGCACCGCCATGACACCGATCACCCGGCCGCTTCGGAGGATCGGCACGCCCATCATCGAATGGAACGCCTCTTCCCCGGTTTCCGGGCGGTAGGCGAAACTCGGATGCTCCTGCGCGTCGGCCAGTGCGAACGGCCTGGCCAACGCCGCGATTTCACCGATGATGCCCTCGCCGACCCTGAGCCGTGTGTTGTGCACGGCGGACGGTTTCAAGCCACGGGTGGCGAACAGTTCAAGGATGTCGCCAGCGCGGCGCACATAGATCGAGCACACCTCGGCGACTAGGTCGGCGGCGACAATCTCGGCGATTTGATCTAGACGCTGTTCGGCGGTGCCGGTGCCGGCCATCAGATCGCGGACACGCGCCAGCAAACGGCGCGGCGCCGGAGTCATTTTTGCGCGTGGCGATCTTTCGGACATGCGCCCAGCTTCCCTGCTTGCGAACGCGCCTCCGGCGATACGCGGATGAACGTCAGTCGGCGTCCAGACCGTAGGCCGTATGCAGCGCGCGGACCGCGAGTTCGGTATACTCCTCGGCGATCAGGACACTGACCTTGATCTCCGAGGTCGAAATGACCTGGATATTGATTCCCTTTTCCGCAAGCGCAGTGAACATGCGTTGCGCGACGCCTGCGTGCGAACGCATACCGACGCCGATCACGGAGATTTTCGCCACGTTCTTGTCGGCGCGAAGCTCGGCGAAGTTCAGCTCGCTGCGTTTGCCTTCCAATGTTGCAATCGCCCGGTCAAGATCGGCCATCGGCAGGGTAAACGTCAAATCCGTTGCGTTGTCGTCGTGCGAAATGTTCTGCACGATCATGTCCACGTTGATGCCGTTGTCCGCCAGCGGACCGAAAATCGCCGCGGCGATCCCCGGCTGGTCCGGAACCGAAACCAATGTGATCTTCGCTTCGTCGCGGCTGTAGGCGATGCCGCTTACCAATTCCTGTTCCACGATCTCATCCTCATCAACAACAAGGGTTCCGGGGTCGTCAGTGTAGCTGGAAAGCACCTGCACCCGAACGCCGTGCTTCATGGCCAGTTCGACCGACCGGGTCTGCAACACCTTGGCACCCACAGACGCCATTTCGAGCATTTCCTCGTAGGTGATCTTGTCCAGCTTACGCGCCTTCGGCGTGATACGCGGGTCGGTCGTATAGACGCCGTCGACGTCGGTATATATGTCGCAGCGATCCGCCTTAAGCGCCGCCGCCATCGCAACCGCGCTCGTGTCTGAGCCACCACGTCCGAGAGTCGTGATCCGATTGTCCGGACCCAATCCCTGGAAACCGGCGACAACGCAGACCTCGCCACGCTCGAGCCGCTTTTCCATTTCCTCGGTCTCGATGCGTTCTATCCGCGCCTTGCCATGCACGCCGTTGGTGTGGACCGGCGCCTGCCAGCCGAGCCACGAGCGTGCGGCGACACCGATATCCTGCAGCGCCAGCGCCAGAAGCCCAACCGTCACCTGTTCACCGGTGGCAACGACCGTGTCATACTCGCGCGCATCGTAAAGCTTGCTGACCGACGTCACCAGGTCGACCAGCTTGTTGGTTTCGCCCGACATCGCCGAGAGAACCACCGCAACCTGGTTGCCGTCGTCTACCTCGGCCTTGACCCGCTGGGCCACCGCCTTGATGCGATCGACATTGGCGACCGAAGTCCCACCGAATTTTTGAACGATCCGCGCCATCTTTCCGTATCTTCCCGGAACAATCCCCGGAACCGACGCCCGGGAAATCACAGAAATGCCCAAGCCTGTGCCAGCCGCATGGTTTGGGTTGAAGCACGGGCGGCGCATACATACTCTGTGACCTGTCCGCAAGCAACCCTGATACGTGCTGCGGGCGCCGGATTCCCTGTCGAAAGGCCGCAATCGCATGTCTTCGGAGACCGCCACCGCCAACAGCCGGAACACCGCGAACAGCGGCACCGCCGATGCGGACGAGGTTGCGCGTTTCGCGGCCATCGCCGAGGAGTGGTGGGACCCGAACGGCAAGTTCCGGCCACTGCACCAGTTGGCCCCGGTCCGGCTTGCCTTCATCCGCGATCAGATAACGGCAAGGTTCGATCTCGACCCGGAAGCGGACGCACCGTTCAAGGGGCTCAAGTTCCTCGATGTCGGCTGCGGCGGCGGACTGGTAACGGAGCCGCTGGCACGCCTTGGCGCCGAGGTTACGGCCATCGACGCGGCCGAGCGCAATATCGAGGTGGCGAAACTGCACGCCGCCGAGGGCGGACTAGACATCGACTACCGCGCCATGCAACCGGAGGATCTGGCCGCAACCGGCGCCGACTTCGACATCGTCGTCAATCTGGAGGTGGTCGAGCACGTCGCTGACCTGAACGCGTTCATGGCGGCCTCCGCGGCAATGGTCCGGCCCGGCGGCGGCATGGTACTTTCGACCATCAACCGGACCCTGAAATCGCTGGCGCTCGCCAAGGTCATGGTGGAGTACGTGCTGCGCTGGCTACCCGTCGGCACCCATGAATGGCACAAGTTCGTCAAGCCGTCCGAGCTTGCGCGCGGGCTACGCGACGCAGGCATGGAGGTTACCGCGCTCCAGGGCATGCATTACGATCCGCTGGCCGACCGCTGGCGCACCGGGCGAAGCCTCGACGTCAACTATCTGGCTTTTGCGAAAAAAGACTAGAGCCCGGCCCAGACTCAGGAATTGCGGCGGATCGTCGGCAGACGGTAGACCTCGATCCCCTCGTCATCGAGTTCCTGGGATTCCTCGTCACTGGCCTCACCGTAGATCCCGCGCTCGTCCGCTTCACCGTAATGAATTCGGCGCGCCTCGTCGGCGAACTGGTCGCCGACGTAATCGCAGTTCGCCTCGACTTCCTTGCGCATCTGCTGTGCGACTTCGAGAATCCGTTCGGCGACTTCGCGCGCCCGCTGTTCCGGCGTCGACGCGCTCTTTGAGGATTTGCCGATGCTGGGCGACATAGGTGCCTTGAACACTTTCGAGTTACCGCAGTGCGGGCACGAGATATCACCCCTTTTTGCCTGGGTATCGAACGTAGCGCTGTCCTTGAACCACGCCTCGAACTCGTGCGTGTTCTCGCATCGAACGGAATATTTGATCATCTGCTCGCCGAACTCCGTAAAGATCGCGATATCATGACGATATAGTGCCGAATTCCCAGAAAAAAAGCGTTAACAAAATCCCGAACACGCGCCCATACTGAAATCCATGGTTTCCGACGAACAACCCTCCCGCCACCTGCGCATGACCGAACCGTCCGACTGGTTCCAGGCCTACCGGCCCTTGATCGCCGAAGGCGGCAGCGTCCTCGACGTCGCCGCCGGCGGCGGGCGGCACGTAAAACTGTTCGCGGAAGCGGGCCACAGAGTGACCGCCATCGACCGCAATATCGAGGCACTTTCGGCATTCGTGGACTCGCACGATGCCGAGATCGTCGAGGCGGACCTTGAAAGCGGTGCCCCCTGGCCGCTGCCGGGCCGGACGTTCGGCGCGGTCATCGTCTGCAATTACCTCTATCGTCCGTTATTCGAGGACCTGATCCGCGCCCTCGCGCCGGGCGGTGTGCTGCTTTACGAGACGTTCGCACGCGGCAACGAGGTCTATGGTAAGCCGCGCAACCCGGATCATCTGCTGAAAAGCGGCGAATTGCTCGACGTGGTTCGGGGACGTTTGCAGGTTGTCGCCTACCGCCACGGTATCGTCGAAGGAGATAAATGCCCCGGCGTCAAACAAATGATCTGCGCCGTGAACAATCTCGGATCGTCGGATCGTGAGGAAGGCGACCCGGCGCCATTCCCCCTGCTCTAAAGAGAATACACCCGGTCGTGCTGCAACGACGGGATGCGCTTTCGCGCTTCCAGCGCCTTGGCGGTGTCGATCTCCGCATAGGTTATCCCGGGCCCGGTCCCGCCGTCGGCCAGCACCTCGCCCCATGGGCCAACCGCCAGCGAATGGCCGTAGGTCTTGCGCCCGCCGGCATGATCGCCGGTCTGCGCCGGCGCGAACACGAACGCGCCGCATTCGATGGCCCGCGCCCTTAGAAGCACGTGCCAGTGCGCCTCGCCGGTCGGGCGGGTAAAGGCAGACGGCGCGCTCAGCATCACCGCGCCGGCCTTGGCGAGATCACGGTAGAGGTGCGGGAACCGCATGTCGTAACAGACCGTCATCCCGAACACGCCCCACGGTGTCGGTACAAGTGTAACGCACGAGCCCGCGTGATAGGTGTCGCTTTCGCGGTAGACGTCGCCAGCACCGACATCAACGTCGAACAAATGCATTTTGTCGTAAGAACCGGCGACTTCGCCCTTGTCGTCGATCAGGAACGAGCGGTTGGCAAGCTTGCCCGGCGCATCCTCGGATTGTGCCACGATGGAGCCGACCAAGACCCAGACCCCGTGCTCGGACGCACCGGCCCGCAGGCGTGTCAGCGTCTCGTCTTCCGCCGCCGGCTTCGCCTTGGCACGGCAGGCGGGACGATCCGGCTCGATCATGTTGCAGACTTCGGGGAACATGACGAATTCGGCACCCGCGCAAGCGGCGTCGTTCAGTAACCGGGCATTGGTATCGGCATTGGCGGCCGGGTCCGGCCCGGCATTGATCTGTACCAGCGCCGCCCGGAAGGTCCCGGTCACGCGGGAAGCCCCAGCAGAGGATTGAGCTTATCCTCGGCGTCGAGATCGTGGATGCCGTCGCAATCGCCGATATGTCGGCCGTCGACGAAGATTTGCGGCACCGAGCGCGCCCCGGCCATTTCCGCCATCTGCTTGCGGCGCGGCGCGTCCATCATCACGTCGTATTCGGTGAATTCCACACCCTTTTCATTGAGCAGATTCTTGGCGCGGGCGCAGAACGGGCAGAACGGCGTCGTGTAAATTTCAATCTTCGGCATCGGGTCCTCTCCGGCACGCATGATGTCACTCCCTGAAATATAAGCGCTCATAGCACATATCAAAGCCCCACCGTCACAACACGGGCAATCGTGACCACATCGACGGCCGCGGCGCCGGACCGGAGCAACGCGCGGGCGCACGCCTCGACCGTGGCGCCGGTGGTCATCACGTCGTCGACCAGCAGGACACGCTTGTCGCGGAGCATCGGCACGAACCTCCCCGCGACCCTGAACGCCCCCTGCACGTTGCGCCGCCGGGCCGTGGGCGACTTGCCGCCTTGTGTCCCGGTCCGTCGTTTGCGGATCAGCAGATCGGGCACCGCTCGCACGCCCGCCGACCGCGCCAATGCATTCGCGAGCAACGCCGACTGGTTGTAGCGCCGGGCCAGCAACCGGCCCCAGTGCAGCGGCACCGGCGCGACGATGTCCGCATCCGCCAACAGCGGCGCCGCGGGCCGCCGAAGCCAGTTGACCAGCGCCGGCCCTAAATCGGTCCGGTCGGCATGCTTGAAGGCGAGGATCATGCCGCGGCTCGCATCGTCATAGACAAATGATGCCCGCGCGCGAGCATAGGGCGGCCGGGCCCGTGTGCAGTCAGCACAGAGCGCGCCGGAACCCGGATCGAACGGAAACGGCACACCGCAGGCATGGCACTGCGGCGCCCCCAGAAACGTCACCGCATCCCAGCAGTCCGGGCAAAGCCCTGCCGCGCTCTCGACCGATCCGTCGCAGGCGGCGCACACCGGCGGCCACAAGTGATCGCGCACACCTGCAACCGCGCTTTTGAGGATTGCCGCCAAACGTGTCATATAGCCTCCATGAACGCACCCGCTGAGACCAACCCCGACACCATGAACGTCTTCGACCGGCGGCTCGTGCGGCAACGGCGTACCCGCGCCGCGCCGATGCTGGACGATCACGACTTCCTGTTTATGGAAGGGGCGGAGCGGCTTTGCGACAGGCTGCTCGACATCAATCGTTCATTCCCGCTGGGCCTCGATCTCGGCTGCCATGGCGGCGAGGTCGCGGCGGCGTTGCCCCCGGGCAAGATCGAAACCCTGATACAGGCCGACCTTTCGGAAGCCATGACCCGGCGCGCCGGCGCGCGGCATGGGATGCGGCTCTGCGTCTGTGACGAAGAAAGTCTGCCGTTCGCCCTCGGCGCCTTCGATGTCGTGGTGTCGAACCTGAGCCTGCACTGGGTCAACGATCTGCCGGGAGCATTGTCGCAAATCAGGATGGCGCTGAAACCCGACGGCCTTTTCCTGGCGCAAGTATTCGGCGGCACGACCCTGCACGAACTTCGCAATGCCCTGGCAGAGGCCGAGATCGAGATCGATGGCGGCCTCAGCCCGCGCGTCTCGCCGTTCGCCGACGTTCGCGATCTGGGATCGCTGCTGCAACGCGCCGGATTCGCACTGCCGGTGATCGACAACGATATCGTCACGGTCAGCTACGCCGAACCGATGAAACTGCTGTCCGATCTACGCGGCATGGGCGAGACCAACGCCGTGCTGGAGCGCCGTCGCGCACCCCTGAAGCGGGAAACCCTGATGAACGCCATGGCGCGCTACATGGAAAGGCACGCCGACGCGGACAGCCGGATTCCGGCGACATTCGAGATCATCACCATGACCGCCTGGGCCCCCGCCCCGACGCAGCAAAAGCCGCTCAAACCCGGGACGGCGACGGGCCGGCTCGCGGACGCGCTGGATTCGGAGGAGGTGCCGCTCGGCGAAAAGGCGGACCCGAAACGGGACTAGCCGCATATAGGAAAAGGGCCGTGCGCTGCACGGCCCCTCCCTCAAAAGCTCCCCGTAATTGCTCCCTGGGAAACGGGGCTTACGAGGCGTATGTCACGCCCTTCTCGTCGAAGAGCTTTTTAAGTTCACCAGACTCATACATTTCCCGAACGATATCGCAACCCCCGACGAACTCGCCTTTCACATAAAGTTGCGGAATCGTCGGCCAGTTCGAGAAATCCTTAATGCCCTGGCGGACGTCCATGTTTTGCAACACGTCGACGCCCTTGAATTTAACGCCCATCATGGTCAGTGCCTGCGCCACCGCGGCGGAGAACCCGCACTGCGGCTGAACCGGCGAGCCCTTCATGAAAAGCACCACTTCGTTACCGTCGATCTCGGTCTGAATTTCGCTAAACGTCGGATTATCGCTCATTGCGTTGTCCTCACTCTGCCGGCCGCACCCTGGGCCGGGATACCTTAAAGAATCTGTTTACTCGGGCGCCGAGGTCTGCAGCGCCAGTGCATGAAGCTCGTTGCCCATGCGGCCCTGAAGCGCCTTGTAGACCATTTGGTGCTGCTGGACGCGGGATTTCCCGGCGAACGCCGACGAGACCACATGCGCCGCGTAATGATCACCATCGCCGGCCAGGTCGTTGATCGTGACCTGCGCGTCGGGCAGCGCTTCCTTGATCAGTTTTTCGATTTCACCCGCGGCCATGGCCATAACGGCATCTCTCCTTGCCCTCTCACGAAGCTGATATGGCGGTTTAGCATGATTCCGTCAACCCTGGGCAGTTTGTAGGTTTAGTGCCTTTACGTTGTTTTCCGGCAAGGAGCCTGATATAGGATCGCCGAATTTCCACACCCGGCGGGAACGGCGGCATGGCCAGACGCAGACAGGTCTACGAAGGCAAGGGCAAAGTCCTCTTCGAAGGGCCGGAACCCGGCACGTTAGTGCAGTATTTCAAGGACGATGCGCTCGCGGTCAGTGACGGCCGCCATGGCGTCATTACCGGCAAGGGCGTGCTCAACAACCGGATCTCCGAATACCTGATGATGCGGCTGACCGAAATCGGCGTACCGACCCATTTCATGCGCCGCTTGAACATGCGCGAACAGCTCGTGCGCGAGGTCGAAATCATCCCGATCATTCTCTGCGTCCGCAACGTCGCCGCTGGCGGCTTCGCCGACCGCTTCGGCCTGCCCGAAGGCACGCCGCTGCCACGCTCGATCGTCGAGTATTACTACAAGTCTGACGAATTGCGCGACCCGATGGTTTCCGAGGAGCACATTACCGCGTTCGGCTGGGCCGCGCCGCCGGACCTGGACGAGATGATGGCGCTGGCGCTCCGAATCAACGATTTCCTGAGCGGCCTGTTCTTCGGCATCGGCCTCAAGTTGGTCGATTTCAGGGTCGAGTTCGGGCGGCTTTGGGAGGAAGAGCACGTGCGCGTGATCCTCGCCGACGAGCTGAGCCCCGACAATTGCCGGCTCTGGGACCTGCACACCGGCGAGAAACTGGACCGCGACCGCTTCGACCGCGACCTCGGTAACGTCGAGGAAGGCTACCAGGAAGTGGCGCGGCGGCTCGGCATCCTGCCCGAATCGGGCCCGGGCGACATGCAGGGACCGACGGCAATCCAATAAGAGTGTTGAACCACATAGGCGCAGAAACTCAGAGAAATTCGGATTTGCCCCTGAAAATTTGCCGAAACCGGCGCGGTCCCTGATTTCTTCCTCTGCGCCCCTGTGCCTCTGTGATAAATTTCCGCCCGAATCGACGGGCATCCACATGGAGAGTTGAGTTTTGAAAGCGAAAGTCCACGTCACCCTGAAAAACGGCGTTCTCGACCCGCAGGGCAAGGCGGTGCAGCACGCGCTCGCCGGTCTCGGTTTCTCGGGCGTCGAGGACGTCCGCCAGGGCAAGTTCATCGAGCTCGAACTGAGCGAGACCGACCCCGCGAAAGCCGAAGCGCAGGCCGAGGAAATGTGCAAGAAGCTCCTCGCCAACACCGTGATCGAGAATTACGCCGTCGAGATCGTGGAGGGCTGAGCCATGAAATCCGCCGTCATCGTCTTTCCCGGCTCCAACTGCGACCGCGACGCCAAGGTGGCGCTTGAGGACGTCACCGGCGGCGATGTCGTCATGCAGTGGCACGGCGACGCCGACATGCCGGACGTCGACCTGATCGTGGTGCCGGGCGGCTTTTCCTACGGCGATTACCTGCGCTGCGGCGCCATCGCCGGCAACTCGCCGGTGATGCGCGAGGTCAAGAAGCGCGCCGAGGCCGGTACGCCGGTCATCGGCATCTGCAACGGCTTTCAGGTGCTGACCGAGGTCGGTCTGCTGCCGGGAATCCTGATGCGCAACGCCAACCTGAAATTCGTTTGCAAGGACGTGCATCTGACCGTTGAAACGGCATCGTCGGTATTCACCGGCAAATACAAGAAAGGTCAGGTGATTCGCATCCCGGTCGCGCATCACGACGGCAATTACTTTGCCGACGACGACACCATGAAGGCGCTCCATGACCAGGACCGCATCGCGTTCCGCTATGTCGCCGCCGACGGCAAGCGCGGGAACGGCGCCAACCCGAATGGATCCATGGACGATATCGCCGGAATTCTGAACGAAAACCGCAACGTGCTCGGCATGATGCCGCATCCGGAACGCCTTGCCGACCAGGCGTTGGGCGGGACCGACGGACGACCGATGTTCGAGGGATTGCTGGCCGCCGTGAGTTAAATGTCCGCCTGCCATAATTCCGTCATTTTGGGCAGGCAGCGTGTTCATGGTTTAAATAAGCATCAGTATTGGTGTATGTATTAATCAATAGCGATTCGCACGCCGTTTCGCTTACGGGCGTGCGAGAATCATTTCTGGGGTTCGAGCAAATGCGAAGGTTTGGCAAAATAGCAATCATCTGTGCGGCCGCGCTTGCCACGGCCACGTATGCACAGGCTGACGACCACACCAACGGAACTTACTTCAGTGGCGGCATCGGCGGCAACTTCACCGGCGACAACGACGTCGGCGGCACCGAGGTCGGCCACGATACCGGCATCGCCGGTGTATTGGCGCTGGGCCGGTCCTTCGCCAACGGCCTGCGCGGCGAATTCGAGCTTGGTCGTCGGTCCAACGACGTGGACAGCGCCGGCGGCGTGTCAACCGGCGGCAACACGTCGGTCTTCAGCGGCATGATCAACGGGTATTACGATTTCGCCACCGGTACATCGTTTATTCCCTACCTCGGCGCCGGTATCGGGATCGGCCGGGTCAGCGTCAATGCGGCGCCTGTCGGCAGTAGCTCCGTCAACAGTTCCGGTACGGGCTTGGCGCTGCAGGGAATCGCCGGCGTCGCCGTGCCGATGAACGAAAGCTGGATGGGCACGCTGGAGTATCGTTATTTCAACGTACAGGGCGCGGATGTGAATACGCGGGCCGGCACCGAAGTCGATGCCGACTACGATGCACACACCGTCATGGTCGGCCTGCGCTACACCTTCGGCGCCGAGAAGAAGAAACCGATGGCGGAACCCGCCCCCGCCCCGGCGCCCGCGCCAGCCCCCGTTGCGGAGAAGAAGCCTGAGCCCAAGCCGGCACCGCCCGAACCTGAGCCTGTGGCACGTAACTATCTCGTATTCTTCGACTGGGACAGGGCCAACATTACCAACGAGGCGATGGCCATCCTGCGTACCGCCGCGGAAAACGCCCGCAAGGGCAACATCAGCCGCATCCAGGCGACCGGCCATGCCGACACGTCCGGCACCAGGGCCTACAACATCAAGCTTTCCGAACGCCGGGCGCGTGCCGTCCAGAACGCGCTCAATCAGCTTGGAGTCGCATCGAACCAGATCGCCATCGACTGGAAGGGCGAGCTTGAGCCATTGGTGCCGACGGCGGATGGCGTACGCGAACCGCAGAACCGGCGCGTCGAGATCATCTTCCCGTAATCGGCGCGGACATATTGAAATGAATGAGGCGCGGTTTATACCGCGCCTTTTTCATGAAACTCGGATTTTTCGGGACGGAGCTTACTTCGACGTCCCGACCAGGATGACTTCCGGGCGGCAAGTGCTCGGCACATCGATCTCGCTCGCCGGACGTTGCATCGAGAACTTTGCCAGCTGTGCCGGGGTCAGACCGTTCAACGCGCTAAAAGTGCGAAGCGTCGTTTCGCAGTAATGGTCACGCTTGGAGATAGAGCGCTGCGACGCCCGGTTGGCAAGCGCGGTGACATAGGCGTTCAACGCCTTGTCGGCACGGGCGCCGTGCAGGTTCCGGAACAGCGACTTGAGTGCGACCCCGTGGTCGACAAGCGTTGTCCGGAACTTGCGGACGAAGCTGTTGTATTCGGGCTTGGCCTCGCAGGTCAGCGCGGCAACCATCAGGTCGGTCTGCAGGGACCGGACATGGAATGCCGCCTTGTCGGTGCGATTGTCACATGATGCCGCAATGGCCGACCCGGCGGTCAACCCGGTAATCGCGGCAGCAACGGCGAATCCAAACGCTTTTCCCCGCATTCAACCTATCCCCAGACGTCGAAAACTGTGATGAAAATCACATGTTTTTTGTTTCGCATCAAGGGGTTTGTGGTGAAACGGGGGCAAAAACGTGGCAAGCGCGGAAAGGTGTGTCACCTTGGCTTCCCATTTGCTATGAAGCGTCGCAACCTTAATCGACAAGCTGCGGAACAAGACCTTGAGCGAGATCACCCCCGAAATTATCGCCGAACACGGCATTTCCGACGACGAATACGTGAAAATCCTGGAGATACTAGAGGGCCGCGCGCCAAACCTTACCGAGCTCGGCATCTTCTCGGTGATGTGGTCGGAACACTGCTCCTACAAGTCCTCGAAGAAGTGGCTGAAGACCCTGCCGACCGAAGGGCCGCAGGTTATCTGCGGCCCCGGCGAGAACGCCGGCGTCGTCGACATCGGCGACGGTCAGGCAGTGATTTTCAAGATGGAGAGCCATAACCACCCGTCCTATATCGAGCCTTACCAGGGCGCGGCGACGGGCGTTGGCGGCATTCTCCGCGACGTCTTCACCATGGGTGCGCGTCCCGTCTGTAACCTGAACGCGCTCAGGTTCGGCAGCCCTGACCATCCGAAAACCAGACATCTGGTGTCCGGCGTCGTCGCCGGAATCGGCGGTTACGGCAACTGCGTCGGCGTGCCGACGGTGGGCGGCGAGTGCGAATTCCACCCGAGCTACAACGGCAATATCCTCGTCAACGCGATGACTGTCGGTATCGCCGACCAGGACAGAATCTTCTATTCCGCCGCCGCCGGCGTTGGCAATCCGGTGGTCTATGTCGGCTCCAAGACCGGCCGCGACGGCATCCACGGCGCGACCATGGCGTCGGCCGAGTTTTCCGAGGATTCGGAAGAGAAGCGCCCGACCGTGCAGGTCGGCGACCCGTTCACCGAAAAGCTGCTGATCGAGGCCTGCCTGGAACTGATGGCCACCGACATGATCGTCGCGATTCAGGACATGGGCGCGGCGGGCCTGACGTCGTCTTCGTTCGAGATGGCGTCCAAGGGCGGCATGGGAGTCGAACTCGACCTCGACCACGTGCCGCAACGCGAAGAGAACATGACGGCGTATGAAATGATGCTGTCGGAAAGCCAGGAGCGCATGCTCATGGTGCTCAAGCCCGGCCGCGAGGATGAAGCGCGCAAAATCTTCGAGAAGTGGGAACTGGATTTCGCCGTGGTCGGCCATCTGACCGACACCGGGCACATGGTCCTCAAGCACAAGGGCGAGACCGTCGCCGACCTGCCGATCGACCCTCTGGCACTGGCCAGCCCGGAATACGATCGGCCGTGGGAACGAACCCCCGACCCGGCGCCGCTGAATTCGGGTGACGTCCCCGCACCGAACGATCCGGTAGCGGCGCTGGAAACCCTGATCGGCACGCCGGCACTGTCGTCGAAGCGCTGGATCTGGGAACAGTACGACCACATGGTCATGGGCGACACCCTCGGGCGCGGGCGTCCCGGCGGTGCGGACGCGGCACTGGTCCGTGTACACGGGACGAAAAAGGCGATCGCCGCGACGTCGGACTGCACGCCCCGATACTGCAAGGCGAACCCAGTCGACGGCGGCCGGCAAGTCGTCGCCGAAGCCTGGCGCAACCTTACCGCGACCGGCGCCAAACCGCTCGCCATCACCGACAACATGAACTTCGGCAACCCGGAAAAGCCAGAGATCATGGGCCAGTTTGTCGGCTGCATCGAAGGCATGCGCGAAGCCTGCGCCGCGCTCGACTTCCCGGTCGTGTCGGGAAATGTGTCGCTTTACAACGAAACCAACGGCCAGGCGATTCTGCCGACACCAACCATCGGCGGCGTTGGTCTGCTGGCGGATTACGAGAAAGCGGTCGGCATCGGCTTCCGGGCCGAAGGCGACGCCATCATCCTGATCGGTGATACGCAAGGTCACCTGGGCCAGAGCCTCTATCTCAGGGAACTGCAGGGTCGCGAGGATGGCCCGCCGCCGCCGGTCGATCTGGCATTGGAGCGCAAGAACGGTGATCTGGTACGCGACCTGATCAATACCGGGCTCGCCAATGCCTGCCACGACATCGCCGACGGCGGCCTGCTGGTCGCGGCCACGGAAATGGCCATGAGCGGCGGCATCGGCGCCGAGATCGAAGTGCAGAGCGGCGCCGTTCCGGCGCACGCGTGGCTGTTCGGCGAGGATCAGGCGCGTTACCTGATGGCGACCAACGACCCGGACGCGGTCATGGCCAAGGCGCTGGACGCCGGCGTCAGCGCGACCCGGATCGGTACAACCGGCGGCAATGCGTTGACGCTCTCAACCGGCGAAAGCACGGCGCTTTCGGCCCTCAAACAGAAAAACGAGGCCTGGCTACCCGGTTTCATGGGCGCGGCCTGAACAATCTTCAAAGTGGCGCGGGCGCCGGGTCGAAGCCGAGATGCCGCTGCCAACCGGATTCCAGTGTCGCCAGCGTCTTGCCCGTTTTGGCGGCGTATTCGCCCCGCACGTAAAGCCGCCGGAACGCCGCCACGTCCTGTTTCAGAACCTCATCGAACAGGTACCGCGTAAAGGAGCCCGCCATCAGATAGGCCGTGCGGCGGTTGCGCCCGCCCGCATGACCGGCAATCGTCCGTTCCGCGTGCAGCAGTGAAATACGCCTCAAGCCCTCGATACCGCCGACCCGGTGCATCAACAGTTCGTCGACATCGATCCCGAAATTGGGATAGCCGTGCGCCATGCCGAAGCGATCCTGAACATAGATCGCGATTCCCTCGCTAAGCACCGCGGATCGCCGCTCGGGCATGAAAAGATGCGTCATTTCATGCGCCAGCACAGCCATGTCGCCTTCGATGACATGGCGCGGAAAACCGATCAGATTTATATGCGGAAACGAGGTCGAAAAATCGTAATTGTCGCTGAGGTCGATGATAATCGGTTGCGGCAGGGCGCGGCCGAAAAACGCACTCAGACGGGCATAGACCACCTCCGCCCGCGACGACATTTCCTCCAGCAGACCAACCGCTAGGTCGGGATAGGCGGAGCGCACCTTGGCGACGGCCTCTTTGCCGGTTCCGACGCCGGCCTGAGCCGACGACACGATCCAGATCGAAACGGCGGCGATGATAAGTGCTCTCGGCATGTTTCACGTCTCTCCGTCGATTCTCGAATCGGCGAACAGCATAACCGGGCCGACGGCAGCGCGCCCTTCAACATGCCGTGAACACCGGTTTATCGGCTAGCTTTCACACAATCGATCAGCGCCGTTTCGGCGACGAACGTTTCTGAGGTTTCCAGAAACGTGACCCAGATTCTCGCTTCCGCGGGAATAACTTAAAGCCCGACATCCTGAAACGGCGCCTGATCCGGCGATCCGGCGGCGAACAGCCATTTCGGCTTCTCGCCGAAACGCGCGACACCCGGCAACGCCACCAGCGACGAACACACGGTCATGAAGCCGCTGCCGGTGCCGACGTTCATGGCGCTGCGTTCGCCGTCGGACGCCGCCTGATCCCTGCTCGCCACCAGTTTCTGCCACGCCGTCCAGTCGCCGCTGTCGGGGTCCGGCGCGTCGGCATCCCGAAACCTCGGCAGATAGGTCTTGATGCGCTCCGAGCCGGTATCGTTGAGATCGCTCGCGGTCAGCATGGAAAGCCCCACCTCAACCGGTGCCGCCGCGACCGGTCCCTCGCCGGTCGAGCGCAGCCAGAACGCATCGTTGGCATCCGCGATCAACATGTTGAAACTGCGGTAGGCGCGGCTATCGAGTCTCCCGAGGGCATCCGCCGCCTCGCGTGCTTCGGCGTGACTGAGCGCTTCCAGCGGGAGTTCGCCACGGGACCGTTTGTCCGCCACCGGCCCCAACGAACCCGGACGGTTCAGCACGGCGGCGAAAAGTCCGTCGTCGTTGAGCCCCATCCAGGTCCCACCCGCCTCCTCGTCGATACCGGCGACGACGTGGGGATGGTCCTCCCAATGCCGGGCCGGCGGACGCCACAGGCGCGACGCCATCTCGTCACGGTTGGCTGCTATGATGACCGGCCACGGATGGTCGGGCTGGCGCAGGATAACGACGGTACACATTACAAATAAATAATATGCAATCCGCCAAGAAACCAGCTAAACGGCGGCTTGCGGCATTCACGCCGCCGGACTATTTATGAAACAGACAGAATCACTTCAGGGAGCGATCCGATGGCCGATTCTTTTTCCAAACGCGAAAAAGGCGAAGAGCGTAAGTATGAAATGGACCAGCAACTGCTGTTCAAGGCGGAAAGCCGTCGTAATAAGCTGCTCGGCCTCTGGCTCGCGGAAATCTTCGGCCTGACCGGCGATGATGCCAACAACTACGCCAAGGAAGTGGTTATCGCCGACATGGATGAACCGGGCATCGAAGACGTCATGCGCAAAGTCATGAAGGACATCGGCGAGAAGAACGCACCGGTCACCGAGGACCAGGTCCGCGCCAAGATCCAGGAACTGGAAAGCGTCGCGATCGATCAGGTCAGGAACGAAGCCTGATCCCTAGCTATCACCGAACACGCGGGCGAAAATTTCATCGACCCGCGCCGTGTGGTAACTGACGGAATCCTTCTCAAGCAATTTCTTAAGGTCGGCTGCCGACAGCACGTCGGCCAGTTCCGGGTCGTGCTCCAGAAAGAACGCTAGCCGGTTGTCGTGGTTGGCGGCTTCCTTCTCGACATCGTCCAGTACCGGCGGCGTGTCCGGGTTATCCTGATCGATGCCGAAGCTTTTCCAGACCCGCATCGCGTTGCGCTGCACGATCTTGTAGGCATCCTCTCGGCTGGCACCGTTCTGGGTCAGATAGAGCAGCACCCGCTGCGCGTCGTGAATACCACCGAACGCATTCATGTGGTTCAGCATATTGTCCGGATAGACGACAAGCTTGTCGACGACTCCGGCCAAGCGCCCCAGCGCGAAGTCGAGGGTCACGGTGGCGTCCGGGCCGATCATCCGTTCCACCGAGGAATGTGAGATATCGCGCTCATGCCAGAGCGCTACGTTTTCCAGCGCCGGGACCACCGCCGAGCGGACGATGCGCGCAAGCCCGGTCAGGTTCTCGGTCAGGATCGGGTTGCGCTTGTGCGGCATTGCCGACGAACCCTTCTGGCCGGGGGCGAAGTACTCCTGCGCTTCGCGGACCTCGGTCCGCTGCATGTGCCGAATCTCGACCGACACGTTTTCGATCGAACTTGCGATCACACCCAGTGCCGCGAAGTACGCCGCGTGCCGGTCGCGCGGGATGACCTGGGTCGAGATCGGTTCCGGCGTGAGGCCAAGCTTCTCCGCGACATGCGCTTCGACCCGGGGGTCGATGTTGGCGAAAGTCCCGACGGCACCGGAAATGGCGCAAGTCGCGATGTCGGTGCGCGCCGCCTCAAGCCGCATCCTGTTCCGGGCGAACTCGGCATGGAAGCGCGCGAACTTGAGGCCCATTGTCGTGGGCTCCGCGTGAATGCCGTGCGAACGGCCCATTACCGGCATCAGCTTGGTCTCATGAGCGCGGCGCTCGAGCGCCTCAAGCAACTTATCGATATCCGACAGCAGGATGTCGGCGGCCTGCATCATCTGCACCGCAAGGCACGTATCCAGCACGTCCGACGACGTCATCCCCTGATGCACGAAACGCGCCGCCTCGCCGACCTGTTCGGCAAGCTCGGTCGTGAAGGCGATGACGTCGTGCTTGGTCTCGAGTTCAATCGCGTCGATACGGTCGATCCGTTCCTGAGTATAGGGCTTGTCACCCTTGGCCCAGATTTCCTTGGCCGCTTCCTTCGGAATAACACCGAGTTCGGCCATGGCGTCACATGCGTGCGCCTCGATCTCGAACCAGATGCGGAATTTGTTGGCCGGTTCCCAGATCGCGGTCATATCGGGGCGGCTGTAACGCGGGATCATGCAGGTCTCCTCTCAGGCGGGGGCGATCATACCCGTGCACGCCCGATTTTAAAGCCCGCAATCGCATCCGGCGAGGCTTCATGACAACGCACCCCCGCTCGCGTATAAAGGGGCAGCATGGATTCACAGGACGCCAACCCCGAGACCCTCGTTGAAATCCCCTACGTCGATGCAACGGAACGGGGGGCGCTTGATGTCGCCCGTGCCGAGGCCGGCCGCTTCCAGGCGGTGATTCGCGCCGGGCGCGAGCATTACGGCTCGCTTGCCATCGGCATCGGCGACATCGTCTCGAAGCGTTGGTTGTTGCGCCAGCAAAACTCACTTGCGGATGAAATTGCCGCCATAGACGAAGAAGCCGGTAAGAGCGGCGCCTGGCTTCTGAATCTTTCTTACGAATGGAGTTGTACCACGGGCGCCGGGCCGGACCCATCCGGCAAGGGCAACCGGATGCTGCGTACACTGGACTGGCCGCTGGAAGGGCTCGGCGAAACCATCGTCGTCGCGAAATTCAAGGGAAAGGCCGGTGCGTACTACAACGTTACATGGCCCGGCTTCGTCGGTGTCGTCACCGCCATGGCACCGGGACGGTTCTCGGCGGCGATCAACCAGCCGCCATTCCGGCGCTGGACCCGATCATGCTGGGTCGACTGGGGCATCAACCGGGCGCGGCTCCTCAAACACCGCGCGCTACCGCCGACCCATCTGCTGCGTGAGATATTCGATACCTGTGCGACCTACGACGAAGCGAAGGAACGCCTGATCGAAACCCCGCTCGCGATCCCGGCGTTCCTGACCTTGAGCGGCACCAGCCCCGACCAGGCGTGCCTGATCGAACGCGAGGAGGACGCCGTGACCGTGCATGAGAACCCAACGGCCTGCGGCAATCACTGGATGGCGCGTGACGTGCCGGGGCACTTCCGGGGCGTCGACAGTATCGGCCGCCGCACCCAGATGGCGGAAACCCGGGATGACGCAACGGATGGATTCGACTGGGTGACGCCGCCGATCCTCAACGAAACGACGCGGGTTGCCGTCGTCGCCAATGCATTGGAGGGTAAACTGATGGTGCGTGGCTACGAGCGCGATGGCGTCGTCACCCGGGACTTTCGACGACCCGTTCCGTCCTGAACGCGAGAAACCACGCCAGCGCCACGACCTGGATCGCGGCGACGATACCGAACGCCCAGCGATACCCCTCGGGATGGAAGCCGCCGCTTTCGGTCAGCGGCCAGAAGTCGATGATCACGCCGACCCCCCATTGCACGGCAAAGGCGGCGAAGAATGCCAGAAGATTGACCGCCGTCACCACCCGGCCCGCCAGCGACGTCGGAAAGCGTTGCGTCAGGCCGGCGTAACAGACGATTCCATACGTCGCCGTGAACGCCCAGATCATCCACGTCGTCACCGTGACCGGGACCACCTCGAACACGACGATCAACTGCATGACGATGAAGACACTCATGCCGATCACCGAGATACGAATCGCGCCGACCCCACGTTTGCTGAGATAACCGGTGATAACCGCGAGGCACATGTAACTCGCGACCATGGCGCAAGCGACATAGAACAATGCGTCCGCCGTACCGCGGTTGTCGAGCCCCGCCACGTCGTGGAACCAGGGCCCCAGCCAGAGGCTCTGGATACCGAGAAACGCGGCCTGTGACGTGACGCAGAGCGGTGCCACACGCCAGAACAGGGGCGACCAGAAAACCCGGCGGATACCGCCGATGGCCTCGCGGAACGTCTCCGTTCCACCCACCCGTTCGTTCCGCTGCGGCACCATTGTATAGAGCATCACGGACATGCCGACGGCCACGGCGGTCAGCACCCAGAAAACACCACGCCAGCCGAGGATCTCCTCGATAAACTCGATCGGCGTCGTGCCGATGAGCGCGCCGATACCACCCGCCACCATCTGATAGCCATTGACCGCAGGCAGCTTTTCCTTCGGCAGCCACAGCGCATAGGCGGTGAATGCCGCCATCAGGCACGCCGACGTGCCGAGCCCGATCATGGCGCGGCCCAATATCAGGAGCGCGAGCGACCCGGCGAGCGCGAACGTGGCCGTCCCCGCCGCCGCAACGAGAAGCAGCACCGCCTCGGTACGGCGCGGCCCGTAACGGTCAAGCAGCACACCCAGCGGCAATTGGAACGCGGCGAACGCAAACAGGTTGGCGCTGGTCAACAGGCCGAGGTCGGAAGCGCTCAGCCCCAAATCCTCGATCAGCGCGGGTGCGATGACCGCATTCACAACCCTGAGCAGGTAAGAAAGCAGATAACCGAGCGCGAACGGGATGAATACGCGGATGAATATCGCCTGCAAAGTCTTCCCCCAAATCAGGACGCATACTAACCGCCGGTCCCGACCTAAGGGAGCATTTTAAACCGAGTCCGAGAATTTTTCCGGATTGATGACATTTGCGTCACGTTGACAATTTAGAGTGTTGAGAAGGCTGATAATTCTGCCATCATCCGGGGCAACGCCCGCAAGCGGCGTCTGGGATACAAAGTGGGGTATGGTGCCGGTGGCTCGGATCGACAGAGGATGGATGGAACGCATGGGGCGACTGTCGCGCCTCAAGCTTCTTATTCCGCTGCGCCGCAGTCCCCATCCGCCGGAGTATTCGGCACGTGGTGTCGCGGTCGGCATGTTCTGGGCGCTGACACCGCTGGTCGGCATTCAGATGTATCTCTGTTTCATGACGTGGCTGTTCTGCAAGCCGCTCAAGAATCTCGAGTTCAGTCTCGTCATCTCGTTCGCCTGGACCTGGGTCACGAACGTTTTCACCATGCTGCCGTTCTATTACGCATTTTACGCGACCGGGCAGATCATGCGCGGCGACTGGCACAACATCACCGGCTACGATACTTTTTTGAAATCCTGGCAGGAGGCGTTCGCGGACGGCGCCGGTTTCTGGCAAGGCATTCTCGACCTGACCGCGATGCTGGCCCGGGAAGTCGGTTTTTCCATGGGCATCGGCTGCCTGCCCTACGCCATCATCGGCGCGTGGTTCAGTTACGTGCTGTCGCTCAAATACGTTCGACGACGCCGCCGCAAGAAACTCGAAAAACGGGTCAAACAACACGCGGTCCACCCGGAGCAAAGAGATGCCGCCCCCACGGCGCGCGGTCAGTCGGCTGGCCGGCCGAGCGCCTGAAGCCTGGCCGCGGCAGCAGCCATGGCATCGCGCCAGGGTTTGAGCGCATCCGCATCCTGTAGCGTATTGATCCCGGCTTCGGTAATGCCGCCAGGTGTTGCCAGTTGCGATAGTGTATCGCGCGGGTCTTTTTCCGGCGTTTCGGCGATCATGGCGCCCGCCGCCCGCATCATGTCGGCAGTGACCTTGCGCGCCGCCGTCTTTTCAACCCCGCTCTCGATCAGGATATCGGCGGTCTCACCGGTGAGCGCGAACAGCCAACCGAACCAGCCGCCGAGCGCACTCGACGCGGAGAACGCATCCTCGTCGTCGATTGCCGTCACCCGGCCGAGCGGCGCCAGGGCCTCCGCCGCCACCCCGTGATCCGGATAGACCGGGATGGCGCTTTCTCCGTAACGGCTCGCCAAGACAGGCATTGCACGCACCGCGTCGGCCGGTGCCACGGCGCCACGCAGCGCACCCGCCGTGATTCCGGCAGCCGCCGAGATCAGCACCTGATCATCCCGCCAAGGAAGCAGACGCACCGTGCCGATGACGTCATCAGGACGAGTGGCGACAATCACCACGTCCGCATTCCGCACGACACCCGCGTTATCGTCGGCGACCCGGATGCCGTGCGTGGCGCGCAACAGGGATGCCTTCTCTCGGCCTCTTGGTGAAACAATGAGGTCCGCCGCACGTCCGGCACGGGCGTAGCCTTCGGCCAGCGCGAATCCCAAGTGGCCGATACCGATGATCCCGATCTTCACGATTTTTCTCCGCTGTCCCCGGCAAGGACCTTGAGCATATCCTCGACCCCCGTGCACGGGATGACGCCGGCCTTGCCGATCTTTTCGGCGACGTCCACCGGCAGGCCGGTGTTGGTCCCATCGGGCACCGCATTGAGGCGCCCGCCAATGAACACCTGCGGCCGATACTCGCCCGGTGTCATTTCGCCGGCAAGTCGCTGCACGAAATCAGCGGCGACACCGTTATAGGTACTGACGGCGATAACGTCGGCACCGGCGGTTTCCGCCGTGCTGAGCAGGTCGTCGGCATCGACCCCGATGCCACCGTCGACCGTCTCCACCTGCAGTTGGCCGAGCACCTGTTCGACCAGGCGCTTGCCGTATTCGTGTACGTCGGTGGTCGCGATGCAGACCTTCGGCCGGCGGCGCTTTATGCCATCGACCAGTTGGGGGTCCAGTGCCGAAACGATCCCGTCGGCCTGGGCCGCGATCTCATCGACGACACTTGAAACCACGACCGGCGCACGGCCGTAATATCCGCGCTCGTCTTCCTTGCCCGGACCGAACGCACGTTCCAGCGCCGGCGCGCCGATGCGGCGGATCGCCAGCAGCATTTCATAGGCATCACCGGTATCGTAACCACGTTCACCGAGTCCGCCCATGACGTTGTCAAAAAACGTGCGGCCGCCCTGAACGATCTCGTCCGCAAGCGCGCGGACCACCTCCGGCGGCTCATCCGGCAAAGTCTCCTTGAGCCGTTCGGCAAGGGTCGCCGCGAACACCTGGGCATCGACAATTTCGTCAACGCTCGGGATACGCCTCGCTTCGGTCACCGGGATCGGCGTCACGGCATGGCCGCTGGGTGCCCAGCGCAGCGCCGCCAAATCGGCGGTCAGGTAACTCGCCAGCACCGCGAAGTTGGCGGCATCGTCGCCGCCGAAGCGCGTCGTGTTGCCGTAAATCATGGTCCCCGGACCCGGCGATGCTTCGGCGAGCGCCAGATGAAACGCCTGGCGCTCCCTGAGTCCCGAAAACGTATGCCCGTAACAGTGACCGATGCGCGCGCCGAGCAAATCCTCGACGATATAGCGTTCGATCAGCGCCGCGCCGAGTGTACACGCAAGATCGGAGAAACGCGCCGCAAACCCGTCATCGAGATTGGAATGCACGATGACGTCGACAGGCTGCGCGGCGCAAATGGCAATCGCCTCGACCGTGGCGGCGGCGATTCCGGCATCGTCGTCCCAGTCCGGCAGCCGAAAGGTGAAATACTGGCCAAGGTTGCCGATGCTCGTAGAACCGGCCCGGAGTGCCGCCATCGTGTTTTCGACGGCCGCCGGCATGCCGATCACGAAATCGCCGAAATGTGCCGCGGCGTCCGTGGCGTCGGCCAGCAGGCGAAAATCGTCGTCGCTGCGCAGCACCAGTCCGGTACCTCGGGCACGATCGTCGCGGCCGTCCGGCGGATAGCCCATGCTCCAGTCCAGGCAGATGCCGTAACGGTCGACGCATCCCCCGGCCTCGGCGACGCGGGATGAAATCTCGGCCATGTTCGTGGCCGTCACCTCAGGGTCGCGCCACCCGGCCTGGGCATGAAACATCGGCTGGAGTCGGGCCGCCATATCCATCTTGTAGGCGGACTCCGAAGCGACATCGCGGTCGCGTTGGAAGCGCGCCTTCGGCATCTCGATTTCGGACGCTCGTTCGCGTCCGCACGCGATCAGGTCGGCACTCGATGGCGCGTTTGTCTCAGGCAGGATGTGAGCACGTGCGAGGTCTGTGGTCATCCGCCAAGCCTCGGGGAAGGCGCGGGTTAAAGCAAGCCCATGGATTTGAATGAACGATGCCCGGTCCTGGAAATAATCACATGATCATGGAGCTGAATACCCAGTCGCTCCGCCGTTTCGCGGATTTCATGGGTCATTTCGATATCGCCCCGTGACGGTTCGGGATCCCCGGACGGATGGTTGTGTAGCATGATGATCGCGCTGGCACCAAACTGCAGCGCGCGTTTGACCACTTCGCGCGGATAGACCGGTGTGTGATCGACGGTACCGCGTTGCTGTTCCTCATCGGCAATCAGCATGTTCTTGTGGTTCAGAAACAGCACACGGAAATGTTCGCACTCGGCCCGGCCGAGACGCATCCGGCAATACTCGATCAGGCGTTCCCAGTTAGAAAGCACCGGCCGGTTCATGACCGCTTCCCGGCCCAGCCGCTGCGCCGCCGTTTCTATGACCTTGAGGGCCGCGATGGAGGCCTCGCCCAGACCGTCGACCTCGGCAAGCGTTTCCGGCGGCGCGGCGATAACGTCGGCGAAGCCGCCGAACCGTTTCAAGAGACGCTTGGCCAGCGGCTTCACGTCGCCGCGCGGGATTGCCGCGAACAGCGCCATCTCAAGCAGTTCGTAATCGGGCATGGTCTCGCCGCCGCCGGCCAGGAAGCGGCCGCGCAAACGCTGACGGTGGCCGGCATGATCGCTCTGCCGCGCCGCCGCCGTCATGAAATCAGACCTTATAGGGCGGACAGTCGAGCCCGGTCGGAGACAGCGTGAAGACTTCGTAGCCGTCCGCCGTGACGCCCATCGAATGCTCGAACTGCGCCGAGAGCGAGCGGTCCTTGGTGACCGCCGTCCAGCCGTCGGCGAGGATCTTCACGTCCAGCTTACCGGCGTTGATCATCGGTTCGATGGTAAAAAACATACCTTCGCGCAGCACGTCGCCCTCGCCGGGACGACCGAAGTGCATGATGTTGGGCGCGTCGTGGAACACGCGGCCGAGCCCATGGCCGCAGAAATCGCGGACCACCGAATAGCGCTTGCTTTCGGCGTAGGTTTGAATGGCATGGCCGATATCGCCGAGGGTCGCCCCCGGACGCACCATTTCGATACCGCGCCACAGACATTCGAAGGTGGTTTCAACCAGCTTCTGCGCCTTGATGCTCGGCTTGCCGGCATAGAACATGCGGCTGGTGTCGCCATACCAGCCGTCGAGGATAACGGTCACGTCGATATTGATGATGTCGCCGTCGGAGAGCACCTTGTCACCGGGAATGCCGTGGCACACGACATGATTGATCGACGTGCAAATCGATTTCGGGAACCCCCGGTAGTTGAGCGGCGCCGGCACCGCACCGCGTTCCAGCGTCCAGTCGTGGCAGAGCGTATTGAGTTCGTCCGTGCTGACGCCGACCTTCACATACGGCGTGATGAAATCCAGACACGCCGCCGCCAGCTGTCCGGCCTTGCGCATGCCTTCGAACCCCGCCGCATCGTGAATCTTGATGTAGCGGCCGTCGCGCGCCGAAATTTTAGCTGCCTGTTCGTTCATGTCTCTATCCATAACATCTCGTCATATGTAAGCCTTTCGGCGATTTTTTCATACCCGTGGTGGGATTTTTTAAAGCTCGACCGGCAGCGCGTGGGTTACCGTGATTTCCTCGGGCGTAAGGGCGCAGACGTAACAGACGACCTCGACCCCTGCCTTCATCGCCTTCGCCAGTTCCTTGGCGTAGTCCGGGTCGATATCGTCGGCGACGGAGAAAACTTCCGCATCCTCGCGCTGCACCAGATAGAACATCACCGCCCGGTGACCGTCCCGAACCATGTCGGAAAGTTCGACCAGGTGCTTCGCCCCCCGGGTGGTGACGGCATCCGGAAACTCGGCCGGGCCGCCGTCCAGGTCACGCCGCATCGTGGTATTCTTGACCTCGACATAGCATTTCGGTTTGGCGTCGTCCTCGAGGAGAATGTCGATGCGGGAGTTTTTGCCGTATTTCACCTCGCGCCTGAGAGAACCGTACCCTGTTAGTTCGCCGACCTTGCCTTCCTCGATGGCTTCCGAAACGATCAGGTTCGGCAGCGACGTGTTGATCCCCACCAGGGTGTCACCGATGCGAATCAGTTCCCATGTGAATTTCAACTTGCGATCCGGGTTGCGGGCCGGCGATAGCCAGACTTCCGACCCCGGTTCCTTGACGCTTTCCATCGAACCCGAATTGGCGCAGTGCGCCACCACGACGCTGCCGTCGTCCAGCTCAACGTCGGTCAGGAATCGTTTGTAACGCTTGATCAGGCGTCCACGGATCAAGGGATCGGGAAATTTCATGGACGGCTCTTAACCGACCCCGGCGCGGGGTGCAAGTCCTGGCCCCGGCAACTCACGCTTCCGAATCCATACGATCGAGAAAACCGAAACGGAAATCCCGGGAGTTGTTGGGGTGGTCGTCGCGCAGGAAGAGCGACGTGTCGTTCTTGACCATGACGATTTCCCGGACCGTATTGACGACGCGGCGATCGATGTCGAAGAACCGGTAGAATTCCTCGACCAGTTCTTTCTCGCGGGACACGACGTTGCCGTCGACGATCATGGTTTCGTACATGTTCATGAAGACGGCGATGGCCTGCGCCGGCGACAAGGTCGCCTCGATCGACAACAGGAATTTATCGAACGGATACTTGGCAACGTAGGCAAAGGCATCCGCCGTCATTCGTTGAATCTGGGTGGAGCTGAGCTCGCGTCGACTGATGTGCTTGCCGAACAGGCTTACCAGCGAAGCGCGCTCTTCAGGCAGCGCCTTCTTGTCCGCCATAACAACGTAGGCAGCCGCAACGGCAAGCGCCTGAAGCGGCGTCAGTTCCGGCATTCCTTCCATATCCGCATTTCCCCCGAAATGGCGTTGGACTTTGCATATTTCCCTGAAATCATTATAATTGTGTTGTCGAGAAGCGGCCACCTATAAGGTGCGTGAGACGTAGAAAACGCCGAAGTTACCCGAATATCAATGGGTTAGTGCATGGCGTTAGAAGTATCCGTTATCGCCAGTGCGGAGCGTCTGCAGGCGCAACGCGACCAACGTGTGGAAGCTGCCCGCACGCGCCAGCGTGAGGAGGCGGTTCAGCGCGCCCGCGAGGCTGAGCGTCAGGCGGAGGAGCGCCGCCGCGCCGAACGGTCGTCGGATAACATTGATCGTGCCCGGCTTGAACGTGAATTCCAGCGCGATATCGCCGACGCGAACCTTATCGAAGACCTGATTGCCGAGGACGTCATCGACCGCCGGATCGAAGACCGGCTGGTTCAGGAAGAGGCCGATCTGAACCGGTTCTTCGCCGACCAACAAACGCGTGACGCTTTCCTTAACGCGGCGGACGATCAACTACCCGCGCTGACGCCCACGGCGCCGCAACCGGCGCCCGAAATTCAGGACGTAGCCGCAAGCCAGAGCGCCGGTCCGGACCGGTTCCAGCAGTTGCTGGAGGACCGTAACACCCGCCTTACCGAACGCGCACAGGCGGACCGCCAGTTCATCGAAACCCAGGACCGTGAATTCACCCGGTCGCTTCGCTCCGTCGAAGAACTGCAAACCAACCCGGCCGCATTTCCCGGCGAACCGCCACGCGGCTCCGTCGTCGACTTCTCGGCCTGATTCACTTCACCTGATTTCGGCATGCCGGACCTGAACGGGGACATCGACCGGCAGATCGATGCCGCGCTCGAGCAGCAGCGAGCCGGGCGGTTGTCCGAAGCCGAAACGGCATACCGGGTTATCCTCAAGCAGATGCCTGAACACGCAGAGGCTCGCCAACTCCTGGGATTACTGCTGCATCAGCGCGGCGATTCCGGAAATGCGATCGATCAACTCGAAACAGCGGTGCGACTCGCACCCACCGTGACGCAGTTCCACTTCAACCTTGGCCTCGTACAAACTGCCGCCGGTATCTTCGAGGACGCCATCACGACATTCGAAATCCTGATCGGCCAGGGAGAGAACAGCCCGGCCGCCACCAACGCCTATGCCGTCGCGCTGAAAGGAGCCGGCCGCCCGACGGAGGCGGAAACCGTTCTCGAACGGCTGACGCAATCGCATCCGTCGTTCGCCGACGCACATTTCAACCTCGGCAATCTCAGGCTCGGCGACGGACGCCTCTCCGCCGCGGTCTCCTGTTACGAAACCGCCCTGAAACTGGCACCCAAGAAGACCGAGATCACGCGAAACCTGGCCGCCGCGCTGCAGGGCCTGGGCGATCTGGAACGGGCAGAAGCGCTCCTGCAGGAAATTCTCGCACTGATCCCGGGCGATGCGCCAACGCTTAACAATCTCGCCAACATCCGGCGTCAGACGGGTGCGCTCGACGACGCGGAACGGTTGCTCCGGCGTGCGCTGGATATCGACCCGGCGATGGCCGACGCCGCCTACTCGCTGGGCTGCATCCGTATTACCAGGAACGATATCGAAGGCGGCCGGGACGCCCTGGCGGCGGCGCTGGGTGCCCGTCCCGATTTCACCAAGGCCGACTGGGCGGCGGCATTGGCGCTGCCGCAGATTTACACCTCCGCGGACGAGCGGGCGACGGCCCGCGCAGCATGGCTCGCGGGTCTGGAGCGAATTGCCGGACCCGGCGCGCCGTCGAACCGAACGGGGCTCGGAGAAGCCTTCGCCGCCGTTTCCGAAATCCTGCCATTCGCGCTTGCCTATCAGGGCGAAAACGACCGGGAGGCCATGACTCGCTGGGGTACGTTCGTCGGCGACATCACCGCCAGGAAACTGCCGGATATGGCAACGCCGCCCGAACCACCGGCACGCGACCGCAAGCGGATCGGATTCATCTCCGCGCATTTTCGGGCGCACACCATTTGCAACCTGTTCAAAGGCTGGCTTGCCGGTACCGATCGCGATGCCTTCGAGGTGCATCTGATCTCGGCGGCCGGTTCCGGCGACGCCGTTACGGACAGTCTCGCGGCCAACGTCGACGCCGCGCACCTCGCGCCGATGGGTCCGGCGGAGCTCGCCCGTTACGTCCGTGAACTCGGCTGCGATGCGCTGATCTACCCGGATATCGGGATGGACCCGCGCACGCAAGTGCTGGCTTCTCTGCCGTTGGCGCCACGCCAGTTGATGGGCTGGGGGCACCCGGTCAGCAGTGGCATCCCGACGGTCGACACCTTCATCTCTTCCGAACTGATGGAGCCGGAGGACGGCGCGGACCATTACCGGGAAAACCTCGTGACCTTGCCTGGCCTCTCCATCGTTTACGATCGGCCGCCACACCCGGAAAATCCGATTGCCCATGACTACCTCTGCGCCCAGGCACTGTTCAAGATCATGCCGGAACAGGATGCAGTATTCGCGACGATCCTGAAGGAAACACCGGGGCGAAAACTCGCCTTTTTCGCGCATCCCATCGCCGAGGTCACATCGGCGTTCCGCAACAGACTTGCGGGCGTGCTCCACGCTCGCGGGATCGATGCGGACACGGTGCTGAAATTCATCCCGCCCTGCGATCGGAAGACCTTCGTGAGGCATCAATCCGGTGCACGCGTCATCCTCGATACCTTCGGCTGGTCCGGCGGCAACACGTCGCTGGAGGCGTTCGCGATGGACACGCCGGTGGTGACGTTGCCCGGCCGCTTCATGCGGGGCCGCCACACCCATGCGATGTTGAAACTCATGGAACTGGACGCGTTGGCCGCGACCAACGCGGACGATTATATCCGGATCGCCACCCGCTTGATGACCGACACGGCATTCCACGACGACGTCACGTCACGGATCGCCACGGGCGCGGATCGGCTATTTGGGGATCCGCGCGTGATCCCGGCCTTCAACGATCTTCTGAGAACGCTCTGATCTCTTCAGCCTTCAGGTGCGCGACCAGCGGGTATAGCGCCGACAGGATCGAGATCGCCAATCCGACGCCGCCTTCCCTGTAGCCCTTGCGGGCAACGTAGCATTTCCAGAAGCGCGACAGCGCCTTTCTGGCCATGCTTCGGGTTTTCACACTTTCGCCGTTCTTCGACAGTTCTTCGGCCTTGAGCGTCGTGTTGCGGTTAAGGCGTTCGATCAGTTCCGAGACGTCGGCGACGAAGTTGTGACGGATACCGTTCGTCAAATCCACGCCGCGCGTTCCGGAGAAAGAGACGCCGGGATGTACCCGTTCCATCCCCCAGGTCTTATGTCCCTTACGGAAGAGTGCGCCCTTCAAATCTGGCGCCAGCGCCGCCATCCATCCATAGCGCACCCAGCGTTCGCCGACGTGGTTCAGCACCGGCATGAAGTGGAAATCCGCGGCATCGACACCAACGGCGGTGGTGATTTCATCGGCAAGGGATGGCTCGATCCATTCGTCGGCATCGACCTCGAGAATCCAGGGGCCGGCACAGGCCTCGATCCCGGCATGACGGCGCACGCTTTCGATGGGCCACGCCCCTTCGATGGTTTTCGCACCATGCCGTTCGGCGATGTCCTTGCTGGCATCGGTGCATCGGTCGAGCACGACGACGACCTCGTCGGCAAAGCCAAGCCGCGCTAGACAATCGTCTAGACGTTCTTCCTCGTTATGCGCGACAACAAGGGCGGAAAGCTTGCTCATATGCCGAGACTAGCAAATGGCCGGGAGGCAAGAACGCAAAAACAAAGGCCGGCATCCATTGGATGCCGGCCCCTGCGAATGCTTTCCGAACGACGGATCAGCGCGAGTAGAACTCGATGACCAGATTCGGTTCCATCTGCACCGGATACGGTACGTCTTCCAGTTTCGGCTGGCGGGTGAAAGTACCGGTCATGCGCTGGTGGTTGACCTCCATGTATTCAGGCACGTCGCGCTCCGCGCTTTCGGAGGCGAGCAGCACCAGAGGCAATTGACGGGACTTTTCCTTAACCTCGATGATATCGCCTTCCTTGACCATGTAGGACGGGATGTTGACTTTTTGACCGTTCACCTTGACGTGGCCGTGGTTGATGAACTGGCGCGAAGAGAAAACGGTCGGCACGAATTTCATGCGGTAGACGACGGCGTCGAGCCGGCGTTCCAGAATGCCGATCAGGTTTTCCGATGTGTCGCCGCGGCGGCGGACGGCTTCTTCGTAGTATTTACGGAACTGCTTTTCCGAAATGTTGCCGTAGTAGCCCTTGAGCTTTTGTTTGGCCATCAACTGCAGGCCGTAGTCGGACGGCTTCTTGCGGCGCTGGCCGTGCTCACCCGGGCCGTATTCGCGGGTGTTGACCGGGCTTTTCGGACGTCCCCACAGATTGACGCCGAGGCGGCGGTTGATTTTGTACTTCGAAGACTGGCGTTTGCTCATTTTAAATCTCTCTACGTTTAATCGGATGTTATGAGCCCGGTAGTCCGGCCCGCTATCGCGGCGGCGGGGAATGGCGAAACTAGGCCGCCAGCCCACATTCCCGGGCAGAAGGCGCGGAATATAGGCAAAATCGGGGAAATGTCAAAGGGTTCGGTGCTTTTTCACGCGTCGATACCGAGCCGGTCCGAAAGCGCGGCCTGGCCCGGTCCGGTCAGCACCACCTTGCGGCTGTCCGGCATCCGCTCGATCCAGCCTTTCCGCATGAACGTGTCGGCGATCGCCGCACCCAGCGCACCGCCCACGTGCGGGCGCCGCTCACTCCAGTCCAGGCAGCGCCGCGCCAGGTGACGGCGCTTGCCCCTGAGATCCTCGAAATCGATGCCGAGATCGGCGAAAAACCCGAGACCTGCGTTCGTGGGGTGGAAATCCTTGTCGTCCTCGGTCATGTAGCCGCGCGATTTCAAGGCATCGGCGACAGCGACCCCCAGCACCCCGGCCAGATGGTCGTAGCACATGCGGGATTCACGCAGTTCCTGCAACAGCTTGGAAGGTTTTCGATGCGCCACTGGCTGATCCGGGAGCAGATGCGCCAGCGGTTCCAGGGCATCGGCGACCCGGGCGTCCGAGAGCCTGTAATAACGGTGCCGTCCCTGCTTCTCGACGACGATCAGGCTGAGATCGCTCATCTTCTTCAGGTGCGATGATGCGGTCTGGGCCGTGACCCCGGCGTGCAGCGCCAGTTCCGTCGCCGTCAGCGCCTGCCCGCCGGCCAGTGCCGCCAGCATGTTGGCCCGCGCCGGGACACCGATCACGGCACCGATGCGCGCCGCAGCACGTGCGTCCTGCTTTTCCCAACCGTCATTAAAAATACGAAACGCCTCCAGCAATCACATTTCGATGATAAACGAATCGTCTGTGAATGACAATCGCAACTTGCCTGCACGGGCAAGCGGGTTTTCATTGCACACATGTCCTTTTATTTGAACGCGGATCAAAACTGGATCGGCATAAGCAACAGCACGCAAATGCATATGGCGTAATCAGAGGCCTCATTGCAGCCTCGCCACCGACGATTGTGAGACACGGATAACACATGGCCAACTGGGACAAGCGCTATACGGCAGCCGAGGCAAGGCTGTTCGGCGACCGGCCGAACGAATACCTGCGCCAGGTCATGGCACGGTCCGACGTCGCCCCAGCATCGGCGCTGATGATCGGCGACGGTGACGGCCGCAACGGCACCTGGCTGGCGGCACAAGGCCTTGCCGTCACCGCCGTCGATATCTCGGCCGTGGCAACCCAACAGGCACGCGCACACGATGCCGCCACGGGGGTTGCCGTCGAACGCATCATCGCCGATTTGGCCGAGTGGACACCCGAAACGGGCCGCACCTGGGATGCCGCTTTCATGATCTACCTGCAGTGCGAAGCCGAAGTCCGGCGCCGCGCGGCAAACGTCGCCGCGAAGGCGCTCAGCCCCGGCGGCTGGTTCGCCGCCGAGGGCTTTGCCCCCGACACCACGGGCGACGGCGAACTCGGTCCCCGGGACGGCGACCTGCTCTACAAGCGTGACGAAATGCTGGCGGCGCTCGGTCCGCTACAGGAGATTGAGGTCCTGAATGGCCGGGTGCTGTTGAACGAAGGGGCCAAGCACCAGGGCACGGGCTGGGTGCTCAGGCTACTGGCCCGGCGCACCTGAAAAGGGTCACACGGTGTCGTTAAACGGCACATTCTCCAAGTGGTTGGCATCGCCGAGAAGCGACAAGCAGCCGCTGACTGCCGCCCCCAGCTGACGCGGAATGAGCTTGAAGCCCGTGGCGGGCCCGTCAATCCCCAGCGTTGCAGCCAAGACGTTTTGGACATGCACTCCATCCCTTCCGCGTACCAGTTTTGGGTACGAGAAGGCATTTTAAGCCACTAAAATCAGATGGGTTTCTTTTCAATCAGCCCCTTAGGAGGGTGCTGGCGGAGGGGAAGGGATTCGAACCCTCGATACAGTTTCCCGTATACTGGTTTAGCAAACCAGCGCCTTCAGCCACTCGGCCACCCCTCCTCCCGGGCCCGGATACCCGCGTAACAGCGGCATATGACCGGGAAAGACGGCGGGAATGTACGGGCTCGATACCCCGCCGTCAACCACACTCGGCCCACCCTGAATCCAGCCATGAGCACGCGATTGCGTCCTTGCCAAACCGGCATGCGGCGACATCATGGGGCCGCCTGTCAACTCGCGGAGACGTTCCTTGTCCGATGCCCCTGCCCCGTCGCGGGACACCCTCTCGACGCCGAACGACCAGCCTAACCGGCCGCTCGGCCGTCTCGCCGTCGTCCTGCTGATGGCGCTCGGTACGCTCGGGCAACTCGCGCTCAACATCGTGCTGCCGTCGCTGCCGGCAATCGGCGCCGACCTTGACGTCGTCCCCGGCGGCGAACGGCTGATACTGACCGCGTTCCTGATCGGTTTTGCCGGCGGGCAGTTGCTGGTCGGCCCCCTTTCCGACCGCTTCGGGCGCCGCCGCATCCTGATCCCCGGCCTCGCCGTCTACGCGGTGCTTGGCGGCGCGGCGGCCATGACCGCTTCCATTGAATGGCTACTGGCGGCAAGACTGCTGCAGGGCCTGGGGGCCGCCGCCGGGTTCGTCATCGCGCGCGCCATCGCCCGGGACGTTTTTCAGGGCGCGGCGCTGGTCCGGATTTTCGGCCTATTAACACTAACCATGGGGATCATACCGGGCATCTCACCCATCGTTGGCGGGTTCGTGCAGGATTACGTCGGCTGGGAAGCCAATATGGCGATTACGATGGTCATGGGCGGGATCATGTTCGTACTCTGCTTCGTCGCGCTGCCCGAGACCGGCACACCGAACACGGGGCGGATTTCACCGGCCGGTGTTGCCTTCAATTACGTCTCCATCTTCCGCGACCGCACGTACCGGCGGTTCGCGCTGACCAACGCGCTGACGCTCGGTTCGCTCTATGCTTTTCACGCCGGCGGTCCGGAGCTGATGATTCAGCAGCTGGGACTTACGCCTTCCGCGTTCGGCTTTCTCGCATTTCTGCATTCGACCGCCTATATACTCGGCGCCGCCACTGTGTCAGCACTAAGCGCGCGCATCTCAAGCCCGTCAAAGGTCATCATCGCCAACGCACTGGCCATGTGCGGCTCGGCGATCGGCATGCTGGTGCTCAGCCTGACCGGATATGCGACGGTCACCACCATCATGGTCTTCATGGTGATTTTCGGCTACGCGCTGGGCGCCATCCTGCCGTTGGGCGTCGCCGGCGCATTGAGCCCGTTCAAAACGTCAGCCGGCACGGCGACGGCGCTACTGGGTGCGTTACAGATGTCGGCAGGTGGCATCGCCAGCGCCGTGGTCGCGGCGTTTCCGGATACCCCCGGAATCGCCTTTCCCATCGTTATGATTGTCATGACCGGCGCCGCCGCGATCAACGCGCGGCCTTCGAAACAGGAAACCGAAAGCCAGGAGAATTCAGATGACCGAGACACTTAACGACCTGATCACCGCACGTTTCGCGGCCGAGACCGGTACCGGCAAGAGCCGCCCGGCGGAAGGCGTACACGCACAACAGCTCCGGCACCGTTCACGCCGGCGCTTCAACGATACACCGGTCGATCAGGAGACTCTCGACATCCTTTACGCCTGCGCCCTCTCCGCCCCGGCCAAATCGGATCTCCAGCAGGTTGCGATCATCCAGTTCGCCGATGACGAACGGCGCGAACGCGTCACCGATCTGATCCCGTCGATGCCGTGGATCAAGCAGGCGCCCGTATTCCTGCTGTTCTGCGGCGACGGCCGGCGTATCCGGCGGGTCTGCGAGTTGCGCGAAACGGAATTCGCGCACGACCCGCTGGATGCATTCCTGAACGCCGCCGCCGACGCCGCCATCGTGATGATGAATTTCATCGTCGCCGCCGAGGCCGAGGGGCTCGGTTGCTGCCCGATCAGTGCCGTCCGCGACGTCACCGAGGAGATCGCCGAACTGGCCAACCTGCCGGAGGGTGTGTTCCCGTTCGCCGGTCTTTGCGTCGGGCACCCCGACGACGACCCGGCGATCAGCGTACGCCTGCCGATGTCCCTGACGGTGCACCGGGACACGTATGATGACAGCAAGCTGGCGGCGGATATCGAACGCTACGACGCACGCCGCCGCGAGACCAACCCCTACCGCAATCAGCGTGAACCGGATCGCTTCGGCACCAAGGATGACTACGGATGGTCGGACGACAAAGCACGCCAGACGGCGAATACCGAACGTCTTGGGTTTCAGGCGTTCGTCCGCCGCAACGGTTTCGATATCTGAACGAGAGGTGGTATCTCGGTGCTCTACGAACATGTGAATTGAGAGGACGGGGCATTTCCAGCGCAAGCCGAAAAAATGATCCTTTCACGGGACCACAGCCGAAAAAGTGTCCGGCGCTGGCACGCGCTTCGTGAAGACTCCGACTGAAAGGGAGAACTTCACATGGGAAACTTCGATACCTACCCGGCGCATAAACACAGTCCACGAATCCCCCGATCGGTACTGCAAGGCAGCATCGGTCCGAACGCGCGAAACGCACCGCGGGACCTGCATGTCATCACCCGCACGCTGGCCAGCGCCGGGCTGCTGGACGAAGGCATCGATCCGGCGCAAATCCACAATGCGATCTTCAAGGCGATCCGACATGTTCGGCGGACCCTGAATCCAGGGAACCGCCTGGAGCCGGACGCGACGATCATTCCGGCTGACGAGACCGAGCAGGCGGTGCGGCGCGCGCTTGCAAAAGGACGGTTTCCGCTGTCGCACCGCTCTATCATCGACATCCATAGCCGGACAGGCACGCGTGCCATCCTCGACAACGGCAAGAAGCGGGCACACGCGCGGCTGTCCGCCCCGCCGTTAACGACGGACATGTCACCGCACCGCCGGGCGGTGCTCCCGGCGATCAGTCCCGAGACGTTCCTCTCCAACCGGCGCCTGAGCGATGCGCTGGCGAGCGGCGGCGAGATATCCAGCCTGGACGTCGTCATTGCGGAAACGTTCGCAACCGGCGGCAAACAGGCATTCAGCGACATACGTGATTTCATCGAGGTATTGACGCAGCGCGCACCTGTCGCCGCGGCGACCCTGTCCCGGCGCGTTGAAACCCACCTTTCGGGCAATCCTCTCAGACGATTCCGGAAGCTGCGACACGGTCGTCCGCCGGCCGAAAGGGATTTTCAGCCGCCATCGGAACGCAGGGTCAGTTGACCATGTGTTCCTTGATCGCCGCGTTGCGAACCGATTTGCGCACTTTCTCGAATGCGCGCACTTCGATCTGGCGGACCCGTTCGCGGCTGATGCCGTAGACGTCGCTCAGGTCCTGCAGCGTCATCGGTTCGTCCTTGAGACGACGCTCCGTCAGAATATGGCGCTCGCGGTCGGTCAGGCACATCATGGCGCCGGCCAGCATCTTCTGTCGTTGCCGGGTTTCCTGACGGTCGGCGACGATCGTTTCCTGATCGGTGCCATCGTCCTCCAGCCAATCGATCCACTCGCCCTCGCTATCCTCGCGGAGCGGCGCGTTCAGGGAATGGTCCGGACCGGCCAGGCGGCGGTTCATGTTGGTGACTTCCTGTTCCGAGACCTTGAGACGTGTTGCGACAATCTCGGTATGTTCCGGCGTCAGGTCGCCGTCATGAATCGCCTGCAACTCGCTCTTGATCCGGCGCAGGTTGAAGAACAGTTTCTTCTGCGCCGCGGTCGTGCCCATCTTCACCAACGACCAGGAATGCAGAATGTACTCCTGCATCGAGGCACGGATCCACCACATGGCATAGGTGGCGAGCCGGAACCCCTTATCCGGGTCGAAGCGCTTGACGGCCTGCATCATGCCGACGTTGCCTTCCGAGATCAGTTCGCCGACCGGCAACCCGTAGCCGCGGTAGCCCATGGCGATCTTCGCCACCAGCCGCAGGTGGCTGTTGACGAGTTGATGCGCCGCGTCGAGATCCTCATGGTCGCGCCAACGTTCCGCCAGCGCGACCTCCTCTTCATGGGTCAGCATCGGATACTGCCGGATGACCTGCAGGTACCTGGAGAGGTTCTCTTCAGGGGTCGGATTAAAATCTTTGGCGATCGAGCCCATGTTTCCCTGTCTTCCCTTGGCTGCACCGTCGGCCCCGCCCGCCAAGTCAGGGCCTGACGTTCATTCATCGGTGGCGACGTTTCCGTTAATTTACCCGACTTTTCCAGTCAGGTATAGTATTTTTATAATTTTTCTAAACTATCAATCAATTCCTTGATTTTACTAGATAGTTCTATTTCAAATATCAGCTTCTCGTGTGAGGCCGGATGTTCGAACCCGAGTTTGTAAGCGTGTAGCGCCTGATGTTTGTACGCTCCGGTCTCGCCCCGGATCACAATCTCCCGGTCTTTGCGAAGGCTGCCGCGGGTGTGATACAAAGGATCGCCGACCAGCGGATGCCCGATACCCGACATTTGAACACGGATTTGATGGGTTCGTCCTGTGAATAAATGGCAATCCATTAGTGACGCAATAGCACCAATAGGCCGAATTACCCGGTAATCCGTGACTGCGTGTTTGCCTCCCGAGGTCAAGGTGGCCATGCGTTTGCGGTTTCTCGGGTCGCGTCCGATATTGTTCTCAAGTCGCCCCTTACGCGGGTTCGGCATCCCCCAGACAACGGCCTTGTAGGCCCGGTCGATGCTGTGCACCTGAAACTGCTCGACAAGACCACGGTGCGCCACGTCGCTTTTGGCGCAGACCATGACGCCGGACGTGTCCTTGTCGAGCCGGTGCACGATTCCCGGCCGTGTCACGCCGCCGATCCCGGAAAGCGATTGCCGGCAATGATGCAGAAGCGCATTCACCAGCGTCCCCGACGCGTGCCCTGGCGCCGGATGCACAACAAGTCCCGCCGGCTTGTTGATCACGATCAAATCGCCGTCCTCGTACAGAACCTCTAGCGGAATATCCTCCGGTTCGGGCCTAGCCGGCGTCGGCGGCGGCACGGTCAGGACATACGCTTCCCCTGCGCGAACCTTGCGCGAAATGCTGTCGGCGATTCCATCCGGGCCCGACACCTGCCCGGCCTCGATCAGCGCCTGAACCCGGGTCCTCGACATATCACCGACGTTTTCCGCCAGCCATTTATCGAGCCGAGCACCGGCCGCATCGGCAGCGACGGTCAATTCTATTTCACGCGCATCGCTCATATCCGCCTTTATGCCTCATCGCCCGCCGAAAGCCCAATCTCTTGACAAGCATAGCGCCGCCGCCGATGAAGACCGGTGCATTCAGCGGAGACCGGACATGCAGGCCCTGAAATTCATCGTCATCGGCATGGGCATCCTGATCGTTCTCGCGGTCGGGTTGATCGGCTTTGGTCTTTACAAGAAATCCGTCGATCCGGGGTGGAAATTGTTCGGCCCGCGGGCGGATGCCACCACTTCCGCACCTGCCGCCGAACCGGCACCCGGCACATTCGGCGATATCGAGCTTGGCCTCGCCGAAGACTGTCACATCGAAGCCGTGCAGCCTGACGGACGACGCGCGTATCTGCTACTGGGACCGGCAGGCCTTTGTGACGGCGTCATCGTCATCGACGTGGGCAGCGGCCGGGTTCTCGGCCGTATCAATCCCTGATGGTGGTGCACCTGCCGGACGCGCTTGCCCGCCGCATCCGCGCCCACGCGGAGAGTTGCTATCCCGAAGAGGCGTGCGGCCTCCTTACCGGCCACAGCGACGGAAAGGACCTCCACGTCACTGGCGTCCATGAAAGCGACAACGTCACCGAACGGGATCCGAAAACGGGTTTCGAGATCGACCCGAAATTGCGCTTCGACCTGATGCGTGAGATAGAAGCACGCGGCGACGGCACCGAGATCGTCGGCCATTACCACTCGCATCCGGACCACCCGGCGGCGCCGTCGGCAACCGACCTTTCGATGACCTACGAGACCGATTTCGTCTGGCTGATCTGCGGCGTGACGAAGGACGGCACGACCGAACTCAACGCCTTCAAGCCGCTGGAGGACCGAAGCCGGTTCGAGAAACTGACGCTTCGCTGATTCCGCTGGCGCATAATCACGTACAGGCGTAACAATTCCTATTACTCGGCGTCATATCATCAGAGGGCGTCATGCTTTCTAAGAACGGAATCTCATCGCTCAGCCGCGGCGCGGCCGCTGCAGCGCTTCTTTACTGTGCACCGGTTCAGGCGCAGATGAGCCCGGACATGTTCATTTCCCGCTGGGATGCGAACGGCGACGGCAAGGTCTCCAAGGAGGAATTCACCGGCAAACGCCGTCCGTTCAGCAGCTTCGACGCCGACAACGACGGTTTCGCCACCCGCGAGGAACTGCAGGCGGCATTCGGCGGTGGCGGCACCAGCGGAGGCGGCAAGCGTGCCGGGGGCGCTTCCGGACCGATGCTCGAAGGTCAGGTCCCCGTTAACGCCGTCGGCAAGGAAATGGTCTGTGCGATATCACGATACCGGAAGTGCGACATGGCGCCCGCCAAGGCGCGCGGCCTGATCCCGACCGGGCTCCGGCCCACGTTCCCGGACGGTGTCGTCTGTCATGGCATCGACGAGAGTTTCGCCAAGGACTATGGCGCGACCCGCGGCCGCGAGGCCTATCACGGCGGCATCGACATGCCGGCCAACTGGGGCACGCCGATGCGTGCCATGGCCGATGGTATGGTGCTGACCAACACCAACCCAAAACAGGGCGCGCGCGGTATCGAGGTCATCGTCCGCCACACCCCGAAAGACACGGGCATTCCGCTCTATATCTATTCCCAGTACGCGCACCTTGACGAACCGTCGCACCTCAAACCGGGTCAACGCGTCAAGATGGGCGACATCATCGGCCCCACCGGCAACTCGGGGACCATGCCGCAGGCCGCGAAAGCGGGGGCGATGCGGCGCCCGGCGATTCACTTCGCGATCTGGTACAGCGACAAGCCGGGATACGCCATCGACCCGCAGGGCAACGTCATTCCCATGGATGGCTGGTGGATGGACCCGACCGCCATTTACCGGCTCGCACCGCCATTCGATTCCTTGACGATGGCTGCGCTGCCGGAGGCCGACAAGTGGATTAGGGTTCCGGTGAGGGTCGAAGGCGGCGGCCAGATCCCCGCCGACACACGGCTGATCTGGCCTTACGCCTGTAATCCTTGATCGTGCGAAACCGCGGTCAGACCGCCAACAGCGCGAGCCCCGCCGTTGCCGTCCCGGCGCCCAGCGCACGGACGATCATGTCGCCGCGAATTTGCAACCGCGCCAGACCGGCGCCGATGCCGATCCCGGCGCTGTGCAGCAATACCGTCGCCGCCGCGAAACCTGTCCCGTAGGTCAGCGCCCCCGCGGCACCGATTTCGGTACCGTGCGCATAACCGTGAAATACCGCGAATGCACCGACAACCATGGCCGACGCTGCGACCGGCAGACGCACGGCAAATGCAATCAGAAGACCGATTGCAACCACGGACGCCAGAATCATCGGTTCGACGAACGGCAATGCACCGCCCGCCAGTGCAAAACCGAATCCCACACCCATCATCGCGACGAATGCGCCCGGCACTATCCAGACGGCCCGGCCACCGGCGCCAAGCGCCCAAACGCCGACGGCCACCATCGCCAGAATATGATCGAGCCCGAACAGCGGATGCGAGAACCCGGCCGCGAACGACCCGTGTTCACTCGGCAACAGGTGTGCATGGGCCGGGGTCGAAAGTGCGAACAACAGCGCCGTCGCGATAAGAATACGATTGATCATTTTGTCCCTCCTTTGGTCGACATGGCGCCCGGGTTTCGGTCACGCCTTGATTGAATTTTATAATGACGATCGAACCATTCAACTACCGTGCGAATGCTTGTGACCGCCGTGATCGTGTTTGTGTTCCGGCTGCTTGGCGCCGACGCCACGTACCGTGAACGTCACCGGCACCTCGCCCGCCTTTTCGAAGATCAGCGTCAGCGGCAATTCCTGGCCTTCGACAAACGGCGCCTTCAGGCCCATGAACATGACGTGCAGGCTTCCCGGCTGCAGGACCGTCGGCGTGCCCGGGGCGACTTCGATGCCTTCGACCTTGCGCATCTTCATGACGCCGTCTTCCATCAGATGGGTATGGATTTCGGTACGCGCCGCCAGATCGGATTCAACACCGACGAGACGGTCGGTTTCCTGGCCGTGGTTCATCAGCGTCATGTAGGTCGCTCCCGCCTTGGCAGGCCCGGCGGTTGCCCGCGCCCACGGCTGCTCGACCATGACGCCGGTGTGTTTCATGCTGTCGGCCGAAGCAAACGTGGCGAAAAGACACATCGCGCTCAACAACGCGTATTTGAGGATTCTCATCATTCGGTTCCTTCATTCGTGTAAGGCGAGTGGCCGGCGCACATCCGTACGCCGGCCGCTCAAGCCTGTTTGACCGTCAGGTCGCCCAGCCGAACAGGTCGAAGACGATACCCTCGACGTTTTCGAGCGTCAGGAACAGGCCGACGCCCGCAACCAGCGCACCCGCGAGGCGTGCCTGCACGGAATCCGCGCGGACCGCTTCAAGGACATTGGATACGAACCAGCCTGCAGCCAGTGCGATCGCATACTGAACGACGCCGAGGCCGATCAAATACCCCACAAGCACCTGCCCGCCGACGGCGGCTTCCTGATCGGCGAGGGTGTCGCCGAAGGCCGAACCGTGAAACAGCCCGAACACGGCGAAAATTGCCATCGCCGGCACAAAACCTAGGGCATTACCGGAAAGCACGACACCGCCCAGGGCCAGCAGTGACAGCCCGATCATCAATTCCTTGGCCGGCAGGCCGATGCCTACCGACATGGCGAAGCAACCGGCCAGCATCGCGGCAATATACGCCGCGGGCGTGGCATAACGCTGCCCCGTGAACAACGCCGCGATCCCGACAAGGACGACGAAGAACAGATGATCGAAACCGAGGACAGGATGCCCGATACCCGACAGGACGCCGTGCGCGAACGTTTCCATCGGCATGCCGCCGAGAGGATGATGGGCTTGGGCAGTGGCAGGGACGATCAGCGCAAGGACCGCGGCGCTGACGCGGAAAAACAATTTCATTTTTAGTCTCCCGTTCGTCTCACCCGACGAACACTTGAGTTAAACGGACGTGGCAGGTCTCCTGGCTCGCACCTTTGCGCCCGACACCGGCCTTCCCGGAAATACCAGTGGCCATAATGGGTGGGCTAAGCGCTCACAGTTGCGGGGGCAGCTACGGTATCGGTCCCTGATGGGTACGCCTCACCGTATTCCCTTTTCATCCGCCATCGCATTCGCTCAAGCGGAACCACGCCGCAAAGGTAAGCGACGACCCAGTACAGGGCAACCGAAAATCAGGGCAGGCTAACCCGCCAATCCTTTCGGCTTGAAGTTCGAGCCTTCGTACATGGTCGTGGTGATCATCTCGAGCGCGCGGCGCTGCTGATCCAGGTTTTCCGGCGTCGCCGCGCCCGTGGGCGGGGTTTCCAGGTCGAAGTGACCGAAATCGTCGCGGCCCCGGACCAGCATGGCGCTGTCACGCGGACCTTCTTTTTCGGCACCGGCCGGCAGGTAATCGATCAGCAGCCCGACCCGGCGCTCGTCCGACGTGTTGGGCCCCGACGCGTGAATAATGCGGTGGTCGAACAGGCACGCCTCTCCCGGTTTCAGCACCGCTTCGATCGCACCGGAGTCGTCGAAGGCCTCAGTAATGTACTGAGCGCGAGAGAGAATACTGTCGCCGTCGTCACCCTCGGCATGCTGCAACAGATCCCACTTATGCGAACCCGGAATGACCTTAAGACAGCCATGTTTGGAAGATGCCGCCGAAACCGCCAGCCAGGCGATCACCAGAAACGGCTTCAGCTTGATGTACATGCTGTCCTGGTGCCAGGCCGCGTGCGCCCGGCCGTCCGGCTTCTTGAAGCGAAAGGTCGCGTTCCAGTTGAGGATGTCAGGCCCGACCAGATCTTCGATAATGTCGAGAATGTGCTCGCGGCGAGCCAAGCCGTCGATCCAGTCGAGCAGCAGGTTGGCCTTGAAATCAAGCTTGCCGGCGAGTTCCGGCCGCTCGCGCTCGAACGACTCGAGACGCGCGAGGTAGCCGAGCGCTTCGTCCACTTCCAGGAACTTGACCGGGCTCAGGAACCCATCTTCCCGAAACCGACCGATCTCGGCATCGCTGAGTGCTTTCCCCATGACGATCTCCCTTTCGATCCCGCGATAGTGTACAGACCGGCCGCGACAAATCAGGTAAAAAGTTATTGCGGAATGTCATGCGCCTGCCGAGTATCCCGTTTCTTGCGCGATTCCGCTCGGATAGTATCCCGCCATGTTCTATATCGGTTCTATTCTGCTTGCCCTCGCCGTGGTGGAAATCGTCATGGCAGCCGTGCTCATCGCATTCTGGCAAATGCGCATGACCGCACCCGGGCTTGCGGAAATGGCCGGCGCCATGGGGATCGGTAGTGTCGGCGCGATCTTGACCGGCATCGGCGCCACGACGACCGATTTTCTCTTCGCCTATTTCGGCTTTCAGTGTTTCGTCATCGGCGTTCTCCTGGCGACCCGCTCGACGCGGCGAATCCAGGGTCTGCGGCCATTGTATTTTCTGGAAGCCGCAACGCTGTTCGCCTGCGTCGCCGGCGATGCCTATTTCATGTTTATCGCCGACAGACTTTCCAGCGCGCTGGCGCTGAATTCCCTCGCCTTCGTCGTCATCTGCAGCGTAACCGCGTATCAACTATTCAACGAAACACGCCCTGGACTGAGGCGCGGCTGTCTTCTTCTCGGCTTCATGTTCGCCGTGTTTGCCGCTGTCAGCATGGTCCGTGTCGTTGCCCGGGTGTTCATCGACTTTCCGGCGCCCGCCAACGCACAGAGCGTGTCTTTCGACCTGATCTATGCCCTGTTCGGAATCGCCGTCTCGATCGGCTGGAGCCTCGGCTTCCTGTGGACGTCGTACAGTGTCGCTGAACACCGGCTGCGCACGGCGAACGAAAAGCTGCAGAGATTTACCGGCGCGGTGGCGCACGATCTGAAAACACCGCTGAACGCTATCCTAGGATATCTCGACGCCATCGATCATCTGCCGGAATCGGCCGAAAGGCATAAGGCCGGATTCATCGCCAACGCACACCAGGCGGCCGAGCGAATGAACCGGTTCATCCATCACCTTCTCGAGCAATCCAGCCACAACGGCGTGGAGCCGGAGCCGGCCGTTGTTGACACGCTGGCCTGTATCAAGGAAGCCCTCGAACCGTTGGAGTACAAAATCGTCACGGCCGGCGCCGAGGTGCATGTCGGCGATACGCATGACGTACTGGCGAACCGGTTTCAGCTGATGCGCGTCTTCCAGAACCTCTTGGATAATGCGATTAAGTACCGTCACGATGAGCGACGGCTTCGCATCCGCATCTCTTCCACAAAAGCCGACGGCTGGGTTCTTACATCCGTTGAGGACAACGGCCTCGGCATCCCCGAGGAGAGCCATGGCAAGATCTTCGGGCAGTACACCAGAAGCGAAGAAACGAACGGCATCCCCGGATACGGCCTTGGTCTGTCGGAATGCCTGCATATCGTCGAGAGCTTCGGCGGTACGATCGAGGTAACATCGGAGGCGGGCACGGGATCGACATTCACGCTCAGACTTCCGGCGCCGGCAATCTGAACGCCACAAGCGGCGGTTTATCGAATACGGTCTTGATTGTTGCACGCCCCGCCGGAAAGATGTGTGGCTTCAATTCAACCACACTCGGTTCATTACATGACTTCTGATCAACCTACCCGCGTGAGCGCCGACGGCATGACCCGGCTTGGCGCCGATATCTTCGAACGTGCCGGCGCCACCGCCGATGAAGCGCTGGCGATCAGCGCCAATCTCGTGAACTCGAATCTGAACGGCCATGACAGCCACGGCGTGGTGCGCATACCGCGTTACCTGATGTGGGAAGACACCGGCAACCTCGCGTTCGGACAATCGGCGACCGTCGTCGCGGACGGCGATAACTTCGCGCTGATCGACGGCAACCGCGGCTTCGGCCAGGTGGTCGGGCGCGAAGCCGTCGACATCGGCATCGAGAAGGCAAAAGCGCACGGGGTTTCGATCATGGCGCTCAGGAACGCCGGGCACCTCGGGCGGATCGGTTTCTGGGCCGAACGCGCCTGCGACGCCGGCCTTGTTTCCGTCAGCTTCGTCAACGTTGCCTGCAGCATGCTGGTCGCGCCGTTCGGCGCTGCCGACCGCCGCGTCTCCACCGCACCCGTGACCATCGGCGTGGTCAACCCGTCCGGCGACGATTTCATATTGGATTTCGCGACGTCGAAAGTTGCCGAGGGCAAGGTGATGGTCGCACTCAGGGGTGGCAAGGCAGTGCCGGAAGGCTCGCTGATCGACGGAGCCGGCAAGCCGACGACCGATCCGACCGCGCTTTACGGCGAACCGGTACCGGGCAAGGTCGCGGACCCGCGTGCCGGACCGGGCGCGCTGACCACGTTCGGCGACCATAAGGGTTCGGGTCTCGCGCTCGCCTGCGAACTGCTGGCCGGCGCGCTTACCGGTTCCGGCACCACCGGTCCGGGCACGACGACCCATAACGGCATGTTCGCGGTCTTCCTGAAGCCGGAACTGCTCGATGACGGGCACGGGTTCGCGGGCGCCGTTTCGGCATACATCGATTATGTCCGGTCAGCCCGGCCGCGCGCTTCGGACCAGCCGGTGATGGTCCCGGGCGACCCGGAACGCAAAGCGCGCGCCGATCGAACGGCGAACGGCTTCGACATCGCGGCGGGCGCCTGGAACAGCATTCTCGATGCCGGCGAAGCACAGGGCCTTGCACGCGACGCCATGATCGCGACGGCAACCATGCGTTAAGCGGCAGCCGCAAGCTCCTCGAATTCGGCCAACAGCATCTGCTTTAGCTTGTCGGCGGCCGGCGAGAGTGTCGCGCCCCGCCGTTCCACCAGCACCAGTGTCCGTGCCAATCCCGGCCCGACCAACGGCCGGGACACGAGCCGTCTGGACGCGACACCGCGCATCACCATCTTCGGTACGATGCCCACGCCCATGCCGGCCTCCAGGAACCCGACCATGGTCGACAGGTGCTGAACCTCATATAGCCATTTCGCCGTCTTGGCGCGGTTGGTCAGGTGCGCCTGCAGGACGCGGCTGGTACCACTACGCGCGCCCAGAATCATCAGCGGCATACCGCCCAGTTCACCCGCATCCGCTGGACCGCCGTGAGCCAGCGGATGGTCGTCGCGGCAGGCGAGCACGAAACCGTCCTCCAACAACGGCGTGGCAGTCAGATCGGCATCGATGTCACCGGTTCGCATGTCGATCGCGAACTCGGCCTCGCCCCGCCGCACGTAGGACATGATCTCCTGTTCGGAGATATCGATCACGCGGATGCCGACATTGGGGTGCTGCTCGGCAAAACGGCTGATCACACCCGGCAACACATAGGTGGCGACGGAAATCAGCGAGGACAGCGTGATCCGTCCGCCTGCGACATCGATCACGTCGCGGATGTCGGAATAAGACTGCTCGAACTGAGTCAGGATCTGCCGTGCCGACGGCAGGAACGCCTGCCCCACGGCGGTCAGCGCGATGGACCGCGTGGTGCGGTCGATCAGCTTGGCGCCGACCGCGTCTTCCAGCTTCTGCAACCGCTGCGTCAGCGCCGATTGCGTGACGTTAAGATACGCAGCGGCCTCCTTGAAGCTGCCGCTGTCGATGACGCGGATGAAAACCTCTATATCGCGGATACCGTAAGGAATGTTCATTAATTAGTTTTCCTTAATAAATATAAAGATATTTGAATTTTACTTCACAATCAAGGCATCGCAGAATTCCCCGATAAGAACGCGAAAACGCCCGAGTACTTAGGGAAACATCCGATGAAGAATAAGAAGTACGACGTCGTTGTCGTCGGCGCTGGTAATGCCGCGCTTTGCGCGGCCATGGCAGCCCGGGAAAACGGCGCAAGTGTGCTGATCCTGGAAAAAGCGAGCGAAGAAGAAAAAGGCGGGAACTCATACTTCACCGCCGGCGGGTTTCGCTTTTGCCATACCGGTATCGACGACGCGGCAACGGACGTACTCACGGATTTATCGGATGCGGAGCGCGAGCAGATCGTGCTCCCGGTACATGACAGGAACGTGTTCTATGACGCCCTGATGAAGGTCACCCATCATCAGGCGGACGAAGAAATGGCGTGGACCCTCATCGACGGTTCGCGTCCGGCTATGGTCTGGCTGCGCGAGCATGGGGTGCGTTTCATCCCCATGTTCGGGCGCCAGTCTTTTTTGGTCGACGGCAAGCATCATTTCTACGGCGGCGTGAACATCGAAGCCGTCGGCGGCGGCGCTGGTTTGGTTGAGATGGAACTCGCCCACGCTCTCAAGATGGGCTGCGAAATCCGCTATTCGACCGGCGCCACGGAACTGCATCAGGACGACAAGCGCTCGATCACCGGGCTTCGCGTGCGCGGCCCGAACGGCTACGAGGACATCCAGTGCGACTCCGTCGTGCTGGCATGCGGCGGGTTCGAGTCCAATCCCGCGATGCGCGCGCAGTACCTGGGCAAGGGATGGGATCTGGCACGTGTGCGCGGCACGCGCCACAACATGGGCGATGGCATACGCATGGCGATCGACATCGGCGCGCGCCCGTTCGGCAACTGGTCCGGCTGCCACTCGGTCGGCTGGGACATCTCGGCGCCGCCCTACGGTGATTACGAGGTGCTGGACAATTTCCAGAAGCATTCCTACCCGTGGGGAATCATGGTCAACCTCAAGGGCGAACGTTTCGTCGACGAGGGCGAGGACCTGCGCAACCACACCTACGTCAAGTTCGGCCGCGAGATCATGAACCAGCCGTTCCGGACCGCGATCCAGATCTTCGACCAGAAGACGATCCCGCTCCTGCGCGACGAATACAGAATCAAACAGGTCACCAAATACACCGCCGACAGCATGGCTGAACTGGCGGCCCATCTTGAAATCGACCCGGCGGCCCTCACGAAGACGGTGGACGACTTCAACGCCGCCTGCCGGCCGGGCGATTTCAATCCCTCGATCCTCGACGGCGTCTCGACCGAGGGTCTTGCCGTCAACAAGACCAACTGGGCGCTGCCGATCGACGAGCCGCCATTCGAGGCCTATGTGACGACGACCGGCGTCACCTTCACATTCGGCGGGCTTCGTATCAACGATGCGGGCGAGGTCCAGGATATGAGCGACCGAACCATTCCCGGACTCTATGCCGCGGGCGAGTTGGTCGGCGGACTCTTTTACGAGAACTATCCCGGCGGCAGCGGCTTGATGGCCGGCGCCGTGTTCGGCAAGCTGGCCGGCGAGAGTGCCGCGAGTTACGCCGGGCGCGCCAAGGCCGTCGCCTGACCGGACAAGGGGAATACGAACATGGACGGACTGAACACCACCGAGGCCACCAACGTGCTGGCCGCGCTCGCCGAGCGCATCACCGGGTTCGATCCGGCCACCATCTCGCCCAAAGCCATCGAGGTCGCAAAGGCAGGTATCGCGGACACCATCGGCGTTACCCTGGCAGGACTCCCTGAACCCTGTACGCAAATCCTGCTTGAGACCCCGGGCGTCGCCGATGCGCCCGGGCCCTGTTTAATCCTCGGGACCGACAAACGCACGAGCGCGCTGGATGCGACACTGGTCAACGGCATCGCCTCGCACGCACTGGACTTCGATGATTTTTCCGATGTCCTGGGGGGGCATCAATCGGTTCCGCTCGTGCCGGTACTGTTCGCGCTCGCAGAAGAACACGGCCTGACCGGCCGGCAACTGATCGACGCTTACGTGGTCGGCTTCGAGGTCGAACACCGCTTCGCCATGGCGCTCCATCCGCATCATTACGACAAGGGCTGGCACCCGACGGCAACTCTCGGCATCTTCGGCACCGTCGCGGCGGCGGCCCGGGCGCTGGGCCTGAATGCCGCGCAGACGACCCACGCCATGGCGATCGCCGCATCGCTTGCCGCCGGCATCAAGGCCAACTTCGGCACCATGACCAAACCACTGCACGTCGGTCATTCGGGCCGCTCGGGCCTGATGGCGGCGCTCATGGCACAGCGTGGGTTCGAGGCCAACAGTCAAGCGATGGAACACCATCAGGGCTTCTTCAACGTCTTCAACGGCGAAGGTACGTTCGATGCGACACCCCTTCTCTCCGCATGGACCGGCCCGCTGACCATCGAGCTGCCGAGCATCGGGATCAAGCAGTTCCCGTGCTGCGGCTCAACGCACCACGCCATCGCGGCGATGCTCGCGCTTCGCGTGGACGACGGCGTCACCGCAGACAACGCCGAGAACATTACCATTCACGTGCACCAACGCCGCTTTCGCCACACCAACACCGCGTTCCCGCAAAGTGTGCTGCAGGCCAAGTTCTCGCAACAGTACGCGGTCGTCCGCGCGCTTCTGGACGGCGCGGTGCGGCTCAAGGATTTCGAGAACAATGCCTTCCTGCAGCCAGACATCGTCCGGCTCCTTGAAAAGATCACGGTCGTGCCGTTCGGCGAACCGGGCGCGCCCGAGGGTGGTACCTGGGACGCCGAGGTCGCGGTCAGGCTCTCGGACGGCCGCAAGCTCTCGAAGCGGATCGATAATATGGTCGGACGCAGCGGCGACAACGCCATGAACCGTGACGAACTGTTTGCCAAGTTCGAGGATTGCGCCGCCCGTGTGATCCCGAAAAGTGCGGCCAGCGCGGCCTTCGATGCCTTTATGGCACTGGAAACCATTGATGACTTCAAGGGCCTGACAGCACATTTATCAAAAAAATAGCGTTACGCGAGAAAATTCACAATTACGCGATTGGATTGACTTGAGAGGCGTTTTACCCTCATATTCCGCTTGCGTATTACATTTGTTTAGAGTCTATGAGACTCCGGCTCGCCGGTAAGCTACGAGATCCCCTGACAATGTGAACGTTACAGAACAGCCCCGCACGGTGTGGGCGCGGTTCATGCCAACTGTTAGAGGAAAGCGACAATGGCTACTGGTACTGTTAAATGGTTCAACCCGACCAAGGGTTACGGCTTCATCGAACCTTCGGACGGCAGCAAGGATGCATTCGTGCACATCTCCGCCGTCGAACGCGCCGGTCTTTCGACCCTGCGTGAAGGCCAAAAGGTCACGTTCGACCTCGAAGCCGGCCGTAATGGCAAGTCGTCGGCCGAAAACCTGACGGTCGAAGACTAAGTCTTCAGGCACCGCCGCCGGCAAACCGGCGGCGGTCAGCCGGCAGTCAAAAGCGCGCCAACGGCGCGCTTTTTTTGTGTCCAGTTCATTGTCGGGATTGGCAACCGGCACCATCAACGCCTAACCTTGCAAACGCCTCACACTTTTTTTCAGCGAGATAAAATCATGAGTACCGTCAAGGACCGCCCCTACTGGTGGGAAGAAGCCGAACCGCAGCCCGCGAACGAGAACGCGCCGCCGGCAACCGCGGATGTCGTCATTGTCGGCGGCGGCTATGCCGGAATGGGCGCGGCGATCCCGCTCTGCCGCGAGGGCCGCGATGTCGTGGTGCTGGAGCGCGACCGTCCGGGCGACGGCGCGTCGAGCCGTAACGGCGGGCTCACCAGCGGCAACATCCGACATTCTTTTTCAAAGCTGGTGAACAAGTTCGGCATGGAGCATGCCAAGGCTTTTTATGAAGAAGGCAAGACCGCCCGCCAGGATCTTTTCGACTTCATCGAAAGCGAAAAGCTCGACTGCGACTTTCAGCTAACCGGCCGTTTCACCGGCGCCATGCGTCCGGAGATCCTGGAAAGCATGAAACGCGAAGCGGATATGCTGCACCGCCACGTCGGCATCGACGTAAAGATTATCGAACGCGCGGACCAGCACGACGAGATCGGCTCGGACCTCTACCACGGCGGCGCCTTGCGCGCCGACATGGGCGGGATCCATCCGGGCAAGCTGCACCGGGAATTGAGACGCGTCGCCGAAAGCGCAGGCGCGAAAATCTTCAGCGGCACCGGCGTCACCAACATCGAACGCGTCGGCGGCACTTTCTCGGTGACGACGCCCAAGGGCACGATCAAGGCCAACCACGTCATCGTTTGCACCAATGGCTATACCGACAAGGGCCTGCCCTGGTTGCGCCGCCGGCTGGTGCCGGTGATCTCCGAGATGATCGCGACCGAACCCTTGAGCCCGAACCTCATGAGCATGCTGATGCCGAAAAAGCAGATGCACGGCGAAACCCGCCAGCTCGGTCATTACTACCGGCCGTCGCCGGACGGTACGCGTATTCTGCTGGGCGGGCGGCGCTACGATCAGGATGCGGCGAAGGCACAGGAGCGGCTACGCAGCGGGCTTTTGGAAATCTTCCCGGATCTTTCGGAGACCAAGCTCTCGCACCATTGGTTCGGCTTTGTTGCCTTCCCGATGGATGAACTGCCGAAACTGACGATCCACAATGGTGTGGTATACGCGACCGGTTTCTGCGGTTCGGGCGTCGTCTGGGCCCGCTGGATGGGTCAGAAGGCGGCGATGGTCGTGATGGGCCGCGAAGAAGGCGCGTCCGCTTTCGACAAGGTTCCGTTCCGCGCCATCCCGTTCTACAACGGCACGCCTTGGTTCCTACCGGTGATGATGAACTGGTACAAGCTCAAGGACCGGATGACGGGGACCCTAAAGTAACCTCGCTTTCACCGGTTTCCATGTCGGCAAGCTCGGCAAGACTCAACGGTTTCAGTGGTGGCCGAATGCGGTAAGCGCCGATCGCCACCGGCGATTTTCCATGTGCCGCCGCCAGCACTGCCGTGACGGTCAGCCCGCACATGCGTCCCTGGCAAGGCCCCATACCGGCGCGCAGAAACGCCTTCAACTGGTTCGGTCCCGGTGCGCCGAGACTTGCCGCCTTGCGCAGATCGCCGGCCGTCACCTCCTCGCACCGGCAGACGATGGTCGTGTCATCCGGTGGATTGAGGATTTCGGCGGGCGGCGTGAACATCGCGTCCAGCAACGGCCGGATCGCCCGGTGATGCTCGAGTTCCGATAGCCACGGCCCGGCCTTGAGGTCGAAGTCGTCGCGGTTGATGGTCTTCAGCGAACACGCGATCTCGAGTGCCGTCAGCCGCCCCGCCGCCTCCGCCGCGCGGGCCCCGTTGATGCCGGCGCCGTCGCCGGCGATATAGATCGTCTCCACTTCCGTCGATCCATACCGCCCGGCTTTCGGATACCAGTAATGCTGCCGCTCGTGCCAAAGATGTTCGAGACGAAGCTGCCGCGTCGCTTGCGTGTTCGGCACCACGCCCTGATGTAGCAGGACGGTCGCGGCATCCACCTCTCGCATGCTGCCGCCCTTACTGAACGCAACGCCTTCGGCCTTTTCGTCCCCCAACACCTTAAGTGCCGAGATGCTGGAAACGATCTCGACGCCCGCCGCACGAATACGGCGGCGCATGGAGATACCCTTCCGCAGGTAGTCCGTAGCCCTGAGCGCGCGCACCAGATGCGGCGCGCCGCGCATGTAATCGGCGAACGATGTCGTTTCGGCGATGACGGCGATGTTCGCGCCGGCGCGGACGAGTTGATCGGCGATCAGAAGCAATAACGGTCCGCTGCCGCAAATCGCGATGGGGCCCGACGGAATCATGCCGGCGCTTTTCATCAGAATCTGCGCCGCCCCCGCCGTCATCACGCCCGGCAAGGTCCAGCCCGGCACCGGTACCGGCCGTTCCATGGCACCGCTCGCAAGCAGCACCCGTCTGCCCTTGATGCATTTCGCCTTCTCGCCGTCGGAACACCAGACGGTGCCGTCACGCTCTATCTGCCAGACCGTGTGCCCGGCAAGATGCGTGACCTTGGCGCCATGCAACCCGTCCACGAGACCGAAACCGTACTTGTAATCCGCACCCAGCACATCGAGATCGTGCGCGCGTTCCAACGCGACCCGTTCGACGTCGCGGTAGATCTGTCCGCCGGGCGCATCCTGCTCATCGATGATACAGACCGTGAGGCCGAGGTTCGATGCCTCGTGCGCCGCGGCCATTCCGGCCGGACCGGCGCCGACGATGGCGATATCGTATTCGATGGCGCTCACGACGCACGCTCCATATCGCGCGCACCCTGCTGGCGTTTGACCGTCATGCCGTCCCGGACACGGACCATACACGCCTGCCGGTTGGGCTGGCCGTCGATCTCCATCAGGCATTCGAAGCACACACCCATCATACAATAAGGCGCACGCGGCGCGCCGGAGACCGGCGTGGTCCGCGTCGCGCCATCCGCATGCGCCAACACGGCGGCGGCGACGCTTTCGCCGGCACGGGCCTCGACCTTCTCACCGTCGACGGTAATGGCCACGAGCTTACCGTCGTTATGCCGTCTTTTGAGCATCGAACCTCTCCACGCCAAACGCCTCGAACTGTTCCGGTGCCGGATCTCCGGCGACCCAGCCCGACGCCACTTTCGCATTGACTGCGGCCAGCGTTACGCCACTGTGCGACGCGATCGCATAGATGCCGGGATGCGTTTCCGATTCCGCATAGACCGGACACTTGTCCGGCGTCAGTACCCGCAGCGCTGCCCAGGTGCGGACGATGTTGAGTTGCCGGAGCGCCGGGATCGTCTTCGCCGCACGCTCGGCGATCTTGGCAACCGTGCCGGTATCGACCAGATCGTTGTAACCGGCTTCCTCGGCGGATACCCCCAGCATGATCGAGCCCTCGACCGTTTGCCGGAAGGCGCTTATCGGCATCGGCAATATCTGCTTGGTGCGTTCGGTCACGAGGATGTGCCCGCGCTGCGGCCGGATCGGTATATCAAGGCCCAGCGGCGGGCCGAGCTGTTTCAACCCGTGCCCGGCGGCGATCACCACCTTGGGCGCGCTGACTGTACCGGCTTCCGTGATGACGTCGTAGGCGCCGCCGTTCTTTCTGACCTCGGAAACCCGGTGCTGCGGCAGGTAGGTGCCGCCCGCCTGCTGAAAGCGCGTATGCATGGCGCGGAGCAGGAACAGCGGGTTCACGTGCCCATCGACGGGACTGTAGGACGCACCCACGACTTCCTCGCCAAGCGCGACCCCCGGCAACATGTCCTCGACCTGTTTCCGATCGAGAAACTCAACCTCGTAGTCCTTGCCGCCGCCTTGCTGGTAGATCTGGCCGATGTAGTGGCGCCGGTGCGCGAGTTCCTCCTCGCCCAGCAACAGTTCCAGCCCACCCGGGTTGGCATGGCCGATGTCGACACCGGTGTGTTCCCTGAGTTCCGCCGCGAAGTCCGGATAAAGCGTCGCCGAACGCCGCGTCCATTCGACATAGCGCGGCATGCCGAAGCCCTTGCCCTGGAACCAGACGAGGCCGAAGTTCCCGCGTGCCACCCGCAGCACGTCGTCGCCTTCGTCGAGAATGCAGACCTTCAGCCCACGTTCAAGAAGCCCCAGCGAAAGCGCCGGCCCGATCATGCCGCCGCCAATGACCGCGACGTCGTAGTTTCCGGGTGCCGTTGATACCGGCATCTTCCATGATCCTCCCCGTTGCGGTTACAGAAAACCGCCCGCCGGTTGAATAAGTCAAATCAGAAAATCGGCAAAGGCTATATGGAAATGTTATATGGGGCCGTGGCTGCGGATTACGAGGCCCGGCGTGCGTCGGCGCCCGCGTGGGCAGAGAACGATTTTTCCAGCGCATCGATAAATGTTTCAACACGGCGCGACGACGGCCGGTGCGCAGGCACCAACGCGCCGATGCGAAGCGGCAAGGCCGGTTCGAACTTTCGCATGACGAGTTCCGGCCGCTTCGACGCCGGCACGTCCCAGGTGCCGACAATGGCGATCCCCGCCCCTTCGGCTACAAGGTTGCATGCCACCTCGGCGGTACGGGTCTCGAATTTCATACGCCGCTTGATACCAAGGTCGTCGAACACCCGGTCGACACGAATCCGGAAAAGCGTGTCGGTCGAAAACGAAATGAAGGTCTCGTCATCAAGGTCGGCGGCATGAATCATGGCTTTCCTCGCCAACGGATGATCGCGCGGGATGACGCAGAGCGAGTTGTCTTCGCTCAACTGCCGGACGCCGATGCTCGGCATGTCGACCGGCAGCGTCGTCACGCCAATGTCGAATTGCTGGTTGGCAATGCTCTCGACCACGTGCCGCCGGGGTCGCACCTCGATCTCGAACGACACCTCGGGGTTATCTCGGGCATAGGCGGCGATGGCACGCGTCAACGGCTCGCCGGTCAGCGACGGCATCGCCGCAACGCGCAGCACGCCCGACGAGTCCCGGGCCAGCGCCCGCGCCGCGGTTTCGACCTGCGTGAGGCCGACGAATGAGCGTTGCACCTCGGCATAGAGGGCATTGCCCTCCTCCGTCGGTTGCAAGCGGCCGTGGGTGCGGTTGAAAAGCAAGTAACCAAGATCACGCTCGAGGTCGGCGATCAGACGACTCACCGCCGGCTGCGAGATATAAAGCGCGTCCGCGGCGCGGACCATCGTACCGGTCAGCATCACGGCACGAAACGCCTCAATCTGTTTCAGGTTCAGAGCCATTGGCGGTTTTCCTCTCCGAAAGCGGACGTTTCGGTTGATTTGTGGCATGCAGCAGCACCATTGCTCCAGCACAATGATATAACATTAACGAATAGCCTATACGTCAAATTGAATTTGACAACATAGGCTGGCCCTCTGAGAGTCTTAAGGTAGGCATTACGTGAGCCGGTTACAGACGGACTCGCGAGTGTTAAGAAATGGCGCAGGGGGCTGGGAATCATTTAATTTCAAGTATTTCAAGCCGTCCGCCGAAATCGGCCGCCCCTGTCATTCCCGACAGCGGCGCGGTGTCAAAAAACTTTGCGGACTTGTTCACAGGGAGAATGACGCACATGAAACACATTAAAACACTTACGGCGGCACTGGCGGTCGCCACTGTTGCTTTCGGCAGCGTTGCCGAAGCACAGGAAATGAAATTCTGGCGGATCGGCACCGGCGGTGCAGGCGGCACCTACTATCCGATCGGCGGCCTGATCGCCAATGCGATCTCCAAACCGCCGGGATCGCGCCCATGCGACAAGGGCGGCAGCTGCGGCGTCGAAAATCTGGTCGCCATCGCGGTCTCGACCAACGCGTCGGTCGCCAACGTCAACGCCATCGACGCCGGTCAGCTCGATGCCGGTCTTGCCGGCGCGCAGAGCGTGACGCAGGGCTACAACGGCGAAGGCAAGTTCGAAGGCAATCCGAAAAAGAACATCCGGATGGTCGCCAACCTGTATCCGGAAGACATGCACCTGGTAACGCCGCAGGGCGTGACGCTCTCGAGCCTCAACGACCTGAACGGCAAGAGCGTCGGCGTGGCCGCTGCCGGTTCGGGCACGCAGGTTTCCGTCCGCATGATCCTCAAGAAGTGGGGTATTGAAGCCGAAGAGCATGAACTCGGTCTGGGTCAGAGCACGCAGCGTCTCGCCGACGGCCAGCTCGATGCGTTCTTCTATGCCGGCGGCACGCCTTTCGCGGCGCTGATCCAGCTCGGCTCCACCAAAGGCTTCGAGCTCTACAAGTTCTCCGCCGAGGATCAGAAGGCCATCAACGAAATCATTCCGTACTATCTGGAATCGATGATTCCGGCCGGCACTTACGAAAACATCGATTACGATGTGCCGACGGTGGCGGTGAGTGGTCAGCTCATCACCGGCAAGGATCAGCCGGATGACCTGATCTACGAGATCACCAAAGCGATGTGGAATGACAACACCCGTAAGCTCCTTGACAAGGGGCACGCCAAGGGCAAGGTCATCACGCTCGAAAACGCGACGAGGGGCGTGCTGATCCCGTATCACCCGGGCGCCGAGAAGTACTACAAGGAAATCGGGGCGATTAAGTAATCATCTCCCTTGAATTGGCGGGACGCGCGGCTTGCACGTCCCGCCGATTTTCTTTGGTGACTTCGGGGCGGGCACAAGAATGCCCGTCGCATTAAGAATTTTCAGACGGCGGGTGGGCCATGGCCGAGTTCGATATCAAGAAAGCGGAAGAACTGGAGCGTAAATACGACTCCGGCCTCAACACGCGGGCTCTCGGCCCGTTTCTTCTGAAGTTTTCGTTTTTCTTCTCAATCGCTTTTGCGGCCTATCATTATTGGACCGCCGGCTTCGGTACGCCGATCGATTACTGGCACATGGGCATCCATATGTCGGGCGTGATCCTGCTGGTATTCATCGGCTTCCCGGCGTTCAAGGACGACCTGTCCCAGAACCTGCAACCCAATACCTGGTGGCGGTTCTCGAACGTACCGGTCTGGGACTGGATCTTCATCGTCGTCGGCATCGCGTGCTCGCTCTACATCGGCATCACCTGGTACGCCATCGATATCTCGTTTCTCGGTCTTCACTTCCAGATGCCCGATCAGGTTCTGCGCCAGGGCGACCCGATGACAATCGACATCGTGTTCGGCACATTGCTGATCATCGTCCTGCTGGAGGCCGTCCGCCGCTCCCTCGGTATCATCGTGCCGATTATCATCCTTATCTTCACCGGCTATGCCGTGTTCGGTCAGTACATCCCGATTCAGGTGCTCAAGCACCCGGGGATCAGCTGGGCGCAGTACATCAACAACATGTACTTCCCGGCAGAAGGCATCTACGGCGTGACACTGTGGATCGTCTCCACCGTCGTTTTCCACTTCGTGCTGTTCGGCGTGCTCGCGCAACGCATGGGGCTTGGCCAGTTCTTCGTCGACATCGCGACCGTGATCGCCGGCCGTTATACGGGCGGCCTGGCCAAGGTCAGCGTGGTGTCGTCGGCATTCTTCGGTACGATTTCCGGTTCCTCCATCGCCAACACGGTTTCGACCGGCTCGCTGACGATTCCGAACATGAAACGCATGGGCTATCCGGGCCACCTGGCCGGCGGTGTCGAGGCCGCCGCATCCGCGGGCGGACAGATCACGCCACCGATCATGGGCGCCGCCGCGTTCGTCATGGCGGAATTCCTGGAGGTGCCCTACACGACCATCGTCATCGCCGCTATCGCCCCCGCCGCCATGCACTACATCGGCGTGCTCTGCATCGTTCACTTCCAGGCCAAACGGCTCGGTCTCAAGGGCATGCCGTCGGAAGAAATCCCCAAGGTGCTCAAGGTCTTGAAAAAGGGCTGGCCGACGGCGATGCCGCTGGTGGTCCTGATCTACGTGCTGTTCAGCGGTTTCTCGCCCAATATGGCGGCGTTCTGGGGCATCACGTCGGCACTGGCCATCGGCTTCCTGAACCCGATGCACCGGATCACGATCCGCGACGTGCTCGAGGGTTGTGCGCTCGGCGTCAAATACGCACTTGCCGTCGGCGCCGTATGCGCCGCCATCGGCATCGTCGTCGGCGTCGTCAACTCGACCGGCCTCGGTTTCCGTCTCGGCTTCATGGTCACCAACTCGGCACAGACCATCGCCGAGAGCCTGCATCCGGTTCTTGCGCTCATCCCGTTCTCGGATTTCCAGGTCCAGGGCATCACGTTGTTCGTGTCGCTGGTGCTGATCGCGATCACCTGCATCCTGATGGGCGCGGGCCTGCCGACGACGGCGCTCTATATCATGCTGGCCACAGTTGCGCAGCCGGCGCTCGGCAATCTGGGCATACCGCCGCTGGCCTCGCACCTGTTCGTGCTCTACTACGGCGTCATCTCCGAGATCACGCCGCCTGTCTGCGCATCGGCCTATGCCGCCGCCGGGATCGCCAACGCCAATCCGTTCCGCACCGGCATCAGCGCGTTCACCCTCGGCATCGGCAAGCTGATCGTGCCGATGGTCTTCGTCTATTCACCGGCGATGCTGATCGTGCTGCCGGAATACTTCACCTGGAGCGCGTTCCTGACAACGACACTGACCTGCGGTGTCGGCGTGGTGCTGATGGCGATGTGCGTTTCGGCGTATTTCATCGCGCCGATGTCGGCACCTTTCCGGACACTGGCCGCGCTCGCCGGTTTGTTCCTGATCGCGCCGGGCATCGAGAGCGATCTCTGGGCACTTGCTTTCTTCGTTCCGGTCGCTGTACAGCAGTTCCTCGGATGGCGCGCCCTGCAATCGGGTCAGACCAGCAGCGCAACCACCTGAGGATCATGCATTCATGACAACGGAAGAAGGGCTCGGGCATGCCGTCGTCGGCGCGGGTATCGTCGGCATCTGCACGGCACTGTCGCTGCAGGAACGCGGGAAAAAGGTCACACTGATCGACCCCAACCCACCCGCCGAGCAGGCCTCCTACGGCAACGCCGGCGTGATATCGACATGGTCCTGCGTACCGCAGTCCATGCCGGGGTTGTGGAAGAACGTGCCGAACTGGCTACTCGATCCGGAAGGGCCGATATCGCTCCGCTGGTCGTACCTGCCGAAATTCCTGCCGTGGATGCTCAAGTTCTTTGCCGCCGGCCGCGCCGACCGTATCCCGGCGATCGCCGATGCGCTCCTGCAGCTGCATCGGCCGACGGTCGATATCTACCGCCATCATCTGGCCGGCACGGGGCACGAGGACCTTGTTCGCGATTCCATGTACGTCTTCGTTTATCGCGACCCGGGCAAACTCAATCTCGATAATCCGGAATGGCGTCTCCGGCTTGAGCGCGGCGTACCGCTGGAACGGATCGACGCCAAGACGCTTGCCGACGTCGAGCCGGATATTTCGCCGGACTACAAGGCCGCCGTGCTGATCAAGGACCAGGGCCGCGCTTTTGATCCCGGCGCCCTCGGCAAGGCGCTTTTCGAGAAATTCCAAAAGCAGGGCGGCACATACCGGCAATCGCGTGTGCATGCGTTGACTCCAACAGATGCTGGCGTCGAACTCATGACGGATGACGGTGCCAAGACCGCCGACAAGGTAGTGCTCGCCGCCGGGCCATGGTCGGCGACCTTGCTGAAATCGCACGGGCTCAAGGTGCCGCTCGAAGCCGAACGCGGCTATCACATCGTCTTCACCGACCCGGGCGTGACACTCAATAATTCGATCATGGTCACGGATTCGAAATTTGTCGCCTCCAGCATGGCGCAGGGTGTGCGTTGCGCCGGGACCGCAGAATTCGCCGGGCTCGATCACCCACCTGACTACCGCCGCGCACATGTGCTGGCGGGCCCGGCAAAAAGGCTTTTGCCTAAACTCCAAACCGACGCACGTGAAGTATGGATGGGACAACGGCCATCCTTCCCGGACACGTTACCCGCCATCGGCAACGTACCGGGATTGCCGGGCGTGGTTGCGGCGTTCGGACACGGTCATACAGGTCTGACGGCGGCACCGGAAACCGGTCGTCTTGCCGCCATGATCACACTCGGCGAAACGCCGAATATCGACGTCGCACCCTATTCGCTCTCGCGTTTCGGTAACTAGGGTCAGGACCTGTTAATCTTATCCATTCCACGCTAGCGAATTTGGTTGCCGGTCAGGCGCGAAGACGCGGGAAACCCAACGGTTTTCAAGTCTTCGCAACGCAGCCGGAGGCCAAATTCGCCGCGCCCTTCGGGTTGGCCGGAAACGCACCGCCCGCGGCGGATACAATGCTCGAATAGGCTCGGGCCTGTCCTTGCGCTTGTATTCTTGCGTTCGATACGTTTCCGGCCAATGGAATTGCATCAGATTAATAGGACCTGACCCTATGCCGACTCGCCGTCGGGCACCTGCTTCGGCAGCACCACGGTTGCGGTCGTACCCGTGCCCGGCGCGGTGTCGAAATTAAGTTCACCACCCAGCACGCGGACCAGGGAATTGACCAGCGGAAGACCTATTCCCAATTCGTAGTGATTGGATTTCACCTGCGACTTGTAGCGCTCGAACGGGCGGATCAGCCGGCGCAGGTCTTCAGGGTCCATGCCGATGCCGGTATCGGCGACGGAGAACAGGCATCTTTCGCCTTCGATTTCGCATAGTTGGACCCGGACATGCCGACCGGCCGGCGTGAACTTGATCGCATTGGACAACAGGTTGGTCATGATTGCCTGAACGGCACGGTCATCGGTATGGATGGAGACCGGTGCCTTCCGGTCATCGATACTGAGATCGACCTGTGCCTCGCCGGCTTCTTCCGTGAACGATTCCACAACTTCCCTGAGCGTCTCGCGCGGATCGAACGTTGTCGCGAGAACCGGTTCATCGTCGATCTCGGCCCGCGTCAGGTCGATGACGCTGCCGACAAGCTCCAGCACCTCTCGCGCGCTGCTGCTGATGTCCCCGGCGTAGTCCCTGTATCTCTTCCAGGCCCGCTCGTCGTTGCCTAGATCACCGGTCTCAATCATTTCCGCGAAGCCGATGATCGCCGTCAGCGGAATGCGGAGCTGATGCGAAAGATTCGAGATAAACCGTGTTTTCGCCTTGTTCGACCGTTCCGCCGTTCTCAGCGCATCCTGTTGAGATTCCCAATCGTTCCGCATGGCGTCTTCGGCGTGCCACTTGTCGATCGCATTGATCAGCGTACGGCGCAACGCATTGGGGGTCAACGAGTCCTTGATCAGATAGTCGTTGGCGCCGGCCTTGAACGCTCTCGCCGCCGTATGCTCATCCCCGAGCCCCGACATGATGATCACTGGCAACGGCGGGTACGAAGCCCCTTGGCTGATCTCCACAAGCGCGTCGATTCCGTCCCGGTCCGGCAGCCGCACATCGATCAGCGCACAGTCGAAATCATCGAGCGGAAGCCCCAGAAAATCGTTGGCGCAAACGACTTCGTGCAGGTCGGCATCCAGATCGGACGATCCCAGCATACGCCGCACGATTGCGCGATCGGCAGGATTGTCATCAACGAGAAGCAGTTTGAGGGTCAACTCGCACCACCTCCACCCGAGTGCGTTCCGCCGGTCAGAATGACCAACGCGCGATCGAGTTCCTGCTTACATGCTCTGATGTCACCGGCGTCGACGCCTTGCGCGCGTTCGTCGATCCAGCAGTCGAACATCACCTGTGCCCGCGCCCTGACCGCCGGCGCGTTACCGTCGTCGGCAATCGCCGAAGTTACGCGGTCGTATGCTTTCACTGCATCCAAATCGCCGGGCCGGTCGGGGCGTACGTGTTCGCCGTTGGCCGCACGCATTGCCTTAACGTCGAAGTGCCGCGCCGCAACGAGGCTGCCTTCCGCCTGCTTGCGAAGCGCAAGTTCCCCATACTGGATATGAAGTTGGCGTAAAACCGGATCGGGGCCGGAGTCCTGACTTCGCGAAGAGACGAGCACCTCGCTCGTGCAAGAGGCAAGCGGGACGGCGAGCGTAATAATCAATACGAGAAGGGAAATTCTATTAAATTTCAATGCCCTGGCCCTGATTTCGACCCATTGGCGCATATTCTACGAATTACCCTGAGCATACCGAATCACGAACCAATATGCTCGCAAAAAATCGGCAGACGTCTGCTACTCAAAAACAATGAGGCGTTTCAGATTCCGATAAACCGTTGAGCAACCTTGCCGACGATATCGAAGAACTTCAGCGGGCTTGATGTAACGGCAAGGCACACACATCCCTCGCCCTCGTCGGCGATGGGGCGGTGCACAATATCGGGATCGGCCCATTCGACGTCACCTCGGGCAAAAGCCTGATCACCATCGGAAAAGCCGCCGGCAAGAACGAGCGTAAATTCCTCACCGGTGTGGCCGTGTTCAGGCACCCCCGTGCCGCCCGCAATCCGGAGCAGGCGCGCCTGCGAGCCGTCGTCGGGACACGGTAGAACGAACTGCTGAACACCTGGACCGATTCGCCGCCATTTAACCGTATCCAGATCGCCGCCGATCCGGCTGCGAAGCGGTTCCGGAAATACAATATTCGCGTCATGGCGCGACGGCATGGGGACAGGCATCTCGGGCACGACCGGCGTCGCCTCCGTCCGGGCGAACAGATGCGCGAGCGCGTCCTCCGACATTTCGGCCGGTTCAAGTTCATCCAACATCGCTCCGCCGATCTCATCAGCGATATCGACCGCGGCACGGCACGCCGGGCACAGCGCCAGATGCGCGGCGACGACAAGCGATGTTGCATCGTCCAGGTCGCCGGCCGCATAGGACAGCAGCGTGTCATCCGAAATGTGATGGCGAACAGTCATTTCAAGCCTTCTCCAACGACATCGCGGATTCTCGCGAATGCCAATCTCAACCTCGATTTCACCGTTCCCAGGGGCAGGTCCAGGCGTTCGGCGATCGCGCTGTGCGACAATTCTTCGAAAAACGACAAGCGGATGACTTCCGCCTGCTCGCCGGTCAAATTTTTGATCGCGTCACGGATTACGTCCGCCCGCTGTAAACGGTTCACCCGGTCGTCTTGAGCCTCTTCCGCCTCGGGCACCAGGGCCGGATCGTTGGGGTCCAGCTCCGGCCTCGATATCTTACGAAATGCATCGATCCGCAGATTACGCGCAATCGTAAAAATCCAAGTGGACGGGGAAGCCTTGGACCGGTCGAACTGTGCGGCCTTACGCCAAACAGTCAGAAGCGTCTCCTGCGCAAGATCATCGGCGAGCGCCTCCGCAGTGCCGAGTTTGAGCATGTAGCCCTTCACCCGGGGCGCAAAATGCCCGAACAGGATTTCAAATGCCTGCCGGTCGGCACCTTCGGCAATACGCCGCATCAATCGTGTCGCCCCCTCGGGCGTCTCCGCTGTCGGGATGTCTTCCTTCACCGCCCACCTGCCCGTTCCATGTGACCACACGGAACGCCGTAAAGGCACGGCGGAAAACGGGGAACCCCGCGAAGACTGAACGTTCTCAATAGCAGCGCCATAGCTCATACTAGGTATTACGAACCATCTCCGGCAATGGATCATTTGCGCAACCCAGTGTGTGATCCGTCCGACGGGGCCTTGCGTAATACTTGGTAACGACAGAACGAAACGAATTCCAGAGGATCCCACATCATGACGGAAGGTTCCGCGAAACGCTTTGCCGTGATTGGCGCCGGGGTATCCGGTTTGTCAGCCGCCTGGCTATTATCGCAAAAACACGACGTCGTGATCTATGAACGGGAAGATCGCCTCGGTGGACATGCCAATACGGTGTCCGTGCCGGGGCCGAGCGGTAACGTCAATGTCGACACCGGTTTTATCGTCTTCAACGACTGGACGTACCCGAATCTGACGGCGCTGCTCGAGCACCTCGGCGTGGCGACTCATGCATCCGACATGTCGTTCGCGGTGTCCGCCGACGACGGCGGATTTGAATACTCGGGCGGCACGCTGGCGGGAGTCTTCAGCCAGCCGGGCAACCTGATCCGACCCAGGTTCTGGCGCATGCTGATGGACCTGCACCGCTTTTATTCCACAACGCCCGCATTGCTGGCATCCGGCGCGCTCGATGATCTAACGCTGGGCGCACTCCTCGACCGGGACGGCTATTCGGCCGGGTTCCAGCGCGATCACCTGTTGCCCATGGCGGCGGCGATCTGGTCGGGCACGGTCGACGGCATGCGCGAATATCCCGCCGCCGCCTTTGTCCGCTTTTTCGTCAACCACGGGCTTTTCAAATATATCGGCCGACCGACCTGGCGCACCGTCACCGGCGGCAGCCGGGTCTACGTCGAGAGCATTTCCGCCGGCATTCCCGTGCGCAGCGGCGGCGTGCGGGCCATCAAACGTTTGCCGGATGGCGTCACTATCATCGACAGAAGAGGTCATGAAGACCGGTTCGACGCCGTGGTCATGGCGGCGCATGCGGATCAGTCGCTGGGCATGCTGAGCGACGCCGACGATCTTGAACGCGAGCTGCTGTCCCCCTTCAAATACCAGAAGAACCTTGCCGTCTTGCACACCGACACGGCACTGATGCCGGCGCGCCGACGCGCATGGTCGAGCTGGAACTATATCGCCCAGTCGTCCACCGAAGGCGACTCCCATTCTGTCTGCGTTACCTACTGGATGAATAACCTGCAGGATCTCGGCAATGCCGACGACTTGTTCGTAACGCTTAACCCATCCTCGCCGCCCCGCCACGAAACGATTCTGCGAACATTCCAGTACGAACATCCCCTGTTCGACGCACGAACGGACGATGCGCAGCAGCGGCTCTGGCGGCTACAGGGTCACCGCAACACCTGGTATTGCGGTAGCTACTTCGGTGCCGGCTTTCACGAGGACGGGTTGCAGGCAGGCCTCTGGGCGGCGGAGGACGCTGGCGGCGTGCGCCGGCCCTGGGACGTCGACGATGAATCCGGTCGCATTCACGTGGGGCCGCCCCGTAAGGAGGCCGCAGCATGACGGACGCCCCCGGCGCCATATACACGGGCCGTGTCATGCACCGACGGCTGCGTCCCAGGGATCACATGCTGAACTATCGGGTGTTTTCCCTGCTGCTCGATTTGGACCGATTCGATGAGATCGAACGGCGGCAATCGATTCTGCGGATCAACCGCGGCGGCATTCTGTCTTTCCTCGAACGCGATCACGGTGACGGTCATGGCGACCTGCGCGCCTGGGTCGATGCGCGGCTTCGCGATGCGGGATACGACCCCGCGACGCTTCGTGTCCGTGTGCTGTGCTACCCCCGCATACTCGGGTACGTGTTCAATCCACTGACCGTCTTTTTCTGCGACGACGGCGCCGATGCGACGCAGGTCATCCTCTATCAGGTCAACAACACCTTCGGCGAGCGGCACACCTACGTTCTGCCGGTCACGGATGGTGCCACGCCGATCCGGCAGTCCTGCGACAAGGCGATGTACGTCTCGCCCTTCACGCCCATGCAGGGCCGGTACGATTTCTCCATCGCCCCGCCGGCCGACGACGTTAGCGTCACCATCCGCCAAAGCGACGCGGACGGGCCGCTGCTGAACGCAAGCTTCACCGGTCGCCGCCAAGCGTTCACGACCGGCAATCTGCTGGCCGCGCTCGTCCGCCATCCCCTGATGACTTTGAAAGTCATCGCCGGCATTCACTACGAAGCGTTTCATCTTTGGCGAAAAGGCGTGCCATACTTTTCCCATCAACCGCAGCAACGCGGCGAGGTCAGCGTCATAAGACCGGGATTCGAAGGACAGGGTGACTGACATGACCACGGAGTTCACCGGGACCATGCCCCGGCATGCCGACGGACCGATCGCCGCGCTCGCCGGCAAATGGCTGTTCAAGCTACTATCCGGTATCCGCGCCGGCTCGTTGATGCTGACGCTTCCGAGCGGCGAACAACGCACCCTTTCCGGCCCGGCGCAGGGCCCCGCCGCGGATATTCACATCCATTCATGGCGGGCCGTCCGCCGCATCGTCACCGGCGGCGATATCGGTTTCGCGGAAGGCTATATCGACGGCGACTGGACGTCGTCTGATGTCGCCGTGCTCCTCGAACTGATTGCCCGCAACGACGAAGCCATCGAGTTCCGCGTCGAGGGCACGCCACTGCGGCGTCTCGCCGACCGCGTCTACCACCGGCTGCGCGCAAATACGCGCAAGGGTTCGAGGCGCAACATCCAGGCGCATTACGACCTCGGGAACGGCTTCTACAAGGAATGGCTCGATCCGACGATGACCTATTCGGCGGCGATCTACGACCGTCCCAACGATCAGTTGGAACAGGCGCAACTGAGGAAATACCAGCGCATGGCAGAAATGATCGGCGCCGCCCCCGGGCAGCATGTGCTGGAAATCGGCTGCGGTTGGGGCGGATTTTCAACCTACCTCGCCGAGCGGCACGGCTGCCGCGTCACCGGTATTACACTATCCGGCGAACAGCACGACTACGCCCGTGACGCAATCGCCCGCAAGGGACTGTCGGACCGCGTCGACATTCGGATCGAGGATTACCGCGACGTGCGAGGCCGGTTTGACGGCATCGTTTCCATCGAAATGTTCGAAGCCGTCGGCGAAAGTAACTGGCCGCAGTTTTTTTCGAAAGTGCGCCAACGTCTTGCGGATCGCGGGCGCGCGGCGCTGCAAGTCATCACCATCGACGAAAAGCGTTTCGAAACCTACCGCCGCAAGACGGATTTCATACAACGTTACGTGTTTCCGGGCGGTATGCTGCCGTCCGTCGAGGCATTCCGCGCGCATGCGATGCAGGCAGGACTTGATCTTACGGACTCTTTCTTCTTCGGCCAGTGCTATGCCCGCACCCTTGCCGAATGGCAGCATCGTTTTAGCGAGACCTGGCCCAACATCCGTTCCGCCGGGTTCGACGAGCGGTTCCGCAGACTTTGGGAATACTATCTGGCATACTGCCGCGCCGGGTTCCGATCCGGCGCGATCGACGTCGGTCAATTCGTACTACAGAAAACCTGAAGATCAACGGTCGAGGATTTTCCCTGTCACGCGGAAGTAAACACGATATGGAAGCGCCCGCAGCAACCGCATGAACAGGACGAAGCGGGTCGGGAATGCAATTTCGAACCTGCCCTGTTTCAACCCCGCCACCATAGCATCGACGGCTTCCTCGACGGAGATCAAACACGGCATCTCGAACGTATTCCTGTCCGTGAGCGGGGTTTTCACGAACCCCGGATTAATGACGCTGATACCGACCCCTTTGCGGACGAGTTCCGGATAAAGCGCCTCGCACATCGCAATCACACCCGCTTTAGATCCCGAATACGCGGACGCGCGCGGCAAACCGCGGTACCCCGCAACAGACGCGACGATCGCGATGTGACCGCAGCCCTGGTGGGTAAGCAGTTTCATCACCGGAGCCAGGCAATTAACGGTGCCGATGAGGTTGGTTTCGATCAAACCTCCGACAGTCTCGGCATCGAAGCCCTCAACCGGTGTCGGCGTGTGCGTACCTGCATTCAGAACGGCAAGGCCAAGCGGCTGACCACAGGCCACGATCCTGTCGACCGCGGCGGCGCATGCCTTCCGGTCGGTAATATCCAGACGTAAAGGGATTATTTTTCCGGGCGAATCTCCGGTGGCGCGGGCGAGATCATCCAGATCATCGGACGTTCTTGCCGACGCATACACCGTCCATCCGCGCGACGCCAACCGTTCCGCCAACCCACGACCGATACCCTTGCCTGCTCCGGTAATCCAGGCACACTTTGGCAGACCATCCCAAGACACAGGCCGTTTATCCGAATACCCCATGCTTGCTCTACGGCAGGGATGCGTACGCGGATCACTCTCGGCGCCAGTCCAAGGGGCGGATATCGAAACCAAGCCTCTTCAATCTGTCGCGAGCGGCGGCGAACGCGGCGCTGTCGACAGGCGCGGCGAGCAGATCCCTATACCAGGGTTGCGGTCCGTTGATATCCATATCGCCTGAGATCACCACGAGCCGGAGCGCGGCACCCGGTTCCGGCAGCTCGTCGAATTCCAGCGCCCATGTCCGGCCTGCGGCATCCTGGCTGCCGCGCATGACACGCGCGGCACGTTCCCCGTTGCCAAGACCATCCGGCCAATAGGCGAGCCGGCCGATGACGACACGGTCGCTAACGTCGGTAATCGCGCGGATCTCCACCAAGCAGACGGCGGCGGCGTCCTGATAGACCTGCGTCATCGGCCGTTTTTCACGGCCGTCCGGCACCGCGCATGCCGCGGCATCACCGGCGGTGTAAACAAAGCCATTAAGATCGAGCAGGCCGGTCTCGGGCTTGGACACCCGCCGCCATTTCCTGTAGACGGCAGCGCGCCAACGACCGAAGACATTTTCCTCACCGCGCGTCATATCCTGCTCAATTTCCAATAAACGGCCCTGCTCCATGAGTGCCGACCAGCGCGCGAAATCACCGGCGGCCCAGAACAACGCCGCGGCGATCAACGCGGCACCCAACAGAATGGCGAGCGGCGTTGAGCGGCGTTTTGAATGCCGGACCGTCGCGACGGAGGACGCAGATGCGGATTTGACGGGTACGGGCATACCCGCGAACGTCAGTGCATCCGTCGCCGACACGACGGATTTAACCGGTATACCGCCGATCTGCTCCGGCACGTCACCTTCTCCGGCCGGGACGAGAATGATGGCTTTTTCCGTTTCCACTCCGTGTTCAGAAAGATGGCGCGTTAGCGCGTCGAGCTTCAGGCGGACTCGCTCGACCGGTCGTACCGCGAGTTCGCTGTCGACTTCACCAGTCGCATAAACGGCAATGCCCTCGCCCCCGGGATTCAGCCGTGCAGCGTGTGCCATATAGGCAGCAAGTTGCCACGAGTTGCCCTCGTCGATGCGGGCGGCAACGTCCATCCGGTACGCGCCGTGTCCCGTCATCCGTTCGATCACGCCGACCGGGCGCCGGACGAACGCGTCGTAAGCCGGGCTGACCGACAGGATCTGCGCCAGCCCGTCCAGGCACATCACGGATTGAACCGCTGGGTCTTCCTCGCTGATCCGCTGGATCGCGACCGGGCCTTCGGTCGTCAGGATATGAACGGCGGGACCGCTCATCGAAGATAAACCTCGGTTTCTGGATCGGCGAGCGCGCGGGCCATATCGCTGCCCGCTTCCAGCAGAACCTGAACGCGTCCGCCGCTGAATACCGGAAGCGTGACACGCAACCACGCACCCGAACCGATCCGGGCAAACAACTGACGCGGTCCGGCGGCATTGCCGTCAGCCAACTCGATTCCCAGATAAGTCTGCGTCGGAACCGCACGGGATGGCGTCAGTGTCAGCACCGCGACATCAGTTTCACGACGCACGGCACCATCCGTTGCCGCCGCTGCCTGCCTTGGCATGTACGTGAACGGTTGCACGGCGATTATACGTTCCAGATCAGCCGCCGCCTCCGGGTCACCGTCAAGCCTGGCCTTCACGGCGGACGGTAACTCGAACGCAGGGTCGGTCGCGTACCTGTAGAGATCGGAAAACGCGATCCTCGGCGTCACTACCGGTTCAAGCAGGTCGCGGGCCTGAGCGTCGGCGTCGAGCGCGGCAAGCGCCAGATTTCGGACCGGGTCGTCAGCCGGCATTGGATTTCGCCCTCCCGTTCATATCATACAGGGCGCCGAACATCTCTGCGAAAACGCCCGCATCGGCGGCCTCGAACGCCGGCCAGTCGACCGGGCCCAGGTCGCGGTCGAGCGTCCGCCGCACGGCAACGATCAGCCGCAGAACATCCGGCACCGCAACAGCCAAGACGTCGAGAGCGTCATCGCCATCACGGAACCCCGCCCGGTTAACGCCGCGCCACGCGCGTCGCGCCTCCGCCAGGAGAGCCGCCAGTTCCTCGCCGCGTGCATTGGGCTCAATCGCGAAAAACTGCCGCATGGCCCCGGCACGGCTCAGCGACACGACGTTTTCACCGCTATCCTCTGTTCCATCACCGGCCAAGTGTCCCCAGTCCAGATCGGGAGCGAGCGCGAGTGCCAGATCGACGGCCTCTGGCCGTTCCGCCCCGAACAACGGCCACAACGCGGCCAAGGCCAGTTTCTCCGTGCCCGCGATCAATTCGGCGTAGGCGGCGAGCTTTGCCGCGTAATACCCGGCACCGGCCGAGGGCAACTCAACCTTCATCGGCTTACCCCGGCGCAACGCCGTGCCGATCCGAAGCTGCACCGCACCGAACACCGCGCTCCTGAGGATCGAGACCGGCATACGCCGCGCCGTGCCGTCACCGAGCGGCAGTTCGGCCAAAGCTTCCGCCTCGCTAACGTTCACGAACTTGACCGTATCGCCGCAGGTTTCCAATAGCTGCTGCAGCGGTTCCTCATCCTCATTTAATGCACCGAGGATCGCATCCACGTCGGCCGGATCGACTTCACCCGCGTCAACGTCCGTTCCGATAGCGCGCGCGTGGGCACCGGCGAAACGATCCGCAGCGGCATCCAGCGCTACGATCAGACGGCGTGCCGTCTCGAAGACGGCACGAAAGGTCTTGGCATCCACCTCGTCCGTCGTCGCATATGTCTGCCAGTATCCGAGGACGATGTCGTCGTTGATCGCATCGGCGCCGGTCCGGTTGCCGGCGTGCCGCTCGACGTAACCCAGGAAATGGTGTTCATGGCGCTGCCGCTGAACCGGTGGCAGATGATCCTTGAGATATGCATACAAGCTACGCTGCAGAGCACGTGCCGTATCGATCACATTCTCGTCGTTTGCGTCCTCGTGTCGCAGCACAGATGTCATTTCGTCGACCTCGGGGTAGCCGACGGTCATGATCATGAACTCCAGCAATGCCGCCAGGAACGGCATCCGGTTGTAAGTCACCAGGAACCCGCCATCGCCGTCGTCGTGGCGGACACCCGTCGCGGTCACGTCGACACCGGGGCTCACCCCTTCAAGCGGCATGAACGCACGCCGGAACTCGCCCGCGCTGGCCCTGTCGACCCCCCAGAAGACGTCTTCATAACGACCGTTCCCGGCGGATGCCAAGACCAGAAGATGAGAGAGTTCGAGCATCGGCTTGGCGTAGCTACGGCAAACGATGATGCGGGCCAACTCGCGGCTGACCTTTTCCGAATATCGCGGGCCGCCGTCCGCCGCGCTGGATTCGGCAATGCCGGCCAGGACGGCGCGAAGCGCCTCGCTCTTGCCTTCCTCTAGGTTCAGATTTTCGATCGCCGTGGTCATCCGCTTGCCGCTATCCGTGTTCTGCCACGAGAATACCCGTGATGGTCGGCAGAACAAAGAACCGTCACCGATTTCCTCCCACAGTATATGAAGGGAAAAGAACGGAAATCCCGGTTATTCGGCGATCTTGGCGCGAACCGCGTCCTGCACGTCTTCGGGCGGCACGACCGACTTCCGTGTATTCATGTCATAGAAAACGTTGACGCTTTCCGCCGTGGCAACACAGTCATCACCCATGAACACGCCATACCCGGACGTAAGTGATTTCGATCCGAGCCGGATCAGACGCGCGCCGACATCGATGGTGCCCGGGTAGTGCAGTTCCCGCTTATAATCGATGACCACGCGCGCCAGGATGAAGTCCAGTCCCGGATGCTGGAACCTGTCCAGCAGACGCTGAATCAGCATCGTACGGGCCGCTTCCACGTATTGTGCAATCGCGACGTTGTTGACGTGGCCCATGCTGTCCTGGTCGGAAAAACGGATCGTAACCGCCGTAAAATCCTCGAACGCATCGCGCCGGGTTAGATCGAATCCTTGATCGCTCATCGTCCGGGCACCGCGTCAGATCACGACTTTGTCGCGGAACGCCGCAATCTGCTCGTCCGAATAGCCGTATTCCTTGAGAATATCGTCGGTGTGTTCCCCCCGTTCAGGAGTCGCCACACCGGTGCGCGGATTGAAGCGCGACATCATCACGGCCTGCGGCAGCAGGTCCATCTTGCCAAGCGACTTGCTCTCGACCGGGTGACGTAAATTCAGATGATTGACCTGCTCGTCGGCGAACACCTTGTCGATGGTGTTGATCGGCCCGCACGGCACACCCGCCTCGTTGAGCACATCGATCAGGCCATCCGACGTATAGGTCGCCGTGTGTTTTTCCAGCGCCGCGTTGACGGCATCCCGGTTCTCGGAGCGTAGTTCACCGGTTGCGAAATCCGGATTGTTGGTGATCTTGTCGTCGCCGAACAACGCACAGATGCGGTCCCACATCTGATCGCCGGCTGCGGCGATGTTGATATAACCGTCGGACGTCTTGAACACCCCGGTCGGGATCGATGTCGGATGGTTGTTCCCGGCCTGAGGCGCGACCTCGCCCTTGACCAGATAACGCGCCGCCTGGAAATCCAGCATCGAAACCATCGCCTGTAAGAGCGACGTCTGCACCCATTGTCCCTCGCCGGAGGCTTCGCGCTCCAAGAGTGCAATCAGCACGCCCATGGCGCCGTACATGCCGGCGGTCAGATCGGCAACGGGGATGCCGGCGCGTACCGGCCCCTGGCCCGGCAGGCCGGTGATCGACATCAGCCCACCCATCCCCTGCGCGATCTGGTCAAAGCCAGGCCGCTTCGCATAGGGTCCGTCCTGGCCGAAGCCGGAGATCGACAGCAGCACGATACCCTTGTTGACCTTCTTCAAATCGTCGTAGGCAATGCCGAGACGATCTTTTACGTCAGGACGAAAATTCTCGACGACGACGTCCGCCTTTTCGACCATCTTGAAGAGAATCTCGCGCGCCTCAGCTTCCTTGAGGTTGAGCGTCAACGAGCGTTTGTTACGGTGGATGCTCTGGAAGTCCGGGCCGCCCCGCGCGCCCCCCATGCCCTTCCCGGTATCGACGGCTTCCGGTGCCTCGATCTTGATCACATCGGCGCCCCAGTCGGCGAACTGACGGACCGCGGTCGGTCCGGAACGGACCCGCGTCAGATCGAGCACCGTAAAGCGTGATAAGGGCCCTGCGTATTCACTCATTTTCATGTTTCTCCCTAAGGTATTCATGCGTTTGTTTGTTGCGGTGCGATCAGCGTGACCGCATCCTTGGAACTGATATCCAGCATTCGGGAAAGGCGGTCGATTTCCTCGACCTCGCTGTCGCGGACGATGCCGTCCGCCTCGCTGACGGCATGGCAGATGACGATCAGCAACGCCCGGGCCTCACGGTCGCCGCCGGCGGCGTCCTTGACTCTGGCGCGGACCATCTCTGCGTTGGCGGGGTCCTTCCGGAGCTGATCGATATAGCGCAGGTAGCTTTCCACGCCCGCTTCCGGATGGTGGTCGCGCAATACATCGAGGACACGCATCAGACGGCCGACTTCCGCGCCTTCCTCAAGCGATGCATCGCCGTCCGCCAGTGCCACGAGCGCCGATGCGGCCATCGCGCCCTCCATGAACTGACGACCGCGATGGTGGGCGAATATACGCCGTGTATGATCCGAAAAACGTTCGAGCAGCCCGCTCACGTCTGCGCTTCCCCGGTTATGGTTTCATTGTTGGGGAAACCTTAATGCATCCGTCCGGCATGACCAACACCGAACGGGACAATGGCCGCGGGCACCGGAACGGGCACAAAAAAACACCGGGCCCGTCGGCCCGGTGAAGGAGAAGAAGTGAATATCTGCATTAAACATACGCCGCCCCCGGCGCACATACAGTGACTCCGGTCACAATGGTTAATTTTCTTCAGAAGTGTTTTGGATTCAGACGGTTAGACGTAAAAATTATTCACCGACGTCATCGATCAAGCGATCCACGGGCAGGATAACGCTGATTTTCGTGCCCGCACCGACGGCACTTTCCATCTCGACACGCCCGCCATGAAGATCCGTGAGCGCCTTGACCAACGGCAAGCCGAGCCCGGTGCCCTCCCTTTCGGTCACGAACGAGGAATCGACCCGGGTGAAGGCATCGAAGATCACGCGCTGATCTTCCGGTGAAATACCGATACCACTGTCTCCGACCGACAACTCGGGCTCGCCGTCGACGTTAATGAACGCCGTCACGACGATATGTCCGCCGGGGCGGGTGAACTTGATCGAGTTGTTCATGAGGTTGATCAGGATCTGTTTCAGACGTCTGGGGTCGCCACGCACCCGGAGCGGCACGTCGGGGATGTCAACCGAGATCAGCAATTCCGCTTTCTGAGCCCGGGTCCGCAGCATGCGCTCGCACGAGCGGATGATATCCGTGATATCCACCTCATCGTCGTTGAGCAGCATGTTCCCGCTCTCGATAGAGGCGATGTCGAGCAAATCGTTGACGACGTCGAGAAGATGCATCCCGGATGAGTGTATCGATCCCGCATAATCCACATAGTTCGGATTGACATCACCCATGATCTTGTCACGGATCAATTGCGAGAATCCGATAATGGCGTTCAACGGCGTCCGCAGTTCATGCGACATATTGCCGAGAAATTCCGTCTTGGTCCGATTGGCCTCCTCGGCCGCTTCCTTGGCGCGTAGAAGATTCCTCTCGGATTCCTTGCGGCTCGATACGTCCATCAGGGTCGACTGAATCGCCGGCTCGCCTCCCCACTCCACAAGGCGGGAATAGATTTCCACGGAAATGGCCGAACCGTCGGCGCGCACACCGCTAAATTCGTAACGGTCCGGCACGTCCTCGTCGCCGGCAAGACGGCGCCTCCGGATATCGGCGATCACGGCGCGCTCATCCTCGGACACCAGATCGATGACGCTGCGGCCAATGAAATCTCCGACCTCATAGCCGAACATCTGCGCCGCCGTATCATTGGCATAGACGATTTCCCAATCGCGATGGACGAAAAGCCCCTGAATAGAACCATCGACGAGATGTCGGTACTTCTGCTCGCTTTCGATCAACGCCTGCTCGGCCTGGCCCGCGGGCGTCCGGTCCTGGAGGAACACCTGAACGGCGCGGCGCCCTTCCCATTCCCCGACATGCACGTAGAACTCCAACTGCAATTTCTCATCATCTGCGCGGCGTCCAACGGTTGTATAGGAGTCGGGGACCTTCAAACCGTCGTGTCGTTCGCGATCAAAGCTCCGAAGGCGGTCGATTTCGGCCGGGTCAATAAAGTCCCAGACTTCCCGGCCCAGCATGGCATCGATGGAAGTCCCGAATATATCCGCCGCCGCCGCGTTCGCGAACACAATGCGGTTGTCGACATGCACGAAGAACGGCTGGCCGGAGCCCGCCAGATCGTCGTAATACAGCCCGCCGCGCGTGTCCGGAGCGCCGCCCGCGACGCCGGTCCCTGCGGCGTCGCGCACCACCATGATATGCCGTCCCGACGGCAACGGACGCATCTCGCCGAACAAGCTTCGCCCCTCGCCGAACTGCCAGTCGATCAGGCCGCGTCCCGGCGTACGACGCAATTGCGATGCGCGGCGCCGGTCGTCCGAGATCAGCGGTGCGATGCTGGCGATCAGATCGCCGTAACTCGTGCCGACCTGAAACAACCTGGAAGGCAGCGGCACCAGGCTTCGAAACGCCGGATTGGTAAAGCTCAGCCGGTCACGCTCGTCGAAATACGCCACGCCTTCGGCAATCGATTCGAGCGCCATCTGATAGTCTGCCGACAATGCCTCAAGGTGCTGGCGGCGGATCGCATCGACAGATTCGTCAGTGGCGATGCCACGGTACCCGAAAAATCTTCCATCGTCGCCCAGGACCGGTTTGCCACTGAGCCGCCAGTAAACCTTGCCGCCGCCCTCGTGCCGCAATGAGATGCGGAAGCTGCGGAACGGTTCACGGCGTTGCAGCTTGTCGACGAACGCGGCCCATTCGTGATCCCGATCAGGGTCGGCATCCGCAAATTCCCAGGGCGTCTTGCCCAACAGATCGAATTCACCGACGGACGAACGTCCTTCGCGGCGCATCGAGACGATGGCAAAGCGAAAGTTCGGATCCAGTTCCCAGAACCAGTCCGCATCCGCGTCCGCATAATCACGGAATCGCAGAACATCTTCCGCTTCGCTGCGCAGTTTCCAAGGTTGCTTGTCTTCTTCGAAAACCAAGCGCCTAAACTCCGGTTACGCCGTCCCCCAGACCGACGCCGATTGAGCCGTTTGTGGAGCCTGATTATAGTGGCTCCCGGTGTGCAAGTCACACTTTGAAGGCGACCGACATACCATCCAGGGCCGTGAGGAAAAATATTGGAAGAACAGCGAGTTAAGGCTTCCATCTGGGTTTTCGCACAGGTGCGGATGTGCGGTCTGATGGCATTACCCGTTGTTGTGCGCCGGCGTGGCGACGCGGATGCGGGAAGTATCCTAATCCGAATCGACCGGATGGACGGGCATTCCGTACTGCTCTCGCAGTCCAGGGATTCCGATGGAAGACCCGCATGGCTGCAAACGAGCGGCGAAACACCGATCCCGGACGGCGACGTGGAGACTTATATCGAACGCCGCGTTAGGACCGATCCGGATATCTGGATCATTGAAATCGAGGACAAGGACGGCCGGTATGAACCGGACGCCCCTGTCATTCTGTGACCACTTATTCAGTACGCAGGATCAGATGATACCCGAAATCGGTTTCGACGATGCCGCTCAACCCGTCGACCTCGAGGCCAAATGCTGCCTCCTCGAACTCGGGCACCATGACACCGCGGCCGAAGTGCCCAAGATCGCCGCCACCGGCACCTGACGGACAGTCCGAGGACGCCCGCGCAATCTCGGCGAAATCGGCACCATCGGCGATTTTTTGGCGCAGCCCTTCGGTTTCGGCTTTTGCGTCGTCCTTGCTGCGGGTGTCTGTCGACACCAGGATGTGCGAGGCACGTATTTCGTCGGACATGTCAATCTCCTGTCCCGAAAACTCTATCTATTCGCTCTATTCGCTCAGATATTCCAAGGTGCCTAGCGCATCGCCGAGAGACTTACAAGGATGCCCTCGGCCGCCGAAAACGGAGGCTATGGAATCTCCACAAAAAGACGGCTACGCTTACTAGGGGATTCGAACTTTTTCGAACGGAAACAACGTGATCGAGAAAATTGCCAAGTACTTGATCCTGAGCCTTCTGGGTCTTTGCGCCCTGACGTTTGCCGCCGCTCTGGTCATCGACGACGAAACGATCGAGAGCACGACAGGACCGGCAGCCGGAACCCTGCTCGGCATCAAGCACGGCGTCTACGACACGGTATCGGCGAAATCCGAAAGTTTTGTTTACTGGATCCGGACGACGATACACGAGGTGCTGAACTTTTCGCCGACCAATCGCGTTCCCCGCGTTGTCATGCGCATCCCGCCGCCGCCGAAAGAGGTTGAACGCGCGCCAGCAAGTGAATCGAAAGCGGCCCCGGAACCGGCAATCCCGGAGAGCGAACCCGCCGGACAACTGGAAAACATGCCGGCCGCCGCGCCCGCCCCCGTCACAACCGAACCCGCCATGCCGGCCACGACCGAAAGCGCGATGACGCAACCGCCGGGAACGGCGGAACCAATGCCTGGAAGCGCGCCCATGCCCGAAACCGGCGATACACCGCCTGCGGCGCCGCAATCGGCGCTCGGATTCGGCGAGAGCGCCCAGGACGGCGCTCCCGAGCCGCAACCGGTCGCGGAAGTCAGTGAGCAGCCAATCGCGCCGCCGGCACAGACACAGGAACAGGCATCCCTGCCCCCCGACGCGGGCACACCCCCGGCCGACGCACCGCCACCACCGCCAGCCCCCGAAGAGGCACGTCCCGGCGAAGCCGACTATCAGCAGGGGCTCAGGTATTACAATGGTGACGGTGTCGAGCAGAATTTCGGCAAGGCGGCGCAGTTCTTCCTGAAGGCCGGCGATGCCGGCCACGTTGGCGCGCAGTACAATCTGGGGATCATGAACTACACCGGTCAGACCGGCGGCCAGGATTTCGCCAATGCCGCGAAGTGGTTCGAACGTGCCGCCGGCAGCGGTCACACGCAGGCGCAGTACAACCTGGGTTTCCTGTATTATGAGGGCAAGGGCGTCGCTCAGGATTTGAAAACGGCCTTCGACTGGATCAACCGCGCCGCGGAACAGGGCTATCCGAAAGCGATCAAGGCCCGCGACGCCTTCAAGCAGGCAATGCCAGAGATGTTCGAGACAAAGCAGGACGCCAAGGCGGCCAATTAACCTCGTTTTCCCTCAGATAGCCCGAATCTCATTGATTCCGTTCTAAAAACACGGCCGTTTGGTCCCCCGTTAACCACGTTTTTACGTCTTCAAGCGATTCTTGACGCAAGGGGCGCCCATCGATTCGAGCCCCGGAGACTGGGATAACGGGGTAGCAATGAAAAATACTGGGCAACTGACGGCGCTCTTACTCGGAACGGCGGGGCTTTGCTGGCCGACCGCCAGCGCTGCTGCCGACCGTGTACGCGACGACTTCGTCTTCACCTATCACATCGAAGTGGCCGGCGGGGACGCGAACGACATTGCCACCGACAAACAGCTTCGCGACAGCGGCACTGGCCAGGTGCCGGCACAGCCCAGTGCATCTTCGCGCGATCCGCTAAAACAGGATCAACCGGCAGAATCCGACCCGCAACCGTTGCCAACGGCCGGAAAAGACAGTGAACCCGCTGCTTCAGGAACCGGCGCGGGTGCCCCCGCGGGCGCCGCGCAGCAAGTCGCGCCGGCGTCGGATAAACCTGCCGAAGCGCCCCCCGCCAAGATGGCCACCGATACAACCGGCACCACATTCACGGCCCCATATATCCGGGTCGACACTGGTTATGCCGTGACCGGCGACCCGGACGGCCGCGGCGCGAACGGCGGGCACCGTTCCGACGAGACCGAGAACACGGGGCTGGCCGGGATAGGTCTCGGCACAGCTCTCAACGATCAGATTCGCATGGAGGGGATGCTGACTTACCGCTGGCCTATGTCGATCGACGGCACGGATGGTGCAGGGAATACGCTTTCCGGCGAAGTCGAGAGTGTCAGCGCGATGTTCAACCTCTACTACGATATCAAGCAGGCGCACGAATGGATCGGCAACGACACCGCCACGCCCTATGTCGGCGGCGGTGTCGGGGTTTCGATGCTGGACACGGATACCATGCAAAATTCCGCCGGCACGAGCGAAAACGGCACGCGGTCATATAATCTGAGCTATGCGGCAATGGCAGGAGTGGCGACGAAACTGTCCGATTCCCTCGTGCTCGACGTCGGGTACAGGTTCATCAACCTGGGTGAATTCGAACAGGGCGGCGCAACCGAGTACGACGACCTGCTGGCGCACGAGGTCCGCGCCGGTTTACGGCTGCAATTCTGATCCCTCGCAGATTGACGGGAATTAATACCGGGCCGACACTTACTGTCATCGACGGTAGCGCGGAAAGTTACGATATGCCGGCGGCCGTCAAGTTTTCGCGGCGTCGGTTGTTCTGACGCGAATGCGTTCGCGGTGCAGGATGTAAAGCCCGCTGGCGCAGACGATCACGGCGCCACCAATGGTCGCCACACCCGGCAGATCGCCAAACAGCAGATATCCAAACAACACCGCCCACAATACGTTACCGTACTTGAAGGGCGATACCAGCGCCGCCTCGCCCAGCCGGAACGCCTCGATAAGAAGATAGTGCGCAGTACCGACAAGCAACCCGCTGCCGACGAAATACTTCAGGTGACGCAGTTCAACCGGCTGCCATTCGACGAAGAACCAGGATAGAAACCCGAACGTCATGACTGCCGTGGTCGTCACAAACAACACGGCGACAGTGGTTTCGTGCGCCGCCATCTTGCGCGTGATCAGATCTCGCATGCCGCCAAGAAAAGACGCCATCAACGGAAACACGGCGAACCACTGGAAAGCCGTCGTGCCTGGTTGGACGATAACGAGCACACCGACGAACCCGATCAATACGGCGGCCCAACGCCGCCAGCCGACGGTTTCGCCCAGCATCACCGGCGCCAGCATAGTGACGAACAACGGTCCGGCGAAGGCGATGGCAATGGCATCCGCAAGCGGCAGATAGGAAAGCCCGGTGACGAAACAGAACGAACTGCCGACGACACAGAAACCACGCAGGGTCTGCCCCTTCCAGCTCCGAATCTGCCACGCCGTATGAATGCCGCCCATGCGGATCGCAAACAGGATGATCATCAAGTAAATGAACATTCCCCGGATCGCCAACACCTGGCCGGTCGGGAATTCCGCGGCAAGAGACTTCACCAGGCCGTCGTTGAGCGTCAGCACGGCGCCACCGGCGAGCGCGCAAATGATCGCGCGCCCGGGTTTATCCGTATCGCGGGCGCCGCCGGTGTTCGGCGTCGGATCCGCCGGATGGGCAAGCGGGTTCTTAATCATCCGTAAAGCATCGCGACGATGAAGACGGCGGCGGCAATCCCGGCCACGTCGGCGCTGAGCGCCGGGATCAGGGCGTATCTGAGGCGGCGGATTTGCACCGCGCCGAAGTAGACGGCGATGACGTAGAACGTCGTCTCCGTCGAGCCCTGGAAGGTCGAGACCAGATAGCCCGTGTAGCTGTCCGGTCCGATCGCCGGATCGTTGATGATCGACGCCAGGATACCGTAGGCGCCGGAGCCCGAGAGCGGCCGCAAGAGCGCCATCGGCAACGCGTCCGGCGGCAGGCCCACGAGTTCGGTAACCGCGCCCAACGGTGTGATCAGCAATTCCAGCGCGCCCGAGTTTCTGAACATCGACACCGCGACCAGGATCGCCACCAGATAGGGAATAATCCTGAGCGCCACGTTGAAGCCGTCCTTGGCGCCCTCGATGAAACATTCGTAGACCGGCACTTTCTTCCAGACACCGAGTGCGAGGAATCCGACCATCAGCCCCGGCACGATCCAGGGTGCGAAAGTCCGGCCATGGAAGACGGTCAGCGGGACCAGTGCCAGCACGGTCGAAAGCACGATCGCCGACACCCAGATCGGATACCCCTCGGCCGGGGGCCGCGGCAGGTCATCGTCCTGTTCCTCGGCCACGGGCGCGTCTTCGGCCCTGACGGCCGGGGGCGCACTGGCGGCGAACATCCGCGCACAAAACTTGGCGCTGATGATGGCAACGGTGGTAGAGACAAGTGTCGCGAAGAGTGTCGTCGGCACGATCCCGGCCGGATCCGCCGACCCCGCCGCGGCGCGCAGCGCGATGACGCCCGTCGGCAGCAGCGTGATGCTCGACGTATTGATGGCAAGAAACAGGATCATGGCGTCGGTCGCCTTACCCTTCTCGCCGTTGAGCTTATCCAAGTGTTCCATGGCGCGAATGCCGAACGGCGTCGCCGCGTTGCCGAGCCCGAGCACGTTCGCCGACAGGTTCATGATAATCGCACCCATGGCCGGATGGTCGGCGGGCACCGCGGGGAAAAGTCTGATCATCAGCGGCTGCAGCGTGCGGGCGACAACGATCAAAAGGCCGGCACGCTCGGCTACCTTCATCAGACCCAGGAACAACGACATCACACCGACCAGACCGATGGCGAGCGTCACAGCGTCGCCGGCGGTGCCGATCATCGATTGGCCGAGTGCCGCCATCGGCGTATCGACGTCGCCGCCCTCCGGCGGCGTGAATGTCACCTGCCGGTAAGCGGCAACGACGAAGGCGATTGCGACGATGGCAAAGAAGATGCCGTTCAAGAAGGTATTCCGTAATTCGATCTCGCCGGACCCCGATGACGAACAGGGCCCGCTCCCGTGATCATCGTCGCGTAAACGGGAGACAGAGGCAACGTCCGATCACCGATCCGGCTCCTTGATAAGGTCCGGACGGTCGGTAAAAACCGAGGAAACGCCCCATTGCCTGAGCTTTTCAGCCCGCACTGGGTCGTTGACGGTAAAGACGCGGAGTTGCAGGCCCGCCGCGATTACCTGCGCCACCACCGCTTCCGTCATGTGCCGATTCGATGCATGCACGACACGGCAATCAAGGTCCGCCACGATGCGCTCCCAGTCGCCGGGCAGGCCATAGAAAAGGATGGCGCGCGCCGTATCCGGCAGCATGTCCCGCGCCACCGCCATGGCCTCCCTATCGAAGCTGGAAATGACCGGCGCCGGAATATTCGCCGGCCAGGTCGTCGCGATGATTTCGCAGACGACTTCCGCGGTCGCCTTCGATTGTCCAGGGTTCGGCTTGAGTTCAACGTTGGCGCCCAGGTCTTCCGCGGCCAGTGTCTGGATCGCCTCGGCGAATGTCGGCACGCGCGTCCCGGCGAACGATGCCCCGAACCAGGCGCCCGCCTCTAGTTTACGAATCCGTTCGTACGGACACTTGCCGATCTGGCCTCTGCCGCTTGTCGTCCGGTTCAGCGTGTCGTCATGGAACAGGACAGGCGTGCCATCGCCGGTCAACTTCACGTCGAACTCGACCCATTCCGCGCCTTCCAGACGCGCCCGGCGCAGACCGATCAACGTATTCTCGGGCGCGAGCCCGGCCGCGCCGCGATGCCCGATCACGAACGGGACGTTCGGTACAACTGAAGTCATCCGTGAGGCCCTCGCCCCTCAGCACAAATTTCGGTTGATTCAGGTTGCCCCGGACGCAGCAACCTATCAACCTAATGTATGTCAGGGAGTTAAGGACACGGGAGGACGAAGGAAATGTCCGACAAGACCCTCGATCAGCGGGCACTTGAATACCACCGTCAGGCACCGGCGGGAAAGTTGCAGATCCAGCCCACCAAGCCGCTGGCGACGCAGCGTGATCTGGCGCTCGCCTACTCGCCGGGTGTCGCCGCCGCGTGCACCGCGATCGTCGACGACCCGATGCAATCCTACGAACTGACCAACCGCGGCAATCTCGTCGCGGTTATTTCGAACGGCACCGCCGTCCTGGGCCTCGGCCCCATCGGCGCCGAGGCGTCGAAGCCGGTGATGGAAGGCAAAGCCGTCCTCTTCAAGAAATTCGCCAACATCGACTGCTTCGATATCGAGGTCGATGAACGCGACCCCGGGAAACTGGTCGACATCATCGCGCCGCTGGAGCCGACGTTCGGCGCCATTAACCTGGAAGATATCCGCTCGCCGGAATGCTTCATCGTCGAACAGGAACTCAGGAAGCGCATGAACATTCCGGTGTTCCACGACGACCAGCACGGCACCGCCATTGTCTGCGCCGCCGCGATCCTTAACGGGCTCAGGTTGCAGAACAAGAATTTCGAAGACATCAAGCTCGTCTCCACCGGTGGTGGCGCCGCGGGAATCGCGTGCCTCGACCTGCTGGTCTCGATGGGCGTCAAACGCGAGAATATCTGGCTCGTCGATCATGTCGGCCTCGTCCACGAAGACCGGACCGAGGAGATGAACGACCGCAAGGCAAACTACGCCCAGAAAACCAAGTTGCGGTCCCTCGAGGACGTTATTGAGGGGGCGGACGTGTTTCTCGGTCTTTCGGCGGCGGGGATCCTCTCGCCCGACATGGTCAAGAAGATGGACGAGCATCCGTTCATTCTGGCCCTCGCCAACCCAAACCCGGAAATCGACCCGGACACGGCCAAGAAGGCCAATCCGAACGTCATGATGGCGACAGGCCGGTCGGATTATCCGAACCAGGTCAACAACGTACTCTGCTTCCCGTTCATTTTCCGGGGCGCGCTGGATTGCGGCGCCACCGACGTGAACGAGGAAATGAAACAGGCCGCCGTAAAGGCGATCGCCGATCTGGCCATGGCCGAAAGCTCGGAGCGGGTCGCCGACGCCTATGCCGGTGAGCGTCTGGTATTCGGTCCGGAATACCTGATTCCAAAGCCCTTCGATCCACGCCTGATTTCGGAAATCGCGCCCGCCGTCGCCAAGGCGGCGATGGATACCGGCGTCGCCACACGCCCGATCGAGGATTTTGACGCCTACCGCGAAAAACTCGCCGGGTTCGTATTCCGCTCCGGCATGCTGATGAAACCGATCCTCGACAGCGCCCGGCAGGATCCGAAGCGCATCATCTTTGCCGAGGGCGAGGATGAGCGCGTGCTGCGTGCCGTCCAGGCATTAATCGACGACCGCCTGGCGCGGCCGCACCTGGTCGGACGGCCGGACGTCATCGCCAAGCGTATCGAGCGGCTGGGGCTGCGCATCCAGCCGGACGTCCATTTCGGAATCACCAACCCCCTCGACGACCCGCGCTACGATGAATACTGGAGCCAGTATCACGAACTCGTTGACCGCAAGGGCGTGACCATCGACGAGGCCAAGACCATTATCCGCACGAATACCACCGCGATTGCCGCGATGGCGCTGAAACGCGGCGAGGCGGACGCGATGATCTGCGGCACCTACGGCCAGTACGAATGGCATCTGAAATATGTGCTGGACGTCATTGGCAAGGCAGAAGGCGCCAAAGACGTCAGTGCGCTCAGCGCGCTGATCCTCAACAAAGGGACGTATTTTCTCTGTGACACCCATGTCACCGAGGACCCGATGCCCGAGGAAATCGCCGAAATGACTGAACTCGGCGCGGAAACCGTGAAGCGATTCGGTATGACGCCGAAGGTGGCGCTGTTGTCTCACTCCAATTTCGGCTCGTCGAACAGCGTCTCCGCACGGAAGATGCGCGAGGCCATGGCGATCCTGATGAAACGGGAGCCCGATTTCGAGGTCGAGGGGGAAATGAAGGGTGACACCGCTCTCGACGAGGAACTCCGGAAACGCATCTTCCCGCGCGCACGCCTGAACGGCGCCGCCAACATGCTGGTGTTTCCCAATATCGACGCCGCCAACACCGCGTTCAATCTGTTGAAAATGCTGGGGGACGGCCTATCCGTCGGCCCCATACTCGTGGGTGCGGCGCAACCGGCGCATATTCTTTCACCGGCCGTCACGTCGCGCGGCATATATAATATGAGTGCCGTCGCCGTTCTGGACGCCCAGAATGCGGAAAAATCCTGACTCGGCCACCCCCGTTAACGGTTCAATAAAATGTATGTGGTCTAAGTAAGGTAGACGAAATATAGTGGATTCTGCCGGATTCGCGGGCGATGCCCGATCTGTTCGGCACCTTGGGCATGAAGCGCCATGGCATCGTTGGCGCGTTGGGACGGGATCGCGATGCAACGACCAGATTTTTACCAGAGTCGGTTGCTGCCTGTGGCATCGCATGTAACATTTTCGTTCGGGGAAACGAGAGGCGTGAACACGGCGATTAAGACCGCAGAAAGCACACCATCGACGTCAGGTTGCGGGGTTTGACGGGAAACATGCGGCACATCACCGCAATTATTCTTGTGGCAACGCTTGTATTTGCAAGCGCCGATACCGTGCGTGCGGCTGCGTCCGATGACGCGCCCGAGTTCCGCAATCCCATCGAATGGCTGTTGAGCGACATTGGCAAGCTATTTTCCGGTGCCACAAGCAAGGAATCCCAGGACACCGACCCGAAAACGGTTGCGGCACCCCCTGCCCAACCGACCCCGGCAAAGGCGCCCATTCCGGAGACCGAACCGTCCCGACCGGCACCCGCGCACACGGCGGCCGAGGAGAAAACGTTCCGCAACCCCATTTCATGGCTGCTTAGCGATCTCGCCCGAATCTTCCAGCCAGACCTCGAAATTGAGCAGTCACCGCCAACCGAAACCGTTGCCGCCAAACCCGCAGCGGAGGCTGCACCCGCCCTCGAAACCCGGGACGTGGTGACAACTCTACCGGAACCCCGTACGCCCGACATGTCGGGCGAGACCGAGACAGCGGCGGACGAGCGTGCCACAACCGCCAGCGACAAGCCTTCGAACCCGATAAGCTGGCTGTTCCGCGATCTGGCGCGACTGTTCCAGCAGGGAAACAAGGACACCGAAGTTTCGACTGCCGAACCCGCCGCCGCGAAAACGCCACCGGCGGCGCCGGCAGTTCTACACCTGAGCGACCCCGAACCGACGCCCAAGGAACCGGTGCGCGACACGGCTGACGCTGGACCACAGATTTCCGATATGACCGAATCAACGAAAACGGTCGAAGTGGCGCCTTGGGTGCCGCATCCGGAGAAGGATCCGTTTGACCCCAACGAAAGCCTGTTCGCAAGCAACGGCGTACCGTTGTTGCCGGCACCCGCCCCCGCGTCCCATCCGGAGGCTATCCCGGCCCCGGCTCAAACGGCGGAGATTACGGAAATGCCCGAGCAGTCCGAAATCCGTAAACGCGCTCCCTATCGCCCGGAACGCCGCAATCGCGCCTCCCTTGGTCAGGAGCATAAGGCGGTCACGCCGGACCCGGACGACATTTCGATCGTCGACCGCGTCATCGAGAGCCTGTTCGGGATCGACGAAGCGGTGGAAGCGGAAGAGACCGTCGCCAATAAAGTCTCCGACCGAATCGTGCCGGAAGAAAGCCTCGATCTTGGATACGCCTCGCCGGATGCACACACCGCCAATCACGAGACCACGCGCCTCGAGGACGGGCCGGTCACTCAACTCGATCTCTACATGGGCAAGAACAGCGCCATCGGCACGCCATATGACGCCACCGCCTTCAAGGCCGACAGCTGCGTCGAACGGGCCCTGCACGGCAGCGTGTTCTGTCTCAAGGACCTGAAATGGCCGGCCCGCATCGCGTCGAGCTTCTCTGCCGACACGGCTTTCCTGCTGCCCGGCGAAGGCGTCGTTCGATATGAGAACGGCGTCGCAAGCCGCGTCTACTCAGTCTTCAAGGCGCAGGATTTCGCGGATGTGGTCAAGTTCATGCAGCAGCGATTCGGTCCGCCGCAGGAACGCGAGATCGGCTGGATGCACATGCTGGAAGCCCCCAAACTGCCCAACACCACGTTCCGCTGGCAGGCGTTCAGCGCCGACCGCCGCGACACCATCGTCCTCGAAGTGCGCAACTACGACGACCTGCGCCGGTCGTTCGCCGACATGGAACACGGCATGGTGCGGCTTTACCGGACTGGATCGCGACCGATCTTCAAGCATATATCGACGATGGACCTGATGCTGCTGCAGCGCCGCCGCGTCGCCCGCGCGCCGGTCGAGGTCAATACGCCCCCAAAGCAGCAATGACCGGGGCCAGCACCGTCGCCACATGATCCAGGTTGGTTTTCAACTTGTTTCCATCGACCCGTATCCGTTCAGGGGATTGGGCCGCGACGGCATCGGCGAAATTCCGGTCAAGGACGGCGGCACCCTCGCGGACGCCATGCAGATGATCGGCATGGATCCGAAGCTCGGTTTCATGACGCTGGTTAACGGCGATCCCGTATCACCGGAGAACCGGGCGGAGAAACAGCTCAGCGACGGGGATCAAGTGGTCGTCTTTCCGCCGATCGAGGGCGGATAAAAAAAAGGACGTGATGCGAACATCACGCCCGAGTTTACTTAGGGAAGATTCCTAATATATGCCCGTGAGGCCTACCCGGCCAGTGCCTCTTTTGGCGGAACGTAATCGTAGCCGAGATCGCCCGCCACGGCTTGTTCCGTAACCTTGCCGGATATCACGTTCAATCCATTCAAAAAGTACTCGCTCGACAACAGCGCATCCTTGTAACCCAGGTCCGCCAGCATCAGCGTATAAGGCAGTGTCGCATTGTTGAGCGCATGGGTTGAGGTGCGCGGCACGGCGCCCGGCATATTGGCAACGCAGTAGTGCACCACATCGTCGATGACGAACGTCGGCTCGGCGTGGGTCGTCGGTTTGGAGGTTTCGAAGCAACCGCCCTGGTCGATGGCGACATCAACCAGCACCGAACCCTGTTTCATGCCTGTGACCATGTCGGCGGTGACCAGCTTCGGCGCCGCAGCGCCCTTGACCAGCACCGCACCGATCACCATGTCGGCGCTCAACACGTGCTGTTCCAGCGCAGCCTTGGTCGAATAAATTGTATTGAGCACCGGGCCGAACCGTTCGGCCAGATGGTTCAGGACGTCCAGGTTACGGTCCAGTACGGTCACGTCGGCGCCCATGCCGATCGCCATCTGGATTGCGTTTTCACCGACCACGCCGCCGCCGATCACGACAACCCGCGCCGCTTGCACGCCCGGCACGCCGCCGATCAGGATGCCTTCGCCGCCTTGCGCACGCTCCAGGCAATGCGCGCCGGCCTGGATCGACATGCGGCCGGCAACCTGCGACATCGGCGCCAGCAGCGGTAATCTTCCCCGAACGTCGGTCACGGTTTCGTAGGCGATGCAGATCGCGCCGCTGTCCACCAGGTCTTTCGTCTGTTCAGGGTCGGGTGCCAAGTGAAGGTAGGTGAACAGGATTTGTCCCTCGCGCAGCATCTTGCGTTCGACGGCCTGCGGTTCCTTCACCTTCACGACCATGTCGGCCTTGGCGAAGATATCCTTGGGGCTGCCGACGATCTCGGCGCCTTGGGCAATATAGTCGTCGTCGCTGCGCCCGATACCGGCACCGCAATTCGTTTCGACGATCACCTTGTGACCGTGCTCGACCAGTTCGCGCACGCTGGTCGGCGTCAAACCGACCCGGAACTCGTTGTTCTTGATCTCCTTGGGAACTCCAATGAGCAACTCAGTACCCTCCCCTTGCCGCCAGGATTTTATCTACGGACGGCAATTATAAATTTGTCGGAATTATACCCCTGAACACGGCGGCGAGTCCTTGCAAAGATACGACTTCATAAACTCATTTTTGAAATTTATTATTCATATTCATAAAATCTTCGAATATTATTCGAATTATGCTGGATTCCATCGATCATTCCATCATTTCAGCACTGCAAGAAGACGGCCGCATATCGAACGTGCAACTGGCCGACAGGATCGGACTGTCGCCGTCCGCCTGCCTGCGCCGGGTGCAGATTCTCGAAGACCGGGGCATTATCACCGGGTATGCCGCGATGATCGATGCCGCCGCGCTCGGCCGTTCGACGCATATCATCGTCGCCATCACGCTCGACCGGCAAAGCGAGGATTTCCTGAGCGCGTTCGAGCATGCCGTCGCCGATTGTCCGGACGTCATGGAATGCTATCTGATGGCCGGTGATGCGGACTACGTGCTGCGCTTGCAAGCCCGTGACGCCGCCGATTACGAACGCATACACAAGGAGCATCTCTCGCGCCTGCCGGGCGTTGCCCGCATTCAGTCCAGTTTCGCGCTCAGACAAGTGGTGCGGCGGAACGGCGTACATCTGGACACGCACTGATTCGTGATCGGTTGAGACTGGCACACTGGCCCGGAATCACCATATGCTGCTCAGGCAACGGAAGGAGAGCGCACCATGTTCGGCCTGTTCCAGAAACCGACTGATATCCCCAAGCGGACCGAGGCGCTACCCGGCCGCGCCGAGCCGATCCCGACGGCGAGCCATCACGCGGTCAACGGCAATCCGCTGAAGCCGCCGTTCCCGGAAGGTCTGGAAACGGCGATGTTCGGACTCGGGTGCTTCTGGGGTGCGGAGCGTATCTTCTGGCAGATGCCGGGGGTTTACGTCACCGCCGTCGGGTACGCCGCCGGGCCGACCCCGAACCCGACCTACGAGGAAGTCTGCACCGGCCGCACCGGCCACAACGAAGTGGTGTTCGTGGTCTACGATCCGTCCAAGGTGGCGTTCCGCAAGTTGTGCCAGACGTTCTGGGAATCCCATGATCCGACCCAGGGCATGCGTCAGGGCAACGACGTAGGCACCCAGTACCGGTCCGGCATTTACGTCTACGATGACGATCAGCGCGCCATCGCCGAGGAAACCAAAAAGGCCTATCAGAAGGCGCTGAGGCAGTACAAATACCCGGCGATCACGACCGAAATCGTCGACGCGCCCGAGTTCTATTATGCCGAGGACTATCACCAGCAGTATCTGCACAAGAACCCGCGCGGTTACTGCGGGCTTGGCGGCACCGGCGTGACCTGCGGTTAAACCCGATTGGCACTCGACGGCAGATCGTCGAGTTTCTTCATGGCATCCGCTTTCAGGACTCCCGGATCATCCAGCCAATCGGAAAAGAAGCCGAGCGCATCGTCGCCCCAGAACACCTGACCATCGGCGACGAAACTGGGCACACCGAAGACATTCTCGGCTAGCGCTTGTTCGCCGTTTTCGATCAGGCCCTTCTTTACCGCCGGGTCGGAAATCAGTTCGTCCCCGTTGTCGATGCCGCAAGCCGCCTGGATCGCACGCCATCCCGCGTCGCTGTCCGGCAGATGACCCTCGCCCCAGATGGCGTGAAAGACCTTGCCGACGGCATCGGACGTGGCGCCCAGTGCGACGCAGAGCCGAAGCGCGCGGATCGGATTGAACGGATGCGCATCCGGGAACGTGAACGGGACACCGCGCTTCGCCGCCATCCACGTTACCATGCGGTACGTGAACAGCCGTTTTGCCGGTATTTCCGCCGGCCCTTTCTGGCCGTTGGCGTTCAGAAGACCGGCAAACAGTACGGGTTTCAATGACAGCTCGCATCTGTCCGTGACCTCGCCCAGCCGCAAGAACTGCAGGTAGCTGAACGGTGAAATGACATCGAAATACCAGTGGGCATGCATCGGCGCGCTCTCCCTTCCCCGTGTTCCCGAAGACATTCGTCATTCGATCATCTATGGTGCAGACATGTTCGTGCTTGTCCATGGGGCCTATCACGGGGGGTGGTGCTGGGAACCGCTGGTCGAGCGGTTGAAGGACCGCGGCCACGACGCGCTCGCACCCGACCTGCCGGGCCACGCGTTCAAGGACGGCTGGATCGGCCAGCAGGAAATGTCCAGTTATATCAGTGCGATGGTTGAGGTGGTCGATTCCCTCGATACGCTGCCGGTGCTCGTCGGTCATTCCATGAGCGGCGCCGTCGTTGCCGGCGTTGCCGAACAATGCCCGGACAAACTGGAAAAGGTCATTTTCCTCGCCGCCTATATTCCGGCGGACGGGGAATCCGTCGGCGATGTCGTCAAAACCGATTCGGAATCGCATGTCCGGGCGGGCAAAGTCGACGTCGGCGGCATTACCGCCATCACCCTCAAACCCGGCGTGCTGGCCGACGCCTTCTACAACGACGCGACCCCACGGCAGCTTGCCTGGGTCGAGGACCGGATACAGCTTCAGGCGGCCGGCCCGTTCCGCGAACCGATAATGCTGACGCAGGAAAACTTCGGCCGGGCGTCAAAGGCTGCCATTGTCTGCACCAAAGACCGGGCGATCTCGGTCGGGCACGAACGCTGGATGGCGGAACGCGCCGGCTGCGATCCGATCATCGAACTGGACACCGGGCATTCGCCGTTCGTGACCGCGCCGGATTTGCTGGCGGACGCTTTAATCGGCCTCTAGGAATTTTTTGTAATCAGCCGACAAATCCTTGACCGCCGCAGCCCGCAGGCGCGCGCCGATTTCCGCCGTCGCCAGCGTCGGGTCCGAACCGATGCGGCCGTCCGGAAAGCGGCGGCGATAGTCGTCGCAGTCGTAGAAGCTGCCTTCCGGCGCTAGTTCCGGCGACAGTTTCGAGGTGCTCGAAATCCGCTCACCATCATCGGGATAGCCGAAATAGGTGAGCGACACCTCCCCCGCCGTTGCGTGGCTGCCGTTGGCGGCGCCGAATTCGGCTTCCTCGATCTCGTTCACCGACGGACACTGGAACCAGTTCCTGAGCACGCAGCGCAACCCGCCCCGGTTATGCCGCGCGGTGCCCAGGCTGCTCTCGGCATAGATCTCGTCGAACGCCGCCTTGACGGTCGCGATATTGCCGCCGTGGCCGTTGACGAAATAGAAGCGGTCGAAACCGTGCCGCGCCAGCGACGTCACCATGTCGCCGATGACCGCGATCAGCGTCGACGGCCGAAGCGTGATCGAGCCGGCGAAACCCAGGTGGTGCTGCGCCATGCCGACGCTGATCGTTGGCGCGATGACGGCGTCGACCTCTTCGGCCAGTTTATCGGCGACGATTTCCGGACACAGCGCGTCGGTGCCGATGAACCCGGTCGGGCCATGCTGCTCGGCGGAACCGATCGGCATGATGATCCCCGTTGAGCGTTTGAGGTATGTTTCGACCTCTTGCCAGGTCATCAGTTGCAGTCGCATGCCGGTCTCTCCTTGAGTTCAGTTAGGCGGTTGGCGCCACCATAATTCATACGCCCGCCAAGTCATGCAATAATGAGTGTCCAAATCTGTCACATATGTAATCTAGAACGGTCACCATGAGCTTGAGATACGAAAAAGCGGACAACCTCCTTCAGCTGGCCCTGGAAATGCAGGCGGCCCGGCGCGGCCTGTCGTTGCAGGACATCCAGGAACGATTCCGGGTCGGACGCCGCACCGCCATGCGTATGCGCGACGCGATCCTCAGGAATTTCCCGCAGGCCGCGGAAGTCGAGACCGGGGAAAAGTCCAAGCGTTGGCGTATCCCCGCCGGCGTGCTCGACCGGATGGTGTCGTTCTCCGCCGACGAATTGGCTGACCTCGAAGCAACAATTACCCTTGTAAAAGCCAACGGCCAACCGGATCGAGCCGCGAGGCTGGAAAACATGCGCGGCAAACTAAAGGCGTTGATCCCACCCGACGTCGCCCGCCGCACCGAGCCCGATATCGACGCGCTGCTGGAAGCCGAGGGCTTCGCCATGCGTCCGGGACCGCGCCCGCGGGTGCCGGGAACCGTGATGATCGAGCTACGGGATGCCGTGAAGGCATGCCTGAAAGCCGAGATCGATTACCGAAATCGCCGCAACGGCAAACTTAACACGCGCCTCGTGCATCCCTACGGCTTTTGTTCGGGCATCGGAACTATCTGGTCGCCTATCACGAACACCCCAAGGCCAATAAGATCGCGCTGTTCAGTCTTTCGAATATCGAGGGGATCCGGCTGCTCGACGATTATTTTATCCGCGATCCTGAATTCCGCCTTGCCGATTTCGCGGCGCGGTCGTTCGGGGTCTACCAACAGGATCCCTACGAAGTGGTCTGGAAATTCGCCCCCGAGGCGGCCTCGACGGCGGCCGAATTCGAATTCCACCCGACCCAGCAACTGGAGCCGCAGGACGACGGCTCACTGATCGTCTGTTTCCGGGCCGCCTCCGACCTGGAGATGGCATGGCATCTCTATATGTGGGGCGACAAGGTCGAGGTTCTGGCGCCCGACAGCCTGAAAAAACTGGTGGCGGACAACCGTCCGTCCTGGCCCGCACTGCCGTAACACGGCAAGGTATATCGGGTTTTAGGCTAAGGTTTCATACATCGCAGCCTCGAACCGAAGGTGACGTTTTTGCGGTAAACCAACCGGGTATGCGGACGTCATCCCATCCGGATCGTGCGTTCTTTCGGAAAGTTAACGAAAACCCTGGTGCCCTTGTCGGGTTCACTCTCGATCTGGAGTGCGCCGCTGTGCAGTTCGGCGAACTTCTTCGAAAGCGGCAAGCCAAGCCCGGTTCCACCGTGCGTCAACTCGGGGCGATTCCGAACCTGACCAAACGGTTCCAGCGCACGCGGAATATCCTCTTCGGCGATACCGATCCCTGTGTCGGCGACCACGATCCCTATGCCGCCGTCCGCGTTGAGACCGGCCGACACCCTGACATCGCCGTCTTCGGGTGTGAACTTGATGGCGTTGGTCAAAAGGTTCACGAGAATCTGTTTCACAAGGCGTTTGTCGGCGCGCAAATTCGGAAGATCGTTCGGAATATCTATCGACGTCCAGTCCCGTTTGTCCTTGGTCCGGTTGTAGGCAAGCCGCAGCGCCGAACGAACGATCTCTTTTATATCAAGCAGCGATTCCTCGATGTCCGTCTCGCCGGCCTCGATCTTGGAGATATCGAGAATATCCGTTATCACATCCAGCAGGTGCTCACCGGAAACATTGATATCGGTGACGTATTCCGCGTACTTCGGATTAAGCGCACCGAAGATCCCCTCCAGCATGACCTCGGAGAGACCGATGATCGAGTTCAGCGGCGTGCGCAGTTCATGGCTCATATTGGCGAGAAATTCGCTTTTGGCGCGCGACGCCATTTCCGCCTTTTCCTTGGCTTCCTGCAATGCCGTTTCGTTTTCGCGCCGGTCGGTAATGTCGGTGGTCGCCGACCCGAACCCGATAATATTTCCCATACTGTCACGTACCGGGAACTTGGTAACGATCACGTAATGGTCCTGACCGTCCGCAAGTCGCTTGGTTTCCTCACGGCGCCGGACATCGCCCGAAGAAAGCACTTCGGCCTCCATTGCCTCGCGGACCTGGTGATCCTCTTCGGTGATCGGCAGCGCTTCACGCGCCGTCCGGCCGAGGACCCGGCTCACGGGCGTACCGTACCATTCCTCGAATTTTTGATTGGCAAGAATGTACCGGCCGGACTTGTCGCTGAGCGTGATGGGGATCGGTAAATTGTCGACCACCGTCTGCAACAGAAGACGCTCTTCCTTTTGCGCCCGGTCCGCATGCCAGCGGTTGATTTCAGCGCCGATCCGCTGCGAGACGAGGCGAAAAAATGCCGTATCCGTATCGTCCGCCTCCATCGGCTTCATATCGGCAACGAAAACATGTCCGATACGGCGCCCATTTGCGTCGGTGAACGCCTCGGCGCGGTAACTTTCCACACCCATTTCAAGAAGGTTGTTATCCTCGGGAAACAGCTTGGCCAGATTGTTTCTGCAAAAGACATGAGTCTCGGCGGCATGCTTGGACGCATATACCTGCGCGCAGGGTGTCCCTTCGAGTACACACACATACGGCTCGATAAACTCGCCGCTCTTGATGAAACAGACCATTTCCACACGCTCGCCGTCCTCGGCAAGTTCACCGACGGCACCGAAAGAGCAGTCCAGTCCCAACGTCAGCGCACGCAACGCCGTCTGCAGAAATTCCATCTGCGTGCCGGCAGCGCCGGCCAACATGGTTAATGCTGCAAGCCGTGCCTCAGCCTTGGCCTCCAGCTCAAGCGAGCTGAAATCGATCTGATGGATATTTTCCATATTCGCCGGGCGCTATTCGCGCCACTCCCCCACAAGCACGGTGAAAATCATAAACGATTGCCGGATAATAATGAAGCGCCGAAATATTTCGAAAAATTACCACTCAAATGTAATTGTTCGCCGCAAACCCGGGTGCAGCGCGATCTGTCAAAGCGTACGTGCTACGCACAAACACGACGAACCCGCCCGGGCGCAAGCGCCACGGACGGGTTCAGGGGGACGATTGACCGGACTATTGCTGTCCGGCAATCGAGGGGACTGTCCATCCTATTCCTACTTCGTGACCGGCAAGTTGGTCTCGGCGGTTCCCTGATTACGCGCGCGGTCCTGTAACGCGTCTTCCCCATCATCCGTCAACAGGTTGGAACCGCTGATAGAGGCCTGCTCGTTGGATAATTCACCGCGAAGGGTCTCGATGCCATCATCGAACTCGGCAATCGCGTTGCGGGTCTTCTCATTCAACGCTTCCCAGTTGTCCACCGCGCCCTCCTGCAGTTCTTCGATCATGCGGGCGGCGTGCTCACGCTCATCGTTCACGCCTTCAACCAACGCCTGCCATTTTTCTTTGGCCTCGCGGGATGCATCTTCGCTGACTTCAGCGGCATCCTCACGGACATCGGTCCACCGCTCTTCGAGAGTGCTCATCTTTTGCTCGGCCCAGGCCGAGAACTCCTTCTCGTCCTTCTCCGCATACCCGCTGCTTGCGGCGAGCGCCGCCCCGCCACCAGCCGTCAACGCCGCGCCGACACCAACGGCCATCAAGGCACGCGACATTCTCCGGAATTTATCGTGCTTGATATCGATCATCTGAATGACACTCCTTTCATTAACAACGGAATGGCTTACTGCTCGAGCGTACGTATAGCGTCGCGCACAGATGCAATCGGCGCCTGCTGCCCGCCCGGCATATTCTCGCTTTCGGCGACAGAGAGCAGTTCGGCGTCGAGCTGCCACTGCCGCAATATTTCGAGCTTTTGCGCGCGGCTCAGCCCGTCCGCGGCAACAACCTCGCCCGGATCATTGAAATGTTTCGCCGGGTTCTTTTTAAGTTCCTCGAATTCCATTTTCGTACTCCTATTTGGCGTCATTCATCTTTCTTCTAAAAAGTCACGGGCTACCGGCGTCGATATGCCCGTTCGTGATCCGCGGCGCCGACAATCCTTTATTCAAACAACGCAGAAATTGCGGGAAGGTTCCCCATTTTTTTTTGGATGGAAAAGTTAAATAAAACAAAGCCTATATTCATGATTTTTTACATTTATATAACTCTGTATTTAAATTATTTGTGAATATTATAAATATATGAAAATAAATTAATATTCAGAAACTTGATTTCATAATAAGAGATATTATCTAAATTCTAACAAGAGAATTACTTTAAGAATAGATACATATTGAAGCGCAATTTTTCCGCGCCCCGTTGCTGCGGGTAAAAACATACACATGGAGGTATGCAATGGCCTTCCCGAAACAGACGCAGAAACGCCAACTCGCCATGCACATTACGGAGCATATCGGCGACATGCGGAATTACGCTCGCTCGTTGACCGGCGCACCGGATCAAGCCGACGATCTGCTTCAGGATAGTGTCGTAAAGGCGCTCCGGAATCTCGACAAATTCGAGCCCGGCACGAACCTCGGCGCATGGCTCACCACGATCATGCGTAATCAGCACATCGACAACGCCAGGCGCCGTCAAAACGGTCCGAGCGTCGTGACGATCGATGATTGGGCACCGGCACTTTCAACACCAGCGAACCAGATACACGGGCTGAGCCTGCGCGATGCCCGCCGCCGCTTGAAGCGGCTGCGTCGGGGCGAGGCCTCGGCAATGCGGCTTGTCGTCGCCGACGGCCGCTCCTACGGTGAAGCCGCCGAGATACTCTCGATCGCCGAGGGTACGGTCAAAAGCCGCCTCTCCCGCGCGCGGGAAAAACTAGCGGCGGCCTAAGGATCGTCCGTCGCGTTACGACTGTGTCGTGACGAGGCGCGTTTCCAGATACGCCTCCAGGACATCGGCGCCGCCTTCGGTGCCGTATCCCGAATCCTTGATGCCGCCGAACGGCACTTCCGGCAGAGCAAGCCCGAGATGGTTGATCGTCAACATCCCGCTTTCGACTTCGCGGCCAAGCCGGTCAGCGGTCGCCCCGGAGCCCGTATAGGCGAACGACGCAAGACCGAACGGCAGACGATTGGCTTCGCCCACGGCTTCGTCGTATTCCTTGAAACGGTTGACGACCGCGACAGGGCCGAACGGTTCATCGTTCATGATCTTGGCGTCCGTCGGCACGCCCGTCAGCACCGTCGGCTGGAAGAAATATCCCTTGTTGCCGATGCGTTCGCCGCCCGCGGCGAGTTTTCCGCCTTTCGATGTCGCATCGTTGATCATGTCCTCAATCGCCGGGATGCGGCGCTCGTTGGCGAGCGGGCCCATGTCCGTGTCCGACTCGAGACCGTTGCCTACCTTCATCTTTTCCATGGCGCCGATGAAGCCGTCGAGGAACTTGTCATGGACCTTATCCTGCACCAGGAAGCGGGTCGGCGAGATGCAGACCTGCCCCGCGTTGCGGGTCTTGAAGACGGCCATCTGCTTGACTGCCTTGTCGACATCCGCGTCGTCGAACACCAGGACCGGCGCATGACCGCCGAGTTCCATGGTGGCCCGCTTCATATGCTGGCCGGCCAGTGCCGCGAGGTGCTTGCCGACCGGCGTCGAGCCGGTGAACGAAATCTTGCGGATCGTCGGATGCGGGATCAGATATTCGGATATCTCCGCCGGCACCCCGTAGACGAGGTTCATCACATCGGTCGGCACGCCCGCGTCGGTGAAGGCGCGGATCAGTTCCGCCGGCGACGCCGGCGTTTCTTCCGGCGCCTTGACGATGATCGAGCACCCCGTCGCCAGTGCCGAACACAGCTTGCGGACGATCTGATTGATCGGGAAATTCCAAGGCGTGAACGCCGCAACCGGACCAACCGGCAGCTTGAGCGTCATGTTCGTGACGCCGGTGCCGCGCGCCGGAATGACACGGCCATAGGTGCGTCGGCCTTCCTCAGCGATCCAGTCGATGGTATCGGCAGCGGCGGCAACCTCCAGGCTCGACTGGTTCAGCGGCTTGCCCTGTTCGCGGGTCATCAGCCAGCCGATGTCGTCCTTGCGTTCGCGCAGGATGTCGGCGGCCTTGCGCAAGATCTTGTAGCGCTCGAAGGCGGACGTATCACGCCACACCTTGAAACCGCGCTCGGCGGCTTCCAGCGCCGCATCCAGATCCGGCTTCGTTGCGTGCGCCAGGCGGCCGATCTCCTCCTCGGTCGCCGGGTCGATGATCGGCAGCGTCTTGCCTTCCTGGCCATCGCGCCATTCACCGGCAATGAAAAGTTTTACGTCGGGGTACTTGGACATGAGACAACCTTTCGGTTTTCTGTGAGAAATTGCGGCTGGCAATGTTGACCAAATACCCGGGCGACGCAAGGCCGCGGGCATGCCGTCACGAATACTTCAGGGAACGGACTACGGACCGATCCAACCACCCCGTTTCATCGCCACTTCAGGCAGCAGGATATCGAAGCGCGCGCGGATTTCCCTGTCGACCGCCGGCTCGATGGCGTCCGGCCAGTGGTTTTCAAGCACATTACGCGCATGCTCCTTGGCGATGTCGCGGATGTCCCGCTCGCCTGCCGCCTCCCAGTCGTCGCGGGATGTGCGATCGAAGACCTCGGGATAGAGATACTCCGCTTTCATCCGCGCCAGCGTGTCGGGATGACCGAGGAAATGATTGGGGCCCGTGCACACGTCGTGGATGACGTCGACGGCGAGTGTTTCGTCGGAAACCTCGATCCCGCGCGCCAGGCGCATGATCGCACCGTTGATATCGTTGTCGATCACGTACTGCTCGAAGGCGACGGCGAGCAGGCTTTCCAGAAAACCCGCGGAGTGGTGCACGTAATTCGATCCGGCGAGCGCGGCGGCGGCCGTCGTCATACCCTTCTCGAACCCGGCCTGGGCGTCACCGACCTTGGCATCCGCAATGCCCGACGAGTTGTAGACCGGCATCTTCAGATATTGCGCGATCTGCGCGCACGCCGCGTTCAACAGCGCGAACTCCGCCGATCCGCCGGTAAAGGCACCGGTACGCAGGTCCGCCTGCGCCGGGACGCAGCCCATGATCAGGGGATAACCGGGTTTCTTCAGATTGACGTAGGCAAGCCCGGAAAGTTGCTCGGCGGTGATCTGCACCAGCGTACCAGCGAGAGACGCCGGCGACGTCGCGCCCGCCTGCGGCGCCGACGACGTCACCACCGGGATGTCCTGTTCGATGATCTCGTCCAGGATTTCCACGGTCTCCATGGCGTAGCGCAGTGGTGAGACCGTCCAACAAGCGGTGAGCGACACCGACGGACGGGCGTCGAACGCGTCCCGCCCGCCCGCGACCATGTCGCCGATGGCCCGGATGTCGGCAACCCGTTCCGGCAGGTAAGCATTGCTCATGACGTGTTTCTTGGTCGCCGCCAGGCAGGCATATAGCTGATTGACGTCGATATCGGGTGTTTCCAAATCACGGCACACCACGGGCCGCATGTAGAAGTGCACGTGATGCAGCGTGTCGACCAGACGGCCGATATGGTAATTATCGGCCAACACCGTTTCTCGCACCGTATCGTCAAGATCCATGATCTTCACGGCTTGTCCGCCGGTCCCGAGATAGACCCGCCGGCCGCCAAGCTCCAGGTCGTGCGCCGGATCGCGGCCGGCGAGCAGCACCTCGGGCCGGAGGTGTGTCCGTGCCGCATCGATCACGTTCGCGGGAATGAACACCCGGTTCAGGTCGCTGTCGACCCGACAGCCCGCCTTTTCGAATACGTCCCGGCATGGGCTCGCCTGCACCTCGATCCCGGTCCGCGCCAGAACATCGTAGGCGGCACCGACGATGCGCTCGATGTCAACGGGCATCAGCGGCCGGTAACTGCCGCCAGACAGCCCGCCTGGCGCCGGATTCTGGAACTCGATCACGTCGGCGCTTTGTTGCTCCTGTCGGCGGCTTCGGCCTCTGCGCATATTGAGATTCCTTTATCGGATGAAATCCGGCACGCCCAGTTTCTCCGCGAGCCGCGTCGTCTCGCGCATCACCAGAGAGAGATCGCTGTCGCGCACGGTCGGCAAAAGGGCACGTGCCTTACGGACGTTCTCGAACGAAAGGTCCGCGTGAATGAGTTCTTCGTCTTCACCGGCGACGGCCAACTCGCGGCCGAACGCATCGACGATCATGGAGCCGCCCCAGAACTTCAGGTTGCCCTCGGAGCCGCACCGGTTGGCCATGATGATCGGTGCGCCGTAGATCATGCCGTAGAAACGGACCGTCCGGCCCCAGCCGCCGGGATTGTCGAACTCGGCGCCAACGGCTTCGAGCGCGGACGAAATCGGCATCATGAGGATCGTCGCGCCGTGCAGAAACGCAAGATTGACCAGGGCCGGGTTCCACGCATCGGCGCAGATCATCACGCCCGCACGCCAATTGTCGTCAACGGCCCACGTCTCGACGAAACGTCCCTTGGCGTAGTGCTTGCCCTCTTCGAGAAGACCGTAGGTGGGAATATTGATCTTGCGGTGCAGATGCTCCAGCTTGCCGCCCTTGAACACGGCGGCCGAGTTGTAGAACTGTGCCGCGGGGCCCTCCTCGATAAAGCCGACAACGGTCCGCATGTCGCCCGCAGCGTCGGCCAGTTTTTGAAGCTTCGGATCGTCACGGTGCAGCGCGACATCCAGCAGTTGCTGCGCGCCGTGATGCCCCACGAGCGAAACCTCCGGAAACACCAGCAGGTCAAGTCCGGCTTCACGCCCGCACGCGATCCACTCGAGATGTTTCTCGAGGTTCACCGATAGATCTCCGGGAATGCTGGAGATCTGGGCCACCCCGACCCGGATTGACGATCCGTTGTTCATGGTTTCCCCGTGTCCAACGTCATGCCCGCCATCCTAACGTCAATGCACACCGTTCCCGAAGCCTCATTTCGGACGGAAACTGTTCCGTATCCGATGGCCGCAGCGGGCATATTCATTATTCAGATCGAAGCGCGGTTCATTTTCAGCCCCCGGCCCACTACAGCGTGATCGGACGCTCCGCCCCCGAGCATATAGATCGGTTCGTAATCACCTTGCCGCTATCCGCCGAGGGCCGAGCGCCGGCGTCGTTCGATGCTCGGCGGATAACCCTTCATCGACTGATATGTCCGGGAAAAATGAGACGCGCTGGAAAAGCCCGTCGCCATGGCGACCTCGGAGATCGAGAGTCCGCTTTGTCTGAGCAGCCGGCCCGCATATTCGATGCGGATGCGCAGATAGGTCTTCAGATATGTGGTGCCGAGTTGCGCCCGGAACAGGCGGTTCAAGTGCCGTTCGCTGACACCCGCGAACCGCGCCATCGCGCGGCGGTCGAGGGGCGTTTCCGGCGTGCTTTCCATCTTGTCCAGCACCGCCAGAAGCACCCGATTGTTGGTACCGTAGGCCTCGGCGATCGATGATCGCTGGCTTTCCGTAGCGCCGCCGATATGGGTATGTAAATACCAGTCGCTGACACGGCGCGCGAAGTCCTCGCCCATCTGTTCGGCGATCAGGGCGTGCATCATGTCGACCGGCGCGACGCCGCCACCGCAGGTAATGCGGTTACCGTCGATAACGTAGCGGGATTTCTCGGGCACCAAATCCGGAAACGCCTCGATCAGGGCCGGCGCATGCTCCCAATGCACCGTGAACCGCTTATTGGTGAGGACACCGGCCGCGGCCAGCAGATAAGGCCCCCCCGACACACCGCCGATCCTGACGCCGCACCTCGCCAGATACCGGATACGGTCCAATAACCGGGGATAGTGCCATTGCGATGGATCGCCTCCGGCACAAACCAGCATGATGTTCAGGTCGTCGTCGGCCTCGGCAATCGGCAGCGTCTGAATTTGCGCGCCCGACGATGCCGCGGCCACGCCACCCTTCGGCGAATAGTTGATGATCCGATAATGCTCTCGACCCGCGATCATGTTCGCGGCACGCAGCGGCTCGGCCGCCGATGCGTAGGACATCAGCGCAAACCCGGGCAGAAGAACGAAGCCGACATTCTGTATTGGATATGTCCTTTTCGACTTGGTTTCAGCCTAATTTATCATTTATACGTCCCAATAAAACAAGCATAGTGACCCTCCGTATGCAACGATGCGTCCGGTTACCCCTTCGGAGACCCCCATGCGTTATTCCGCATTGTCGATTTTCCTGAACGCGCTTCGCGGTAATACCGGCTGGACGCCCGTCTGGCGGGAACCGGAACCCAAGGCGAAATACGACGTGATCATCGCCGGCGGCGGCGGACACGGGCTGGCGACCGCCTATTACCTTGCCCATGAGTTCGGCGTCCGCAACATCTGCGTACTGGAGAAAAGCTACATCGGGTCCGGCAACGTCGGGCGCAACACGACCATCATTCGTTCCAATTACCTGCTTGAGGGCAACACCCCGTTTTATGAGTTCTCGCTCAAGCTCTGGGAAGGCCTGGAACAGGATTTCAATTTCAACGCCATGGTCTCGCAACGCGGCGTGCTCAACCTCGTGCACACGGACGGTCAGCGCGATGCGGCGAGGCGGCGAGGCAACGCCATGCGCATGCACGGCGTCGACGCCGAATACATGGACCGCGACACGGTGCGCGACATGCTGCCGTTCCTCGATTACACCAACGCCCGTTTCCCGATCATGGGCGGCCTGATGCAGCGGCGCGGCGGTACGGTGCGCCACGACGCCGTCGCCTGGGGGTTCGCGCGCGGCGCCGACGGTTACGGGGTCGACATCATCCAGAACTGTGAAATGACCGGGGTGCGCCGCGAGGGCGGCCGGGTCGTCGGCGTCGAGACGTCGAAGGGGTATATCGAATGCGAAAAGCTGGCGCTTTGCGCCGCCGGTCATTCCGGCCACGTCGCCGAGATGGCGGGCCTCAAGCTACCGATCGAAAGCCATGTGTTGCAGGCCTTCGTCAGCGAAGGCCTGAAGCCCTTCATCAATACGGTCGTGACCTACGGCGCGGGGCACTTCTACGTCTCGCAATCGGACAAGGGCGGGCTCGTCTTCGGCGGCGATATCGACGGCTACAACTCGTATGCCCGGCGCGGCAACCTCGCGACCGTCGAGCACGTGATCGAGGCCGGCGTCGCCATGATCCCGGCGCTGTCCAGGGTCAAGGTACTCAGAAGCTGGGGCGGCGTCATGGACATGAGCATGGACGGCTCACCGATCATCGACAAGGCGCCGCTCGACAACCTCTACGTCAATGCCGGCTGGTGCTACGGCGGCTTCAAGGCGACCCCGGCGTCGGGGTGGTGCTACGCGCATCTGATCGCCAACGATGCCCCGCACCCGGTGGCGAAGCACCTGCGTCTCGATCGGTTCCAGCGCGGCTACCTGATCGATGAGAACGGCGCCGGCGCGCAGCCGAACCTGCACTAGGAAGTAAGCATGGCAAGCCTGATCCAATGCCCCCATTGCGGCGCCCGGCCCAAGGAAGAGTTCACCATCAAAGGCAGTGCCGACGTCATGCGCCCGGCACCCGACGCCGACGAAGAAACGTGGTTCGATTATGTCTATCTGCGCGACAACCCGATCGGCCGTCTCCGCGAATACTGGCATCATACGGCAGGCTGCCGCCACTGGCTGATCGTTGAGCGGGATAGCGGCAATCACGCGGTCTACAGCGTGCGCGACTCGAAAGCGGCCGGGGAGAAAACATGACTTCCTATCGCCTCAAACGCGGCGGCCTGATCGACCGCAACCGGCCGGTCCATTTCACGTTCGACGGCAAACGGATGCAGGGCTTAACCGGCGACACCCTGGCCTCGGCCCTGCTCGCGAACGGCCAGCGGCTGATGGGCCGAAGCTTCAAGTATCACCGTCCGCGCGGCGTGCTGACCGCCGGGTCGTCGGAACCGAACGCGCTGATGACCGTCGGCGTGAACGGCCGCACCGAGCCCAACTGCCGTGCCACAACCGTCGAGCTTTACGATGGCCTGACCGCGCGGAGCCAGCACCGCTGGCCGTCGCTCGCATTCGATCTCGGCGAAGTGAACGCGCTGCTATCGCCGTTCATCGGGGCCGGGTTCTACTACAAGACCTTCATGTGGCCGGCGGCGCTCTGGGAAAAACTCTACGAACCGCTGATCCGTCGGGCCGCGGGGCTTGGCCGAGCCACATACGACACCGATCCCGACCGCTACGAAAAGTGCTGGACACACTGCGATCTGCTCGTCGTCGGCGCTGGTCCCGCCGGCCTTGCCGCCGCCGTCACCGCGGCCCGCGTCGGCGCGCGCGTCATCATCGCCGACGAACAGGCCGGCCCCGGCGGCTCGCTGCTTTCCGAAACCCGCGAGGTCGACGGCACGCCGGCCCCGGCCTTCGCGGCGAAACTGGTTGCGGAGCTACAAGGACACGCCAACGTCACGATCATGCCACGCACCACGGTGTTCGGCTGCTACGACGACCGGGTCTTCGGCGCCGTCGAGCGGGTCCAGAAGCACATCGCCGCGCCGGATCCGAACAAACCGGCCGAGCGGCTTTGGCGAATCGCCGCCAGACAATGCGTTCTCTGCACCGGCGCCGAGGAACGGCCGCTGGTATTCGGCGGCAACGACCGTCCCGGCGTCATGATGGCGGACGCGGTTCGAACCTACGCCAACCGATACGGTGTCGCGGCGGGCAAGCGTATCGCCATCTTCACCAACAACTCGGGCGCTTACCGAACCGCACGGGATCTCGAGGCACTCGGCGTCGAGGTCGCGGCGATCATCGATTCCCGCACCGATGCACCGGCATATGATGGCGATGCCCGCGTCCTGACCGCCGCGCATGTCACCGGCACGAACGGCTGGCGTGGTCTTTCCGGGATCACCGTTGACCAAGGCGGCACGAACGAAACCATCGCCGTCGACGCGCTTGCCATTTCCGGCGGCTGGAACCCGGTCGTCAACCTTGCCTGTCAGCGTGGCGAAAGCCCCGTATGGTCGGACACTCATGCGGCGTTTCTGCCGCCCCCGCCGGTCGACGGGCTCCGGACCGCGGGCGCCGCCGCCGGAACCGGCTCTCTTGCTGGTTGCCTGAAACACGGCGCGGCCCTCGCCCACGAAGCGCTGGCCGAACTCGGTATCGCCGCGAACCCGTTCGACGCCGGCACCGTCGAGGACGATCCCGACCTTCAGGTGACGCCGCTCTGGTACGTTCCCGGCAGCACCGGCAAGGCGTTCGTCGATTTCCAGAATGACGTCAACGCGGCCGATCTGGGCCTGGCCGTTCGCGAAGGTTACGGCCATGTCGAACACACCAAGCGCTACACCACCACCGGCATGGCGACGGACCAGGGCAAGCTTTCCAACGTCAACGCCATCGGCATCCTGGCCGACGTCCGGGGCGTGTCGCCGGCCGAGGTCGGCACGACCACCTACCGGCCGTTCTATACGCCGGTGTCGTTCGGCGCGCTGGCCGGGGCGCACCGGGCGGCACATTTCCAGCCCGTACGCCAGTCGCCGCTGCACGAATGGGCAAAGAAAAACGGCGCCCGGTTCGTCGAGGCCGGTCACTGGTATCGCTCCGCCTGGTTCCCGAAAGCGGGCGAAACGCACTGGCGGCAAAGCGTCGACCGTGAAGTGCTCGCCGTGCGCGCAAGCGTTGGGATCTGCGACGTGTCGACGCTTGGCAAGATCGAGATCGCCGGCGAGGACGCGACCGCGTTCCTGGACCGGATCTACTGCAACGGCGTCGCCAAGCTACCGGTCGGCAAGGCGCGCTACGGCCTGATGCTGCGCGAGGACGGCTTTATCTACGACGACGGCACACTGACACGCCTCGATGAAAACCGTTACTTCATGACCACCACCACCGCGCTGGCGGCGGGCGTGCTGACGCACATGGAATTCTGCGCCCAGGCGCTGTGGCCGAACCTCGATGTCCGCTTCACCTCGGTCAGCGACCAGTGGGCACAGATCGCCGTCGCCGGCCCGAAATCGCGGGAACTCCTGGAACAGATCGTCGACGGCGACATCTCCAACGATGCCTTCCCGTTCCTCGCGGCTAGGCCCGTCGATCTGTTGGGCGGGCAACTCCCGGCGCGGCTGTTCCGCATCTCGTATTCCGGCGAGCTTGCCTACGAGCTTGCGGTCCCCGCCGCCTACGGCGAAGCCGTGGCCGATCTCCTGATGGAAATGGGCGCCCCCCTCGGCATCACGCCCTACGGCACCGAGGCCATGGGCGTCATGCGGATCGAGAAGGGGTTTGTCACGCACGCCGAGATCAACGGCACGGTCGTCCCGGCCGACCTCGGCATGGGACGGATGGTGTCTGCCAAGAAAACCGATTTCATCGGCCGCGCCATGCTGATGCGCGAAGGTCTGAACGACCCCGAGCGCGGTCGCCTCGTCGGCCTGAAACCCGTCGACCCGGCCGATACATTCGCGGTGGGGGCGCATATCCTAAACCCGGGCGACAACCCGTCGACGGCCGCCGATCAGGGATACGTGACGTCGGCCGGCCACTCACCGGTGCTCGGTCACCAGATCGGCCTAGCGCTGATCAAACGCGGCCCGGAGCGCCACGGCGCGCAGGTCATCGTCTGGGATGCGCTCAAGGAACAGTACACGAAGGCGATGCTGTGCGATCCCGTATTCCTCGACCCGGCGGGGGAGAAACTTCGTGCCTGAATTCTCTCTGAAACCCGTTCATGCCCTGGCAACCGCGCCCATGGGCCGGTTCGGCGCCACGGACGGCACCGCGCCGCTCGTCATGACGGCTCCCGCCGAAGGGACGGTGCTGCAGATACTGGAAAGCGGCACCGGCGATATCGCCACGACGCTTGCCGGGCACGGTAATTTTGTACTCCGGCCCTGCGCGCCCGGGCAATGGTTCGCCGTTGCCGACGCGCCGCTCAACCCCGGCGCGCGCCAGAAAATCGAAACCGCCCTCGACGGCACAGCGGATGTTATCGATCAGAGCGCCGGGCGCGTCCGCATCGTTATCGAGGGCGAACATGTCCGCGCCGCGCTGGCCAAGGGCGTGCCCGTCGACCTGCATCCGGACGTCTTCGAGACGGGCCGGACGGCCACCACGCTATGCGGCCATGTCACGATCAACCTGACCCGGACCGACGGCGACCGTTTCGAAATCCTGGTGACGCGCAGCTACGCGGCAGCGCTCTGGGAAAGCCTGATCGAAATGGGACTGGAATACGGAATCGACTGTCACCACCTCTAACCAGACACCAATAATAAGGAAGCGTGGGAATGAGCCTCGTCTGGCTGGACATGACACAGGAAGAATTGGACCGAGCCTACACCCAGGCCGACTATGCGCCCAATCGCCAGCAGATTCTGAACCGCTTTTCGGCAACCAGCACATTCATGCGCGACCGCCTCGGTGAACCGGTGCGGCTGACGTACGGGCCGGACGAGAACGAAGGCATCGATCATTTCCGGTGCGGTGACGACGTTGCACCGGCGGTGATCATGATCCATGGCGGCGCGTGGCGTTCCGGCACGGCGGCGCAATACGCCTACCTCGCGGAAATTTTCACCAATGCGGGTGTGCATTGCCTGTTGCCGGACTTCGACTGGGTACAGGACCGGGACGGCGATCTGCTGCTCATCGCCGATCAGGTCGGCCGGGCCATCGCGTTCGTCTGCAATTCTGCTGACAACCTCGGCATCGACCCCGGCCGCATTTTCATCTGTGCGCATTCTTCGGGGTCGCATCTGGCGGCTTCGGTTCTCACCGGGTACAGGGACCGTATCGACGGTCTTCGTGACGACAGCATCAAGGCGGCGCTTTTATGTAGCGGCATGTACGAGCTTGAACCCGTGCGGCTGTCGGCGCGCAGTGACTACGTCACTTTCACCGACGAGACGGTGAACCTGCTGAGCCCGATGCGGCACATGGAAAAACTGAAAACGCCGGTCATCGTCGCGCATGGCACGCTGGAGACCCCCGAGTTCAAGCGGCAGAGCATCGAGTTCGCGGACGCCCTTCGTGATCGCGACCTGCTTATCGAGAGCATCGTCGCCGAACACTGCAACCACTTCGAGATTCTGGAGACGCTCGCAAATCCCTATGGGCTGCTGGGGTTGGCTGCACTACGAATGATCGCCCGGGCATAGGCATAATAGAGTGAACCGGGGCATGCCGTTTCAGGCGGCATGCGAAAGACCAGGAAAGTGAGTAATCAAAATGGAAATTCGCAAGACCGGCCTTTTTAAGGAAACCATCGAAACCGACGCACACGGCACCGCCTGCGAGCCGATCGTTCGGGTTTGCGCGTTCGCGGTCGTGAAGAACCCGGCCGCCGGCGGCGATTTCACGCAGGATCTGTCGGCGCTGTTCGACATCGGCGGCAAACTCGGCGACACGCTTATGGAAGAAGCCGTCGGCATGCTCGGGCGCCCCGCGGTCAGCTATGGCAAAGCCGCGCTCGTCGGCACGGCCGGCGACATGGAACACGGCGGCGCGTTCATTCATCCCAGGCTCGGCAAGCCGATGCGCGCCGCTGTCGGCGGCGGCAAGTCGGTTATCCCGTCGAACGTAAAGATCGCCGCCGCGGGCGCGCAAATTGATATTCCGCTCGGCCATAAGGACGAGGCATGGTCATTCGAGCATTTCGATACCATGACCGTGATGATCGCGGATGCGCCGCTCCCCGGCGAAGCCGTCGTCCTGATGGCGGTCGCGGACGGCGGGCGGCCGGTGCCGCGCGTCGGCAGCGGCCCGATCACGGATTGATCGGACGGACGTCGTTACCAGAACTGGATCGGGAGAAAATGGTGCCTAGAGGCGGAAAATAAAATGCAATAAAATCAATACATTAAAGTGCGTCTAGGCACTTTTCAGTTCCACATAATTCCAATGAATATTAAATAAAGTGTCTAAGCAAATTGTGCACAGTCAGCGCTGAAACTCTCTGTCCAATAATTTGGAGAAGTATGCACGAACTCTATCATCCCAAACTTGTCGATCATGGCGCACACTAACGGTAAATCTTCCAGACGCCTTCCCGAGGTAATCAATCACTGAACCGGTATTTGTTGCCAACTTCCATATATCTGCTCCGTATAGAGGATCCGGTTCCAAATCTAGAAAGTGCGCGAATCTACTGTTCCGAAACTTTCGCAAACCCGTATTGATACTAAGATCGTTGGAGTCTTCAGAGCCTTGATTGGTTTGGCCTAGTTCTGCTCCGTGTTCTGAAATCAGAGAAGTAGCTTCATTCCAAATATTCTTAGCTGCCTCAAAATCACCCAGCCCGTATTTTCCTTGGCAAAATTCGTGAAGCAGATATTCATCGTCTAGCACCCGAAATAATCTTGGAATGCAAATCCTGTTGTTGCGTCGCTCATCATCATTGTCGTGCAGCCTTGCCAATGCTCCGACCGCTGCCATCACATGCGAATGGATTGTTGTGTTGAGAATAATAGCTACTGGCTTCTCAAGATTTTTTGCTTCGTTTCGTACATCCCCGCGATCAGCAAAAGTCGCCATCGACTCTCCGAGCACTACTGTTCCAAATTGTTGCCGGATTGCATTGACCCAGTCATAAAGCTCCTCAACATGAACAGATTTGGCCATTAGTGGCGCCTATCATTTGACGATTTAAGCTCCTACATTACCCACCTATGGGTGAAGACTAAACCATAGGCGTTCCAATATTCACACACGACTTAATCGGGAAGAAAAGTGCCTACCCAACCGCGCTAAGTTATTGATTTTATTGGGATGTGAAAATAAATGGTGCCCAGGGGCGGATTCGAACCACCGACACCCGCATTTTCAGTGCGATGCTCTACCAACTGAGCTACCTGGGCACCGTGTCGCGTGAACGCGAAGACAGGCGCTTATAGAAGATATGCCGGGGCCTGTCCAGCGCCCCGAAACGGGAATTTTTGCTAATTTTCTAGGCCTGTTCGTCGTCCTCCAGCCCGGCCTCGGCATCGCCCGGCGCTTCGTCCGTCGGCATCCGATATTCACCGTCCAGCCAGCGTCCGAGATCGAGATCGGCGCAACGTTTAGAGCAGAACGGACGCATTTCCAGCGTCGCCGGCTTCTTGCAGATCGGGCATTTCGAACCCTTGAGCGGCACCACCTTAGCCTTTTTCTTGCTGTCCGGATCGGCGTTCATCGGGCGTCCTCGATCTCCACGTAGTCCGGGGCGGCGCCCGGGATCTCCTCAAGACGAATAACAAATCCAAGCCGCTGTTCAAGGTTTTTGCGGATTTCCGCAAGCGGCCCCGCCAGTTCCCTACATACTTCCGGCGCCCCCCGAAGCAACGCGTCTGTCCCTTTCCGGCGGCGTATCTTGTCCAGCGCATCGAGCGCGGCGCTTTCCGGTGACAACCGCTCGCCGCGTTCCAGCAGGACCCGTGCCAGCGATGCACCCCGGTTTTGACGCACGATATCGACGAGGCCGAAACGGCTGAACACGCCCGCGCGCGGGCTGTCCGGATCGCCGCGAAAGGCCGCGCCGAGCGCGGCCAGCACACGTTTCCGGTTCGGTTCCTCACGCATCTTCATGAAATCGACGGCGATCAGCCCGCCGATCCCGCGCAGGCGGAGCTGGTGCGCGATCATGTCGGCCGCTTCCAGATTGGTCTCGAGCGCGAGCCGTTCCGGATTGCCCGCCGCGGCGCGCCCGGCGTTCACATCCACTGCCGTCATCGCCGGCGTTTCGGTGACGATCAGGCTGCCGCCGCCGGGCAGCGACACATGGGGCGACAGCGCGGCATCGAACGCGTCCTCCAAATCAGCCGCCGTGAACGCCGCCGCGTCGCCTTTCGTCATCACGGGCGCCGGGCACGCGGTGCCCAGCGTTTCGGCAATATGGATCTCGAGCCGTTTTGCGGTTTCGGCATCGTCGACAAGGATTTCGGCGAGCGACGGCCCCGCGTACCGACTGAGGAGCCGTTCGGCGAGGCCAGGCGCCGCGATCAGGTTCGCGGGGGCGTCCGATGACGCGGCCCGTTCCCGGATCGCCGCCCAGCGGTCGTCGAGCCGCGTCATCTCCGCCAGAATATCGTTGTCGGACATCGCCGCCGCGTCCGTCCGGACGACGACGCCCGCTTCCGAAACATCGCGGTCGGCGAACAGGTTTTTCAGGCGGGACCGTTCTTCGTCATCCGATATGCGGCCTGAAAGACCGAGACCGGGTTTGCCCGGTGTCAGCACCAGCGCCGCGCCGACGAGGTCGATCCCCGTCGAGAGTGCCGGCCCCTTGCCGGCCGCGACGTCGCGGGTGACCTGCACGAGGACCGCGGCGCCTTCGTATACATTCGTGCCGAGCGCATCCCGGGCCGCGCCCTTCAGGTTGAGAAATCCGTCTTGCCCGGATCCGATGTCGACGAACGCCGCGCCGATATCCGCGCGCACCGCCTTGACGCGGCCAAGGCAGAGCGCGCCGACACGGCTCGTGGATGTTTCCCGCTCGATCCGGAATTCGAGCGGTTCGTCCGAGCTATCAACGACGGCGGCCCGGGTCTCGCCGGGACGGGATTCGATGACGATGCGGGACGCCCCGCTCAAGGTCCGGCCTCATAACCGAGACCGCGGAGCGCGCCCGCGACCTCGCTGACCGGCAAACCGACCACGTTGGCGTAAGATCCGTTGATCCAGGGAATGAACGCGGCGGCCGCACCCTGGATGGCGTAACCGCCGGCCTTGCCGTCCCACTCACCCGACGCGACGTAACCGTCGATTTCGTGGCCGTTCAGTCGCCGGAACCGGACTTGCGTAACGACGCTTCTAACGACGCACCTGCCGCCCGGCGCGAATACCGCGAACCCGCCGATCACCCGGTGACGACGGCCGGATAGCATTTCCAGGAACCGGCGTGCCTCGGCAGCATCGGCGGGCTTTTCCAGCACCCGGTGGCCGAGTGCGACGACGGTATCCGCCGCCAGCACGAAATCATTCGGATACTTCGACGCGATCACGTCGCCCTTGGCACGCGCCAACCGCTCGGCAAGCTTGCGCGGGCGTTCGCGCTTGAGCGGCGTTTCGTCGATATCGGCGGGCGCCGCCAGATCCGGTTCGATACCGATCTGCTTTAAGAGTTCCAGACGGCGCGGCGATGCGGACGCAAGAACGAACCGGACGGTCATTTGGGACTCCGGCTATCTGGCGGGCGCGGCATTCGCGGCGCCTGTTACTTGAAGCGGAAAGTGATCCGACCCTTGGTCAGGTCGTAGGGCGTCATTTCGACGTTGACGCGGTCGCCGGCGAGCACACGGATACGGTGCTTGCGCATTTTACCCGCCGTGTGGGCGAGAATTTCGTGATCGTTGTCGAGTTTCACGCGGAACATCGCATTCGGAAGCAGTTCCATGACGGTTCCCGTGAACTCGAGAAGGTCTTCTTTAGCCATACTTTTCCATGCCTGAAATCAAAATCGAGCAGACCATGCCCATATCGGTACGCTTGGTCAAGTTTTCAATAAATCCGCGCATTTACGACGAAATCACGTATCCAGCGGCTTTTGCACGGGAAAACGGTTCTTAATGCGTTGCATCAACTGGTCGCGCACCTGCCGGTAGGCGTCCAGAACAACCTCCCGGTCCTCGCTTTCGATCAGGGACGGGTCCATGGTGTTCCAGAATTCCACCTCGCAGGCCATGACGCGGGTCAGTTCGATGGCGCTGTGCTGCGCTTCCGGCGACAGCGTGATGACGATATCGAAATAGTCGTCTTCCAGATCGTCGAAGGTCTTAGCGTGATGACGCGTCAGGTCGATGCCGATTTCGTCCATCACCGTGATCGCGAAGCCGTCGATGTCCTTGGCGCGGACGCCGGCCGAATCCACGTACACCTGGTGGCCGTGCAGGAATTTCATGATCGCCTCGGCCATGGGCGAGCGCACCGAATTCATGGTGCAGGCGAAAAGGACGGCAGAGGGCAGATCGCTCATCGGCGCCTCAAGTGCCGCGGATGTGCAGGACGCAGACCAGCGTAAAGAGACGCCGGGCCGTGGTTTCGTCGATAACCGCCTTGTCGGCCAGCCGGTCCTTGAGGATCGCCGCGCCCTCGTTGTGCAGGCCGCGCCGGCCCATGTCGATGGCTTCGATCTGCGAAGGCGTCGAGCGCTTGATCGCCTCGAAGTAACTGTCGCAAATCATGAAGTAGTCTTTGACGATACGCCGGAACGCACCGACCGGTAGGCTGAAGCTGTCCAGCTTCTTGTCGGCGATGGTGCGCACGTCGAACACCAGCCTGTTGTCTTCGATCGAGAGGATCAGATTATAGGGCCCGCTCGGCAGGCCGACCGGGTCGAAACTGTTATCTTCCAGAAGGTCGAAGATCGCGACCTTGCGCTCGTGGTCGACCTGCGGGCTCAACCGCACCACCGAGCGTTCATCCAGGTATATGTTGGCGATGCACTGAGTCTCGCTCATGGCATCACCTTATTCCGATGGCATATTGAGCCGGATCGATACGGAGAGCGCGTGCGCATCGAGGCCTTCCGCATCCGCCAGCGTCCTGGCGGCCGGTCCAATGCGACGGAGTCCGTCCGCATCGCAACGGATCATGGAGGTCCGCTTCATGAAATCGAGGACGCCGAGTCCGCTCGAAAACCGTGCCGAACGTGCCGTCGGCAGGACATGGTTGGGGCCGGCGACGTAATCGCCGATGGCTTCCGGCGCATGGCGGCCGAGAAATATGGCGCCCGCGTTACGGATTCCGGCAGCCAGCGTTTCCGCCTCCTCGGTGGCGATCTCCAGATGCTCGGGCGCGATCCGATCAACCAGCGGCAGCGCGGACTTCAGGTCTTCGGTCAGGATCACAGCACCGAAATCGTCCCAGCTCTGCTGTGCGATTTCCGTTCTCGGCAAGGTCTTGAGATGCCCGTCCACGGCTTCGATCACGGCATCGGCGAAAGCCGCGTCGTCGGTGATCATGATCGCCTGTGCGGCGGTGTCGTGTTCGGCCTGGCTGAGCAGGTCTGCGGCAATCCACGACGGATCGTTCTTGCCGTCCGCCAGGACAAGGATTTCCGAAGGCCCGGCGATCATATCGATACCGACGGCGCCGAACACCTCGCGCTTGGCGGCGGCGACATAGGCGTTGCCGGGGCCAACGATCTTGTCGACCGGCGCGATGGTTTCGGTGCCATAAGCCAGCGCGCCCACGGCTTGCGCACCGCCGATGCGGTAAATCTCGTCGACACCCGCAAGATCAGCTGCCGTCATCACCAGCGGATTGATCACGCCATCGGGCGTCGGCACCACCATCACCAGGCGCGGCACGCCGGCGACCTTGGCGGGCACCGCGTTCATCAGCACCGATGACGGATACGCCGCCGTGCCGCCCGGCACGTAAAGACCGGCGGCGCCAACCGACGTCCAGCGATAGCCGAGGCCGATACCGTCCGCGTCCGTGAAGTCGAGATCCTCCGGCGTCTGGCGTTCATGGAAAGCCTTGATGCGCTCATACGCCGTTTCCAGCGCGGCGAAGGTTTCCGGCTCGACCTGGCTCTTGCACGCGGCGATCTCGTCCGCCGAAACCCGCATGGTTTCCACGGTCAGCGGATAGCGGTCGAATTTCGTCGTATAATCGATCAGCGCTTCGTCGCCGCGCTTGCGGACGTCCGCCAGGATCGCTCTCACCGCATCGACGACATCGGTTTCAGTCTCGCGCTTTTCCGAAAGAAACGTCCGAAACCGGGTCTCGAAATCCGCGTCGCGCTGGTCAAGCCGCAACGGCATCGGTGGCCTCCCGGAAGCGCTCGACCCAACCGCCGATTTCATCGGCGCGGGTTTTCCATGCCGCGCGGTTGACGCAGAGTCTGGACGTGATCTCGCAGATCGTCTCGATTTCGACGAGACCGTTGGCTTCCAGCGTCGCGCCGGTCGACACCAGATCCACGATACGGCGGCAAAGCCCCAGCGACGGCGCCAATTCCATCGCGCCGTTGAGTTTGATGCATTCCGCCTGCACGCCGCGCGCGGCGAAGTGCCTTCTGGTGAGGGTCGGGTATTTGGTCGCAACGCGCACGGACGACCATGTGCGCGGATCGTCCTCATCGGCGAGATCGACCGGCTCGGCCACGGAAAGCCGGCAATGCCCGACATTCAAGTCCAGCGGCGCATAGATTTCCGGATAGTCGAACTCCATCAGCACGTCGTTGCCGGCCACGCCCAAATGCGCCGCGCCGAAGGCGACGAAGGTCGCCACGTCGAACGAACGGACGCGGATAATGTCGACATCCGGCCGGTTGGTCTCGAAACGAAGCTGCCGCGCGTTCTTGTCATCGAACGCGGGCTCCGGTTCAATTCCGGCCGCGCGCACCAAAGGCATAACCTCACCGAGGATGCGCCCCTTGGGCAGCGCCAGCACGATTTTTTCGTTTGCCGTCACAGTCTTAGCCTTTTCACAGCATTTGCGCCCGCCGGCGGGCGAATGCGAGCATTGTTTAGAGGTTTTTGGCCGGGATTGCCAGTGTGGATCGGCAGTTCAATCGTCCACTGCTTCGGGCATAGCCAGCGCGAATAGGACGCCGACCACGCCGACCCCTGCCAAGGCAACAATGATTGTCGTCACGTCGGTGAAGTACGCAATGACGCCTATTCCTCCCGCCGCCAGCGCCACCAAACCCGCCAATGTATTCGATAACGCCGTATAGAGCGGTCGTTCGTCTTTGGGCGCCGCATCCACCAGATAGGTCTTGCGACCGAGTCTGACGCCCGCTTCCGCGATACCGGCGACGACGAAGACCGCGCCGAAAGCCCATATCGCATAGGCACCGGGTACGGCATAAGCACTGATCAGGGCCGTCGCAACGGCCCCAATGCCGACGACACCCGATAGAACACAGACCTTTCGTGCGGACTGGTCGGCCAGCGATCCCCAGACCCGGCTTGAGACCATGTTGGCGAAACCGACCGCGAATATCAGGATGCCGAGAGACGCCAGTGAACCGTCCTGGCTCTGCTGGGCCAGCAGCGCAAAATATGGCGGCGCCAATTCGACGGAGACCAGGAGCGCGATCCGCATGCCCAGGTATCTCGAAAAACCTGGATCTTCGCGGAACAATCTAAGCCCGGCCTGTACCTCGCCCAGCATGTCGCGGCCGCCTTCCTGTGCGCCCGGTTGCTCGTCGATCACCGCAAAGAACAAGGCGCTTGCCAGCCACAGAACGGCCGCTGCCGCGACCAAGGCCGCGTAAACCTCGGCACCGCCGTCCTCGCCGATTACGAACTTGAGAATAACGGCGGCCACCAGTGTCAGTGCGCCGCCGATGCTGGCGCGGTTGGCGAGCATGCGTCCACGCACGCCCTTGGGGACCGTTTTTCCCGTCACGTCCTGAAACGCCACGGACCCGACGCCACTGGCGACACTGAACAGCGCAAACATTACGAGCATTACCCACGCCGCCATGTCGGGCGGTGCCATCAACACGGCTGCCGCCATCGACAACAGTACAATCCCCTGTAACGCACCGGCCCCGGCCCATGCCCATTTGCGCCGTGCCAGGCTGCGGATGCGCGCAGCCACGGCAAGTTGCGGGATCATCGATCCCGCCTGTTTAACCGGGACGAACCAGCCGACGACCCAGACCGGCGCACCGAGCGAGGATACAAGCCAGGGCAGCACCAGCGTCGGGCTCGCCAATTGCTCGGCAAGCTTGGTACAGGACCCGTTGAGTACGTTGAGAACGAAGTTGCGCGGCACCGAGGTGCACTGTTCGTCCGGAATCGCTTTGCAGGCGCGCTCGGTCGCATCCTCTCCGCTCAGCACCGCATAAGCGCTCTCGAGAGGATCTCTCGGCAATTCGGCAGTGGCGATCCGTGCGTGAGTCATCCCGCTGGTCAGTATCGGGACGATCACCGGGTTTTCAAGAAATCCCGGTTATTCGGGGACACGCTCTACCGCCGCCCCACAAGCGGCAAGTTTCTGCTCGATTTTTTCGTAGCCGCGATCCAGATGATAGACACGGTTGATTTCCGTAACGCCGTCAGCGGCAAGCCCAGCCAGCACCAGCGACACCGATGCACGCAGATCGGTGGCCATGACCGGCGCGCCCGAGAGTTCCTCGACACCTCGGACGATGGCCGAGGCACCGTGGACATTGATATCGGCGCCCATCCGCATCAGTTCGGGGACGTGCATGAAGCGGTTCTCGAAAATCGATTCCGTGATCATCGATGCGCCATGGGCAAGGCTGAGCAATGCCATGAACTGTGCCTGCATGTCGGTCGGGAAACCAGGATAGGGTTCGGTCATGACGTCAACGCCACGGATGCGGCCGTTCCGACGCGCGATGCGGATGCCGTCATCTTCCTCCGTCACCTCGACCCCGGCACGCATCAGATGGCCGAACACCGCTTCGTTGCTGGCCATCTCGGCATTCTTCAGCAGAACGTCGCCACCGGTGATCGCGGCGGCAACCGCATAGGTGCCGGTCTCGATCCGGTCCGGGACGATCCGGTGCGTCGCACCCGTGAGTTCACTGACGCCGGTCACATGCAGCGTGTCGCTGCCGATGCCGGTGATCTCGGCCCCCATCGATTGCAAGCAGCGCGCCAGGTCGATCACTTCCGGCTCGCGCGCCGCATTGGCGATAACGGTTTCGCCATCGGCCAGCGCGGCCGCCATCAGGATATTCTCGGTACCGCCAACGGTGACGGATGGAAACAGGACATGCGCCCCCTTCAACCGGCCGTTCACGTGGGCATCGATGTAACCGCTCGCGAGTTCGATGGTCGCACCCATCTGCTCCAGGGCCTTCAGGTGCAGATCGACCGGGCGGGTGCCGATGGCGCATCCCCCGGGCAAACTGACCCGAGCCTTGCCGAAACGCGCCAGCAACGGCCCAAGCACCAGCACGGAAGCACGCATCTTGCGGACGATATCATAGGGCGCCGTCGTTTCCGTGACGTTCGCGCCGTCCATCGCGACGGCTCGCTTACCGTTGTCTTTATTCGTAACGACGCCTAATTCCGTCAGCAGGTTCGACATCGCGTGGATATCGGCGACGCTCGGCAGGTTCTCGAGGATCAGGGTTTGTGGCGTCAGGAGCGATGCCGCCATCAATGGAAGGGCGGCATTCTTGGCACCGCCGATGTCGATCTCTCCCGTCAGCGGGCGGCCGCCCGTAATGCGAATTCGGTCCATATATCCCTCAAATCCCGGCGTCAGCGCGCGTTCGCGCTTTTAGGCGACGACCCGCCCCGATGCAAGACGGTCACCGCCTTTCGTACCGTATGACGCCCGGATATGGCGGTAATATGGCGGGGTTTCCTAATTCTTGGGTGTTTCGCGTGCCTTGAGTTGCTGTTTACGCTTCTTCAGGTTTTCACGTAATGCCCGCGCCGACCGCGCCTGGCGGTCGTTCTTTTTCGAAGACGTTTTCACTCTGTTTCCGGCCTTTCCAGCGTCGTCGCAATTCGTCATCAAGCGTCCTCTACGGCCTTGCCTCCCAAGGAACCCTGTGGCATGTTCCGCCGCACCTCAGGGGGCTGCCGTGGCTCAGGGGTAGAGCACCCCCTTGGTAAGGGGGAGGTCGAGAGTTCGAATCTCTCCGGCAGCACCATTTCCATTATCCCACCCGTATTGCTTTCCGCCAAGCCGCTGCGCACTGCTCGGCAAGTGGAATTCATCGATTCGTCAATACTTTTACGCTAAAGTCGTGTTGTAGAGAAATATTGGGGACTGACTCTGAGCGTGGACACGAATCAGAACAGCACTGCTGAATATGTCGTCTTTGACATGGATTTCGTGCAGCAAAGCCTCGATTCCATGAGTCAGGGGCTGAGCGTCACGAAGATGGTCGATGGCGAACTGCAAATCGTCCTCTGCAACACCCAGTTCATCGATCTGCTCGACTTTCCGGGTGAATTCGCCGAACTTCCCCGTCCCTTCGGCGACTTCATCCGTTACAATGCCGAACGCGGAGAATACGGCGCCGGCGATATCGACCAACAAGTCGAGGAGCGCGTCGATCTCGCCCGAAAGTTCGCAGCGCACGCATTCCAGCGCACGCGGCCCGACGGCACCGTGATCGAAATCGTCGGGAAACCATTGCCGAGCGGTGACGGCTTCGTTTCGACATATACCGACATTACCGAGCGGGATCAGGCGGAGACGTACAGCGACCTGCTGATCCAGGCGCTCGACCGCAGTGGCGCCGGCATCGCCATCTTCGATCCGGAAGACAATCTCGTGCTGACCAATCGCACGATCCGCGCCAGCAACTCGTTCGTCACCGGGCTGAGCATGCCGGGCTTCAGTTACGACGATTGGGGCAAGGCGCTGCTGGACGCCAATATGGTCGCCAACGTGGATGGCCGTGAACAGGCATGGTTGGAGAAATGGATACGCCACCGGCACGACCCTCAGAGCGCCATCGAGGTCGAAAGAACCGACGGTGAATGGCGATTGGTCGAGGTCGTGATCCTGCAAAGCGGCCATACCGTCATGGTCAGCAACGATATCACGGAGTTGAAAAAAGCACAGATCGCCCTGATCGACGCCAAGGAAGAGGCCGAACTGGCAAGCAGGGCCAAAACGGACTTTCTCGCCAATATGTCACACGAATTGCGCACGCCGCTCAATTCCGTCATCGGCTTTTCCGAGCTTCTGATCTCGACCGATTTCGAAACCCTGGGCATGGACAGCGTCAACGAATACCTGGGCGACATCAACCGCTCGGGGCGGCACCTGCTCAGGCTGATCTCCGACATTCTCGATATCTCCAAGATCGAGGTCGGCGAACTCAAACTCGACGAAGAAGCGCTCTGCCTGCGGGAGTTGGTCGAGGAATGCCTGCGCATGATCAACGAGCGGGCACGACGCGCCGGGACACGGATAACCAACAACGAACGACCGCCGAAAGTCCGCCTGTTCGCGGACGAAACCCGCATCAAGCAGATCATGCTGAATCTGCTCACCAATGCCATCAAGTTCACGCACAGCGGCGGCGAAATCACCATCGGCTGGTATCTGGAAGACGATGGGAGGTTATCGCTGCGGGTCACCGACACCGGCACCGGGATGGCAATGGAGAACATCCGTATCGCGCTCGAGCCGTTCGGCCAGGTCGCCAATTCCATGACACGCGAGCATGAGGGCGCGGGGCTGGGCCTGCCATTGAGCCGCCGGTTGGCGGAGTTGCATCAGGCGGACCTCAGGATCGACAGTACGGTAGGCGAAGGCACGACGGTGAAAGTGACCTTCCCCGCAGAACGCGTCGTGACGGATTTCGATCCTGACGATTGAACCGGTCGTCGTTTTGTCAAGTTTCGGGTGGGTCATGACCACCAAACTACTATGTTGGGTACAACCGCGACGGATCAGGACCTGAAGAACAGGAACCCGACATGACAAACCTACGGACCATCGATCACATGCCAGACCAGGCACGACAACCGAAGGCGAGCACGCAGGCACGGCTCTACGACCGAATTGCCGCGGCGATCGGTTATATCGCCGTAAACCGGGCCGAACAGCCGGAACTGGACGACATTGCCCGCCATGTCGGCATGAGCCCGCACCACCTGCAACGAACCTTCAGCGATTGGGCCGGCATCAGCCCGAAGAAATTCCTCAAAGCGCTCACGCTTGAGGACGCGAAGTCCAGGCTGCGCTCATCGGCCAGCGTACTGGACACCGCCTTCGATGCAGGTCTTTCCGGACCGGGGCGATTGCATGACCTTTTCGTCAGCATCGACGCCGTGACACCGGGCGAGTTCAAGTCCCGGGGTGACGGCATGACGTTCCGGTACGGATTTCATCCTTCCCCGTTCGGCGAATGCCTGATCGTCGCCAGCGAACGCGGTTTGACCGGTATCTCGTTTATCGTTGCCGGCCGCGATGCCGCCCTTGCGGAGCAAAAAGCAGGGTGGGAGCGCGCCGATTGGATCCATGACGACCTGTTCACGGCTGATTTTTCGGAACGCGCTTTTGCCGACGGTAAACCGGAGGCCGAATTGCGCCTGCTGATGCGAGGCTCGCCGTTTCGGGTCAAGGTCTGGGAAGGATTGCTACGCATTCCCGAAGGCGGGGTCATGTCCTATGGCGACCTCGCGGAACGGATCGGCAGACCCGGCGCGGCGCGCGCCGTGGCGGGTGCGGTCGCCGGCAACCTGATCGGCTATGTCATTCCCTGTCATCGCGTCATCCGCGACAACGGCATGATCACGGGGTATCGCTGGGACCCTGCGCGCAAGGCCGCGATGCTCGGTCTCGAAGCGGTTCGCGGCGATGAAACGGGGCTGGAATCCGCCGTTCACACTCCTTAAGTTCCTAGTAACGGAACCAACGGGAGACAACTCCATGAGATACCTGCACACCATGGTCCGGATTTCGGACGTCGATGAATCGCTCAGGTTTTATTGCGACCTGCTCGGGCTCAAGGAAACCCGCCGCAGCGACCGTCCCGAACACGGATACATGCTGATTTTCGTGGCTGCCGAGGAAACCCCGGATGCGGAAATCGAAATGACCTACAACTATGATCCCGAGGAATATTCTGGCGGTCGCAACTTCGGCCATCTCGCGTTCCGCGTCGATAACGTTTATGAGACCTGTCAGCGCTTGCAGGATGGCGGCGTCACCGTCAACCGTCCGCCGCGCGATGGCCGCATGGCGTTCGTGCGTTCACCGGACGGCATATCGATCGAGCTGTTGCAAAAAGGCGATCCGCTTGAGCCAGCGGAACCGTGGGCATCGATGGAAAATACCGGTAGCTGGTAGCTCGCTCAGCCGCGGCGACGGCGCCGCCGCGCTTTCCCCTCTTCGCCGGGCGCGACCGGCAACGGCTGATCTACGGGACCGAGCACGGCCTCGATCCGGGCACGGTCCGGCGCCGCCTCCGGCTCGTACCCTTTCAGCGCATCATGCATCGCCTTGACGTGCATGTCGGTGGTGCCGCAGCACCCGCCGATGATGCGCGCGCCGGCGTCGCGGGCCATGCGGGCATAGTCGGCCATGATCTGCGGCGAACCGGTATAGGCGATCTCGCCGTCCCGGTACTCGGGAATGCCGCAGTTGCCCTTGGCCGCGATCACATCGCCCGGCGCCGCGGCCTTTTTCATACCGAGCACGGTATCGATCAGAGTCGCGGGGCCGACACCGCAATTACAGCCGTAGGCGATTAGACCCGGCGCCAGTGCCGACGCAAATGACGCCGCGTCTTCCGGGGCCACGCCCATCATGGTGCGACCGTTGGTATCGAAGCTCATGGTCGCGGCGACCGGCAGTCCGGTGCTGGCCGCGCCCACGACGGCGGCGGCGTATTCCTCTTTCGACGACATGGTCTCGACCCAAATGACATCAACACCGCCTTCCTTGAGCGCTATCGCCTGTTCTTCGAATACGCGTTCTGCCTCGCCAGGTGTAAGGCACCCCATCGGTGCCATCAGTTCGCCGGTCGGCCCCATGGATCCCGCAACAACCACGGGACGTTCCGCCGCATCGGCGACGCCACGGGCGACTCGTGCGGCGGCGACGTTGATCTCGCGGACCCTGTCCTGATCTCCGTGCAGTTTAAGCCTGAGCGTATTGGCGCCGAACGAGTTCGTGAGAAAAATGTCGGACCCGGCATCGACGAAACCCTGATGGACGTCCGCGACCTTCTCCGGGCTGGTAACGTTCCACAAATCCGGTGCTTCACCTGTTTCCAGACCGCGTTGAAACAGGCTGGTGCCCATTGCCCCGTCGCAGAGAAGCCACGCCCGTTCAGCCAGGAGCCGGGACAGAACGTCACTCATGCAATCGCTCCTTTTAAGTGCGGTTCCTGCGCCGGCGGGTTTCCCGCCGACGACCGCCACCGGCATCCGCGCGCCGTGCGCGAAGCTTTTCGAGGATGGCCATGCGGGTATCCGTATCGGCCCGCCCCCATAGCGCGATTTCATCACGCGTTCGCCAACAGCCCCGGCACAGCCCGGTTTCCTCGTCGAGCTGACAAACGCTGATACACGGGCTTTCGACGTGTTGCGGGCGGGACATGCGGCTTCCTTCCTCTTGACGTCCGGAATTAATCGTCATCGCTGCCGAATGCAAGGACGGCTTTTCCATATCGCGTATAAGCCCCAGCCACGCTATAGTTTACGGATGTCGACGCTTCCCAATGACGGACCCGATCTGCTGGGTTCCGGAGATCCGCCCCCGTTCGAGGTCATCAATCGCGAGGGCGGTGCCCATATGCTTCTGGTATGCGATCACGCCAGCAGTGCGGTCCCCGCTCAGCTCGACCGTTTGGGGTTGCCGGACGAGGCCTTTGAAAAGCATATCGCCTGCGATATTGGCGCGGCCGCAGTCACACGTGGGTTGGCCGAACGGCTCGACGCACAAGCGGTGTTGGCGGGGTATTCCCGGCTGGTCATCGACGTGAACCGGCCGCCCGGCCACCCGGACAGCATCATGCCGGAAAACGACGGCATCCGGATTCCGGGCAACCAGGATCTTACATCGGTCGCCCGGCGTCAGCGCGTACGTCAGATTTTCGAGCCCTATCACGACGCGGTCAACCGGGCGCTGGCCCGGCTCTGGGATCGCGGTCCGGCGCCGGCCATTTTGTCGATCCATAGTTTCAGCCCAAATTTCGGGGGCAAACCGCGGCCCTGGGATATCGGCGTGTTGTGGAACCGCGATCCGCGCATCGCCATACCATTGATGGACCATCTCGACCGCTTCGAGCTGAACGTCGGGGACAATGAGCCCTATTCCGGGCATCAGCTTGCCTACACCATCGACATGCATGGAGCGGCGGCGGGTATCGCCAACTGCGCCGTCGAGATCAACCAGGACCAGATTCGCGACAGGAGCGGCGTACTCAGATGGGTCGATATCCTGTCGGAGTGCGTCCTGCCCATCTTCGATATTCCGGGAATGCATAGGGTCGAGCGGTTCTGATGGTCGGCGGCGCGCCATCGCTGACCGTTGGCATCGAGGAGGAATATCTGCTGATCGATGCGGCAACGGGCGAGCTTGCCGCCGATCCCCCGAAGGAAATGTTCGAGAAGTGCATCGCCAAGCTCGGCGATCAGGTGGCGCACGAATTCCTGAAATCGCAGATCGAAGTGAACACGGCCGTCGCCCAGTCCGTGCCCGAGGCGGCACACATGCTGGCCGAACTGCGTGCCACGGTCGTCGAGATCGCCGCCGAATTCGATCTCAAACCGATCGCCGCCTCGACGCATCCTTTTTCGCACTGGTCCGAGCAGGGTTTCACGGAAATGGAGCGCTACACCACCATCGCAAACGACCTGCAGGCGGTGGTACGGCGGCTGCTGATCTGCGGCATGCATGTTCATGTCGGTGTCGAGGACGACGAACTGCGTATCGACCTGATGAATCAGATGCGCTATTTCCTGCCGCACTTGCTGGCGCTGACCACGTCGTCGCCGTTTTGGCAGGGTGAGAACACTGGCCTCAAATCGTACCGCCTGAGTGTATGGGACGAAATGCCCCGGACCGGCGTACCGAACGCTTTCGATAGCTACGCCGAGTACGAACGCCATGTCGCCGCACTCGTCAACGCGGGCATCATCGAGGATGCGACCAAACTGTGGTGGGACATCCGCCCGAGCGCACGCTTTCCGACCCTGGAAATGCGGATCTGCGATGTCTGCACCTACATCCACGATGCCGCCGCCGTTGCGGCGCTTTATTGCTGCATCGTCCGCATGCTGTGGCGGCTCAAGACCCTCAATCAGCGCTGGCGCCAATACGCGGTGATGCTGATCAACGAGAACCGCTGGCGCGCGCAGCGCTACGGCCTCGACGAAGGGCTCGTCGACTTCGGACGCGGCGAAATCGTGCCGTTCTCGGACCTGGTCGAGGAACTCATCGATTTGGTTAACGAAGACGCCGAGGCGCTGGGCTGCATGACGGAGATCCAGAACCTCCGGAAGATCGCCAAACGCGGCACGAGCGCGCACCGTCAGGTGCGACTTTACGAGGAGCTGACCGGCAAAGGGCTCGAAAAAGATGCAGCGCTTAAGAAGCTAGTCGACCATTTAGCCGCGGAAACCCGCGATTTTTCGGAAGTTTAATAAAATTAGGTGTAATGGTGATCCCGATCACACTAATAAACGCCGGGAACCTATAATACTGTAACACTCGTTTGGTACGGTCCACGAAATTCCAGAATGGGAGACGTGACGTGGTTAAGATCGTTTGGAACGGTTATGTACGTGAGCAGATGCATTGGGCGGAACGCCTCTTTGCACTCGCCGTAGATACCGACAACACTTTGGATTACCGGATGCTGCGATACGCGGAACGCGCGTACGCCAACGCCCGTGCGGCGGAAAAGGCGCTCGGCTGATCCACCGATTTCATCCCGTTCAGCCTGAACGGTTATCAACCGGCACCCTGACTGGTTTGTCCGTTTGGCGACGTTTATTGTCATGTCGTCGTGATACAGCCGTCATGTTCTCTGTTACTTTCCCGCCATGACAACCGCAAAACGCAACTTCCTGTTCCTCAATATCGGGCATCTGCTCGATCACTTTTTCATGCTCATCTTCACCACGGCGGTGCTGACCATGGAGAGCGAGTTCGCCGATTCCTACGGTCGCCTCCTGCTGCTTACAACGTGGAGTTTCTTTTTCTTCGGCGGCGCATCGCTGCCGGCCGGCTGGCTCGGCGACAAGTGGTCGAGAACCGGCATGATGTTCGTGTTCTTCATCGGCATCGGCGGCGCCTCCATTCTGACCGGGTTCGCGAACGATCCGCTACAGGTCGAAATCGGCCTCGCCCTCGTCGGCATCTTCGGCGCGATTTATCATCCGATCGGCCTGGCGCTCGTGGTCGAGGACGCGAAACGTGTTGGCCGCGCGCTTGCCGTTAACGGGGTCTGGGGCAACATGGGCGTGGCGCTTGCCGCACTGACGACCGGGGCCATCGCCGATCTATACGGTTGGCGGATGGCATTCATCCTTCCCGGTATCGTCTCGATCGGGATCGGCGTTCTCTACGGTCTGCACCTCTTGAAGGGCGCCGATGTCGACGGTGCCGGAAAACAAAAGAAAACACCGCCGCAGGTGCCCGTCTCGATTCAGCGGCGCGTGTTCATCTTCCTGATTATCGCGCCGATGGTCGGCGGCCTGATCTTCCAGGCGACGACCATATCGTTGCCGAAGATCATGGACGAACGGCTGTCTTCGATGCTGCCGGGCACCTCCGAAATCGGGCTCGTGACAGCGCTCGTGTTCGGTTGCGCCGCGTTCGCGCAACTGGCCGTCGGCGAAATGCTCGACCGTTACCAGACCAAACGCATCTATCTATTTCTGGTCGCCGTGCAGCTCGTCATGTGCATGCTCGCCGTGACAGCGGCGGGCTGGGCCTCGCTGGCGATCACACTGCCGCTGATGCTGGTGACGTTCGGGATCATCCCGGTCAACGACTGGATCGTGGCGCACTTCATCTCGACCGAATACCGGTCCCGGGTCTACGCGGTGAAGTCGGTGCTGGTTCTGGGTGTCGGTGCCATCGCCGTACAGATGACCGGCCGTCTGCACGAGGCGAGCGGCAGCTTCGACTCGTTGTTCCTGGTGATGGCCGCAGCCGCCGCCATTGTGCTGGTAACGACCTTCATCCTAATCCCGTCCAGGCGGCCGGAAACGGTACCCGCGGAATAATCCCCGTTATCCCCAGACCGGACGCTTGCCCGCCCCGGGCAGCACGGGTAATTTGCCGCGCTGAACGTCAATCAACTGAGTGGAGACCTCTGTTATGGCCGATGTCGGTGGCGTCGCAAGCGAGCGTTTGAAGTCATTCGTCGAGCGGATCGAACGACTTGAGGAAGAAAAGGCGGCTCTCGCCGGGGATATCCGTGAGATTTATTCCGAAGCCAAGGGAACCGGGTTCGACGTCAAGGTCCTGCGCCAGGTGGTCCGTCTCCGCAAGATGGACGCCTCCGACCGCTCCGAAATGGAAGAATTGCTCGACGTCTACAAACGCGCGCTGGAAATGAACTAACTAGAAGGTTCGGGGTCCGGATCGGCAAGCCGGAACCGGGTCCCTTCGAACGCATCCTCCAGCATTCCGTCTCCGTCGCCGGTTTTCACCGGGCCGTCATGGGGAAACACCTGGCGGTTCATGAACTGACGCTCCAGAAACCGGTCAGGCAGCGTCTCGAACGGCTGAAAGGCGTCCGCATGACCGTCATCCGTGACAGTGTCGTCCGGCGGTATCAGCACCTCCGCCATGCCCGGACCACCATAGGTTTCCGACACCACGCCCGACGGCATCGTCAACGGGGCCGGAATGTCCTCTTCGCCACCACCTAGGCGCAGCGTCTGTAAGGACCGGTTCAGAATCTGCACCCCGATCTTGTTATGTGCCAACACCTCGCCAAGCGGACCGGTCTTCGCCGGCAACAGCGTCACGAGATCGTACCCCAGCGGGTCGACCCGGACCGCAATGCGGGCAGAGCGAAGGCTAAGCGTCGTGTCACCGGTATATACAAGAAAGGTGTCGGCACTCACACCGAGATCCCCCGTTTCGATCACGAACGTTCCCATTTCCAGCGTCAGGTGCGCCGCGTCATCTTCCGTATCGCTTTCATAGGCAAACTGATCGACGATCAACGTGCTCGCCACGCCGAGGATCATGTGCGTGCCGTCAATAAACTTCAGGGACGCAGCGGCCTCGTCACCGGTGAGTATCCTGTCCCCGGCCCGGACCTTGCCGTCGACGATCAACGGCTTTTCCACGCCACCCGGCGCCTCGATCACGACACCGCCATCTGCAACCGTGCAATGGCCGATCACCGACACATCGTCTGCGCTCAGTTTGCTCGTCATGGCCGAAGGCTATCACTCGCGCCGGGCAGCGTCACCCCGGACGACTGAGCACGGCCACTGTCTCGACGTGATAGCTCATGGGAAACTGGTCGAGCGGCGTCAGGTTTTCTACGTTGTAACCACCGTCAACGAGGATACGCAGGTCGCGCGCCATGGTCGACGGGTTGCAGGAAACCGCAACGACCCGAGACACATCGCTATCGGCGATTGTTTCCGCCTGCGCCTTTGCGCCGGCCCGGGGCGGGTCGAAAATGACCGCATCCAGGCTCTTGAGAGCCCTGGTTTCCAGAGGCGATACGCGCAGATCGCGAACGGCCGTCTCAACATGTCCACCTAAACCGGCCCGGCCCGCCGCCTGGTCCAGCGCCGCGATCTGCTGGGCGTTGTCGTCGACGGCGAAGACGTGTTTGCCCGCGTCGGCCAAGACGAACGTGAACGTCCCGACGCCGCAATACAGATCGGCAATGCGTTCCGCCGTCCCGACGCCCGCCATCACCAGCTCCTGCAGGATGGATTCGCCCGCCGTGGACGGTTGCAGAAACCCGCCCACCGGTAATTCGATTTTCGCCTTGCCGATGGCAAGCGCGACCGGACGTCGTTGAACCACGGGCTCGGGTGGCTCCCCCGGTTTTTTCCAGCAGAACCGTTCGATGTCATGCGTCTCGGTAAATGTCGCGATGGCTTCGCGGCGCAAAAGGTCAAGGTCGACATCTGCCTCGACGACGATCTCCACCGCGCTCGTTTCCGTCGCCGTCATCCGGATATCGGCACGCACCGGTGCCGGCAGTGTTTCGGCACAGAACGCCTTAAGTGGCCCCCACAACACGGCCAGCGCCGGCACCAGCAGCGGACAGCCGCCCATACCGACGATCCGGTCGGAATAAGCCTCGTTGAACCCGAGAACCGGCCCCGCCGCCGTCATCACGAATGCCAGAGCCGCGCGCCTGCGGGAATCGAACGGCACTTTACGAAGGGGGGCAAGGTCGATCGAGAGACCGTGGCGCGACAAGGCGGTGCGGACAGCATCGGCTTTCCACGCGTCGTAGCTCGCGGCCGGCAGGTGTTGGAGCTGACAGCCGCCGCATTTTCCAAACACATCACATATCGGGTTATTGCGGGGCTGTTGCTGAATCCATTCCAGGACCGTGGCGGCAACACCGTCACCGCGACTGGCGCCCGGCTGGATATGTACTTCGTCGCCGGGCAATGTCATGGGCACGAAGACCCGGGTGCCGTCGGCAAGTGCCGCCTCGCCGTCACCCTGCTGGGCGATGCGCGAGATCACGACCGTTTCGGCGGGTCGTTTCGGGCTCGGCCTGCCGCGGACGGATTTCTTCTTCCGCCGCCTCGCGCTCATAGCGCGCGGAGATCCGCCAGCAGGTCCGAATAGATGATGTTGAGCGCTTCGTTCAGACTATCGACGGCAGCGGCAACGCCGGGCGAAGCCTGTGTCGTTTCGTGTTCGTAGGACTTCAAGAACATCAGCTTGCCGGTGCCCGGCTGACGCAAGGCGATCTCCAGTTCCATGCGCGTCCGGTTCGGAGACCCCAGCACCTGTTCCAGCGTCCGGATACGCCCCGTCATCAGGTACTGCGGTTCCAGACGCATCTCGGGAATGACGACGCTATCGGCAATCTTCGCCTGGCGTAGATATGTCACCAGTTCATCCCGCAACATAACCGTCGGCGGCTGGGTCCAGAAATGATAGTGATATTCCTGAAGCTGGTTGGGGTCATTCGTCTCGACATAGACGATCGGCCGCCCGGCCGTCAGCCCGTCGGCGGTAAAGCGCTCGATCTCGAAATTACCCGGAAACTTGGCCGAGGCGGACGGCTCCGCCGCGAATACCGCCTGCAAACGGTAGTACTTGTCGTTCGGCACCGGTGGCTGCGCGGCACACCCGGTGATCAGCACACCGAGCGCCAGCATCAGCCCGGCAACCGGGAACGTTTTCAGGATCGGTTTCGTTGTTGTCGCGGTCATTTCACCGTTCCTTTGTCTTCAGGGGACGTACCGCCCAACAGGAGCCCCGGATTCTGTCTGATCTGGCGGCTGAATTCATAGAGATTGCGCGCCGCGCCGTCCATGTTCTGGTTGATCGCGTCGATGTTTCGCGCGATCGACTCGGTGATGTAACGGCTCTCCTTCATGGTCACCGCGAGGTCGCCTTCCGCGTCCAGCATCAGGTCGTCGATATCCTTGAGGATCGAGTTCATCGTGATCAGCACGGTATCGAATTTTTGCGTCGCCGCATTCAAGTTGTCGATCATGCCGAGGATTTTCTGCTGGTTCTCGGGCGTCAGGATCTCGTTCAGACGGCGGCTGGTGACACTGACATCGGTAAGGATGGTTTCCAGGCGCTCGGCGATCGTCGGGATGCGGTCCTTGAGGTCGACCATAACCGAGCGCGCCATCGCCATGGTGTCGCGTGCATCGGCGGCGATCATCCGGCCTTCGCCGCCGGCCTGCAGGAACTCGCCTATCTGCGTTACCGTGTTATCGACATTCCTGAGCAGCGGCTTGAGGTAATTGTTGGACAGATCACCGAAATCGCCCACCACATTGGCGACCGCCGCGAACATATCGGACCGTTCCTGCGCCTTGATTTCCGAGCCCGGATCCAACGCCGTCGCGCTTTCGCCTGCGTTGACCGCCAGTGTCACCGCCGCCAGCAGGCCTGGCGCCGCGATCTCGACGATACTGTCATCCGGAATGCGCCAGCCCTGAACCACGTCGAAGTTGACGCGAAAGCGCATACGACCGTCCTGCTCCTCGGGGACGACCTCGATTACCTGGCCAATCGGATACCCTTCGTAGACCACCTGGGTGCCGAATTTCACGCCGGTCACGTTCGAATAATAGGCATGATACCCGTCCGTCGCGCCGGTTCGGCCCGTAAGCAGCGCGACCGACACCACCAGTCCCACGATCATGACGATCACGAACAATCCGACGATGAAGTAGTTGATCTTGCTTGTTCTCACGTTTCCGTCCTCATAAATGCGCCGTGCCCGGGTTATCGTCGCCAACAAGGCGATTCAGGTATTCGTCAGGATCCATTGTATCTTCTTCGGGAATGCGGTTCAGAAGCGCCTGTACCCGCTCCGACGGGGATTTCAGCACCTCATCGACCGTGCCGATCATCAGGATTTCACCACGATCGAGAATCGTGATGCGGTCGGCGATCTTAAAGGCGCTGTCCAGTTCGTGCGTCACCACAACGATACTCATGCCCATGGCATCGCGCATATCGAGGATCAGGTCGTCGAGCGCGGACGCCACCACCGGGTCAAGACCCGCCGACGGCTCGTCGCAGAACAAGACTTTCGGATCCATGACGATGGCGCGTGCAAACGCGGCGCGCTTGATCATGCCGCCGGAAAGCTCGGACGGCATCAGGTCCTCGAATCCCGAAAGCTCGACCACTTCCAGCTTCATGCGTGCCATGATTTCCATGGTCAGCGCGTCCAGGTCGGTGTGCTCATATAACGGCAGCATGATGTTTTCGCCGACCGTCATCGAACTGAACAGCGCGCCGGACTGGAAAGCGACGCCAAGCTGTTTGCGTACCTCCAGGAACTCCTGGCGGGTGATATGGTCGATGTCCTTGTCGAGGATTCGCATGATACCGGAGGTCTTTTCCTCGAGCGCCATCAGGTATCGGAGCAGCGTCGACTTGCCGGACCCGGAGCCGCCCATGATCACCATGATCTCGTTCTCCAGCACATTCATGCTGACGCCTTTCAGGATCATGCGTTCGCCGTAGTGCGTCACCAGATCCTCGACCTCGATCACCGCGCGCGGGCCGGTGGCCGGGCGGTGCCGGGCGCGGCGTTCTTCGAGGATCGTTTCCGGATTGCGCATTTACCGCCCCCTACCGCGTCGCTACGAAAGCAAACAGCATGTCGGTAACGATAATCGCCGAGATCGCCTGCACCACCGACCGCGTCGTCGCCTTGCCGACGCCTTCCGCACCACCCTGTACACCGGCACCGTTGACGACACCGATCACCGCGATCAGCACCGCGAAGATGCAACTCTTGCCGAGCCCGTGTCCGAGATCATCAAGCGACAGGATGTCGATCGTGTCATGGGCGTAGGCCGCGAGCGAAATGCCGAGGTCGGCGTTGACGTAGAGCCCCGCCGCGAACAGCCCCATGAAAATACCCAGCAGCGTCAGCGCCGGCACCATGATCAGCATGCCCAACAGCGCCGGCACCACGAGGAACCGTGTCGGGTTAATTCCCATCACCTTGAGCGCATCGATCTCCTGATTGATCTTCATGGTGCCGATGCGCGCGGCAAGCGCCGAACCGGAGCGACCGGCCACAAGGATGCCGGTGATCAGCGGCGCGAACTCGCGGACTACGGAAAACGCGATACCGATGGTCACCCGGCTCTCGGCGCCAAAAATACGCAGTGTGTGGATGCCCTGGATCGCCAGCATCACACCGATGGTGCCGGTCAGCATCAGGACAATCGGGATCGCGTTGATGCCGATTTCCATCATCTGCTGGACAATAGCGCTCAAGCGCACGGGCTGGCGCTCGCGCACCCCGAATATCAGCCAATAGAAGCTCTCGACGACAAGGATACCGCCGTTGCCCATCGCCTCGACGAAGCCGACAGCGGACCTCCCGACCCCCTCTACGCGTTCGGCTGCGGAAATCTTATGATCCGCCAAGTTTCTCCCCCGTCCAAACCGGCGTTACGCCCTCTGCTCAGCCGACCGTCTGAATACCTTCGTCGATCGTACCGCAGATCGTGAAAACCTTGTCGAGCCGCGCCAGTTGCAACACCCGAAGCGCGCCGTCACTGACGGACACCAGAGCCAGTTTCTGGCCCGATTTCTTGACGCTTTGCAAGCATTCCACGAGCGACGCAACACCCGAGGAGTCGATGTAACCGACATCCGACAAATCGACGAGAATCGGCTGTCCTTTTCCGACAAGCCCCAATAGCGCCTTGCGGGCGTCCGGTGACGTTTGCAAGTCGATATCGCCGGAAAAAGCGATGACGATCGCGCCGCCGGATTCCGATAACTGGTGCTCCATTTTCTCTCTAGTCCCCGATTTTCTTTACTAGCCTCAACAGATTGCCGCCATCTATCGGCGGCGGCAAGAAGTCTACTTCATCCATCACTTCGCCGATCAAGTGCGTCCCAAGTCCGCCCGGCCGCAGATCGTCCAGATCCCGGGGCTTGATCTTCGAAATATCCACTGGATCGGCAAAATCGCGGATCAGCAGAATCATCGCGTCCGGCCGATACCGGAACTCGATCGCGATGTCACCCTCACCCTCATGGCCGTACGCGTGACGGATGACGTTCTGGCACGCTTCGTCAACCGCCAGCACGATATCACCGGTGTCGGCTTCGGAAAATCCGCAGAATTCCGCGGTTTCACGAACCGTATTCCGAATCAGACGCAAACGGTTCGCCTTGGCCGTCACACGTAGCTGGAAAATCTTTTCGCCCGGCATGTCCGTCGCGCCCGGTTCGGCAATACCCGTCGCGGTCTTCGCGGTGTGGGTTTGCGTGCCGTCATCGATGGCGATCAGTGTCACGTCGTCCCGCAATGCCCGGCCGTCACCGCCGATCTTGTTCCGGACGACATTCAGAACATCCTGCATATTGCCGGCACCGGCCTTTATCATGTCCTTCAGGCCCTCGATACCAAGCTCGACCCCTTCGTCGACATAACCCTCAGTGACGCCGTCGGTAAAAACGAACAGCCGACCGCCGTCGAGATCGAATTCCGTTTCAGGGAACCCGTCCTCGTCCAGCAGCGCCGGCGATATACCGAGCGGCGGCGCCTCGGCCTCGATGGCGCGGAATTCACCGTCGCGCGAAACCACGAGCGGCGGCTCGTGCCCGGCGTTGGCGAGACGCACGTAACCGCTGTCCGGGTCGTAAACGCCGTGCACCAGGGTCACGAACATGCCGCGTGTCGCAGTCTCGGCCACTTCCTCGTTGACGAGCGTCAGCAGGCGTCCCGGTTCCTTGATCGCCTTGCCGAGACAGCGCAGCAGACTCGCCGTTTTCGCCATCATCAGCGCCGCGTTCATGCCCTTGCCGGAAACGTCGCCGAGGGTGAACGCCACCCGCCCGTCGTCGAGCGGATAGAAATCGTAAAAATCGCCGGAAACCACGCGGGCAGGCAGGTTGACGCCCTTCACCGGGAAGTCGCTGTCCTTTTCCTCGGGCAGGAGCGAGCGCTGGATTTCGGCAGCCAGTTCGAGCTCGCGCTTGACCCGTTCCTGCTCGACCAGTTCCGCCGCCATGCGGGCGTTGAGCACGGCCAGCCCAGCGGACACCGCCAGCGACTGCAAAAGGTGCAGATCGTCGTCGTCGAACAGACCGTCCCCACCCCGCTTGTTGATCAGTTCAATGGCGCCGATGCGCTCACCTTTGACGCTCATCGGCGCGCACAGGATCGAGAGCGTCTTGAAGCCGGTTTCGTCGTCAACGGCGGCGTTGAAGTCCGGATCCTTGCTGACATCGCGGACGATCCGTCCGGCATCTTTCTGCACACAGAACCCGACGATCCCCTGATCGGCGGCAATCTCCAGTCCTGTAATCTCGACCGGGCCGACGCAGGCATCGCAGCACAATTTTCCGCCATCCGGAGACAGCATGAAGAGCGCACCGGCTTCGGCATCGACGTAGCCCGTGATACGCTCTACGGCACGGGTCAGAGTTTCTTCGAGATCGAGGCTGGAAGCGAAGTCCCGGCCCATTTCGGCCAGCAGCTCAAGGTGACTGTGCACATTTTCCGGCGCCACGCCCAACTGCGCACCGCCTGCCAGTTCCGCCGTGCTCGCCCGTGCCTCCACCATGGCGGAAACTATGCCCGGAAAGCCTCCGGCGGGCAAATCAGATACGCACCTTCACATACGATCCCGGCGCATCCTCGATCACCTTGAGTTTGCCGTCGCCGGGCTTGCGGGCCACAACCTCTCCGCCAGTGTATTTCTTGATCCATTTCTGCCAGTCCGGCCACCACGAACCATCGTGCTGTTTCGCGCTTTCAAAGAAAGCATCCGGATCGGCCGGGGTCTTGGTGTTTGTCCAGAAGCAGTACTTGTTGGCCGCCGGCGGGTTGATGACGCCGGCGATGTGGCCGCTCGCCGACAGCACGAACCGCTTCGGCCCCTTGTAGAGTTGGGTCGCCGCGTAAGTCGACTTCCAGGGCGCGATGTGATCATCCTTGGTCGACAGCCAATAGACCGGCGTCTTTATCGTGGAAAGATCGATCGGCACCCCATCCAGCGTGATGCCGCCCGGCTCGACCAGCTTGTTTTGCAGATACATCTTCCGGAGATAGAGCGAGTGCATCATCTTCGGCATACGCGTGTTGTCCGAATTCCAGTACAGGAGATCGAACGCCATCGGCTCGCGTCCAAGCAGGTAGTTATTGATCACGAACGACCAGATCAGGTCGTTGTCGCGCATCATGTTGAAGACTTGGCTCATGTACTGACCGTCCAGATAGCCCTTCTTCTCCATGTGCTCGTCCAGTCGCTGCAACTGGCCTTCGTCGATGAAGACGCCCAGTTCGCCCGGGTCCGAAAAATCCACCATGGTGGTGAAAAACGTCGCCGATTTAACCCGGCCGTCACCCTTGGCGGTCATATAGGCGAGCGTCGCGGCCGTCAGCGTGCCGCCGATACAGTAGCCGATAACGTTGACGTCCTTCTCGCCGGTTGCGTCCTTTATCGCGTCCATGGCCGCCAGCGGCCCTTCCAGCATGTAGTCCTCGAATTGCTTGTCGGCATAACGCTCGTCCGGATTGATCCACGAGATCACGAAAACCGTATGGCCCTGATCCGTCGCCCACTTGATGAACGAGTTCTTGGGTTGCAGATCGAGAATATAGAACTTGTTGATCCAGGGCGGGACGATCAGCAACGGTCGTTTGGCCACCTTCTCCGTCGTCGGCGCGTATTGAAGTAACTGAATCAGATCGTTCTGATAGACCACCTTGCCGGGCGTCACGGCAACATTCGTGCCGAGTTCGAAGGCCTCGGTATCCGTCATGGAGATGCGGAGTTCACCCTGCCCCCGCTCGAGGTCTTTCAATAGTTGATCCAGGCCCTTGATCAGGTTCTCGCCCTTGGTCTCGGCGGCGGCTTTCAGGACCTTCGGGTTGGTGGCGACGAAATTGCTGGGCGACAGGGCGTCCACGAACTGGCGGGTATAAAACTTCAGCTTCTCCCGGGTCTTTTCGTCCATGTCATCGACGTCGCTGACCTGCGCCTGCAGCCAATCCGATGTCAAAAGATACGACTGCTTGATGTAATCGAAGACGGCCTCCTCACTCCAGGCATCGTCCTTGAAGCGGCGGTCGTCCCGGGCAGGTTCGATGACCGGCTTGACGTCCTCTTCGCCGGCCATCCGTTTTGCCGTCGCCTGCCAGAGATCGGCATAACCTTGCATCAGCTTGGCCTGCTGTTCGGCGAATTTTTGCGGGTTGGACATCATCTTCATCGACGCGTCCATGAACATCTTGCCGATCTCGACCGGATCGGCAACGGTATAACTTTCGCCCGACTTCTGGCGTTCCAGGAAGGCGTTCACGATCTTCTGCGAGCGTTCGGCGAAATCGGCGTATATCTCGGCGTTTTTCTCCGCATCGAACAGCGCGCCCGTGTCCTTGCCTTCCTCGGCCATGGCATCCTCCCCTTGGTTTGTTCCATCATAGACGATGATCCGTGACGATTTAAGTATTGTCGCGTGCAACCCGGAGGCTATAACGGAGCGCATGTCCGATTTCGTGAAGGGCCTTGCCCGCCATCCGTCCCGGCTGATCGCACTTCTAACCACCGCGTCGGCGGTCATATTGTTCATGACCCCGCCCCCCGCGGGCGTCAACGAGCTTGCGACGACCGGTGCGGCGATCTGCCTGCTTGCCGTCGGTTTTTACGCGACCGTGGCGATCCCCGAATACCTGACGGCGCTCATCTTCTTCACCATCGCCATGGTGATTGGGGTCGGCGACGCGGAAGTGGTTTTCTCCGGGTTTCACTCGACCGCGTTCTGGATGGTGTTCGGCGGCCTGATCATCGGCGTCGCGGTGCAGAAATCGGGCCTCGGCGCCAGGTTGGCGACGACAATTACCGCCAGGTTCGCCGGCAACTATCTGCGCGTCGTCTGCGGCGTCGCACTGGTCAGCGGTGCGCTCGCTTTCCTGATGCCGTCGACCATGGGCCGCATTATCCTGCTGATCCCGATTGTCCTCGCACTTGCCGACAACCTCGGTTTCGAGAAAGGGTCGAAGGAACGGACCGGTCTGGTGCTGACGCTCGCCTGCGCGAGCTGGATGCCGTCGAGCGCCATCCTGCCGTCAAACGTTCCCAACATGGTGCTGGTCGGCGTCGCCGAGAACCTATTCGGGCTGACGTTCAACTACGGCGAATACATGCTGACCCACATGCCGGTGAACGGCATTCTGAAGATGCTGCTGATCATCGGCCTTGTGCTGACCATGTTCCCCGCCGGGAATCGGAGTATCGCCGAAGTCGCGCAACCCGAGGCAAAGCCACTCACCCCGGAAGGAAGAAGGCTGGCGATTATCCTGGCGGTCACGCTCGGTTTCTGGGTGACGGATTTCATTCACCACATCTCGCCGGCCTGGGTCGCCATGGGGGCGGCCGTCGTGTGCCTGTTGCCCGGGATCGGCATCGTCGATGGCGACGACCTCAAGACCCGGGTCAATTTTCCATCCGCCATCTACGTCGCGGGTGTCCTGAGCATGGGCGCTGTGCTGGTCGAAACCGGTGCCGGGCAATGGCTCGGCGGCTGGCTTCTGGCACACGTGCCACTCAGTGCGGACGCGCCGCTCACCTCGTTTTTCTCGATGATCGGGCTCGGCGCTGTTGTCAACATGGGGGTCACGGCACCCAGCGCGCCGGCTGTCATGGGGCCGCTGGCGGGCGAGATATCGGCTCTGACGGGCTTTCCCGTGGCGACGGTGCTGATGAGCCTGGTAATTTCGTATTCGACCGTGATCCTGCCCTATCAGGTGCCGCCGCTGATCGTCGCCATGCACCTGGGCGGCGTCAGCCTCCGGGATGGCGCCAAGATGACGTTGGCTCTCGCCGTGATCTCGCTGGCTGTGCTTGTACCGCTGAATTACGTTTGGTGGTGGTGGCTGGGACTGATCCCATAGCGCATCGAAAAAGGCCGGGGCGAACCCCGGCCTTTTCCGTAAACGATGAATGTACGCCTCAACCGGCGGGCGGCACGTAACCGGCGGAGCCCCACCAGTAAACGGCGGTGAACAGGAACAGCCACACGACGTCGACAAAGTGCCAGTACCAGGCAGCGGCCTCGAAGCCGATGTGGCCCTCCGACGTGAAGTGGCCTTTCAGCGCGCGGAAATAACACACCAGCAGGAAGATCGTCCCGACGATCACGTGGAAGCCGTGAAAGCCGGTCGCCAGATAGAACGTCGAGGAATAGATACCGTCCTTGAAGCCGAACGCGGCGTGGCCGTATTCGTAGGCCTGGCACGCGGTGAACAGCACGCCGAGGATTACCGTCAACAGAATACCGGTGGCACAGCGTTTCTGATCACCAAGGCGGATCGCGTGGTGCGCATAGGTTACGGTCACACCCGATGTCAGCAGGATCAATGTATTGAGGAACGGCAGCGTCCAGGTATCAAACGGCACCACGCCTTCCGGCGGCCACACCGGAGAGGCGGCGAAGCTGATCGCCGGGATCGACGCATTGAAGTAGGCCCAGAAGAAGGCGAAGAAGAACATCACCTCGGAGACGATGAACAGCAGCATCCCCATGCGCAGGCCGTGACGGACCTCTTCCGTATGATCATGCCCGTTGCGGCCTTCGACGACCACATCGCGCCACCATACCCCGGCGGTGACGACCAGCGCGACGAAGCAGACCAGCATCGGCGCGATCGACGAGCCGTGCATGTACATGATCGCGAAGATCGCCATGGCGAACGCGAGCACACTGGCTGCGAACGGCCACGGGCTCGGATTGACAATGTGATAGGGATGACTTTTCGCACCACTCATCGGTATTTTCCCCTCGGGTTTTAATTACTCATGACAGGGATGGCCCCCGGACCGTCCTCGTCAGCCCTTCTCTCCCGCTTTCACCGGCCGATCCACCGCCGACACCTTGTCCCCATCCTCTTTCGGATAGAAGGTATAGGAAAGCGTGATCGTCGTGACATCGCGGGTATTCACTTCTTCGTAAATTTCCGGATCGACATAGAACGTCACCGGCATGTCCACCGTCTCGCCCGGCATCAACGTCTGCTCGGTAAAGCAGAAGCAGTCGATCTTGACGAAAAACTGCCCGGCCTTGAGTGGCGTCACATTGAAGGTCGCGGTTCCGGTAATCGGCTCGTCGCTCAGGTTGGTGGCCTCGTAAAAGGCCAGTTTCTCCTCGCCGAGTTTCAGGCTCACTTCGCGCTGCACCGGCGTGAACCGCCACGGCAGATCCGGATTGGTGTTGGCGTCGAAGCGAACCGTGAAAGCCGTATCCGTCGCCGTTTCCGGCGCCGCCGCCTCGACCCCTGGCGTACCGCCGAGGCCCGTCACCTGACAGAAGAGCCGATAGAGCGGCACCGACGCGAACGAGAGACCGATCATGCCGGCGACAACGGTGAAAAGCACCGCCGCCGTCCGCAAGTTTTTGTCTCTGACGTTTGCCATCGTATCGCGCTCCGGCTTCCCGGCTTACTCGGCCGGCGCCTTGCCGGACATGTCCGGCTGATCCTCGAAGGTGTGGAACGGCGCCGGGCTCGGCACGTGCCATTCCAGCGTTGTCGCACCTTCGCCCCACGGGTTCTGCGCGGCTTTCCGGCCGGCCAGATACGTGTGGAACAGGATCACGAAGAACAACAGGGTGCCGAGAGCCGTGATCAACGCGCCGACGGAACTCAGATAGTTCCAGCCCGCATAGGCATCAGGATAGTCGGGAATCCGGCGCGGCATCCCGGCAAGACCCGAGAAGTGCTGCGGGAAGAACAACAGGTTGACGCCGATGAAGAACATCCAGAACTGAATCTTGCCCCAGAATTCGTTGTAATCCTTGCCCGACATCTTGCCGATCCAATAGAACCACGCCCCGAACATCGCGAAGATCGCGGCGATCGCCATCACATAATGGAAGTGCGCGACCACGAAGTAGGTATCGTGGAACACCAGATCCGCCGACGAGTTGGCCAGCGTCACGCCGGTCACCCCGCCCATGACGAACAGGAAGATGAAGCCGAATGCGTAGAGCATCGGCGTCTTGAACTCGATCGAACCGCCCCACATCGTCGCCAGCCACGAGAAGATCTTAACCCCCGTGGGCACGGCGATGACCATGGTTGCCGCCGTGAAATAGGCTCGGGTGTCGACATCGAGACCGACCGTGTACATGTGGTGCGCCCACACCACGAAGCCGACGACACCGATCGCCGCCATCGCGTACGCCATGCCGAGATAGCCGAACACCGGCTTCTTGGAGAACGTGGATACGATCTGCGAGATGATGCCGAACGCCGGCAGGATAATGATGTAGACTTCCGGGTGGCCGAAGAACCAGAACAGGTGCTGCCACAGGACCGGATCGCCGCCGCCGGCGGGATCGAAGAACGTGGTCCCGAAGTTACGGTCGGTGAGCAGCATCGTCAGCGCGCCCGCCAGCACCGGCAGCGCCAGCAGAAGCAGAAACGCGGTGACCAGGATCGACCACACGAACAGCGGCATCTTGTGCATGGTCATGCCGGGTGCGCGCATGTTGAAGATGGTGACAATGAAGTTGATCGCCCCCAGGATCGAGGCCGCGCCCGCAAGGTGCAGCGACAGGATGCCGAAGTCGACGGCCGCGCTCGGGTGATAAATGCCGCTGGAGAGAGGCGGATACGCCGTCCAACCGGTGCCGACACCCGATCCGACGAAAGCCGAGATCAGCAACATGCCGAGGCCGGCGAACGTCAACCACAGGCTGATGTTGTTCATACGCGGGAAGGCCATGTCCGGTGCGCCGATCATCAACGGCACGAACCAGTTGCCAAAGCCGCCGATCATCGCCGGCATGACCACGAAGAACACCATCAGGAACCCATGCGCCGTAAGCAGCACGTTGTAGAACTGCATATCCGGCGCGCCGCCCGTCAGGAATTGCAACCCCGGTTCGGCAAGTTCCAGGCGAATGAACCACGACATCCCGCCGCCGATGATTGCGGCGAACATCGACAGATACAAATAGACCGTGCCGATGTCCTTGTGGTTCGTGGAGCAGAACCAGCGCGAGAAAAAGCCGGGATAGTGGTCGTCGTGACCGTGGTCGTCGTGATGGGCGTCAGCTGCGTTCGCCATGTTACGTCCCTCTCCTCAAATATCTTTCCGGATGATCAACGGGTGGCGCCGGCTTCAGCCAGGCGTACCTTGTCGTCCGTTTTGGTGTCATCCGATGCGTACTTCTCCTGAGCCTCCTGGACCCATTTTTCGAAGTCTTCCTTCGAGACCGCCTGGATGGCAATCGGCATGAAACCGTGATTGACGCCGCAAAGCTCCGAGCACATGCCGTAGATGGTCTTGCCGACGTATTTTTCGTGAATGCGTGTCCAGGTTTCGTTGATCCGGCCGGGCACGGTATCGAGCTTGATCGACAGCGACGGCAGCGCCCAGTTGTGGATGACGTCATTGGACGTCATCAGAAGACGGATGTTCGTCTCGACCGGCAGCACGACCTTGTTGTCGACGCTCAGCAGCCGCGGCTGGCCTTCTTTCAGCTCCTCTTCCGGGATGATGATGCTGTCGAATGCGAAGTCGCCGTTATCCGGATAGGCATAGTTCCAATACCACTGGTTGCCGGTGATCTTCAGCGTCATGTCGGATTCGGGAATACGGTCCGCGAAATACAGGTGCTTCAGCGACGGCACCGCGATCCCGACCAGGATGAAGATCGGGATCACCGTCCACGCCACCTCGAGCCCGGTGTGGTGGGTCGTCTTCGACGGCACCGGGTTGCGCTTAGCGTTGAAGCGGATCGCGATATAGGCCATCAGGCCGAGAACCAAGATCACGATCAACGTTTCAATGACCAGCAGTTGGAAGTTGAACTCGACGATTCGGTCCGCCGTCGGCGAGCCCGGTTCTTGCAACCATAGTTGCCAAGGCGCGGAGCGCACGTCGCCCGCCGGGCCAGCCAGCGCCGGACCAGCGGTCATCAATGCGCCGATCAGCGCGGGCACGAAGGTCTTCAGCTTGTTTCGCATTCGTCTCACCTGATTGCCGGCCGCCCACCATAGAGCCGCCTTGAATTATCTTTGCAGACGCGCCGCTTCGGAGACAGCGCTTCTGAGCGTGTTTTTAAAGCCGAGACTGCGGCGGGGCAAGTCGGCAATCGCAATTCCCGCCGATATTTCTACAACTTTCTCACGTTGATTTTGGGGGTGATAAGGTGCAATGACAAGGGGTGAAAAGTAAAAATCCGATGCCCGGCAACATGCGTATTCAATAAATTCCGTGCATTTGCAGCGTTGAGCGCCTAAATCCTCGGCAACGACGGGCGAAACAGCCGGTTTTCCTGTCATTCTTTCTCCGCAAAGACGAATGAGAGCGGCAAAATGAGCGATCAAAACAAGCCGGAAAACGATACGCAAAATGCACACGGCAACAAGCGGCGCAACTTCGTGCTGGCGATCGTGCTGGCGGCCTTTGCGCTCGCCATGTACGCGAGTATCTTTCTCCGCCTTTCGGAAAATCCGCTGAGTTACTGACAGCCGAAAGTTTCCACGACATGGACTTCAACCAGCTTGTTCACACGAATGCCCTGTTCAACGGCATCTCCGTGGTTTTCCTGGCGCTTGGCTATTATTTCATAAAGTCGGGCGACTGGCGCAGACACCGGGCGATGATGATCGCGGCGCTCACCGCCTCGGCCCTGTTCCTGGTCTCGTACGTGATCTACAAACTGAATGCCGGATTCGCTCAATTCGGTGGCGACGGTGCGGTCCGTTACGTCTACTTCACCATTCTGATCGTGCATGTGCTGGGTGCGATCGCGATCGTGCCGCTGGTCCCGATCACGGTCATGCGCGCCCTACGCGAACGATTCGACCGGCACAAGAAAATCGCCCGCATCACCTGGCCACTCTGGATGTATGTCGGCATCTCCGGCGTCGTCGTCTACGTGATGGCCGTCCACATGTATCCCTACCAGGGAGGCTGAACCTTGCTGAGACCGGCCCAGGAGCAGCGCTGGAATCCGATCGAAGGATTTCGTCCCGCCCTGGCAGCCACGGCCGCGCAACGCGAACTGCGGCGCTGGACGCTCATTGCGCTGGGCGCGCTCGCCATCGCCGGAGTCTATGCCCTCTTGCTGGCGATCTCGCGCATACCCGGCGCCGATACCCTGTTCCCATGGCCGGTCGCTTTTTACGAGAAAAGCCTGATCATCCATGTCGTATTCTCGTTCGTGGTCTGGTACCTGGCCATCGGCATCATCCTGATGATGATCGGCGCTTACCGGATGGCCGACGGCGCGCCGAAACTGGCCGGCCTGGGTGCGTCCTCGTTGGCGGCAATGGTGATCGCTTTCATCATGCTGGCATTGCCCGCCCTGATGGACCGGGGCGAGCCGTCGCTTAACAACTATATCCCGGCAATCATCGACCCAATTTATTACGTCGGTCTCCTGATGGTGGTGTTCGCGGTCGTCCTGGCGGCGGCACGTTCGCTTGCAAACGGGGTCGACCGGCACGGCCCGCTGGAACCGATCGGCGCCGCGGGGATGGCGTCGGGCGTAATCGTCCTTGCCGCCGTCGCCGCCTTCGCCATCGCCTGGAATCGGCTCGGCGTGATGCCGTCGACGGCGGCCGAGAACGAAGATCTGTTCTGGGCCGGCGGCCACATCCTGCAGTTCTTCAATACAAGCGTGATGATCGCGGGCTGGGTGTTGCTCGGCGGCCGTGCACTCGGGCGTCCGCCGGTGACGCCCAGGATCGCCATGCTGGCGCTCGGCATCAATGCGTTTCTGGCCCTCGGCGGTCTCGGGCTCATGTTCGTGGAAGCCCCTTTCTCCGCCGAGGAGCGTATTCTGTTCACTCATTACCAGTATGCGCTGGCACCGGTGCCGATCTTTCTCGGCCTGACTATCGGCGCATCCACGTTGCGGGCGCCTAAACCGGAGGGCGACACGGCCCGGACGGCGCGTCTTGCGTTGCTGCTGTCGCTGGCCGTTTTCTTTGCCGGCGGCGTTCTGGGCATCTTCGTCGACGGCGCCGACACGCGGACGCCGGCGCACTACCACGGCGTGATCGGCGGCGTGAACGTAGCCGCCATGGGACTGGTCATCCTGTTCGTATTGCCGCTGCTGGAACGCGGCCTGGCGCGCTGGAAGTCGATCCGCGCATCATTTTGGCTCTATGGCCTGGGCCAGCTCCTGCACAGCCTGGGCCTGTTCGTCGCCGGCGGCTACGGCGCGCCGCGCAAGGTCTCCGACACCGCCCCCGGTATGGAGGTCATCGGCAACTGGATCGGTCACGTCGGGATCGGCATTGGCGGCGTAATCGCGGTAATCGGCGGTGTCATGTTCATCTGGATCGCCGGAAAGCGTGCTCTAGCACGGGTCGGATAGTATATTCGGGAATGTCTGGAAACGGGCGGGACAATCTTCTATAACCCGTCTCCTGCAGACAGGCCCGATGGGGCAGCCACGAGAGCTGATTTAGCCATGAGCGATAGCGGTCGCAGCGACGTCACGCTGAACAATCTGGAGACGGCAGCAACGGAACCGGCGGAGCCCCGGTTCCGCGTCAATGATTTTGCCGTGCTCCTGAAGCCGAGGATCATGTCACTCGTGGTCTTTACGGCGCTTGTCGGAATCCTGATGGCGCCGGGCGGCGCAGACGCGCAAACCGGCTTGATCGCCGTGCTGTGCATCGCCATCGGCGCGGGCGCGTCAGGCGCCATCAACATGTGGTACGACCGCGACATCGACCGCATCATGCGTCGCACCCAGGACCGGCCGATCCCGGCCGGCCGCATGGACCCGAAACTGGCGCTGATCTACGGCACCGTGCTCGCCATCGGCTCGATCGCCATGATGACGATGCATGTAGGGGCCGTCGCGGGCGGGCTGCTGGCGCTGACCATCTTCTATTACGTTTTCATCTACACCGCCTGGCTGAAACGCCGCACGCCGCAGAACATCGTTATCGGTGGCGCCGCCGGCGCGTTCCCGCCGCTCGTCGGCTGGGCCGCCGTCACCGGCAGCGTCGACCCCGGTGCGATCGCGCTGTTCATGATCATATTCCTGTGGACGCCGCCGCATTCCTGGGCGCTGGCACTATTCCGCCGCGGCGACTATGCCGCCGCCGGCGTGCCGATGATGCCGGTCGTCGCCGGCGAACGCGAAACCAAGCGGCAGATGCTGATCTATACCGTGCTGATGATCGCTTCGACCCTGGCGCCGAGCTTCCTCGGCGTTTCCGGCTGGCTTTATCTGGCAACCGCCGTCGTTCTCGGCGGTATGTTCTGGATTCGCACCTGGCGGCTCTGGAAAACCGAGGGCACGGAGCCGGCGAAGCCCCTATTCCTGTTCTCGATCCTGTATCTCTTCCTGATCTTCCTCGCGATGATCGCCGACCGGTTGCTATTCATCCCGGTCCTCTGACAAATGCCCGACGCGCCGCTTTCCGACGCCTACGAAAGGCTGGAATCCCGTTTTCGCCGCATTGCCCTGCTCGGCGAGGCGGAAGCGGTTCTGCACTGGGACCATGCCGCCAACATGCCCGCAGGCGGCGCGGACGCACGGTCGGAACAGCTTGCCGAACTGAAGACGATCGCTCACGGCCTGCTGATCAGCGCGGAAACCGAAGACCTTATCGCCGCCGCCTGCCGCGACACAGAACGCCTGGACGACTGGCAGGCCGCGAACCTGCACGAGATCGAACGCCGACATCAGCGCGCGTCCGTTCTAGATGAAGACTTCGTCGCCAGGCATTCGCGCGCACTGAGCCAATGCGAACAGGCTTGGCGCAAGGCACGCGCCGAAAGCGATTTCGCCGCCGCCGTGCCGGCGCTGGAAGAATTGATCACGCTGGTTCGCGAGAAGGCGGTTCGTACGGGCGAAAAATTCGGCCTCTATCCCTATGACGCGCTCCTCGATTCCTTCGAGCCGGGCGGCCGCAGCGCCGACATCGACCCGGTTCTCGACGATCTCGCGGCGTATCTTCCGGACTTTTTGAACGAGGTCCTCGAATTCCAGGCGGCGCGCGGCCCGGCGGTCATGCCGGAAGGCCCGTTCCCCGAGGAGATACAGCGCGATCTGGGCATCCGGTTCATGGAAGTGCTGGGCTTCGACTTCGACCGCGGCCGGCTCGACGTCAGCCACCACCCGTTCTGCGGTGGCGTGCCTGACGACGTGCGTATCACGACACGTTACGACGAGAACGATTTCACCTCCGCCCTGATGGGGGTGCTCCATGAGACCGGACACGCGCTTTACGAGCAGGGTCTGCCGCAGGAATGGCGTCTGCAGCCGGTCGGCGCGGCGCTCGGCATGTCGATCCACGAGAGCCAGTCGTTGCTGATGGAAATGCAGGTCTGCCGCTCGCGCGGGTTCATAGAATACGCGCTGCCGGTCATCCGCGAGGCATTCAACGGTTCGGGCCCTGCCTGGGAAGCGGAGAATATCCTCAGGCTCTATCAAAAGGTCGAACGCAGCTTCATTCGCGTCGACGCCGACGAAGTGACCTATCCGCTCCACGTCATCCTGCGTTACCGGCTGGAAAAGGATATCGTCGCCGGCCAGCTCGCGGCGCGGGATATTCCGGACGCCTGGAACGCAACTTTCAAGAATCTGGTCGGCATCGACGTGCCGGACGACGCACAAGGCTGCCTGCAGGACATCCACTGGTACACCGGCGCACTCGGCTACTTCCCCACCTACACCCTGGGTGCGATGACGGCCGCGCAGCTCTATCAGGCGGCACTCGCAGCGCATCCGGAAATTCCGGGCGCCGTTGCAACAGGCGATTTTTCGGTCCTGCTGGACTGGCTGCGCGACAATATTCATGGCAACGGCCGGCTGCTGTCCGCGCCGGAACTGCTGAGCCGGGCTACCGGGCGGCCACTCGAAGCCGAGCCGTTCAAAGCTCATCTGAAAGCGCGCTACCTGCCCGACTGACGGTCCGCTACTTGATCCAGCCCCTGGATTTGTAATAGGCCGCCGCCGCCGGATGCAGCGGCGCACTCAGGCCTTCCTGGATCATCGTTTCCGGCGTACTGGCACTGTACGCCGGATGCAGCGCCTTGAACGCCTCGAAATCCTCGAACACCGCTTTGACCAGGGCATCGACGAGTTTGGGGTCGGTATTCACCATAGCCACCAACGTCGCCATCACGCCGAACGTGTCGACCTTCTTCTGGCCGTCCCAATACGTCTTGGCGGGGATCGTCACCTTTGAATAATAGGGCCGGGCCGCCGTCGCCAGCTTACGGGTGATGGTGTGGTGCGGTTCGATCAGGTTGCCGTTGCACTCGGCAACGGCGCGTTTCATGGCTGTGTTCGGAATGCCGACCGCGTAGACGAACGCCTCGAACTTACCGGCGCAAAAAGCGTCCACCTGTTCCGACGACGGCAGTTCGTGCACGGCGCTGAACGTAGCGAGTTTCCAACGCTGTGCATCGAGCATTTCCTCCATGGTCTGCCGGTGGCCAGCACCCGGATTGCCGATATTTATGCTGTGCCCCTTGAGCGCATACCAGTTACGGATTTTCGCATCCCGGTTGACCACGACCTGCACGGGTTCCGCATATACGGAAAAGACGGCGCGCAGATCGGCCATCTTGTCGCCGGTCCATTCGCTGGAGCCGTGATAGGCATGGAACTGCCAGTCCGACTGCGCCATGGCGAAGGTAACCTCGCCGACGTTCAATACCTTCAGGTTGGCCACCGAGCCGCCGGTCGGGGGCGCGACACAATCGACGCCGCGGTCTGTCAGCAGTTTGCATAAAGCCTGTCCGGTCGCGTAGTAGACACCGGTTTCGCCACCGGTGCCTATAACCACCCGTTCGGACGCCTGCGCCGCCGGCAATCCCATGAGAATGACTGCGGCCAGAAATGTGTAAAGTGCGGCTCTCATGGCTTTCGCCTCCCTCGCTCGTTGAGGGAAATCATGCACGAGCCCCGGATGCGAGACAATATAGGTTAATACGGTCGTCCTTGTTTCGCCGGGGTTCGATGGATAGGTTTAGCCAAATGGCCGGGGCGACAACAATATGGCCCCGATAGGGAGGATTCCTTTGCGCTATATTTCGACCCGCGGGCGCGCGCCGGAACTTGCGTTCGACGATGTGCTGTTGAGCGGTCTCGCCCGCGACGGGGGCCTTTACGTGCCCGCGGAATGGCCGCACTTCAACGCCGACGATCTCACCGAGATGAAAACTCTCGGCTACAACGACCTCGCGTTTCGGGTCATGCGGCCTTTCATCGGCGGCACCATCGACGACGATGCGTTGAAAGCCATCATCGCCCGGGCCTACGCCACGTTCGAGGGCGGCGAAGTGGCGCCGCTCGTCAATATCGGCGACGATATTCACCTGATGGAGTTGTTTCACGGGCCGACGCTGGCCTTCAAGGACGTCGCCATGCAGATGCTGGGCGGTCTGTTCGATCACGTTCTGCAGGCGCGCGGTACACGCGTCACCATTGTCGGCGCCACGTCGGGCGATACCGGTTCGGCGGCCATCGAGGCCTGCCGCGACAAGGATACGCTCGATGTTTTCATGCTTCACCCGGACGGCCGTGTTTCCGAGGTGCAGCGCCGGCAGATGACGACGGTGCTGGCGGACAACGTCCACAACCTTGCGATCCGGGGGACCTTCGACGACTGCCAGGACCTGGTGAAGGCGATGTTTAACGACGAAACCTTCCGTGACCGCCACAACCTGTCTGCCGTGAATTCGATCAACTGGGCCCGTGTCATGGCGCAGATCGTCTATTACGTCCACGCGGCCCTGCACTTGGGCGCGCCGGAACGCGAGGTCTCGTTCGCGGTACCGACCGGTAACTTCGGCAACGTGTACGCCGGTTACGCGGCGATGAAGATGGGCATTCCGGTCAAGAAGTTCATCGTCGCCGCCAACGCCAACGACATCCTGGCGCGGTTCTTCGAGAGCGGCGAGATGCGCACCGACGCGGTGGTGCCGACGCTCAGCCCGAGCATGGACATCCAGATATCGTCCAATTTCGAACGGCTCCTGTTCGACATGATGGGACGCGACGGCGCGCGCGTCGAAAGCACGCTGACCACGTTTCGCGGGGAAGGCCGTTTCCGCGTCGATGAAGGCATGCTGGATACCGTACGCGAGAAATTCGATGCGGCGCGCTTCGACGATAATGAAACCACGGAAACGATCCGTGCGCTTCATGAGGATAACGGCATGCTGATCGACCCACACACGGCCGTCGGTCTCGCCGCCGCGAAAGCCAGGCACGAGCACGACGGCACGCCGATGGTGGTGCTGGCGACGGCCCACCCGGCCAAATTCCCGGATGCGGTCGAAACCGCAACCGGCGTCCGTCCAACGCTCCCGGAACGCATGAACGACCTCTACGAACGCGAGGAACGCGCGGTCACCGTCGATAACGATCTGAAAGCGGTCGAACGCCTCGTCGACGAAACGCTCGGCGCGGAGGCAGCAGCCTCATGAGTGTCCGTATCACCACGCTTGACAACGGTATGCGCGTCGCCACCGACAGCATGCAGCACGTCGAGACCGTGACCCTCGGCACGTGGGTCGGTATCGGCGCGCGCGACGAGGCGGCCGAGGTCAACGGCATCTCGCACCTTTTGGAGCACATGGTCTTCAAGGGGACCGAGCGCCGCACGGCGCGCCAGATCGCCGAGGAGATCGAGGCCGTGGGCGGGCACCTGAACGCCTATACCTCGCGTGAGAACACCGCCTATTACGCCAAGGTGCTGAAGGGCGATATTGATCTCGCCGTCGATCTTGTGTCCGACATCGTCATGCACGCAACCATGGATCCGACCGAACTGGAGCGCGAGAAATCGGTCATCTGTCAGGAAATTCACCAGGCACACGACACACCCGACGACATCGTCTTCGATCTGTTCCAGGAAGCCGCCTATCCCGAACAGCCAATCGGCCGGCCAGTACTGGGCACGGAGGAAATCGTCCGCTCGCTCGACCGAAATGACGTCGAAGGATACCGCGCGCAGAGTTACACCGCGCCGCACAGCCTGTTCTGCGCCGCCGGCAACGTCGATCACGATCATCTGGTCGAAGTGATCGCAAATACCTTCGACACACTCCCGACGCGGAACGGCAACGGCCGCGAGGCCGCCCGCTACAAGGGCGGCGATATCCGCATGGAACGAGACCTCGAACAGGTCCACATCGTGCTCGGCCTTGAAGGGGTCGGCTACGGGGAAGACGATTTCTATGCCGCCTCGGTGCTGTCGACGCTGTTCGGCGGCGGCATGTCGTCACGGCTGTTCCAGGAAGTGCGCGAGGAGCGAGGCCTCGCCTATTCGATCTATTCGTTCCTGTCGTGTTACGAGGACGGCGGCATTTTCGGCATTTACGCCGGTACCGGTGGCGACGAACTGGGTGAACTGATCCCGATTCTCGCCGGCGAGGCGGAAAAGGTGATCGAGACGCTGAGCCCCGAGGAAACCGAGCGCGCGCGCGCGCAACTGAAGGCGAGCATCCTGATGGCCCGCGAGAGCACGTCGGCACGCACGGAGCAGATGGCGCGGCACCTGATGCTGTTCGGCCGCCCCCTGGACCCGGACGAAATCGTCGGCAAGATCGAGGCCGTCGACGACGATGCGGTGCGCGCCGTCGCCAGACGGATTTTCCGTGGCACGCCCAGCGTTGCCGCCATCGGCCCGTTACAGGGGCTGGAATCTCCCGACACACTCGCTCAGCGTTTCAATTGACGCGATGGCACTGCATCCCGGCAATTTTCTGATTTCCCAGGGGTCGTTCGTTCGCCACCCGCAAGCACCGGAGTTCGGTCTCGGCCGCGTTCAGACGATCGTCGGCGACAAGATCACAGTCAATTTCGAGAACGAGGGTAAGCTGATCATCGACGGCGCGGTGATCGAACTTCGGATCGTCGATCCCAACGAGGATCCGGGAACCTAAACCGCGCGCCCCTTGGCCCAGCTTTCGAGCGCCATGTCGGAGACCCGAGCAACTTCGTCGGCGGGCACCGCGCCGGGCTTGCCCTTCTCCAGCGGATCGAAATGGAAAAGGTATAGGCGCGAGACGAAATCGGCGATCGGCAGCGAGCTTTCGCCGTAACGTTCGCCGTTGCCTTCCGTGGCGACGACGACGCCCGCGCCCCAATCCTGGCCGCTGTCGTTGTTCGGATTGAAAAAATACACCCGCATCTCACCAGCCTGATCAAGGGCAACCCGGCAGATGCTGATGGCGTGCCAGCCGACGTACCGGGCCGCGCCGTCGGTCATGGCGACGCCGGCCGGTTGCGGGTGGATCACCGGTTGGCCGCCGTTGTAGGCGGGATGATAGGCGGCATAAAAATCGCGAATGAACCCGTCGAAGTTCTTAAGCTTTCCGGTCGCGACATCGACGGCGATTTCCATGCCGCGGCCGACCCACCAGCCGTGCAGTTCACGGTTGACCCATTTGTGCATGTCGTCGTCGCGCCCGACGCAAAGCACGCCCATCTGCGCATAAATACGGTCCAGGTGCGGCACCACGACCGCGGAAACCGCGTCCACGTCAAAAAGAATTTTCTCTAGCCCCGGTGCTTCGGGACGGGACGAGACCGGTTCGCCCTCGAACGTGATCACGACCTCGTCGTCGCGTGCCGCCCAACTGATGATCTGCAATAGGTAGTCAGGATCGGTGTAAGACCACATGGAAAGCGCACGCGCCGCCTGACACGTCGGGTTGTTGCCCTGGCCGATACCGAACGGCAAACCGAGCACGCTCAGCACACCCGCCGTCAGGAACACCTCGGGCGGACGGGCAGTGCCATAGCCGGCGGTGATCGTTTCCCGGGTCGTCGGTGAAAGCGGCAGCGCCAGTTGCCGCCACAGTGCCGGTGCCACCGGCGGCATGTAGAGGATGCCGCGTTCCAGCATAAGCGAAAGTCCGTAAACCGCCTGCACCGTCTCCGGATGCACCGCATGATCGATTAAAGCCCGCACCAGATCGCCGTAGCAGCGGAGCGCGTCAGCCCCGGTGCTGGACAGTCCAAGGGCATCGGGAATCAGTTCCGGCGCCGTCGCCGAGATGTGCCGGACGAAGACCGCATGGTAGGCCGAGACGAGACCGGTGTCGTGCATGGCGCGGGCGAAAGCGCTCGCCTCCTGCGCCAGCCCCGCGGCGTCGAGCGTCTTGATCCGCTCCGCATAGGCCGGCAGTCCCGGATCCTCGCGGCTCAGGTTGGTCGGTCCGAACACGGCGCTGACGAGGCGGTCCGCGCCCCAGCCACCGCCACGGTCAGCGGCGCTGTCGACCAGCCACACGGATATCTGCGCAATCATGGCCTTAATGTCGTCGACGACCACGGGCCGCTGCGACAGAAGGCGCCAGATCTCGGCGATCAGGGTATCGAGGATTTCCTCGTGGCCGATGTTTCGGACGACATGGCCGTATAGATTCCGGCACACCTGGTCCATGCCGCTGGGCCGGGACCGGGCGGCTTCGTCCGGATTGGCGAACACGAGGTCGAGATTAAGGCCAACAACCTGCGACAGAAAATTGTGCGCGTGCTCCGAGGCGATGCCGGGGTGGAAGTACTGGCGTTGCGCGATGGCCAGCATACGCAGGTGGTTGAGCACCTCCAGCATGGCGGTCTGGGTATCCGCGTACTTCAGCGTGCGCCCCGCGAGCGCCGCCTGAAGCACATCGGGTTGTGCCCAATCGGTGCCGGTGAAGATACCGGCCTCTTCCATCTTCTCGATACGCGCCGCGGCTTCGGGCAAACAGGACTCGTCAAGGATCATGCGCCGCGCCAGTTCCAGTACGGCGGTACGGTGCCGTGCCTTCCCGAAGGGCCGTGCTTCGGCGAGACGTGCCGTCGCCTCGTCGAGCTTTGCGGTGAGCGCTGAATCGTTTGCGTCCGGCGCCGGGCCGGCCCCAGCGCCAACCGTTTCTGTCATATCGCCCCTCCAGAAGAAGGCCTGCCGGACCGTCAGATGTAGAAGTCCAGGTCTTCCTGTTTCAACAGCAGTTCACGCATCCGGTACGGATCGTCACCGAAGAAGTACACCAGTCCCCAGTGCGTGCCAAACGCGGTCCGCTTCGTGACCTTATTTTCTTGCGGTGCCATCAGTTCGTGAAACTCGAAGAACGGATCGTTCTCGGTTTCCTCCGGAATCTGCAGATCGCTGACCACGCGGCGGCGTGGATAGACACCGAAGCACCCGGCATGACCGGTTGCGCTGACCACTTCTTCCGGGAAGAAATCGTCGATCTCCTCCTGGGTGGTATTCGGGTCGAACATCAGGACGAGGCCCTGGTAGCAGTTGAACCCGTAGGCCCGCTCGATCAGCTCGAACGCATTGAACCCCGGCGGGCGGTAGGCAACCTCGCCGAAGTACATCTTGCCGTCGCTGGTCACGAAATACTCCGGATGAATGAAACCGAAGTCGATGTTGAAGGCCTCGATCAGTTTCTCGATTTCCTCCGTCACCCGGCCGCGCCATTTCTCGAGCTCCGGCGTCGCCGGCACGAACACAGAATAGCCGAGATGCACGTACTCGGAGATATTCAGGAACTGGATTTTGCGGTCCTTGATGAAGGCCTCGACGGCGAACTCCCAGCCGTCGAGATGGCTTTCCATCAATGCCGGGAACTCGTCGTCGGGAATGCCGTCGACGTCTTCCGCAGTGCGCACCACCCGGTGACCGAGGCAACCGGCCTTGTCGAACGCCTTGACGTGGATCGGGTCATTGGGATCGCCGTCCAGCTTCAGCAGCGCCTCATTAACGCGCACGAGGAAATTGATGACGTCGTTCCGATCCTGGGCTTCCTCGAAAATTCCGACGCGGATGCCGCCCAGTTGCGCGCGGCGCTTCATCATCGCCTTGTTGCGGAACAGCATGGCCTGATTCATCAAGCGCGGGTTTTCAAGCAACACGGCGTTGACCGCACCGGCCCATTCGACGGTTTCCTCGAACAGCGGAATCGCCACGTCGACACCTATCTTCTTCAGCTTTTCGCCCAGTTCGAACGAACGCTCGTTCAAGCGCTCGAAATCCCATGACATGAATGGAATGTTGTTTTCCTCGGCGTAGTCCTTGGCCCATGACGGCGCGACCACGATATAGCGGCGGTCGAACCGATCGATGGCGTCGATGGCGTTCAGGCTCCAGCCAAAGATGGCGACGTAGCCCTTGTTCGGATCCTTATCGGCATTGGGGTCCTTGTCGGACATTGATCTGATAACTCCCTTCAGGAAAATTCGGTAGTTTTTGGAATATTTATTTTGGCTTTGAATAATAAATAAAGGCAATATTCCAATAATTCAAGGAAGCGTCAAAAATATAATATTAAATATGTATTTTAAATTAACAAAGCAAATATTCATTATCGAGTGTTTATTTTATTTTATAATTACATGACATAAGAAATAGCGGGTCCATATCAAACTATATGGCACCTATGAGCACTTTTCAGCATTTAGAAAGAACTTGTAGACCGGAAGTATACGGAACTTCCGTCAACCGCGCCCGGCACGCTCCAGCAGCGCCCTGGCGTTCAGGTACGATGGCCTTTCCGCAATCTGGCCGTCGACCTCGATCCGGTCGCGCCCCTGTTTTTCCGCCGCCTCGAACGCGGCGACGAGACGCTCGGCGCGTCCTATCTCATCCGGGCTCGGTTCCAGAATACCGCGGATGACCGAGACCTGATCGGGGCGTGCCGCCGATTTGGCATGATAGCCGAGCGCCTTGGCGTATTCCGTTTCGGCGACAAGACCGCCCCGGTCAGCCCAGGTATAGGGGCAGTCGACGGGCTCGACACCGGCGGCACGGCATTCGAGGATAAACCGTTCGCGCGCATAGCGAATCGCGGTGCCTGCCGGGTCGCGCGGGGCGCCGAGACTGGTCGTCATGTCCTCCGACGCGACCAGACAGCCAATCAACTGCGACATGTCCTTGAGAATCGCGTAGGTATTCACCAGACCTTCCGCGGTCTCGATGCAGGGCAACACGAGTGGCGGGCTGTCGCCCGTGCCACCCTGGCGGCCGATGGCGCCGATAAGATCGTAAAGTTCCCGCGCCGAATCGGTTTTCGGAAGCGAGATGACCGCCGCACCGGCAGCAAGCGCGGCAGCCAGGTCGGCGTCGTGATCCGGCGCCCCAGTCGGGTTGATGCGCACACACGGCAATACATCGGCCGCCTTGATCACGGAGAGCGTCTCGCCAAGGGCCCCGCGTCCCTGTTCGCGGAGATGCGGCGGCGTGAAATCCTCCATGTCGACGATCACGCAATCGGGCCGGGCATCGGCGGCGGCCTGAATTTGTTCGGGATCGATGGATGTCACGAAAAGCCAAGTCGTGAGCGGGCGGTCGAAACTCGACACGATAAATGCCCCTTCCGCTGATTAGTTGTCGTCGGCCTGATCGTCCAGGTAGGCTTCGACGATCTGGTAGATCGTTTCCGTATCGTCGCTGTCGCCGGAAAAGACGATGTTCGATGTTTCGCCGTAAATGTTCATGACGTAGCCACGCGCGCCGCAGACTTTCTCGAGCGCCAGCGCGAACGGCATCAGAACCTCGTCGTTGAGCTTTTCGGCGGTTTCGCACCCGTCCATGCGCCTGATCAAATCACGCATGAAGGCGTCCGCATCGTTGCCGCCTTTCGATTCCGGGCCACTTCCCTTGCCCTTGCCCCCGGAACGCCCCCTAGGCATGGCCGGCCTTGTCAGACAGCATGAGCGGATCAATGCCGAGCTTGGCCATGGCCCGTTCCCACTTGGTCGAGATATCGACATCGAACAGGAGCTTTGGGTCCGCGTCGACACTGAGCCAGCCGTTGGCCTTGATCTCGGCGTCGAGTTGCCCGCTGTCCCAGCCGGCGTAGCCAAGCGCCAGCAGACGCTGCCGCGGGCCGCCACCCTCCGCGATCGCACGCAGTACATCGACCGTCGCTGTCAGCGCCACCTCGTCATCAACGACCATGGTGGCGTCGTGCATATAATCGGGTGAATGGAGGACAAAGCCGCGCCCGGTCTCGACCGGACCGCCGAACAGCACCTCGATCCCCTCGCCGGCCGGCGGCATGGTGATGTCGAGTTGGCTCAGCAGGTCGGGAAAACTGATGCTCTCCAGCGGCTTGTTGACGACAAGCCCCATCGCCCCTTCCGGGCCGTGCGCGCACATGTAGATCAGCGTCTGTTGAAACCTGTCGTCCTGCATGCCGGGCATGGCCACCAGAAAGCGCCCGGTCAGGTAGTTGTCGTCCTTGAAACCGTCCTGCAACAAACCTCTCACGCATATCTCCGTGGGTTCAGGTGTCCGGCGCCGCAAAAAGTGCCGCCGAGACGAAGATCATTCTAATGGCGTTTGCGGCGTCATTATGACACATGGGGCGCTGCTGGCAAAAATCCACTGGGTTCGACAGATCACCCGACGTCAATATCACGTGATCGTTCGGGTTCCGGGTTGCACTGACCGCCGGACTGTGGCGAATGGTATGGATATCGCAACCGGAAACCGCCGAATAATGCTTAAACGATTGCTGGCCCTGCTGATTCTGAGCTGCGTCTTTGCTGCGGGCATGGCAGAGGCGCGTGCCGACATCGCACGCTCGGCGTGGGCTGAGGAGGAACAGTCCGCCGTCCGCCTGATCGCTGCCCGCGACGGTCTCGGCGAGGACGGAAAGGTCCTGGCCGGCCTGCAGTTCCGCCTTAAACCGGGTTGGAAGGTCTACTGGCGCTCGCCCGGCGACGCCGGGTATCCGCCGCAACCGGATTTCGGTGAGATGGTCAATGCTGCCGCCGGCGAACTGCGCTGGCCGGTGCCGGAACGGTTCTCGGTCCTAGGACTGGAGACTCTGGGCTACGAAGACGAAGTCATCTTGCCGTTCGACGTCAGTGCCGCCGACCTGACCCGGGATGCCGAGATCAGGGCCACCGTCCGTTACCTGACGTGCAAGGAAATTTGCATCCCCTACGACGCATCCGTTTCGATGACCTTACCCGCGGGCGACGGTGCGCCGACCGGCTTCGCGCACGATATCGGCCGATACGAATCCCGCGTGCCGCGTACCGGCGAGGCGGCGCGCCTCAAGGTCGTGTCGGCGTGGACCGAAGCCTCTGAGAAAGGGCTGTATATTGCCGCCCGCGCCACCTCGGAACTGCCCTTCAAGGGACCGGACCTGTACGTCGAAGGGCCCATTGGATTTGGCTACGGCGCACCCGCCGTCAGGATCGACAACGCATCCCGCGAGGCGCTGCTGCGCGTGCCGGTCTCCGGATTTTCCGGTACGCCACGGGAAGCAGCTGAAAAGCTCACCGGCACGCCGGTGACGCTGACGCTTCGTGACGGGGGGCGGGCGGCGGAAACCGGCATCGAACTGGGTTCACCGAAACCGTTTCAGACGGATGGCCTCGGCACCCCTCCCGGCACCGCCGAAACGGACAGTTTTGCCGCAATCCTGCTGTTCGCGTTCCTGGGCGGGCTGATCCTGAACCTGATGCCGTGCGTGCTGCCGGTGTTGTCGCTCAAGTTCCTGAACGTCGTTAAGCACGGTGGCAGCGCACCGGCGACGGTACGCTTCAGCTTCCTCGCTTCGGCGAGCGGGATCGTCTTCGCATTCCTTGTACTCGCGGGCGCGCTGATCGCGCTCAAGACGGCGGGGGCCGGCATCGGCTGGGGCATCCAGTTCCAACAACCCTGGTTCCTGATCGCGATGGCGTTCCTGGTGACGTTGTTCGCATGCAACATGTGGGGCTTTTTCGAGTTCCGCCTGCCGGGCGCCGTCGCCGATGCCGGACACGCCGCGGGCGCGCAAGAAGGCATCATTGGCCATTTTCTGCAGGGTGTTTTCGCGACACTCCTGGCGACGCCATGTTCGGCGCCGTTCCTGGGCACTGCCGTCGGATTCGCGTTGTCTCAGGGCCCCGCCGACATCATAGCCGTCTTCGCCGTGCTGGGCCTCGGCCTGGCCGCGCCCTACCTGCTGATTGCGGCGGTGCCCAAGCTCGTCACCGTCATGCCGAAACCGGGCCCCTGGATGGCACGGCTGAAGTTCGTGCTCGGCCTGGCGCTGGCGGCCACGGCAGTATGGCTGCTGAGCGTAATCGCCGGTGCCGCGGGGACGTTCGCGGCCGGGCTTACGGGCGCGCTTTTAGTCGCCGCCGCGGTCTGGCTCGGCCCCGTGATGCGGACGGTGCCCGAGATCAGAAAGGCGACACCGGTGGTGCTTTTGCTTGTCACCATCGCCGCGATCACCACCGCCGAGATCGGCGACATCAACGCCCCCCTCGATACCGCGACACCGAATGTCTCAAAGATCGGCTGGCAGAAGTTCGATCCCACGGCGATCCCGCGCCTGGTTGAAAAAGACCTGATCGTGTTCGTCGACGTCACCGCGGACTGGTGTATCACGTGTCAGGTCAACAAACGGCTCGTCCTGGAACAGGGCCGCATCTTGGAACTGCTCAACAGTCCGGACGTCATCGCCATGCAGGCCGACTGGACCCGGCCCGACCCGGACATTGCAGAATACCTGGCGTCGCACGGGCGTTACGGCATTCCGTTCAACGCCGTATACGGCGCCGCGGCACCGAACGGCGTGGCGCTCCCGGAGTTGCTGGGGGAGGCGATCGTACTGGACGGCTTTCGGGCCGCCGCACCGCCCAGACTGGCCGAGCGCTTCGAGTAATCGAAAAATACTTTGCACGGACCGGGATTGTGCCTATCTCATGAGGACGCCGGCGCATCCGGCCAAACGCATTTGTTTGTAACTCTATCTCCGGGAGAGAATTTATGACCATCAAGGTGGGAGAAAAGATTCCGAGCGTCACGCTCAACCTCATGACCGAGGACGGCCCCGGCGCCGTCACCACGGACGAATTCTTCGGCGGCAAAAAGGTCGCCATTTTCGGTGTCCCTGGTGCTTTCACGCCGACCTGCTCGGCCAAGCATCTACCCGGCTTCGTCGCCAACGCCGACGCGCTGAAGGATAAGGGCATCGACGCCATCGCCTGCGTCTCCGTCAACGATCCGTTCGTGATGGGTGCCTGGGGCAAGGACCAGGGTGTCGGCGACAAGGTAACCATGCTCGCCGACGGCTCCGCGAACTTCACCAAAGCAGCCGGCCTCGAACTCGACCTCACCGATAAGGGGCTCGGCGTACGCTGTCAGCGCTTCGCCATGGTCGTCGACGACGGCACCGTTGCCAGCATGCACATTGACGAAGGCACGTTCGAAAAGACCAGTGCCGAAACGATGTTGAGCGAGCTTTAATTCGCCGCCGCGGGCGCCGTTTCCGCACGGTGCCCGCGGCCTATTCCCCCGCTGTTTTTCTCTTCGGCCGATCCGTCTCCGCCGCATCGAACGCCGCCTGGGCTTCCCGGGCTTCCCTGATCAACCAATCCCGAAACGCGACCAGCGCCGGCCGGTCGACCTGTTCCTGCCGGCACACGAAATAAACCGACACGTCGGACGGACAGTGAATATCGAATAGCCGGACCAGACGGCCAGTCTGCAGGTCTTCCCAGACATGCGCGCTGCGCGCCAGTGCCACGCCCTGGCCTTCGAACGCCGCCTGGATTGCCATGTTGGTGTCCGGAAATCGGGTACCTTCCCTGAGCGCCGACTGGTAGACATCGGCGGGCACGCCGACAAAGTCGAACCAGTATTCCCAACCCGGCGACAGCACCCCCGAATGCCGAAGCAACAACGGCAGACGACACAGATCGGCCGGCGTTTCCGGCGTGCCGTATTCCTCCAGCAAACGGGGCCTTGTCACGGGGATAACGTAGTCCCGCATCAGCTCGTAGGAAGCAAAGCCCGGGTACTGGCCATCGCCGAGCGTGATCACCGCATCCAGGTTGCTGCCGAGCGTTGGCCGGATATCCTGGCGCGTCGACAGCCAAACATCGACTTCGGGATGCCCGGCGCGGAACTCCTGCAGCCGCGGCACCAGCCATTTCACGGCGAGCGACGGCAGCATTTCGACGCGAAGAGCGGTATGCCCCTCCTCCGCTTTCAGGTCCTCGAGCGCTTGGCCCAGATCGTCGATGAACTCGTTGACGATTCCGGCCAATTGCTCGCCGGCGGGGGTCAGCAGCAATTGCCGGGGCCGGCGTTCGAAAAGCTGTATGTCCCACAACTCCTCGATATGGCGGATCTGGTGACTGACCGCGCTCTGCGTGACGTTCAGCTCGGCGGCGGCCTTGGTAAAGCTCAGATGGCGGGCGGCGGCGGCCAGCGCGCGCAACGCGGCTATGGGCGGCAGATGCGGCATCTTGGAGCCCTTTCAAGGATGTTCATGCATGAATTATACATGAATAAATACTCATGCATAGAATGAAAAACTATCCTTTGTGCCCTGAAAAGGGCAGGAGTACATATGGTTTCAGAAAGTTTCAGCCCGGAAGGATCGGGCCAGACATGAGGATAAGCACATGTTCAACAACAAACAGAACACCGCCAATTGGTTCCCCGGCCAGACCGCGACCCGTGATCGCTGGGGCGATCCGGTCAGCGGCGAAGTGAAGAGCCGCGAGTTCCAGTCCGGCGCCAGCACCGCGCACAACGCTGCCCAGCGCATGCGCTGGAGCCTCGGCCACGCCTGAAATCCCTGTTCAATCTCCCGTCGGCCTCGCGACCTCCCTCGCGTAGCCATCCCACGGGAACCCTCAAAGGACGCGACTGCCCCAAACGGTCGTGTCCTTTTTTTATCCGGATTGCGCGGCTTCGGCGGCGCCCCGGCGGGCCAGCTCGTCAGCACGTTCGTTCTCCGGATGCCCGGCGTGCCCCTTGACCCAGTGCCAGTCGACTTCATGCGCCGAGATCGCCTCGTCGAGACGGCGCCACAGGTCTTCGTTCTTCACAGGCTTCTTAGCCGCCGTTTTCCAGCCGTTGCGTTTCCAGCCGTGAATCCATGACGTGATTCCGTCGCGCACGTAGGTGCTGTCGGTATAGAGCGCCACGTGCGAAGCGCGTTTCAGACTCTCCAGCGCGCGGATCGCCGCCATCAGTTCCATCCGGTTGTTGGTGGTCGCCGCCTCGCCGCCGCTAAGCTCCTTTTCGTGACCCTTCCAGCGCAGGATCGCCCCCCATCCGCCGGGGCCCGGGTTGCCGGAACACGCACCGTCGGTGAATATCTCGATAACGTTGGCGGCCGTTTCAGTCGATGCCATAGGATTCCGGCCCTTTCACGCCCTGATGAAATTCGAGCTTCTTCACGTATTCGATGGGGCTCTTCGGTGTCACGAAGGCATCTTCCGGGGTATGCAACCAGTCGTAAAGCCGCGTCAGCAGGAACCGCATCGCCGCGCCCTGCGCCAGCACGGGCATCGCCGCGATTTCCGAATCCGTCAGCGCCCTTACGTCCTGGTAGCCGCGCAGAAAGCGCCTCGCCTTGGTCACGTTGAAGCTGAGGTCGGGTTCGAAACACCAGGCATTCAGGCAGACCGCGACGTCGTAGGCGAGTTGGTCGTTGCAGGCAAAATAGAAATCGATCATCCCGGACAGATGCTCGGCACGGAAGAATACGTTGTCCGGAAACAGGTCGGCATGAATGACACCCATGGGCAGGTCGCTGGGCCAGGCATCGAGAAGACCGTCCAGGACCGCATCCAGGATACCGGCGAGGCCCGTTTTCACCTGGTTCGCATCGTCGCCGGACGCCTCCAGCAGCCCCCGCCACGCGTCCGGTCCCAGGGCATTGGCGCGCTTCAGGTGGAACCCGTCCGCCGCGAGGTGGAACCGGGCCAGCGCCTCGCCCACCTGGCGGCAGTGACTGGCGGTCGGCCGACGCGGCCACATACCGGGCAGGAAACTGACCAGCGCCGCCGGCCGGTCGGCGAGTTCACGGAGCGTCTCGCCCCCCTGGGTACGAAGCGGCACCGGACACGGAATGCCGTTCGCCGCGGCATGATCCATCAGGCCGAGAAAAAACGGCAGGTCCTCGATCCTGACCCGCTTCTCGTAAAGCGTCAGAATGTAGGGGCCGCTCGTCGTGGTGACGATAAAGTTCGAGTTTTCGATGCCTTCGGCGATGCCTTTGCACGAAAGGACCTCGCCGATATCGTACGCGTCAACGAACTCAATCAGTGCATCGTCTTCGATTTCAGTGTAAACCGCCATCCGGGCGTTTTAAGGGCTCATCGCCGGAACGCAAGCGCGCATCGTACACGCTTCCCCGCCTCCCAAAAAAACCGGCTATAATAGGCGAAATTCTGGATCGTGGCTGGATACTGCCGATACGCATGAGATACACGGGCTACAACCGATCTGGATTGGGAATGGCGCTTGCTGCCGCGATGCTTTGCATCGGCGCCACACCCGCCGGCGCCGCCCTGCCGCCGCTCCAGGAACAACCGGCGGCATCGGCACGGACCGAGACGAGCCCGATGGTTCTGCGTGCGCAGCAGGCGCTTTCCAAGCTCGGTCTCTATCTGGGTCCCGAAAACGGCATTCTCGACAAGTCGACCCTTGCCGCAATCCGTATCTATCAGCGCTCCAATGGTCTCGATACCACGGGCCGCATCACCCTCGACTTGATCGGCAAGCTGGAATATGCGGTCGGTGTACGTAAACTCATGCGCCAGCTCGAGGATGCGCGCTCGGCAAGCATCAAGGACGCCCGATCGAAGCTCCTGAACCATCCGGCGACACGCGATCTGATGAAGGCCGAAAGCATCGATGAAACCGCCGATCCGACGCGCGATCCGAGTGCGTGCTTCGACAGTCCGACGACGCTCTGCCTACTGGCGGAAGCACTGGAAAGCGCCAAGGCGATCGCTAAGTCGGAGCTCAGGGACTGGGCACTAGGTGAAATCCTGATCGCCGAAGCCCGCGCCGGCCTCGGCGAAAAGGCGATGAAAACCGCGGCCCGCATCAACGATCCGCGACTCGTCATGGTCGCACTTCGCGACATTGCCGAGGCGCAGGCGGCCGCCGGGCGTCCCGACGACGCCATGGCGGCGGCCACCATCATTCCAGATCGTGAGAAACAGGCGGATGCCTTCGCGGCGATCGCCGATATCCAGATCCGGCGCGGCGACACTGAAATCGCCCGAAAGACCCTGGAGCGCATGCTGTCAGATCTGTCTGGCATCGGTGACGTCCTGAAGCAGATTGCATTCCGCACCCGCGCCGCGGTCATCTTCAATCGTGCCGGGGCACGCGACCTGGCGGAGACCGAACTTGAAATCGCCGAAAACGCGGCCCGCGCGCTGCCTCGTGACAGCTCGAAAAGCGCTGGTATTCGCCACGTGGCCTCGGCGCTCGCCGATATGGAAGAAACGGCACGCGCGCTCGAGCTGCTTGAATCGGTGACCATTCCTTCCGACCGCATCCCCGTGTTGATGTCGGCCGCCGAGGCTCAGGCCCGCGCCGGCGACGCGGCTGCGGCACTGGCCACCGCCAACGGGATCGAAAACGTCCGTTATCGCGCCGTCCTGCTGGGACGAATCGCACTGGCCCAGGCACGCGCGGGACGGACCGAAGACGCCGACACCACCCTGGAACTGGCGTTCGCGGCGATCGAGCATATCGATCGGTCTTATGCGCGATCGTTCGCGATCAGCCGCATTGCACTCGCCATGACGCAAATCCACGACGCCGACGTCGCATTGGATGAAGACGGCATGAACGCTTTCAAGGTGGCCGCCAATCGCGCCATCGAGGCCGCCGACATGATCGAGGACCGGCGTCTGCGCGCGCATACGCTTTGGCTGATCGCGGCGCGCCAGGGCGCCGCCGGCGACGACGATTGGGAACGGACCGAAATCCGGGCACAAGAGGCCACAAACGAAATCACCGGCGATCTCAGCCGGGTTTGGATGTTCGCCGACATTGCCGAGGGCCACGCCATCGCCGGCGAAAGCGAAGCCGCGTGGCGGGCATTCGAACGCGGCATCGGCATAGCCCGCGATATCGACAACGCCTGGAGCCGATCGCGTACACTGGCAAAACTGGCGGCAACGCTGATCAGTCTGGTAGACCCGGGCCGTGGCCGCGCACTCGACATACCCTGAGACAGCCCGTCACCCGTCCCTCGCTTGTCGCCCCGCCCGGCGTCCTTTACATTCCGCGTGACGGCAACGTCGAGGGCGGGACGTGATCCGGTTAATGATGACGGATAGGAACGGAACATCGTGGTGCTGAACATGCGATTATCTTCTATTGCCGCACTGTTTGCGGCTGCTGTTTCGTTGTCGGCCTGCGAGTCCGGCATCCCGTTCATGGAAAAACCGATCGTCCTTGGTTGCCCGGATTACTTCGTGCTCCAGGAGGCGGCAACACTGACCCGGTTTCAGGACGGTCCCGGCCGGGATCTGACCGACGTGGAGGTCCGCGCTCAAATCGGCGAGGTTCGCCTGGGCTGCGAATCCGACATTGAAAACGAGACCGACTCCGGCACGTTGATCGTCGACGTATCGCCCGTCATCGCCGCCGAAATGGGCCCGGCCAACAAGACCGATTCGGCGACGCTCCCTTATTTCGTCGTTGTCACGGATCCGGAGAAGAAAATCCTCTACCGCGAACCGTTGGATCTCGATGTATCGTTCAAGGGCAACAGGACCCAGCTTGTCGTCATCGCGCCGCCGACCTTCATCGAATTGCCGATCACACCCGAGATCCGCAACGACTATTACCGGATTTACGCCGGATTCGAACTAACCAAGGAGCAGGTCCAGTATAACCGGAAGGCAATCCAGGACCGGTTGCAATAGGCTCACCCGTCCGGTTGACCGCCCAACCGGCTTCTGCAATGATCCGTAGTTAAGACGAGTTCCTCGTCACACCGTTGTGGGAGAGACCGGCACGATACCGCCGGCGCCGAAGGAGCAACCGCCCCGGAATCTCTCAGGCAAAAGGACCGCAACGGGTTGAGGCTCTGGAAAGCGGATGTGGCATCAGCCACGCCCACCGAAGATGTAAACCAGCCGACCAAGTTCAGGCAGGTGACACTTTCAGGTTCCGAGACAGAGGGGGCGCTTTGAGTGACCGGACGGCGTACTGCCTATGGTCGACTGAAAGCCGCCATCTGTCGAAAAGGGACCCATGTGGGACAAGAAACCGGACAAACGCTGAAGACCGTGCCCCTGGCGAATTTCCACCGCCGGATGGGGGCAAAGATGGTGCCGTTCGCGGGCTATGAAATGCCCGTGCAGTACGAAGCGGGCATCATCGACGAACACAAACATACCCGCGAAAACGCCGGCCTGTTCGACGTCTCGCATATGGGACAGGCGTGGCTACACGGCGCGGACGCCGCCAAGGCCATCGAAAAACTGGTGCCCGGCGACGTACAGACGCTCTCTCCCGGCACCGGTCGCTACACCATGATCACCAACGACGGCGGCGGCATTGTCGACGACCTGATCGTCACCAATTGGGGCGACAGGTTGTTCATCGTCGTCAATGCCTCACGCAAGGACATCGACCTGCCGATGATCGCCGATGCGGCGAACGGCATCGCCGAGTTGGAGATCGTCGAGGACCGTGCCCTGATCGCGCTTCAGGGACCGAAGGCCTCCGAAGTGCTGTCCGGCATGGCACCCGCGGTCGCGTCGATGCCGTTCATGAGCGCGCTCGAAACCGAAATCGGCGGCGTTGCCTGCCATGTCACGCGCTCGGGGTATACCGGTGAGGACGGCTACGAGATTTCAATTCCCGTCGCCGACGTGGAAGCCCTCGGCCAGGCACTGGCAGATCATAGTGCTGTCATGCCGGTCGGCCTCGGCGCACGCGATACACTCAGGCTTGAGGCGGGGCTCTGCCTTTACGGCAACGATCTGGACGAGGAAACCTCGCCGGTCGAGGCGGGGTTGGCGTGGACGATCTCGAAGCGCCGCCGCGAGGCGGGCGATTTTCCCGGTTCGGCGAGGATACTCGACGAACTCGCCAACAGGCCGAAACGCAAGCGCGTCGGCATCAGGCCGGAGGGCCGGGCGCCGGCACGTGACGGCACGGTCATCCATGCACCGGGCGGCGACGCCATCGGTCGGATCACATCGGGCGGTTTCGGCCCCAGCGATGGCGGACCGGTCGCCATGGGCTACGTGGATGCGGCCCGTGCGACCGCCGACACGCCGCTCGAACTGGCGGTTCGCAAGAACATGGTGCCGGCAACCATCGTCAAAATGCCGTTTCAACCGCATCGTTATTTCAAGGGATGAAATCCGTTACAGGGACCAGACTTTACGAGGAGAGACATCATGGCGACCAAGTACACCAAGGATCACGAATGGATCGACGTCAACGGCGACGTCGGCACTGTCGGTATCACCAATCACGCGCAGGAGCAGCTCGGCGAGCTTGTTTATGTCGAACTGCCGGAAGTGGGTGCGACACTCGACCAGGGCGATGAAGCCGGGGTCGTCGAATCGGTCAAGGCCGCGAGCGAGGTTTATACGCCGTGCTCCGGCGAAATTGTCGAGGCAAACGAGGAACTCGCCGACGCGCCGACGACCGTCAACGATCACCCCGAAGGTGACGGCTGGCTGTTCAAGATCAAGTTGTCGGACACGAAAGAACTGGACGAATTCATGGATGAAACCGAATACCAGGAATTCCTGAAGGAGCTAGATGAATGAGCCGAGCGAGCCTCACGGATCTCGAAAACTCGGGAGAGTTCGTCGACCGCCATATCGGCCCGTCCGACACGGACGTCGCCGGAATGCTCAAGGCCGTTGGTCTGGAGAGCCTCGACGAGTTGATCGACAAGGCGGTGCCGGATGAAATTCGCACCGAAGCGGCGTTCGACCAGCCGGCGATGACGGAAGCGGAAACACTTGCCGAGCTGGCGCGGATGTCGGGCCGAAATCGAGTCATGAAGAACATGATCGGACTCGGCTATCACGATACCATCACGCCGAGCGTGATTCTGCGCAACCTGATCGAGAACCCGGGCTGGTACACTGCCTACACGCCTTATCAGGCGGAGATATCGCAAGGACGACTGGAAGCACTGCTGAACTTCCAGCAGGCCATGATCGACCTTACCGGCATGCCGCTGGCGAATGCCTCGCTGCTCGACGAGGGCACGGCCGCCGCCGAGGCGATGACACTCATGAAACGCGCCGGCAAAAGCAAGAGCGACACCATCTTCGTCGCCGACAGTTGCCTGCCGCAGACCATCGCCGTCATCGAAACCCGCGCGGCGCCGCTTGGTTTCACCGTTAAAACCGGCGATCCGTTCAAGGACCTCGACGCGTCGGATGTTTTCGGCGTCATCCTCCAATACCCCGCAACGAACGGCGCCGTGCACGACTACGCGGCGCTGGCCGGGAAAATCCACGATGCCGGCGGCCTGCTGACCGCCTGCTGCGACCCGCTGGCGCTGGTGATGCTGAAAGCCCCCGGTGAATGGGGCGCGGACATCGTCGTCGGCTCAGCGCAACGGTTCGGCGTGCCGATGGGCTTCGGCGGCCCGCACGCTGCCTTCATGGCGACACGCGAGGAATACCGCCGTTCGGTGCCGGGACGAATCATCGGCGTCTCCGTCGATGCGCAAGGGCGCCCGGCGCTCAGAATGGCGCTGCAGACCCGCGAACAGCACATCCGCCGCGAGAAGGCCACGTCCAACATCTGCACGGCGCAGGTGCTTCTTGCCAACGTCGCCAGCATGTATTGCGTCTATCACGGCCCCGACGGCCTCAAGCGGATCGCGGCGCGGGTGCATCGCCTGACCTCGATCCTCGCCGCCGGACTGAAGGAACTCGGCGTCGACATCGAAAACGACAACTGGTTCGACACCCTGACCCTGAACGTGGGCGGAGATGCCGACGCGATTCACGACCGCGCCGTCGCCGCCGGGTTCAACCTGCGGCGCATGGGAACCGACCAGGTCGGAATTTCCGTCAATGAGGCGACAAACCGGAACGACATCGAGACACTGTTCGAGATCGTCACCGGCAGGGCCGATCATGGTCTCGATGTCGGCAAACTGGACGCGGACGTCGAGGAAGGCATCGCCAAAAATCTGCGCCGCGATAGCGACATCCTGTCCCATCCGGTGTTCAATTCGCACCATTCGGAAACCGGCATGATGCGATATCTGCGCCAACTCGAAGAGAAGGATCTGGCGCTCAATCGGGCCATGATTCCACTCGGTTCCTGCACCATGAAACTGAACGCCGCGAGCGAGATGATCCCGGTCACGTGGCCCGGCTTCGGCAAGGTTCACCCGTTCCAGCCCTTGGATCAGGTCGAGGGTTATCTGGAGATGATCAAGGACCTGGAAGACAGACTTTGCCAGATCACCGGGTTCGCCGCCGTGTCGCTGCAGCCCAACGCCGGGTCGCAGGGCGAGTACGCCGGGCTGCTGACGATCCGCGCCTATCACCATGAACGCGGCGACGATCACCGCAACGTCTGCCTGATCCCGTCGAGCGCACACGGCACCAATCCGGCCAGCGCGGTGATGGCGAACATGAAGGTCGTCGTCGTCGACTGCGACGATCACGGCAACGTGGATGTCGACGACCTGCAGAAAAAAGCCGAGGAAAATGCCGAGAACCTGTCCGCGTTGATGGTCACGTACCCCTCGACGCACGGTGTCTTCGAGACACGGATCAAGGACATCTGCGAGATCGTTCACAAGAACGGCGGCCAGGTCTACATGGACGGCGCCAACCTGCAGGCGATGGTCGGCATCTGCCGCCCCGGCCGGTTCGGTCCCGACGTCATGCATATGAACCTGCACAAGACATTCTGCATCCCGCACGGCGGCGGCGGACCGGGTGTCGGCCCGATCGCCGTCGGCGAGCATCTGGCGCCGTTCCTGCCCGGAAGCCCGGTGGTCCCGGAAAGCGGCCCCGAGAAAGGTATTGGCGCGATTTCCGCCGCACCCTGGGGCTCGGCGTCGATCCTGCCAATTTCCTGGGCCTACATCGCCATGATGGGCGGCCAGGGGCTGAAGAAGGCGACGCAGGTCGCGATCCTGAACGCCAATTACGTGGCGGCCCGGCTCAAGGACCACTTCAAGATCCTCTACACCGGGCCGGGCGGACTGGTGGCGCACGAGTGCATCATCGACACCCGCCCGATACAGAGCGCCGCCAATCTAACCGTCGACGATATCGCCAAACGGCTGATGGACTACGGTTTTCACGGGCCGACCATGTCGTGGCCGGTGATGCACACACTGATGATGGAACCGACCGAATCCGAACCGAAGGAAGAGTTGGACCGGTTCTGCGAAGCGATGATCGGCATCGCCGAGGAGGCACACAAGGTCGAGGCCGGTGACTGGCCGGCCGACGACAACCCGCTGGTCCACGCACCGCATACCGCCGACGTGGTCATGGCGGACGACTGGAATCACGCCTATTCGCGGGAGGTCGCGGCCTATCCAGTACCGGGCCTGCGTAAGGACAAGTACTGGCCCGCGGTCGGGCGTATCGACAACGCGCACGGGGACCGCAACCTGGTCTGTACGTGTCCTTCGATCGACGCTTACCAGGAGGCCGCCGAGTGATCGAGAGCCCATTTAAATAAATCCCGATCGGTTCCGTTTCTGCCCTGGTGCGGCGAACCGTCAGGAGGGGCGCGCGGCGCGATACCCGTGTATCGGGCAAGCGTCCCGACGCCGCGGGCGCTCGCCAGGGCGAAACCCGCATGGGACGGGCGATTTCGGTCCGTCTCTGCGTCGCTCGTCCTCGAATATGCGCATGCATGTCCTTCGTCCTCGCTTCTGGAGCCGAACCGAAACCGCCACGTCGGAACGACCGGGGTTTGTTTAAATGGGCTCTACTCTGCGGGCATTACGTATAGAGATTCGACCGATAATTCCTCATGTTTGCCGGTAATTGATTGAACCGGTCTTTTGAGATGGTGGCCGAACCATGCACGTAAGCGCGCCGGGCAGGAATGCACCCGCATATGACCTTTCGGGGCTCCATATCCTCGTGGTCGAGGACAACGTCCATACGCAGTCGCTGATCAGGGCCGTCTTGCGCAGCTTCAACGTCGGTTCCGTGGAGATCGCCGACGATGGCGAAGCGGGATTCGACATCTTTAATAAGATGCGCCCGGATCTTGTGATCACCGACTGGGAAATGGGGCCGACAGACGGGATCGAACTGGTCGACCGTATTCGACGCTCGTCCGATTCCACCGATCCCTACGTGCCGGTTATCATGATCACCGCGAATACGGAGCTTCACCGCGTCAAGGACGCGATAAACCACGGCATTCACGAATTTCTCGCCAAACCGATTTCTCCGCTCGGCCTGTACACCCGGATTTGCAAGATCATCGAACATCCGCGCGCCTTCGTCCGCAGCGACGCATTCACCGGACCGGACCGGCGGCGCAACACAGGCACGAACTACAATGGCCCCAATCGGCGCGGCGGCAATGCACACAAGGCATCAAATCCAGTCGTTGCCGAATAGAGCGGGTATCTATTGACGACGCCTAGAAGTCATCCCAGTCCTGGCGCAGGTTTTCACCGACGTTACACGGTGGGCGTACGTCCCCATACGCCGGAATGATGCCGGCCTCGGGCGGCTTGGGCTGATCGACGGGCTGCGCGCCGGCGATTTCCAGTATCAGCTTGCGGCGCACCGCGCGGGCATAATCCTCGAAACCGTTGGCGACGATGATGAATGCACCCGGCCCGCCAATCACGCAATCGATGAAGTAGTAGTCCAGATTCGGGATCTGCCGGCGGCCGTAACGGCTCGGCTTGTCATTGACGATCGGCAAGCCGTTGATGGTGATACCCGTCTCGAGAGCCCGGTCGCGGATCAGATTGACCGGTGGGCCGTCGTTGTTGGCGCCGTCACCTGAAATGTCGATGACCCGGCGCTTACCCTTGAATGGACTGCGGCTGAAATTGTCGAGCCCGGCCAGCATGGCGCCGCTGATCGACGTCCAGACGTTGACCATGATCGGCTCGAAAGCCAGCGCATCGGCGAATTCGTTCGCCGTCTGCTGATTGTTGATGAACGTCCAGTCGACCAACGTCAGTTGGTGGTGCGATCCGGCCCACTCGAAGTAGGTCACGGCGATGGCGCCCAGCGGGCCGCGCTTGATCGCCTCGACCACCTTCGGGTCGCGGAACGCCTTGATGTAGCCTTGGCGCTGCAGGTACGCCTCGTCATCATCGACGGAGCCGGAGATATCGACGGCAATAATCAGTTCGAGATCGACCAGGCCTTCCTGCGCTATTGCAGAACGGCCGGCGACAACCAACATTGAGAATACGATAATCAGGGGCAACAAGCGGACAACAAAGCCACCCGCCGGCAAAGGGCGATCCCTGCCTTGTTCGGTCGGCTCAAACCGGCGAATGTGGTCCATGGGAGAAGTCAACGCCATGTCCATCGACAACGTCAAGGCAATCGTATTCGACACCTTCGGCACCATCACCGACTGGCGCGCGTCTATCGCGCGCGAAGCCGGGATCGTGGCCCGAACCAAAGGCCTGAACGACTTCGACGGCGACGCCTTTGCGCGAGCCTGGCGCGCCGGATACCGGCCCGGCATGTCGCCGGTGATTTCCGGCGAACGTGAGTGGACGCCGATCGACGTCATTCATCGCGAGCGGCTGGAGGAGATCCTGCCCGAATTCGGCCTCGACATGCTGGATGAGGCAGAGCGGGACCACCTGAACCGCGCCTGGCACCGGATCAACCCATGGCCGGACAGCGTGCCCGGCCTGCTCCGCCTCAAGAAAAAATTCCTGATCGCGCCGCTTTCCAATGGTTCGCTGGCGCTGCTCTCCGGCATGGCCAAGCGTGCGGGAATTCCGTGGGATTTCGTTTTCTCAAGCGATATGCACAAGGCCTACAAGCGCGACCCGAAGGTCTATCGGAACGCCGTCGCGCTCCTCGGCATGGAACCGGGCGAAGTGATGATGGGTGCCGCACACAACGACGACCTCGAAGCGGCACGCGCGGAAGGCATGCGCACCGCCTACATCAACCGGCCCTACGAGTACGGCGTCGATCAATCGAAGGACTTCGAGGCGACCAGCGACTGGGACATCATCGTCGACGACGTCGAAGGCGTCGCCGACGCCATGGGGTGCTGAAATGACGACACCGGCACCGTTCGGTATTCTCGGCATCGACCACGTGGTCATCCGGGCCCGCGACATCGGCACCATGCTCGATTTTTATCAATGCGTGCTCGGCTGCACGATGGAACGCGCCATCGAAAGCATCGGTCTTTTTCAACTCCGTGCCGGGCGCAGCCTGATCGACCTCGTCGATGTCGACGGAGAACTTGGCCGCAAGGGCGGCGCGGCGCCGGGCACGCAAGGCCGTAACATGGATCATCTTTGCATCCGCGTCGATCCATGGGACGCCGAGGCCATCCATGCCTATCTAAGCGATGCGGGCGTAACCGCCGGACCTGTCGAAACCCGGAACGGGGCCGAGGGCGAAGGCCCGTCGATCTATCTCGACGACCCGGAAGGCAACATGATTGAATTAAAGGGACCGGCTGCCCGTAACTAGGTTGCATACCGGAGCGGCAGCACCGTCGTCGACTTGATCTCCTCCATCGCGAAGAACGAACTGACGTCGGCGAAATCCGCCTTCTTGATCAGGCGCTTGTAAACATCGTCGTAGGCCGCAATGTCGGGGACAACGATCTTCAAGAGATAGTCGATTTCGCCGGAAAGCCGGTAAACCTCCGTTACCTCCTCGATCTCCTGCACCGCTCGGGCGAAGGTATCCAGCCAGTCGGCGGCGTGCCTGCCGGCCTTGACGCCGACGAACACGGTGACGCCGGCGTTGATCTTGGCGGGATCGAGCACAGCCACCCGGCGTCGGATGACGCCCGCGTCTTCCAGATTGCGAATACGGCGCCAACACGGCGTGGTCGACAGGCCGACCGCGTCGGCGATGTCGGCGACCGGCATGGCGGCATTTTCCTGCAACAGGGCGAGGATCTTGCGGTCAAACTCATCCATTCTAATAAATACCATATAATTAGAATATATTTCTACTTATTTGCCAATTTAACAGAAAAATAGCAAAGAAAATCCGGGGAATCAGCGGTAATCTTCTTATCAGTTCAACCCCGGAAGAATTGGGAAATACGCCATGATCGCGCTCTTCACCCGCCACCCCCAGTCCGTCGGCGAGACCTATTTCGAGCATCTTGGCATGGCCGCCGGGTTCGCATTGACGCTGCTGGCCGCCGCATTCGTTTGCGCCGTGCACGCCGTTCTGCCGTTCATGTTCGAAAAGACCGGCAGCCGCATGATCGCCGATCTTTACCGGCGCACGGGCCCCGGCCGCGCACCGAATCCGGAAACGCTGCACGCGATGGAAAACGTCTGAGAAACCGGGTTAAAGAAGCCCACCCGAATTGTTGCCGTCGCCGTCCTCGAACTCCTCGCCGCCGACGAACAGGTCCTCCACGTACGAGAACTCCTTACGCAACCCGCGCCGTTCCAGCAGCTTTTTCTGCGCGCCGGCCGGGAAGTCGGAAAACATGATGACCTTCTTGTCGATCAGCACCTCGATCAAATCTTCGAGAACACGGGCCAACGCCAAGTCCGAATGGACCCAGTCGTCGGTCACCGCCGCCGCGGTCGGCAGGTTTTTCTGGATAAATTCCTTCAGCGCCGGATCGTCGGCCGCGACCTCGTCGCAGCCCTCGACGGGCTGTTCATAAACCGCAAGAATATTTCCGTTCTCGTCACGGTAGGCATAGGGCATATCGGTCTCCTGCTCCGATACTAAAGGGCTATTTCCTAATTTTGTATAAGTTTAGCCTTTTTTCGCCGCAGTGCGTCCGATCACCATCAGGGGCACGATGCCGGCGACGGTCAGGGCGCTCAGCGCGGCGAATGAATGCGTGTAGAGGTCCAGCACTTCGTGAATACCAGTATAAAGCACCGGTCCGATCATGACGCCGATGAACACCGGCACGAGCACGCCGCCGGTAACGCTGCCGGTGCGGCCTTCCGGCGCCATGCGTGCCACCTCGGCCATGAATACACCGTTCCAACCGACCGCCGACAAGCCGAATACGAACAGGACCGCAAAGATCAACGCAACGGGCATCCCCGGCACCAGCATTGCCGTCGCCAACCCGGCGGAAACGGAGATAAGTTGCGACACGATCAACGTCCGGCGCGCATCATGAACCCGGTCGGCGACCCAGCCCCAGCCGATGCGCCCGACCACCCCCGCGACCTGGATAACGGCCAGGCCGACGCCAGCCGTCACCAGATCGAGTTCAATCTCTTCGGCAAGCATCGCGACCGCGAATCCCATCAACGCCAACTGCACCGCGGCAAAGCAAAGACCACACAACGCCAGCAACCGTAGATTCCGCATCCGGAGCAGCAGCCCCACATCCTTGAACACGGCGCCGCGGAATCTCGTTGTCGGGTCCCGGTCCCCATCAAGCAGGGATCGGAGCGGCTGAATCGCCAGCATCACCACACACGCAAGGCCAGCTCCCGCCAGCAATGACCACTGCCAGCCGAAAGCAACCGCGATCGGTGGCGCGACCAGACCGGCAATGACCCCGCCCAGAGGCTGGCCAGTCTGTTTGATCGAAAAAATCAGGTTCCTGTTGGCCCCAGTCGCGACCTTCATCATCAAGTGCGCCGCCGCCGGGTTGGTGAGGCCGTAAGCGATGCCGAGCCCGAGCGTGCCGACGGCGAGCGCCGCCACATGCGGCATCGCGATGACCGAAAGCGAAACCATGATGATCAGGGCGGCGAGTTGATTGGCCCGGACCGCGCCCAGACGCCGCTGCACCAGCCCCGCCGCCAGCGACATCAGTGTCGCCCCAACGTAAGCCAGCGAAATCTGAAAACCGATCATGGACACCGGCAAATCGAGGGCGCGGGCCAACTCCGGTGCAACGGCGGCGGGGATCAGCACAGCCATGGTGGCGATCACCTGCACGGCGGTGACGCCGGAGATCGTCGCGAGGGCAAGTTTGCTGGTGACTTGAGGCGTGGCGGTTTCTTGGTTCATGTTTCGCCAACCGTAGCTCGTGCGCACCGGCCGGTCTATATTGTCTTCATGTCTTTTCAGTCCGCCCTGGCATATTTTCTGTGCTTCATCGTCGTTGCCGGTTGCACTGCGCCGCCGGCGGAGCGCACCACAGCAATCCCCACGGTTCCCGACCTCGCAAAGATGGACGACAGGGACGCAGTGGAAGCTGCCGGCATCGCGGACGCGGACTGGGGTTATCTGGTGGTCGACGCCGAGACCGGCGCAATGCTCGAATCCCACCACCCTGATCGCGGATTTCCACCTGCATCGACCGCCAAGCTGCCCACCATGATCGCGGCCCTCGGCATTCTCGGGCCGACTCATCGGTTCACGACGCAGGTGCTGGCGCGCGGCACGCTCAGGCAGGGCGTGCTCAGCGGCGACCTGGTCCTCGCGGGGGACGGCGACCCTCTGCTCACGAGTGGGGATCTGCGCGCGCTTGCCATTCGCTTGAAAGAGATCGGCGTCAAACGACTCGACGGCCGCTATCTATATGCGAGCGGACTTCCCGTGTTGGCCGAGGTCGAACCGTCACAGCCCGCTACCGCGCCCTATAACCAAGGCGTCGGTGGCCTGAACGTGGAATTCAACCGGGTCCCGCTGACGCAGAGGGAGACGCTTTACACCACACCGCCCGAAGCCCGGGGGCTGGTCCCCGAAACCGGAATGCATAGTGCCGGCGAAACCGAGTTACCCGTCCGCGCGCCGGGGCGTCTCGCGGCGCTGCTGCTCAAACGCTTCACCAAGGCCGAAGGCATCGCTCTCCCGGAACCGCAATCCGGGCTGCCGCCGCCCGGTGCCGTATCGTTGGCGCAGATCCGGAGCCAGCCTCTGATCGAGATTGCGCGCGCCGGGCTCGAATACTCCAACAACATGGTTGCCGAAGTGGCGGGGCTCGCCGCGTCACAAGCCCTCGGCAGCGGCGCCGGGACATTGCGCGGTTCGGCGGACACCCTCGGCATCTGGCTTGAGCGTGAGATCCCGAACCTCGAAGGTTTTGCCACCGCACTCGGCAATCACTCGGGTCTCAGCACCACGTCACGGGTGACGCCGAAGCAAATGACGACGATCCTCGCCCATGCTCTCAAGCAGCGATTCGACGGCTGGCGATTCGATGCCCTGCTGACGCCCGGCGGCGCCCGCGATACGCTCCGAGGCCGTTTCCGCGCCCCGGATAGCGCCTACCGCGTCTGGGCCAAGAGCGGCACCATGCGTTACATTAAGGGACTTGCCGGATACCTGGATGCGCATTCGGGACGGCGGCTGATCTTCGCCCTGTTCGTCCATGATCCGGTTCGCCGGGCACGGCTCGAAACCGACCCCGCGCGTTTCGGGGCCGCCGCCAGGCGCGCATCCGCGGACTGGCGCAAGCGAACGGACGTTTTCGAGGAAGCCCTCGTCACCCGCTGGCTCCGCCAGCACTAGTAAAGAAAAAGGCCGGCGGAGCACCGCCGGCCCAAGTCCAGGGACGTGGAGAAATCTGTTTTTCTTATCGGCCGTTCGACGGCGCCATCATCTGGTCCGCGGTCTGGATGACCTTCGAATTCATGTCATAGGCCCGCTGCGCACGGATCATTTCGGCGATTTCCTCGACAGGGTTCACGTTCGACGTCTCTATAAAGCCCTGCAGCACCGCGCCCGAGCCGCTCTGGCCCGGAATGACCGCCGCCGCGGCGCCCGAAGCCGCCGTTTCCGTAAACAGGTTGTTGCCCTCGGCGCGCAAACCGCCCTCGTTCGCGAACACGGCCAACTGCAAAGCCCCGACGTTGCTCGGAATTTCGTTGCCGTCCTGCTTGACCAGCACTTCACCCGCCGCGTTGATCGTTACGTCGACGGCGTCGACCGGAATGGAAATTCCCGGCAGTACCGGAAAGCCGTCCTGGGTTACCAGTGTGCCTGCCGCATCCACCTGGAACGTGCCGTCCCGAGTATAACCGGTCTCGCCGTTCGGCAACTGCACCTGGAAATATCCACGCCCCTGAACGGCGAGGTCGAAGGCATTGGCGGTCTGCTTGAGGCTGCCCTGCTCCGTGACACGATAAACAGACATCATGTCGACGCCCTTACCGCTCTGCACGCCACCCGGTACCTGATCGCCCGCACGCGAACCGAAATCGTCGGGCCGCGCGCTGTTCTTGTAGATCAGGTCATGGAATTCGGTGCGCCGGCGTTGAAAGCCGGTGGTATTCATGTTGGCGAGGTTGTTGGCGACAACCTCGACGTTTCTTTGTTGCGCCATCATGCCCGAGGCGCCAATGCGTAATGCGTCCATTATCCCGTTCCTTTGTACCTGCCGACCGTTTTCGGCCGTGCTTTTGGTCTCGAGCCGGCGCTTCTGGCCGGTGATCTCGCAATTAGATAAGCAACGGGCGTGCCAATTTATAAATTCATATATTTCAATGGCTTAATAATGCATCGGCAGAAAAATTTACCGGATTCCTCACCGCGCACTCTCCAAAACGGCAGGTTTTGCCTCGCGAACCGCGAATTCGCCGGTTTCAAAGGGTATCCGGGTGAAAAAGTTCCTCGATACCAATCTGCCGTTCCGACAGATGCTGCGCATGGATATACCGACAGAAAGCGTCGAGCGCGGCCTCGTTACCGCCGACGCCGTAGGTCCAGAAATCGGCACCCATGGTGCTTACTGCCTGTTCGTAGGCTTCCGCGTACCATGGTGACATGTCACGATTGGCGGAAGCCTCGGCAACCGCCTTGACCCGTTTCATGGCCTGCCGGCGGGCTTTCTCGAAAACGATGAACAGGGCCCTGGGTAAATCCGGATGCATCGCCGCCACGTCCTTGCGGACGGCGAGAATGTGCATGATCGGGAATATCCCCGTACGAGTGAAATACTCCCGCTCCGCCGGACCGGCCGGGTCGATCAGACGCCGGACGGTGGGATCACCCTCGGTGAACGCGCGTGGCGGCGCCGGAGCGATGATCGCCTCCAGCTCGCCCGCCATCATGGCGTCGTTAAGGGACGTCTCCGGGGGTAACGGCTGGAGGTCGATCTCCGGCGGCAGGTCGAGCCGCAGACGTTCGACCCGGCCCGGTTCGTTCAATCCACCTGTCCGGTATTTCAGCTTCGCGACGTCGACCCCGAAGTCGTCGGCCAGGATGCCGCGCACCCAGACCGCCAGCGTCATGGCGTATTCCGGCACGCCGACGACGCGGCCTTCAAGATCCTTGGCGGTCTCGATCCCGGAATCGTTCCTGACATAGATCGCGCCGTGCCGAAAGGCCCGCGAGAGATAGACCGGAATGCCGATGTATTTACATTCGTCTCGCGCCGTCTGGATGACATAACTCGCGAACGAAAACTCGGTCACATCAAAAGGCGCATCACCGACCGCCAGCGGAAACAGCGTACCGGGCGGCTGCGCCTCCGCGCGGACGCCGAAACCCTCGATACCGACACGGCCGTCGAGAACCGGCAGCGCACGATCGTAATCCCAGCAGGCCAGACTGATTTCGGTCATTCTGTCCCTCCCTCCCCGGTCATGACAGTGCCGGGTCGTTCTGCCACTATGATCATTGAACAGCCGCGCCTGTCCATCAAAGAGTTCCGAGGAGAGAAAATAATGTTAAGCCGACACAGCCCCGTCACCGTCGCCCCGCCGTCGTCGGATTATTCGCACGGCGTTAAGGTCACCGGCGCCGAGACCTGGATGCACGTCTCCGGCCAGATCGGAACCAACCCCGACGGCAGCCTCGCCGGCGACAGCGCCAAGCAGATGGAAGTGTGCTGGGCGCGTATCTTCGCGATCCTCGAGGATGCGGCGATGTCGAAGAACAATATCGTGAAGGTGACGGCGTTCCTCACCAAGCCCGAAGACGTCGGGCTCTACCGGCAGGTTCGGGACCGTATGCTGGAAGGGCATATTTGCGCTTCGACGCTACTGATCGTTTCCGGTCTCGCCGATCCGAGCTGGACCGTCGAAATCGAGGCCGTGGCGGCCAAGTGACCTCTACCCGGCCTCTCCCCCACACGTGGGGGAGAGGGATCTTTAGGTAAGCGGAACGTCGACGACGACGATCTCGGCATCGAGATCGGCGGTGATGACAATCTCCTCGTCGCCGTCTTTCGCCGTCACCACGGCACCGTCACGAGTATCGACGAACGAGTCGCCGATGGAGACGGCCCCCTTGCCCGGCACGACGTAAAGCGCGCGGCCTTGATCGAGTGTGTGTTTCACGTCCTGGCCGGCGTCAAGCGTCGCGCCCAGCACGGCCGAATCGGCATGGATCGCCAGCGCGTCGGTCCCGGCGTGGACGTCACGTCCCGAAGCCAGCGCAACCAATTCGCCGGACCGGCTGCCTTTCGGGAACTGGCGCGCATCCCAGCGCGGCTTGTGGCCGCGTTCGTCCGGAATGATCCAGATCTGAAAGATACGCGTGATCTCGTCCTCGAGGTTGAATTCCGAGTGCGTGATCCCGGTCCCGGCGCTCATCACCTGCACGTCGCCGGCTTCGGTGCGGCCGCGGTTGCCGAGGTTGTCCTCGTGCGTGATCGCGCCGTCGCGGACGAACGTGATGATTTCCATGTCCCGGTGCGAATGGAACGGGAACCCCGTGCCGGGCTGGATGGTGTCGTCGTTCCAGACCCGGAGCGGGCCCACGCCCATACGCCGCGGGTCGTAATAGTTGGCAAAACTGAAATGGTGCTTGGCGTCAAGCCAGCCGTGGTTTTCACCACCCAGGCTCGTGAAGGGAATTGTCGTGACAGTCATGTCCATTCTCCTTTCGGGTCCTCAGGCGGCCAGCCCATCGACGGCATCGTCGATGCGGGCGGCCGCTTGCGCGAGGCCTTCGGCACGGGGTTCTGGCCCCATGTCCATGCCGTTGGCGGCGATGATGCGCACATCTTTCAGACCCATGAATCCGAAGATATGTCTCAGGTAGGCGCTCTGAAAGTCCGCCGGGTGCGGGTTTTCCGGATCGCCGTCGCCGTATTTACCGCCACGTGTCGAGAGCACGAACACCGGCTTGTCATCGATCAGGCCCTTGGGCCCGGTTTCCGGATCGTAACCGAAGGTCTTGCCCGGTCTGGCGACGTGGTCGATCCAGGTACGGAGCGCGCCCGAAACCGTGAAATTGTGCATCGGCGCGCCGACGACGATGGCGTCCGCCTCGTTCATCTCGGCGATCATCTGGTCGGATGCCTGACGCGCCTGCTGTTGACGTTCGGTCAGCGTGTCTGGGTCTTTGCGGAGCGCATCGATCAGTTCGTCGTCGATATGCGTCAGCGGGCTGGCGCCGATATCGCGGTGAATGATGCGCACGTCGGGGTACCTGTCGCCGACGCGCTCAATAAAGCGGTCGGTCAGTTGCCGGGAAACCGCGTCGCGGCGCGGGCTGGTATCCAAAACAAGAAGCGTTTTCATAACCTTATCCTCTTTTATCCGATCGCACCGGAATCATTGCCGGGCGTTGAGCAAAACATAATCCTGCTTGTTTAAAGATACAATTATGCTAATAATGAAAATATTGTTTATTAAACTAAACAATTAGAAATAACATGGCTGGAACCGATCCACTTGAGGGCATGAGCGTTTTCGCCGCCGTCGTCGATGCCGAGAGCTTTACCGGCGCGGCGCGGCAGTTGCGCGTCTCCAAGGGCGCGGTCAGCCAGCAAATCCAGAAATTGGAGGATCGGCTCGGCGTCCGGCTCCTCAACCGGACCACGCGACGCCTGTCGCTGACCGACGAGGGGCGGACCTACTACGAGCATTGCCGCCGCATCCTCGACGAGGCCCGTGACGCCGTCGATGCACTCGACAACCTGGGCGCGGCGCCGCGGGGCGTTCTCAGGATCAACGCACCGATGTCATTCGGCATCCTGCACCTGGGCCCCGCGGTCGCCGACTTCATGAAAGCGTATCCCGAGATCGAGATCGACATGTCGTTGAACGATCGCCAAATCGATGTCGTCGAGGAAGGCTTCGACATGGCGATCCGCATCGCACGTCTGCCCGATTCCAGTCTGATCGCCCGGCGTCTGGCACCCTGCCGCCGCGTCGTCATGGCAAGTCCCGGCTACTGGGACCGCCGGGGCAGACCCGCCCATCCGAACGACCTCAAGAACCACGATGCGCTGATCTACGATTACCTGCCCGAACCCAATACCTGGACCTTCAAGGAACCGGGCACGGGACCGGAAGGCCGTTTCAGCGTCACCATCGCCGGCAGGTACCGCGCCAACAACGGCGAGGTCCTGCTGACCGCCGCCAAACGGGGGCTCGGCGTCGATTTCGCGCCGACGTTCTTCTGCTGCGGGGAACTGCAGTCCGGTGAATTGGAAACCGTACTGTCCGAATACGAGGACGACCCGATTTCGGTCTATGCCGTCTATCCGCACCGCCGCCACCTGTCGCCGCGCGTGCGCGCCTTCGTCGATTTCCTCGCCGACCGGTTCGGAGAAAACCCGTACTGGGATGAAATGTGCGCGAACGCGCCTGCGGCCTAACGCCCCTCGCGCCACCAGGCGAGGCTCGCGAAACCGATGCCGAGCGCGATCACCAACCACCACGGCGCCAGCGGCACGGTCGTTACGCCGCTCACCGTATAGGCGTCGTTGCGGACGAAGCCGAGCCAGCCCGAACCATGCGTTTGGCGCTCCGGCTGCACGCCCCTGAGACTCGGCAAACCGTCTAGCAGCCAGCGCACGCCGCCGTCGGCCGCCTCGGCAATCTGTTTTGCCGGGCCCTCGGTGGCGCGCAGGTCGGCAAGCTCCAGCGGATTGAGCGCGCCCGCCGGCGCCAGCGCCACGTTTTCCTCGTCGCTGACCCGATAGAGACCCACTTCCTCGACCGGGATCCGCGCCGTCGCCTTGCCGGATGCTCCGGGCTCAAGGGTCACGGTCGACGTCTCGCCGCTCGGGCTCTCAATCATGACCTCCGCCGATCCCGGCGTCAGGCTGCGGCGTTCGATCCGCATTTCACCGTTCTCGACAGAAGCGAACAGGCCTTCCTCGTCCAGTTCCGGTTCCTTCATCAACCAGTGCGCGATCCGGCGCATCAGTTCCGCCTGCGGCCCGCCGCTCTCGAAACCGCGCGCCCACAGCCACAGGTGATCGCTGGCCATCAGCGCGACACGGCCGTCGTCGACACGCTCCATCAGCAGCAAGGGGTTGCCGCCGACCCCGTCCATCAGGTTGGGCGCGACGCCGCTGGCGATGCCGATATGACGGAACCACGGCCCCCAACTCGGTTCCAGGTCGTCACGGCCGGGCACCACCGCGCCCGGCAGCGCGCTTGTCACCGGATGCCGGTGACCGATATCGGAAATTCTCGGCTTGAAGCGTTCCTCGAAAATGCGGCCGGTCGGCTCGCCCGGTAGAATATCTGAGAGCGGCGTGCGCGCCAGCGAGCGCAGTCCGCCAAACTCCGGCCCGACCGAGAGCAGCACCGCGCCGCCACCCCGAACGTACTTGGAAATATTCCTGAAGTAAGAAGGCGGCAGCACGTCGCGCACGATGTAGCGGTCGAAGACGATCAGGTCGAATTCCTCGATCTTTTCCTCGAACAGTTCACGCACAGGAAACGCGATCAGCGAGATTTCGTTGAGCGGCGTGAAGTCGTTCTTTTCCGGTGGGCGCAGGATCGTGAAATGCACCAGATCGACCGACGGATCGGACTTGAGCAGGTTGCGCCACGTCCGTTCGCCGGCGTGTGGCTGACCGGAGACCAGCAGCACCCTCAGGCGGTCGCGGACCCCGTTCACGGACACCACGGCCTTGTTGTTGACCGCCGACAGTTCGCCTTCTGCCGCCTTGGCCTCGATCTCGATGAAGGTGGGGCCGGCATGCTCCAGCGTCATCTTGAATTCGTGGTCGACGTTGGCGCCGAGCTTCAGCGTTTCGCGCACGGCGCCATCCACATGCACGGTCACGTCGACCAGGTCCGAGCCGAAGCTACCGTCGCCCGTGATCCGGTCCTCGATCCGAAAGCGGACCGTGACTTCGTTGCCCACGATCCCGTAGCCCGGCGCATCGGCGATCACCAGACGGCGGTCCTTCTCGTCCCGCTCGCCGGTAATCAGGGTATGGACGGGTCCGGCAAGGCCGCCATTCGCCGCCAGGCCGGCGTCGTGGATTTGACCGTCGGTGATCATCACCGCGCCGGCAAAGCGCGAACGTGGCAGGTCGCCCATCGTATCGACGAGTGCCCCGACAAGCCTCGAGCCGTCGCGAGCACCCTGAGCGTCACCGTCACCGACGGTAACGGTGCGCACCTCCATGTTCGGCATCGCTTCGAGTTCGGCAGTGATTCTCGACGCCGCGTCTTCGCTCCGCTGCCGGCGTTCGCCTATCCGTTGGCTCGTCGTTTCATCGACCAGCACCACGGCGATGTCGTTTTCCGGCGTCCGGTCCTCGACACTGATCCGCGGTTCCAAGAGCGCCAGCACCAATGCCGTCAGCAGGCAGGCCCGGGCGATAATCCCGCGCCTGCCGGCACGCAGCATCTGCACGAGCAGCAACGCGAAACCGAGTGTCGCCAACACCGCGATGGCGGTGGCCGGCAACGACGGTGTCCAGAGTATCTGCGCCGTCATTGGCCGAGCCTCTTCATGATCGCCGGCAGGTGCACCTGATCGGCCTTGTAGTTACCGGTCAGCACGTACATCACCAGGTTGATCCCGAACCGGAACGCCATCTCGCGTTGCCGTTCCCCGCCAGGCACGACCGGGTACATGGGCCGCTGCGCCTCATCCATCGCCCACGCCGATGCCCAGTCGTTGGAGCCGGCAACGACCGGGGAAACCCCGTCATTGACCCGTTCGCCGGCGCGCTCCACCCAAAGCCCCGCCCCAGCGTAGCGGCCGGGAAATTCGTTCATAAGATAAAAAGCGCGCGTCAGCACGTGTCCCGCTTCGACCGGCACCAACGGCGGTAGATCGAGCCGCTGCGCCAGTTCCCGAAGCGCCTGCGCCTGGGCACCGCCACCCCGGTCCTGGGTATCGAACAGGATAGTGCCGCCGTTCTTGAGATATTCCTTCACCGCGAGCGCGGCAACGTTATCGAGTCCGTAATCCGGCGTCACCGGCCAGTAGATCAGCGGGAAGAACGTCAGTTCGTGGCGCCCCGGCTCGACCGCCTGCGGTGGTCCGAGCTCTGCGGCGGTGCGGCGCGCCAACATCGTCGTCAGCCCGGCCAGACCGCGCTGACTCGTTGTGTCGACGCGCGTATCACCCGTCTCCAGATAGGCGAGGCGTGTTTCCAGGCTGTTCTCGAGGGCGAACTTCTCGTCCGCCTGCACAGCCGACGGGGCCGCCATCAACATCAGGACAATGGCCGCCGCGCTTGTCGCCGGACGGACGGAACGGCCACCGGCCCGAACCCAGAGACCCGCCGCCATATCCGTGAGGAACAGGATCAGGGCCGCCAAGAACAGCCAGCCGGTAAAGTCACGTTCCACCGGCTTTTCGTAACTGGCCCGCGTCCAGTCCGACGCCACCGGCAGACTGGCGAGCGGCGGCAGCGATGTCGTCAGGTTGAAGGCACGGCGCAGATCCTCGGTCCCGTAGATACCGGGCGGATGCTGCTCGGACACCGGCTCCGTATCCACGGCGGCGGCATCAAGCGGTTGCACGTTGGCCGCCGGTTCGGTCAGTTCACCAAACGCGTTCATAATCCGGTAGGGCGGCAACGGCGGTGTGTCGCCGGCGTTCTTGACGCCACGGCCGAGCGCGGACAAGCGCCGCATCATCTCGACGAAAACACCGCTGATCGGCAAGTTCGACCAGGACGTGTTGGGAGATGTGTGGAACAGGACGATCCAGCCCTGGTCCCGCTGGTCCGCGGTCACCAATGGCGTACCGTCCGACAGCCGCGCCCACGTCTTCCGTGACAGATCGGGAGCCGGCTGGGCCAGCACCTGACGCCCGATCCTGACGTCTTGCGGCACGCCAAGCCCGGCGAACGGCGAGGTTTCCGGAAACGGCATCAACCCCATCGGTTGCCGCCAGGACATGGCGCCGCCGATGATCCTGTCGCCGCCCCTGAGCGTGACGGGCAACAACGGTTCGGGTTCCGTCCCAGGTACGGTCTCGCCGGTACGGCGTGCCAGCGCCGGTCCAGCGAAGCGGACCAGAACACCGCCCTTGGCGACCCAGTCCTCGATCACCGTCACCTGCGGCGGCGAAAATTCCAACCCATCCGGCACGATCAGCATCGACAACGGCTGCTGAAAAAGTTTTTCGAGCGTGCCGTGGTGCAGTGTCGTCGACCCCGCAAGGGCACGTTCCACATAATAAGTCTTGCTCAACAGCGGCTGCACCGCCGCCGCGCCGTCGACGTCGGCGATTCCGACCGGACGGCGGCGCCAGCGCTGGTCCAGCAGCACCACGCTGCCGGCGTGCTCGCCGCTGCCGATCTGCACACGTTCGATCCGGTTGAGGATTTCCGCCGGCCCTTCAAGTGATGCTTCCGCACCGGTCTCGCCGGCGGCGAACCGAACCTCGGCCGCGGCCTGGACGCGGCCTTCCCGGTCGAGCCCGCGGACCTCGACGGAATGCGTATCGATATGCGGCATTGAGCGTTCGAGCCGCATCGTCAGCCCCTCGGGCGCCGAGCTTGGCGGCCTGAGCACCGTCACCGGCGCATCGCCGGCGCCATAAACGGTGACCGGTCCGAGCTGTCCCAACCGCTCCGTGAGCACATCGGCACCGGGGCCGTCCAGCCCGTCCGTGAGCCAGCGAATGTCGGCTGTCTCGCCGACTCCCTCGGCCCAATCGGCAATCGCCTGCGCCGCCTGGCCGCGGTCGGTCGGCCACGGCACCGGGATCAGTTTGGAGACTTCGCCGCGCGCCTCGCCCGGCGCCAGCGCCGACACCGTGATCGCACTGCCATCGGCGGGTAGCGCCGTGGTCAGCAGGATGACCTGGCGACCGGAGCGCACGGCACGGTCGGTGATCGCGACGGCCACGTCACGCCGGGTCTCCCACCTGTCGGCGGAGGCCCAGCCGTTATCGACGATCAACAACACCGGTCCGCCGCCGCCGATTTCGGCCTCGGCGTTCCAAAGCGGCCTCGACGCCGCAACGATGATCAGCGCCGCCAGCAACAGCCTGAGCAGCAGCAGCCACCATGGCGTTCTGGCCGACGTCTCGCGCTCGGTGACGATGCCGAACAGGAGCCGGATCGGCGGAAACACGACGCGCTGCGGCAGCGGCGGCGTCAAGCGCAACAACCACCAGATCGCGGGCAACGCGATCAGTGCAAGCAGCGCCCAGGGTTGCGCGAATGCGAGGGGGCCGAAAGAAAGCATCACGTCCTCCCCTGGTCGCTGAGCGCAACGTAAAGCGACATCAGTGCGATCTCTGGCGCCTGATCGGTCCGATGGCGGGTGTAGCCCCAGCCGGCGGCGCGAGCGATCGATTGCACACCTTCGAGGTGCGAACTGAAGACATGCTGGTAGGTTCCGGCGATTGATTCCACATTGCCGATAACCGCATTGCCCTCGTCCTCGGGCCCTTCGAACTGTATCCGGCCGTCATAGGGGAACGTTTCCTCGGCGGGATCGACGATCTGCAACAGGTGTCCCCTGATGCCATGGTGCGCATAGGCGTTGACGGCCAGCCGCACGTCGTCGAGCGGCGACAGGAAGTCCCCGAACATGACGAGTCGGCCATGCCGGGGCAGCATCTCGAACGGCGGCAACCCGCCAGACGCGGCGTACCCTCCCTCGAGTTCGTTCCACAACCGGCTCAACACCTGACGGCCGGACGCCGGCGGCACCCCGGTGCCGAGAAGCGCGACGTGTTCGCCGCCCCGGACCAGGAGCGACGCAAGCGCCATCATCAGCAGTTCTGCACGTTCCTGCTTGGTCGAAATCGCATCGGTCGAGGAAAACGACATCGACGGCGAGCCGTCGCGCCACAGCCACACGCTCTGCGCCGCCTCCCATTCGGTCTCGCGGATGAAAATCGGATCGTTCTTGGCCGATTGTCGCCAATCGATGCGCTGTACGCTGTCGCCCGCCTGGTAGCGGCGGAACTGCCAGAACGTCTCGCCCTGACCGACACGGCGGCGGCCGTGCACGCCCTGCGACACCGTCGTCGCCACCCGCTCGGCGGCAACCATGAGCGGCGGCAGTCCGGCTGCCAGCGCTTCGGCATTGTGGTGTGAACGCTTGACGCGCTCGGCCATAATTTTCGCTACCTCAGCCGATTCTCTCACAAAGGGTGCCGATGATCTCCTCCAGCGTTATGCCTTCGGCGCGGGCGGCAAACGTCAACGCCATTCTGTGGCGCAGGATCGGGTTCGCGAGCGCCAGAACATCGTCGATGCTGGGCGACATACGACCGTCGATCACGGCACGCGCCCGGACGCCGAGCATCAGCGCCTGCGACGCGCGCGGCCCCGGCCCCCAGGACACGTTCGCCTGCACGATGGCAAGATCCGACGATTCCGGCCGACCGGCCCGAACCAGTTTCAGGATCGCTTCCGAAACCGACTCGCCGACCGGGATGGAGCGCACCAGCCGCTGCGCCGCCATCAGGCTTTCCGGGTCCATGACCTGTCCCGGCTTGACGTCCTCGTTCCCGGTTGTCCTGACCAGGATATCCCGCTCGGCGTCAATATCTGGGTACTCGACGTTGACCTGCATGAAGAACCGGTCGAGTTGCGCTTCCGGCAACGGGTATGTGCCCTCCTGCTCGAGCGGGTTCTGCGTCGCCAATACATGAAACGGTCTCGGCAGATCGTGATACTGGCCGGCCACGGAAACCCGCTTTTCCTGCATTGCCTGCAGCAACGCGGACTGAGTGCGCGGGCTGGCGCGGTTGATTTCGTCGGCCATCAGAAGCTGCGTGAACACAGGTCCCTGAAGAAACCGGAAGGAACGTCGGCCGCTGTCGGATTCCTCGAGCACTTCCGAACCGAGAATATCCGCCGGCATCAGGTCGGGCGTGAACTGGACCCGTTTGTCGTCGAGCCCGAACACGGTGCCCAGCGTTTCGACGAGCCGCGTCTTGCCGAGTCCCGGCACGCCGATCAGCAACACATGCCCACCGGCCAGAAGCGTGACCAGACTTTCCTCGACGACCATTTCCTGACCGAAAATCGCCTGGCCGACGGCGGCGCGGGCCGCGGTGATCCGTTCCGCGAGGGCCTCGACTTCTGCAACTGCACTATGGCGCTCGGCGCCGTTCGGACTATCTTTATCCTGTGGGGTATTCGTCGCTGGCACGTCGAAGCCTCCTTTGTAGGTTTACCGGGAAGCGTAACGGATGATCGATACGCCGGAAAAGGTCGAAAATATTACTTTTGCGAATGCATCGGGTTCACAGTGCCCGCCGCCCAAGGGGATGACGCCCCGACCGGGCCAGATTGTCTGCGGCGACATCGATATGCGGATCGACGCAGACGGCACTTGGTTTTACCACGGAACGCCTATCAACCGCCAAAAACTCGTTAAACTCTTTTCGACCGTGGTGCGCCGTGACGACGATGGTGAATACTGGCTTATTACGCCTGCCGAAATGGCACGGATCACCGTCGAGGACGCCCCATTCTTGGCGGTCGAAATGGCCGAGACAAATGACAATGGCGTGAGGTCGCTTGCCTTCCGAACCAATGTCGACAACTGGGTCACGGCCGATTCCGATCATCCGATCAGGATCGAAAGCGACACCGGAACCGGCGAGCCCCGGCCCTATCTCCAGCTCGCCGAGGACGGTACCGAGGCACGGATCAATCGCGCGGTATTCTACGATCTCGTCGAAAACGCGGTAGTGGCACGGATCGATGGACGCGATATGCTGGTTGTGGAAAGCGCCGGCACGCAATTCGTGCTGGGGCCGGCGACGGAGGAAGCATGAAGCGTGAAGTGATCATCGAGCGTCTCGACCGGTCATTCGAGAATTACGGTATCCGCATGTCGTCCAGGGGCGATCACGACCTCAATCCAGGGATGACACCGGTCGCGGAACTCCGCGAGGCGGCAGTGCTGGTGCCGTTGGTCGAGCGTGCCGAAGGGCTCACCATGATGCTGACCCAGCGCACCGATCATCTCGACCACCACCCGGGCCAAATCAGCTTTCCGGGCGGGCATGTCGAGGAGAGCGACGGCTCCGCCGAGGAAGCCGCATTGCGCGAGGCGGAGGAAGAGGTCGGCCTCGACCGTGAACACGTGCGGATCGTCGGCAGGCTCGATCAGTACATTACCCGCACCGGGTTTTCGGTGACACCGGTAGTCGGTTTCGTGCATCCCCACTATACGGTCGCTCCCGACGAATTCGAGGTTGCGGAAGTGTTCGAGGTGCCGCTGGCGTTCCTTCTCGACGCCGCCAATCACCGACGGGATTCCCGTGTCTACAAAGGGCTGAAACGGGAATTCTACGCCATGCCCTACGGCAACTATTATATTTGGGGAGCCACCGCAGGCATGATACGCAATCTCTACGACGTACTCATCGACGACGGGACCGAATAAATGGCCCGCATCATTTTTACCTACGTTCTGCCTCTGGTTCTACCGTTCCTGATGTATCTGGCCTGGAACGCTTACGCCCGCGCCCAGGCCCGCAAAACCGGCGGCGAGGAACCGAGTCTGCAGAAAGGACCCGTGTTCTGGTCCATCGTCGCCGGCTTCATCCTGCTCGCGGCGTCCCTGGTGACGCTGGCGCTGACCGGCGGCGAGGAACCCGACGCCGGACGCTATATTCCGCCGCGCCTCGAGGACGGCAAGATTCAACCGCCCCGCTACGAGAAAGCGCCGGCTCAGTGATTTCGCTCAACGCCTCGCGGGAGCCGACCGGCAAGCTCAACCCCGAACCATGGCTGAAGGACACAAGTACACTCGCCGTCATGAACGCCCTCACAACTGGTGGCGCGGACGTACGATACGTCGGCGGCTGCGTCCGCGATGCGATCTCCAAGCGCCCGGTCAACGACATCGACATCGGCACGCCTGAATCCCCCGAGGTCGTGATCGGGCGGCTCGAGGCAGCCGGCATCAAGGCCGTGCCGACGGGTCTGGATCACGGTACGGTCACAGCGGTCACCGGCAACAAGAGCTTCGAGGTGACGACGCTGCGACGCGACGTGGAAACCGACGGCCGCCGCGCCGTCATTGCCTATACGGACGACTGGATCGTGGATTCGTCCCGGCGCGACTTCACCATCAACGCCCTTTCCGCGACCAGGGATGGCGACGTCTACGACTATCACGACGGTATCGCCGACCTGGCGCACGGCCGCATCCGCTTCATCGGCCGCGCCGAGGACCGGGTGCAGGAAGATTATCTTCGCATACTCCGCTATTTCCGGTTCTTCGCCCATTTCGGACGGCCCCCATACGACGATGCGGCGTTCAATGCCTGCCGCAGGGAAGCCGAACAACTTAAGGAAATCTCGGCGGAGCGCATCCGCCACGAACTGTTGCGCACGCTGGCGTCGGTCGAACCGGCGGACGCCTTCATCATGATGCGCAATGCGCACGTGCTCGACGCGATCCTGCCGGAAGCGACCGAGATCGGCGCGCTCCGGACGGCGGCATGGCTCGAATCCCGTGCCATCATCATCGACGGCCTAAAACCCGATCCGGTTCGAAGGCTCGGTGCCCTCCTCGGCCCGAAGTGCGACGGCATCGGTGTCGCCGGCCGGCTGCGACTCTCCAACAAGGAAGCGGACCGGCTGATCAGTATGAAGAAATTCGCGCCGATTTTCTCCATCGCCGACGACATCGACAACATCCAGCCGCGGATCAGGAAACTCGGCAACGAAACCGTCGCCGATGCCCTCATCCTGGCGTGGGCGACGCGGCTTGCCGACCAGGGTAAGCTGCCGCCAAAGGAAACGGCGGCCCGACGCGCAGCTCTGGAAACCGCCTTCAAATGGACGCCGCCGGCACTGCCGATCGGCGGCGACGACGTCAAGGCAATGGGCATTCCTACCGGACCGGAAGTCGGTACGCTGTTGCGCGCGGTCGAGAACTGGTGGATGGCCGGCGGCTTCCATGCCGGTCGCGATGCCTGCCTTGAACAACTGAAAACGGTTATCGCCAACAGAGGGGAAGAAGACACATGACCGAACTCCGCGTTTGCTTTGTCGGGGACAGCCTGGTGCTGGGGACCGGCGACGACGAATTTCTGGGCTGGCCGGGGCGGGTCATGCAACGCGAGCGCGAAGCCGGCCACGACGTCAGCATGTACAACACCGGCATCCGCGGCGATACGACGACAATGATCGAGGCGCGCTGGCGCGCCGAGGCGGAAGCGCGGTTGCCCGCGGAGAATCCCTGCGCTCTGGTGTTCTCGTTCGGCTGTAACGACATGGCGATGCAGGACGGCGAACTCAGGACCTCGCCCGAGGACGCCGTGGCGTCGGCGCGGCGCATGATCTCGGAAGCCAAAGACTGGCTGCCGACGCTCTGGGTCGGCCCGATGCCGGTCAACGATGACGACATGCCTTTTTCGTCGGCACCGGGGCGCGAGCGGTTCCTGTCATCGAGCCGCAATGCCCAGCTTTCCGACATGTTCGAAGCCACCGCCGATGAACTCGGTGTGCCTTATCTGGACATCTTCACGCCACTGGCATCCGATTCCGGCTGGGACAGCCATTACATCAAGGGCGACGGCGTCCATCCGCGCGGCAGCGGATACGCCATCGTCGCCGAGCACTTCATCGGCTGGGATGCGTGGCGAAAGTGGTTCGATGGCTGACGAGCGTGAAGACCCGAAAGATGATTTGGAGACCCGGCTTGCCGGGCATATTCTCCGGCTGGTCGGCGAACGCGGGCCGGGGAAAACGATCTGCCCGTCGGAAGCGGCGCGGGCGGAACGCGGTGACGACTGGCGGACATTGATGAAACCGGTGCGCCGCACGGCGCAAAAACTGGCCCGCGACGGCCGGATCGCGATCTATCGCAAAGGAAAACCCGTCGATCCGGATCAGGTAAAAGGCGTGATCAGGCTCGGCCTGCCATGACGGCGGGTGCCTCGTTCTCGATCCCGCTCAGGATACGGTAGGCGGCATCGTCGATCTTGAGGCACGACAGCACCGCGTGTTGGCGCTCCGGCATGACCCGCACCACACGTGCCCGGATATCCACCTGGTAGGGCGGATGCGCATCGCGATAGGTCCCTTCATCGGCGAGCCCGTCGATCTGCAGGAGTGCGCCGGTCGGCAGGTGAGCGTCATAATCCTCGATCACCAATCCGCCGTAACTCCATTCAACGGTCCGGTAGACCTCGCCGGCAATGCGCAGATAGAGCTGCGGCTGCATGCGCCGGTCGTGCTGCCGTCTATCATCGATTTTTTTCGTCGGCTTTTTCATGATCAGTCCCCAAATACACCCCCCACGGTTTCGGATTATATCCCGTTAGTTAGGTGCTATGGTGTGACGTAAATCACCAACACATGGTTAATAAATGAACTCAATTTGCGGGTATTAATACCTGTCCTGCCATTAAAGGTCGTGCCGTGCGGTAAACGGTGCAGCTTTCGGCCGCAACACCGTTATCGCCGGTGACGACATTGGCATTCACGGGCAAGACACCCGACGGGTTGGCGAGACGCAAGTCACCGGATTGTTTGCGAACCAGTTGATTGGGGACACTCCCCGGAATGCGGCAGGCGACACCCAGGCACATGGCACCCGTCAGCGGCAACACCCGGTGCACCTGTCCCATGGAGACGATGCGCGCCGAAAGATCGCAATCCTCGGGCGCGATTTGCGTCCCGGCCAGCGTCGTGCCGCCGGCCGCAGGCGCGACAATGCCGATCTTGGGGTTTCCGAGCGATGCGGTTTCCGGCGCATCCGCCAGACCCATGGCGACGGCGGCCGTGCGCCGGACGGCGTCGAGGTCCGCCATGAATTTCCCGTCGGCTTCCAAGTCCGAAACACTTTCCGTCGCGGTCTTGCCGAAACGCTCGGCGGCGACAAACACGACGGCGTTGGAGGCATCGACGAGACTCGCTTCGACACGGCCAACACCCGGCACATCCAGTTCATCCATGGCATTACCGCTTGGCAAGAGCTTGCCGGACGTCGCGCCGCCAGGATCGAGATAATCAAGGCGGATGCGGGACCCCGTGCCGCCGACACCCGGTATCTCGAACCCGCCCGCGGGTTGAAAGACACCGTCCGCGACCTCGAACGTGGCGTGGTAGATCTTTTTCGTATTGGTGTTATAGACGCGGACGGTCTGCTGCCCCTCTTCGGGTTTCAGGAGCCCGCTGTCGACCGCAAACGGCCCGACCGCCGACGACAGATTGCCGCAGGTCGCGGAATAGTCGACCTCCGGCTTGTCGATGACGACCTGCGCAAAGGTGTAATCGACATCCGCGCCGTCGACGGACGACGGCCCGACGATCACCGCCTTCGAGACCGATGACACACCGCCGCCCATGCCGTTGAGTTGCCGGCCGTAGGGGTCCGGGCTACCGAGTGCATGAACAAAAATTCGGTCGCGCGCCTCGCGGTCGCCGGGGAGTGTATCGTAACGGAAGAACACGCCCTTCGACGTGCCGCCCCGCATGAAGATGGCTGAATATCCCTGCTGTGGCATCGGAATTGTCGTCTTTCTCAGTCCCGGGGGCCGGCGAAGAACCAGATAATAACGCCGAGAAGCGGCAGCAGCAGGATCAGGATAATCCAGAAAACCTTCGAGCCGGTCGTCGCCTGGGTACTGCCCAGCGTTTTGATAATCGCGTAAACGTCGGCGATCAAAATCAACAAACCGCCGAGACCGATACCTTCAATTCCCATGATGCCAAGGCTCCTTCTGTGATGAACGTCGATGGTCTCGGTCTAATATATAAGGTGACAAGCGCCGCGATGCACGGTTTGTACGGCGCACGGGGCTGGCCATGGTGACGTAAAGTACGATCAGGCTACGGCCAAGCCACGTCGGGTGGCAGGCTCATCAGGATCGCTTCCGTATTGCCGCCGGTCTTGAGCCCGAAGATCGTGCCGCGGTCGTAGAGCAGGTTGAATTCCACATAGCGGCCACGCTTGATGCGTTGCGCCTGCTTCTGCTCCGGCGTCCACGCCAGATCCATCTTGTCGCGCACAATATCCGGATAGACGGAAACGAATGCCCGCCCCACGTCCTGCGTGAAGGCGAAGTCGGTTTCCCAGTCGCCGGTCTCGTGATTGTCGTAGAAAATGCCGCCGACGCCCCGCGTTTCGTCCCGGTGCGGCAGATAGAAATATTCATCGCACCACGTCGAGAACTTGTCGTAGTAGCCGTCGCCATAGGGCGCACAGGCGTTACGGAATGCATCGTGAAAACGTTTCGTCTCGGCTGGGTCCGGAAAGACCGGCGTCAGGTCGCCGCCGCCGCCGAACCAGCCCTGGGTCGTGACGATCATGCGGGTGTTCATATGCGAAATCGGCACCAGAGGCGAACGCGGATGGATCACCACCGAAACGCCCGCCGCCCAGAACCGGGGGTCGTCCCTGGCACCGGGAACGCGATCGCGGAATTCGTCCGAGAACTCACCGTGCACGACCGAGATATTGACGCCCGCCTTTTCGAATATCCGGCCGTCCCGGAGCACCGCCATGGTACCGCCGCCGCCGCCATCACGATCCCATGACGTGCGCTCGAACGATTTGGGCTTGAACGCTGCGTTCAACTCATGGGGTGTCGCCGTTCGCTCCAGTTCCTCGAGCCGGGCACACAGGTCGTCCCGCACTTCGGCGAACCAGGTTCTGGCACGCGCCTTGTGCACGTCTCCGAACGGCGCATCTTCGGCGGTGGCGTCGGTCATTCAGGCATCTCCCGGGAATATTGGCGCGGCCCCTTTATAGGTTCAGCCGAACCCGGCCCGCAACTGACGCAACGCCTCAAACAACGCGATGCCGCCGCAGACCGCAACATTCATGGACCTTAGTCCTTCTGCCATCGACAGCGCCACCCGCGCGTCGCAGACCGAGTGCACCTCGTCCGGGACGCCGGCACTTTCGCGTCCCAGCAGCAACGCATCGCCCGCTTCGAACTTGAACCCCGGCAACGTGTCGCTGCCCCGCGTCGTCAGCAGGACGAGGCGGCCCACCGGCCGATCGCGCAGGTACGCGTCCCAACTCCGGTGGCGCGACAATTGAACGTGAGCCATGTAATCCATGCCGGCGCGGCGCATCTTTGTATCGTTGAGCACGAATCCGCAGGGCTCGATTACATGCACGGGCACGCCGAAGCAGGCCGCGGTTCGAAAAAGACTACCCGCGTTCTGCGGAATGTCGGGTTCATAGAGAGCAAGTGAAACGGGGGCTTCGGTCACGGGTTCTGTTCCTGCTGAAAATGCCTGTTTGTCGCGCTTTCTGGCCGATTTCCGTCTATCTAAACCCTTGCAACGTTTGGGTCATCAAGTATAACGAATGAGCATTTTCGGGGTGTCCCGGAAACGTCATTTATCGTTTGCAGGTTGTATGCTTGAAACCGGCATCGGCTGGCAATTACGATAGTGAAGACCGGTCCCGTAGGTGAGCGGCCCGGTCGGGGATATTAAAGTATACAAGCCGTTTCGGCGGCGACGGGTAATTAGGTCATATCGAGGGGACTTTCCATGAGCGAAACCGCAAACCATGCGGGCCAACCCACGGGTGGCGGCGCTGAAATCGACGAACAGACGCGCCGCGATTTCCTGATTTGGAGCACGGCTGCCGTCGGCGCCATCGGTACCGCGATTGCCGTGTGGCCGTTCATCGATCAGATGAATCCGGCCGCGGACACGCTGGCCCTCGCATCGACGGAAGTCGATATTTCGCAGGTCGACGTCGGCCAGAGCATTACCGTGATCTGGCGCGGCAAGCCGGTGTTCATCCGTCACCGCACGCCGGAGGAAATCGAGGCCGCGCAGGCCGTCGGGCTCGACGAGCTCCCCGATCCGCAAAAGGACGCCGACCGGGTCGTCAAGTCCGAATGGCTGGTCATGGTCGGTGTCTGCACGCACCTGGGGTGCATCCCGCTCGGCCAGAAACAGGGCGACTCCAAGGGCGAGTTCGGCGGCTGGTTCTGCCCCTGCCACGGTTCGCACTACGACACGTCCGGTCGCATCCGCAAAGGCCCGGCACCGAGCAATCTGCCCGTGCCGGGTTACGAGTTCACCGACGACAACACCGTGCTGATCGGCTGAGGGGGAAAGAATAATGAGTGGTGGAACCTCGAACTTCCAATCCAACAGCCGTCTCGTGAACTGGGTCGAGCATCGCTTGCCGATCTTCTCGTTCATGGATGCGCAATTGAATCAGTATCCGACGCCGAAGAACCTCAACTACTTCTGGAACTTCGGTTCGCTCGCGGGGATCGTGCTGGTGATCATGATCGTCTCCGGCATCACGCTGGCGATGAGCTACACGCCGCACACCGAATACGCGTTCACGTCGGTCGAACGCATCATGCGCGACGTCAATTCCGGCTGGCTGATCCGTTACATCCACATGAACGGCGCCAGCCTGTTCTTCATCGTCGTCTACATCCACATTTTCCGCGGCCTTTACTACGGCTCTTACAAGGCGCCCCGCGAAATCCTCTGGATGATCGGCATCTTTATCCTGCTGGCGATGATGGCGACCGCATTCATGGGCTACGTCCTGCCGTGGGGCCAGATGAGCTTCTGGGGCGCGACCGTGATCACCAACCTGTTCTCGGCCATTCCTCTTGTCGGGGACTACATCGTGCAGCTCCTGTGGGGCGGCTTCGTCGTCGACAACCCGACGCTGAACCGGTTCTTCTCGCTACACTACCTGTTGCCCTTCGTGATCGTCGGCTTGGTGTTCCTGCACCTTTGGGCGCTGCACATGCACCATTCCAACAACCCGACCGGCGTTGAAATCAAGGACGAGAAGCAAGACACGATTCCGTTCCACCCGTACTACACGATCAAGGATCTGTACGGCCTCGGCCTGATGCTGATCTTCTTCTCCTTCTTCGTGTTCTTCGCGCCGAACTACTTCGGGCATCCGGACAACTACATCATGGCCGATCCGCTGGTGACGCCGCCACACATCGTGCCCGAATGGTACTTCCTGCCGTTCTACGCGATCCTGCGGGCCTTTACGGCGGACTACTGGGTCTATCAGGTGATTTCGCTCGGCGGCTGGCTGATGTCGGCCAAGCTGGCCGGGGTCATCGCGATGTTCGCATCGATCCTCGTGCTGCTTGTGCTGCCGTGGCTCGACCGTTCGCGGGTACGTTCGTCGAAGTACCGGCCGCTCAACCGCTTCTTCTTCTGGGTGTTCGCAATCGACTGCGTCATCCTCGGCTGGGTCGGCGGTCAGGCGCCGGAAGGTATTCTGGTGACGATCGGCCAGTGGTCGACGTTCTGGTACTTCTTCCACATCATAATCATCATACCGCTGGTGAGCGTCCTGGAGCGGCCAAAGCCGATGCCGGACAGCATCGCCGCGTCGGTTACCAGTGCACCTCAAGCGGCGGAGTAAGGCCATGAAGATGACGAAAACACTCACCGCCATCGCGCTCGGTATCGGCATCCTCGCGGGCGCCGGAAACGCCCACGCGGCAAGCGCAGGCCCCAAACCGCCGTCGAGGGACTGGTCCTTCAACGGAATCTTCGGCACCTACGATCGCGCCGCGCTGCAGCGGGGCTTTCAGGTTTTCCAGAATGTCTGCGCCGCCTGTCACTCGCTGGACATGATCGCGTTCCGCAACCTCAAGGCACTCGGCTACAACGAGGACCAGGTCAAGGCCATCGCCGAGAACTACGAGGTCCAGGACGGCCCGAACGAAGACGGCGACATGTTCTCGCGTCCGGCGACACCGGCCGACCGATGGCCGGCGCCGTTCCCGAACGACAAGGCCGCGGCCGCGGCCAATGGCGGCGCAGTACCACCGGACCTGTCGTTGATCACAAAGGCGCGTGGCGCGGGCGGCGACTCCGCGCTTCGGGTCTCGATGTTCCATCCGACCGGCTTCGCACTGGGCGCGGATTACCTGCACGCGCTGCTGACGGGCTATCAGGAAAACCCGCCGGAAGGCTTCGATCTGCCGGCCGGCAAGTACTACAACGAATACTTCCCGGGCCACGCCATCTCGATGGCGCCGCCGCTCGGCGAAGGCATCGTCGAGTACGAGGATGGCACGGAAGCCACGCCCGAACAAATGTCGTCAGACGTCACCACGTTCCTGGCGTGGGCCGCCGAGCCGGAGTTGGAGGAGCGCAAGCAGACAGGAATCAAGGTGATCCTGTTCCTGATCGTGCTCACCGCCATGCTTTTTGCGCTGAAACGGAAAATCTGGTCGAACGTTCACTAACAGTTCGCCGGCCAGCTCAAACGAAAAGCCCCGGCCTTTCGGCCGGGGCTTTTTGCGTTCGTAACGGCGTCGTTATTCTGAAGCCACCATGCCACGTGCGAGGTTCAGAAGTTCACCGGCATAGACGAATTCCTTCTGTTCGCAACGTTTTGCGGCAAGCTCCACGACATCGTCGAAGATCTTGCCGGCCTTGGGACCGATATCCGGCTCATTCTCGCGGGCGGCCTTGGCATCGGCGACTGCCTGCGCGCACTCGGCGTTGCTTTTCGGGACATTGGTGTCCTGTGCAAAGACGGACTGGGACTGAAACAGCATGAAACCGCCAAGCACCATCGGTGCGAGGGCAAAAACGATCTTGGACATTTCGGTAATACCTGATTGGCGATGCCGACCTTCGACACCCGGCCAGAACGCGGGAGCTGCCGCGATTCGCGCGATCATATATGCCTGTTTTTATTTTTCCGCAATATGGATTTTGATACCACGTCACGGTCCGCTCACATACGGTTGGCCGCCGCCCAGCCGCTATAGTTTCTGAACTTTTCCAGCACCGCGTCCATTTGTCCGGAATCCAGCAAGTTCGGCTCCCCCACCGCCAATGCCTTCAGGTACTGCGCCGCCAGCGTCTCGACCTCGACGGCGCGATTGTACGCATCTTCGATATCCCGGCCCAGCACGATCATCCCGTGATTGGCCATCAGACACGCCAGCCGCCCGTCCAGCGCCGCAATGACCGCGTCCGCCAGTTCCTCCGTCCCGAAGGTCGCGTAGGGCGCGCAGCGGATATCAGAACCGCCGGCGACGGCGACCATGTAATGGAACGGCGGAATGCCGCGGCCGAGGCACGCCAGCGCCGTGGCGTTGATCGAATGTGTGTGCAGCAGCGCGCCGGCACGCGGCCTCGCCTCCATCACCCGGCAATGGAAATGCCACTCACTCGACGGTCTTCGGTGGCCGTGCAGCAGACGCCCGGTGATGCCAACCTTGACGATATCGGCGGGGGAGGTCTGTTCATAATCGAGCCCCGACGGTGTAATCAGCAAGCCGCCGTCGACGCGGACCGAGGCATTGCCGCTGGTGCCCTGGTTGAGACCGGTGCGGTTCATGCGGCGGCAGATATCGATCATCGCCGTCCGCGTGTCGAAATCCGGGATATCGGACGCTGCCGGCGCGCCGATGGGAGCCGCCGGCTCGGCCTTGCCGTTGATCGATATCAACCGCGCCACGGGCCGACCACGTTTGGTGATCACCACGTCCCGGCCCTGTTCGCTTTCCGCCAGAAGCCGAGAGAAACGCTGATTGGCGTCGGTGGCATTGACGCTGAGAGGGTGCTGGCCATTCTTCATGTTTAATTAGTTACATACCTATATAGTGAAGTCACTATAATAAAATTCAGCGTACCGGTAGCGACAAGATTTCCCAATCGGGACCACTGTGATTGAATATCACCGCCAATAAACAAAACTTGGGGAGATATCCATGGCCGCCTACGTCATCGACAGCGAACTTTTCCGGGATCAGTACTCGACCGCCGAGACGCGGGAGATATTCTCCGACATACGCACGGTGCAGGCGTGGCTCGACGTCGAGGTCGCGCTGGCCGATGCCGAAGCCGAACTGGGCATCATTCCCGAGGATGCCGCGCGTGCGATCCGCGATGCCGGCGACGCCGCCGATTACGATCTGGCCGAGATGAAGCGCGAAATGGACCGCACCGCGCACCCGATCGTGCCGCTGGTCCGGATGATCGGCGCCAAATGCCCGGACGGCTTGGGCGAATTCGTGCACTGGGGTGCGACCACCCAGGACATCACCGATACCGGTATGATCCTGCAGATCAGGGACGCGATCGACGTGATCGAGGGGCGGCTTGAAGCACTCGCCGCCGCCCTTGCCGATCAGGCCGTGACCCACGCCGCCACCGCCATGCCGGGCCGCACCCATGGTCAGCACGCACAACCGGTGACCTTCGGCTACAAGGCGGCGATCTGGCTCGACGAAGTACGCCGTCACCAGACCCGCATGGACGAGATGCGCCCGCGCCTGCTCGCCGGCCAGTTCGGCGGTGCCGTCGGTACGCTCGCCGCCCTCGGCGATCAGGGCCTCGCCGTCCGCGAGAAACTGATGCACAATCTGGAGCTTGAAGAGCCCGCCATCACCTGGCACACGGCGCGCGACCGGCTGGTCGAGATGGTCTCCAATCTCGCCATGATCGCCGGGACCTGCGGCAAGATCGGCCATGAAATTTTCCTGATGACCAAGACCGAACTGCAGGAGGTCGAGGAGCCTTATCCCGCCGGCAAGGTCGGTTCGTCGACCATGCCGCACAAGCGCAACCCGGCAATCTGCGAGAGCATTGTGGGCCTCGCCCGCACCGTACGTTCCGGCGTCCCGATGGCGTTCGAAACATTGGTGAACGAGAACGAACGCGACAAGATCGCGCTGAACACCGAGCGCGAGCTGATCGCGCGCCTCGTCTGTCAGACCGACGCCGCGCTCGCCAAGACCGTCGTATTGTGCGAAGGGCTGGACGTCCGCGCCGCCAACATGCGCCGCAATCTGGATATCACCCGGGGGCTCACGCTTTCGGAAGCGGTCATGATGCAGCTGGGCGAAAAGCTTGGCCGCCAGACCGCGCACGACATCCTGCACCATGCCTGCGCCACCGCCTTCAAGGAAGAAACCACCATGAAGGACGCGCTGATGCGGATCGACACGGTGACGGATATCCTGACCGAGGACGAGATCGACGCGATCCTCGATCCGGAAGCCTACACCGGTTTCGCCGCGCGCATGGCCCGCGACGTGGCGGAGGGCTGATGCCTAATTCAGGTAATCCTCGACGAATGCCTCGATGATCGGCGCGAGGCCCTCGTCCTGCGGGCAGCCGAGGGCGATCGCCCGGGATGTCTCCATGCCGACCGGCCAGCCGCCAACGATGGCACGGACGGTCTCGTCCGGCGTGTCCTCGATCGGGCCGAGCGCGATGCCGTGCTTGGCCGCCACGGTCTCGGTCGCCGCGATCATCTCCGAGACCGACGTGGTGATGTTGGGCAGATTGACCACCCGGTCGTCGCCGAGCGCGTCTGCCGGCGCGTCGAGGAGCGCCATCAACCCATCGGCGCAGGTCCGGTAGCCGCCGACGCAGAGCTTGAGGTCGCGGGCGACGGGCAGTTCGCACACCTCGCCGGTCAGCGGCTCGCGGATCACGCCGCTCGCGAAACTGGACGCCGCCGTGTTCGGCTTGCCGGGCCGAACGATGACCGTCGGCAGGCGCCCGACACGGCCGTCGATGAAACCCTTGCGGCTCATGTCGTTGACCAGCATCTCCATCACCGCCTTGGTCATACCGTAGGTGTTCTGTGGCACCGGCCGCGTCATGCCGTCGACGAGGAGCGGCATCGCCTTGCTGCCGAACACGGCCAGCGAGGAGGTAAACAGCACCTTCGTCTGCGGACCGTTGGCGCGCGCCGCGTCGAGCACCGCGCGGCCGCCGTCGATGTTGACCCGCATGGCGGCGTCGAAATCGGCTTCCGATCCGGCGCTGACCATGGATGCCAGGTGCACGACGGCATCCGAGTTCTCGATCAGGCGGGCGACCATTTCCGTGTCTGAGATATCGCCGGCGATCATCTCGGCCCTGCCATCGAGAGATCCGAGCCCGTCCGGCGGCACGGCGATGTCGAAAAGGGTCACGGTATCGCCGCGAGCGAGCGCGCGTTCGGCGATCAGGCGGCCCAGGAACCCGGTGCCGCCCGTAATCACGATCTTCATGATGTCATTCCGCCGCCGGTTTCGCCTTGGCGTGCTCGACCAGTTTCTGCAGACAGTCGTCGGCGAGCGGTTCAATCGGCGTGAAATCGCGGTGCGCGATCCACGGCTTGCGGGTGTACTTGGTGATGTGGTTGGAGACCGCACACAGGCTGAGGTACACGATCACCCGGTCCCACGGGCTGATGTTGGGCGGGCTGGCATGTACCAGGTTGCCGTGGAACATCAGCACCGAACCCGGCTCTCCGGTCGGCGCGACCACGCCGCCCTCGTCGGCGAGCGTCCGGACCGTTTCCCGGTCCAGCGTCCACAGCGGATAGCTCGTCGTCTCAAGGTCGTGCCCGGCCTCGACCACGCCCTTCTTGTGGCTGCCCGGAATAAACAGCAGCGGGCCGTTGGCCGCCGTCACCTCGTCCAGGAATACGGAGATGTTCATGGCGCGCGGCTCCGGCATGCCGTCGTCACGGGCCCAGGTGCCGTAGTCCTGATGCCATTGCCAGATGTCGCCGTCGAAGGCGGCCTTGGCATTGATCTTGTACTGATGCATGTAGACCTCTTCGCCGAGGATCTGCATGATCGGCTCCACAAGGCGAGGGTGCGCGCCGAGGCGGCCGTGCGCGTCGTCGTATTCATGCGCCGCGAAGGCGATGCGCGGCACGCCCGTTTTCTCGCGCCACACTTCCTCGCGGTCGGAGGCGTAGATCTCCTTCGCCGCGTCTTTCAGGACCTGTGCCTCTTCCTTGGAGAACAGCCCCGGCAGGAACAGGTAGCCCTTTTCGTCGAATTCGGTGAGTTGCGCGTCTGTCAGTTTCATGGCGTTCCTCCCATAGAACGGATTTTGCGCATTGTAGCGCACCGATCAGGCTTTAAAAATACGCGAAGGCGGTCAGGCTTTTTCCGGGAAAAGGCCCTTTAGCCCGGCCTTCGATGCCGCGCAGACACCCCGCTCGGTAATCAGGCCGGTGACCAACCGCGCCGGCGTGACGTCGAAGGCCGGGTTGCCGCCTTGGGCACCCTCCGGGACGATCTCCACGGTCACCACGTCACCCGCCGCCGTCCTGCCCTGGATCTTCGTGACTTCGTCCGCCGCGCGTTCCTCGATCGGGATCTCCTGGCCGTCGTCGATGGTCCAGTCGACCGTCGGCGACGGCAGGGCAACATAGAACGGCACCCCGTTGTCGCCGGCGGCGAGCGCCTTCAGATAGGTGCCGATCTTGTTGCAGACGTCGCCTGCCGCGGTGGTCCGGTCGGTACCGGTGATGCACATGTCGACGCGACCTTCCTGCATCAGGTGCCCGCCTGCGTTGTCGGCGATGACCGTCAGCGGCACGCCGTGGCGACCGAGTTCCCACGCCGTCAGGCTGGCGCCCTGGTTTCGGGGCCGGGTCTCGTCGACCCAGACGTGCACCGGGATATCGGCATCGAAGGCCTTGTAAATCGGCGCCAACGCCGTGCCCCAATCGACCGTCGCCAGCCAGCCGGCGTTGCAGTGGGTCAGGATGTTGACGGCCTCGCCCCCGCCTTTCTTTTCATGCAAGTCGCGAATGAGCCCGAGCCCGTGATCGCCGATGGACGAACAGATCTCCACATCCTCGTCGCAGATATCGGCAGCACGCCGGTAGGCGGCGACAGCGCGTTCGTTATCGGACAAGGGTTCGAGCAACGTCATCATCTCGTCCAGCGCCCAGCGCAGGTTGACCGCCGTCGGCCGTGTCGCCAGCAGTTTGTCGTGCGCCGCCTTGAGGTTAGCATCGGACGCGTCCGCCTGCATCGCCAGCGCCATGCCGTAGGCCGCGGTCGCCCCGATCAGGGGCGCACCCCGGACCAGCATATCGCGGATCGCCACTGCCGCGGCATCGACGTTTTCCAGGCGCACGGTCACGAATTCGAACGGCAGCCGCGTCTGGTCGATGATCTCGACCGCCCAGCCGTCATCGGCGAGCCAGATGGTGCGATAGGGAACGCCGTCGACTTTCATGTCTGCTCCAATTCTTTTTCGAAATAGACGCGGCGGAAGCCCGCCTCCGTCACCTCGTGGGTTCTACGATAGCCAAGCGCCGCGTAGAAGGGAAAATTCTCGTGCATGTGAACGTTGGTGTAGAGCCGGATCGCCTCGCGGCCATGTTTTCGGGCTTCGGCCTCGGCGTGCGCCATCAACGCCTTGCCGATACCCTTTCCCATAACGCCGGGATCGACGGCGACGTTCTCGACGAAATAGTCCGCGTCGCGGGTGTATGCGACCAGATAACCGATGACCCCGGCTTCCGTCTCGACAACCGAGACTTCTCCGCGTTCGATGTGGGCATCGAAGTCCGCGACCATCGGCGCCGGCTCGCGGCCGATGCGCGGTACATATTTTTCATACGCCCGCCGGGCGATACCGCGGATTCGGTCGGTGTCACCAGAGGCCGCCAAGCGGACTTCCATCTCAGTCCGCGTGCAATACCCGGCCGGCAACCGCATCCAGCATGGCGACGAGACCGGGGTCGCGCGCGTCCGGGTGTGTGATCACCGCATTGTCCAGCGCCCGGTGGCACCCCTGTGAACAGAGCTCGGACCTGCCCGAAAGACGCGGCACGACCTCCTTGACCAGCGAGCGGCCGTTGTCGGCGTTGCCCATCAGGACGGAGATGATCGCCTCGACGGTGACGTGATCGTGGTCCGTATGCCAACAGTCGTAGTCGGTGACCATGGCGACGCTCGCGTAGCACATCTCGGCCTCGCGGGCGAGCTTGGCTTCGGGCATGTTGGTCATGCCAATGACGTCGCAGCCCCAGGATCGGTAGAGATTGGATTCCGCGATGGTCGAGAATTGCGGCCCTTCCATGACAAGATACGTGCCGCCCCGCGCGTGCGGGATGTCGAGCGCGGCCAGACTTTCCGTCAGCGCATCGCCCAGGCGGCCGCACACCGGATGGCCGAAGCCGACATGCGCCACCAACCCCTCGCCAAAGAACGACTTGGACCTTGCGAACGTGCGGTCGATGAACTGGTCGACGACGACGAAAGTCCCCGGCGGGTATTCTTCCTTGAGCGATCCGCACGCCGACAACGACAGGATTTCCGTGCAGCCGAGACGTTTCAGCGCATCGATGTTGGCGCGGAAATTAAGGTCCGACGGCGGAATGCGATGGCCGCGGCCGTGCCGGGGCAGGAACGCCATCTCGGTCCCGGCCAGGGTACCCCGCAGGATCTCGTCGGAAGGTTCGCCGAACGGTGTCGACACCGTTTCCCAGCGCGCGTCTTCGAGGCCGTCGATCTCGTAAAGGCCGCTACCGCCGATAATGCCGATCACCGGCGGCGATACATCGTCGCTCATGCGCCCTCGCCGCGCCGGAGCGCGTCTTCGAAGAGCCGCATGGTCCGCATCCCGGCAATCGCCGCCGCGCGCGGGTCGTAGCTGCCGCGCCGATCGCAGTGGAAGCCGTGACCGGCCTCGTAGATATGGATATCCACGTCGGGCTGCGCCTTGCGCACGGTCTCGACATCGTCGAGCGGGATCGAGGCATCGCTGTCGCCGAAATGCAGGATCGTCGGGCACTTGGGTTTCTCGCCGGCGATCTCGTGGATGCCGCCGCCGTAATAACCGCTGGCGGCGTCGATTTCGAGCCGGCACGCCGCGGCATAGGTCACGAAGCCGCCCCAGCAGAAGCCGACCGCACCGATACGCCCGGCATCGGCGATCGCCGCGCGCGCTGCGTCGACATCGGCCATGACCTGGTCCAGGTGTTCGTTGGCGGTCGCCTTGTGGGCGCGGCCCTTCTCGATATCTTCGGCTTCGTAGCCGACGTCGAAGCCCGGCTCCCAGCGGTCGTAGAGCGCCGGCGCGATGGCCGTGTAGCCGACCGCGGCCCAGCGTTCGACGAGATCGCGGATGTGCACGTTGACGCCAAAAACCTCCTGGATGACGACAATACCCCCCATGGGCTTGTCATCAGGGTCGGCGCGGTAGGCATCGAACGCATGGCCGTCCGACGCGGTCAGTTTAACGGTTTCAGGCATTTTGATTAATCCTCCCTAGATGGTACGGAAAATAGCCGACACCCTTGCATAGGGCAAATGGTGCAAGCAGCGGACCTGAAAATTTCAAATCGCAAAAAAACACCTATTTATATACTGAGGAACTTGGCATACCATTTTGAGTAAATAGACTGTTCAGGGATAGGGGGGCTTATCCATTGAGGTATTTTCGCGGGCAATCGGCCCGAAAATTCACGGTTTTGGCGATTATCGCCATGTTTTTGTCCGCATGTCAGACGACGGCCGTTTATACCAGTGACGTTCTTAAACGTTCGGAAGAACGCGTCCGGGTTCTCGTAATGCCTATGGACGTCGAACTCAGCGAGGTTTCACTGGGCGGCGTGACGACGGTCCGCGCCGACTGGACCGAAGCGGCGAACGGGCATATGGAAAATTCGCTGGCCAGTTTCCTTTCGGAGCGGAATGTCGATATCGTCACCTATATCCCGCCGGAAGGCGATTCGGACGCCACGTCCCATGACGAACAGGTCGTTAAATTGTTCGGTGTCGTCGGCCGTTCGATTTCCACGCACCATTACGCCCCCGCTTTTGCCCTCCCTAACAAGGAAGGTAATTTCGACTGGAACATGGGCGACACGGTCGAGATCCTGGCGGAACGCCACGATGCGGACTATGCGCTGTTCATTTCGATGAAGGACAGCTACGCAACGGCGGAACGAGCCGCAGCCATTGCCGTTGCGGCACTCCTGTTCGGGGTCGGTCTACAGGGTGGGATCCAGTTCGGTTCCGCCGCGCTCGTCGATCTGGATAGCGGGGAGATTTCTTGGTTCAACCAGTTGGCCCGAGGCGCCGGCGACCTGCGCACCGAGAAACCCGCCAAGGAAACCGTGTCGGTCCTTATGACCGAGTTTCCAAAATGACACCGGTTTCGGCGTCACTGCGATGCGCGGTGTTTTGTGCCGCTCTGGCACTGTCCGGCTGCCAGACGACCGGGACCAACAAATGGATTCCGGCGAACCCGAACGCCGATGACACAGTCGCGGCGTCGGGGCACAGCGATGTCCCTGTCGCGGGCGCTCAGGAGACCGCCTTCGAACTCGGCAGCAAGGATCCTTACGCCTACAAGGACATTCCACCGGGTGTCCGCCCTGCCCTCGATACCCGCGAGGCCGGTCTCTGGCTCATGGTCGACAAGATCGAGGAAAAGGGCAAAACCGCCGGCAATCGTCTCACCGATGCGCGCATGAATGCGTATCTTGAGGAGATCGTTTGCAATATGAGCGGGCCATATTGCCGTGATGTACGCGTCTACATTCAGCGCGTGCCGCTGTTCAATGCATCGATGGCCCCCAACGGCATGATGACGGTCTTTTCCGGCTTCCTCCTGCGGGTTCAGAACGAAGCGCAACTCGCTGCCGTCATTGGCCATGAAATAGGCCACTATATACGCAGACATTCCGTTCAACGTCTCGAGGACGCCATCGCGAAACACGACTTTGCAATGGTATTCGGCATGTTCGCCGCCGGGATCGGGGTCCCCGTTGCTGGCGATGTCGTGCAGTTGGCACTGTTGGGTTCGCGGTACTCCTTCAGCCGTGACAACGAACGCGAGGCCGACCTGATCGGCATCAATCTGATGCACATGCGGGGGTACGATGCCCGGGAGGCAGGCAAGATCTGGGAACTCCTGTTGCGCGAGCGCGATCCCGAGACCGATCCCGACGACGTGTCGACATCGGCACCGTTCGCCAGCACGCACCCGTCGAGTAGCGAACGCATGAAGACACTCGGTCTGATCGCTGAGAAACTCCAGGGGCCGGGCAATTGGGGCGTTACCAACGAACAGCGTTTCGACGAAATTGTCAGCCCCTGGAAATTCAGGTTCCTGCAGGACGAGATACGGCTCCGGAACTGGAAATCGTCACTGGAACTGCTGGCGATCCTAAAGGAATACGGGCACAACGAGTCCGAGGTGAAGTACTTCGAAGGCGAAATTTTCCGGAACCGCGACAAAGAGGCCAATGCAGACGCAGAGGAAGAATCGGATCGGATTTCAGATGCGGAACGGGCGCTCGAGGCTTATGAGAAAAGCATATCGCTTCAGGGAACACCGCCCCAAGCTTATCGCGCCGCTGGTCTTCTGTATCTCAAAAAATCGAATGCCGAGAAGGCACGATCTGCGTTGCAGCGTTATCTGCAGCTGGTGCCCGACGCCACCGACAGAAAACTTATCCAATACATGCTCGACAACGCAGGGGGACTGACATCGTGAAAAAAATTTCGATCTTGGGGCTAATGCTGATTCTCAGCGCTTGCACCGTTTACAAACTCGTTCCGGCCGGCAACGTCGAGGTCGGCGATGCCTATGTGATTTCCGTCGACTCGTCGTGGAGCAAGTCCGAGTTCGGCCACATGCAGACATATACCAAGGATGGCCCCGCCCTCGGTGCCATCAACGTATCAACCGGGGTGAATGAAAAGGAACATTTGTTTTCCGGCCAGCACGCGAGCGAACCGCCTCCTTACAAGAAAGACCTCTCTCTCATCGAATTGCAGCAGTTCATTCACGATAGCTTCGTCGCGATCGGCGCCGAGCGTATCGAGTTTACGGAAATCCGCCCCGAAGGATTCGGCAAGTGGCATGGAATCCGCGCGGAATTCGACTACTACACAAAGAGCGGGCTGCATAAGCGCGGCATCATCAACGGGGCACAGCACGACGGAAAGTTCTATTACATTATGTATCACGCGCCGGCGCTGCACTTCTTCGACAAGTACAAGCCCGATGTGGAGAAGATATTCCAGTCGGTCAGGACCGAAACGGACGCTTGAGCTTCACTCCGCCGCCGATTTCACTTCGGGACGCATCATCGTGAACACCTCCTGCACGGACGTGTAGTCCATGTAGCCGAGGCGCGCGACCGGGCGGATTTTTTCGACGTCGACAAATCCGTCCTTCAGGAAATCATCCCTGATATGCACGCCGACGACGCGCCCGACGCAGATCGCGTTTCCGGCGCCGTTGCGGTCTTTCGGCAGTTCCATCGTGTCGAAATAGGTGCATTCCATGTGAATAGGCGCCGCCTTGACGCGCATCGGCTTGACGAGTTCGGACTGTTCCATCTCGATCCCGAGGTGGCCCGCCTCGTCGACGGCGGCATCGTAAGCGGCACTGGTGTCGTTCATGATCTCCTTGAGATCAAAGGACACCATCGAGCACGTGAACTCGCCGGTCTGCTCTGCGTTATGGATGCTGTCCTTGGGCGCGTCGGCGGAGCGCATACCGCTGGCGAACATCACCATCGGCGGGTCGCCGGCAACGCCGTTAAAGAACGAATAGGGCGCGAGGTTCGGCACGCCCTCCGGGCTGACGGTCGAAATCCAGCCGATCGGCCTCGGGATCACGCAACTCTTGAACGGATCGCGGGGCAGGCCGTGCGGTTCGTCTGTTTTCCAGAACATGTCTCTTCCTCAGTCTTGATCGGTCGGCGCATTGCCGACGTAGGGTACCGTATGTTCGACAACATCCCAAACGTGTCGCGCCGTCGGTTCCGATTGCTCTTCGCGGATATGCGCGACCAGGCCGGCGGCACGGCTGATCACGGAAAACCCGCGCATGATCTCCGGCTCGACGCCGATTTCCAGCAGCACAGCCGCAACCGCACCGGTCGCGTTGATGGTCAGATGCCGGTTCAGTTCCTCGTCAACAATCGCCGACAGCCGTTTCATGGCATCGATATAAATGCCGTCGATCCCCTCCTGCGCCAGCGCGATCTCAAACAGACGCGCGGTGCGCGGATCATCCGGTTTGTGCAGGTGATGGCCGAAACCGGGGAGCGGAAGCTTGGCCGCACGCAACGCCTTGATCTCACGACGTGCGGCCACCTCGAAATCGTCTTTGTCCTCGAGAAGCTGCATCAGCAGCTTGGCGGCGTTCTCCATGGTGCCGACGAACTGCGAGCCGACGTTGAGCAGGCCCGCCGCAACCGCGGCCTGTAATGCTTCCGGCGCCGAGTGATAGGTCAGCCGCGTGGCGATGGCACTCGGCGTCAGGCCATGTTCCATCAGCGTCACCAGCACCGCGTCCAGGATCGCGATCTCCCCCGGCGTCGCCTTGCGCCCCATGATGTGCATGAACATCATCTCGGTGAAGGTGACATTGCCCATCAGCCCCCCGACAAGACCGTCGTCGCGGTAATAAAGCTCCTTGTTGGTATGCGTCGCGAGTTTCGTCGTCGGACCGCCAGATGCCGTATCCGGTGTGCTCATGCCGCGTCCTCTCCGTCCTTGGGTGTAAACATGACCTTCGCTTCGCGCCGGAGCACCTTGCCCACCGGCGAGCGCGGCAATTCGTCGACGATGTGTACGGTTTTCGGCGTTTTCACCGAATCCAGCCGCTCCTTCACGAAGGCGGCGATATCTTCTCCTGTCACGTCGGCGCCGTCGCGCACCTCGACCGCAGCGGTCAACGCCTCGCCCCACTTGCGGTCCGGCACGCCGAAGACGACGCATTCGGAAACCATCGGATGCTGGCCCAGAACCGCTTCGACGTCGCTCGGATAGACGTTGAAGCCGCCGGTGATCACCACGTCACGGATGCGATCCTTGATATAAACGAAGCCACGGCCGTCGATGATGCCGACGTCGCCGGTGTGCAGCCAGCCGTCGACGATCGTCTCGGCGGTCTTGTCCGGCATATCCAGGTATCCCTTCATCACAAGGTCGCCCTTGAGGACGATCTCGCCGGTCTCACCGGCGGGCAGGATGTTGCCGTCGGTATCCATGACCTCGACGCGTGTCAACAGCGTGGCGCGGCCGGTCGACGCCCAGTTCTCCTGCTCCGCCCAGTCGGCGGCGCGCATGCAGATCGCGATCTGCGGCGCTTCGGTCTGGCCGAAACAAGTCTCTAGCGCATTGTTGAAGACCTTCATAGTGCGCGGCACCTCGTCCTTGCGGATGGCCGCACCACCGACGATCAGATGCCTGAGCGCCGAGAAGTCCCGATCCTCGACACCCGGTTCGTCCATCATCATGTAGATCACGGTCGGCGGCACGAACACGCTGGTGATGCGGTCGCGCTCCAGCGCGTCGATGATCGTGTCCGGCTTGGCCGCCCCCATGAACACCTGCATGCCGCCCATGGCAAAGATCGGCATGATCAGTGTGTTGGTGCCGTGCGTCATGGGCGCGGCCAGCAAGTGACGGTCATCGCCGTCGAAGCTGAATTCGTGCAGCATCGAGGTAATACAGGTGTTCCATACCCGATAGGTCTGCATGCATCCCTTGGGCTGGCCGCTCGAGCCGCCGGTGAACTTGATCGCCTGCAAATCGTCCAGCTTCAGGTCGTGACGTTTCGGCTTTTGTCCATCGAATTTCTCGACCAGCGATGCGATGTCTGTCCCGTCGGCACCATCGCCGGGCTGACCGATCAGCCGCGTTGCGGCACCGCTCTCGACCTTGTCCCGGCAATTCGCGTCGACAATGACGATACCCGGGTTCGTGACCTCGCAGATGCGGTCCAGTTCCGGTTTGCCGTTGCGTGGGTTAAGTGGAATCCACGTCTTGCCGGCGGCGAATGTCGCCAGCCACGCCAGCAGATGTTCGAACGTGTTGTAACCGCAGATGCCGACGCGGGTCTGCGGCGCCGGATCGATGTCCTGCAACGCCGCGGCCAGGGCGTTGGTCCGGCGCGCTAGTTCGGCGTAGGTCATCTCCGTGTCGCCGTCCTTGACCGCGATACGATCCGGAAAGCGTTGCGCCGCACGCAGGAAATGATCAATCGGCAGCATCAGGCGCCGTCCTCGACCATTTCCACCTTGAAGCGTCGCCAGCGCTCAACGTAATGCACCGCGATCCGTGTCAGATCGGCGATCTGTTCCTCTTTCAGTTCGCGGATCACCCGCCCCGGCGCGCCGACGACCAGCGAGTTGTCGGGAATTTCCGTCCCCTCGGTGATCAACGCCTTGGCGCCGATGATGCAATTCTTGCCGATCTTGGCGCCGTTCAGCACCACCGCGCCGATACCGATCAGCGAATTATCGCCGACCTCGCAGCCGTGCAACATCGCCATGTGACCGACCGTCACATCCTTACCCAGTTTCAGGGTATAGCCCGGATCCGTGTGCAGAACGCTGTTCTCCTGAATATTCGAGCCTTCGCCGATGATGATCGGGTCGTTGTCGCCGCGTAGCACGGCGCCGAACCAGACGCTCGCATCCTTTTCCAGAGTAACTTTGCCGATGACCGACGCCGTCGGCGCGATCCAGTAGTCGTCACCGTGGGTCTGCACCCGGTGCTCGCCGAGTTTGTACTTCATGAAAATCCTCCATTGACTGGCAGGATTTTGGCATCCGGGGAGAGGGCTTGAAAGGGCCTAAATTTGCCAGCTTTTGCCGGAATTGATCAGCTCAAGGCCGTCTTCCGCGGATTGCGGCTTGGCGAAGTGATATCCTTGGCCGTAGTGGCAGCCGAGTTCCTTGAGCTTTTCCTGCTGCGCGTCGTTCTCGATCCCCTCGGCGACGATATTCATGCCGAGCGCATGGGCCAGACCGACGATGCTGTGCACGATGCGGCGGCTATTTTCGGTATCGTCCATACTGTTGACGAAGGCGCGGTCGATCTTGAGCGTGTCGAGCGGGAACATATGCAGGTAGCTGAGGCTGGAATAGCCGGTACCGAAATCGTCGATGGCCAGCGAGATTCCGAGTGCTTTCAGCTTCTTGAGCGCCTCTGCGGCATGATCCGGGTTCTCGACCATCAGGGTTTCGGTGATCTCCAGCTTAACCTGATCCAAGTGTACCTTGCTTTCGTTGATGATGCCGCCGATCCGGTCGATCTCGTCCAGGTCGGAAAGCTGCAGGCCGGAGACATTGGTGCTCATGAACGGCGGCGTATCGTCAGGATTCATCTGCGTAAACGCCTCGGCGAACGCAGCGTGGTCGCGCAGGCTGGTTTCCAACGCGAAACGGCCCAACTCGACGATCAGGCCGGTGTGCTCGGCAAGTGGAATGAAGTGACCCGGCGACACGAACGAACCGTCGTCCTTCTGCCAGCGCATCAGCGCCTCGAACCCGGCGATCTTACCGGTGTCCAGCGAGATGATCGGCTGGTAATGCATCCGGAATTCCCGCGCCTCGAGCGCGCTCATCAAGTCACGCTCGTCGTGAATCCTTTGGAACGCCATGGCGCGGATTTCTTCCAGCGACGTGTTCTTCTGGCTGTCATCTATGTTCAGCCCGGAGTACCTATTTTGCGCATTTCGGAAGCGTGTCAGCACGACCCTCAGGATCAGATTCATCATCGGATCAGCGGAGGTCAGCGGCTTGATGACACGGGAACGCTGAATGACGATAAGCTCGGTTTCAGCCGTAGCGATGACATCGGCGGAACGTGGCGCGTCGTCGATCATCGACATTTCGCCAATGATCTCGCCGGGACCGAGCTTGGCAAGAACAACATCGTCGCCGTCCTTCTCGATGATGACATCGACGCCGCCCCGTTCTATGAAGTACGCATGATCCCCCGGCTCGCCTCTACGGAAGATTGTCTCTCCCGCCTGATACAAGCGTGAATATATGTTTTCAGGCAAGCGTTGCTCCCTTTCTGGGTATCGTCGCGCGCTAGGGTAAGCATGTTGATTCAATTCGGCAATAGCGGCCGTCACAGCATGCCGCCGGGCATCCCGAGGGCATGCTGCGTCAGTTCGGCGGTGACATAGTCGAATGCCTCGTCGATATCGTCGGTGACCAGGAAGAGATCCAGGTCTTCTGGGTTGATCGTTCCGGCGTTTACGAGCGTGTCGAAATTCATCGCCTCGTCCCAGAAGGATTTGCCAAACAACACCGTCGGCACCTTTTTCTTGAGCTTGCCGGTCTGCATCAGCGTCAAGGTCTCGAAGAATTCATCCATGGTGCCGAAGCCGCCGGGAAACACCAGCATCGCCTTGACGAGATACATGAACCAGAACTTGCGCATGAAGAAGTAATGAAATTCGAAGCCGAGCTCACGTGTCACGTACGGGTTCTCATGCTGTTCGTGCGGCAGCGAGATATTGAGGCCGATATTGATTCCGGCCGCTTCCGACGCGCCACGGTTCGCCGCTTCCATGATCCCCGGACCACCACCGGTGCAAACAACGAACCGCCGGCGCGAACCCTCCAGCGTTTTCGACCAAGTCGTCAGCCGGTTTGCAAGCGTGCGCGCCGCCTCGTAATACCGCGACATGGCGAGCACGCGTTCGGCTTCGGCGACATCACCACCGTGGCGTTTCGCCGCATCCAGATGCTTTTCCGCGTCCTCGCGGCTCTTGATCCGGGCAGAGCCGAAAAACACGATCGTATCGGCAATGTTGTATTCGGCGAAGCGCGTATTCGGCTCCACATACTCGGACAGAATCCGTAACGATCGCGCATCGGGGCCGTTCAGAAATTCCAGGTTCTGATAAGCCTTTACCGGGTTTCCGTGGTCCGGTTCGTCATCATCTTTCTGACCGCGCTTGGCCACGACGCTTACTTACCCCCGCTTTTCGCGGCCCACCGCGCCACCGCTTCGTCGTCACTGTGCCGCGCGTCGACCCATTTCGGGCCGTCGGCAGTATCTTCCAGCTTCCAGAATGGCGCCCGGGTCTTGAGGAAATCGATCAGGTAGTGGCAGGCCTCGAACGCTGCCTCGCGGTGCGCGGACGCCGCCGCAACCAGCACGATCTGGTCGCCCGGTTCAAGCCGGCCGTAGCGGTGAACAATCAGTGTCGCCTCAAGCGGCCAGCGCGCCAATGCCTCCGCTTCGATTTCTTCGAGCGCTCGCTCGGTCATGCCCGGGTAGTGTTCCAGCGTCATGGCACCAATCTCGGACTCACCAGCCATGTCGCGCACCAGACCGACGAAAGAGCAAAGTCCGCCGATCCCGGTCCTGCCAGCGCTCAGCGCCTTCAGTTCAGTACCTAGATCGAAATCCTCCTCCTGCACACGGATCATCTCAGCCTCCGGTCACCGGCGGGAAGAACGCAATCTCGTCGCCGTCGGCGACGGGATGCGACACATCCACGTGTTCCTGGTTGACGGCGGCACGCACCATCGATGTGTCCCCGAACGCCTCCGCATAGCCTTCGCCACGCCCGGCCAACCAGCCGATCAGATCGCCGACCGTCGCCACGCCATCCGGGCACACCAGCTCTTCGGCCGCCGTGCCGACACGTTCCCGCACCCATGCAAAATAAAGTAGTTTCAATATCTTACCCCGACAATAAGCCGCTAAAGGGAATGTATGTCACGTGCGCACCGGCTTCCAGCCTCTCGACGTCTTCCCCGACCTCGACCAGACCGTCGGCGCCGGCCATGGAAGTCAGGATACCGGCCCCGCTAGAATGATGCTTGTGTGCCACCGGCGCGCCGTCCGTGCCGTTGCCGAGCGCGACCCGCACCCATTCACGGCGGCCACGCTTTTTCTTGTAGTCAAAACCGGTCGGAACCCGAAGCCGCACGGCGCGGTAGCCGGTCTCGCCGGCGAGCTGGCGCAGCATCGGTTGCGCAATCATTAGGAACGTCACCATCGCCGCGACCGGATTACCCGGGAGTCCGATGAACGCCGCGTCCCCCATCTGACCGAGTGCGATGGGCCGGCCCGGCTTGATGGCAAGTCGCCAAAAATGAATGCTGCCGAACTTCTCGACGGCCGCCTTGACGTGGTCTTCCTCGCCGGCCGAGACACCGCCCGACGTCATCAGAACATCTTGGTCCGTCGCTGCCGCGCCGAGCGCATTCGCAATCGCCGTTTCGTCGTCGGGCAGGATTCCGAGATCCGTCACGACGGCGCCGAGCCGTTCCAACATCGCCATCACGGCAAAGCGGTTGGCGTCAAAAATGCAGCCTTCCGGCGCATCGCCCGACGGGTCCCGGACCTCGTCCCCGGTGGAAAACACGGCAACACGGAGCGGCTGAAAGACCGTCAGCGCATTGCGGCCAACGGACGCCGCGAGACCTATATCCTGCGGCCGAAGCCGCATGCCGGCCCGGACGATGACATCGCCGCTTTTCACATCCTCGCCGGCGAAGCGGCGGTTGGCGCCCTGCTTGAGACCCGCCGGCAGAATCACGTCGTCCGCCGTCGGTGTGCAATCCTCTTCCATGAACACCGTGTCCATACCCGCCGGCATCGGCGCACCGGTGAATATCCGCACCGCCTCGCCGGGCTTGGCGTCGCGGCCCAGCGGATGGCCCGCCGCCACCCGGCCTGTCACCGGTAGCTGCGTTTCGGCGTCGGGGGTAAGATCGCTGAAAAAGACGGCATAGCCGTCGACGGCGCTGTTATCGTGTGGCGGCACGTTGCGGTCCGAGACAATGTCTTCGGCCAGCACGCGCCCAGCGGCATTAACCAACGGCACGGTTTCCGTCCCGACAACCGGCACCAGCCGCTTTGCAAGGTCGGCCATTGCATCCTCGTACGGGATAAGCGCATCACCGAAGGCGAAGCAGTCGTCCTTAAGCTGCGCCATGGCGCCGCTCCGCCGGCAGGTCACAGAATTGGATCACGAAATCGGCCACGCCTTCGATATCCTCAAGGTCGATCCGGGGGACATTCACGTCCAGATCGTTGGTCGTCGCGATGGCGACGATGCTCGGATCGTCACCGCAAAGCATCGGCTTGCCGACCTCGGCGCGATAGACCTCCATCTTCGGATGCGGGTAGGTCTTGAACCCTTCGATCAACACCAGGTCGACCGGCGACATGTGCTCCAGCATCTGTTCGATATTAGGTTCCGGCTCGCCCCTGTTCTCGTGCAAAAGCGCCCAGCGTTGTGCACCGGTGATAACCACCTCGTGCGCGCCGGCGGTACGATGCCTGAACGAATCCTTGCCTGGCTTGTCTATATCGAAATTGTGGTGCGTGTGCTTGATGGTCGAGATTTTCAGGCCACGCTCGGTCAGCTCGGGAATGACGCGCGTTACCAGCGTCGTCTTGCCGCTGCCGCTCCAGCCCGCGAAACCGAAAATCTTCATACTCGGATGCCCCCGATTGGCCGTTTCGACCGATTATGACAGTTATTGGAGATATCGTCGTCCGATGCGTCCGGATCAACCGGTGGTGCGCATTTTCCCGCTGTCCGCGTCTGCATCGGTTTCGGCCTTTTCCGGTCCAGGATCGGCCGTTTCCGGTACGGTTTCGGTCCTATTATCGACCTCGGCGATCTGGCGCAGGCCGACGATCAGGTAATCCGCTCCGGTGACCAGCGTCAGCAGCGCCGCCCCCCAGAGCCCGATGACGCCGACCTCGGTCGTCGTCAGCGGTCCGAAGTCGGGTCCGGCCGGTCCCACCAACAAGAACCCGAGCGCCAGCATCTGGATGGTCGTTTTCCATTTGGCGAGCGCCGTCACCGGCATCGAAACCCGGACCTCGGCCAGAAACTCGCGAAGGCCCGAGACCAGTATCTCGCGGCACAGGATAACGGCCGCCGGCAGCACCGTGACACCATTGACCTGATCGACGCCGACGAGAACCAGCAACACCGAGGCGACCAGGAGCTTGTCGGCGATCGGATCGAGAAAACGCCCGAAAGCAGATTGCTGCGACAGCGCACGCGCCAGATAGCCGTCGAAGAAGTCGGTCACGCAGGCCAGCGTATAAAACGAAAAGGCGATCCAATTGGCGAGCGGCATGTCGAGAAAGATCAGCGAAACGACGAGCAGCGGAATGGCACCGATCCGCCCGATCGTCAGCATGTTGGGAATCTTTGTCAGCATGGCCATCGCCCCGGGTAAGTGACGCGGACATCGAGCCCCCGCTCACTCCTATTTCTATCAGGTTCCGGGCGGCGTTGAAACCTGATCCATGCCGGAAATGCGCTGCTGGGCGTCCTTACTTGGTAAAACAGGCACGACATGGAAGCCGACGATATCATCCCAGTGTGACATCCATGCGTCGAGAAGCGTCCGATCTTGCGTTTCCATGAGCTGGTAACACCGGCTCATGTCCTCACTGACCCAACTGTCCACGTAAGTGAGTCCACCCGGCAACATGCGGCCCTTTTCACGGAAGCGCTCGTAAACCACATCGGCGCCCTGCTCGAAGGTTTCGATCACCATGTAGAGCATCGGTCAGTCCTCAGGATGAAACCAGTCGTAAATCTTCCTCGCCATGGCGCGGCTGACGCCTTCAACGTTCTCCAGGTCCTTGACGCCCGCGGTCGCCACCGACTGCGCCGCCCCGAAGTGGTGCAAAAGCGCCTTCTTACGCTTGGCACCGATGCCAGGCACTTCGTCGAGGATCGACTTGTTGATCTGCTTGCCGCGCTTGGCCCGGTGCGTGCCGATGGCGAAGCGGTGCGCCTCGTCGCGGATACGTTGCAGGAAATAGAGTACCGGGTCCTTATGACCGAGTTGGACAGGTTCCGTCCGCGTCGGTAGGAAGATCTTCTCCCGCCCGGCATGCCGGTCCGGCCCCTTGGCAATGGCGGCAAGTGGTACATCCTCGATCCCCAGCTGCTCGAACACATCCGTAGCAGCCGAAAGCTGGCCCTTGCCGCCATCAACCAGCACCAGATCGGGCCACTGGCCCTTGGTGCGGTCCGGGTCCTCCTTGAGCGCGCGCGAGAACCGGCGTTCCAGAACTTCGCGCATCATGTCGTAGTCGTCGCCGGCCGAGGCACCGCCCGCGCCGGCGCGGCGAATATTGAACTTGCGGTATGCGTTCTTCATGAAGCCCTCGGTGCCGACCACGATCATCGCACCGATGGCGTTGGTACCGGAGACGTGTGAATTGTCGTAAACCTCAATCCGCTCCGGCGCACCATCGAGACCGAGCGCACCGCAAAGCCCCTCCAGCAGTTTGCGCTGAGACGCGCTTTCCGACATGCGCCGGGCCAGTGCATCGCGGGCGTTGGTAGCGGCGTTGTCGACGACACGCTTTTTCTCTCCCCGCGTCGGCATCCGAATCTCGACCTTACGGTCGGCACGGACCCTGAGCGCTTCCTGCACCAGCTCCCGATTGGGAATTTTGTGCGATGCCAGGATCAGGGGGGGCGGCATGGTGCGTGCGTAAAACTGGCCGAGGAACGCCTCCAACACTTCTTCCGGCGTATCCTCCTTGGCATGCGTCGGAAAGTAGGCGCGGTTTCCGTAGCTTCTGGCCCCTCTGTAGAAGAACACCTCGACGCAGGTCTGGCCGCCATCCTGATGAACCGCAATGACGTCGGCATCGTCGAGACCGGCACTGAACGCCTCGTGGCGGGACTGCACGCGGGTCAGAGCCTGGATGCGGTCGCGGTACTGCGCCGCCAACTCGAATTCCAAGTTATCGGACGCCGCCTGCATGTTCTCGGCGAGTTTTCTCTGGATACGCTGACTATCGCCGGTCAGGAATTCACGCGCTTCGTCGACAAGGCCGTTGTATTCTTCTTTCGAGATGCGATCGACGCAGGGTCCGGAGCAGCGCTTGATCTGATAAAGCAGACATGGCCGCGAACGGTTGGCAAAAACGTTGTCGGAGCACGTCCGCAGAAGAAACGCCCGCTGCAACAATCCCAGCGTGTCGTTGACCGCCCATACCGAGGCGAACGGACCGAAATACTCCCCCTTGCGGTTCCGGGCGCCCCGATACTTGACGATCTGCGGGTAGTCGTGATCGCCGGTGACGAGGATCATCGGGAACGACTTGTCGTCGCGCAACAGGATGTTGTAGCGCGGCGCGTAGCGCTTGATCAGGTCGGATTCCAGCAGCAGCGCTTCGGCCTCGGTCTCGGTCTTGACGATTTCCAGGTCGACCGTCTGTGCGATCATGCGGCGGATGCGGATGGTCTGCCTGTTCGGATTTGTATAGCTGGTGACGCGTTTGCGGATATTCTTGGCCTTGCCGACATAGAGCACGTCGCCCGCTTCGTTGAGCATCCGATAGACGCCGGGCGACGTGGGCAGGCCGGGCAACCGGACGCGGATCGCATCGGCGCCTTTCTCATCGCCTTCCGCCGGCGCGGCTTCGGTTTCTATCGGCTGGTCTGGCATGTCTGTTATTTCAGCAGATTGGGACGACCCGTCAACCGAACGACACAAGATCGGTCGACCGGATCGGATTAACCATGAACCTATCCACGATTCCTGTGGATAACCATGTTGAAAAAAGCCCGAACCCGGAAAAATCGTTATGAATCAGTGGGGTTTAATCAAAGTGATCAAAAAATAGGCATATCACTAAGTCATTGAAATAAAAACATTATTTGGCAAAACCTGCGTCTCGAAAGTACGCGTTTAATATGCGCGCCATCGTCACGTAACATAGGTAAAATTGTGCAAAACAGTGCGCGCCAAGGACCTGGGCTGCGTTTCTAAAGCAGAGTATTCGCCGTTTTATTAACTATTTATACTTCACTGTTGAAGCGTTCGATTTCGACGCCAACGCTATGCACGCCATCGAAAACGTCGAGTTTTTCAACGCGCACCCGGGCCGAGCGCACCCGGGCGTCGGTCAGACACATCCCGGCGATGCGTTCGGCGATCGTTTCGACCAGCCCGACGTGGCCCTCGTCAAAGATACCCCGCACACCGGCGACGAGCTGCTCGTAACAGACGACGTTGGAGAGATCGTCATCCAGACCGCTCTCTCCCTCGCGCACTGCGAGGTCGAGATTGACGCGAACCCGCTGCGGCTGGTCCTGCTCGTGCGCATGCACGCCGATCAGCGCCTTCAGGACCAGGTCACGAACGAAAACATGCCGAATCCGCTGGCGCGCGTCGGCGATCTTCAGCGGCTCCAAAACCTCTTTCGGATCGATGCTCATGTTCCGTTTCCGTCCTTCATTCGTTCGGCGCCGTATCCGGCGTCTCGTATGCCCAGTTCATGTGCTGGCCAGCGTCAACAGCGATCATCTGCCCGGTCACCGACGGAGCGTCAAGGAGAAACGCGGCCGCGGCCGCGATCTCCGCAGGTTCGACCGCATGCGCCAACGGTGTCTGCTGCGCCTGACGCTCGAAATCCGCGTCGCTTTGCCGGGTGCTGGGCAACACCGGCCCAGGGCCGATGGCATTGACGCGAACCTGGGGCGCCATCGCCCGCGCCAGCACCTGGGTCTGGTCCCAAAGCGCCATTTTCGAAAGCGTGTAGCTCAGAAAATGACGGCTCGGGTTCAACACCCGCTGATCGACCAGGTTGACGACGGCACCCGCCGCGCCATCGCTTAACTGCCGCATCAATCCCTCTGCCAACAGATAGGGTGCGCGAACGTGAATTGCCATGTGCAGGTCCCAGATATCCCGGCTTTCGGTATCGAGGCCGTCGCGCTTGAACACGGAAGCATTGTTGACCACCGCGCTCAATCCGCCGAGTCCCCCCGCCGCGTCGCCAGCCAATCGCCGAACCGCGTCCTCGTCGGTGAGATCGGCGCCGAGCGTGAGCGCTGTCCGGCCCTTTTTCCGCACCGCCTCCGCCAACGCTTCGGCGGCGTCTTTGGAGCCGTTGAAGTGAATCGCGACATCCCAGCCGTCCGACGCCAGACGCTCGACAATCGCCTTGCCGATCCGCTTCGCGCCGCCCGTTACCAGGACCTTACGCATGGAACCACTTTCTCAGATGGACGCCAGCATGCGCTCGACGCCATAAGCCTGGGTCGCCACATACCCGAGATAGAGAACGAAGAAAAGAAATGCGTATTTTCGATCCAGTTTCATCCAGCCCAACAGCACCGGCAGCAGCATGACCGTTGCCACCAGCATGACCCAAATGTCGAAGTTCAGCACCTGATCCGGCACCGGTATGGGCTTCACGATGGAGACGATCCCGCCGACCAGCATCATGTTGAAAATATTCGATCCGACGACGTTACCCACCGCTACGTCCGGATGCCCACGGTAGGCCGCCACCAACGACGCCGCGAGTTCCGGCAGCGAGGTCCCAAAAGCGAACAGCGTCAGGCCGATCACCTCCTCGGAAACACCGAACGAACGCGCGATCTCGGAACCGCCCACGACCAGCATATCGGCGCCGAAGGCCAGACCGAAGATACCGAGTACGGTGGCGGCAAGAGCCAGCGGTACGTTCTTGGGCACACCCTTTTCGAGTTCTTCAAGTTCTTCAAGATGCCCCTTCTGCGCTTCCGGATCGGCCTTTTCGCGAAAATAGGAAAACCCGAGAAACGCGGCGAAGACGATCAGAAGAACAATACCGGCGATCAGACCGAGCACGCCCTGCAGGCACAATCCGGTGAATAATAACGAGCCGCCCATCAGCAGGATCACATCCCGCTTCATCGCATCGGGCCTGGCAAGGATCGGCGTCACCAGGCATGACGCTCCCATGATCAACCAAACATTGGCGATGTTGGAGCCGACGATGTTACCTATGGCGAGGCCGGTCGATCCGGCGACGGCGGCCTGCAGGCTGACCATGAGTTCCGGCGCCGAAGTGCCGAACGCGACGACGGTCATCCCGATGACCAGCGGCGATACACCGATTTTCTCTGCCAGGATGACGGCGCCACGCACCATGATCTCGGCGGCGGCAACAAGGATGATGAAACCGCCGACAACCTGCAGATACATGACCATTCAGACTATCCCCTCGTCCCCTTCCAACCGCCCGCAACCGGTTGGAACGCGGTAACAATAGCCTCGTAGACATTGCGTTTAAAGGGAACAATCAGGGCCGGAACGCGTTTTAACGGCACCCAGTCCCATTGCTGAAACTCAGGCTCACCGTGATGCGCGAGATCGATCTCCTCGACGCTGCCGGTGAACCCGTAAGCGTACCATTTCTGCGCCTGCCCCCTGTATTTCTTGAATCTTTTGCCAAGAATCTCCGGCGGAAAATCGTACACCAGCCAGCCGTCGGTCTCGGCCAGCAGCGAGATCGAACGGATCCCCGTCTCCTCTTGAAGTTCACGGCGTGCCGCTCGCTCGGGGTCCTCGCCCTTGTCGAGCCCGCCCTGTGGCATCTGCCAGGCAAAGTCGCCGTCTGGGTCCTGATCGACACGGCATCCGACGAAAACGCAGCCTTCGGCATTGAAGACAGCAGCGCCCGCGCACGGACGATACCCTTCCGGCAAGTCATCGTATGCGTTCATATGATGCGCGAAACCCTCACTCTGCGCCCGGCTGGACGGCAATCGCCGATGCCGGCACAAGGGCAATCCCCTTGTCCTCGATGGTCGCATACCAATCGAGAATGCTTTTGATCGTCACCGGATAGGGGCGTGCCATCGCCATCACCGAACCGCGATCGCGGGCGAGACTCTCAAGTCGGTCGAGGTTGGTCCTGATCTGCTGGATACGCGGTGTGTCGTCGATATACATCTCGCTTTCCAGATGTATCAATTGCATCTCCTTGGCAATCGGCGCGGCATCGTTACGCGTGCGATTGCCACCGATCACGAACATGACGCCGCGCTCGTTGAAGGTCTTGAACAACTGCCGCATCTGCGTTTCCGCCTTCATGAAACGCGACCCCATGAATGTCACCAGACCGACGTAACCGCCGGCGCTGGCCATCACCGTCTCAAGCCGACGCTGGTTTTCGGCCAACTGAATCCGTGTATCGAGCGCCAGCGGCCCCGCGTCCTCGAGCGGGAAATCATCGCTTTCCATCGGCAACTGCATGAACACCTCGTGTCCGGCAAGACGGGAGCGGAATACCCAGTCGTTGAGATCGCGGCCGTACGGGCTGATCGCCATGCTGATTTCCGGCGGCAGTTTATTGACGGCGCCCAGCGATGCCTGCCGGCTAAGGCCGATGCCCTCGATGACAAGTGCAATCTTGGGCGCGCTGATCCCCGGGTCGGAGGGACGCGCATAAACCTGCCAGGGCGTGCTGCCGTTACTGGCGATCCTGGGCAACTCGCCGATACCGTCCTTTTCCTCGAGCATGCCACGCACCGGCGCGCCAGAGAGCGCCTGGCTCTGATCCGCCGCCGTCGACTGATCGGCTATCTTCGCCATCGCCGCATTGGCGACCGCCGGCACCACGAGGCCACCGCCCGCCGAACTCGTGCCGCCAAGGGAATTGAGCGTATTCAGAGCATTGAGACCACCCGACTGGCCAGACGCCGCAGCATCGGGTGCGAACGTGGTGCCGCCTGCCGTATCCGCGGGGAGTGCCGCGTCGGCCGCCGAGGATTCCGATGCCGGTGCCGGCTCGGGTACGGCGCCCTCCGGCGGTGCCGTCGGCACTGTTGCCGCGTTGTTCAGGCTGTTCAGACCCGTGCCCCCGGCATTCAGGCTACCGGGTGCCGCGGGCATTTCCATGGCGACACTGTTGGGCGAGCTCGCCGGGGCTGCCGCTTCCGGCACCGTGCCCGGATCGGAAAAGAACCACCAGCTGACGCCGCCCAAAATACTGATCAGAAGAATGCCGAACCCGACCGCGGCGAAGACGAGGGCCTTTTTTCTGTCCGAAGCCTCGTCTTCGTACTCGTCATCATCGTCATCAAAATCAATGTCGTCGTCGAATTCGTCATCTTCGTCGTCAAACGGGTTGTCGAGCTCGTCGCCGACGCCGATCAGTTCCTCTTCATCATCTCCGTCATCGTCTTCGTCATTTCCGGCACCGTCCTGGGTCGCAGCCCCGCCGATCTCGTACTCTTCATTCTCGTCTTCATCGAGGTCTCCGGCTTCACGAGCGCGCGACGACCCCAACGCTTCCTCGAGTTCGTCGTCGAAGTCGTCTTCGATCTCGGCGATGTCGAAATCGTCTTCGTCGAAATCGTCCTCGTCTTCGTCCTTTTTTTTGCCGAATATCTTCGGGAACTTCACAATGTCCTCCAGAAACGGCAACGGCCAGCGTCACCCGCCGGCCGCGCCTTGATCATTCGGGCCGCATCCGCAAGCGTGGGATCATTTCGCAGCAGCGTTCTGCGACATGATGGCGAGCCCCCGGATCAGATCCAGCGCGCGCGCGAGCTGGTAATCCTGAGCTTGGGCCCCGGCGCCGGTTTCGGCATCGCCTTCCTTGACGTCACCATCTTCCGGCGTTTTCTCCGGATCGGCGTCTTCCTTCTTCTCGCCGGCATCGAGAGCCCCACGCAGGTCCGCCTCGCTGCGGCGCGGACGATTGCTCTCGATTTCCTCGTATTTGGCCGGTTTAACCTCGATATCCGGATCGACGCCCTTGGCCTGGATCGAACGGCCGGACGGTGTGTAATACCGCGCCGTCGTCAGGCGCATCGCACCGCTACCCGAGAGGGGCATGATGGTCTGCACCGATCCCTTGCCGAACGACTTGGTGCCAAGCACCACGGCACGGCGATGGTCCTGAAGCGCGCCGGCAACAATTTCGGAGGCAGACGCCGAGCCGCCGTTGATCAGGACGGCCACCGGCAGGCCGCCGGCCATGTCACCCTCGCGGGCGTTGAAACGCTGCGTATCCTCCGGCTTGCGCGACCGGGTCGAAACGATCTCGCCACGGTCGAGGAATGCATCCGATACGGCGATGGCCTGATCCAGCAGGCCGCCCGGATTGTTGCGGAGATCGAGAACGTAACCCTGGATATCGTCGCCGATCTCGTCCTTCAGTTTCTTGAACGCACGTTCGAGGCCCGTGTCCGTCTGCTCGTTGAACGACGTGATGCGGATGTAGCCGACTTTGCCTTCGACACGCGAACGCACCGACGTAATCTTGATGACCGAGCGCGTGATCGTGACGTCGAACGGCTCCCGCCCCTCGCGCACGACCGTGAGCCGGATATCGCTGCCGACCTTGCCGCGCATCCTGTCGACGGCCTGTGCCAGAGTCAGACCCTGCACGGATTCACCGTCGAGATGCGTGATCAGGTCGCCGGACTCGATACCGGCCCGGAACGCAGGCGTATCATCGATCGGCGAGATCACCTTCACGAACCCGGCCTCCATGCTTACCTGGATACCCAGCCCGCCGAATTCGCCGCGGGTATTGACCTGCATTTCCTTATAGTTCTTCGCGTTCAGAAAACTCGAGTGCGGGTCCAGCGCGGCAAGCATACCGGTGATCGCGGCTTCGATCATTTCCTCTTCGCTCGGCGGCTCGACATATTCGGCCCGCACGCGTTCGAAGACATCACCGAACAGCGCCAGCAGACGGTATGTTTCTTCGTCGTTCTTCTTCGCATCGACGGCTTGCGCAGGTACCGACCACGCGAAAACGCCGAGCGCGAAGGCCGCGGCACCGAGCGTGGTAATCATCCGATTTTTCATCCGTTCACCTCATTTTTGCGTGCCGCCAACCACGGCTGCGGGTTTATCGGCTGGCCGTCGCGACGCAATTCCACATATAAAACTGGCTGGCCATTTTCGCTTGGTTCCATGATCCCGACGGGCTCTCCGGCCAGTACTCTGTGTCCCTGTTCGACATCGACCCGGTTCAACCCGGCAAGCAAACTATGATATCCTTCGCCGTGTTCGATGATCAAGAGAAGCCCATAGCCCCGAAATTTTCCGGCATAGACCACGGTTCCGTCGTAAGTCGCCGTTACCTGAGCGCCCGGCGGTGCCGCGATGGTCATCCCCTTGCGGCTGAGGCCGCCGTCTGTCTTTTCGCCGTAACGGCCTGAAATCCTGCCGGAAACTGGCAGGGCGAGGGAACCACGCGCCTTGCTGATCGGCTTCAGAGGCGGCACCTGAGCGTGTCCGGTATCCTTTTTTGCCGTCTTGGGCGCTTCCCTTTTTGACCGCTCACGCTCGCGTTTAATTCCCTTCAAAAGTTCACGAAGTGTCTTGGCCTTGCCAGCCAGTTCGGCGATTCGGCGCTCCGCCGCCGTCGCTTCCTTGTCGGCGCGGCGTTTCAGGACCTTCTTGCGTGACATCAACGCACCCAGCCGGCGCCGCTCGCGATCCAGCAACGCCGTCGTTTCCTCGAGGGTTCGCTCGCGAGACGCGATCTCGGTCCGCGCCTTGATGAGGAAATCCAGTTCTTCACGCAGTTGCGTCGCCTGTTTATCGATCTCGCTAACCGTGGTCCTGAGCAGAATCGCGGTACGGACCGTATCGGCCGGCTTCACCGGCTGCGCGATCAGGGCTTCCGGCGGGAACTGCGCGATGCGCTGCATGGCGGCGAGGACGCGGCCGAACCTGGCGCGGCCTTCACGGAGATCGGCGGTCTTGCGGTCCAGTAACCGTTCCAGCGCCTGCAGCCGGGTTCTGAGCGCCTGCACCTGTGTTTCGTGGCGCTGCACGACACGCGCGGTCGTCACCAGTTCCTGCTGCAGGCTCTCGATATCGCGCGCCATGATCTCGGCACGCGCGCGCGCCTTTTCGGCCGTGGATTTTTCCTCGCCGATACGCTCTTCGATCCGTTTCAGGTTCTGCTTGGCGCTCGATGCGTTTTCCTGCGCAAACACGGGCGGCACAGTCAAATAAAGGATCGCGGCCCCCAGCACCAGGACCGGGAACGGAAAACGAGATGCGGGAAGGCTATTCGGCCGCGGCACTTTCAGCAGTGTTCTCCTCGATCAGGCATCGGCCCGACATTTCCACGGGTTGCGGCAGTTCCAGGAGCCGGAGCAGCGTCGGCGCCACGTCGGACAGCCGGCCCTCGTTCAGCCCATCCACATAGGCAGGCGCGCCGACCATGATAAACGGCACCAGATTAAGGGTATGTTGCGTGTGCTCGCTACCGGTCTCCGGATCGGACATCTGTTCCAGATTGCCGTGATCCGCCGTCACCAGCATCACCCCGCCTGAATCCAGTATCGCCTGCTCGAGCCTTGCCAGCGAGGCATCGACCGCCTCCGCCGCCTTGATCGCGGCGCCCAGATCGCCCGTGTGACCGACCATGTCGCCGTTGGCGTAATTGACGATGATCAAATCGAACTTACCGCCGGTGATGGCGTCGACGAGATGATCCGTCACCTCCGGCGCCGACATTTCCGGCTGCAGGTCATAGGTCGCGACCTTGGGCGAAGGGACCAGAATCCGTTCCTCTCCGGGAAATTCGTCCTCCCGGCCGCCGTTCAGGAAAAACGTCACATGCGCGTATTTCTCGGTCTCCGCGATACGCAATTGTTTCATCCCCGCATCGGACACCACCTCGCCGAGGATGCGGGAAAGCTGCGTCGGTGGAAAAATTGCCGTCATATAATCGTTGTGACGCGTCGAATACTCGACCATGCCGAGCGCGGCACCGAAATCGATCTCGCGCGGCCGCTCGAAACCCTGGAACGCCGGATCGAGGAACGCGGCGAGGATTTCCCGCGCCCGGTCGGCGCGGAAGTTGGCCATCAGAATACCGTCACCGTCCTGAATACCCTCGTAATCGCCGACCGGCGACGGCAGCACGAATTCGTCGGTCGTGTCGTCGGCGTAGGCCGCGTCGACGACGGCGGCAGCAGTCTGATGCCGGGCGCCCGTGGCATCGGTCATGCAGAGATAAGCTTTCTCAACCCGTTCCCAGCGGTTGTCCCGGTCCAGGGCAAAATACCGGCCCGAAACCGTCGCGATCCGGCAGTCCTCAAGGTCCGCGATGTCGGCCTCGAACTTCTCGATATAGGCCTTCGACGCCCGTGGCGGCGTGTCACGGCCGTCCAGGTAGGCGTGCACGCGGACGGGAATCCCCGCGTCCGACATGACCCGTGCCAGTGCCACCATGTGATCCTGATGCGAATGCACGCCGCCCGGCGACAGCAGCCCCAACAGGTGGCAGACGCCGCCGCTCTTCTTGAGCCGGGTCACGTAACCGGTCAGTGCCGGTTCGTCCTTGAGAGTGTCTTCGCGGACCGCCTTGTCGATCTTGGGTAGTTCCTGCAGCACCACCCGACCGGCGCCGAGGTTCATGTGACCGACCTCGGAATTCCCCATCTGGCCTTCCGGCAGACCGACCTCCAGCGCCGACGCGTTGAGCCGCGAACGCGGATTGGACTGATATAGCTGGTCCCACGTCGGCGTATCGGCACATGATACCGCGTTGTCCGGCGCCGCCGCGCGTTCGCCCCAACCGTCGAGAATGCACAGCATTACGGGTTTCGGGCGGGTGTGGGTAGGTTTATCGCTCATATCCGCTTCAAATCCTGGCTCGGAGTCCAGTATATCTCAAAGTTCCCAAGCCTTATATATAGTATATAGGTTTCAATCGTTTACCCGCCATCCGCCGTGAACCCGGCGGCGGCGATCCCCGCTTTGGCGGCGGCCTCGTCATTGTCGGAATTGTCACCGGTAATGCCGACGGCGCCGATGATGACGCCATCCGTGCTCTTGATCAGCACGCCCCCCGGTACCGGGACCAACGAGCCGCCGGCAAGCTCGTTCATGGCCTGAATGAAGAATGGTTCCGACTTGGCGCGTTCGAACAGCGCCCGCGAGCCGAGCCCCATGGCCAACGCCCCGTTCGCCTTGCCGATGGCGATATCGGGCCGCATGTTCGAAGCCCCGTCCTCGCGTTCCAGCGCCTTGATGTTGCCGGCGGCGTCCAGAACGGCAACGGTCAGCGGATTTAGGCCCATTTCCCGGCCTTTGGCACGGGCAGCGGCGACGATGTCACGCGCCGCATCGAGGGTCAGTGCTGTCACGGATATTCTCCTGTTAATCGTCCGATTTCGGTGCCGCGCAACCTAGCACCGAGGCCCACGAGGGGAAAGACGAACGTCGCCGTCAATCGCGGTGATAAGGGTGTCCGGCAAGGATCGACTGCGCCCTGTAGACCTGTTCGGCCAGCATGACGCGGACCAGCATGTGCGGCCAGGTCTGCGGTCCGAAACCGAGGACAAGGTCGACCCGTGCGCGCATACCCTGGTCGAGCCCATCTGCGCCGCCGATAATGAATGCGACGTCGCGGCCCCGATCACGCAGGTCGCCGAACCTGGTGGCGAAATCCCGGCTGCTCAAGGGTTTGCCGCGCTCGTCGAGCGCGATCAAAAAGGCGCCTGCGGGAATTTTCTCAGCGATCAGTTCGGCCTCGCGCGTCATCAGTTCGGCGCCCGACAAGGGGCGCTTCTCCTCGACCTCGATCAACTCGAGGCCGGGTCGCAATCGTTTCATGTAAGAGTTGTAGAGTTCCTGCTCCGGGCCACGCTTGGCGCGCCCGACCGCGATTAGTGTCAACCGCACGTCGACATTCCTTTTTGCGCGGCGGCGATCACCGCGCTGCCATATTCTCGCCCGTATGCTCAGCCGGGCCGCCTGTCGGGCGGGACCGGCAGGCCGTCTCTCAGGCGACCGTTCCCGACACCTGTTGCGCACCCACGGTCGATCCCGCGACCACGTCAGGCACCGTCCAGAGTTTTTCCAGGCCGTAAAAGTCGCGCACCTCCGGCCGAAACAGGTGTACCAGCACGTCACCGGCATCGATCAACACCCAGTCGCCTTGACCGGCGCCTTCGACAGCGACGTCCTTCAATCCTGCTTCCTTGATTTTCTGACAGAGGTGTTCGGCCATGGCGCCGACTTGTCGGCTGGATTGACCGGAGGCAATGACCATATAGTCCGCGATTTGGGTCTTGCCGGTGAGGTCGATAACAACAACGTCCTGCGCCTTGTCATCATCGAGAGAGGTTTCCACCAGCGTCCGGAGAGCATCCCCAGACGGGCGAAGCTTGCGTTTGCTTGGTATTGGTACGTTCCTTTCCACCAGGTTGCACATATGCGTTCCTTCCCAAGTAGGAACGCACCCGTTTTTCGGCAAGGCCGGGTCAGAACCCGCCCTCGGCCCGGATCCGGGTTGCTGACAAGGGATGTTCGCGGATTCTCAAGAACACCCAGGCCGGCAAATCCGCATCCGCCAGGCGTCTCGCCGCTTCTTGGGGCCATCGGTCCCCAGCGAAACGCCGGGCTGCTACACTAGATGTAGCCCTCAAAGAGTATCCCGGACGACCAAATACTGCAACGGGGACATTTTGAAAAATTCGTGTCCAATCGCGCCAGCGGTGTATCTGCAACAAATTGTCGGCCCCCATCAACCACACGAACCGGTGCCGGTCCTGGATGTCGGCGAGCCGCGTTAGCGTATCCGCGGTAAACCGCGTGCCGAGCCGGGCTTCCGCATCGGAAACATGTACGCGCGGATTACGGGCGGCCACCTTTTCCGCCGCGTCCAGCCGGCGTTCGTAGCCGGCCATGCCGTCCGTGTCCTTGAGCGGGTTCTGCGGCGACACCAGCCACCACACTTCATCCAGCGCCAGCAGCTTCAGGGCCCGCTCACTTATATATAAGTGTCCGTCGTGGGCCGGATTGAACGAGCCCCCGAGCAGACCGACACGGCGCAAGGATTGTTGCAGGGGAGTTTACTCCGCCGCGTCCCGGCGCGCTTCCGGCATCTCGCCCCGGATCACGTACGCGAGCGCGGCGACCACTTCCTCCGGTTCGCGGGCAACGCCGTTGGCGGCACCGTCGACTTCCTTGAGCGCGTGGTCGTGCGCCGCCGGATGCAGCGTGATGTAGGGAATGCCGAGCGCGGCGGCGTAACCGGCGTCGAAGGCGGCATTCCACTGCTTGTACTTCTCGCCGAAGCGGATGATGGCGATGTCGGAGGCCTTCAAGAGGTTCTGGGTGCGGATCGCATTCAGTTGCGCGCCCTTGCGGTCATGCCAGAACTTATCGGCCTCGGCCCCGAACACGGCGACACCGCAGTCGTCGGAATCTTCATGCACCGTGACCGGTGACACCAGTTCCACCGGCAGGCCTGCCGCCTTGACGCCGTCCGTGATGCGCTCGCGCCAGTCGCTATGAATTTCGCCCGAAAGATATACGGTCCAGGTTGCGGTCATGGTATTCTCCTTTTGGTTCCTTATCCCCGTCCTTCGAGACGGGCATCGCCCTCCTCAGGACGAGGTTAAATGCCAAGCCTCATCCTGAGGCGCCCCGGACATGATCCGGGGCATCTCGAAAGATGAACGCTAATCACGGTCTTGTCTGCCCGGTGCCGCGCACCTTGTATTTCATCGATGTGAGTTGCTCGACACCGACCGGGCCACGGGCGTGCAGCTTGCCGGTCGAGATCCCGATCTCGGCGCCCATACCGAACTCGCCGCCATCGGCGAACTGCGTCGACGCGTTCCACATGACAATCGCGCTGTCGACGGTGTTCATGAAGGTTTCGGCGACCTGCGCATCGCCGGTGACGATGGCATCGGTGTGATCGGAGCCGTGCACCCGGATAAACGCGACCGCGTCGTCGACGCCCGCGACCTGTTTCACGGCGATGACACTGTCCAGGTACTCGGTGTCCCAGTCGTCGTCCGATGCCTCGCCGATGCGCGGGTCGAGCTGGCGGCTTTCGGCGTCGCCCCGAATCTCGCAGCCCTTCTCTATCAGCCCATCGACGATAGATTGCAGCATCGCCGGCGCGGCGTCGCGGTCGATCAAAAGGTTTTCCGTCGCGCCGCAGATACCGGTTCGACGCATTTTCGCATTCACCACGATATTCCTGGCCATCGCCGGGTCCGCGGCGGCGTGGATATAGGTATGACAAATACCTTCCAGGTGCTTGAACAGCGGCACCTTGCTTTCGTCGGTGACGCGCTGGATCAGCGATTTGCCACCACGCGGCACGATGACATCGATATAATCGGTCATACGCAGCATCTCGCCGACGGCGGCGCGGTCGGTGGTCGGCACCAGCTGGATCGCGTTTTCCGGCAGTCCGGCGACGGCAAGGCCCTCGGCCAGGCTTTCCATGATGGCGTGGCTGGAATGATAACTTTCCGAGCCACCGCGCAGGATCGCGGCATTGCCTGCCTTGAGGCACAACCCGCCCGCGTCGGCGGTGACGTTGGGACGGCTTTCGTAGATCACGCCGATGACGCCCAAGGGCACGCGAACCCGTTCGATCTTCAATCCGTTCGGCCGGTCCCAGGCGCTGTCGACGGCGCCGACGGGATCGGTCAGCCCGGCGATGGCTTCGAGGCCCTTGGCCATGCCCTCGATCCGGTCTTCGTTCAGCAAAAGGCGATCCAGTAGCGCGCCGGAAAGCCCCTTCCCCTCGCCCGCTTTGATGTCCTTGGCGTTCTCGGAAAGGATATGGTTGGCGCGGCGGCGCAGGCTCGCGGCCATTTCATGGAGCGCGGTGTTCTTGGTCTCGGACGACGCGACGGCGAGCCGGGCGGCGGCATCTTTCGCGTTCCCGCCCAGTTCCTGCATCATCGCTGCGATGTTCGCCTGTCCGTCCATCTCCTCACCTCAAATCAATACGAGATCATCGCGATGGATCATCTCGTCGCGACCACGATAGCCCAAAATCTTCTCGATTTCACCGGTCTTGTGCCCGGCGATGCGGGTTGCCTCGTCAATGTGATAGGCGACCAGACCGCGTGCCACCTCACGACCGTCGGGGTCGATGACGGCCACCGAGTCGCCGCGCTCGAACCGTCCCTCGATCCTTTTCACACCTGCCGGCAACAGACTTTTGCCGCCGTTGAGCGCGTTCAGCGCCCCCGCGTCCACGTGCAGCTTGCCGGCGGGTTTGAGCGATCCGGCGATCCATTCCTTGCGTGCCGTCCTGGGGTTGGCGTCGGGGATGAAGTGCGTCGCCCGAGTACCGTCACGAAGGCGCTGCAACGGATGATCCTCCTTGCCGAGCGTGATCACCGCCCGGGCGCCGGCGCCGGTCGCGATCTTGGCCGCCGCAATCTTGGTCACCATACCGCCACGCGTGTCCCCTGAAAGCTGAACGCCGGCCATCGCCTCGATCTCGGGGGTGATAGCCCCCCGGACCTCCGGCACGAACTCGGCGGTCGGGTCGACCTGAGGATTGGCGGTATAAAGCCCGTCGATGTCGGAGAGCATGACCAGCATATCCGCCGAGATCATCGCCGCGACCCGTGCCGCAAGCCGGTCGTTATCGCCGAAGCGGATCTCGTCCGTCGCCACCGTGTCGTTTTCGTTGATCAGCGGCACCGCGCCCAGGCGCAGTAATTCCGTCAATGTGTTCCGGGCATTGATATAGCGGCGCCGGTTCTCGGAATCGTCCAGCGTCAGCAGCACCTGCGCCACCGTCAGGTCATGCCGGCCGAGCACTTCCTGATAGGCATGCGTTAGGCGCACCATGCCGGTCGCGGCGGCGGCCTGTTGTTCGGGCAGCATCAGCTTGCCCTGCGCCAGGCCGAGGTGCCGCCGCCCGATGGCAATAGCGCCGGAAGATACGATGGTGACTTCCTTGCCCTCGGCACACAGCGTCGCGATGTCGTCGGCCAGCGTTTCCAGCCAGCGCCGGTGCACGTGCCCGGTTTCCGGGTCGACCAGCAACTGCGAACCGATCTTGATAACGATGCGTTCGGCGGTATCGAGCGCGCTCATGGCCGGTAGCCCTCGTCCACCTCGCCGCTTTCTTCCGCCCGCTCGCGAGCACGGTCTTCGAGAATGGTCCGCTCAAGCTCGAAGGTGAGTTCGCGCACGCCCATGCCGGCAACGCCGGAGATCACATGCACGTCCTTGCCGCAGGCCGCCGCCAGTTCGGCGCGACGCTCCTCCAGGGTGTCCGCGTCGAGCGCATCGATCTTGTTCAAGGCCACGATCTCGGCCTTTTCGGTCAGACCGCTACCGTATGCCTCCAACTCGTGACGAACCGTGTCATACGCACCGGCGACGTCTTCCTCCGTCCCGTCGACCAGATGCAGGAGCACCCGGCAGCGCTCGACATGACCCAGGAAACGGGTACCGAGCCCGGCGCCCTCGCTGGCGCCCTCGATCAGGCCGGGAATGTCAGCAAGCACGAAGGTCCGATCCTCGACCGCGACCACACCCAGGTTCGGGTGCAGGGTCGTGAACGGATAGTCGGCGATCTTCGGGTGCGCGCGGGTCGAGGCGGCGAGGAACGTCGACTTGCCGGCGTTGGGCAGGCCGACCAGTCCGGCATCGGCGATCAACTTGAGACGCAGCCAGACCCACCGCTCCTCACCTGTCTGACCCGGGTTGGCGCGGCGCGGCGCCTGGTTGGTCGACGACTTGAAATGGGTATTGCCGAAGCCGCCGTTGCCGCCATTGAGGAACACCACCCGGTCGCCCGCCTTGGTGATATCGGCAAGCAGGGTTTCCTTGTCCTCGTCGAAGATCTGCGTGCCAGGCGGCACCTTGACGACGAGCGCCTTGCCGGCCGGGCCGGAACGGTTCTTGCCCATGCCGTCCGTGCCCCGGGGCGCCTTGAAATGCTGCTGGTAACGGAAATCGATGAGAGTGTTGAGATCGGGCGCGCACTCGAACACCAGATCGCCGCCACGCCCGCCGTCGCCGCCGTCGGGCCCACCGAATTCGACGTACTTCTCGCGGCGAAAACTGACGCAGCCGTTGCCGCCGTCACCGCTTTTGAGAAATATCTTGGCTTCGTCGAGGAATTTCATCGGTCCTGTCCGTGATCGCCCAATAAAAAACGAGGGAATGGCAGGCCATTCCCTCGCTTAAACCTTCAACGCTGGCAAGCGAGGCTCAGCTCGCCGGCGGCAGCACCGAAACGACGGTCTTGCCGCCGGTCGTTTTCTTGAATGCCACCTGGCCTTCGGCGGTCGCAAAGATGGTGTGGTCGCGGCCGATACCCACGCCGTCGCCCGGGTGTACCTTGGTGCCGCGCTGGCGAATGATGATATTGCCGGGGATCACGCTCTGGCCGCCGAACTTCTTGACGCCAAGGCGACGGCCGGCGCTGTCGCGGCCGTTGCGGGAGCTACCGCCTGCTTTTTTATGTGCCATAAGGTCTTACTCCTCGGATTTCTTCGCCGCGGACTTCTTGGCGGCGGCTTTCTTCGCAGGCGCTTTCTTGGCGGCGGTCTTCTTTTCCGCCGGCTTCTTGGCTGCGGCCTTTTTGGCCGGTGCCTTCTTCGCTGCCTGCTTGGTTTCGGGCTTGGCTTCGGCCTTGGATTCCTTCGTCTCGGTCTTGGCGTCCTTGACGTCGGCCTTGTCCTCGGCGGTCTTCGCCGGAGCTTTCTTGGCCGCCGTCTTCGGCTTGGCACCGGTCGGGCTCACCTCGACGACCTGGACGACCGTCTGCTCCTGGCGGTGGCCTTTCTTGCGACGATGGTTCTGGCGGCGCTGCTTCTTGAAGATGATGATCTTGTCGGCCCGCGCCTGCTCCAGCACTTCCGCGAACACGGCGGCTTTTTCAATCGTGGGCGTGCCCACGGTCGGCGCCTTGCCTTCCTCGCCGAGCATCAGCACGTCGCCGAGCTCGATCACGTCACCGACATCGCCGGCCAGTTTTTCGACGACCAGCTTGTCGTCCTTGGCAACCTTGTACTGCTTGCCACCGCTTTTCACTACTGCGAACATGATCGCCTCTAAAATCTCATATCGAAGGGGCCTGAGGGCACCCTGCCCACGGCCTTGCTCGGAAGGGCGGCAATATACCCGTGCCCGACGCGTTGTCAATGGCGGAAACGCGTGTTTTTCCGGGGTTTTTTCACGGTTGTGGCAGCGCACGCTACAGGTCCGGGAATTTCCGCATAGATGGCTTGCCCGGGCCGGGCCGATTGGCTACATTCCGCGCTCCCCGGCGTGGCCCAAGGCCGCGCCCGCCAGTGCGGAGAGGTGCCGGAGCGGTCGAACGGGGCGGTCTCGAAAACCGTTGTACCTTTACGGGTACCGAGGGTTCGAATCCCTCCCTCTCCGCCACCGTCTAACTTGTTGATATTATTCAATAAAATGTGACTTAAGGCAGCCCGATTTCAGCCCGGAAGTCCGGGCTTTTCGGCCAGTCCCTCCTGCGTGTCGGGTTCGGTGAGACCGATCCGGTCCCGGGATCAGGGCCGAACTGCGCGAGATATCTCTCCGGGCGTGTTTTTTGGTACCTGACGGCGCCAGTCTTGCTGCGAATTCTGCAAGAAAAAAGCCCCTCGCCTGACGAGGGGCGGGATTGGTTCAAGCCGGTCAGGCGATACCGAAGAGCGCCTTCTGTTCAGCCCAATCGAGCGGCAGGCGGGAAGCCGCTTTGAGGGTCGATGCCTTCATGTCCAAGGGCTGGGTACCGTCGAGGATGCTTTTGACGATCTCCGGTGAGAGATACGCGAGGCGCAGAGCGCGGGTGAAGTAGGACCGGGTCACGCCCTCCTCGTCGCATAGCCGCTGGATTGAGCGTCCGTCGGCCCTAAGCACCATCTCGTGATACCGCTGCCCCGTCAGCATCAACCTAACCAAGCTTCTATCCGGCTTTCGAGTTTTACCTTCAGCATGCGGGCCGTCCACGATCAGCCGCGTTTCCATACCGGCTCTTTTCAAGCGGGCGGGGACGCTCAATGTCTGAACCGGCCCGTCCGCTACTGGGCGAACTTTATCGTCATCAAGAGAGAGGTTTGCCAGCGCATCGGTGCGAACCTGTATATCGACCCTGTCAGCTTGCACGTCGATGCGCACGATGAGGGATAGAAGGATCCGTCGCCGCTCTGCCGGCTCCAGGTGCCTCCATTCAATACCGACCGCACGAACGGTGCGGAGCGTCCTTTGCTGCTGATCCGGATCGCCCGTTCGGTGTTGAACGGCAGCCAGCACCGCATGCTCATCGCTGATCAGCCGTCCGATACGATCCGCAACCAATTGTTCGACCTCTCCGGCCGGCGTCCGACGACCAGGCTTTGTTTTCGACTTTCGGGCCGTGGTCAGATGCCTTGAGACGTAATAACGGTAACGTTTGCCCTTCTTCACCGCATGGCTCGGCGTCATTCGGACGCCCTGGTCATCAAAGATCAGCCCGGCCAAGAGACTCGGCTCACCGGTTCGGGCGCCGCTATGCCGTTCGACACGTTTTTCATGCAAGAGTACCTGAACATCATCCCACAGGTCTTGCGGCACGATCGCGTCGTGTAACCCTGGATAGCACGCTCCTTTATGCGTGATCTCGCCCAGATAAATCCGGTTCTGCAGCAAATGATAGAGCGCACCCCGGTTGAACGGGACACCGCCCGTCCGTTTACCGGTCTCGCTGACACGGACCTTGCTGACGATTCCCTCCGCCTCAAGTACGTCCTTGAGACTGAGGACCGATCCCAGTTCCAGATAACGGCGGAAGATGTAGCGAACCCGTTCGGCTTCGTCTTCGATGACGACGAGCTTCCGGTTGTCGGCCTCGTAGCCGAGCGGCGGCACACCGCCCATCCACATACCCTTCTTTTTGGAGGCGGCGATCTTGTCGCGGATACGCTCTGCCGTCACCTCGCGCTCGAACTGAGCGAACGACAGCAGCACATTCAGGGTCAGTCGTCCCATCGACGTCGTCGTGTTGAACTGCTGGGTCACGGAGACGAAAGAGACCCCATTCTCGTCAAACGTATCGACGATCCGGGCGAAGTCCGAGAGCGCGCGTGTCAGCCGATCGACCTTATATACGACAACGATGTCGATACGCCCGGCGGCGATATCCGCCAGCAAGCGCTGGAGGGCGGGGCGCTCCATGGTCGCGCCTGATATCCCGCCATCGTCATAGAAGTCAGGCGATACGGTCCACCCCTCGTGGCGCTGACTTGTGATGTAGGCCTCACATGCCTCTCGCTGGGCATCCAGGCTGTTGAAGTCCTGCTCCAACCCCTCTTCATGGGATTTCCGGGTGTAGATCGCGCAGCGTAGCGTATCCGGGCGTTCCGTCTTAGGTTTCGGCATGTGCGCGCTCCTTCCCCAATCCGAAGAAGCGCGGGCCTGACCATCGCACGCCGGTGATTTCACGCGCGATCATGGAGAGCGAGCCGTAGCGTTTACCTCCGAATTCAAACCCGTCGTCCAGAACGGTTACAGTGTAGGTCCGCGCTTGCCACTCGCGGATCAGCTTGGCGCCGGGCTTTAGGTCCGAGTCCGCTTCGAAGCCCTTCCGGCTGTCGCCCTCCAACTGCTTGGCGAAGGTACCGAGCTTTCGCTTCGCAGCCTGAGTAAGACCACCCAAGGCCTGTTCCTGTAACTTATAGGCGAGCCCGCGGATCATCAGATCCCGGCTCAGTCCGCTCGGTACGCCCGCGTTGAATGTGCGGGACCAGCGTTTCCGAAGCTGGGTGAGGCTCAGACTGTCTAACTCGACAATCTGTTTGGCCACACCACTTTGTTCCAGGCCAGTCGTTTCCTCCAAGTTGCAGGCAGCCGGAGGCGCCGAGGCTTCCTCGGCGCGCCCGGTTTTGTTGTCATTGGCGCGTGTCATTCGGCCACCCGATAGATCGTAACGCCCTTGCCGTCTTTCGAGCGCTCGACGACGTGCCCCTTCTTGCGCAAGCCGGTAAGGGCGGCGCGGACGCTGTGCGGCTTCCATCCGGTCGCCTTTTCGAGGGCGGCAAGGCTCGCGCCATTCTTGTGGCTGAGTTTCTTGAGAATGGTGTCGAGCTTCGTCGCGCCCAAATTGGTCGCTTTCGCCATGGCGGTCATATCTACCTCCTTCGGTGGTGCCCGCAGGATGCAGGCACTTGCACCACCCCGACCCGGCGAGGTCTATTCCCTCGCCGGGCGGGCAGTGCTCAGAGGTCTTTTTTTCCGTCCGAACCGCACCCTATGTACTGCTTTCTTTGCAGCAGAAGTCCAGTCGAAACATCACGTTCGAGAGGGCAAAGAGCAAAATCTACCAGGTTAATCCGCTCACCATGGCCGGCGCACCCGCGGAGCCTTGGGGTTCCTCTGGGGGTGCGGCTTTCTGGGTCGTGGATCAACAATGCGGCCCCCTCTTTCACGCAGTACGTAACCACTTCCATTATATGGCTCCGGGTTGCCCTTAAATTCGGGCAGCCACTCAAGGAATTGTGTCAAAGCATCGACCCAGTCATCAGAGCGGCCGTGGGGAAACTCCTGTAGCTCGGTCAGCAAGACATCGATTTGCGACACGCTCTCACACATCCGAACGGCTCCTGTTCGTAGCTTGACGATGTGGCTGTTCAGCCTTTCCTCTTTACTCAGATTAGGCGTTTTTATCGTAACGGCCTTGATCCCTCTGTCTTTCAGTACGGAAATTAAAGGGGGACCGTTCGCGGCATTTTCGATGAGGATCGCATCCGGTCGGTATTTCTCACGAATGGCGACAGCCATTTCCTCCAATTCGCTGAATTCAACGCGCCCCCTCCACGCATCAACAATGAAATGGTTTTCCAGGTCCGTTTTAATCACCAGGCATGCAGAATACGACGAATTCTCTCCAGCTGATTGAGCGGTATCCCAGCTAACAATCGTATGGCGCGCCCTCTTCGAGGGGTGGTCACAACGCGGAATCCAACCGATATCGACAAGCTGACCATCTGGCGGAATAGGATGCTGCTGATATTGTGCGGCGAAGTCGAAGGGTGAATTTTCCCGCCGAAGCCGCTCAACGACTTCGGGCGTGTTTACCTCGGGGTCAAGAACATGTCCTTCTGGGCGATGCCATATGAACTCCCCAGCCCGATATTCCAAGTCCTCCTCGGCAATGAGAGGAACGACCAAGGATTGATAGCTCTCTTTTCGCTCCAAGTGTCCCGAAAGGTCGTCCTGATGAAGCCGCTGGGCTAGTTGCACGATCTTGGATGAGCGTGGATTATTCAATCGTGACTGGAATGCGGTATCAAAAGACTCAGCCGCTTTTGCCCGCCTCGTCGGATATCGTGCGTCGTCAGCATTGATCGCATCATCCAGGATCAAGGTTCCCGCCCCCTTTCCAGTGATTCCGGTCTCCATCGATACGGCCAATCGACCACCCCCCTCTGTCGTCCTGAAATGGTTGACGACATTGAAGTCGGCCCTGATACGCGTTTCCGGAAAGACCGATTGATACCAATCGGCTTCCATGATCCGCCGGGTATCGTCCGCCAGTTTTCTAGCAAGTCCTTGGTCATGCGTGACGACGATAATTTCCTCATGGGGTTCATGACCTAGAATCCACGCGGGCCAACACGACGACGTCGTGAACGACTTCAGCGATCGTGGGGGCATGTTGATGATAGAACGCAAAATCCGCCCCTCAGAAACCTGCATGAGCCAGGCGCATAACAACTTCAGATGCGCGCTGTCTCGAAGCTCGTGGCCGTGGTGAATGTGTGCGAAAGCACGCATGACGAAGGCAAACAAATCCGTACGAAGGATCGCATTCAGGACATCGATACCGCTGGGCTGATTTTCGGAGTTCATCTACGCCTCATCACTCAGGTCGGCACCACGTGACGCTGTCGGTTGAACGGTATCGTTCTCAAGGCGTTCAAGTTTTGAATTTAGGAACGCCTCGATGATCTTGGCATCTTCGGGACTCAAGGACCCATCAACGGCATTTGGCTCATCTGGGGAAATCAACTTATCGATAAGTCCCAACAACAATGCCGTCGATCGCGCGTCGCCCTTGAGCGCCTTCGCGACCATGGCTTTGACTAGGGCGCGCTGCTTACTGAGGCGTTTTGATCGCCCGGACTCGGAGACTGTGATCGTCTCCTTCAATTCCTCCTCCAAGTCTGTTTTCAGGTTACACGTGCCCTTCGGCCGACCACGAGGATTGCCGCTTTGGCCTGGTTTGAAACGAGACCCTCTCGGCGGCTTTCCATAGCCGACGTCGTACGACTTATCGGCCATATCAATGCTCCTCACCGGTTGCTGGTGCCGGCAGTAGCAGTTGGCGGCCAGAACGGAAACTTGCCGTCTCCTCGAACGTAAGTCCGGTCTCGGCATGGATGGCCCGATGGCCGGTATAGGCCTGCCAACGCCGGATGATGACATCGACGTACTTCGGATCTAGCTCCAAGCCGGCACACACGCGCCCCGTCATCTCACAGGCGATGACGGCAGTGCCGGATCCCAGAAACGGGTCGAGGATCAGGTCGCCCCGATTGGACGCGTCTCGGATGGCGTCCGCAATCATGGCGACTGGTTTCACGGTCGGATGCATTTTCAGATCCGCTCGTCGGTCTTTGGACGGGGAGTTACACCCCGCGTACTCCCAGACGTTGGTGCGGTTCCGGCCGAAGCGGCCAAGTTGCACGTTGTTTACGTGCGGCGCGGTGCCATTTTTGTAGACGAACACAAGCTCATGGCGGCTTCTATACATTGAGCCCATTCCGCCATTCGTCTTGGCCCAGACGCACAAGTTCAGAAGTTCGTGATAGCGATTGTCGGCCACAAGCTGCAACGAAAGAGCATGCCGCCAGTCCATAAACAGAAAATGTAGCGAACCGACAGCCGAGAATGCGACCAAGTTTGCGATTGCGGCATCCATAAAAGCGCAGAAGTCTCCCTCCGACATCTCACCAGAAGCCATGACAAATTCATCGTGCTTCACGGAACCCAGACCACAAACATGGCCATCGACACGCACGTTATAGGGCATGTCCGTATTCACTAATCGTGCTTTGTTTTCGCCAAGAACCGCCTCATATGCGCTCGCGTCTCGCGCATCACCACACGAAACGCGATGCTCGTCGAGGCACCAGATGTCGCCCACTTTCGAAACAATCGTCTCATCTACCTCTGGGATGACATCCTCTGGACCGAGGGGCGTCGGCGCATGCTCGGCGTCCAGAATTAGATCAATCTCAGCCATCTCGAAGCCGGTCAAATCGACGTCGAAATCAAGGTCAATTAGATCCTGGAACTCCAGCGCGAGCTTTTCCTCGTCCCACTCGCCGAGTTCCGGAAGGCGGTTCAACGCTATCCGAAGTGCCTTGACGGCTGAACGGTCCAGGTGGGATATGCGGATGACCGGGATTTCGGTATATCCCAACCGCATGGTCGACTTTGCCAATGCCTCGCCGGCGATGACCATACCGTCACCGTCGATTAAAATCGGTAGTACGATCCCGAATGCTCCGACGCTTCGGTCGAGCAGCTTTTCTTGCCTTTTCGGATGTTTCCGCGGGTTATTTTCGCAAAACTTCAGCTCTTGAACCGGAATGTACTCGATGTCTTGGAGCACCCGCTGGTCGATGAAGCGACTGTTGTGCCCAAGCTTACGGTACTGCTGGCGATCGTCTTGATGTGATTTCCGTTTCATTGCGACGTCCTTTGGAACTTCGGACGTCAACGGGGCTTTATTTTGAACGTCTCACGCACAGCCAGCCGCGAAAGAACGCACTTCCCCGCAGCCGTCCGATACTGCCAGGCTGCATAGGAACCCCATGACAACGTGATTACAACTTTCGACCCCCTATTTTAGGGGCGGGTGAAATTTTTTCTGTATTATGCGGAGTGGGCGCAGACACAATCAGCCAAACGATTGCGCCGACCTTTAGCCCGCGTCCATGGAATCACGTCGCTTGATTCCGGTCAAGACAATCAGTTAGCGAACATTTGCCGGACCATGTAGGTCAAGACCTGAGGTTCGAGCGTATTGCCATCGATGGTCACGCTGTCGAGCCAGGCATGCAGCTTCTTCGGCCTTTGATCCAGGAACACCATACGGGTGTTCGAGGGCAATCCGGTCGTGGCGTTGACCCCGTCCACCACCAGCACCCAGGCTGATCGAACCTTCTCCCAAGTCTTCTCGCCGTCGATCTTGTCGTAGAATTCGATGACGCTCGCGACATCGCCCGTCGTGGTCGCGCCGGCATAAGTCTGAAATGGCATCACGAGAAACCCACGTTCAGGCGCAAGATTGGGATACTTCTTCAGCAGTGCCTCAACCTTCGGCGAAATCTTGACGCCTGCTTTCAGTTTCGCCTGTCGCTTGTGGTAGTGATTTATCTTCCGAACGATATCATTGGTGGCGCGGGCAACGTTGGCATCAAAGTTCATTCGCTCCTTAAGCTGAAAATGGCTTTTGCAAGCCTTGAAGCCTTCTCGAACGGCTTTCATCTCAGTATTGGTCCATGTATACGGATGGGTCCCGAATGTCCTTTCGAGTTCACTCATTTTATAATTGAAATAATCGAGCCCGAGTTCCTTCAAAGCGCCGCAGTCCGGCACCTGAAACTCAGCCGCCGCGTCTTTAGGCACTATTGCCAGCGCGAGAGCGCCTGCAGCGACTGAAACCAAGATGCGCTGCCTCAGGCCTCTGCTTACATAGAGTTTTCCCATGATGTTTCTCCTCCGCGCCCGGCCAGAGCCTCCAGCGCGCCCGCTGGAAGATAGCTTCGTTGACCTGGTGATCGGGGAGTTAGTAAACCGCACTGAGACGGTCCCTGTGACCTTTAGACCGGGGTCCTGGACATACGTCACAGGCTCCCCGACCGCAGTGGTCAAGGTTTTTTCGGTCCAACGGACCGCTCAGTGGCGGGGTTACTAAGCCCCAGAGCCGTGCGTGGCGGCTCCGGTTACGACATTAATCGAATGTGTCTGAACATAAAGTCAAATGTGGCCAACAAATATCCAATCAGAGCATTGACGCTGAGAATGCGCAGGCGCATATGTTTATTTGAGGCAAGCAAGCCATGAGCAGCCCTGATTACCGGGGCATGACCGCCTCCACATTCCGGTCAATTTCGAAGCGTCATTTCGGCGCTTATAGCTTATGGAGACTACAATGCCCGACTTGCCCCAGGCCGAAGAGCCAATCATTCGTGAGATCAACGAAACTTATAATCAGTGTCGTAAAGCGTCATTTGAAGCACTCAGCCTTGCCATAAGGTGTGGCGAACTGCTCATTAAAGCGAGGGGGCAAGTCCCCCACGGAGACTGGCTGAACTGGGTCGATAAGAACCTCGCCATCGGCCACCGCCAAGCCCAGAAGTTGATGCGGCTTGCTGCCCACAAAGACGAGATATTGGCAGATGCGAATTCGCCGACGCATTTGACGATTGAGGGCGCGCTCGATGCCGTTCGGAAAAGCCGAGGCATTGCAAAAGATGAGAAGCTTGCAGTCGAAAGTGCCAAGGCCGCGTTACAACGAGATTTAGCTCCTTTTATAACAAGCACGGTTGTCTCGCAGATCGACCATGCCCTCGTGGAGATATGCAATATCAACAAGCCTGCACGAGAAATCTGCAGTCATATTTGCGAGCAATCTGTCAGAGCCGAACTCCTTATGAGGACCGAGCGGGCGAAGGCTTATCTAGGCGATCTGGAAACGGCACTACGAGAGAGTTTTAACCAGGAGACAGCCAAGATCTTGACGCTCGTTTCTGACGATCCTCTCGAGGATGGTTAGCTCAGGCTCTGGAAAAATTCGGATTTCCTTCGCGGCAGATACTTCTGGTCGCTGTGTCTCGCGACCAGTTGAACGACTGCTTCGACACTGTTGTCGATAATCGTTATTGCGTCACGACGGAAGTCTCGATAACCATGATCGCAGCATTGATTTCGCCTGCGAGGCGTTTTCAAGTCGGACGAATTTTTTGGAATGGATCGTCGCTTGATCAATTTCGTACTCAGTCTCATATCGGGAGATGTAATGGCTATTAAGCACGACATACACGGGCAAATCGTATCGACGTCTCTGATATCGAATTCTCTGTCGTAGCGCGCTTATAGATAGCGGTCCCTGATCGTCAACGTATATGCAGGTGGGGGTGTATTTGGGCATAGGCCAGTTATATTTGCTCGCGACACCAGACATCTCATCGTTGCTCCCGCTTCCTGTCCCGGCTTGAGCAGAAACGCTACTGAACATCTGCCGAAAAACATCGTGCGTCAGATGCCTACGCCTCTGAACTCAGTAAAAAAGCCATCAAACAGCATGAGTACCTCGCATATCCCTGCCGATTAGGCATCCACCTCACCTAGCTCAGCCTTCCAAGCTTCATCATTGTCTATCGGCGCAAAACGCCCATTTGTCACACGCTTGTAGCGATACCAAAATGCCTCTGCGTCAAAGCCATCAAGAAGAATGGGTGGGCCGTTGTCTTTGTCAATTCTGATTGAGTTGTCACCATAGAACAGCGTCATCTCAAGGACCTTGTTCAGATAGACTGAATTGTTTTTCTGATCCCCTCGGAAAATTATTCTCTTATTCGTCAGATAAAGCTCCCCATGCGCCAGCGGCCGTATCTCCTTTGTTGTCTCGACGCCGCCAGAAAATAGTGCCGCTCGATAGCTAATACCCTTCGCGATCGGAATTCTGATAACAGGCCCATGATACGCCATGCTCCCACGCACGGTTTTGAAACCGAGCAAACGTGCTTGAGAGCGGGAGTAACAAACTTCACCAGCCAGCAGGTTTAATCCGCCCGCCGAAACCTCAGATAACGCTTTCTGGTCATAGCGCTCAAATCGTTCACCGGCTGTTGCAATCCTCTGCTCAAGTGCCTTTCGGGCCTGTCTACGATTGTACCAGCTGGCGAGAACGTAGAACGTGATAATTGAGAAGACAGCAAGGAGAGCAAGTTCAAACATCGACATTGAAAAATCTCTTTTTTGCTGCCCTATGTGCGTCGACGAATGATCACTCGGATCCGACGCCCGGCGCGGTGAATTGTGCTTACGAAGAAATGTGACTTCTTGATTTCATTAAAGATATCGACCAGTGGCCTAGAAAAATCGAACCTTCGGATGCCCATATTTGAGATCTCGACGCCCAGATGCTCACGCGCCAAACGCCGCATAAACTGCTCACGTAAGTCGCGCCAAGCCTCAAAAAACTCACTGTGACGACCAATCGCCATCCAAGTCTTCCCACTTATAAAATGCAGATTCTAAAAACCGCATGTGACGTTTGTATATTTTCTTCTCTGTCGGCCCCGTCAGATCATACGCGCGCACAAAAAAACGACATTCGTTCTTTTCGGACCACTGAAATATTGGGTCAGCTTCACGTAAAAACGCTCGGGGCGCTAATTCCTTGTCGAATGAAATCGCGTCGATAGGCAAGTCGCGAGCCTCTGCCCAAGGCGGCGATTCAGACAATCGAACGATTAAGCCGTTACTCGTGAGACCCGCATTGTAAATGTACTTTGGCTTACCTGTTTTTTCATCAGCCCAACAAGCGGGCTTCTCCGTGCCTTTGCCAAGTCGATCTAGGGTCCGCTTTAAACTCGCGAGCTGGCCATCTTTTTGCTCTAGACCGAGCTCTGCGTCTTCAATTTCTTTTTCTAGAGTTTTGTTTTTATCTTTCAGGTCAGCTATTTGGGAATCTGCTTTCTCAAGCTCCTGTTTAGCCTCTTGAACACGTTCAAGTGACTCTTTGAGTTTCTCTGGCTCTGTAGGGAAACCCACATCAGCAACCACTGTCTCTAACGCCTCAATCCGCGACAGCTTCTCGACTAGGCTAGAGACCTGTTTTGGCAGGGCCAGGTCGCTGTCGAATTGAAAGCGTTCGAGCAAATATGCGATCTTCTTCTCATCCTCCTTCAGACGCACAAGCTCCTTCCTCATATCAGCGAGGTCTGAACGTGAAAGCTCAGCCAAAAGCATCTCAATTTTCTGATCACGCGCCTTGATGTCTTCGACAAGCTTCTCTTTCGCTCTCTCCTGCTCCCAAAACAAAGCAGCTAAGGCGAGCAAGAGAGAAAACAGAAGTAGCAATACGATTTCAGCCATTGTTAGGCCTAGAATCAGGCCACGCTTATAAGACTGCTCCGCCCTGAGAATGTCGCTTTGCGGCATTATTGCCCAACCGCTTTGACAAGGGCCCGCGCCATTTCTGCCAAGTTCTTTTCGACTTCAGCCAACATCTCTCTGTTCGTCTCGAGACCCGCGGCCATCTGCACATTGTAGGTCTCAATGAGATTGGCGGACTCAGTTGAAACCGCCTTGAACGCGGCCAAGCTTTGTTGATGAACCTCTACACTTTCCGTTAGGGCTTTCGATGCGTTCGACACTTCTCTCGACAAGCTCTGTAAACTACTCGTCGCGTTTTCTAGGTTCGAGGTGACGCGTTGAAGCGGGCTATCAGAGCCAGTCAACTTTTCGAAGTTGTTGGAGATGTCTCTCATGCCACCGGCAGAAGCAGCAATCGCGGCCTCCGTCGCTTCTCGTTGCTGCATGCTCACTGAGTATATTTTTTGAATTTCTTCGCTAAGTTGCCGCATCGAATTGACCGAGTGATTGAACGCGTCGTTAATCAATTCGTTTGGTGGCCTTACACGCTCCATGCTCTCCACCAACGTCTCTAGCGACGCGACAGAGCGTTGCGTTAGATCGTTGAACCGATCAAATCGTTCGTTGAGCTGCTCATTACGGCTCGCGATTTCTTCGTTGATGCTTTGAGCGGCGGCAGCAAGCTCCTCAGCCGCGTTGAGAATGGCCTCTTTCGACTTCTCATTCACTTCTTCAAATGATTCAGCGATGGACTGCTGCATAACACCGCGAAAGTTATTCATGTCGCGGACTGACGCGAACAGCTCATCTTTCAGCATCGCCGATGCTTGCGCCAACTCATACCTAGATTGCTCTTCGACTTCGATCGGGTCTTCCCGCATCTGAGAAAAAATGACGCGCAAGATGACGCCCAAGATCGTCGAAGCAAGGGCGACGCCGAAGTTTGATACGATGGTGCCAATCTGCACCTGCAGCCCACGAAAGTCATAGAGGGCGATTGAGAGCGCGGTGAGTGTAAAAAGGAAGCCTAGGTAGTAGCAATTGTCGCCAATTTGGTCATACCGAAGGCGCAGCCGCCTGAAAAAATAAGCGGTAACCGTGTAGGCAATAAGTATGATGATCGGCGCCGCAATGATGAACAATGGGTTTGCCGTAAAATGGTGTACAATAATTTCTGACGCGATCCCCATCGCTGCGAAGATCGCAAACAACGCAGCATCACCAAACTTACCAGTGGCCGAAGCAAGCCTTGGCAACGATTGAGTTCGGCGCATATTCAGGCCGGCTGAGCTTTTTGGCTGGTCTGCCATTTCACTACCCACTCACCGAGTATATTCGGTCAATTGTTGCACCTTGAGCCTCCAGCAGCGCCTTCCAAAACGCCAAATGCTCTGGACCTTGCCGTCCGTGCTTTGTCAGCCGATGAAGGTATAGAAGGTCTAGAGACACATCTCGCAAATCGACGCGCAATTTTTTAAAAGAATCGCTGCTTAAGATTGTCGCCACGTCAGGCAATTTACCGTAGTGCGACATGCTAGGCGTGTGCTGAAGCAGATCGCTCACAATGATCAGCTTCTTCGGCACATTGCCCATCTCAGCTGGGCCAAACTCCTGCACGGCAACGGCTTGTATGGTTTCGATGATTGGCGAGCTCTGTGATTCTTTTGGTTGAAGCACCTGAGACACAACGTCCTTGAACGGCTTATCAAAGAGCCTGGCCCAGTCTCGCCGTGCTCTGGCGCCAGACTCCACAAGCTTATCAATATCGCTTTCAGAACCTGGGTTGCAGACGCGCGCAATCGGCGTTGGAAGGCCTTGCTCTGTCGCTGCAAAACCATAAATGACCAGCTCTCCAAAGCGAGGCACTGTCGCTTTATAGGCATCAAGCTGGTTGCGAATGTCGGCCGCTTGGACAGCTGAAAAAGTGTCTGTCTGATCAATCAATACGACAGCTCTAGATACGGGCCCGTCGACTGGGCACCCTGTCTCTTTGTTGATGGCCACTCTCTCGCTGAAAAAAGCGTTGTAGGCGAGCACGCCGCCGATAGCGGCAACGATTACTGCACTACCTATAGCAATGAAAACTTTCTGGACGGCGCCAATTTCGTTGCGCCGCCGCCGTCTTTTCGTACCTGACGCTCTACGCTGATTTCGGCCCATCAGCTTGTTCAACATTTGACTGAGCGGTGGCTTTGAGCTCTGCACTTTCGAAAATTTGCGAGATCATCGCGTACCGGAGGAATGCCGCTTTGTGGGCTTCATCAATTTCGACAATCGCGCCGTCTATGAGTGCTTTGCCCTCGTTGATGAGTTCTTCGACCTTTGCTTCTGGGTAGATCTTCTCAACGGCGGGTTCTTCAATTTGAGCTGTCGACATTTCGTACGGTTTTTTGAAATGCCGCGGCTCCTTCGTTTTTCGCGCTTTCCTATTGGCTTCTCTGTAAATCTCAAGCAAGCGATTGCACGAGCTCTCTAAGTGTTGTTCATGTGCTTTAAATCGCTGAAATAGCTTTCTAATCGTCGACATGATGCTGAAATAGTCGTTGCGCCTAAACCCTAGCTCCGTCGCAACGTTATTGAGCACCTCTTTGACGTCATCGCGCATTTGAGCGAGGTCTTTGCCTAGACCATCAGACATGTCGGCATAGGCATTCTCACAGTCAGTCCTCAACCTCGATTGACGCCCGTAGTCTGGGTACGGGTCATCTTGTTTAAAGCCTTTGTAGAAGGCGACCAGGCTGAAGGCGATGCCGATCAGCAGCATCACAGGCGCTTGATAATCGGTGAAATCAAGCTGGAATGACCACAACTTTGGCCAAACTTCCCTCAATGCTTCATTGAGGCCACCTGACTGCATCGCGTCTCTGACATGCGCGATATAGAGGTTAAACAAGAAAATGAATGCCAAGTAAGCAGCAACGACAGACGCGCCCCATACACGGTAGTTCATGCCTTGATGGTAGGCCGCTCGAAGGCCGATATAGCCTGCAGCAAAACCCGCCAGAACGTTGATAAACGAGAGGGCCACAGCCAAACTGTAGGCGCCAATGTAACCTGTCTCATGAGCCTCACCCATGAGGCCTGCGTTTGCGGCAGACTCGACAGCAAACACGAAAATTAAAAGAAACGCCGTGATCCAGCTATTGGGTTTGTCATGGGCTGGCCGGCGAATGGCGTGGGCTTTCTTGAACTCTTCCAGCGCTTCTGTCGCCTCAACAAGTTCACGTCGTGACTGAAACAAAAGGTTTTCACCATCGCGAGCGTTTTGCTCAAAATCGGTGACCGTCGCTCTGGTTTCTGATTTGACGCTCGTAAGTAATGCGTCGAACTGCAGTTCGCGCAATCGGTCAGAGCATATATCAAGCTGCCCTGTAAGTTGCTCAACGGCCTTTGTGTGAAATTCTTGAATTTTATCAGTGACGGTAACCTCGACTGGGTCGAGATTCTTTGAACTGGTTTGAGGCTTGCCATCTTCACCATTCGCAGTGCCCAAGCTCTCCAGGTCGAGATCAGTCGCGATCTGCTCGACATCGATTGGCGAAAATTCGAGCAAGGTCGGCAGGTTCTGATGCCGAGAGCCTTGCGCGATTTCGCGCAATTTTGTCAGCCCGATCTTCATACCCCCCCCGATACTGAACGACACCGCCAACGATCTTATGGAGAGGTCTTAATGATTTCAATCTCTTAAGTGGAATTAGCGTTTGAAGGACAACGTGCGCAATCTTCTTGGCTTTTCAGGACACAGCCACTGCTATTCGGGTGCAGCGATCGCCTCGCGACATTAGCAGCAAACATGCATCACAATGGAATCGTCATGTATGGCTTCAGGGAATAGGTATGCCAAGCTTCGTAAGCGTTTCAATGTCCATACGCCCTGACTGCTTGAGGCCTTGGGCCTTTTGATATTGCATGAGAGCCTCTCGCGTCTTGGGTCCTAGAATCCCGTCAATATCGCCGTCGTAAATACCTAATCGCATAAGCGCAGCCTGCACACGAACAACCATCATTGAGGTGTCTATAGGTGCAGCCTTAGTAGTCGGCTGTTTGGGCACACTAGGCGTGTATGTGCTCGAAGGAGGCGGCGGCGAACTATACGCTGGCGGCGAAGGAGGACTGTACACTGGTGGCGGTGGCGGACTGTAAGTTGGAGGCGGAGGACTGGGCGTTGGCGTCCGCGGAGTCGTTGAATACCCACCGCCGCTGCTAGATCTGTGGCTCCCGTGACTTCTATGTGAACTGTGGCTGCGATGAGCGGCGTATCGGTCAGTCGCAGTTGAATTTAAGGTATTCGGAAGAATCGTCGCACCATCCGGAAACTGTACAGCATCCCATGCCGCATCTGAAGTTGTTGCTGCGGTGGCTGAATTTGAAGCAGAAATAGCTGTCGCACCAAACGCCAACGTTGGCCACTTAACAATAGCAGCGACACGTGGCCACCATCTCGTTTTCATAGAAGACCTCCCTGTGACAAATGCGTCGTTGACTCGATTGGGCCGAAGTCACGTCCAATCCAATCCTTGGCAATTGATGAGAAGAACCCGCTGCATGAGGCTTGAACATCACAGATATTACATTCTGGAAGATGAACATTTTTCCAGTCGGAGATGCTGCGGGCGGCAAATGGCCTCAGTTGTTCAGGCAACACACAAAGCGGAAGATTGTAAACGGACACGTTGATACCCCGGTTCGCGAGGAAATAGACAGCTCCCGTGAGGTCATCTGCAAAGTCGCCTGGATCAATCCAAATTGCTTCGTAATTAGCTTTGGCGAAGCCCATAGGCTCAATACCCATGAAAGCCACGTGCTTCACGAAACTGAGGTTTCGGAAAAGCATGTAGGCGAGCTCGCCTAGCCGACCAGCGTTACGTTTCTGGATGACGACCCGCAATTCGACATTTGAACCGTACCGGCCAAGATTGTTGAGGCCGGTGAGCGTTTCTCGCCAAGCACCTTGAGATTGAACAATGTAGTCGTGAACATCCGGGATGTCTGAGTAAAGGGGGATTCCCCAAAGCAGATTCGGGTGCTTTGCAGCGCACATGATGCGAGTGAATTCCGGATCCGAAAAACGCCGCCCATTTGACAAAATATGTAGCCCGGTTTCCGGCAGGTGATGTCGCGCCGAGTTGATAATCAGGAGCAGGTCATCACCTAAAAGTGTCGGTTCACCACCACTGATACCGAGTTGTTCAACGCTCCGATCGATCAGCGGAATCGCCTCAAGGGCGTTTTCAACATATGGCCTGTTGTCGACGTCTTTTGGCGGTTGAGAGCACATGATGCAATTACTGTTGCATCGTTCCGTGACGAGAAGAGTGTTATTGGGGGAGCCTCTTCGATATAGAACAGAGATGAGGCTATGTCCTTCCACAATTCGAATAACATCGCCCGGAGATACTACCGACGGGTCTTTTGGCGATTGCACGACGATCCCGCAGTGGTCAGCTGGAGCTCTCAACGCGCAGGGTGAGAAAATACCCGCCAGTCCGGCGCTACTATCTTGTTTGCCATCGGGTGACCAGAGGAGGCAGCAACCGGAGTCAATTTCGCTATCAGCTAAGTCACATGCGCGAACCACTTTGAGTACACGTACCCCTTGCACTCCATGAATGTCAGCGTGTGTTTGGAGTGGTTGCATGAGTTACGCCATGTATCCCGGAGAAGAAATTTGGGCCGCATCGACGTTCCTGATCCATGCCAGAAATACTCGCATCACATCCGGGTCCCTCTCTTCCAATTTCTCGAAAAGAAGTTGAAACAAACCCGTGTGGCGATGACAGAACTCACTGCTTTCCTTTACGCCGACAGGATCACCTTGTGTGGCGACGTTTAGAACTGGGTCGGCGCCACAATAAGTCACGAATGCGCAATCTCGGCATACAGGCAGCTCTTCGGCCGTGCCTGCGTCTCTAATGATCTGCATTGCCTCGGACCCTTGCAACGCTTCAAGGCTGTCGTCGACCGTACCCATGCAAAATCGGGAGTCACCCATCTCCGCCAACATTCTGCCTTCATCGGAAACGTAGACTTTCCCATCGTAGTTGTACGCCATCACGGCACTTCCGGCGGCTGCCGGCGATTGCAGATCGACATAGGTCGTTGGAAATGGGGTCAGTATCCTGGTCAGTAGTAGGCCAGCGTACGTTTCTTGGATCGTCGTTCCCGCCAAATTGAGCTCGATTAAGTACTCCAGCGCTTGTCGATAAAATGTCAGGTAGTCGAACGTTGGATAGCCAATCTTTCCGTGAGAACGCTTTGCAAAACCGAGAGGAGTGATCGGTCGCAATGACACCGATCCAAAGCCTAAACCAACATAGGTGTCCACAATTTCGCGTGCAAAAGAGAGACTATGGCGCGTGATCGTCGCTAGCGCTGCTACACGGTCATGCCCACAAATCGCCCGAGCACGTGCAATCCCGTCCAAAGTGCGCTGAAAAGAGTCCTTTGAGCTTAGAATACGGTTGGCATCATGGACATGCGCCGGGCCGTCCAATGAAGTTGAGATTTCAATTTCATGCTCGGCGCAGAACTCCAGCATACGATCAGTTAACAAATGGACATTCGTCGCAATCACGAAGCGGAGCGTCTGCCCCTCTCGCGATGGTCGACCCTTGGCTTCTAGAACGATCATCCGGATGCGATCAAACGCGAGTGCTGACTCGCCGCCTTGGAACTCAATTGTCAGGCACGGAGCCGTCGATTCGAAGACCCGATCAAGTGCTGCATATGCAGTTTCGTCAGACATGTCGAATCCGACTTCTGATTCCTTTCTTGGCGAGACCTGGCAGTACACACAACGATGATCACATCGGAGTGTTACGACAAAGATATGCAAAGCAGGATCTTCGGAAGCTATGAGCTTCCTCGTATAACTTTGAGAAGCGAGTCCCTCTAAATACGGCCCCGTTTCTGGATCGCAAATAATCTGGCGATTACGGAGGTCGTGGAACACGTCATCTTCTGGAGTCAGCGTCCCCCCGATTAGTCGGTCAAAATCTGTGCTCGATAAAAACGTGTACTCTCCAACACAGGAAGTAACTAACACCTTTTCTGGAATGTTGGGGATTCGAGCGTGTCGGAACGGTAGCAGCTCATACTTGCCTGAAGCATTGCGATAATTCTCATGAGCGAAGAACCGCTTTCTTGATACTTCCCCTGCCGGCATGTGGTCCCCCAATGATACGGAGTGCAATATTTATGAACCGGATCGTACGCCTCGGCGCCAATCCCAAGGCATTATAAACTCACCTTTCCAAATCCCTCGTTTCAGTCGCCGCGCCTCGTCCTCATCAGCAACATAAGCGCTTGAGTATTGCCTGTAAGCGACGGCTTGGCCGGCTTGGACGAGACCCGCAGAAAGATCGAATCCGGCAACTTCGCACTTACTGACGTCCCTGCCATATCGATCGATATCTTGACGAGTGCACGTAACTGTCGCACCAGAAACGAAGCCGATGAGAGTATTCCTCGAGGCGACGCCACACGGCGTTGTCTTTGCTCTGACGGTACAAATTTGGGCCAATTCAGGCGCATCAATTCCGTGGAGCCTAATCCGCTTCCCGCCCAAATTAATTGTGTCGCCGTCGATAACATCCTCGGCAGACAGCTCGCCAGACAGAACTCTAGGTTCTGAGGAGCTAGTCTGGTTCGTTTGTGACTGTGTAAGGGAAGATTGATTGGATTTTGGTGAGGCTGCTTGAGTTTCCTCGGCTTGACCCGTCAATGCCGTCGTTACAGACCTAATTGCAGCATCGAGTTGGTCGGCCGTCTTGCAACCCGCCGTGGGAAGAAGCAGTACTAACAATGAAATTTGAAGCAGTTGCCTCAAAACAATAGCCCCGTCTGGTTGTCCCTTGGTATATTAAATCATTAGAAGTTGTTTTTCGGCAACAACCTGATTTTTTATGAACACACGGAGAATCGGTGAAGATTACTTGGCCAATCCCTGGCGCTCTCGGGACTTTAGTGATCGCCATATTATGTTTTTTCACTGTGGGTAGTGGCCAGCAGTCGTGGGATGTGTCAACGCATTTAGGCACGTCGTCATCAAGGAACGAGCGGAGTACGCCAAGAACTTCCGTGCTTCCCTCTAGCCCTGCGATTGCGGACGTAACCATCTCCCATCCGAGCAAGCCGACAGAGCAGGAAATTCTTCTAGCGAGAGCTATCTTGATGCGACAGGGGTATGACGTCGGCAATTTGAGAGGGGAGTTAGATGCCAAGATGAGAGCCGCGCTGTTTCGGTTTCAACACGCGAAAGGGCTTCCGACATCGGCGGAGCTAGATGCCCCAACTAGAGCCGTGCTTGGGTTTGGTGTTCAATGAGAAGATTGCTTATTTTACTCAACGTCGTCGCGACATTGCTCGTCATCACGTTGAGCGTAGATCGATACATAGCGCCAGCGGTCGCGAAGTCACTCTACAAAGAGGACTATAAGCGAGTGATGTTTCATTGTGACCAAGCCATGCGCGAACATTTTATCGCGAAGCAAATAGTCATCGCATCGACGACAGATGCGACAATCCGAAACCTTGAGGCCGCGGAGATCGGCCTCACTGAATGTCACTACTACGATGAGCTACGGAAGAAGATGATAAGTTGGGGTGTGACGGAAAACGACCTAGCTGCAATTGGGCTCGATGCTGTCGAAGAACGCGCCCTGGATATCCGCACCTTCGTTGAAAATCATGAAATTCGTTATTAGGTTGGTTGCGCTATTATTGGTCGGCATGTCGGCATCGGGTTCGAGTGCAAACGCCGACGCATTCGAGTCAATTCTCCGAGACGCCGCCCTTAAAAATGGATTGGTCCCATCAGCACAGCTCTTTATCGGCAGAGACGAAAACCTCGCACCACAAGGGCAGCGATTTTTCGAAAGCAAAAGCCTAAGTATCAATGGAGAAATGTCGTGCCAAACTTGCCATCTCGACAAGTTCGGGTCCGCAGACGGGTTACCAAATGCTATCGGGGTGTTTGGCGAAGGTGAAGGTCCGAAACGAGCAACCAGCGAAGGGTTGATTATTCCGCGGAATACGTTGGCTCTTTGGGGTCGTGGCGCTAAAGGCTTCGATACATTCTTTTGGGACGGGAAAGTTGATTTCTCGGGCGCCAAACCGATAAGCCAATTCGGCTCCAATCCACCATCAAGCGACGCTTTGGTAACTGTAGTGCATCTACCTCCGCTTGAAATTCGCGAAATGTTGGCCGACGGCGAATTGGTTTCTCGATACAAGCATGAAGACATAAGCCGTGCAGAAAGTTTACACCAAGAAATCCTCAAGATGCTCCATCGCAAAGAAGAAAAAACTATGGCTGCGTTGGCATCTAACCTTGGGAAAGCTCCTTTGGCCTTGTCATTCAACGATGTCGCGCGTTCGATATCCGCGTTCATTAGAAGCAAGTTTCGGCTGAAGGATACGCGGCTTCATAAATTTGTATTTGGAAATGGCGAACTGACGAAAAAAGAAGTGCGTGGCGGTATTCTCTTCTACGGCAAAGGTAAATGCTCAAATTGTCATAATGGGCCGTATTTTTCAGATTTAAAGTTTCATGCGGTACCGACACCTCAGATTGGGTTTGGGAAAAACGGCTTTGGCATCGACTACGGCCGTTACAATGTGACCTTTGATCCTGACGACATGTACAAGTTCAGAACCCCGCCTTTGATTAATGTCGTATCAACGGCACCGTATGGACACGCCGGCTCTCTTTTAACGATAGAGGATGCGATTATTTCACACTTCGACCCTCTGCGGCTTGTTAACATTGGCAATGCCACAAACGTGCAACGACAGGAACTATATAAACGCATTGCTGCTGCCAAGGAGGTGTTCTTGATGATAGGAAGCTTAGACGATGATGAAGTTCAACAAGTCACATCGTTTTTAAAGGCGCTCTCCTACTGAAGTAGAAGACGCAAAAATACAAACGCTGTCCAAGTGAAATATATAACGGAAAAAAGGAATTTCGATGTCACTGGATCGACAAGGGCATATTGTTGCAGACACAATGATTCAGGGTGTCAATTTGAACCGAGTTGCTGGCTCTTACCAATTATCAATTAATTTTGAGTTTTCCGTTTACCCTCAGACAAATGAAGACCCTCGGGCATCCATAGAAGCTATTCGATTGATATGCGCGGAAGTCCGCGTTGCTGGTAGAAATGGCAGGGATGCCCCTCTCGGCATTGCGCGCCCCTCTGGGTTCGATCTAATTCAAACCCACTCCCATCAATATAAGACTCAGCGACCATTCGACCTATCCTTACACACCAACCAGGTCGCTGAAATCGAACGCATCCGGGATCTTGCGGATCTAAATTTCAAAATTCAACTTTGGTCAGAGTTAGTCGGAACACCAGACCGTGAACAAGCCAACGATGAAATACGGGCAGCAGTCCCGCGATCAACCTGGTTAAGCACGCTCCGCAGAGCCAATTTTACCGATGTTTTGCTAATAGAAGTGCCCTTTCCAACTGATGAAGTTCCCGAAGCCTTCGGAGCGGTAAAGGAGTATTTGATAGAGGCGCAGCGGCTATATCTGTTGGGAGAGTTCTCAAATACCATTTCTACATGCAGAAAAGTCAGCGAAGAAATTAGAAATGTTGGCTATTCGAAATCCCCGAACGATTCAAACGAAGGGGAGCCATCGCTCGCAAATAGCACTGCGGCAAGAGGTTTATCAAAACCTCAAAGGGAAGAAGAGATTATAATCGCAATACAACGGTATGCGCACCTAGCTAGCCACAGTGAAAGCCGAGGTGGTGAGACAGCTTTCACAAAAAGCGATGCGGAAATGATCTTGCATCTTACTTCTCAGATGGTTCGGAAAGTTCTGCTAGCTGTTTGACCAGGCGCTGTAGCAGCATTTCGAAACTAGTATCCCGGTTGGCAGAGAATCTCAATGATTCGGATCATCGACTACACGCGGACATCTGAGTATTGTCCGTCTCCACGCCCAATCCGATACTTTATCGAGTTATCACAGATCACTGGCGCGATACTTTACAGAATAGTCTAATTGGCCGCTTGGTTACATAATGTCGCATAACGTATCTAGCTATTCATGGCGGTGAGACCAAGACTTAGTCCGCTATCTCGGCAAGTTCAGATATGCTGTCGCTTTGAATGAAGCGTCTTCTTGTGCCCCCCACCAGACTACTTAGCCCAGCACCCTCGAACCCACTCCCACTGTCTCCGACCATAATCGTAACGCCAGTGTGCCCAAACCCATCGACGCTTTCCAGGTGGGCTTGGCGTCTTCAAGTTCTGAGGCTGATCAGGCGGCTTCGGCGGTCGGGGCGAGCGCGAACGTTGGATACGTCGCATCGCTACTTGCCCTTCTTGACCGTCTGCTTGAAGGTCGTCTTTGGGCTGCTCTTGACGGTCTTGTTCGAAACGAACCGACCGGTGATGGCACTTTTGTTGACCGTCCGAGTGCCACCCGATCCTTTTCCTTTGGCCATAACTCTATTCCTTTCTTTCTACTCGTGGGTTGCGGGGACTGCCCTGCCAGCCTCGACGTTCTGTCAGGCCGGCCGGGATCAGCAATCGGGAAGATCGTCCAGATTGTTCCGAGTGGTGTCATCGCGATCCGTCCGGAGGTACTTGCCGTTAGGGCCGTTAACGACGCGAATCTCGGTGCGGCCGCTTTTCCAGGGGACGTGATACGTGTGCGTCTTGGACTCGATGTCGTGAATCGCGTCAGCCTTTTTCCGAGGCGACCACGGCGATCCGTCGTTGCACAGCGCGAGGATGTCCCCGTCACTGTCCTTTCTGGTCTTTCGTACTGGGCGGTCAGCCATGACACGCTCCTTTCATTTGATATTGTGTAAACTGTAGTCTATATTATGACGAATTCGTCTATAGCAGGGGCCAAGAAAAAGCCCCTAATTGAGCCATATAAAAAACGTCAATAGGGAATATACGAAAACGTCATGATCGAGTCAACCATTCCGTCGGAGATTTTTGCACAACGTCTCAAAGAGGCCCGTGACCTACGCGGCCTGAGCCAAACAGAGCTCGCTAACAAGACTGGCCTCCAGCCATCTGCCGTCTCACACTTTGAGACCAAAACCCGAAAACCGTCATTTGATAACCTGCGTCGGCTGGCTGACGCCCTAGATGTCACAACCGATTACCTCCTCGGGCGCGTGAACGCCCCCCAAGCTCTTGGTGCGGCGGACGAGCTCCATCGACACATCAATCAGCTTTCTGCCGAAGACAAAGAGTTTGCTGAGGATATGCTCGCTACGCTCGCCGCCCGCTCGAAGGCTCGGCGAGAGAGCAAGGAGTAGGACGGGTGCCGTGTGATCCCAAGTTCGCTGAACGTGCTGCCGAGCAGTTCGTGCGTGAGCTAGAGATCACATCACTCCCAGTTGATCCAATTGATATCGCAGAGAATCGCCTCAACATTCCGGTGACAGCAAAGCCAGCCTCCTCAGGCGGGGTATCCGGCATGTTGTTCCGTCTCGGTGAAGAGTACGCAATTGCGTACGCAACCCACATTACGAGCGAGGGATTTCAACGGTTCAGTGTCGCTCACGAAATCGGCCACTACAAATTGCCGGGTCACCCGGAGCACGTGTTTGCCGGTGGCAAGAGTGTCCACGAATCGCACGCGGGGTTTAATGCAGATGATCCCTACGAACGCGAGGCGGACCACTTTGCAGCATGCCTCTTGATGCCGAGCCACTTGTTTTCAAAAGAGATACGACGTGTGGGAGATGGCCTCGACGCTGTTGAAGAGCTCAGCGGCATCTGCAAAACGTCCCTTGAGGCCACCGCGATCCGATACGTCACGCTGCTGGATGTTCCTGCGGCAGTGCTGAGAACTGAGGGACAGCAGATTGACTACTGCTTCATGTCGCAACCACTGAAGGATATCGATGGGCTTGAGTGGATTCGTAAGCAAACTGTTGTTCCCGCTGGCACGGCTACCGAGCGGTTCAACAGCAATCCTGTCAATGTGAATAACGCCAACCGGGTGGACGATACAACAACGCTCTCGGACTGGTTCGGCGGCAAACGGCAAATCGAGTTCGTCGAGGAAGTGCAGGGACTCGGTTCCTATGGAAGAACGCTGACGCTCCTCTATGCACCTGACGGTTTGGATGATGAGGAGATTGATGAAGAGGACGAGTTAGACGAGTCGTACGAAGTCAGATTTCGGCGCCAATAACCTCCAAAAGAGGCGCAGGACAAAGCCGTCGATCTTGCCCGCTCTACTTGTAAACTCCTCGACTTTGTCGACTTTTTTCAAGATGACGTGCCCCCTGAAATCTCCCGGTTTTGAAGTTAGTCTGTTCCCTGAAGAAGGAGACAGACGACGAAGAGATCGCCTTCAGTGAAGAGCAAATTATCGGCATCCTGTAGGAGCATCAGTGGGGCACGTCACCTACCACCAGTTAAGCGCATGGTATTGTCACGTCAACGCGTGGAACCCACACCAAGGCAATAGTAATCGCCGGCTTCTTATCCAGCGATTGCGCTTTGCCAGGAGATCATCGCGTCGGCTCAAAACGGCTTCATTGTCGATTTTGAGATGAGATACCGCTGAATGTTGAAGTGATTGTAAAAGGCAGTGAATCAGGAGAGGAATTTCTGAACCGACTATGCAGTTTGGACTGCTGCTGTTTTCGCTCCCGCGTTCGTGCCGGCTGTTGTGGGTTTTCAGCCGGATTGTTTAGTCGCTTTCCGACCCGTTTTCGGCGCGAGGAAGGACATCGGGGACCGCCGGCGTCGATGCCCGCCGCTTGTCTGTCACGACAACTACCGGGATCGCATGAAGTTTCTTAATGGTACGACGAAGAAACTTGCGTGCTGCGGCATTATTGCGGCGTGGCTGGAAATGAACATCCAATACCGCACCCTCATCATCCACGACACGCCAAGTTCGATAGGCGAGCCTTGCAGAATTGGCTCGCCTAGTCAGTCACCGAAATTTAGATAGGCTAGGGCGCTTCAACTACCCACATCGGCATCGCTATTTATTCACCATCTTTGTCTAGGCCTTTCGGTTACTTTAGAAAAGCTCCTCAGCCAGCACCACTGTACCTGACATCAAAATGGAAAAGACCTTTTTTTCATTAGAAGGTCTGACGGCCGCAGCACTCACCTGTCATCTAATACTGAACGCTCCTAGTGACCAGACTCCACCTGTCTGCGAGGACGTGGAATTACTTCTGATTACTTACTTTGTTCCCGTTTGGTTACTTGTTGTCGCATAACGTATCTTCACTCAAGGCTGCTAGCGATAGGCGAAGTTCGCCATCTTTACGGTTTCAGGCATTCTGTTGCATCGATTGAAATGTTTACTTCTGGCCCGATACGGTCCTGGGCGCTCATGCTAAATGAGGTCCGCTTGCGAAAGTGACGCGGAAGTACTGTCCTGCTTTTTAAACATTCGCACGGCTTCGAAAGCGACCATTACCCAGCACAGCAAGAGAGTTTGCTGACATCCTTGTTGAAGGTTTGTGCGGCTAATTTGAGCCCTTCGACTGTTGTCAGATAAGGAAACAGCGTATCTGCCAGGTCGGTCACGGTCATGCCGCATTTGATTGCCAGGGCAGCGGTCTGAATACTGTCAGCTCCCTCAGGGGCAAGTATTTGAGCGCCTAGAAGCCGGTCCGTTTTCTTGTCAGCTATCAGCTTGATCAGTCCCCTCGTGTCACGCGCGGCTAGCGCACGAGGGACGTGATCGAGTGAAATGGTCGACGTGATCACATCATACCTATTGTCCTTGGCAGCGGCCTCCGTAAATCCGACACCCGCTACCTGTGGATCGGAGAATACCACCCAGGGCATGGCGGAGTTGTCGTACACCAAGCTGTCAAAATTCAAAGCGTTCTTTGCGGCTAGCTTTGCGCCGTATGCCGCCATGTAGACGAACTGGTCGCGATTGGTCACATCGCCCGCCGCATAGACACCAGGCCTAGATGTGCGCATCCGGTCATCAACGACAATCGCACCGCGTTTGTCCAAGTCGATGCCTGCTTCAGCCAACCCCAGCCCCTCAGTGTTAGGAGTACGCCCGGTAGCAACCAGCAACTGCTCAGCCTTGAGTTCTAGGAGTGTATCGCCTTCCTTGACGCAGACGGTCACGCCCGTCTCATCTTCACGGCAAGCATCATAGGCAATGCCGCAATAGAGCTTCATGCCTTCAGCGCGGAATGCATCTGCCAGCGCGTCCGATATCTCCGGTTCCACCTGTGGCAGCAAGCGCGAGCGGCAGACCACTGTCACCTGAACACCCATACGGGCCATCATTTGGGCAATCTCCGCACCAATATAGCCACCGCCGATGACGATCAGGCTTTCGGGCAGGGTTTCCAACTCCAGTACGGAAGTGCTGGTTAGGTAGTTCACCTCTTCGAGGCCGGGTATCGGCGGCACGGAAGGCCGTCCACCAGTTGTGATGATGGTCTTTCCTGCGGCAATCGGTGTGTCATTGAGGATGACACCTGCGCCGTTCAGCCGTGCCGCGCCTTCCAGATAGGTGATATTGTTATATTCAGGCAGTAGATCGGCGTACTTCTTCTTCCGCAATGTCATGACGAGGTCGTCCTTGGCGGCGATCAGCTTCCTCCAATCATCCACCCCCGCTTCTCCGGACAGGCCTGGGAACCGTCCTGCCGCCCTCGCGCCGTGCAACGCTTCGGCTGCACGGATCATCGTCTTGGACGGTACGCAGCCCACATTGACGCAAGTGCCACCAATGGTGCCATGACCTATCAGCGCCACATTGGCTCCTTCTTCAGCAGCGGTAATAGCAGCCGAAAAGCCTGCCGACCCCGCGCCGATTACAGCGATGTCGTAGGTTGACGTTGATCGTGAGCCCGCGTCGCAGCATTCCGTCATTTTAAGTTCTCCTCGTTTGTTTGAATATCCGGCTCGCAACAGGCCACCGCGCGCTGTCGTCGCCACAGACCGTAGACCGTCATGCCCAGGAATGCGGCAAGCGCGGGAAAAAGAACATAGTCCAGCCCGCCGACCCATGCGGAAAGACCGATCGCGCCGAGCGCAACGACAAGCACAGGCGTGGCACAGCAGATCGCCGCAATGACTGTGCCGACGATGCCTGCCTTGACGATTGTTGCGTCCTTCACTGGGTCATCCTTGGACCGATGCTGGATAGCCAACATTTGTGGACGCTGCGGCGATGGCATCGGAAGTTGTGATGGATGGGTCGAAAACGACTATCGCCGTTTTAGTATCGAAGTCGACGGTTACCGACTTGACACCGGGAACACCTTCCATTGCCTTCTTGACGGTGACCGGGCACAGCGCGCAGGTCATGTTTTCAATCGAAAATGTGGCAGTTTGGGCGGCAGCAACTTGCATAGTCACATACTGTGCCGTAGCAGGTGTAACGCCATTGCCGGTCATCCAGGCAAGCCCGCCAAGGGTCAGCAAGGCCACTGCCAAAATAGGCAATCGTTTCATGAGAGGTTCTCCGTAGATTGCAGTTAGTATAGGAATGGCGCCCACCAATCGATGGTCAGTGCGAGCAGGACCACGACCGTCGAGATCCAGAGCGCTGTCTTGGTGATGGTGGACGATTGCGGCTTGGCGCAGTAACCGTCGACATCACATGCAGAACCGGCCTTAAAGTAAACTTGCCGGAAACCGAGACCTATAAAGACGAGCGCGAGACTGGCGAAAACAGGTTTGTATGGCTCAAGCGCGGTTAAGCTGCCGATCCACGCACCAGAGATACCCAGCATCACAAATAGCAGCGGCACGATGCAGCAACTCGAGGCAAGAATGGCACCGATCACGCCGCCAGACGTGAAGATTGACTGCTTGCGGTCGCCCTGCGCCTCACGGGCCTGTAAGGCACGGGTTTCTGTTTCCGTAGTGCTCACGAATTAACGTCCTCGCTTTTGTTCCAGTAACAAGGTAAGGTCTGTAGTAACTACAGACTCAAGAGAGTTTTTTCGATGAGTGATCACAGATCTGCGAAGGGAATGAAACGCGCCGAACTCGCGCGGCAAACTGGCTGCAACCTGGAGACGATCCGGTACTACGAGAAGATCGGCATGATGCCCGACCCGCCACGCATGGCGTCCGGCTACCGTGTATATGATGAAACCCATGTGGCACGCCTGCGCTTTATTCTGCGTGGCCGCGAGCTGGGGTTCTCCATCGAAGAAATACGCGGTCTCTTGAGCTTGGTTGACCGAGGCACCCAGACTTGCGCCGAGGTACAAGCGTTAACCGAACGGCACCTTGCTGACGTACGGACCAAGATTGCTGATCTCAAGCGCATAGAAAAAGTGCTGGCCGATACGGCAGCGCAATGCTCGGGTGCGGAGGTGCCGGAGTGTCCCGTGTTGGAGGCGCTGGCATCGTGATTGGTACGGTTTCCGTCTACGTCGGGGCTGCCATCGCGGAAATTGCCGGTTGCTTCGCTTTCTGGGCCTGGCTGCGCTTAGGTAAGTCGCCATGGTGGCTCGTGCCCGGCATGGTCAGTCTGGCTCTGTTCGCGTTCCTTCTGACCCGCGTTGACAGTGACCTTGCTGGGCGTGCTTACGCCGCCTATGGCGGAATCTACATTGCCGCGTCAATTCTGTGGCTCTGGTTAGTAGAAACGCGAACACCCGATCGATGGGATCTAGTCGGCGCGACTATCTGTCTCCTGGGAGCAGCGATTATCCTTTGGGGGCCGCGGGGAACTTAGCTGTAATGTTTTTCAATCTCCCACTCCCATTTGCCATCGCACCACGTCGGCTAATCGATCTTAGAGTTGGAACCACTTATTAGCAGCGAAGAGATTGGGTTATGGCGAGAGGAAGAGCATCTAACAATACCCAATTAACATCAGCGTTAGGGCAAGTGAGTGACCAACAACCCCTCTGAAGTCAGACGACGCATCTTCTTCACAAGGTCATGAAAATTGGGCTAATTCCGCCACGATGGTTGTTTCAGGCGTTCGATTGTATTTACTCAAATCTCTGTTCGTAGCGCGAGGGAAGCTACTCTCAACAGATACTCTCGTATCCGTTCTGCCGCTCGGTGCGTGCACGTATAATAACTTCTTCGACATCGATAGGTTTGATTGCTTGCTCACCTCAAACGGACTTCTATCTTTCTGCTCTCATATGGCGACCAAAAACCGAGAACGACTATTTGTCGCGTTGTAAGCAACTCGGATACTGGATCATCCAATGCGGACCCAGTTTTGCCAATGCATGTTGGTTAAGCGGCTTTTTGTTTAATTTGAATTTGAATATTCGCAGCTATTATGAGCGTCACGAAATGAATAGCGGCCTTGCTCCAAAATGAAATGATCAACCCTTCCACCAAGTGAAACGTAGCGAAAACTATGATGACAGGCATGATGATAGGAACTCGAGCAACAAGGCCCCATATAAGGGCAGCAACAATGAGAATTGAGACATAGATATTAAAGGCTCGGTAAGAACCCCATTCAAACGAAATTACATCAGGCGCCCATCCAAAAGCGTTGTAAACCAGAACGCTTGATGCGCACGCGGCAAACATGGCCTGCAGGATTATAAGGGATACAAGTTGCCATCTCTTGATGATCATAGCGCGTCTACCTCTCTAAATCGGACAATCAATTTTCCAACTATCCGGATGTTCATTACGTGTTGCCTGTTCTTGAAACCGGTTTCCCAACGCTAAGTATCGCGTCGATGAACAGTCTCGGCTTGCCCCAGAGCGAGTTGACGAAAATGGTCGTCACACTTGCGGCCATGGCGACCATAGCCCAGACAGGGTAAAGCAATCCCGTCGCGGCGACGGGGACGCCAACGCCATTGAACAGGAAGGCGAGCGACACGTTCTGCAGCATCTTGCGGTACCCTTGCCGACTGATTTCCCGCGCTTCGACGACGTTCGAGATGTCGTTGTTGAGAATGATGATATCGGCAGCGTCGATGGCGATGTCGGTGCCCGCGCCCATGGCGATGCCCACATCCGCCTGCATGAGCGCAGGTGCATCGTTGATGCCGTCACCGACCATGGCGGTTCGGCCTTGCCGCTGAAGATCGCGGATCAGTTCGGCTTTCTCGCCGGGCAGCACTTCTGCGTGAACGACGTCGATGCCGAGTTCCTTGGCGATATTATACCCTGCGCGTTCGTTGTCGCCGGTAATCAGAACCGTTCTTATACCCGCGTCACGTAATTTGGCGATCGTCGTTCCGGCTTCCCGCCGCGGCAAGTCTCCCAAGGCAACGATCCCGAGAAGTACACCGCCATGAGCGACTGCGATTACCGTCCGTCCCAGCTCCTGTAAGGCTTCGATCCGGTGGGCGAGCGAAGCAAGATCGATGTCATTCTGCGAGAGGAACCGTGGGCTTCCCACGATCACGTCTTTGCCGTCGACTGCGGCGATCACACCCTTACCGGGAACCGCTTCGAACGTATCGGTGTCCGGCGGCGTCAGTCCTGCATCGAAGGCCGCTTCCACGATGGCTTCGCCGAGTGGGTGCTCCGAGACCGATTCCGCCGCGGCAGCATATATCAGAACTTGATTTGCATCTCCCGATACGGCTTCCACCTCGTGAACCCGGGGGCGGCCCTCGGTCAGCGTGCCGGTTTTGTCGAAGGCAATCTGCCGGACCAGACGGTAACCCTGGAACGCTTCTCCCGTCCGCATCAGGATGCCTTTTTCCGCCGCCTCGCCTGCACCCCTAACAATTGACAATGGTGCGGAGATGCCGACTGCGCAGGGATAGCCCATGACGAGTACGCTAAGGCCCGCGAAAACCGCACGTTGCAGGTCGGGTGTGAAACCGAACACTTGCGGCAATGCCGCCCAGCCGATGAAAGAGAGGATCGAGATCGTCAGGACGGCCGGTGTGTAAACCTGTAGAACGCGGTCAACCAGATGCAAAAGACCGGGTTTGAGGGCACGGGCATCTTCGACCTCGCGCGCAACACGGCGGAGAAAACTCTGATCGCCGACAGCAGTGACCCGGACCAGCAAAGTCCCGTTGCCATTAATCGTGCCGCCGATCACGGCATCGCCGATCTTTCGTTCAACGGGCATCGGTTCGCCGGTAACGAGGGATTGATCCACGGTAGAACGGCCGTCGATGATTTCACCATCCACCGGCAGGCGGTCGCCAGGCCGCACCCTCACCAGATCGTCTTCGACAATCTCGCTTGTCGGGATTTCGATTTCGGCACCGTCGCGTTGCACGCGCGCGATATCCGGCTGCAGATCGAGCAGTCTTTTGACGGCCTGTGACGACCGTGTTTTGACGATCAGCGACAGCCATTCTGAAAAAATGTGATACGTCGCGACCATGACGGCAACGGCGAAGAAGGGCGCCGTCGGATAATCGGATTGGCCGAGGATCAAACCGATAATACCTCCGGCCAGCCCGGCAAATGCCCCGGCCTCAAGCAGTACGTGCTGGTTCAAGATGCTCCGTCGAAGGGCCTGAACAGCCATAATCAGAATGTGACGGGCAATACCGAAAACAAGAACGACGGCAAGCATCCCTACGATCCATGGCGTGAAGGCGGTCAGTGCTCCGGTATCTTTCAGTACGAGTAACCCGGTCACCAAGACGCCGAGGCCCCCGGCGCCGATGAGTGCTGGCCATAACCCGCGCGCCCGAAGAACGAGAAAAACGAAGGCGATCAAACTGAGCGTTGCTATCGTGGGAAGGATCAGCGAGAGCGGCCCGGCCGGCTCGGTAATCAATGCGACGGATAGAAGGCTGAATACGGTAGCTGTCAGGAAGCGGCGGCCCTCGACGACGAGTTCACGTTCTTCCTCTTCAAAAGGCCGCAATTTGTTTGGGTCGTGAACGGTGTAACCGATGTCGCGTAAAATCTGCAATAACCCCTCCGGCGTGGTCGCCGACGGGTCAAATTCGACAAGCGCCTGTTCGTGGGTCAGGCTAACCGCGACTTTATCCACGCCGGTTTGCTTGCCGAGTGCTTTCTCGATCGTGCCCGTGCAAAGCGAGCAATGGAGGCCGCCGATACGCGCACGAATACGTGCCCGGCCGGGGCGCTCCGCCGGTTCTTCCTTCCAGTACGTCGATGTCGGTTCGTCGGCGGTTATCGCGGTCATGATATATACTCCGTAAAAATCTCAAACCGATCAGCCGGCGGAAGTGCCCGCTTTCAGATCGGCAAACAGGCCGAACCAGATCGACCATCCGCCGAGTGCAATGAGGACCAGACCGGCTAATGCTGGATATCGGCCGGAGAGAGTTGCAATACGCTCAAGCCAGCCACGTGCGCGTGGGACGAGAACGGCCACCACCAACGGGATGCTTAATCCAAGGCCGAAAACAGCGAGCGCGATGAAGCCCTTTGCTACCGTCGCGCCGGAGGAAGCGGCGGCTGCTGCCAACAATGCGAGCAACAACGGTGCCGCGCAGGCAGGGATGTTGAATCCGAACAGGAGGCCGAGGCCAACGGATCCACGGTATCCGCTAAGTCGACGAAGTCCTGGCCCGATTGAACGCGTGAAAAAGCGTAACTGTCCGGTCGCGAGCAATATCCCGAGAAGAACATACAATGTCCCTAAACCCAGCCATGCATGTCGCTGCAGGTCGAGAAACATGTCTCCGATGAGCACGGCGAGAACCCCGAGCAAACCGATGAATACCGACCGGGTCGCGGCGAAAACGGCTGTCTCTAAGACCTTCACCGACGGATCTTTGCCTTCAAGGTATTTTATGAAGACGAGGCTGGAGCCGATCGTGCACGGTTCAATGAACCCAAAAAGGCCCAACCCGGCAGGAATAGCGACCAGTCCAATAAACCCGGTTTCGATCATTGATCATTGATTGCGGCAACGAACCCGCCCTTGTCGATTGCCGTAACCAGATCTTCCTTCGAGGCCGTATCGGGATCGTGCAGAACACGAGCCTGGCGCTCGGCATAGGAGGCATCGACCTTGCGGACACCCGGCACTCGGGTGAGCAATAGTTCGATCGTGTGGGCGCAGCCGTCACAGTGCATACCTTCGATATTCAGGAGAGTGGTTTTCATGTCTGGCGCATCCTTTCCTTCAGGCTGTGCTTCATTGCGGGTCACCCCACTATGTAAAGCGCGGTTATTCATGGCGTCGAGGATTGTGCAGGCGGTAATCTCGCCGCCGCCGGGACAACTCGCGACGAGATCGTCTAGTGCTTCGAGAATGAGCCGCATGTGGTTGAGTTTCGACTGCACCTCGTCTCGTTTCTGGATTGCACGGGCTCTGACATCGGCGCAATCCGCCCTGGGGTCCGCCTGCAGGGATAGAAGTTCGGAAATTTCCCGAAGTGAAAAGCCGATTTCCTGTGCTTGGCGAACAAAGCGTATGCGGTCCACCGTCGCCATCGGATAATCGCGAAATCCGCCGCCTTGCGGTTTACGCGGTTGATCGATTAGTCCCTTGGACTCGTAAAACCGGATCGTTTCGACGCTGACTCCGGCGCGTGTGGCGGCTTCACCAATTCGCATGTCCGAACCTCCTAAGTGAAAAGGCTAGCAGCCGTAGTATACTACGGAGTCAATTATAAGATTTTGGAATATGCACATATGTGCGGAGAACACGTTGGTTCACCTTAGGATTCGGATTCTACAAACGGACCGTCGTTAAATGCCTCGTTGATGTCCACGATACAGCAACTCAGCAGCAACAAAATATCTCTTGAAGTGGCCTAACGTATCGAACGAACAGGCCTCAGATCCGTCTCATCTTGAGATACTTGCCTCATTCTTAGGCCGGCAGAATAAATGTTTCTTACCCGAATTCATCAAATTCACCGTTCCTTCGGTGTTGAATGATCATCCGTTTCGCAAAGACTATGATCACTCAGCACCTCTAAAACGCGGCAATCTGCGATCCGTCCGCCCCGGCACTGCTCGATCATGCGTTCCAGTTCATGGCGAAGTGCATGCAATCGATGGATACGGCGGTCTACCTCGCTGAGTTGCGCCTTCGCAATTGCGTCCGCGGCATCGCACGGCTGATTGGGGTCGTCCGAGAGACTGATCAAGTCTCGGATTGCCTGCAGTGGGAACCCGAGCTCTCGGGCATGACGAATGAACGTCAAACGGTGGATGGCTGAGTCATCGTAAACGCGCTGGTTTCCACTTGAGCGGGGCGGTGCCGGGATGAGGCCGATCTGCTCGTAGTATCGGACCGTCTGCACCTTGCAACCAGCGGCCTCGGCAATGCGGCCAATCGTTAAATCGTGGGCCAAAGCAAATTACCTCTTGAACCTATAGTTACTGTAGACATTACGTTTAGCATATCTGAGATGAACCGCGGAATAAAAGGGTGTGCCATGGCCGGAGGATGTTGCAGTCACGAACCGAAGTTCGATGGGATGTCGAAAGGCTTCAAACGCGCTCTATGGGCAGTAATCGCGATTAACGGAACCATGTTTTTCGTCGAAATGGCCGCAGGTGCGTTGGCCGGGTCTCAGGCGTTGAAGGCGGATGCTCTGGATTTCCTGGGCGACACGGTCACGTATGCCATTAGTCTTATGGTAATCGGCATGTCGCTTAAAGTCCGCGCCACGGCGGCTTTGGCCAAAGGAATCAGCCTTGCGGCCATGGGGTTCTGGGTCTTCGGCATGACTGCTTATCAGGTTTTGATCCTCGGTGTGCCGAGTGCGCCGATAATGGGCGGCATCGGCGTACTTGCCCTCGCTGCCAACCTATTGAGCGTTCTTATCCTGATGCGTTTCAAGGACGGAGACGCGAACGTTCGCTCCGTATGGCTGTGTAGCCGTAACGACGCGATTGGCAACGTCGCCGTAATCGTGGCAGCTGGCGGGGTATATCTGACCGGGACCGCGTGGCCCGACCTGATCGTGGCCGGATTGATGGCAGGTTTGTTTCTCTGGTCATCGTTGCAGATCATCAAACAGGCTTTGGATGAACGACGCCATGTCGAGACGCATGGTATGGCTGCTGAATAACAACCCTGGAGCCGAGGAAATTCGTTAGTGACGTACGGAATGCCCCCTTTGCGTCGGAATAAAGCGGCATCAGATTTGTTCTCGCAAACGTGTGCGCGCTCCACCTCGATTGTTGTTGTCTCGTCGGTCATGGTGGCCGCGACCGTGTTCGACCAGGCAACCAAATGGGCTGCACTTACGTTCCTATCAACACCGCCTTATAAAGTGGAAATAACCCCATTTTTTGATCTCAGTTTAGGCTTCAATACAGGAGTCAGTTTTGGTGTTTTTGCCAATATTTTTGGCGATCAGCAATGGCCGTTGATTGCGATAACCTTTGCCATCGCTTCAGCCCTCGCCGTTTGGGCGTTACGTTCGGACCGCCTATTCGAAGCAGGGGCGATTGCACTCATGGCAGGTGGTGCATTCGGGAACATCATTGATCGAGTACGACAAGGCGCGGTTACAGATTTCCTCGACTTTCATGCGATGGGATTTCATTGGCCCGCATTCAACTTTGCGGACGTGTTTATTTGCGCTGGCGCTGCATCGCTGGTTGCCATTTCCGTCATGTCAACAGCGGGCGTAGGAAGTAAAGATGACGGGTGAGGAGATGTACCCTAAGCAGGCCACTACAATGATATCCCCGGACAATGCATTGATCGGCGCCTGGCTGATCGCCCTGGCGGCCACCTTGGGTGCTTTGTTCATCGGGGAGGTCATGGGACGCCCCCCATGCGTTCTATGTTGGTACCAGAGGATCGCAATGTTCCCCTTAGCCGTTGTTCTCGGTATTGCGTGTTATCAGTCGGACCTCAATGTGCGCCGCTATGCACTCCCATTAGCCATTGCGGGAGGCTCAATAGCGTTTTGGCACAGTCTGCTTTTTGCCGGGTTTATCGCGGAGGCGATACAACCTTGCACGCAGCATGGCCCCTCCTGCTCCGGAGAAGACCAGGTCGTTTTCGGATATTTACCGCTTCCGTATCTCTCGTTGGCCGCATTCTGTTTGATTTCACTCTTGTTGTTTCTGTCTACGGAAAAGGGACGAAAATGAATCGTCGTCATTTTATCGCACAAATTGGGATAGCGATTTTGGGCATTTTTGGGTTCGGCGTATACCTCTATCAACCCTTAGTCGAGAATATGAGAAAGGTAGCACCAGTTACAAATGCCGCCCAATTGGTCCGCGACCATTCACCTGTATTCGGCCCTAAAGATGCCCCGGTCACCATTGTTGAGTTTTTTGACCCAGCGTGCGAATCGTGCCGCGCCTTTCATCCGATCGTCAAAAACATAATGGCAACGTACCCTGACAAGGTCCGCGTGGTAATCCGATATGCCGCATTCCACCCCCCGTCAGAGGACGCAGTGCGACTTCTCGAGGCCGCTCGCTTGCAAGGGAAATTCGAACCCGCCCTTGAACGTCTTTTGGAAACGCAACCGAAGTGGGCACCGCACGGACGTGCCCCAGAAGACATATGGAGTTTGCTCGACGGGACTGGAGTGGACATAGAACGCGCGCAACGTGAAAGCCGGATGCCGCACATCGTCGGCGTGCTCAATCAAGACGCCGAAGACATCAAGGCGTTTGGGGTACGCGGAACGCCAACGTTTTTCGTTAACGGAAAAGCACTGGACTCTTTTGGTGAGGCGCAGTTGCGCGATCTCGTCCGATCCGAAGTGGAGGCATTGTGAAAACGGTTCGGTATATCCTCTGGGGACTAGCCCTCCTCGCCCTGGTTATTGTTGCAGGCCATCAACTTTCACATTTCCTGGGCACCGACGCGGAAAACGTTGATGGATTCCAGCCCGCCTTCACCCTTGTGAACCATCAAGGTGATACAGTTAGTGAAGCGACCTATCGAGGCAACTGGGCACTGGTGTTCTTCGGGTTTACGAACTGCCCCGACATTTGCCCGACAACCCTGGCGGAATTGGCAGATGTAATGGATGGTCTTGGTAATTCAGCCGCGAAAGTGACGCCGCTTTTCATCACTATTGATCCTGAGCGGGACCGCGTCGAAACCGTGGCGGAATACGTTTCCGCGTTTCATCCATCCATTGTCGGCTTGACGGGAACGGATAAACAAGTCACCGAAGCGGCAGCTTCGTTCAAGGCTTACTTTGAGCGAGTGCCTCAGGATTCGGTGCCGGACGGATACACAATGGGGCATACCTCGGCCGTCTACTTGATTTCCCCCGAAGGCCATTTTGTCCGCACCTTTCAATTCCGCACGCCGCCAGAGATGATTATCGAAGATTTGAAAGAGAGAATATGAGCAGCATCAAATTTCTGGGCGCTGTCATTTCTCTAACCTTTTTGATGGCCGTTGGTTTTACCTCACCGGCCGTCCCAGACACGGCACGAAACGACGAGGTGATTGTTGAAGCCGCGTGGGCACGAGCCTCAATCGGAACATCGCGCCCGTCTGCGGCCTATCTAACGATACGCAACGAGGGAGACGAAACGGACGTATTGACCAGCCTAAAAGCTTCGGTTTCGGAAGTGGCCGAAGTCCATGCGATGACCATGACAGATGGTGTCGCGCGAATGGGACCAGCTGGCGCAGTGAAACTCCCGGCCGGGCATGAGGTGGTGCTGAAACCGGGCGGACTACACGTCATGTTGATGAACCTGAAACAACCGCTCAAGGAAGGGGAGAAATTCACCCTGACATTGACTTTTAAGGGCGCAGGGCCGATCGACGTGTCGGTGCCGGTCCTGGGAATTGGAGCCTCAGGTCCTGTACAATGACCAAGATGCAGAGAATTTTGCTCTATAGCGCCGGCGCTATCAGCGGTGTCATCGCAATAGCCTTCGTCGCCGGTCTGGCTCTGGATAGAGGAAAGGCTGAAAATCTTGAAAACGCTCCACGGGTGCCAAGAACTGACCCCGATAAAATAGCAATGGCACCGCCAGTCGGAAATGCCGAGACCATCCCCGGAGAAGATGGCCGCCAGGGCGCATCTGTTGTTCTCCGTCCAGGCGATACGTTGATCGATGCGCTCAGGAATGCCGGGGTTTCTTTTGGTGAATCATTTGCCGCGAGTGACGCTTTAAGAGGCGTATTTGATCCACGTGACCTGAAAGCAGGGCAGAGACTTTCAATCGTGGTGAGATCCGACGGAGACACCCAGAATAGTCAGCGCCTTGATCACCTCTCTTTCATACCGGAAACGGATAGTCGAGTAGTTGTCGAACATGAAAATGACGATGCTTTTGTGGCAAGGGTTGAACCCATTGAACACGACATGCGTCTGGTTCGGTCATTTGGGACAATTTCGCAGAGCTTCTTCGAGTCCGCACGCGGGGTAGGAGTGCCAACTCCTATCCTGATTGAGGCATATCGGGTGCTCGGCCAAGCCGTCGATTTCCAACGCGACGTCGCTGATGGCGACAAGTTCGCATTCGGGTATGAGATTTACGTAGATAAAGGGAACGTCGGGACGCATGCCGGCAATCTCGTTTATATCTCGCTCGATATAACGGATAGATCGCTTACCTACTTCCGGCATGAAACGAACGACGGCTTCGTGTCGTACTTCGATGAAGCAGGAAATAGCATTGCATCAGGATTGATGAGAACCCCGGTATCGTCCGGGCGATTATCGTCATCGTACGGCAAGAGAGAGCACCCTGTTCTTGGCTACACGAGAATGCACAAAGGTCTGGATTTTAAGACCGTGCGCGGCACGCCGGTTTTGGCGGCAGGTGACGGTACGGTTGTTCAGCGTCGCCGTAACGGCAGTTTCGGTAATTACATTCGAATCCGGCACAATGGCGAACTCTCCACGGCTTACGCCCATCTCGACCGATATAAGGACACCTTAGCATCCGGGGACCGCGTCCGGCGTGGAGAGGTGATCGGTTATGTTGGCGAGACAGGCCTGACAACTGGACCGAATTTGCACTTCGAGGTCTTGAAAGAGGGACGGCAAGTGAACCCGGCAAGGGTTGCCGCGCCGCCGCAACGAAAGCTTGAAGGCGAAGCATTGTCGCGTTTTCAGCAAGAAACCGCAGAGATAAAGGCGATGTTGGATATTTCAACACCTACCGAGAATGCTCGCGGAGAGCCTGAGACAGACGTCCTTTCGCGCGACAAAAGCTAGTACGGAATGATATCTGGGATGCCTACTCGGAAGCTGTTACTCATCGGTTGCGGGCTGGCGTTGGCAATTACCACCTCACTCCTGTTCGGCTGGTGGCAGGTTGACGGCCCCGGTGCGCCGGAAAGAAAAGCTCGTGAAAGCAAGTTACCCCTTCCGATTGGCCAAATGGACTTCGCATTGACCGATCACAAAGGGAACCGAGTTCAGGCAACGGACTGGCTCGGTGAACCGTTGCTCGTGTTTTTCGGCTTTACGTATTGCCCGGATATTTGCCCGACGACCTTGGCCGATATTACAGGCTGGCTTGAATCGTTAGGTGACGACACAAAGCGCATCAATGTCGCGTTTATTACCGTCGACCCCGGGCGCGATACTGCTGAGGCGATGGCGGTATACATTGAGAACTTTCATCCGGCCATCGTTGGCTATACGGGTTCGTCCCAAGATATCGCCGATGCGGCTGCTGGATTTACGGTTAAATACGAGAGAATCGTAACCGGTCAGACCTATACGATGGATCACACTGCCGGAGTGTTCGTATATGATGCTGAAGGTCGCTTCGTCAGCATTATCGATTTTCACGAATCGAGGGAAAACGCCGTCCCAAAAATTCGCCGCGCATTAGAGCGTTAGATATGAATTATTTTGCTAATGAATGAGTGCCGTGGTGGCATGGACACCCCTTTTCCAGGTCGAGTAAATTGCCACGTTTTTGACGCCTACCATCTGCTATCTGTTTCTGGCACTATAACTGCGCGCTGATGATCCGAGGGAAGTAGCAAGTCATGAGTGCTTGGAAAACATTCGTTTGTGTGATCGCCGCCGCGTTTACAGTATCAATGCCGGTCCGGGCCGATCGCCATACGCCGCTGCTACCTGCGGCAAAAATGGCCGACAACGGCATGCATGCTCAGACTTGGCTGTACAGGAGTTCTTTGGACCTTCGGCAAGATCTGACGGCAACCGCAAAGCAGGGCAAGCGGCTGGTGATTTTTTGGGAACAGAGGGATTGCGCTTATTGCAAGCCCATGTACGACGTCAATCTACGCATTCCGAGAATCGTCGAAAAAGTCACGAAAAACTTCAACGTCATCAAACTCGACATACAGGGGGAGCGTGCGGTCACCGATCTGGACGGCGCGATCCTGACCGAAGGGCAGTTGGCGCGGAAATTCAGGATCATGTACACGCCGACCCTTCAGTTCCTTCCGGAATCCATGGAAAAGGCGGCCGGCCGAAACATCGCGGACTCCGAAGTTTTCCGCGCAGAAACCTATTTCAAGCCCTTCCACTTCAATTTCATATTCCATTACGTTCAGACCAAGGGCTACGAAAGCGAGCCCAATTTTCAACGTTGGCTGGGCGACATCGGGAGAGGCTTGGACGCGAACGGCATTGAATATGACCTCTGGGCCGACGCGCTTCCGCCGCATCTTCCAGACAAATATTAGTGAGCGGGTGATGGGCAGGAATTCCCCCATGCTTTTCAATGGCCACACGATCAGGCCAGCAGGCAAACGGATTGGCGGCGCTCTGCTGATCGTATTGTTTTGTTTACACTGGCGCCCGTCTATTGCATCGGAAGAACACTCGGTTTACGTCGCGAAAACGAGCGGGTGCGGCTGTTGTGTCGCCTGGATTGAACATCTGGAGAGTAACGGATTGCCGGTAAGAAGCGAAAACATGGCTATGGGCAGGCTGATGCAGTTCAAAGTGCAAAGTGGAATCAATGCCGAACTGGCTTCGTGTCACACGGCCCGGATAGGTAGATACACGATCGAAGGCCATGTACCGGTGCGCGACATTCGAAGGCTGCGAACAGAGCAACCAGATGCCGTCGGCTTGACCGTACCTGGCATGCCTCTCGGGTCCCCCGGGATGGACCAAGGCTCGGAACGGGAAACCTACGATGTTCTGTTGATTCGCTCGGACGGCTCAACCGTGGTTTACGCTACCTATCCGTCATCAGATTAAAAACCTTATCTGGTCTCGATCACAGCATCGTTTCTGGTTATTTCCTTATCGGCGCTTCCCTTCCGGACACCACCACGCAACAGCTATGAGCCATTTTTGTCGGCATCCAGGCAGATCACTTACCGTACTCATCGGCAAGTCCAAATACGACGATTACAGCGCCATGTATATGAAATTGGGTATTCGCGTTGTCGCATCTGATTAGACCGTCCCTTCTACCATTAAACGCGCCAAAGAAATCGGCGTTCAATCAGTACCGGCCGTCGCGATCGACGGCGTTTTGGCCTCCTACTGCGCCGGACGCGGCGTCGATGAAAATTCACTGCGCGCAGCCGGACTAGGTCTAACCGGCGCGTGAGTATAGTCTGTATTGAAGGCAGTTGGATCGTGATTATTGATCCTTCTGACGCAGAAAGAACCTCTCTCCGACAAAAACGACCACTATGCCGACAGCTGCGGCATAGACGACGGTCGTGTCGCTTGACGCCTTGATCATCAGCAGTGCGACAAGCACGGCGGCATCGAGCACGATCGCCGTGACCAGCACCCACGCCGATGCGTTAACTTCCTCTCGAAGATGGCGCAGGATGCCCCAGTGAACGGCAATATCCATGACGATGTAGAAGATTGCGCCGAGTGCGGCGATCCGTCCCAGATCGAAGAACACGGTCAGGAACATCGCGATAACGATCGTATAGACCAACGTATGTTTTTGGATGTCCCCCGGCATGCCGAAGTGGCTGTGCGGCACCAGTTTCATATCGGTCAGCATCGCCAGCATGCGCGAGACCGCGAACACACTGGCGATGACGCCGGATACGGTGGCGACGATGGCGAACGCCACGGTGAACCACAGTCCTACATCCCCGAACGCGGGTTCCGCCGCGTCGGCCAGCGCATAGTCGCGCGCTGCCACGATCTCGGCTAACGAGAGGTTGGCGCCGACCGCCAGCGCGACAAGCACGTAAATGACGACGCAGATCGCGATGGCGATAATGATGGCGCGGCCCACGTTGCGGTGCGGATCGACGATCTCGCCGCCGCTGTTGGTGATCGTTGTGAAGCCCTTGTAAGCGAGAATGCCCAATGCGACCGCGCCGAGAAACCCGCCCAGTGTGGTTTCAGCGGGATCGACGGAGACGCTTTCAAAAGTCATCCCGGACGCGGCCAGTCCAGCGATCGCGAACACTGCGATACCCCGATCTTCAGAAACGCCATGACGAACGACAGGGTCTGGATCAGCCGGTTACCAAGAATATTGACGACGAAGGCAAAGGTAAGGAGACCGACGCCGAGCGCCGGCACCGCCCAGCCCGGCGCCACGTCGTCGTAAAGCCGCATGACATAGCTGCCGAATGTACGCGCCACCAGGCTCTCGTTGATGACCATGGAGAGATACATCAGAAGCGCGCACGCCGCCGTCATGGTGCCGCGCCCGTAGGCCTTCTCGAGGAACATCGCGATGCCGCCCGCCGAAGGGTAGGCATTGGATAGCTTCACGTAGGAATACGCGCTGAAAGCGACAACGACCGCAGCAGCCACGAATGCGAGAGGGAACCACTCTCCGGCCAGTTGTGCGACCTGCCCGGTCAGCGCGAAGATGCCGGCGCCGATCATCACGCCGGTGCCGAGCGCCACCGCACCCGTGAGCGTCAGGCTATCCTTGGCGTAATGCGCCGCCCGGTCGCCGTGGTCGTGTCCCGTCATTCGTCTCGGTCACGGGTGTGGCCGCCGAGCCCTTTATGCATGAACAGATGCATCAGCGGGCACAGCGCGATAAGTAATATAGGCAGCCAATCCGACAGCCCTGAGCCCTCCTCGCCGGGTGTCCGGTAGATGAAGTATGCGGCGGAAAGGGCAAAGGCGGCCAGCGCTACGCAGCACCAGACGGCCCACGTGTGGAAGGGCTTCTTGTTTCCCGGTTCCTTGACCATCGGTGACGACTGAGTTTCCATGTTCATCCTCCATTGTGAGGCGGAAATCATCTTTCACGCCTTGCTCAGTGATTAGATACGTGCCGTCCTCAGGCGCAGCGCGTTGCCGATGACGGAAACCGACGACAGGCTCATGGCGGCTGCCGCGAACATCGGCGAGATCAGCAGGCCGAGGAACGGATAAAGCACGCCCGCCGCCACCGGCACACCAGCAGCGTTGTAGACGAGCGCGAAGAACAGGTTCTGCTTGATGTTGCGCATGGTCGCCGTCGCCAGCCGGCGGGCCCGGACGATACCGTTCAGGTCGCCCTTCACCAGCGTGAACCCGGCACTTTCGATGGCAACATCGGCGCCGGTGCCCATGGCGATACCGACGTCGGCCTGGGCCAGCGCCGGGGCGTCGTTGACGCCGTCACCCGCCATCGCGACCTTGCGGCCTTCGTCCTGCAGTTCCCTGATGATCCGCGCCTTGTCGGCGGGCAGAACGTCGGCGCGGATCTCGTCGATGCCGAGCCGTGCCGCCACCGCCTTCGCCGTGCGTTCGTTGTCGCCGGTCGCCATAACGATTCTGAAGCCGAGCGCGTGCAGTTCCTTGAGCGCATCGGGCGTCGTTTCCTTGACCGGGTCAGCAACGGCGACGATGCCGGCGATTTTTTTCTTGACGATGACAAACATTACCGTTTCGCCCTGATCGCGCCGCGCATTGGCCGTGTCCGTCAGCGCGCCGGCATCGAGACCGAGGTCGTCGACGAGTTTGGCGTTGCCGAGCGCGACCGCCTTGCCGTCGACAGTGCCTTTGACGCCCTTGCCGGTGACCGCGTCGAAGTCCGATGCGTCGGCAAGCTCGACGCCGCGCTCACGAGCGCCGGTGACGATCGCCTCGGCCAGGGGATGCTCCGATCCGCGTTCGAGACTCGCCGCCAGACGCAGCACGTCATTTTCGTCGTGACCGTCCTCGGCCTCGACGGCAACCAGCTTCGGCTTGCCTTCGGTCAGGGTGCCGGTCTTGTCGACGATCAGGGTGTCGACCTTGGCGAATCGTTCCAGCGCCTCCGCGTTCTTGATCAGCACGCCGGCCTGCGCGCCACGTCCGGTCGCGGTCATGATCGAAACCGGCGTTGCCAGCCCGAGCGCGCACGGACACGCAATGATTAGTACGGCAATGGCCGCTACGAGCGCATAAGAAAATGCCGGCGATGGGCCCCACACCGACCAGGCAATGAAGGCGAGGACGGCGACGCCGATCACCGCTGGCACGAACATGCCGGCGACGCTGTCCGCCAGTTTCTGGATCGGCGCGCGGGAACGTTGCGCGTTCGCGACCATCTCGACGATCTGCGATAGCATAGTGTCGGTGCCGACACGTTTGGCTTCCATGACCAGACTGCCTGTGCCGTTGATGGTGGCACCCGTCACCGCGTCGCCAGGGATTTTTTCCACTGGCACCGGCTCACCGGTGATCATCGACTCGTCGACCGACGAACGGCCATCGACCACCTCGCCGTCGACGGCGATTTTCTCGCCGGGTCGGACACGCAACTTGTCGCCGACCTGTACGTCCTCGATCGGGATTTCCTCCTCGGTGCCGTCCGGGCGGATCACGCGCGCCGTCTTGGCCGCCATATCCATCAGCGCCCGGATCGCGGCGCCGGTGCGTTCGCGGGCCCCGAGTTCGAGAATCTGCCCCAGCAGCACGAGTACCACGATGACAGCACCGGCCTCGAAATAGACGCCGACGTGACCGTCGGCATCGCGGAAACCGTCCGGGAAGATGTCCGGCACGAGCACGGCAACGACGCTGAACAGAAACGCCGCCGCGACGCCCATGGCGATAAGAGAGAACATGTTGAGGTTCCAGGTGCGGAACGACTGCCAGCCGCGTACCAGGAACGGCCAGCCGGACCAGAGAATCACCGGCGTGCCGAGAACGAGTTCACTCCAGAGCGCCGTCCGCTCACCGAGCCATTCCCGCACCGGAAGGCCAAGCATCGGTCCCATGGCCATCACCAGCAGCGGCAGCGTGAGCACCGCGCCGACCGCGAAGCGGCGCTTGAAATCGACAAGTTCCGGGTTTGGGCCTTCGTCGGCGGCGGGCACGCCTTTTGGTTCGAGCGCCATGCCGCATTTCGGGCAGGTGCCGGGCCCGACCTGTTCGATCTCGGGATGCATCGGGCAGGTATAGATCGTCCCCTCCGGCATCGGTTCAGCTTTGGGCCGGTCACCGAGATACTCGTCCGGCGCGGCACTGAACTTGTCCTTGCACTTGTCGGAACAGAAGTAGTGCAGCGTGCCTTCGTGACGATGAACGTGAGCGGCAGTCGAACGGTCGACGGACATGCCGCAGACCGGGTCTTCCGCATTAACGAAATCGGCGGGGGCGGCGAGGAACTTGTTCCAGCACCCCTTTGAGCAGAAATGGTAGTCATGTCCTTCGTACGCCGCCGTCGGCGTATCTGACTGCAGGTCGACCTCCATCCCGCAGACCGGATCGCGGACGACGGTATGCGCGTGGTGATGCTGATGCGATGCATGATCGCTCATGAAAAGAACCTCCAAATTCAATCGATATTGGCATCCTAAACATTCTAGTTACTGGCAGGTCAAGAGATGTTCATCGGGCCTGATTGAAGCTTCCGGGAGGGGCGTTGATTTAGATCAATGCGGTGCCTGTCCCGATAATTTAACGGTATGGCACGGCTCAAGGGGGATGCTCCCTCAAACTATCGTTATTGTCTCAAGGAAGGAGACTCAGTGATGGAATCGAGAACAACCCTATTGGCATTGACCGTGATCAGTGCCACGCTTGCAACGGTCGGCGTAGCAGCCGCGGACGCTGGTCGCGGGTACGGCTGGACCGGTGAACATCCCATGATGTGGAGTGGTATGTTCATGGGGCCAGTGATGATGATCTTGATGATCGTCATCATTGTGGTCGCCGTTGTCGTCGTTCTGAAGACGTTTGGGTTCGGCGCGCACGCGGGTTCGTCGGGAGTGCACGACCGCTCCCTCGCCATCCTCAACGAACGTTTCGCGAAGGGCGAGATCGACAAAGCCGAGTACGAAGAGCGGAAAAAGGCGCTGGGAGGCTGAACGCCCGCTCGATCAGAACAGACCGTTCGCCTGTTGAAATGCTTGAACATTGAGCAGGATCGATTGGATTTGCGTGTCGCTCACATCCTTGACGGGCGGCATGTTTCCAAGGCGCCAATGATGGGCACCCACACCTCTTTTTGCCGCGATGAAAAATGCGCCGTCACCATAATGCCCAGGTTAATAGATTATGCGGATGAATGTCGCCTCTTTGTCTGTGTCGGCTGCAGATTAGCCGCGGCAGGATACGTAACAGGCATCGCAGCTCAATTTGCCAACACTTGCTTCATTGAATTCTTTCGAAACGACTTTGTTCGTCTAACTTTGATCATTCAACGGAAAACCAGATAGGTTTCATATCATTACGACCACCAGGACTGGCGCCTCCAGCGAACGCCGGACAACAGTCGCCCACCTTCTACCAACAACAAGCTGTCGAACAATCATCGCATTTACTCGTAACTCGTTATTATCTTGGTACAATTTATTTGGAACCATCTTCTAATGCGCATGGCCATTCGCGATGCAATGCTGCTGCCAGCACGTCATCAGCTGAATTCCCAAGATAATGGGGGTATTCGTCCAACCACCGCATACCGAGGTAAACGAGTTCGATATTCTCTGCGTCAAGCGGGATACAAATCCTATATCCGCGCACACGTATTTTGGAAATCTTCTGACGAAACCGAAGGATAAACTGCTCGCATTGATAGAGCCGCCAAACAGTATCGGAGAATGGGTCCAAAGGAAGGTCTGCCGCCATTCCCGCCTCACAAAGATACAAGTACTCTCTGCCATCCAAAGCATTAAAGTTTACGGCCGGATGGCTATGCGCTGCAGCACCTGATGTCCAAGCTACTGCCCCTAAAAGGAGAATAGCCACCCGCCATATCAACGTCTTGTCGCTCCATTGTTTTTGCGCGCTGTGGCAATCACTTCAACAAATGTCGACATATCCACTGCTCCCCTTATAACTGTCTCACCAATCACAAACGCGGGTGTACCGGAAATATTCAGGGCCTTTGCGAGATCATAATTTTTAGTAATTACGGCCTGATTCTGTGTTTTACTTTCAGCAATTGCATCTTTTAAGGCCATGGAGTCGAGGCCGGCGGAGGCAGCTATTAAAAGAATCCGCTCCTCCGTTAGTTGGCCACGCGAATTCATAAGGGCATCATGAAAAGGCAGATACTTCTCGTTTGAACCTGTCGTCATTGCCGCTTCCGCAGCGTAAACTGATGCCGGTCCAAGAATAGGGAACTCCTTGTAGACAAGCCTAATATTCCCGTCGTCTTGCAGTAATTTTTTCACTACAGGATGGACACGCTTGCAGTAGCCGCATTGGTAGTCAAAGAACTCCACTATCGTTAGGTCGCCATCAGGATTCCCCGCTACGAAAGAGTTCGGATCGTTTATTAGCTCAATTCGGCGGTCTCTAATAACTTCGACGAGTTGCTGTTCCTGCGCTGCTTCTTGACGGATCTGATACTCTTGAATTGAACGCAGAATCGTCTCCGGCGATTTCATGATGTAATCTCGAACGACCTCTTCGATGGCCTTTTTTTCGTCATGGGTGAATCCCGGGTCACGGGACTCTGAGAAAACCAGAGGGCTGTAAAAAAGAACCAAGCCACAAGCAAGCAACGCGCTCAGTTCAGGAAAAAACGAAATCTTCCAGAAGCGGAAAATGTGAGCATTGTCCATATTTGAATCTCCGTCTTTCCGTGTTCTCATCAAACTTGAATCTGTGATTACCGAAAACATAGCCTCAATTTTCCGAAACCTCTCGTGCAACCAGGCCAAATCAGACAAGAAGGTAGCTACTGACCTTCAATTCCAGTCCAACAATGTGCCATGTCACGGTTCAAGATCTAAACCGCATAATCCCACCTCGGTCCTCCGGTTTTAAAGGAGGGCCTAATTGTCAGGCCCTCCTTCTTCGTTTCGGAGTGATCAAAACATCAGTCGAAGACCGGCAACGAAGAATAGGCCATCGCCCTCTTCGCCTTCCTCTTCTCTCAAATCCAACGTATCGCCGAAGACCCGTTCGTAATGCACACCGATGTACGGCGCGACGGAGCGGTCTACGAGATCGTAGCTGAGGCGGGCGCCCACTTCCATTTTCGGCCCCCATGCCTTGACTTCGGCATCGAGGTTATCTCGGAGAGGCACATCCAGCTCGATACTCGGCGTCAGGATCAGGTAGTTCGTGATCAAGGCTTCGTATTCGACCTCAAACCTGGCCGATGGCCGGTCCGAAACGAAAAGATCCGCATCGACCTCGAACCACTGCGGGGCCAGGCCGTGCAGGCCTACCACGCCATGAACACGGTCTCGGCCGTCGGGCGTATCAAACCGAACACCGGCAACGGCATCAAAGAAAGTGGAGATCGGTTTCTGCAGACGCAACTGCGTCTCCATGGTTTCCAGCCGCTCGCTTCGCGTCTGAAACTCCCCTTCGCTGCGAACGACGAACTTCAGTTCGTCTGTTCCGATCAGGGCATCGCCATCCCACGCCATAACGTCTGACTGAGCGTCACCGGTAAACCGGTTCTCGAATTGCTCAAACTGGACACCCCAGATCAACTGTTCTTCGGCGGCTATGACTGTCGAAGGCACCATTGCACCAACGGAGCACAGGATAAGAAAACGCGATATTTGGTTCTTCATCTTCATCCCTCTACTGAGCTCGGTTTTGCGGATGTCGACTTCGGACCACCTTCGACAATTACCTTTCGGAACATGCCACCGCCAGCGTGATACGAGAGGTGACAGTGGAATGCCCATTGTCCCGGCGCATCGACTTCAGTTTCGGTGTAAACGGTGGTTCCCGGTGCAACACTCACCGTGTGCTTGATGGGGTCCCACTTCCCGTTACCGTTATCAAGGATCGACCACATTCCGTGAAGATGCATTGGGTGTGTCATCATCGTCTCGTTCACGAATTTGAACCGCACTCGTTCACCGTACTGAAGGACAATCGGATCAGCATCTTCGTACTTCACGCCGTTTATTGACCAGATATAACGCTCCATGTTGCCGGTCAGTCGTAATTCTATTTCGCGTGTCGCCTCCCGGTCTTCGTACAAAGGTTTTTGGGCCTTCAGATCGCTGTATGACAGAAATTTCCCGCCATCGGCAGCCGAAGGCACCAAACCACTACCGGACGCGTAGAAAGCATCATCCTTCTTCGCCTCACCTGCCATGTTGCTGTGGTCCATTCCTGCCATCTTGCTGTGGTCCATGCCCGCCATCTTACTTTGGTCCATTCCTGCCATCTTGCTGTGGTCCATGCCGGCCATCTTACTCTGGTCCGCGCCCGCCATGTTGCTGTGGTCCATACCGGCCATCTTACTCTGGTCCGCGCCAGCCATGTTGCCGTGGTCCATACCAGACATCTTGCCATGGTCCATGCCGGCCATGTTGCCGTGGTCCATGCCCATATCCGCCATGGTCAACCGCGGAACTTCTCGAAGGTCCGGCTCTTCGGCCACTATTCCCTCTGTTGGGGCGAGAGTTGCCCGCACGCTCGCGGTCCGACCCATCGACTCAGCAAATACTGCATATGCCTTGTCCTCGTCGGCCTTCACGATCACATCGTAAGTTTCCGCAACGCCGATACGAAACTCGTCAACTGTAATCGGTTGAACATTGTTCCCGTCAGCCTGCACCACGGTCATCTTGAGACCCGGAATGCGTATATCGAAGTAAGTCATGGCAGATGAATTGATGAACCGTAGCCTCACACGCTCACCAGGTTTGAAGATGCCGGTCCAGTTTTGTGAGGAAGATTTTCCGTTGATAAGAGGTGTAAAACCCTGCACATCCTCAATGTCTCTCGGCATCATCCGCATATCGCCCCACATCATGCGGTCATCGATTGTTGCACCGAGGCCTTTCTCTTTCGCCTCTGCAATAAAATCCAAGATCGTCTCTTGTTTGCGATTGTAATAATCGGCAGATCTCTTCAGATTTCTCATGATCCGGCTGCCGGAATGCGGGTGTGCATCCGTCAGTTGAACCACGTACTCTCTGTCGTAGCGGAACGGTTCGCGTTTTTTCGGCTCGATTATAATCGAGCCGTATGCTCCGTCAGGCTCCTGGAAGCCGGTGTGGCTGTGAAACCAGTATGTTCCACTCTGCACAATGGGAAACCGGTATGTGAAGGTCTCGCCAGGATCGATCCCGTCATAGCTGATCCCCGGCACGCCGTCCTGCTGATATGGAAGAATAAGTCCATGCCAATGGATCGAAGTGGACTCATCCAGGTTATTGGTAACATTGATCGTTACGTCTTCACCCTCTTTAAACCGAAGAACCGGTCCGGGGGTCTTGCCGTTGTACCCGATACCAGTACGGGTGAAGTCACCAGTATCGATCTTAACACGGTCGACGGAGAGAGAGTACTCAGCGGCCCCGGCACTACCTGAGCTCAACACGAGTAGGCTCAATCCGACGACGCCGGCATTCAGTAAGCTTAAGCGCAACATAGCGTGCTCCTATTTTTGATAGCCGACGGGGACGGAGCACGGAATCCGCGCTTCACGGTCCCTCATCGGCATTTTTCAGTTAGTGCGAGAGTTTGATCTTGCCGACCATCCCGGACTCATAATGCCCAGGAACATTGCAAGCGAATTCCAACTCGGTCTTCTTTGGGAATGTCCAGATGACCTCTCCGGTTTTCCCAGGCTCAAGCAGCACGCTGTTAGGGGCGTCATGAAGCCCGTGCCCCATAGACGCCTGCATCTTCTTCGCAGCTTCCCGGTTGATTCTATCCGCTTCCAGCACCCCGTGTTCCACCATCATCATCATTTCAGGGGCGTGGGCTTTGTGCATCTCGGCCGTTGCGATGTTGAACTCATGGACGAACTCACCGGCGTTCTTGACGACGAACCGAACGGTCTCGCCTTCCTTCACAGCGATGCTCTCAGGTTCGTAGAAATTATCGCTCATTGTCACATTGATTGTGCGCGAGACATCGGATGCTTTTCCCGGTGATCCGGTCTTGCTCGCTTTTGAGTGACCAGCATCAGCAAAGACGAGATCGGGGACGGAAGACAAGCTCAGGGCGATCACAGCCGCAGCTGCGTAAAGTGCGTATCGTTTTTTCATGGTCTTTAAACCTTCGAAGTTAGAAATCATCATAGTTCGAGGGGTTTGCCGGCCAGATTGGCCGACAAAATACACCCGCGTTCACAAAGAGATGAAAATCAAACTCGAGGCGGAGGCGTTTCTGCTTCGAATGTCAATGAAACAAGCACGTCCTGTCTCTCGACAAAGTACGTACTTGACATAAAGGCAGGGGGAACATCCGTCCACACTTCATTGTAGCTGGACGTTGGCGAGCAGTGTGTAATGGCCTGAGAACAGCACGTTGTCTGCAATCCGGCGTCGCATCCCAATTCGCATTGGTTGGATGCGGTGATCTGCTGTTCATGAGATGCCGGATTGCTATGGTTATGCATCGCCTCCCCGGTGGCATGATGTGCCATAAACGGACTGACGATCAGCATAAAAGCAAATATCGCGACCAATAAACGTCTCATTACGCCATACCTAAACCTAACCGTGACAGGAAGGTCAAGCTCTAATCGTCAGATCCGCCGCAGATTGATGCAACGAACGCGCGCGGGTATGGAGCCCCACTAATCACTTTTGGCAAAGACGGATTCCAAAAACGCCACATGATATTTCTAAAAGTTAACTTGACGCCGCAACAAACCATCATTTCAACTCAGGTTAACGTGCGCAGATCGTTAAATGGTTGTCAAAAATGCAAAAAGCCAGCGAATTCGAATTAAAAATGATTGCGGCGTGTCTTTGGGTAGGATTCGGGCTTGTTGCTCCTCAGTCAGCAACAGGTGCTGAGAGTATTGATGGTCATCGCTTCAAATCTCTCTGTCTGGTTTCAGAGAGTGATTATCAGGGTGAGAGTCGATTTGCAGAATGTGAACGTTTTATTGCGGATGTTCGGAGCAAGTTAACATTCGGCACGATCCATGACATTCGCGCATGCATTCCCGAAGCGGTCCCAGACATACAGCTATTGACCGCCGGTCTCTCGAAACTGCAAAACGAGTCAACGCTTCACGAGCGAGAGGCTCACGCCGTATTAGCCGAGATATTTGCATCTCGATGGCCCTGCCCAGACTGAGTGCCGGATTTAATGAACAATTGCTGGCAAGGGTTGACTCTGCGTTTCAATTGGATCAACTATCGATTCTTATGAAAATGGTACGCGAATTCCTTACTGTCGCTCTAATCGCCTTTTTCGCCCTTGGCTCTATGGTGCAGGCTGCGACTTCGACAACAATGGCAGCCGAGATGGCTGCGGCAGATGTCCAATCTGGTGGAAACAGCATCTGCCAGGCGTGCCCCGATGATAGCAACGCATCCCCGTCGTGTGATCTGATCTGCCTGACGACCGTTGTGGCTCTTCCGACATCCCTCGAAGTCGAACGTGTATCAACCCACACAAAATTTATGCGAGCCCCCGATAGAGACTCCCTTGGTCAATTTGGCTCTCTAGACCCCGCACCACCTAAATCCATCATCTAATTTTGATGCCGTAACGGGCGGGGCCCGGCTACGTGCATTTGGTCGACAGAGGCAAGGCTGCCTTCTGCCTGCCGACGTTCCGTGAGGCTTTCGTTCAGCCTTTCGCATCAACGTCCTTTGGATGATTCACAATGAACTACAAAATAGCACCGGAGTTCACTCGCCGGTTTTTCCTCAAGTCGTCGTCAATCGCACTTGCAGGCGGATTCACGGGCGCCTTTGCCTGGGATGACGTGCAGGCCGCTGCGATCAAGACGTTTCGCCTACGCGCCGGAATGTCTCCTGTAGCTCTCATCCCTGATGCAGCCGTAAAGACAAATGCCTGGTGCTTCGACGGCACCGTCCCCGGCCCGGAGATTCGTGTTCGGCAGGGCGAGCGACTACGCGTCGCCGTCGAGAATGCGCTCGACGAAGAGACGACCGTTCACTGGCACGGGATTCGGCTGCCAAATCCAATGGACGGGGTCCCGCATTTGACGCAACCACCAATCTCTCCGGGAAGTGCTTTTACATACGAATTCGACACGCTCGACGCGGGCACATTCTGGTACCACCCACATCAACGCAGTTTCGAACAGGTGGGGCGGGGTCTCTACGGGCCGCTGATCGTCGAAGAGCAGACACCTATTCGCGTCGACCGAGATCTGACCTGGATTCTGGACGATTGGCGCCTGGCCCGAGACGGTCAGATCAGTGGCGACTTCGGCAATATGCATGACATGAGTCACAACGGCCGCATCGGCAACACGGTGACGATCAACGGCCGTGTACCGGAGACGTTTTCCGTCAGACGTGGCGAGCGTATACGGCTTCGCCTCATCAATGCGGCCAACGCCCGTATCTTTGGCATCGATTTCGACAAGCACAAACCGGTGATTGTCGCGATCGACGGTCAGCCGGTGGCGCCGCACGTACCGCAGGATGAACTTATTGTCCTGGGTCCGGCGATGCGCATTGATGTGGTCATCGACATGGTCGGTGACGTCAGCCAGCGTTTCACACTAACCGACCCGTTTTACAGAGGGCTCAAGTATCGCCTTGTCGATCTGGTTTACGCCGACACGCCACTTCGAGACCGGGTTCCCGACTGGGATATGCAGTTACCAGCCAATCCACTTGCCGAACCTGATCTGAATGACGCCGAACGCCATGATGTCATCTTCAACGGCGGGATGATGGGCGGCATGGTGATGCAGGAATTGGGTGGATCCATGGGGCACGAGCTTATGGGGGCGATGGGGCCGATGCGCGGCATGATGCACTCCGGCAAGATCTGGTTCATCAACGGTGTTGCGGCTGAAGGGCACATCATGGAGCCCATGCTCCGACTTGTGCATGGGCGTAGCCACATCGTTTCCATGACGAACGCGACGGCCTGGCATCATCCGATTCACTTCCACGGACATTCATTCCGCGTGCTTTCCCGTAATGGCAATCCGACCGCCCACAAAGAATGGCAGGACACGGTTTTGATGGCGCCGAAGGAACGGATAGAGATTGCCTTTGTTGCCGACAATCCAGGCGACTGGATGTTCCATTGCCACATCCTGGAGCATCAGGCGGCCGGGATGATGGGCGTCATCCGTGTTACTCAGCCGGGAGAGCGGACATGAGACGGCTGACCATCTTGGCATTAGCTCTGGCTTTTATCACACCGGGCGCCGTGAAGGCGGACGGTGACCCCAAGAAGGGAGGACAAGCCTTCCGCGCGTGCGTTGCCTGCCATGCCCTCGAACCTGGCCTGCACCTGAGCGGACCCAGTCTTGGAAATTTCCTCGAACGCCCATCAGGCAGCGCGAAGGGCTACGGTCGTTATTCGCCAGAGCTCAAATCGGCAGGGTTTGAGTGGAGCCCAGCTGTCCTGGACGCCTGGATAGAAGCGCCGGAGAAGATGATCCCCGGAACCTATATGTCATTCCCGGGCATATCCGACCCCGTTGTACGGGCCGATCTCGTTGCCTTCTTGATGATCGCCGGTGCCGAAGACGGCGTGAAACGTGTCGTTGCTGAAGGCCTGATCCCGGCGTCCTGGACTCGGTCCGTTGCGCCGGACCCGATTGGCGAAGGTTCTCCGAGTAATCGGATCGTGTCAATCCGCCACTGTGGCGACAGTTACTTTATCGAAACCGAGGACGGCGCCTCCTATCCGTTTTGGGAGAAAAACGTCCGCCTCAAGATCGACAGCACCGATACCGGTCCACCGCCGGGGGTCCCGGTTGTTCTTGGGGCAGGCATGCGAGGTGATCGTGTTTCCGTGGTTTTCAAGAGCGTCGTCGAATTCTCGAAGTTGCTGGTTGAGGAATGCCGTTGATGTTTCAACAACCGCTAACGGAGAGGACATGAAATACCTATTCGTCCTTGTTGCCTTGATAGCGCCGAACGCCGTACTTGCAGACGGCGACCCGGCGCGTGGGAAGCGAGCATTCCTGCAGTGCGTGATGTGCCATTCCGCAGTGCCGGGCGGGCACAAATCGGGCCCAAGCCTGGCCCGAATATGGGGGCGCAATGCGGCAACGGTAGAGGGCTTCTGGAATTATAGCGAAGCTCTTAAACAGGCTGACATCGTATGGGATGCGGAGACCCTGGATGAATGGCTGACGTCTCCGAAAACCATGGTGCCTGGGACTTCGATGCGGGTTCCGGGCATCAAGGATGCGGAGGAACGCCGAGACATTATCGCGTACCTGAAACAGCTCGCCGAAAGCTCGTCAGCCAAACTGGAAAACACCGCCCCGCGCATAACTCTAATGAAACCAATCCAAAGGAGCCCCCAGCAATGATCCGATCAATCTTCACGGCCCTAATACTTGCTTTTGCCGCCGTATTTTCGACATCCGTGTCGGCGGGCGAGAAGCCTGCCGCGACGCTTTATAAAAACCCGCAGTGCGGCTGTTGCGAGGGATACGCCGAATACCTGCGTGCCAACGGCTACACGGTCGACGTCAAACCGACACACGAACTCACACCCATGAGCCGCGCCGCCGGTGTTCCCGATGATTTCCAGGGCTGTCACCTTACCTACATTGAAGACTACGTGGTCAGCGGCCACGTACCCGTCGAAACGGTAAACCGGTTGCTTGCGGAACGCCCGGCAATCAAGGGGATCACCCTGCCCGGCATGCCGATGGGATCGCCCGGCATGAACGGGGTCAAACAAGGGCCATTCACGATCTACACCATCGGCTCGGACCGGCCCACCGTATACGCGACGGAGTAAGGGAGCGTTTTCATATGAACAACGCAACTTCAGGCATGGGTACGGGGATGTATGACTGCATGGGCGGCATGATGTGGGGAATGGGAATCCTCGGGATACTTGGCGCGGCTCTGCTCATCCTCGGCATCGCGGCGCTCGTGAAGTATCTCTTTGCGGGAAAGCGCCAATGAAGTTTGTCGCCATGAAAATCGTAGCGCTGATCGCTCTCATCGGTGTCGGCTTCTGGGGATGGAAAATCGTATTCCCTGATTACCGGGCCGACCCGAATGATATCGCGCAGGTGGAGCGTGGCCGCGTTGTTTACCAGCAATATTGCGCTTCATGTCATGGAGTGAACCTGCAGGGACAAGCGGACTGGCGCTACCGAAAATCCGATGGTCGGTTACCGGCGCCGCCTCACGATGAAACCGGTCACACATGGCATCACTCCGATGAACACCTGGTGGGAATCACCAAGTACGGCCCCGGGGAATTTGTGCCCGGCGGATACCAGTCCGACATGCCTGCGTTCGACGACGTTTTGCCGGATGAAGATATCTGGGCGGCGATCGCGTTTATCAAGAGCACCTGGCCATCGGAAGTTCTCGCACGTCAATCGAGGACCAACCAATGACCGGAGGACGGATCGACGCCACAGATCTTGCCGCACATACAGAGACGCCACGGCACCGTTGGCGCCCTATGGCGATAGCTCTGGTGCCGTTAATCGTGTTTGCGGGATTGCTTGCTGCCCTTGGGTGGGGGTTAACCAATGACCCAAAGAACATTCCATCGCCGCTTGTGGGCAAGCCTGTCCCGTCGTTCGAATTGCCGCCCGTACAAGGCCGAACGCTGGGGCTGTCCGATGCCGATCTCAGGGGATCGGTGTCGCTGGTAAACGTCTTCGCATCCTGGTGCACCGCATGCGAGCTTGAGCATCCTTTTCTGATGGATCTCGCGGAAACAGGCGCGGTCCTCATCCATGGCCTGAATTACAAGGACCGCCCTGAAGATGCCGCCACTTGGCTGGACAAACGCGGTGATCCGTATACGCGCACTGGCGCCGACGTTTCGGGGCGGGTCGGCATTGAATGGGGTGTTTACGGGGTTCCGGAAACTTTTGTCATCGGGCCCGATGGCCGTATTGCCTATAAGCACGTCGGCCCGCTTACACCGGACACAATCACCGGCACCATTCTCCCTCTTGTCGAACGCCTGCGCCTAGAAAAGTGAGTGTATGAAATGAGATTGTTTATTCTTGGGTTCGTGCTTTTGTTGCAGATGATTTCCGTTGCTCATGCGGAATCAAGGCCATTCGTTCCGTTACACGAAACACCACAACCGGTTGCGAACATCAGTTTCCAGGACGAGACCGGCCAGCCACTTCAACTGTCTGACTGGAGAGGGAAAGTTGTTCTCCTGAACGTCTGGGCGACATGGTGTGGCCCGTGCCGCGAAGAGATGCCGACACTCGACCGGCTTCAAGAAAAACTCGGCGGCGAGCGGTTCGACGTTCTGGCACTCTCGATCGATCGCGGTGGCGTTGGCGTCGTACGGGATTTCTACGACGAGATCGGCTTGCAGCATCTTCAAATCCGGATTGATCAGACGACGAAGGCATCACGGGCCATGAAGGTGTTCGGATTACCGACAACACTTCTGATTGGCCCCGACGGCAAGGAACTGGGCCGTAAAGTCGGTCCCGCTGAGTGGGACGCGCCCGAGGCAATCGCATTCTTCAAATCAATTCTCGACAAACACTCCAGGTAAAAGGAAACGATATGTTACCGCAAACCAACAAGAGCACTCAGATCGTAGCGCCAGGCACCTTGCCGATCTGGACACGGGACAGGAGAGTGTGGGCAGTTGGCGGCCTGGCCGTTGTCAGCATTGGGCTTGCCCTTAAATGGGATTGGCTGACCGCCATTGGCGCAGCCCCCATACTGCTGAGTTTGCTTCCATGCGTTGCGATGTGTGCACTCGGTCTCTGCATGCGCGGTGGGTCCGGACGATCTTGCCATGATCAGAGCCCCGACGCACAGCCCACCCCCGGGTCGGAAACAAGATCGGCCGGGAGCTAACATCGTGAAGTTCATGAAGCACGCAAACCTTCGTCACGACATGGCAAGCACATGGGCCGCCTTAGCTGTCGTGCTAACGGTCATCCTCACGTTCTCGTCCGCGCAGGCCCACCACCCCGGCGCAGAGTTGGATAAAGTGATGGGAAACAAGGAGAAGTTCTTTGAGATAACCGACAGACCGGCCCCTTCGTTCGAGCTGATGAACAGGGATGGAGAGATCGTTACCCTCTCCGACTATGCCGACAAGATTCTCGTCGTCCATTTCGTCTATACGAGTTGTCCGGACGTCTGCCCTCTTCATGCAGAGAAAATTCAGGAAATTCAGACGATGATTAATCAGTCACCCATGAAGGAGGTCGTGCAATTCGTAACGATCACCACAGATCCGAAAACGGATACGCCGGAGGTCTTGAAAACATACGGGGAAGACCACAACCTGAACCCAATGAACTGGACCTTCATGACGGTAGCCCCGGATCAGGCCGAGGACACGACACGCAAACTGGCGGAAGCATTCGGCCACAAATTCGCCAAGGGTGATGACGGTTATCAAACCCACGGTGTCGTGACGCATGTAATCGATCGTGGTGGCCGCTGGGCCGCAAACTTTCACGGCATGCGATTCAATTCCGTGAACATGGTTCTGTATACCAACGGCCTGATAAACAAACCGCCTGAGCCGAAGAAGGATCGGGGTTGGCTCGATAAACTCAGAGGGTTCTTCAATTGAGACCGCAAGGCAATGTGAACAGCTCCTTACCCCCTCTCACCGCGCTTCGCAGATACATGACCGTGCTCGTGCTCCTGAACCTCATTTGGGAGTTCGCGCATATGCCGCTTTACACGATCTGGGAAGAAGGAACGACCGAAGAGATACTATTCGCGGCTGTACACTGTACGGGCGGAGATGCTCTTATCGGCCTGACCGCCATCATGCTCGCGGTATTCCTGTCCGGTGGAACGCGCTGGCCCGATGAGCGCATAAAAACCGTACTGTTTGCGGCGATCTTTATCGGCGTTGGATATACGATCTTCAGTGAATGGCTGAATATTGTCGTCCGAGAGGCATGGGCTTACCGCGACATCATGCCGGTTGTCCCCATTCTCAATGTCGGCTTGAGCCCTCTCCTGCAATGGATCGTCATACCGGTTCTGGCATACGTGGTCGCCTTGAAACCAGTCCGACGCGGCAAGTCGCAACATGCCTGATTTATCGGCGTTGGGCCTTCTCATTGCCTTTCTAGGCGGCACGGTGTCCTTCGTATCGCCCTGCGTCCTGCCGCTCGTGCCCGGTTACGTTTCATATGTCGCCGGGCAATCCGCAACCGGGACGTCCGGCCCACGCCCAACACCGGGACAAGCAGCCACGCTTGGTTTCAGCGTAATCTTTGTCATCGGGTTCACTACCGTGTTCGCAATCATGGGGGCCGCCGCCACCGCGCTCGGCCAGCTGTTTCTGAGCTACCGTTACGAGCTCAACATCATTGGCGGCAGTGTCGTACTGATTATGGGTGTTTTCATGCTTGGCCTTGCCTCCATTCCCGGGCTGCAACGTGACTTTCGGTTCCATCTCGATATTCCGGGGGGCAAACCGCTTTCGGCCTATATACTCGGACTTGCATTCGGCTTCGGTTGGACACCATGCATCGGCCCCGTCCTGGGCACAATCCTGACTGTCAGCGCCGCGCGCGCAACCGTCGGCGAAGGCGTATTGATGCTGATTGTTTACTCTCTCGGTCTTGGACTGCCGTTCATCCTTTCCGCAGCATTCACTTCGCACCTGACCCGTAATCTGAAAACAATCAAGCGGTTCGGGCGGCGGGTTCAGCAATTTGCAGGCTTGTCTTTGGTCTTTATGGGAATCGCCATGATCACCGGTCGACTGACGGTTCTGGCATATTGGTTGTTGGACATGTTCCCCGCTCTTGGGAAGGTCGGCTAGATCAACCGTTTTGCATTGTCACATTCACCGGCGAAACCAACGGTATAGACAGCAAGGCGGAGAAGAATCACGCACCAAATGCGCTATATCTTTGCCACATAGCGATTTGTATTCCTTGTTAAGAAGGAAAGAATTCCCTGTTCTTACATTCACGGAACTTCCCCGAGAACACAGGCTGACCGGGCATCCGTGGAGCCTCATAATCACCTAGAACACCGGATTCCTCGATATTTCCCTGTATTTTCCCTGAATATCAGGGAATGACGGAGACGGGTTCGCTGCAGACTGTCCCCACCGCCATTTACTCTCATCCTAAACGACGGCACGCGCCCCGGTCCCCGCATGAACGGGGCTTCCTTATTTATGTTTATCAGCCAGAAAACGCGCGAATGCCGGTCTGTGCCGCGCCCAGGACCAAAGAGTGGATGTCATAGGTCCCCTCGAGTGTGTTTTCGACCTCGAGGTTCATCATGTGACGGACCACGTGATATTCGTCGGAAATACCATTGCCGCCGTGCATGTCGCGGGCTTGCCGACAAATCTCCAGGGCCTTGCGCGCCGAGTTCCGCTTGATCAGCGAGATCATCTCGGGCGTCGCCTTGCCCGCATCCTGCAGGCGGCTGACGCGCAACGTCGCGTGCAGCGCCAGCGCGATGTCGGTCTGCATATCGGCGAGTTTCGCCTGCACAAGCTGGTTCGCGGCGAGCGGCCGTCCGAATTGCACACGCTCCATGACGTAGTCGCGCGACGCCTGCCAGCAGAACTCCGCCGCGCCGAGCGCACCCCAGCTGATCGCGAAACGGGCCCGGTTCAGACATCGGAACGGCGCGCCCAGTCCCTCAGCGCCATCCAGCACGTTCTCGTCCGGCACGAACACGTCATCCATCACGATCTCGCCGGTCGGCGACGCCCGGACCGAGAACTTGCCCTCGATCTTCGACGTCGACAGGCCGTCCATGCCGGCTTCGAGAATGAACCCGCGCACCGTATCGTCGTCATCCTTGGCCCAGACGATGAACACGTCCGCGATCGGCGCATGGGTGATCCACATCTTGGCGCCGCTGAGGCGGTAGCCGCCGTCGACGCGTTTGGCGCGGCTCCGCATCCGTCCGGGATCGGAGCCGGCGTCGGCTTCTGTCAGACCGAAACACCCGATACGCTCGCCGCGCGCCATGGGCGGCAGAAACCGCTCGCGTTGCTCCTCGTTCCCGAACTCGAAGATCGGCGTCATCGCAAGCCCGCCCTGCACGCCACACGCCGAGCGGAAAGCGGCGTCGACACGTTCCAGTTCACGCGCGACAAGACCATAGGCGACGAAGCCGGCACCGGCGCAACCGTAGCCGTCGATGGTCATCCCCAGGAAGCCCATCTCGCCGAACTCGCGCATGATGGCGGGTTCGAACGTCTCGTGCCGGTGCCAGTCGAGGATCAACGGCATCAAGCGATCCTGCGCGAACTGCCGGGCGCTGTCCTGGATCAGCAGCTCCTCCTCGTCGAGAAGATCGTCGAAGAGCAGCGGATCACGCCAGTCGAAATTACCCTTGCTGTCGGCCACGCGGATCACACCGCTTCGAGGACAGCGGCGATTCCCTGCCCGACACCGACGCACATACTGACGAGCGCATAGCGTCCGCCGCTCTGCTTGAGTTGGTTAAGGGCCGTCAACACCAGCCGCGGTCCGGACGCGCCGAGCGGATGACCGAGCGCGATGGCGCCGCCGTTGGGATTGACGCGGCTATCGTCGAACGCGACGTCGAGACCCTTGAGGCATGCCAGAACCTGCGCGGCGAAGGCTTCGTTGATCTCAATCACGTCCATGTCCTTGAGCGTCAGCCCGGCGCGTTCGAGCGCCTTCTGCGACGCCGGCACCGGCCCGAAACCCATGGTCCGGGGCGGCACACCGGCAACGGCGCTGGCGAGAACACGCGCAATCGGTTTCGCCCCCGCTTTCTTGCCGGCGGCGCGGCTCGCCACGGTCATCGCCACCGCGCCGTCGTTGAGACCGGAAGCATTGCCGGCGGTGGTCACGCCGTCCTTGTTCAGTGCGCGGAGCTTTGCCAGACCATCGCTGTCGGTCTGCGGTCGCGGGTGTTCGTCGACCTCGACCGTGACGTCCGGTTTCTTGCGGCCGCCCGGCACGGTGATCGGTGTCACCTCACCGGCGAAGAAGCCGTTTTCCTGCGCCTTGCCCCAACCGCGCTGCGAACGCAGGGCGAAGGCATCGCACTCGTCGCGGGTCAGCTGATAGTCCTCGGCGAGGTTGTCGGCGGTCTTCGGCATGCTGTCATCGCCGAATTCCTCTTCGATCTTCGGATTTGGGAAGCGCGCGCCGACGGCGGAATCGTACCAGGTCAGGCTGCGGTCGAAGGCCCGTTCGGACTTGCCGATCACGAACGGCGACCGGCTCATGCTCTCGACGCCGCCGGAGACGATGACGTCAGCCTCGCCGCAGGTGATGGCATGCGCCGCAGAGATCAGCGCGCCCAAGCCGCTGCCGCAATTGCGCTGGATCACCGTGCCCGGCACATCGACCGGGAACCCGGCACGCAGCAATGCGTGGCGGGCGACGCAGCGGCTATCCTCGCCGGCCTGGTTGGCACAGCCGACGATCACGTCGTCGACCGCGTCCTTCTTGAACGGCGAGCGGTCCATCAGCGGCTGCAGCACGTCGGCCAGCAGGTCATCCGGGCGGACAGCGGCGAGCGCGCCGCCGGAACGGCCGAAGGGGCTGCGAAGGCCGTCGTAAATATATGCATCCAACATGGGTTCAATCTCTCCTTGGGTATGTGTTCCGTTCAGGCTTCCGGCGTCAGGGCGGAAACGCCGAGTTGCGCCCGTCGCCTCAGCCAGGGGTTCGGTCGATAGCGCGGGTCTCCGGTCCGCCTGTGCATCCCTTCGAGCACCGCGAGCAATCGTGCAGGCCCGACCGCATCGGCGAAACCGAGCGGCCCGTGCGGATAAGCGAGGCCGAGTTTGACCGCACGGTCGATGTCGTCGGGCGCGGCAATGCCCTGCTGCGCCACCGACGCGCCGATATTGGCGATCATCGCGATAATACGTTGCGCGACGAAACCGGCGCTGTCGCGGATGACGCTGACGGGCACCCCGTCGGCGGCAAGCACGGCATAGGCCTTACGCACCGCGTCTTCGGTGGTGATCGGTGTCTTCATCAGCGTGCGCCGCTTATCGAACCCGAGCAGCGGGTCGACGGCGAGCGTGCGGGCCGCATCGAACCCCCGCTCGACCGCGATCGCCGTCGCGTCGTCACCGAGCGGCGTCAGCAGGATCACCGAATCCGCGTCCGGTTCGGCACCGCCGTCGACCTCGCCGCCGGCGGCTTCGACAATTGCCTTGAGCGCCTGATCTGCGTCTTCGAGGCTCGCGTCGATCCAGAATTTCCCGCCGTTGAAGGTTGGCGGCGCGGCCTCTTCCGGGGTCGCCTGCTTGCCGTCTTCATAGGCATAAAACCCTTGTCCGACCTTGCGACCGAGCAGCCCCGCCTGAAGACGGTTGTCCATCAGCGTCGACGGCCGGTAGCGTGGCTCGTCGAAGTACTGCCGGTAAATCTCGACGGTGGCCGGATGGGTCACGTCGAGCGCGGTCAGATCCAGCAGTTCGAACGGTCCCATGCGAAAACCCGCGGCATCGCGCATGATGCGGTCGACGTCCTCGAACGCCGCCACGCCCTCGCTCGCCAGATGCGCCGCTTCGATGGTGTAGCCACGACCGACCTGGTTGACGAGAAAGCCCGGCGCATCGGCGACGCGCACCGGCTGACGCCCCATGCGCTCACCCAGTTCCATCAGGAAATCGGCGACCCACGGATCGGTCTTGACCCCGCTGATCACCTCGACCAGAGGCATCAGCGGCACCGGATTGAAAAAATGGAACCCGGCAACCCGTTCAGGTTTTTCGCAGGCGGCGGCGATACGCGTCACCGAAAGCGACGACGTGTTGCTCGCCAGGACAGCGTCGCCGGCGATCGCCCGCTCGATTTCGGCGAATACCTTACGCTTGATATCCATGTCTTCGATGATCGCCTCGACCACGGCATCGGCGGGCGCGAGATCCGCGATGCCGCCGATCACCTCGATCCGGGCCATCGCGCCGTCGGCGGCCTCCTGCTCCATCCGCCCTTTTTCGACGGCGCGTTTGAGCATGCCCTGGATGAAATCCCGCCCCTCCCCGGCGGCGCCTTCCTTGGCATCAAACAGCAGCACCCGGCAACCGCCGGTGGCCGCGACCTGGGCGATGCCCCGCCCCATGGCGCCGGCACCGACGATGCCGACAACGAGATCCTGTTTTTTGGCGTCACGCGTCACGATTTATCTCATCCTCCCTTGAAATTGGGGTTTCGCTTTTCGATGAAAGCCTGCATGCCCTCCGCCTGATCTTCCGTATCGAACAGGGTGTCGAAGGTGCGGCGTTCGAGCATCAGCCCGGCCGCCAGCGACGTGTCATGGCCGGCCAGCACGACCTCCTTGATCCGGCGCGCCGCCAACGGCGGCAGCGCGGCAATGGTGTCGGCGAGCTCAAGAGCGCGCGGCAAGACCCGGTCGTCGGCGACGACCTCGCTGGCGAGCCCCATTTCGAACGCCTCGCGGCCGTCGACGGGTTCGCCGGTCAACACCATCTTCATGGTCTTGAACTTACCGATGGCACGGAGCAAACGCTGCGTGCCGCCGCCGCCCGGCATGATGCCGACACGGATTTCCGGCTGACCGAAGCGCGCGCGCTCCGCGGCGACGATGATGTCCGCATGCATCGCAAGTTCGCAGCCGCCGCCAAGTGCGACGCCGTTGACCGCGGCAATGACGGGCTTCGGGCATTCGGCGATGACGGCCCACATCCGCCGCACGTTCATTTTCGTCACGTCGGCGGTGCCCTTGGTGGACATTTCCTTGATGTCGGCGCCGGCCATGAACGCCTTGCCGTTGCCGGTGATGACGATGCAGCGCACGTCTTCGTCGACCGAGAGTTCCCTGAACAAATCGGTGAGAGTATGTCGTAATGGCGTGTTGAGCGCGTTCAGCGCATCCGGCCGATTGAGACGCAGCAAGGCGACTCCATCCGAGGGCCTCTCGACCTGCACAAGGTCGCTCATTCCGTTTCCTCCCATCCCCGGTAATTTCTTCTCGTCGGCCGCAGGTGCCTGTCCTGTTGCACCTTTAGCCAACGGCGATATTCTCTGTAGACCGCAAAAGATACTAATGTTAGCATGACCGAATGACAAGATTTATTGGGATGCCGCGTTGGGGTTATCATTAAGGAATGAAGTCTTCGATATAACCGCCGCGCCGCTGCTCAAGCCCTCGCCAAAGAACAGGGCACCTATAAAATTGATGGGTGGGAGACTGTGGAATGGACAGCAGCGTTCTTAAGAAGAGCCCCGGCAAGCTCTATCTGCACGTTGCCAATTTGATGCGCCGACGCGTGCAGTCCGGCGAGTGGGCGCCCGCCGCACAACTGCCCGCACTCGCCAGCCTTGCCGAACAGTTCGGCGTCGCCAACGTCACCGTCCGCCAGGCCGTCGCGATCCTCGAACAGGAAGGGCTCGTATCCCGCCAACAGGGCCGGGGCACGTTCGTCAGCGACCAGATTTCCGCACCGCCGACGTTTTCCGTCGGGCTCGACTGGCCATCGCTGCTGCAGATGATCACCAAGAGCACGCCTCAACTAGTCGAATCGCGCGACGCCGAAGTGCCGCCAGCGACAACACCGGACGAGGGCACGCTCGCGGCCTCGTATCGCTATTTAAAGCGTGTCAACACGGTGGACGGCCGGCCCTGCCTGGTCACGCATGCCTATCTGGAATCCGAGTTGTACGCCCGCGCCCCCAAGAAGTTCGAGACGGAGACGATCATTCCGGTGATCGAGGCTCTGCCGGGCATGGAAATCACGCATTGCCGCCAGGTACTGACGATCGGTCAGGCCGACCTGGACACGGCGACACGGCTCGGCATTCCGGTCGGCACGCCCATGGGCGAAGTCCGCCGGATCATCACCGACGCCGACGGTACGATTATTTATCTTAACGAGGTTGCCTACCGAGGCGATCTCGTAAAATTCGAAATCGATTTGTATCCGGGACGCAAACCAACGGCGGAGAACTGACGCCGGCGTTCCGCGCGGGTCTTAATCACGCCCGCCAATAAGACGAGCCGGATCAACCGGCCAAGGCAACACTCGAAACCAATTGGGAGCGATAAACATGCAATTAAGGAACGCAATAAAGAAAACACTGGGCCTGCTTGCGGTGCCGTTGGCGCTAGCCGCTGGCACTTCGGGCGCCCTCGCCGAGTACCCGACCAAGTCGATCACCTTGGTCGCGCCTTACGGTCCGGGCGGCGCTTCGGATCTAGCCTCGCGGACCCTCGCGAGCGTGGCACCGACTTATCTCGAACAGCCGGTGCTCGTGATCAACCGTACCGGCGCCGGCGGCGTCACCGGTTCGACGTACGTGTACAATGCGAAAAACGACGGCTACACCCTTTTGCTGGCGCGCATCGGTTCGCACACCGTGTCGCCGGCGATGAAATCGAACATCCCCTACGAGTACGACAAATTCACCTACCTCGGCTTGCTTGAAGTCAACCCGGTGATTTGCGCGACCTCGACCGAAAAGCCGTACAAGTCTCTGGATGAACTGAAGAAGGCCATTCAGGACGATCCCGGCGCGCTGAGCTATAGCTCCGCCGGCGTCGGCACCCTGCTGCAGGTGGCAGCGGTCATGGTGATGGACGAGATCGGCATCGACAATCCGAACAAGGCGGCGATCCACGTGCCGTTCAAGGGCGGCGGCAACGCGGCCACGGCGGCGGCGACCGGCCAGGTCGATTTTGTCTGCACCAACTCCTCGGCCCTGGTCAGCCACATTCAGGGCGGCAAGTTGCGTCCTCTGATGGTGACCACGCCGGAACGCCTGTCGGACGTCCCGGATGCACCGACGGTCGCGGAACTGGGTTATCCGGCGCTTGAAGTGCTCGTCGGATGGAGCGGCGTCGTCGGCCCGCCGGATCTGCCGCAAGAAGTCGTCGATACCTGGGCGAAAACGATGATGAAGGTGAAGGAAGACAAGAGCTGGAACCGCTTCACCACCCGGCTCGGCTCGGTGCCGCGCGTGCTCGGTCCGAAGGAAGCGAAGGCCTTCGTGACCAAGCAGTACGACACGTTCTCAAGCCTGGTCGAACGCCTCGATATGCGGATTAAATAAGCATCCGTATACTGTCCCGGATGTGGCCGGGCACCCATCGCGGTGCCCGGCCTACTCCCCACCAATCGAGGAGTGCGCTCGATGAAAACGGCTTATAAGGATGCCGTGTTCGGCACGGCGTTGCTGGTGCTTTCGCTGTTCATCCTGTTTTGGCTGATCCCGGTCGGGATCGTTTCGCCCGGCAGCGTCGGCAACATTGCACTGGCGCCCGCGTTCTGGCCCCGGCTGATCATCATCGGCATGGCCGGCCTCAGCGTGATGCTTATTTTTCAGGGACTTCGCGATATAAAAGTCTACCGTGAAACCGGAATCGGCGGTGAGCGGCAATACACGAGCGCACGCGGCACGCTGAAGGTCGCCGTCGCCACGATGATGCTGTTCGTACTCACATGGGTGATGACATGGGGCGGTATTGTCGTGCCGTCGATGGCGGCGCTGGCTTTTTATATGGCGCTGCACGGCGAACGCCGCCTTGCGGTGCTTGTCCCGGTGTCGATAGGCCTGCCGATCGCCCTCTACCTTTTCTTTCTTAAAGTCGCGAACACACCGATGCCGCTTGGCATCTTTGAAGACCTGATCATGTAGGACCACCCAGATGCTGGAAGATCTCGGAGCGGCACTCGCTCTTTTCGCCAACCTGGACAATATCATCGCGCTCGCCGGCGGGGTCGCCATCGGCGTGCTGATCGGCGCCATCCCCGGCATGACCTCGACCATGGGCGTCGCGCTGACCTTGCCGTTCACATTCACACTGCCGCCAGTAACCGGCATCCTGTTGCTTCTCGGCGTTTACAAGGGGGGCGTCTACGGCGGTTCGATACCGGCGATTCTGGTCAAGGCGCCGGGGACACCGGCTGCCTCCTGCACCATTCTCGACGGCTATCCGCTGGCACGGAAGGGCGAGGCTGGCCGCGCGCTCGACATCGCATTGTATGCGTCGTGCTTCGCCGATCTGGTGTCCAATCTGGCACTGATCGTGTTCGCCGGCGCGCTGGCGATGCTGGCGCAGCGCTTCGGCCCGCCGGAATACTTCACCCTGATCGCGTTCTCGCTGACGATCATCGCCGGGGTTTCCGGCGAGCGGTTATCTAAAGGGCTGATCTCCGCCTGTCTCGGGCTGATTTTGGCGACCGTCGGCCTCGATCTGGTCTACGGCACCAACCGGTTCGTGTTCGACAGCCCCGACCTCATGGCGGGCCTGAGTTTCATTCCCCTGCTGATCGGGCTGTTCGCGCTTCCGGAGATCATAGATTACTACGCCCACAGCGCCAGCGGCGACGAGACAGTCATTGACCCGGGCAAGAGCCGGGCCAGCTGGCTCGATTTCAAGCGCAGTTTCAAATCGATCTGCCGAGGCAGCGCGATCGGCGTGGTCATGGGCGCGATTCCCGGCATCGGCGGCGCACCCTCGGCATACATGTCCTATTCGGAGGCGAAACGCACGTCGCCCAATCGCGAGAATTTCGGCAAGGGCGAGGTAGAGGGCGTAGCCGCCGCGGAGGCCGGCAACAACGGCGTCGCCGGCGCCACTATGATTCCGCTGCTCGCCCTCGGCATTCCGGGCGACGTGATTACAGCCGTCATCCTCGGCGCCTTCATGATCCACGGCCTCAGGCCGGGACCGCTGCTGTTCCAGCAGAACATCGATCTGATCTACGCGCTTTTCATGGGCATCGCGCTGAGTTCTGTGTTCCTGTTCGTCATCGGCAAGGCCGCGATCCGCGTTTTCCGGCGCATCGCATCGATCCCGTATTCGGTGCTGTTCCCGATCGTCCTCGTGCTCTGCATCTTCGGCGCCTATGCCATCAACCATTCGTTCTTCGACATCCTGGTGATGATGGTGATGGGGGTCGTCGGCTTCATCATGCTGCGCTTCGACATACCCAGCGCGCCGTTCCTGATCGCCTTCATCCTCGGGCCGATGCTTGAGGACAACTTCCGCCAGTCGCTGCTGCTGTCGCGCGGCAGCCTGGACATCTTCGTGCGCAACGAAATCACGTGGTGCTTCTGGGGGCTTACCCTCCTGTCGATCTTTTTCATCGTCCGACGCAACTGGCGCCGCGACAAAGTGGAGTAGGAACTTGAAACAACATCAGACAATAACGAACGCCTCGCCAGCGTGGGGCCCGGTGGCATGATCAGAAACGAAACCGCCGGGCCCGTTCGCCGGCTGGTGCTCGACAGGCCCGACAAACGCAACGCGTTGAACTGGGATATGATTCCGCAACTTGTCGAGGGCATCCACGCCGCCGCCAACGATGCCTCGTGTCGTTGTCTCGTGATCACCGGCGCCGGCGATACATTCTGCGCCGGCCGCGACCTCGGCGCCGGCAAGGGGCGCGAGGCGGAACTGGAAGACGTGCTCGCCGACGACGATGCCTATCAGGCGATCTTCGAAGCGCTGCGCACGCTAAGCTGTCCATCGGTCGCCGTCGTGCGCGGCCATGCCGTCGCCGGCGGCTTCACGCTCGCCATGGGCTGCGACTTCGTCCTTGCCGAGAAAGGTGCGAAGTTCGGCGCCATGGAAATGCGCGGCGGCTTCCCCGCGGCGGTCAACACGTCGCTGCTAAGTCATCTTGCCGGACCGCGACAAGCGTTGGAACTGCTGCTGTCCGCCGACACGTTTCCAGCCGAACGACTGTATGACATGGGTCTGATCAACCGCCTCGCCGACGGCCCGAACGAACTCGAAACGATGACGGAAGACTTCGTGCAGGGGCTGGTCGACCTCGAACCGGTCGCCGTGCGCCTGACCAAGGAAACGCTGCGTGCCGTTTCGACGATGCCGCTCGGCGAGGCGCTGACCGTTTCCAAGCAACTCAATGCCCTGCTCATGGCGTCGGGCCGGATCGACAAGGCGGTGGAAATCTTTGCTCGGGCGAAGGCCGCGCGCGAGGGCAAGAGCGGCGGCTGAGCGCCACCGCTCAACCCGTTATTTCCTGACCATCAGCCAGTCCACGGCGACCGCACCCTCTGGTCCCGCCAGCACCGGATTGAGATCCAGTTCGGCAAGCGCGCCTTCGGCAGCGGCGCCGAAGCGTGACACCGCGGCAATCATCGCCGCCAGATTTTCCTTATCGACACCTGGGCGTCCCCGGACGCCATCAAGCAGCGCCCGACCCTGAAGCCGTTCCAACATGCCCAGCGCCTGATCCTCGGTCACCGGCGCACGGTGGAACACCACGTCCTTGTTGATCTCGACAAGGATACCGCCGAGACCGACCATCAGCACCATGCCGAACACCGGATCTTCGCGCAGCCCGATGACGATCTCGACACTGCCGTCACGAATTTCCTGCACGACGACGCCGTCGATGCGCGCCTTCGGATTATAGGCCGTGGCATTTTCGGTGAGGCGCGCAAAAGCGGCGCGCACCTCGTCGGCATTCGCGAGGCCAAGTTCGACCCCGCCGGCTTCGGTCTTGTGCAGGATGTCGGCGGACTCGATCTTCATCGCCACCGGGCAACCGATCCGCGCCGCAGCGACGACAGCGGCCTCGGCATCGCTTGCCAATTCGACCTTGGCGAGCGGCACACCGGCACCGGTCAGGATCGCCGCCGCGTCGACGCTCGGCACCGCACCGGCCGTTTCCGGCAGTTTGACGTCGGGCAGACGGATCGCGGCACGGGCGTCGGCGTCGGCCTGCCAGCGCTTGCGCGCATCGCCCCAGGCGACCAGTTCGGCGACGGCGTCGATGACCGGTTCACCACCGCGCAATACGCAGATGCCGAGTTCGCGCAACGCCGAGATTCCTTCCTCAGGGCCCGCCACCCAACTGACCACGAACGGTTTCGTCGTCTCCGCCTTGATCTCACGAAAGGTCTGGGTCAGCGGTCCCACGAAACCGTCCATCAACTGGAACCAGATCGCGGCGATATCGACATTGGGATCGTCGAGAACCGCCTTCACGCTTTCCTTCAGCATCGACGGATCGGCGATAAACTGCGCCGTTACGTCGACCGGATTGCTGGTGGCCGCGAACGCCGGCAGGACGTTCTGAAGTCTGCTGACGGTCTCGGGCGCCAGTGTCGGCACCTCAAGGCCAAGCTCTTCGGCGCGGTCGCTCATTAAAACACCCGCACCGCCGGACTGCGTGACGATGGCGACCCCCGGCCCGTCCGGAATAGAGGTCGACGAGAACATGTCGACGACGTCGAGCATGTGCTCCTCGTTGCGTGCCCGGGTGACGCCGAACTGGCGGACGATACCCTCGAACACGATGTCCTCGCCGGCGAGAGAACCGGTATGCGACGACGCGGCACGGGCGCCCGACGACGTGCGTCCGACCTTGGTGACGACCAGCGGCTTCTGCTCGGCCATCGCTGCCTCCGCCACCTTTATGAATCCTTCGCCGTCCTTAAGACCCTCGATATAGCCGGCGCCGACGCTGATGCGCGGGTCGACGATCACGTTGGCCATCACGTCGGCGAAGGTGACATCGGATTCGTTGCCGGTGTTGACGAAGTAGCCGAGCCCCATTTCACGGCGCCGCGCCAGCGCGGCAATCGCCGTGCCGAAGGCGCCCGACTGTGTGACGAAGCCGACCGGCCCGGGCCGTGTCTCGCCCATGCCGTACTGCGTGAAGGTCGCGTAGACGTTCTCGAACGCATTGATCAGGCCGAGCGTGTTGGGCCCGCACAGACGAACGCCGTAACGTGCCGCCATTTCCACGGCCTGCTGCTCGAGCGCGCGTCCTTCATCGCCCATTTCACCGAAACCGGAACTGAAGACGATGGCCGCCGGCACGCCTTTCTTGCCGAACGCTTCTAAGGTCTCGACGACCATGCGCGCCGGCACCGCGACGATGCCGAGATCGACGTCGTCGGGCAGCGCATCAATCGAGGCGAAACAGGGCCAGCCGCCGACGTCCTGGTACTTCGGATTGACGGGATAGATTTTTCCTTCGTAGCCCTTCTCAAGAAGGAACTTCATCGGCCGCCCGTTGAGCTTGTTGAAATCCTGCGACACGCCGACGATCGCGATCGATTCCGGCGCGAGAAGACGCGCAATACCCTGACGATCGGCACATTCATTCGGTTGTTCTAACATTAGGATGTCTCCGGTTAACGTTATTCTTTCGGGCGATGCGCGGACTGAAATTCCCGCTTGGCGCCGCAGGTTGGCTGGCAATACACGGTGAAGTGACAGGATTACCCCGGCAGCGCGCCATGTCAATGCCGACGGGGCTTTGACAGGGTCCCCGGGCAGCGCGGCGACAGGCGGTCAGGCGGCGCTGCCCAGCAACCAGAACGTTTTTCCGGGGCCGCGGGCGGGCGCTCAGGAATTCTCCGCGGCAGCGTCGCCCGTCGATCCGTCATCCCAAAGGCTGTCGTCGTAGTATTTGTTGAGTTCGATCTTTTCAGCGGGGTCGATCAGGATGCCCGACCCGAGACCGCGCCGCACCGTGCCCCCGGCCTGCGACCAGCGGCAGGCGTCGAGGCCAAAACCTTGTCGCTTCCAGGTGATCTTGTCGACCAACCGCAGAAGCTTACCGGCGAAACGTTTGAATTCATCATCGCCGTTCGGATATCCCACGATAATCGAGCCCCAGTCCAGCAAAGGCAGGTCGAACGCCCATTTCTTCGTCGGATCCGGCCAATCCCAAAATGACCGTTGCAGTTCCATACTTACCCCGGGCTCGGACAGTCCAAACGCCGGGTCCAGCCTGGCGCGCGGCCATCGGATTTCCGCTGGCGGATCGACTTCGATAAATACCTTGTCGACAGTCCCGAACGCGATCCCTTCCAATCTTTCCGTATATATGCGAGGCGGCCCGGAGCCGATGCCGGAAAATCGCACGTCGGGATCGAACTCGCGCAACACCCGGCGAAACGCGAGTTCGTCCCGCGCCGTCAAAACGACGGACTTGCTTCTAAAGTGTGTTTCGCGGCGCTCACGATAACCCATACACCATCATAGGCATGATCGGTGCCTACTTAAAACTATCGGCGTCGGTCCAGTTGTGCGCCCTTGGGTATGAGTATCACGTCCGTATTTTTCTCCGCGCGTCGAATCTTCTCGGCATTCTCCAATTCCCGGTCCGTGGGCTTACCATAGCGGTCCACGTCAACGGATTGAATATGGATGATCCGTCCTTGATTGTCCTCAAACGTCAGGTCGGCAAACTTACCGCCGGGACGCGTGTCCATCTTAAACGCCTTTCCCGGGCCCGGTATGTGTGTCTCCGAGCGCTCACCACCCGCCTCGATTTTGGGTTTGCCGGGGTCCAGAACCTCAGGATCGTCGGCGGCATATCGACCACCCCCGATGTGTTTCCACCCTTTCGCAAGGAAAAAGTCGCGAATCCGTTCCAACTCCTTACGTGTCGCTTCGTTACCTTTCCGCTCCAGGATACCATCCCCGAATTCACCTGGTTCGGGAATCGGCAGAACAAAGATCGCTGGCCCCTCCGACTCCGGCAACGATCCGGACAAGTCGGGCAGCTCAACCGGCGCCGCCGGGCTTTCGGTGCGGTCTGGCAATTTTTCGTCCGGCGGCTTGAGGCCCGGCGTCGGCGGCGGCGGATCGGCGCGGTCCATGTTCGCGCGGCTTGAGTCTGCCGCCCGGTCTTCCGGCGGCACCGGAACCGGTGAGGGGAAATCGTCGTATCCGATGCCCTGACGCGCCGCCTCCCTGCGGGCGATTTCGGCCGCACCGATCAGCGGCGGTGCGTTGCGGATAATATCCTGCAAGCCGCGCCACGCCCGGGGAACATGGCGCGCCGCCATGGCGCCCCCGGCGGCGATGGCCGGGATCAGCGGCGCGATTGCAACCTGCACCTCGCCCGGGCGCTTTTCCTTGCCGTCCGGACCGCGCTTCCGCCCGCCCGGCAGTTCACTGCCAATCTCCGGCTTGGGCGATCCGTCAGCGGGTTGCACCGTGGTCTTCCGGCGCAGCCGTTCCTCGGTCGGACCGTCCGGTTTCATCACCCCGTCGACGGCGAGTCCTTCCCGTTTCTGAAACGACTTGAGCCCGTCAAACATGTCATCGTCCGGGAACCCGGAGACGCCCCACGCCGGCGCCTTGTAATCGCCCGTCCGTTCAAGGGCGATCTTGGTCTTCATCACGTCGTCTTCGTCCACGTTCCAGGACGAGCCAACGGTCTTCTTCACTCGGAAATCATCCGTATCGGTCAGCATTTCGGCACTCTCCATTCGCTTGGCCGTTGCGGCCGCGCGCGGAAGAACTGCCTTTCGAACGCTTCTCCACGGACGCAGCCGACAGTTCCCGGGCCACAGGCGTGGCCGGGCGCTCAGTCGGCACGTTGATGGGAAGCGTTATCCGCCCTGGGTTGTCGGAACTTGGCATTCCGGCCCTGCGGGCGCTGCCTGTCTCAGATGCCTGAAGCCATGGATAGCAGGCCGGGGCGTCAGAACCGGACACACGAACGCAGAGGACTGGCGTTCGAGGACCAGTAGATCGCGTAATGCCGGATATTTTCCGCTCGGTCCTTCCATAGCGGCGGCGTACACCATAAATTCGAAGGAGGATCAGCTATGGGATGTCTCGGTTTACATATCGCGTTGACGGACGAGCAGCGCGTCAAGCTCCTGGAACAGGATAACGACGACGACCGGATTGATTACGTCGTTGGAGATATCGAAGGCGCCTGGGACGAGAAGCATCTGGTGCAGACCGATAAGGCGTGGGACGCGATCCACCGGTGCCTGTCGGATTTCCCGCCGAACACGCCGGAGTTCTATCCGCAACCCGGGGTCGACCGGGCATACGCGCTTCCGGAGGATCATGGCACGTATCCGCTGAAGGTCTGCGTCCTGGGCGGAAAGAAACTGATGGACGACGAATCCAGACATTTCCTGCGCCTGATCGAACCGAATGAGGTCATCGATGCCGCCGCGGCGCTCGAAAAGATCGACGAGGCGTGGCTGGCCGGCAAGTACTGGACGCACTGCGAGGGCGCCTGGCCGGAGTACGGCGAGGAGGACCTGGAATATACCTGGGAATACTTCCAGGACATGCGGGGCTTTTTCCGGGCGATGGCGGGCAACGGCCGCGCCGTGCTGTTCACGACACCGCAGTAAACGGCTTCGCCCCCTACACGCTGACCTGTCGGAGATCGGCACTTTCCGCCACTGCAAGACCACTCTCGACGAGGCGGCAGCGGATCGTCACCGTGGTGCCAACGCCGACCTCGCTGTCCAGTTCGATGGTACCGCCGTTCATTTCGATCAGACGCTTGGTCAGCGGCAGGCCGAGGCCGGTGCCGCTGCCGGTGCTGACCATCGCGTTTTCAGAGCGCTCAAACTCGCGGAACACGCGCGCGATATCGCTCCGGTGAATGCCGACCCCGGTGTCGCGAACCGTGATCGACGCAAACCCGTCGTCGTCCGCTTCCATACCGATATGCACATGGCCGCCGACCGGCGTGTAGTTGATGGCATTCGACAGAATGTTGATCAGAATCTGCTTGAAGTGTTTTGAATCGCAGCTCACGTGGATCGGCGATGCATCCTCCGTGACATGAACCCCGATCTCCTTCTTGCCGGCGACAATGTTCACCAGATCGAGACACTTGCGTACCGCCGGCGCGACCTCAAGTTCTTCTGCATGCACCTCCTCCATGCCCGCCTCGATCCGGCTGAGGTCCAACACATCGTTGATCAACGTCGAAAGGTGCGTACCCGCCTTGTAGATTTCCGATACGATGGACTGAATCTTGTCATGATCATAGGTTCTGCAGATATCGCTCGACAGTAGTTCGAGGTAGCCGAGGATACCGTTCAGCGGCGTGCGGAACTCATGGCTCATGTGCGACAGGAACGCGGACTTCATCTTGTTCGCCTTCTCGGCATCACGGATCGCAAGGACAAGCTCCACCTCCATGCGCTTGCGTTCGGTGATCTCCTGCTCGAGTTCCCGGGTTCGCTGCCGGACGCGTTCCTCCAGTTCGTCATGGCTCTTACTGAGCGCTTCCCGATTGACCCGCAGTTCGGCCTCAACCTTCTGGCGTTTGGCGATCTCGTGTTCCAGGATGGGAATGATGCGGAGCCGCCGCGCCACCTGGCTGGCGATAATCGTCAACGTCAAAATGAACAATGAGACGAAGCCGACAATCAGCGCCAGGTTCCGAACATCGACCCCGTCGACCTTCAGGCTGGGCGCCGCAAAACAGAACGATGCCGCCATGCCGGTATAGTGCATGATCGAAATCGCGACGCCCATCAGGCATGCCGCGCCGATAACGCCGTGATGGGCCCTGTGCGCCGGCAACCTGTTTATCGTCATCGTGGCGAGGTGCAGCGAGCCGGTCGAAAATGCCACGGCGACCAGGATTGAAAGGCCGAAGATGAGCGGGTCGTATAATACCACCGCTTCCATCCGGAGCGCCGCCATGCCCGAATAGTGCATGACCCCGATGCCTGTCCCCATGAGGACACCGCCGACGAGACTGTCGGAGAACCTGTCGTGTCCCCGGAAACCGATGACATAAAGGGAAATCGCACCCGAAGCGATGGCCGGCACGGCGGAAAGCGCGGTGATGGCTATGTCGTAGTTGACCGGCGTCGCCAATTGCCACGCCAACATGCCCAGGAAATGCATCGTCCAGGTGCCGCCGCCCAGCGCCAGGGCACCGAACCCGAGAAGCGTAAGGCGTTCCCAACGGCGCGTGCTGGCGCGCATCTGCAGTGCAAGGACGAACGCCGCGTAGGATGCGAAAACCGCGATTGCCACCGACAGCCCGACCAGATACGGGTCGTGCGTCGTTTCCAGCGCGAGCGAGGGCGAGTCGCCGGGGCCCACGAACCGGACCGCCATATCTACAATTTGTAGAAAATCATCCATTCAACATTCCAAAACACCGATTGGGTGCCGTATCCCGCACGAAACCACGAACGCACATAAACGCCGGATCGCGCCTCATGCGTCCGTTTCGTTGTCTCCACCCTCTCAATTCAGATTCCGTCTGAAAAACCGGTATCGCCAGCATGCGAGAACCGCGCGACCTTGCTGTACCGGCAACGTGGATTCCACCGGTTTGAGTGTCTTTCAAACCGGCGCGGATGAATATAAGTAACTTCCACAAATTGCAAGCAATCTGGCGCTCACCCGCCCTTAGCGCCGCCTGCCGCAAGCCCCAATTGGCGGATACAGCTTTCCGCCATCCGCGCGCGCAGCCAGGTGTGTGCCGGGTCGCTCGCGTAACGATGATGCCAATACATCGACCAGGTGAAACCCGTATCGAAAAACCCGATGTCACCGATCGCAAGTGGATAACGGGCCGAAATCCGCCGCGCGAAGGTCGCCGGTACCGCCGCCACCAGCGACGTCGCGCACAGGATTTCCGGCACAGCGAGCCAGTGCGGGACGGTCATCGCGACGTTGCGATCGAGACCGAGCACGCCCAGGTTACGGTCCGTGAAACGGTCATCGAGGGGGCTCTGCGACACCCGCACCTGCGGCGTGCGAGCGAAGGCTTCGGGGTCCCCCAGAACCCGCGACATATCCATGTCCCGGCGTGCCACGCAGACCACGGTATCGCCCATCAGATCGCGGACGCGGACCGATTTCGGGATATCGAGGCCGGTGCTGATGGCAAGGTCAACACGATCCCCAGTGAGTGCATCGACGGTTTTTTCCGGCGCGAAATGATCGACGGTAAGGCCGACCCCCGGCGCCGCCGCTTCGAGCACCTGGCCCAGGTCCGGCAACGCCAGGTAGGTCAGCAGGTCGGACATGCGGAGCCGGAAAGTACGCTTACTTTCAGCCGGCACGAAGTCTCCCGGCGGCTCCACCACCTGCGCGATACCGCGCAGCACGTTCTTGATTTCCGGCTCCAGCGCCAGAGCGCGGGCCGTCGGCACCATGTCGTGACCCTGGCGTACCAGCAGCGGATCCTCGAACAGGTCGCGCAGGCGGCCCAGTGCCGAGCTCATCGCCGGCTGGCCGACCCCAATCATCGACGCCGCGCGTGACACATGCCGCGTCTGCATCAACGCGTCGAAATAAAGCAGCAGGTTAAGGTCGACCTTGCGCAGATTCATTGTGCGGTTCCCGTCGGGTTCTATGTCTCCGTCAGCGACCGGGCCAGCTCCGCGAAATCGGCGACGATCAGGTCGGGCTGGTGCGGCGTCTCACCGAACGGGCGCTTGCGGCGGTCGATGAACGCCGTGCGCATGCCATAGGCCTTAGCGCCGATGCAATCGAAGGCATGGTTGGCGACGAACAGGCAACTCGTGCGCTCCTCGCCGGTGATCCGCTCGGCGGCGGCATAGGTCTGCCAGTGCGGCTTGAAATACCCCGCTTCCTGGACCGAGATGGTGAAGTCCATGCCGAAACCGATATGCGGCTTGGCCGCATCGAGCATGTCGCGGTCCCCATTGGACAGGATCGCCAGCTTGTAGCCGCCTCGGCGCAACTTACCCAGCGCCTCGATCACATCCGGAAACGGTTTCAGGCTCTCGATCAGACCTACCAGCCAACGCACCTCGTCCTGGGTATAATCGATACCGCAGCGGTCCATGACGTAGGAAACCGCACGATGCCCGATTTCGCGGTAGGGTGTGTGGCCACGGTCGCAAAGCGCGTCGATCATCGAGTTCTCGAAGTGCGTGCGACGCCACCAGGTGACGAAGCGGTGCGGCTCGCCGTCCCAGCCTTTCTCTTTCAGGAACGGCGCCGCCGCGTCGGTCAGGCCCTTCTGCATGTCGACGACGGTACCGTACTGATCGAAGATCAGGATGCGCGTTTCCCGCGCCAGAACCGAAATATCTTCCACAATATCTCTCCCTTACCGCTAGTATTTATGCGTGACATTGATATCCGATGGTTTTGTATCATTATAATCGATATTTAAAATATCCACATCATCCGTACCGATATGGGGGCTGGCCGGCGGACAAGGATATATCCGTGACCCGGCCGCCGTCCTGTGGCAATCAGACCGCCATGAATGGAACAGCGGTCATCGGCGCCGGCGTCACCGGCGTGCTCACGGCCTACAACCTGGCACGGCGGGGTCAGCGCGTCGTCCTTTATGATCGCCACGATCGGGCAGCGATGGAAACCTCGTTCGCCAACGGCGGTCAGATTTCCGTTTCCAACGCCGAGGTCTGGAACAATTGGCATAGCGTCGGCACCGCGCTCCGTACGATGTTCCGGGACGACGCACCGCTCCGTATCGGGCTCCGGCCCGACTGGCACAAGCTGAGCTGGTTCGCCGAATTTACCCGCGAAGGGTTGCGCTGGCGGGACAACACGTCCGAGCTGGCGCGAATGGCGCTGCATTCGCGGCAGTGCCTTAGGGACGTCGTCGAACGCGAGTGCATCGCCTTCGACCGGCGCGATACGGGGCTGCTGCATATATACAAGACAAAGGCACAGTTCGATGCCGCCCTCAATACCAACGAATTGCTGACCGGCGCCGGGCTTGAGCGCTACCCGGTGACGCCGGACGAAATCCGCAAGATCGAACCGGCGCTCGCAGGCGATTTTCATGCCGGGCTCTACACCCCGGGCGATTTCGCCGGCGACATACACATGTTCACACAGGGATTGCTGGATGTGTGCCGCGGGCATGGCGTCGAGACCCGGTTCGGCGCGCCAGTTTCGGAAATTACGGCAACGGACGACGGTGTCACGATCCGTGACGGGCGCGGCGCGCAGACGTTCGGGAGTGTCGTGATCTGCGCCGGCGTCGGATCGCGCAGGCTCGCGGCGACGCTGGGGGATCGGGTCAACATCTATCCGGTCAAGGGCTACTCTCTCACCTTCAAGCTCGCCGCGTCACACGAGGACGCGCCGGTAACGGCGCTCTTGGACGAGGATGCAAAGATCGTCACCAGCCGCCTCGGCGACAGGCTCCGGATCGCCGGTCTTGCCGAGTTCCGGGGCGCGGACACATCCATCGATCCCAAACGAATACGAGTGCTCTACGACTGGGCATCGCGGCATTTTCCAGATGTCAGGCTGGACAGCGTCACCGAATGGGCAGGGCTCAGGCCGATGACGCCGAGGATGATCCCGAAAGTCGGACGCGGCCGGCACCCGCGCGTCTATTACAACACCGGTCACGGGCATCTCGGCTGGACGCTGTCGGCCGGCACCGCCGAAACCATTGCCGGGATGATCGCCGGCGACGGTTAAGTAAAACGGTGGATGATCTTCTCGCCGAAGAAACGCATGCCCTTCATCGGCGGCATCGGCTGGATGACGATGTTGGTGACGCCGGCGTCGATCCACTGATCGATGCGCTCGCAGACCCGGGCCTCGTCGCCCAGCAGGTTCGATTCCAGAATGTCGTCGACGGTCGGTGGGACCGGGAAGCGGTGCTTTCGTTCCTCGGCATACATTTCCGCCCACTTCATGATCTCGGCATCGGTCCCGGATAGCCCGACGGTCGAGATCGCGGCCTCCCACGGACGTCCGGTCAGTTTTGGTTTCATGCCGTCGATCAGTTCCTTCACGACGGCAGGCGCCTTCGAGTACATGAACCAGACGTCGCCGTGCTTCATCATCAGGTCCTGGGTCGGCGGCGAATCGCCGGCGATCCAGATCGGCGGATAGGGTTTCTGCGGCGGCTTCGGGTTACAGAACGCATTCTTGAGCGTGTAGTACTCCCCCTCGTAGCTGAAACCCTCGTCATCGTCGGTCTCGATCAGACCGCGGTATATGGCGAGGCTCTCGTCCAGACGCGCAATGCGCTTCAAACCCTCATCGTACCATTCGTGGAAACCGTAGGCTTTCGCTTCGGCAGCGAACCAGCCAGAGCCCGGCGCCAGGATCACACGCCCGCCGGTAATCTCGTCCAGCGTGCAAACGATCTTCGCGGTCAGTCCCGGGTGACGAAACGTGTTGTTGATGGAATGTCCGCCCAGGCGCACGCGCTCCGTCAGCGCACCGATTGCCGTCATCGCCGTCCAGAATTCGAGGATCGGCTTGGAGCGATCTAGGTGTGCGTTCTCGACGTGATCAGGAATCCAGACGGAATCGAAGCCCAGATCCTCTGCGATCCGCGCCATTTCGAGCGCATAATCGAAGCCGGACGACGTCGCGCCCATCTCACCCTGCACGTTGAGGCGGATTCCGAATTTCACCTTGGCGGTCATGGCTCTCTCCAAACGAGCGCGCGGCAATCACGGTGGACAGTGTCACGCCGAGCGATTTTTACCGCAACCGTTGAAGCGTGGATTGTTCGGTTTATCGTCGTGGAAGCAGAAAAAAGCGGCGGATCAGTGTCCGTCCCGCAGATTCAGATACACCATCACATCGGCCATCGCGCCGGCAATGATCGACGCGACCTGCACGTGTTCCTTGCCGTAGGACCCGGCCTTATCCAGCAGGTTCATGGTGCCGACGGTACGCCCGAGCGAGCGGATAGGCATGTTGAGCACCGAGGCCAGCCCCAGGCGCTCGATCACCGCGTGATCATCGAAATTGGCACGGATATCCTCGGCGTTGTAGCCGATGAACACTTGGCCTTGCTCCAGCACGTGCCGGCCCCAGTGAGTATCGCGCTTAGCCTTGCGGCCACCCGGCGGATATTCCCCCGGATTGGACGAATAACAGCGTTTGACCTCCATGCTGTCCGGGTTGAACTGCATGATCGTGAACAACCGGTGACCGATCAGATTGCGGGCCGCCTCGTCGGCCATTTGGAAAGCCCCGTCGGGATTCGGCGCGTCGGCGACGCGCTGCACATATTCGCCCAGGTGCCGGACGAGGGTGCTGTCGCCACTCATTTCGTTCATCCCTTAGCGTCCCGCCGCGAAGCCGGCGCGGCGCGGATCGGCGCCCGCCGTCAACGTGCCGTCGTTCTCGCGTTTGACCGCCAGTACGCCGCCCGCCTTCCAGGTGCCGTCGGCCCAACGTTCGACCCGACGCCCCCGGCTGGCAAGCGTCTCCGCCGCCTGATCCGAAATGCTCTCTTCCAGCATCACGAGACCCGGATGATAGGCATGCGGCGCGAACGAGGATGGATAATTGTAGGTCGCGAAACGCGGTGCCTCGACCGCCTTCTGTATGTCCATGCCGAAACCGAAAGCGTTGATGAAAACCTGGATCATCGCCTGAATCTGCACATCACCGCCGGGTGTGCCGAACGCAAGCAGCGGCTTGCCGTCCTTGAGCGCGATCGCCGGGTTGGGCGTAAGACGTGGCCGCTTGCCCGGCGCAACCGCGTTGATCGACGATTTAACACCCCGCGATTGCGAACCGCGCGACGACGGGCAGAGCCCGGTGCCGGGGATGACCTCGGTGTCCGCCGACGTATCGCTTGGCGTCGCGGAAAACATATTGCCGGCGGCGTCGATCACGCTCACATAGGTGGTGTCGGCGGAGGCCGGATCCTTGAGATCGTGCGCATCCCTGGGCTCGGTGTCGTGCGGGTCGTTGGCTTCGCCTTGTCCGCGGGCGATTTGCGCGGGCATATCGCCCAGCACCGCTTTCCCGCGCCGGGAGTCGCCCGCCGGCGGCATTTCACCGAACGCACGGTCCGGGTCGATCAGTGTGCGGCGCGCCGCGAGATAGTCGTCACTCAGCATTTCGACGACAGGAACATCGACGAATGCCGGATCGGCGACGTATTCGTCACGATCCGCGAACACCAGGTCGAATACGGCGCTTAAGCTGTGGATGTAATCCGCCGAGTTGTGACCCATGGCCACCGCATCGACACCATCCAGCATGCGGAACGCTTGCGCCAGCGAGATGCCCTGGCACCATGCGCCGCACGAAAGGATGTCGGCGTCCTTATATGAAACACGGATCGGGCGCTCGAAACGCGGCTCGAATGCGGCCATATCGTCCAGGCGCATGAAGCCGCCGTTGGCAATATGATAGTCGGCAATCGTCTTGGCGATGTCGCCCTTGTAAAACGCATCGTAGGCCGCCTGCAGCCCCGCGTTCCTATCGCCACCGGCAGCCTCGGACTGATCGACCATGTAACGGATGGTTTTTGCCAAATCGTCTTGCCGAAAGATATCGCCGACCGCGGGCGGGCGGCCGTTCGGCAGATAGATATCCGACGTCGCCGGAGTACGCCGATAGGCGTCTTCATTATCCGCAATGAAGCGCGCGAAAACCGGGTAGACCGGGAATCCGTCCGCCGCATAGCGCAGCGCATATTGCGCGACGTCCTTGAAAGTCATGGTGCCGAATTTTTTTAGCGCCGTGATCCATGCCGCGGGCGCCGCCGGCACCACGGTACGCAGGATCCCCTGCGGGATCTCACCGCCGAATTCCTTCTCGAAGAAATCCACCGACGCCAGCTTGGGCCAGACACCGAGGCCGTCGATGGTGACCGTTTTTCCGGTGTCGGCCATACGAACCATGATCGGCGCGACCCCGGCGAAGTTGACCAGGTCGCAATGCAGCACGCCGAGCGCCATGCCCGCCGCAACCCCGGCGTCGACGGCGTTGCCGCCGTTCTTGAGGATTTCCATTCCGGCTTGGGTCGCAAGCTCATGTCCGGCGGAAATCGCGAACTCTTCGGCCCTGATGACGTCGCGGCTCTCGATCATGTTCCCTCCTCAGTCAATCCGGTGCGGCAACTGTACGTCGAACGTCAGTTCCATAAGGTCCCGTCCGATGACGATATTGCCGTCAAAGACGGTTCTCATCTCGGCCACCAACTGTTCCAGCACACCGGGCCGGTCCAGCAGATGAATGAAGTGCGTCAATACCACTGTCTTGACGTTGGCGCGCTTGGAGATCTCGGCGATGTCCATGTGGTTGCCGCTGGCAAGCCGGTAACCTTCCGTCGGCTCCATGCCGGTCGCGAAGTGGCACATGTGAACCAGGATGTCGGCGTCCTTCGCCAGCCCGATCATGCTGTCAGGCACGCCGCCGCTGTCGCCGGAATAAACGAATACGCCGTCGGGCGTTTCCATTCGAAAGCCGAGACATTCGAGGATCGGCTGGAAATGCTGTGCTTCGCCGACAACGACGCGCCAGCCGTTACCCTCGATCACGTCTCCCGGCTCAACCTCGTTGATTTCCGGCTTCGGCTTTGGGCGCGGCAGTTGACCGCCGCGGGACGTGTAAACATCGAGACTGGCCTGATGGCTGACCCGGGATTCGATATCGAGCCCGAACACCCCTTCGGGCCCGATCGCCTTCTCGGTCACGTCGATGATCGGCTTCGGGCCGAACACTTTCAGTTCGGGAATCTTGTCCGCACCCATGTCCCAGCGCTGCAGGATCAGGCGTGGATAATCCATCATGTGGTCATAGTGCAGGTGGCTGATGAACGCGTGCGTCACTTTCGTCGGGTGGCAACCAGCTTCCAGAAGCCGGTGCGCGGCGCCGGGGCCGTGGTCCATGACGATGACGTCGTCGCCGATCTCAATCAGGTAACCGGAACTTTGCCGTGTCAGTGAGGGCGCCGGCGTGCCCGTGCCCAGCATGGTGATCTTCAAGTCGTGTCTCCCGGTGCCTTGTTTCTGATCGTGTTGTTGACGGCGATATGATTTTATATACTATAGAGTATTAGATTTAAAACTAATAAGTATACGGCTTCAATGTCTGCACCCGTTATCGCAATGGACGCGCTGGTCGCGCAGGTCGGCGACGACCCCGGCACCAACGGCGCGCCGAAATACCAGCGCCTCGTCGAGGCGTTTTCGGACTGCATCGTTTCCGGCCGCTTCAAGCCGGGCCAACGAGTGCCGACGGAAACCACGCTTGCCGAGCAACTGCCGGTCAGCGTCGGCACCGTACAGAAGGCGCTGGCGCGCCTGGTCGCCAACGGGCTCGTGGTCCGCAACCGCCGCACCGGCACCTTTATCGCCGACCGCCGCTCGCAGGTGAACGAGGTCTTCGTCTACCGCTACAAGGATCCGGTCAACGGCAACTACAAGATGCCGTTCGTGCGCACCGTCGCCGTTAATGTCGATGAGAGCGCCGGCCCGTGGCAGGATGCGCTCGGCGTCGCGCGCTGCGTCCGCGTCGACCGTCTGGTCTGGTTCGATCAGCAACCCCCGGCCTTTTCCAGCGTCTATTTCACCTACGAACACGGCCAGATGTACCTCGATCAGCCGCTCGAGAACCTCAACGGCTCGTCGCTGCACCGGATGCTGATCGAACGGTTCAATCTGCCGACCATGCGCATGGAGCACAGTATCGGCTGCCGCACCCTCGACGATGCGGCGTGCCGCCATCTGCTGCTGCCCGAAGGGACCATGGGCATGGTCTGGGATATCAAGGATTTCTCGATCCAGGATGCGCCTTTGCTGTTTCAGCGTTACCAGTTGCCGCCCGGGCACATGCCGGTCGAGATTACCGAAACCTACGGCGCACAAATGAATCCGTAGGCCGAACAAAAAACTGTCGACAACACTATCGAGGGACCCACTCACCAGAGGAGAAAAAGTCAATGAGGCTATTCATTCCATTTATCGCAGCGCTCGCGCTGCTTGCCGGCCCGGCGCATGCCGAATGGGCGCCGAAAGGCCCCATCAAGTTCTGGATCGGCTTCGGCGCCGGCGGCGGCACCGATACCCAGGCCCGTGCACTCGCCGAGGAACTCGAGGCGCTCAAGGGCTGGCGCATCATTCCCGAGAACAAGGCCGGCGGCGGTGGCGCCGTCATGGCGGCTCAGCTCAAGAACGAACCGGCAGACGGTCAGACGCTCGGTCTCGCCATCAACTCGACGTTCGATTTCGCAACGATCGGCAACGACAACATCTCGATCGACGACTTCACCTACATCACCATGACCGCCGGTTCGCAGATGGCCGTCCTGGCCCGTGCCGACAGCGGCTGGAAGTCGCTCGACGACATGGTCAACGCGGCCAAGAGCGGCACCAAGATCGTCTGGGCCAACTGGGGTAACCAGGTGCAGGCGGGCGCCGAAATGGTCGCGCGCCACTATGGCATCCAGGTCAACCACCTGCGCGGCAAGGGCGGCAAGTCCGCCATCAACGCGCTTGTCGCCCAGGACGCCAACGTCGGTTGGGGCGGCGGCGTGCAAGGGCCGCTGGTCGCCGCCGGCGAGCTGGTGATTCTCGCCTCCGCGGAACCGCGCCCGCTGGTACAGGCGCCCGATCAGCCGACGCTGATCGACCTCGGCGTCATGGAAACCGGTCTCGGCTTTCAGTTCCTGCTGGCAGCTCCCAAAGGCCTGAGCGACGATGCCCGCGACACCATCGCGGCGGCGATCCACGAGGTTCTGGAGAACCCCGAGTCCAAGACCGCCAAGTTCATTACCAAGCAGTACCCGCCGGGTCCGCGAATGACCGCCGGCGACGACCTGGCCGCGCAGCTCCGGAAGAACCTGGAAGCCAACAAAGAGCTGGTCAAACTGGTCAAATAAACGTGGACACTCCCAATCCACAAACTGCAAAGGCGCCGGACCCGTGGGACATCGGGTTCGGCGTCCTTGTTCTTGCCGGCTCGCTGCTGGCGATCTTCGTATGGTTCCCCGCCGACATCAAAGGCGGGTTCTTCAACACGACGCCGATTGGCCGGATCGAGCCGGGCGACGCCTTTTTCCCAGTGCTGCTGGCGGCAGCGCTAGCGGTTCTCAGCACGTTGCAGATCACCGTTTCGCTGCTTAGGGGATCGCCGACACCGAGCGCGGGCAGCCTCGGCCGTCTGACGCCTGCAAATATTCGTTTTCTCATTATCTTCGCCGCCATCTGCATAATCGGCCTCGTCATCATGTTCGTACTCGGCCCGGCCATCGTCTGGGGCATGCGCGAGGCGGGCCTGACGGATGCCGAATACCGGCACCTGACCGACACCGCGCCCTATAAATACATCGGTTTCGTCACCGGCGGTTTTCTGATGACCGTCGCCCTGATCGGCTGGACCGAGGGCCGCCTGCGCCCCGTCGGCATCATCGCCACCCTCTCGGTACTGGTAGTCGCCATCGTCGTTTTCGACGTATTGTTGACGAATGTGCTGCTGCCGCCAAACGCCGAATACTAGGGCCTCATGGAACTTGTTCTCGAATATGTGATCCGCGGCATCGCGGGTGTCTTCACGACGTCGAGCGGCGCCTTCGACTGGATTCCGCTGATCATGGTCGTGGCCGGGCTTTTCGTCGGTATCATCGTCGGCGCGACGCCGGGCCTCAACGGCCCGTTCGCCATGGCGCTGTCGCTGCCGGTGTTGATCTGGGTGTTCGGCGTCAGCGACGACGCGCTGCTGCCGATCCTGGGGTTCCTGATCGGCCTGATGAAGGGCGCCACCGTCGGCGGGGCTGTGCCGGCCATATTGTTCAATACGCCCGGCACGCCGGACGCCTATCTGACGACACTCGACGGGCACCCGATGGCGCTCAAGGGCGAAGGCCCCAAAGCGCTCAAGGTCGCGCACTTCTCGTCCGTGTGCGGCGACACCTTTAGCGACATGGCGCTGTTCCTGACCGCCCCCGTGCTGGCGGTGCTGATCGAAAGCGTGCTCGACCTGCCGGAGAAAGCGGCGCTCATCATCCTGTCGCTCTCGTTCATGGCTGCGGTCGCCGGTAACGCGCCGCTCAAGGGACTGACCGTCGGCGTCCTCGGCATGCTGCTGGCGCTGATGGGCACCACGCTTTCCGGCAACGGGCCGCGCATGACCTTCGGTATTCCCGAGTTGGGGAACGGCCTGCCCCTGTCGTCGGCGATCCTCGGCGTGCTGATCGTCGGCGAGGTGTTCCTCGGCATCGAGGACGCGGCGCGCGAACGCTTGTCCAGGGATGGCCCCAAGAAAGCGCCGGTCCTCGGCGACAACCGGCTGAGTTTTTCCGAAATCAAGCGTATCTTCCCGAACATTCTCTCGTCTTCGGTAATCGGCACCGCCATCGGCGCCCTGCCCGGCATCGGCACGACGCTGGCGGCGACGCTCGGCTACGACTTCGCCAAGCGCACGTCGAAGGACCCGAAGAAATTCGGCACCGGTATTCCCGAAGGCGTCGCCGCGACCGAGGCGGCGAACTCGTCGGTGTCGGGCGCCAACCTGATCCCGGTCATGAGCCTCGGCATCCCTGGTAACTTCGCCGCCGTGTTCATTATCCTCGCCGTCGAAAGTGTCGGCGACTTCACCCTCGGCCCGCACGTGTTCCGCTTCACCGAGATCAAGGAGATCGAGGGTTACGGCACCATCATCAACAAGGATCTGGTGATCGCGTTCGCCATGTTCACGCTGATGGTGATCGCCAACATCTGCAACTGGACGCTGGGCGGCGTGGTGATGCGGTCGCTCGGCGTGCTGGCCCGGGTGCCGAAATCGATCATGCTGCCGGTGGTGCTGCTGATCACGCTGACCGCGGTCTATGCCCAGGACGGCGGTTTTATCGCGATCTGGGTGGTGATGATCTTCGGCCTGATCGGCTACACGCTCCGGCGTCTCGACATCTCGATCCTGCCGTTCGTGATCGGTTTCCTGCTGTCGCCGCGTCTGGAGGAACTGGTGCGCGGCGGTTATTCCGCATCCGGCGGCGACCCGCTGTTCCTGATCAAGTCACCGATCGCGCTCGCGTTCCTGGCCGCGTCGGTCTTCATCATCTACTTCGCAACCAGGAAAGCGGGATAAACGCTAGATCAACGCCGCCTGCAAGGCCCGAACCGCGCTTTCCGGACTGGTCAGGATGGGGGCGGCCGTCTTCGCGGCGACGGCATCGCGCGCCTGGGCCATGGAGAACTGCGCCAGAAGCAGCACATCCGGATCGCCGAGTTCCGTAACCGCATCGGCGATCAGCCGGTTGTGGGTTGCCGCATCACCCGTCAGCAGCGCCTGCATGGCGTCCGGCACACAAACCGTGGTCAACGTCGCATTCGAACCAGCGGCCATGGCCATCGCCTCGAATTCACGCGCCATCGACGGCACGCTCGGCTGGAAGGTGGCGATCATGCCGACCTTCGTGCCCGCCTTGAGCGCGTCGGCGAACATCGCCTCGTTCGGTTTCAGCACCGGCATCGCTTTCAGCTCTGTGGCGACGCTCTCGATGCAGGCCCCGAACGCCGAACATGTGAACAGGATGCCGTCGGCACCACAATCGGCGGCATAACGGCCAAGGCGCAGGAAGCGCTCGGTCATCGCTTCGTCGAGTTTGCCGGCGCGGTCGAGATCGGGTGCGAGGGAATCTTCCAGCAGGTTGTAGACATCGGCTTCCGGCCATAGCGCACGGAACGCGGCAACAACCGGCTCGACAGCAACCGGCGTCGCGTGGATCAGAGAAATGCGCGGAGTGTCCGGGTTCATCGTTTGCGCCCTTGTCCAATGGTTATGATTTTCAGCAGTACCGCCCGGAGAAACCGGACCCCGTGCTTATATCAAGTTGTCGGGGAAAGCCAGTCGATACGGGATCGGGCTTCCAACATGGCCTTCCGTCATGCACGAGGACCGGGCCAGCGGACCGAATCGTAAAAATCCGCACTTTTTGCTTATCCATATTTTATATATGGATAATAATATATTGATTATATTGATAATTTTTCTAAGCCTTTGATTTTTGAAATGATTCTGCAATACTCTGCTCATGACGCTGAAATATGCACTTATTGCGGTTTCAATCGTCCTGCTGGGTCAACCGGTTTCGGCGGCCGTCGACCCGAACTTCGAACGGCACGCCCGCGTGACCACATGCAAGTTGAGCAATGCCGAGCAGATCGTGCTCGACGATCGGTGGAACAAGCTCGCCATGCGGCAATTCAAAGTGTCCATGGAACGCGGCATCGATCCGGCGGAAGCCGCGAGGATCCGCCGCGAGGTGGAAAACGGTCTCGCCGATCTCCGGCGCCGCTTCGGCCCCACCTGCGTGCTTGAGATTTACTGACCGACGCCACGCTCCAAAAACAAGCAAGAGAACAAGTCATCTACCCCATTCGCCATCCCCGCGCAGACGAGGTGTACAGTCAGCGGGCGGCGTAACAGATCACGCGCCTGTCCTTTTTGACACTCCCTGCGTCGCATCGATTGAGGTATACTATCGGCATTGTCCTTTAACCGCCTGTCGGCGAACGCCAGGCGAGATTGGGAGGCCATCATGCATCACCGGAAACTCAAGGAAATCGTCGCCGATCAGACGCTCATCCATGTCGAAGGGACGAGCTATATCGATACCGTCGCCAAACTGATGCTGGAAAAGAACGTCGCCGCCGTTCTCGTCATTGACGACGGCCAGCTTTCCGGCATTTTCACCGAGCGCGACCTGCTTCGCCGTGTCGTCGCTCAGGGCAGAAACCCGGCTGACACTCTCGTCCGGGATGTCATGAGCACGTCGATGGTAACGCTTGATGCCGATCAACTCGGCTTCGAGGCGGTCGCCCTGATGATCGAGCTTTCGATCCGCCACATCGCTGTCACCGGACTTGAGGACGGCGGCTACGGCATCGTTTCGATCCGCGACTTCGCGCTTAGTGAACTGTCCACGTTTGAGAAAGAGATCGAGTTCGAGAAGCAAGTTTGGTCGTCGATCTAAGGTCCGGACAGCGGAACCACGCGATTAATCGAAATGACGGATTCAACGTCGCATGAAATCCGTAGCGGGCGGATTTGGATAACAGTGTTCCATAGGCTGCATAACGATTCGTATCGCGATGCAACGATCGCCCCCGTCGACCGGCGAAAAAACGATGGAAGGCATACTTATTCATCGGTGCCGTCCTGCAAAAATGCAGGCGGATTACGAGGTTTTCCAGCCCGTTGTGGATAAAGCGCCGGGACCAAAACAAACGTTCAAATTTCCGACATATTTTTGTAACGCGGTGTCGGCACCTTCCCCCCTGACAAACCGGGGGAAGGAGTTGCCATGCAAGCGCCAGCCGTTGCGATTGAAGGCATCAACAAGTCTTTTAAAGCGAACCAGCCAGTCCTCAAGGGGATAGATCTTTCCGTCGCCCAGGGCGAAATGGTTGGCCTCATCGGGGCATCGGGCTCCGGAAAATCCACGCTCATCCGTCTCATCGCGGGTTTCGAAACCATAGACAAGGGGCAGGGCAAGGTCCGGCTTTTCGGTCAGGACTGCCAGGTCGCCGGCCAGCGGACCCGCGCGATCCGCGAATTGCGCCATGATGTCGGCATCATATTCCAACAATTCAATCTGGTCGGCCGTCTCACTCTTTTGTTGAACGTCCTCGTCGGCAGGCTCGGCCGCATCAGCCGTCTGCGCGGTACGTTCGGCGCCTTTCCGGAAACGGACAGGGTCAAAGCGCTGGAGGCGCTGGAACGAGTCGGCATCGTCGACAAGGCTTACCAGCGCGCGTCGACGCTTTCCGGCGGCCAGCAGCAGCGTGCAGCCATCGCCCGCGCGCTGACCCAGGAAGCCAAGCTCATTCTCGCCGACGAACCTATTGCATCACTCGACCCGGCATCGGCGGAACGCGTCATGACGATCCTCAGATCCATCAACCAACAGGACAAGGTGACGGTCATCGTCTCGCTGCACCAGATCGATCATGCCTTCAAGCACTGCGACCGCATCATCGCGCTGAAGGACGGCAGGATCATCCATGACGGCGACGTCGACGAAATCACCAAGGAAGACATCGAAAACCTCTACGGCGTCGACCTCGTCAGCGGCGACGATCATGAAATTCGGGGGGCCGGCAAGAAGCCGGGCAAGAAAGCCGAAACGCGCCCCGTCTACGGGAATGGGAGAGACCCCAACCCGCAACTAGCTGCCGCGTCCGTTCTGGACGCGTAAGAAACCTTAGTTACAGGAGCGATCAAATGTTCAAAAAACTTGCTGCCGCCGTCGCGGTATCGTTGATCGGCCTCGGGTCCGCCCAGGCCGAGATGCCGAAACAGATCAACTTCGGCATCATCTCGACCGAGTCCGCCTCGGCGCTCGAAAAATCCTTCACGCCGTTTCTCCAGGACATGGAGAAAAGTCTCGGCGTTCCCGTGAAACCGTTCTTCGCTTCCGACTATGCCGGCGTCATCGAAGGCATGCGCTTCGGCAAGGTCGATCTGGCCTGGTTCGGCAACAAATCGGCCATTGTCGCCGTCGATCGTGCAGGTGGCGAAGTCTTCGCGCAGACCATCAAGGACGACGGTTCCGAGGGTTATCACTCACTGCTGATCACGCACAAGGATTCGGGCATCAACTCGCTCGATGACGTGCTGAAGTGCGACAAGACGAAAACCTTCGGCAATGGTGACCCAAACTCCACGTCCGGTTTCGCAATCCCGGGGTATTACGTGTGGGCGCTGAACAACAAGACGCCGGAAGACTGCTTCAAGCGCGTCACGCGTTCCAATCATGAAGGCAATGCCCTTGCCGTTGCCAACGGCAAGGTCGATGTCGCCACAAACAACACGGAATCGATCTATGCGCGCCTCCAGAAGAACAACATGGACGCGTTCAAGAACATCAAGGAAATCTGGCGCTCCCCGCTGATCCCCTCCGACCCGATGGTCTGGCGCAAGGATCTGGAAGCCGATGCCAAGCAGAAGATCTATTACTTCATCATGCAGTACGGCCGTTTCGGCCCGACGGAAAAGGTCAAGCGTGAGCGTGAAACCCTCGCCAATCTCTCCGACGGCTGGGGGCCGTTCCTGGCGTCCTCCAATGCCCAGCTTCTCGACGTACGCCAGATCGAGGCATTCAAGAAAAAGTTGAAAGCCGAACAGGCGGGCGACAAGGCAGCCGTTGCCGAAGCCGAAAACGAGCTTAAGAAGCTCAAGGAAATGGCAAACATCGTCGGCAAAGCCGGCTACTAAGCCAACGCATTACGAACGGGGTGATAGGCCTTCTATCACCCCGTTTACTTTTTTAATTTATTTCCAAGGCTGACCCGTCATGAGCGAAATCGCGCTGTCGCACAATATTTCACCCGCCGTCGCCGAACAGTTGAAACCGCGTTGGACGCGGCATGCCGGGACCGCCGTCACCGCCTTGATTATCGTCATCCTTCTCGGCGTTTCCTACTATCCTGCCGAGGTCGACCGGTGGACTTTCCTGGTCTCGGACGCCGACAACATGGCGACGTTTATTTCGGATTTTCTTTATCCCAACTTCGTCGACCTTGAGGATATCATTCTCAAGATGATCGAAACGGTACAGATCGCGCTCTGGGGCACGGTCCTCTCGATCATCTTCGGCATTCCGTGCGCGCTCCTCTCGTCGAACAACATCGCGCCATATTGGATCGTGCAGCCGATGCGCCGCCTGATGGACGCCTGCCGGGCAATCAACGAGCTCGTGTTCGCAATCCTGTTCGTCGCCGCTGTCGGCCTTGGCCCTTTTGCCGGCGTCATGGCGCTTTTCGTCCACAATCTGGGCATCATCGCCAAGCTGTTCTCGGAAGCGGTCGAAGCTATCGACCCGCGTCCGGTCGAGGGTATCGCGGCGACCGGCGCGTCACGCATGCAGCAGATCATCTTCGGTGTTATCCCGCAGGTACTGCCGCTCTGGACCAGCTTCTCGCTCTATCGTTTCGAAACCCTGGTCCGGTCAGCGACCGTGCTCGGCATCGTCGGCGCCGGCGGCATCGGTTTTATCTTCTACGAGTCGTTCCGATCGTTTCAGTACGACAGAGCCTCGGCGGTGATCATCGTGGTCGTGATTTCGGTTTCGATCATCGATATCATCTCGTCGCAGCTCAGAAAGCGGCTGATCTGACGCGTTAGCCTGCGACGGGTATACGTCCCTTGGGCGGGTCCTTCTGTTCCGTATATACGAGTTCGAGCGGGTAACAGCCCGGCACCAGTTTCTCGATGAAGTTCTCGTCTTCGGCCGTGAATTCATGATCGAGCGCGCCAAGGTACGCCCTCCAGTGCTTAAGCGTGCGCGGCCCAGCCACCACGGAACTGACGATCTGGTTGTTTAGCAGCCAGTTCATCGCAAAGTCCCCCGGCGTCATACCGCGTTGTTCGGCACGTTTTTTGATCTTCTGCGCGATCCGCAAGCAGTCCCGCGTATAGACGTCCGGATATTGATCGACCTCATCCGCCCCGCGTTTGGTATCTTTCGCCGAGGCGATGTCGGCACCGTACTTTCCGGTCAGCACACCGCGCGCCAGCGGACTGTAGGGCACGGCACCGATGCCGTACTCGGCGCACGCCGGCAGATACTCGAACTCCGCCACTCGATAGAGCGCATTATAATAGGGCTGCGCGATGACAGGTCCGGGCACACCGAGATCTCTTGCCAGGTGAACCATCTCGGCGATTTTCCAGGCGCGGAAGTTGGAAAACCCCCAGTAGCGCACCTTGCCAGCACGGATGAGTTCACCCATCGTCTCGATGGTTTCGGCCAGCGGCGTCGTCGGATCGGCACGGTGCAGGTAATAGATGTCGACGTAATCGGTCCCGAGCCGTTTCAGGCTGCCGTTGAGGCCGTCGATCATCCAGGCACGGCTCAACCCTCTCTGGTTGGGTCCATCGCCGACGGCCTTCGAGCCCAGCTTGGTGGCGACAACCCAGTCGTTTCTATCCTTCTTGATCAGCTTGCCGACGATTTCCTCCGACCTGCCCATCACGTAGCTCTCGGCGGTGTCGATGAAGTTCACCCCCTTGTCGCGGGCGAGATTGACCATCTTTGCCGCCACATCGGCATTGGTCTGCTTGCCAAAGGTCATCGCACCCAAGCAGATCGGCGACACCTTGAGACCGCTGGTCCCGAGATTGACGTACTTCATGCCGTACTTTCCTTGCGTGCCGTCAGCGCGTCTGTTCTTCGAGCCGGTCGGTCGCCGGCGGCGGCGTGCGACCGAGGTCTGCGATCTCGGCATGCAGATCCGGCGTCATGTCGATGGCGATAGAGTCGAGCGACGGCTGCAATTGCTCCAGGCTGCGCGCGCCGATAATCGGACACGTGACGGCCGGGTGAGCCGCCGCCCAGGCAACGGCAAGACTGACCGGATGAACGCCCTTCGCGCTCGCAAGTTCGGCGAACCTGCCCGCCGTTTCGAATACCCAGTCCTCGCCGTAGCGCGTCGTGTATTCCTTGTTGCTCATCAGGCGCCCCTGCTCGGGTCGCTTGTCGGGGCCGTACTTGCCGCTGAGCAAACCGCCGCCGACGGGGCTATAAGTCATGACGCCAAGGTTCTCGGCCATCGCGTGCGGAAAAATTTCGCTTTCCGCCTGACGCTTGACCAGCGAATACATGGGTTGCGTCACGTCGAAGCGTGGCCAACCCATGCGTTCGGAAATGCCGAGCCCCTTGGCGACCTGCCACGCCGAATAATTGCTGGCGCCCAGGTACAGGACCTTACCGTCCGAGACGAGTTTTTCCAGCGCACGCAGGGTTTCCTCAAGCGGCACGTCCGGGTCCCAGCGATGCATGAACAGGATATCGAGGCGATCGGTCCCAAGTCGTTTCAGGCTCGCTTCGACGGCGGCGAGAATATTGCGGCGATTGCCGCCGCGCGAATTGATGTCGTCGGTCATCGGGTTGAAACACTTCGACGTGATGATCAGGTCGTCACGTTCCGACGCCATCAATTTGCCGAGGATCGTTTCCGCCTTCCCTTTTGAATACGCATTCGCGCAATCGAAGAAGTTGATACCGGCGTCACGGCAGGCGGCGTACATCCTTTTCGATTCCGCCTCGTCCGCATCACCGCCGAACGACATGGTGCCGTAGCAGACTTCCGAAACCTTGAGGCCGGTCGTGCCGAGTAGCTTGTATTCCATGTTTGCCCCCTTGAGCCCCGCCGAAGGGGGCGTTTCTTGATCAGATTTAGACGTAGTGCCTCCGGGTCCGTAATCAAGAGAGTATGCCGCCGAAGCCCTTGGAACGGGGCCTCATAGGCTCTACCATCCTCGAAGGGAAGAAATAGAAGACAAAGATAATGCCAAAAGACGCTGATACCGATCTGCCGCTGGCGGACATCTCAAACACATGGCTGACCGATTTCGAAAAAGCCCTCGCCACCGAAGACTCCGAGGCAGCGGCCGGACTGTTTCTAAACGACGGGCACTGGCGCGACATTCTTGCGTTCGGCTGGACACTCGACAGCGTCAGCGGTCGGGACGCAATCGCGGAGAAACTTGGGCAAACGATTACAAGCGCCAGACCCAATGACTTCCACATTCCGGACAGCCACACCCCGCCGCGCACTGTCACGCGCGCCGGGACGGATGCCATCGAGATCATCTACGATTTCAAGACCGCCGTCGGCACCGGCAGCGGCGTTCTCCGGCTTCGCGAGGACGAGGACGGGGTGTGGCGCGCCTGGACACTGTCGACGACGCTGCAGGCGCTTGACGGCTTTCCTGAAACGACCAGTGCGCACCGTGCCGGCGTCGACGCCTTCAGCCGCGAATGGGGCGGCGAGAACTGGCAGGATTTCCGTGACCGGCAACGCGCCTACGAAGACCGCGACCCCGCGGTGCTGGTGATCGGTGGCGGGCAGGCGGGGCTCGGCGTTGCCGCCCGGCTGACGCACCTCGGTGTCGACACCCTGATCGTCGACAAGTACGAGCGCGTCGGCGACAACTGGCGCAAGCGCTATCACTCGCTGACGCTGCACAACGAAGTGTACGTCAATCACATGCCGTACATGCCGTTCCCGCCGACGTGGCCGGTCTATATCCCCAAGGACATGCTGGCGAACTGGTTCGAGCACTACGTCGAGGCGCTGGAGCTCAACTACTGGACCGGCACCGAAATGACCGCCGCCAGCTACGACAGCGACAACGGCCACTGGGTCGTCACGCTGAAGAAATCCGACGGCACCGAGCGCACCATGAAACCGCGTCACGTGGTCATGGCGACCGGGGCCAGCGGCATTCCGATCTGGCCGGACCTGCCCGGGCTCAAGAACTTCGAGGGCGAAGTCATGCACTCCGGCAGCTACGAAACCGGCCACAAGTGGGAAGGCAAGAAGGCACTCGTCATCGGCACCGGCAACAGCGGCCACGACGTGGCGCAGGACCTCCACGCCTGCGGCGTCGAAACGACGATGATTCAACGCTCATCGACGCACATCGTCAGCCTCAAGGAGGCGCAACGGGTCTACCTGATCTATGCCGAAGGACCGTCGGTCGACGATTGCGATCTCATCGCCACCTCGATGCCGTTCCCGGTGCTCAAGGTCGCCTACAAAAAGGCGACGGCAATGTCCAAGGAGATCGATAAACCGCTGCTCGATAAGCTCGAGGCGCGCGGTTTCGAACTCAACGACGGGGTCGACGACTGCGGCTTTCAGATGAGCTACTTGCAACGCGGCGGCGGTTATTATTTCGACGTCGGCTGTTCCGGGCTGATCGCCGACGGCGAGGTCGGCGTGGTCCAGTACGACGACATCGAGACGTTCTCGGCGGAGGGCGCGAAATTGAAGGATGGCCGCATCCTTGCGACCGACCTGATCGTCCTCGCGACCGGCTACAAAATGCAGCAGGACACGGTGCGCCAGTACATGGGCGACGAGATCGCCGAGCGTACCGGCCCCGTCTGGGGATTCAGCGACCGCGGCGAACTCCGCAACATGTGGTGCCGCACGCCACAGCCGGGGCTTTGGTTCACCGCCGGCTCGCTGGCACAGTGCCGGATCTTCTCACGTTTCCTGGCGCTGCAGATCAAGGCCCTCGAAGAGGGCCTGATCACGCACGACACCTAGACCGCTTTCGAAAGCCCGCCGTCGACGTTGATCGCCGCACCGGTGACATAGGATCCCCGGTCCGAACACAGCAGGCACGCGATTGCCGCGAATTCCTCCGGCAGACCCAGCCGGCCCATGGGCTGGCTCTTGCCTTCCTCGGCGTACCATTCGTCGAGGGAGAGCCCGCGCTCGTCCTTCTCGTGACGTTTTTCCCACTGTTCGCTGCGAATCTTGCCGACGTGCAGAGAGTTGACCATCACGTTATACGCCGCGTTCTCGTTCGCCAGTACCTTCATGATCGCCATCCCGGCGGCACGGGTGACGGCAGTCGGCGCGCCTTCGGCGGGCGGCGTTTTGGCACCCGAGTTCAGCACGTTGATGATGCGGCCCCATTTGCGTTCCCGCATCCCCGGGATTGCGAGACGTGCAAGGCGGATCGCGGAAAACACCTTGAGATCGAAATCCTCCTGCCAGTCGTCGTCGGAAATATCGAGAAACGGGCCGCGCCTCGACGTGCCGGCGTTGTTGACAAGAATGTCGACCTGACCGAACGCCGCCTCTGCTTCCTTGAAGGTGCGCGTACATTCTGATGCCTGGCGGATATCGGCCGAGATTGCGATGACCTTGCCTGGTCCGGCGGGCGCGATCTGCGCCGCCGCTTGGTCCAGAACGTCGGCGCGCCGGGCGACGATGGCAACGTTGGCGCCGGACGCCACGAACTCCTGAGCCATGGCCTTGCCGAGACCGGCGCTGCCGCCGGTGATGACGGCATTGCGGCCGTCCATACGAATTTCCATTTCAGAGATCCTCCCCAAGTTGATGCTTTCTTAGGTGTACCCGGCCGATGCGGGTTTCAAGCACCGGATCGGATTCCCGCAGGACGAAGGATGATCTTGGCGGCACCGGTGCGGCCTTCGAGGAGATCGTCAAAAGCCTGGATGCCATCTTCCAGCGCGCGTGCCTCGATCCAGTCCAGGTTGCCGAGCGTACCGGCCGCCATCGCGGCCAGCGTCTCCTTGAAATCGTTCATGGTGTAGGTGTAGGCGCCGACAAAGGTGATCTCCTGCAGCGTCACGCGCCGGGCGTCGAAGCCGTCGACGCCATCGCCGAGGCCGATGTGAACGATTGCCGATCCGGGCCGGGCAGATCGGATTGCGGCGGCGCGGGTATGCTTGTTACCGACGGCATCGATGACCACGTCGGCGAAGCCCGCGTCGAGCGCCCCCTCGATCGTCGGATCCACGACCTTCTCGAACCCTTGCGACGTCGCGGTTTTACGGCGTAGCTCGTTGGTTTCCGCGACCATCACGTCGGCGCATCCGAAAGCCCGCAACGCCAGTGCCGCGCCGAGTCCGACCGCGCCCGCCCCCATCACCAGGCCCCGCGCGTTGCCGAGCGGTACGGCGGAATGACGTGCCGCCAGCGTGATGCCGTGCCACGACGTCGCCAGCGGTTCGGCAAGCGCGGCATGGGTCATGTCGAGCCCGTCCGGCACCTCAACGGTGTTGCGCGCCGGAATGACGATTTTTTCCGCGAACGCGCCCTGACGCGGCGGCATGGAAATAATCTCGCGTTTCGCGCAAAGATTCTCGCGGCCCGTGGTGCAGTCGCGGCAGGTACCGCAGGTCACCAATGGATTGACCACCACGCGCTTGCCGTCGTGCGCGCCGCCGCGCACCACACCAGCGGCCTCGTGCCCCAGGATCAACGGCGCCGGCCGGCGCTCGTCATGGCCCAGATAGGCATGCATGTCGGAGCCGCAAATGCCGACGGCCCCGACCTCGATCAGCACATCATCACCCCCGGCAACCGGGTCCGGTGCGTCCTGCAGCACGATCCGTTTCGGCCCGGTATAGACGAGTGCGCGCATCGGTCCTCCTACTTCGCCGTGAAGCCGCCGTCGACCGGGATGGTCGCGCCGGTGATATAAGCGGACGCGGGCGAAGCAAGAAACACCGTCACGCCGTCCAAATCCTCAAGTTCGCCGTTGCGGCCGATCGCCGTCATGCGCGCGTTATGAGCCGACAGTTCCTCGTTGGCAAAGACGGCCGCCGACAGTTCCGTCGGAAAGAACCCCGGCGCGATGGCGTTGGCGTTTATACCGTCCTTCGACCACGCTTCGGCCATGGCACGGGTCAGTTGCACGATGCCCCCCTTCGATGCGCCGTAGGGCATGGAATTGGCGAATGCGCGATAGCTCTGCAGCGACGCGATATTGATGATGCGGCCAAACCCCTTGTCGATCATGCCGCGCACGCAGGCACGGGATAGGAAGAACGGCACCGTCAGATTGAGGTGAATCGTATGATCCCAGCTCTCCGGCGTGACGTCGGCCCAGCTTTCGCGCAGGTTCACGCCCGCTGCGTTGACGAGGATCGTCGGCGCGCCGAACGGCCGGCGGGCTTCCCCGTAAAGATCGTCGATGATGTCCCGGTCCATCAGGTCGGCGGCGACCGTTACGGCCGTGCCGCCTGCGTTCTCGATCTCCGTTTTCGCATCCGCGAGTCTTGCTTCGGTGCGGGCAACGAGCACCACCGCCGCGCCGGCGCTCGCCAACGCGTCCGCCATGCGCCGACCAATGCCCGACGATGCGCCGGTGACCAGCGCCACCTGTCCCGTCAGCGAAAAGGCATCTCCGGTCATAACTGCAAATCGAAATCTTCGCCCGGAAAATATTTCTCAAGACGAATGTCACCCGTGCGCGCGTGCGCTTCCATGCCTTCAAGCCGGGAAATCCGTGCCGTCACGGCGGCCACGTCCCGGTTTGCCTCGCGCGTCATGCGCTGGGTCGTGACCACCTTGATGAACTTGTGGACCGAGAGCCCGCCGGTGTAATGCCCTGCCCCCTTGGTCGGCAGGATATGATTGGTGCCGGAGCACTTGTCCCCGAACGCGACCGTGGTTTCCTCGCCGACAAACAGTGAACCGTAGTTCCTCAGGCGATTAACGTACCAGTCCAAGTTTTCGACCTGCAGTTCCAGATGTTCGGGCGCGTATTCGTCGCTGACACGCGCCGCTTCCTCGTCAGTGTCGCAATAGACGATTTCGCCGTAATCGCGCCACGCCGCCGTCGCCGCCTCGCGCTGCACGTCCGGCAGCTTGTCGATCAACGGCTGCATGCGCCCCGCCACGTCTTCGCCGAGCGCCCGGTCGCGGACGATCAGCCATGCCGGCGAGTCGAAGCCGTGCTCCGCCTGCCCCACCAAGTCGACGGCGACCACTTCCGGATCGGCCTTTTCGTCGGCGATGATCAGGATTTCCGTCGGCCCCGCGAACAGGTCGATGCCGACGCGGCCGAACAGCATGCGCTTGGCCTCGGCGACGAAGCGGTTGCCCGGACCGACGAGAATGTTCGCCTTGTGCCCGGTGAAAAGCCCGAAGGCCATCGCCGCAATGCCCTGCACGCCACCCATCGCCAGGATGTGGTCAGCGCCGCAAAGATCCATCGTGTAAAGAATACCCGGATGAATACCGCCACGCTCCGTGTTCGGCGCCGAGCATGCGATCACGTTTTCCACGCCCGCGACCTTGGCGGTGGTGATGCTCATGATCGCCGACGCCACGTGCGCATAACGTCCGCCCGGCACGTAGCAGCCCGCCGCCTTCATCGGAATCAGCTTCTGCCCGGCCCAGAGCCCCGGTGAAAGCTCGGTCTCGAACTCCCGGATGCTGGCTTTCTGCGCTTCGGCGAACCTGCGGACCCGCTCGTGCGCGAACTTGATGTCATCCTTCAACTGATCGGAAATCTGCGCACGCGCACGCTCGATATCCGCCGGGCCGGCGACGATATCACCTTCCCACTTGTCGAGTTTGGCGCCGTAGGCCTTGGCCGCGTCTTCGCCGCCGGCTTCGATCTCGGCCAGCATGTCGGCAACGATCTTGCGGGTTTCGTCCTCGCCCGTCGCGGGCGATTTTTCCGCCTTCTTCAGATATTCGATAGCCATCTTCGTGGCTCCTCCATGGGTTGCGTCAGTTCCCGTACAGATACTCCGGCAGCCACAGCGCGAGCTGCGGGAAGACGATGATCAAAATCAGGCCGATAAGCTGGATGACCATGAACTGCATCATACCGAAGTAGATATCCTTGAGATCCCATTCCGGCACGACCCCCTTGAGGAAATAAGCCGATAGCGCCACAGGCGGCGACAGCCACGCCGTCTGCAGGTTCACCGCCACCAGGATACCGAACCACGTCAGGTTGAAGCCGAGACCTTCGACCAGCGGCAGCAAGATCGGGACGATGATGAGCACGATCGGCACCCATTCCAGCGGCCAGCCCAACAGGAAGATCAGGGCCATGATCATGGCGAGAATGATGTAACGGTTGAGATCCAGGTCGAGCAGCAGTTCGGTCAGCATCCCGGGCGTGCCGAGCCTGGAGAACACGGCGCCGAAGAAATTGGATGCCGCCACCAGGATCATGATCAGCGCGGTAATCTCCAGCGTCTTGATCAGCGCCTCGTGCAAACCGGGCCAGGTCAGCCGACGATAGGCCAGCGACAGCAGGATTGCGCCGGCGGCACCGCAGGCCGCCCCCTCGGTCGGCGTCGCGAACCCGAACATGATCGAGCCCAGCGCCGAGAACACCAGCAACGACGGCGGCACCAGCCCCTTCAGGAATTCGGCCCAGATATGGCTCATGCTCTCGGCACGGTCCTCGAGCTTGAGTTTCGGCCCCAGTGACGGATTGATCCAGCAGCGGATCAGCGAATAGGCCATGTAGAGGAACGCCAGCAGCACGCCCGGAATGACGGCCGCCGAGAACAGGTCGGTAACCGGCACTTCCAGCACCGGCCCCATGACGACCAGCATGATCGACGGCGGGATCAGGATCCCCAGCGTACCGCCGGCGGTAATTGTTCCGGCGGAGAGTCTGACGTCATAGCCGGACCGGTTCATTGTCTTGGCGGCCATGATGCCGAGGATCGTCACGGAGGCACCAACGATGCCGGTCGCCGCCGCGAAGATGGTCGAGACGAATAGCACCGCGATGTAGAGCGAACCGTTGACCCGGGACAACATCATCTGCACGGCCAGGAATAATCGTTCCATCAGTCCCGCTTTCTCCATGAGTATCCCCATGAAGACAAATAGCGGGACCGCCGCCAGTGTCTGTTCCAGCATCACCGACGAGAACTGGAACGTCATCAGGTAGAAGACGACCTTGCCGAAGCCGATATAGCCGAACACGAAACCCAGGAAGATCAGGGTAAAGGAAATCGGGAATCCGACGAAGATCGCCAGCAGCATGACTCCGATCAGGACAAGGCCGAGAATTTCATTTTCCATGTTAGCGCCCTTCCCCCGGGTACTGTTTGGGATTCAAGGAGAGAGCGCTCATGGCCACCTGCCGTTGCGCCAGGCATAAATACTCTTGAGAAGCTCGGAGATGCCCTGAATGAGGAGCAACGCGACGCCGACCGGCAGCGCTGTCTTGATCGGCCCCATGTGCGGCATCCACGCGGTGTCCATGCCCTTCTCGCCGCGGATCCAGGCGAGCGACGCATAATCCGTCGCCATGTAAAGGAACACGAGAAGCCCCGGAAAATAGAAAACGATATAGAGCCAGGTGTCGATCAGCCCCTGGGTACGCGCCGACCAGTTCCTGTAAATAAAATCGGCGCGGATATGCACGCCCTTCGACAGCGCGTATCCCGCACCCAGCATGAACATGGCGCCGTACATGAACCGGCTCATGTCGTAGGCCCACATGGTCGGCGCGATAAACGCATATCGCGCCACCACCTCGTAGACCATGGCGAAGCAAAGCGGGATCGTGATCCAGCAGACGATGCGCCCGACCCAAAGTGAAAAATTATCGATTAACGTAATTGCTTTTGCCATCCACGGCGTCATGTCCGGCGGCAGTTCTCCGCCGCCGCGGCGTTCCGCGATCATCTCGTCGGTAATATCGAGATCCATGGAATTGGGTGTGTCGGCCATGATTTCACACTCCTGGGCTCAATGCCCGACCGGGGCACTTCACCCGAATACTATTCGGCGGGCCGGTCGGGGGCGTATCCGGCACTGCGGATACGCCCCTTCCGGGCAATTGAAGATTACTTCTTCAGGGAGTCGGCAAACGCCTTACCGAGGTTGGCGTTCGACGCCTGGGCACCGGCCCAGAACGGCACGGCGATTTCGGCGAACTCCTTCTGGGAGTCCCAGACCTTCTTGAAGAACGCGTTTTCGGCGGCGTTCTTCTCGAGGCTGGCCTTGGCCGCATTCATGTACGCCGGGAAGTAGTCGGCCGGCGTATCGTGCAGCTGCACGCCATGATTCTCGGTCAGGTCCTTGAGGGCCTTCCCGTTCTCATAGATGCGATAGCTAATCGCGCGCATCAGGGACGCATCGGCGGCGATTTCCATCGCGCGCTGATGTTCCGGGCTGATCTTGGCCCAGACATCGCCGTTGACGTACATGTCCGCGTTAACGACGACCTGGTGCAGGCCCTGCAGGTAATAGTGCTTCAGCACCTTCTGGAAACCGAACACGCTGTCCGGCTTCGGGCAGCACCACTCGGCGGCGTCGATCACACCTTTTTCAAGCGCCGGCAGAATGTCGCCGCCGCCCATGGCGACGGAGGCCACGCCGATATCCTTATAAGTCTGTCCCGGGATACCCGGCGGTGTGCGGAAACGGTATTTGCGGAAATCGTCCATGGACGTGATCGGCTCCTTGAACCAACCGAGCGCTTCCGGACCGACCGGCTGCAGCATGAAGCCTTTGACGTTCATGCCCATCTCTTTCCACAGTTCCTCGTAGAGGTCACGGCCACCGCCGTACATGTACCAGCTCACGAACGCGATGTTGTCGATCCCGACACCGGCACCCGCGACCGGCGAACCGAACAGCATTGCCGCCGGATGATAGCCCGACCAATAATGAGTCCACGCGAAGCCGCCCTCGATTAGGCCCTGGTCGACCGCTTCAAGGGTTTCCTTAACGCCGACGACCGCGCCCGCGGGCAGTACTTCGATCTCGACCTCGCCGCCGGTCAGCGCCTTCACGTTGTCACCGAAATCGTTGAGCATGGTCACCTCGTCCGCCTTGGTCGGGATCACCGACTGGACGCGGATTTTGACCTTGGCGTCGGCGATACCCGGCGCCGAGACGAACGCAGCAGCGATGGCCGCAGCTAACAGTCCCTTCACGGATTTACTTACACGAAACATGGAACGTCTCCTCCAGTTGCTGTCGTTTTTGGTTCCGCTTTGTGCGCGGAAAGGCTGGTCCCGGGCCTGCACGGGATGTCGTCTAACAGGGAATCGGACTGGAAAAACGAATGTCTGATGCGGACAGCAGAATACGTGGCCGGACCGACGCCGGCACCCTCGTCTGCAATGTGATTGAGTCCCCACCCCGACATTTGAGCCTCCCAACTCGCCCCGTTCCCGGGGATTTCGAACGAGCGTTGCCGCTTCTTTGTCTTGAAATCTCTATAATGAGACTATATATCTCATTATTGCATGGTTATGTTCGCTGCGCAAAATATATCTTGTCGAAAAATGTAAGCGCTTACAAATTTGAGCTTCGCACCAACCCGTTTTGGAGTCAATGCCGTCCGAGAACACCGGCCAGAGACCATGCCCGACAAGCCCCCGACTTTACCCAATCTGCAAGATATCGCCGCCGCCGCGGGGGTCTCCACGGCGACAGTCTCCCGTGTGCTGAACAGCCCCGTCGATGTGCGCCCGGCGCTTCGCGAAAAGGTCGAGACACAGATTCGCGCGCTCGGGTATGTCCGTCACGGCGCTGCACGGGCACTCGCATCAGCCCGGTCCCATACCATCGGTGCCGTCATCCCGACACTCGAAAGCGCGATCTTCGCGAGCGGCGTCAATGCCGTCGAGAAGCGCCTGACGGCCGCCGGCTACACCCTTCTTCTGGCCGTCACCAATTACGATCTCGAACACGAATACGAACAGGTGAAGGCGCTGATCGAACGCGGCGTCGACGGCATGATCCTGGTCGGGCGCGATCACGACGTCGACACACTCAACATGCTTGAACGACAACGCTGCCCGTTCATCACCACCTGGACCTATACCGATGACGCCCTCCATCCATGCGTCGGTTTCGACAACGCGGATGCAGCCAGACGCATTATCGAACATCTGCTCGATCTCGGCCACACGCGGATCGGCGTCATCGCCGGCATCACCACCGGCAACGACCGGGCGCGTGAACGCATTAGCGGCGTCAGGACCGCGCTCAAGGCGCGCCGACTGAAGCTCGATAGCCGATGTCTGATCGAAAAACCGTATGAGGTCAGCAAAGGGAGGGCCGGTTTCCGCACCCTGATGGAACGTCCCGGCGACATCCGCCCGACGGCGCTTTTCTGCGGGAACGACGTGCTCGCCGTCGGCGCCATGCTGGAAGCACGGCACATGGGCATCAACGTGCCGGACGATGTTTCCATTGTCGGTTTCGATGACCTGCCGCTGTCGGAACACCTCGCGCCGGGGCTTACGACCGTCCACGTGCCGAGCCGCCGCATGGGCGAACGCGCGGCGGATTACCTCCTGCAATGCATTGCCGGCGAAGCGGCGGAACCGCGCAGCGAACTCCCCACCGACATCATGATCCGCGGCACCACGGCCCCGCCGAAAAGCTGACGGCCTCCCTTGCCGCGTCCGCAGCGTCCGGTATGCTGCCGGTCAACACGACAAACTTGGGGAGACCATCATGAACAAGGAACAATACGACGCCGGGCTCAAGGTCCGCCGTGAAGTACTGGGCGACGAGCACGTCGACAAGAGCCTCGCCGCGACCGACGAACTGACCCGGCCACTGCAGGACCTCGTCATCGAATACGGTTGGGGCGCGTGCTGGACACGGTCAGGGCTCGACCGCAAGACGCGCAGTTTCATGAATATCGGCATGCTGACGGCCCTGAACCGCCCGCACGAATTGCAGGTGCACGTGAAAGGTGCGCTCAATAACGGGCTGACCCGCGAGGAAATCGTCGAAGCGGTGCTTCAGACCGCCATCTACTGCGGCATGCCGGCGGCGCTCGACAGCATGCGGCACGTCAAGAAAGTCTTCGATGACGTGGACACCGACACTTGATGGTGGCGCTTTCCGTTCTCGACCAGTCGACGGCGGCGGCCGGCGTGCCGGAACCGCAGGCGATCCGCGACACCGTCGAACTGGCGCAATACTGCGAGAAGCTTGGCTACAAGCGGTTCTGGGTGTCGGAACATCACAATCACCCGACCATCCTCGGCACGGCGCCGGAAATCCTGATGGCGGCGATCGCCCAGGCAACCGAAAAGATCCGTATCGGCAGCGCCGGGGTGATGCTGCCGCACTATGCCCCTCTGAAGGTTGCCGAGCAGTTCCGCGTCCTGGATGCGCTGGCGCCGGGACGGATCGACCTCGGCCTCGGCCGCGCACCCGGGTCCGACGGCAAGACCGCGTTCGCGCTCAACCCGAACGCCAACGAGGACGCGGAGCACTTTCCGGCTAACGTCCGTGACCTGATGGCCTGGGTATCCGGGCAACCTCTCCTCGACGGCCACCCGTTCGGCGGCATCGTCGCCAAGCCCATGAGTGAAACGTCCCCCGAAATGTGGATGCTCGGCACGTCGGATTACGGCGCGCAGGTCGCCGCGCACTTCGGCATCCCCTACTGCTTCGCGCACTTCATCACCGACGGTCGCGGGGTTGAGCGCGCGTTCCAGGTTTATCGCGATAATTACAACCCCAGCGAACGGTTCCCCGACCCCATCGCCAACGTCTGCGTCTGGGCGCTCGCCGCCGAGACGGACGAGGACGCCGAACGGCTGTTCACGTCGCGCGCGCACTGGAAGGTCCGGCGCGAACAGGGCGATCTGCGCGCCATCGAAGCGCCGGACGCGATCAGCGATTTCCCGTATTCGGATGCCGAGAAAGCCCGCATCGCCGAGCTTCGCGCCGGCGCCATCATCGGCACCGGCAAGAGCGTCCATGAACAACTGGAAAACCTCGCCGCCCAATACGGTATCGATGAGGTCGTGGTCCTCACCTGGACCCACGCCCAGAAGGATCGGCGCAATTCGTACCGCCTGCTGGCGGAGGCGAAAGCCGCAGTCTAGACACCCTCGGCCACGACCGCATCACGGCGCGCGTCGGCGGCGGCGAGTTCACTCTTGATGTAATCCGCCACACGGGCAGCCGCCGCATCGATGTCGAGCACTTCTTTCTCATCCGTCAGACGGTTGAAGTATTCGACCTTGCCGTCCTTGAGGTCGCGCCCGAAAACAATCCTGAGCGGCATGCCGAGGATATCGGAGTCCTTGAGCTTGGAACCGACGCTGCCGCCCCGGTCGTCGAGCAGGCATTCCACGCCCTCGGTCTCAAGGCGTGCTTCCATTTCCGTGGCGGCGCCCATCTGTTCGTCATTGTCCGCCTTGACCGGAATCAGGTGCACGTGGAACGGCGCCACGACAACGGGCCAGCGGATGCCGGTCTCGGTGTCGCAGTTCTGATCGACAACAGCCTGTTGGATACGGGTCGTGCCGATGCCGTAACAGCCCATCTGAAAATGGCGGAACTGCTGATCGGAATCGGTGACGCCGGCGTTCAGTTTCTCGGAATACTTGGTGCCGAGCTTGAACACGTGCCCGATCTCGATCCCCTTGCACTGCATAAGGGGCTGGCCGTCGGGCGCGATCTCGCCCGCGCGCGCGACACGCACGTCGGCGACCTCGGGCATCTCGAAATCGCGGCCCGGCTTGACGCGAACGGCATGACGCTCCGGTTCACAGCAACCGGCAACAAGGCTGGTAATCCCCTCGAGAGTCCTGTCGGCGATCATCCTGGCGCCCGGCTTCATGTTGATCGGGCCGACGTACCCCGGTTCGCAGCCGGCTACCTTGCGCACGGTATCGGCGTCGGACGGTTCGGCGGCGATGGCCCCGAAATGGTTGCCGAGCTTGACGGGGTTGACGTCGCAGTCGCCGCGGATCAGCACCACCACGGTCTCCCGATGCTCGTCATAGACCAGATCGAATATCAGCGTCTTGAGTACCGCTGAAGGGTCGACGCCGACGACGTCCGCCACCTTCTTGATGGTCTCGCTATTTGGCGTGTCGACGATCTCCATTTCGCCGTCCTCGGCCTTCACCGGCGCCGGGGGCTCGCTCACCGCGCGCTCGACGTTGGCGCCGTAGCCGTCGGTATAGAGCAGCGTGTCCTCACCGGCGGCGCTGGTCGCCATGAACTCCTCGGACGCCGAACCGCCGATGGCGCCGGAATCGGCATGCACGACGATGTATTCGAAGCCGATCTTCCGATAGATCGCGTGATAGGCCTGACGCATCTTGCGGTACGCCAAATCGAGGCCTTCCTCGTCGATATCGAACGAATAAGCGTCCATCATAATGAACTCGCGCGACCGCAGCAGCCCGGACCGGGGCCGCAATTCGTCGCGGAACTTCATGTGGTTCTGGAACACGTTGAGCGGAAGCTGATTGGGGCTCCGGATCAGGTGCTTGCCGAGATCGCAGGCAACCTCCTCCGCGGTCGGGCTCAGTCCGAACAGGCGGCCGCGCCGGTCTTCGGACTGGAACATCAGATTGGCGTGTTCATAAACCGCCCAGCGCCCGGACTGCTTCCAGATCTCCGCGCTTTGCAGCAGCGGGAAGCGAACCTGGATACCGCCGAACCGCGTGATCTCCTCGTTGATGATGTCAGAGACCTTTTTCTCGACCCGGTGTATCAGTGGCGCGAACGTGTATATCCCGGCCGCGTGACGGTGGATATAACCGCCGCGGATCAACCACGCCGCCGCCAGATCTTCGGCGTCGGCGGGCATTTCGCGAAGAACCTGAATGCCGACCTGCGATGCTTTCATTGCCTCGAACGTACCCTTTTAAACCTGTCAGGACCGGGCGTGCCCCGGCGTTGGCAGGAACCTACTCCGCATGGTCCGGATTTTCCACCGCTATTCAGCGATAGATATAGATCGGACTGGTCCAGGCGAGGGTGCCGTCTTCCTGCGTGACGCGAATGAAGATCGAGTTGTCGCCCTCGGGCTTGAGATCGAGAGTCCTGGAGAACGTCATGTGCCGGTGCGGGTTCTCCGCCGGCAGACGGAAAATCTTCAGATAGCGGGGCAGGATGTCCGACTTGTCGAAGACCTCGTCGTTGATGTCGATTTCCTCCAGCGGCACGCCGCATTTCACCAGCGGCGTCTCGATCTTCAGCGTGCCGCCGTAGGCATCCTCGACCCAGAGATCGAAGCCGCCGATGTTGCCGGTGGTCAGCGCCCGCCAGGCGAGCGACGTGTCCGATGTCCGGTCCAGCGTCTTGTCGCGGTTGAAGAAATTGATCGGCTTGGCATCGACGATCCTGTTGTCCGACAGGTGCGCTTCGCCGTCCCAGATGACCTGGCGGAACCGGCCCCGGTATTCGGCCCCCTCCCAGATCACGCGGATGCGATTGCCGAGATCGTCGTTGGTGTAGGGCCGGATCGTTTCCACGTGATCAAGCCCATTGAAGATATCGACTCGTTCGATCGGCGCCGCGCCGGTGATGTCAACGTCGATGGTCACCTCACCTGACGGCAGATGCACGATGTCACCCATCAGTGCCGTCTCGGCGGTGTGCCCCTCGCTCGGCCCCAAGGCCGGATCGTCATGATAGAGCGTTCCCGCTTCCGAGAAGTTCGCCTTCACGTCAATGTACATGCGCCCGCCGTGGCCGCCGGTGGTGCCGTAGTGGCGGCGCTTTCGCATGCAATCCAGGATCGCCTCGCGACTGAGCTCCGGCGTCAGGAAACACGTCAGCCCGCCGACCGCGCCGAACAGCGATGCGCCCGGATAGCTTGCCCCCGGACGCCCCTTGTGACCGTCCGAGTTGGAAACGATGCCGACCCGGTAGCCCATTTCGAAGGCATCCTGCACCAACCACTCGAAGGTGCCCCACGAGCTGTGAATTTCCATGGATTTCTCGAACCGGCCATCGTGCGCCAGTTTCACGTCAGCATAGCGGCCGCCGCAGTGCGCGTAACCGACCACGTCCCATTCCTTGTTCTCGGCCAGCGCGTCGAACAGTTCCCGGGCGCTGTTGGCGTCGGTATCGACATCGCTGTGGTCCTGCACCAGCGCATGCGACGAGCGCCGGAGCGTACGGCCCGATTCCGGGAAATAGATGTTCCGATCGCCGCCAAGGCCGGTGTTGCCCGACCATTCATAGCCGGGGATGGCAATGAATTTACCCGCTTCGTCATACTTGTCACAAAGATCGTCAAGCTCGTGCCAGAACGGCGTCGTGATCTGGAAGTCGTTGCCCTGATGGCCCGTAGCGTCGACGAAGGCACGGTCGCGGGCGTAGGCGAAATAGGCATCCGCGCTGCCGGTGCCGATGGTCTCCTCGGACTGGCCGTGCAAGTCGCCCCAGTAGTGCTTGAGGTTTGGCGCGTCCATAACCCGGATCGGATTGCTTCGGGCGGCGACGTTACCGTCATGGCCGACGAGTTCGATCACCGCCTCGCCGGCGGACGCGACGGAAAGGCCTTCCATGATGCTGGCGAATTCGCCCTTTTTGAAAGTCACGCTGTCGGGCAGGCCGGCGACTTCGACGCCGCCCGCAACCCGAAGCGTAAACGTGGTATCGCACTGATCCGACGGATTTCCCCAGGTGTCCTCGCCTTTCATTTTAAGTGCGAACTTTTCACCCGTCGCGATCAGCGTCGGCGCAACGCAGAGATATGTCTCCGGTTTGCCCGGCACGATACGGATCACCGGCTGCTCCGGCACCGGTTGGTAACAATAGGTCGCAATCGGATCGACCAGGGTATGAAACTCGAACGTGTCCTCGCAGAACGTCTGCAGACGCATGCCGGGCGAACCCTGCGACGTGTCTCCGAAAACGACGGTGATCGTGTCGCCTTCGCGAAGGAACCCCTTCACCACCTTGATGTAAAGCGTCCGGTCCCAGGGCCGTACGTTGCCCTTGGGGTCGTAGTGATACTGCAGCACGGCGTTGTTGGACGCGGTCACGGTCGTGAAGTTGGGCCGCTTGGGATCGTCGAATTGGGGACGAGTCTGGTCACTCGCGAAACGAAAGCAGATTCGCATGGAGCCGGAGTCGTCGATGCCGAACTTGCCGGCAGTATAGACCAGTGTGAAGGTCTGGTAGCTCCCGGCTTCGAAGTTACCGGTCGGCGTCAGTGTGACGGATCCGACCTCGTCGGCCGGAATGGTGGCGCGGACGGGTGGGCTTTCGAGCCCGCCTGCCGGTGCGCCGGCGGCATCGTCCGGGCTACCGAGCGGTTGTTCGGACATGTCTCTACTCCCCATTGATCCCCAGAAACGGACTTCAAGGATACCCGGCGCATCCCGAATGTCGAGCCCGGCTCATATCAGCGTGCGATGCACGGCGTCCCGCCAGCCCCGGATTTTCCGGGTGCGTGTCTCGGAATCCATGTCGGCCGCAAATCTTTTTTCGCAAGCCCATTCCCCGGCAAAAGAAGACGGATCGCCGTAGATGCCGGACTTCATGCCGGCGAGATAGGCGGCGCCGAGCGCCGTCGTCTCCAGCATCCGGGGCCGATCGATCGGTGCGGCAAGAATGTCCGCCAAGCGCTGCAGCATCCAGTCGGACGCGACCATACCGCCGTCGACGCGCAGCACGGTATCGCCTGCGGGCGTCCAGTCCGCATGCATCGCCTCGATCAGGTCGAGGGTCTGGTAACAGACGCTTTCGAGGGCGGCACGCGCCAGTTCCGCCGGACCGGTTGCCCGGGTCAGGCCGTAAAGCGCACCGCGGCAATCCGGGTCCCAGTGCGGTGCGCCAAGACCGACGAAGGCCGGCACGAGATAGATATCGTCCTCATTCGCTCTGTCCGCCAGTTCGCCCGACTGCTCGGCACGCTCGATAACACCAAGCCCATCACGCAGCCACTGTACCGCCGCGCCGGCGACGAAGATCGATCCTTCGAGGGCGTAGGTCACCTCGCCTCCCAGTCTGTAGGCGATCGTGGTCAGCAGCCGGTTTTCCGACTTTACCGGCTGCGCCCCTGTGTTGAGGACCGCGAAACAACCGGTGCCATAGGTGGACTTCAGCATGCCCGGTGTAAAACACGCCTGGCCGATGGTCGCCGCCTGCTGGTCGCCGGCGACGCCGCTAATCGGTATCGCCGCGCCGAACAGACCCGGATCCGTTTCACCGAAATCGTCGGCGCAATCGAGGACGTCGGGCAGCATCGCGCGCGGCACGCCGAACAGGTCCAGCAGCTCCTCCGACCAGTCGTCCCGGTGAATGTCATAGATCAGCGTCCGGCTGGCGTTGGTCGCGTCCGTGACGTGACGCTTGCCGCCGGTCATGTGCCAGATCAGATATGTATCCACAGTACCAAAGATGAGCTTTCCATTTTCCGCCTTTCTTCGTGCGCCCGAAACGTTATCGAGGATCCAGGCGATCTTCGAGGCCGAGAAATAGGGATCGAGCAGCAAGCCGCTTTTGGCCGTCACCGCCGCTTCGTAGCCGGATTTACGGAGACCGTTGGTGACGTCGGCCGTGCGGCGATCTTGCCAGACGATGGCATTCATCACGGGTTTGCCCGTATCGCGGTCCCAGACGAGCGTCGTTTCGCGCTGGTTGGTGATGCCGATCGCGGCGATATCGGACGCCGACAGTCCCGCATCGGCGATCGCATTCCGGCAAGTGGCGACGACCGAATCCCAGATATCTTCCGGGTCGTGTTCGACCCACCCCGATTCCGGATAAATCTGCCGGAACTCCTTCTGCGCCATGCCCTTGACGGCATAGGATGCATCCAGCACCAGCGCCCGGGACGATGTCGTGCCCTGATCGATTGCGAGTATATGTCCAGTCATCGCGATCCCTTCCAAGAACGTTCGATGACTATGCCGTGACTTTTCTCGCCGGGCTATTCCAGTATTTCCGCGAGCGCAGCCCGCACATCGGCTTCCATGTCGCCCCGCTGCAGGGCGTAGGCAACATTGGCGGCGATGAATCCCGATTTGGAGCCGCAGTCGTAACGCGTGCCCTCGTACCTGAGCCCGTGGAACGACACCCGGTCCAGGGTCGCGGCGATGGCGTCGGTCAACTGGATTTCCCCGCCGGCACCGGCGATCTGCTTGTCCAGATGTTCGAACACTTCGGGCTGCAGGATGTATCGCCCGATGATCGAGAGTGTCGAGGGCGCTTCCGCCGGATCAGGTTTCTCGACCAGGCCTGTTGCCTTGGCGAGCCGCCCGTCGTCGCTTTCGATATCGAGGATGCCGTAGCGATTGGTCTGCTCGCGCGGCACTTCGGTCACGGCGACGATATTTCCGCCGACATCGTCATAAGCATCCATCATCTGTGCGAGGCAGCCCCGTTCGGCGAGCACCATATCGTCCGGCAGCAGCACCGCGAACGGCTCGTCGCGAACGAAATCCCTGGCGCACCAGACCGCATGGCCAAGGCCCAGCGCCTGCTGCTGACGTGTATACTGAATCTTGCTGGGCTCCGGGAAATGCTGGACCAGGTGCAGTTCCCTGGTTTTGCCGCGCTGCTCGAGGATCTGTTCAAGTTCAACCGCGTGATCGAAGTGATCCTCCATCAGATTCTTGCCGCGCCCGGTGACCAGCATGAACTGATCAATTCCGGCCGCTTCCGCTTCCTCGATGGCGTATTGAATCAAGGGTTTGTCGACAACCGGCAGCATTTCCTTGGGCATGCACTTGGTCGCCGGTAAAAACCGCGTGCCGAGACCGGCCACGGGCAAAACGGCTTTGCGAACTGGTTTGCTCAAGTGGATTCCCCCGAAACGTGCGAAACAACAGTTCGTTTCCTAATGCCACGCGCCGTGATGGGCCGCAAGTGACCGAAATGAGGCTAATTTGTGCACCGCACAATCGGCCCTTGAAATCATGGTTAAGCTTCCTATATAAGCCCTCGACTGACGACCATGAATGACGTCTCGCTTCTTATCTGGGAAAGAAGCAGGAGAGAGGAGACAGCACAACATGTCGCGCCATAAATCGGCGCTGGCGTTTGGTTTTTGCCTGATTGTCAGCGCTTTTTTGTTGCCTGCTTTAACCCAGGACACTGCCGAAGCCGATTCCGAAATCGCCCAAACGCAGCGCCTTTTCGCACCTGCAGCAAATTATTTGTCCCATTACGACGGCACATCGCGCCTCGAGCAGCTCCGCTGCCTGGCGCTGAACGTTTACTGGGAAGCTCGCTCCGAGTCGATCCCCGGCCAGGTCGCCGTCGCCGCGGTAACGCTCAATCGCGTCCAAAGCCCCCGCTTTCCCGCCAACGTCTGCGACGTGGTGCGGCAGGGCGGCGAGGTACGCCGTCATCGCTGTCAATTTTCCTGGTGGTGCGACGGCAAGAAAGATGAACCACTGGATGAGGATGCATGGCGGCGGGCGACCACCCTGGCGCGCCTCGCCAGTGCCGGCGTGATCGACGACCCGACCGGCGGTGCGCTCTGGTATCATGCCGACTACGTGACACCACACTGGGCGACGGCCAAGGAAAAAATCGCCAAGATCGGCCGGCATATTTTCTACACACTGCCGGATATCAGGGCTGTCCAGATCACCGACAGCGCCGAAACGAAAGTCGCAACCCGCTAACGTCAGCCGTCAGGCGTTTTCGATCTCTTCTCGAAGCATCTCGAGCCGCAGCCATTCCTCTTCGGCATCGGCAAGCTGCCTGCCCGCATCGGCGAGTTTGCGGCTTTCCGCATCGAAACCGGCCGCGTCGCGCTTGAAATAGCCCGGATCGGCGAGCTTCTCCTGAAGCCGCGCGGTTTCCGCCTCTAATTCGGCAATCCGGCGCGGCAACGTCTCCAACGCGTGCTTGTCCTTGAAGGACATGCGCCGCTTGGCGTTTTCTTTGGGCTTCGCCTGCTTAGCCGTTTTCTTCGGTTTTTCCGGTGCCGATTGCCGGGCGCGGGTTTCCATGCCGGCACCCCGTTGGCGCGTCATGTCGGTATAGCCGCCGGCATATTCCTGCCATCGGCCATCTCCCTCGAAGTTGATCACCGACGTCACCACACGATCGAGAAAGTCACGGTCGTGGCTGACCACAAGGACCGTGCCTGCATAGTCCGCGATCATTTCCTGCAGCAGATCGAGGGTTTCCAGATCAAGATCGTTGGTCGGTTCGTCCAAAACCAACAGGTTCGACGGCCGGGTCATGGCGCGGGCCAGCATCAGCCGCCCGCGTTCGCCGCCCGACAACGCCGAAACCGGCGTCGATGCCTGCGCCGGATCGAACAGGAAATCTTTCATATAACCGATGACGTGACGTTGCTGCCCGCCCACGGTAACGCTGTCGCCGCTGCCGCCGGTAAGCGCATCGCGGGTCGTTGTGTTCGGTGCAAGCTGCTCTCGGTTCTGGTCCAATGTCGCGATCTCGAGCGTGGTACCGAGGGTCACATTGCCGCTATCGGGAGCAAACGTGCCGGTCAACATGTTCAACAACGTCGTCTTGCCGGCGCCGTTGGGGCCGATCACGCCGACCCGGTCGCCCCGTAATATGCGTGTCGAAAATCCGTCGACGATCTTGTGCGCGGCGAAGCTCTTGGAAATATTCTCGGCCTCAATCACCCGTTTGCCGGACGCCGCCGCCTCGCTCGCCGTGATCTTCACGTCGCCAGCCGTCTTGCGTTGCTCCTGCCGGGTCTTGCGAAGATCCTGCAGCGCCCTGAGCCGCCCCATGTTGCGTTTGCGCCGGGCCGTCACGCCTTTGTGCAACCAGGCGGTCTCGGCAACAATCTTGCGGTCCAACTTGTGGCGCTCGGTTTCCTCGCGTTCGAGAATTTCATCGCGCCAGTCGTCGAAATGCGCGAACCCCTTGTCGAGACGCATCGTCCGACCGCGATCGAGCCAGACCACCGTGTCCGAGAGATTCTCCAGAAACCGGCGATCGTGCGAGATCAGTATCAGCGCCGCGCGTCGGCTCTTCAGTTCATTCTCTAGCCATTCGATCGCCGGCAGATCGAGGTGGTTGGTCGGCTCGTCCAGCAGCAGAACATCCGGCCGGGGCGCCAGTGCGCGGGCAAGTGCGGCGCGACGGCGCTCGCCGCCGGAAAGCTTCGCCGGGTCCTCGTCGCCACTGAGACCAAGATCCCCGAGAAGGAGTTGCGCGACATGAGGCTCATCGCCGGGCGCGAGCCCCGCTTCCACGAATTCGGCAATATTCGCAAAGCCCGAAAGATCAGGTTCCTGCGGCAGATAACGCACCGTCACGTCGGGCTGGCGGAAGACCTCGCCGCCGTCGGGCTCGACCTCGCCCGCGGCGATCTTCAGGAACGTCGATTTGCCCGATCCGTTACGCCCGACCAGGCAGATACGCGCCCCGGGGGTCACCGACATCTCAGCACCATCCAGCAGCGGCGAGCCACCGAATGTCAGCAGAATATTCGAAAGTGTCAAAATCGGCGGCGCCATGCGCGGGTTTTAGGCCCACCACCAGCTTCAGGCAAGGGCACGCGCCTGCATGATCCGGCTGATCAGCCCACCTTGACCAACAGCCCGCCGTCGACCGGCAGCAAAACGCCGGTGATATAGCGTGCCTCGTCGGAGGCCAGAAACAGAGCCGCGTTGGCAACGTCCCAGGCCGTGCCCATCTGGTTCTGCAACGGCACCAGCTTGTTGCGGCTGTCGCGCACCACGTCGCGGTCGACCTGCTGTTCGCGGGCACGCCGTTCGATCGCCATCGGCGTATCCATCAGACCCGGCAGAATCGCGTTGGCGCGAATCCCGAAGCGCGCGTTCTCGAATGCCAGGTGCTGCGTGAAAGTGTTCACCGCACCCTTCGACGTCTTGTAGGTCACCGTCTGACGGGCCGCCATCGACGATGTCGACGAAACGTTGATGATCACGCCCGATTGCTGGTCCTGCATCACCGGCAGCACGTGCTTGGACATCAGGAACATGGATTTCAGGTTGAGCGCCATCAGTTCGTCCCACATGGTGGAATCCATGTCCACCGTGTTGCGGTCACCCTCGGAACGGCCGACGTTGTTGTGCAGGATATCGATACGCCCGAAACGTTTTCGCGCCGCTTCCACGGCGTTTCGGCAAGAGTCCTCATCGGTGACGTCGACTTCGGAAGCTTCCGCCTGACCGCCTTCGTTACCGATCAGGTCGACGGTTTCCTGCGCACGTTCCTTGGAAATGTCGACACACAAGACACGTGCGCCTTCCTGCGCGAAACGAAGTGCCACGGCACGGCCGTTGCCCATGGTCTCCCCTGGCTGCTGGCCGGCGCCGACGACGATCGCGGTCTTGTTCTTCAGTCGCATCGATCAGCCCGCCTTGGCCATTTCGATGTACAGCTTGCGGAGTTTCTCGGCGACCGGACCGGGGACGCCGTTGCCGAGCGTATGATCGTCGATCTTCACGACCGGCATGACGAACGCCGAGGCACTGGTCGAAAACGCTTCACGTGCCTCGTACGCCTCGTCCGGCGTGAACGGCCGCTCATCGATTTCCAGGCTCTCGCGCCGGGCCAGTTCCATGACCGCCTTGCGAGTGATGCCGTGCAGAATCTCGTTACCGAGGTGGCGGGTGACGATCTTGCCGTCATGGGTAACGATAAAGGCGTTGTTGGAACTTCCTTCATTGACGAAGCCGTCCTCAACGAACCAGGCGTCGTTCGCACCCGCATCGAGCGCCGCCTGCTTGGCCATCGAGGCCGGCAGAAGCCCCACCGTCTTGATGTCGCGGCGTTGCCAGCGGATATCCGTCACGGTGATCACGGAAATTCCTTTTTCCGCAGCCGGATTGTCCGAGAGCGATTTCTTCTGCGTGAACATGATCAACGACGGCGTTGCGTCTTTAGGGAAGGCAAAGTCACGGTCGGCGGCGCCGCGCGTCACCTGCAGATAGACCAGCCCTTCGTCGATGTCGTTTCGCTCGACCATCTCCCGCATGATCGCGGTGATTTCCTCGCCGCTGGCGGGCGGCGTCATCTTCAGTTCGCTCATCGAGCGCGCGAGCCGCGTCAGGTGTGCATCGTTGTCGACCAGCTTGCCGCCGATGACCGCCGAAACCTCATAGACACCATCGGCAAACAGAAAGCCGCGGTCGAATACGGAAATCTTGGCGTCCTCCTCGGGCAGGTACTCGCCATTCACATAGACGATGCGGCTCATCTCGGTCTCCTTGTTTCGGGCTTATCGGTTTGGGGCAGACACAATGGCCAAAGGACAGGCCTATTTCAATACCCGCGAAGCGCCGAAAATGGCGGCTCACGGTGGTGTGGTTTCCGGCTCCACGCATTTTTGTGCAACGCAATGTAAATAATTTTCGATAGTACTATAAACATGGTAAAATATTTACATGGATGATTCGATACGCCCCGTATCCCTTCCGCAATGCCTCTCTCCAAAAGAGCTGAACGACTTTCTCGACCTGATCCAGGTCGCGGTGGAGCGCCTCGGCGACAAGATTCTCATTGTCTATGCCGAGGTGGGCCCCGTGTCCTGGACATGGGACGAAGCGCTTAATCAGTTCTGTGTGAGACCGCTCGTCGGCGGATAGGAATTCAAAAGACCCCTGCCTCCAGGCCGGCCGCGACCAGGAGGCCGAGTTCGCGTGCCTCGTCGACAAAACCGTCTTGCCATTCACCGTGCAACAACAGCGGTTCGTGGACCGCCTTCCATCGAAGGCCTGTGACGATGCTCTCCACGCCACGGATCGTGCCGGTGCCGTCAAGCCCGGCACGTACATAGAGTGCATAGGGAAGACCCTGCTTTTCCTCGATCACCCCGTAATAGGTACGGTCGAAGAAATCCTTCAACGCACCCGACATGTAGCCGAGGTTTTCGGTTGTACCAAGAATAACGGCATCGGCGCCGAGCACGTCGTCGGCATCCGTATCGAAGGGACTTTGCGCACGCACCTCGATACCATCGACATCTTCGGACGACGCCCCCGCCTCGACGGCATCCCTAAGCGCCTGCGTGTTCGGGGAAGGAACGTGGCCGACGATCAGCAGCGTCTTTTCGGCCATACCGCCCGCTCGCTTACTGAAGTAGCGTCAATGCCAACGCGCCGATGACGAACACGGCGCCCAGGATAAGCCACACCCGCGACGACCCCTTGCCCTCGGCGGCGATTTCACGGGGTGCCGCGTCGGCCGCAGCGGGCTCGGGCGCCTCGGCACCGGCTTCGGGCGTTTCAGCGGCAGGAGCCGTCTCTTCAGCCGAACCGCCCTTGAGCGCGGTTTCGAAATTGTCGAAAAACTCGCCGGCGAGCTTTTTCGACGTTCCTTCCAGAAGACGGCCGCCGATCTGCGCCAGTTTACCGCCGACGTCGGCGTCGACATCGTACTTGAGGATCGTGGCACCGCCGTCCTCGGTCAGCGTCACCAGCGCGCCGCCTTTGGCGAAACCGGCCGCGCCGCCCTTACCCTCGCCGGAAATGCGATAACTTTCCGGCGGGTTGAGATCGCTCAACTGCACACTGCCCTTGAACTTGGCCTTCACCGGACCGACCTTGGCCCGCACCTCGGCGTTGAACTCCGTATCCGAAACCTGTTCGAGGCTCTCGCACCCCGGAATCGACTGTCGGAGAATTTCCGGATCGTTTAAGCCGCGCCAAACTTCGTCTCTGGGCGCATCGATACGCTTCTCGTCAGACAACTTCATTCAAAATCTCCAGTATTCAGGCCGGACAGCGGTATTCGGTCGGAATTGTTATGGGAATGTATAAAGACTTGCAACGCCCGGCGTCATCACCAATTTTTATATAGGATGAACACCGGCACTCTGCCACCCGGTGGCGCCGATGCGGCGGCGAGCTTGGTGTTCCTAACATATGAACGAGAGTGTCCGGGGCCTGTTCGCGGCCCTTTACGACATTCCAGGGGGAGAATTTCATGCCCGCGATTACGGTTCGCGTTAATGGCCTTGAAGTGACGAAAGAGGTCGGCGCGCGCACATTGTTAAGTACATTTATCCGTGAGCAGCTCAAATTAACAGGCACGCACGTAGGATGCGACACCAGCCAGTGCGGTGCCTGCGTCGTCAAACTGAACGACAAAACCGTCAAGAGTTGCGCCGTTTTCGCGTGGGAATGCGACGGCGCCGAAATCGGCACCATCGAGGGCCTCGCCGATGGCGACGAGATGCATCCGATGCAGGAAGCGTTTCGCGAGCACCACGGCCTGCAGTGCGGTTTCTGTACACCAGGCATGGTGATGACGGCGGTTTCGCTGGTCGAGGGCAATCCGGATATCGACGAGAATGGCATCCGCCACGGTCTTGAAGGCAACATCTGCCGCTGCACCGGGTATCAAAACATCATCGACGCCGTGAAAACCGGCGCCAAGGCAATGCGGGGTTAAGGCCATGTACGAATTCGGCATCAAAACCCCCGCCTCCGTCGACGACGCCAAATCCGCCCTGGAGGAGGCCGAGGACGGTCAGTTCCTGGCCGGCGGCCAGACGCTGATCCCGGTCCTCAAGCAACGGCTCGCCATGCCGTCGGATCTAATTTCACTGGCCCGTGTCGAAGATCTCGCCGGCATCACGTCAAGCGGCGACCGCATTACCGTCAAGGCAATGACGACACACGCCAATGTGGCTGCCGATGGCGACATCAAGTCGGCCGTACCGGCGCTCAGCAAACTCGCGGGCGGCATCGGCGACCCGCATGTACGTCACCGCGGCACGATCGGCGGCTCGGTCGCCAACAACGACCCGGCAGCGGACTATCCGGCTGCCGTTCTCGGCCTCGACGCCACGGTGGTCACGACCGAACGCGAAATCGCCGCCGACAATTTCTTCACCGGGATGTTCGAGACCGCACTCAACGAAGACGAGTTGATCACCGAATTCCGCTTCCCGATCCCGGAAGCCGCGGGCTATGTCAAACTCCCGAACCCGGCAACCCGTTACGCACTGGTCGCGGTCATGGTCGCCAAGTTCGGCAACACCGTTCGCGTCGCCGTCACCGGCGCCGGTCCGTGCGTGTTTCGCGTCGCGGAAATGGAGCAGGCGCTCACCGCCAGCTTCAGCCCTGACAGCATCAAGGACGGCCTAGTCCCGGCCGACGATCTTAACAACGACATTCACGCAAGCCGCGACTATCGTGCGCACCTGATCGGCGTTCTCGCCCGTCGTGCGGTTGCGGAAGCGAACGGCTAAGCGGGAGAAAAGAACATGAGCACATTCGTCGCACGTAACGGTATCGGCGAAAGCCAGCGCCGCATGGAAGATTTCCGGTTTCTAACCGGGCATGGCAAATACATCGACGACGTCAACATCGAGGGTCAGGCCTACGCCATGGTGCTGCGCTCGCCGGAGCCCCATGCCGACATCAAGTCCATCGACGCCTCGGAAGCGCTGGCGCTCGACGGTGTTTTGCTGGTTGTCACCGGTGAGGACTGGAAAGCCGCTGGGTACGGGACGATTCCGACCAAGTCCGGTGTCCGCAAGTTCAAGGACGGCTCCGACCTGAAGGAACCGCCACATCACGCCATCGCCATCGACCGGGTCCGCTACGTCGGTCAGCCGGTGGCGCTGGTGGTCGCGGAGAGTCTCGACCTCTGCCGCGACGCGCTGGAATTGATCGACGTCGATTACGACAGCCTGCCGTCGGTCACCCACCAATCGGAAGCCGTCAAGGACGGCGCCCCGCAAATCTGGGACATCGCGCCCGGCAACGTCTGCCTCGACTTCGAACTTGGTGACGAGGACACGCAGAAAAAGGCGTTCGAGGACGCCGATCACGTGATCACGCTCGAACTGGTCAACAACAGGGTCACCGCGGCGCCGATCGAACCGCGCGGCGCGGTTGCGGACTTCGACCCGGAAACCGGCAAGTACACGCTCTGGAACTCGTCGCAGAACATCCACGCCAACCGCGACACCATCGCCGACGTGGTGCTGAAGATCGGCAAGGAAAACCTGCACCACATCGCCCCCGATGTGGGTGGCGGCTTCGGCGGCAAGAACGGTGTCTATCAGGAACCGATCCTGATCCTACACGCCGCCAGGGAACTGAAGCGTGCGATCAAATGGATGAACGACCGCGCCGAAAGTTTCCTCTCCGACACCCATGGCCGCGATCAGGTCTCCAAGGTTCAGCTCGCCCTCGACAACGATGGCACGTTCCGGGGGCTCAGGACCGAAACCATCGGCAATCTCGGCGCATTCTGCGGCACCGTCGGCCCGTTCACACCGACAGGCGGCTCCAGCCGGACCCAGGGCGGCCCGTTCAGGTTCGACGGCATCTATTACACGGCCATCGCACCGTTCACGAACACCTGCCCGCTCGACCCCTATCGCGGCGCCGGGCGTCCCGAGGGGTCCTACCAGATGGACCGCATCATCGATTACGCGGCGGCCAAGCTGGGCATGGACCCGATCGAACTTCGCCGCAAGAACCTGATCCCGCCCAAAGACCTGCCGATGAAGTCGCCCATGGGCCTCGACATCGATTGCGGCAATTTCCCGGAGGTGTTCGAACAAACGATCCGGATTTCCGACCGTGACGGCTTCGCCAAGCGCAAGGACGCGAGCGAGGCAAAGGGCCTCAAGCGGGGCTTCGGTGTCTGCATGTATATGGAATGCACCGGCGGCGGCCCGAAGGAGGAAGCCAAGGTCGTGTTCCGTGACGACGGCAAGGCCGAACTTTCGGTCGGCACCGCGTCGACGGGCATGGGTCACGAGACGGTGTTTGCACAATTGTTGGCCGGTCACCTGGGCCTTGCCATGGAGGATATCGCCTTCCGCCAGTCCGATACCGACGCGACATCTATGGGCGGCGGCCACGGTGGGTCTCGCGGGCTCGAGGTCGGCGGCAGCGCCGTCACCCAAACGTCCCGCGAAATCATCGAAGTCGGCAAGAAAATCGCGGCACACCGCTTCGACATCGAGGCCGAGAAAGTGGACTTCGAGGAAGGCCGGTTCCATGTGCCCGGCACCAACCACACCATGACGATCCGCGACGCCATCGATGCACAGAACGATCCGGACAACCTGCCGGACGATCTGGAACCCGGCTGCATGAACGTCACCAGTGTATTCGAACGCGGCATCATCTCGATCCCCAACGGCGGTCACGCCTGCGAGGTCGAAGTCGATCCGGAAACCGGCACCATCAGGGTCGACGGCTACTGGGTCGTCGACGACTTCGGCACCATCGTCAACAAGATGCTGGCCGACGGTCAGGTCATGGGCGGCGTCGCACAGGGCCTGGGTCAGGCCCTGATGGAAAACATCCTGTATGACGACAGCGGCCAGCTCGTGACCGGTTCGCTGATGGACTACGCGCTGCCGCGCGCCGACGACATGCCGAGGATGATCATCGATTATTACGAGGACGCGCCGACCGAAAAGAACCTGCTGGGCGTCAAGGGCGCCGGCGAAGCGGGCTGCGTCGGCGCGCCGCCGGCCATCGTCAACGCGGTCTGCGACGCGCTCAAGGAGTTCGGCGTGCATCACATCGACATGCCGCTGACGCCCGAGCGGGTGTGGCGCGCCATCAGGGATGCAAAAGCCGCAGGTTAAGCCTATATAGGCAGCATGAACGGCAGATTCTCAGAACACGTCCTCCCGGACCTCCGCAAATGGCGGTCCGAGGGGAAGCGCGCCGCGCTCCTGACCCTCTACAACGTCGAGCCGACGGGCCCGCGCCCCGCCGGCAGCCAGATGGCGGTATCGGATGCCGGCGACTTTACCGGCTTCCTCTCCGGCGGCTGCGTCGAAGGCGCATTGGTCGAAGAAACCAGGGCGGCCATGGATGAAGGCAAGAACCGCTCGATCCGTTACGGCGTCAATTCGCCTTATTTCGACATCACGCTGCCCTGCGGCAGCGCCATCGATGTCTACATCGATGTCGGGTTTCCGGATGCGCTTTCTGAAGATCTCGTCGGTGCCATGGATAACCGCAGATCCGTCACCCTGACGACTGACATGTCCTCCGGCAATAGCCGTATCGGGGCAACCGACGACAGTGACAACCGGCTGCAACTGACGCTTGCGGGCGATACTTTCGACCGGCTGTACCGGCCGCCGCTCAGGCTCGTCGTCGCCGGCAAGGGCCCGGTGCTCGCGGCGACCGCCGAGATTGCCGCGGCATCCGACATCGCCGTTCATGCCGTCACCACCGAGGAAGAGACCGCGCGCCAATGCGAGACGGCGGGCGCGACCGCTTCGAAGTCGCTGCCGCCGGGCATGATCGACACATGGACCGCGGTCGCGACCCTGTTTCACGAACACGAACTGGAAGGCCCGGTCCTCAAGGCCGCCATGAATTCGAATGCGTTCTATATCGGCGCGCTCGGCAGCCGCAATACGCACGCCGAGCGGGTCAGCCGCTTTCTCGAGGACGGCGAAAGCGAAGACGCCGTCAAGCGGATCAAGGGGCCGCTCGGCATTTCAATGGGATCCCGAAATCCACCCGAGATCGCGATCTCGCTGGTTGCCGAGGTGCTGATGACCTACCGCGAGAGATTCCCCGTATGAAGGTCGGGCCGGACGCCGACAAGGCTGCCGTAATCATCCTCGCCGCCGGGCGCTCGGAACGTTTCGGCGTGGACAACAAGCTTCTCCACCTCATTGACGGCACGCCGATGATCCGCTGTACGGCGGAACAAGTACTGGGCGCGGGCCTCGGCGATGTCATCGTCGTCACCGGCCACGACGCGGATGAGGTCGAACGTGCCCTGCGAGGGCTCCGGGTCCGCTGCATCCGCAACGCAACGCCCTGGGCCGGCATGGGCATCTCGCTGGCCACCGGCGCCAACGCACTCGGAACAGAGCCGGAAGCCGCATTCGTGGTGCTGGGCGACATGCCTACACTGAAACCTGGAACGCTTGCGATCATGCTGGACGCGCTCGACCCGAAGGGCGGGCACGACATCGTGGTGCCGGTGCATGACGGACGGCGCGGCCATCCGGTCCTGTTCGCGGCCCGCTATTTCACGCAGCTTTGCGCATTGTCCGGCGACACCGGCGCGCGGGCGATCCTGAACGCGCATCCGGAACGGGTCCATGCCCAGCCCGTCGATGACCCGGGCACCCTTCTCGATATCGATACACCGGCAGATCTGTCGAAAAGCTAACGCGCGTCGGCGAGGATCATGTCCGACGCTTTTTCGGCGATCATCATCGTCGGCGCGTTCGTGTTGCCGCTGATCAGGTTCGGCATCACCGACGCGTCGACGACGCGCAATCCCTCCAGACCGACCACCTTGAGCGAAGGATCGACCACCGCCATCTTGTCGATGCCCATCTTGCACGTGCCGACAGGGTGATAGAGCGTCGCGCCCGTTGCCCTGGCGTGGGCCAGCAGCGCCTCGTCGTCGTCGGTCTCTATACCCGGCGAGAGTTCCTGCGCCGCGTGCGGTCCCATGATGCTCGTCGCCATCAACTGGCGGCCGATTTTCAGACCGGCGACGTGAACCTCGCAGTCGGTGCGGGTCGCGAGGAAATTCGGCTGAATGTCGGGCTTCGCCGTCATATCCGGCGATGTCGCATGCACGTAACCCCGACTTTCCGGTCGCAATTGGCACGGGCCGATGGTGATACCCGGAAACTTGTCGAATACCCGCTTGTGCGGATTGGCGAAGGTCGCATGTGCGATGTGGTACTGCAGGTCCGGCTGATCGAGCTCAGGACGGCTTTTCACGAACCCGCAGATGATCCCGGCCGGCATGGTCAGCGCGCCGGTGCGCTGGGTAAAGAATCGGAACGCTTCCAGCATCAACCGTGGGCCGCGCGTCAACTGGTTGAGGCTGTCGAGACCGGAGAGCCTCCACGACACACGCGAGATATAATGATCCTGAAGGTTCTCGCCGACGCCTTCTAGGTTGTGCACGACCTCGACACCGAGGTTCCGCAGCAACTCCCCCTGACCGATACCCGAGAGTTCCAGCAGCTGTGGCGACTGAATGGCGCCAGCCGCCAGCAGCACCTCTTTCCTTGCACGGATCGTCCGTTCGCGCCCGCGTTGGTTGATGACCACCCCGGTTGCCCTGCCCTTCTCGACGATAATCTTCCGCACGAGAGCATGCGTTTCGACATTCAGGTTCTGCCGGCTTCGCGCGGGGTCTAGATAGGCGTTCTTGGCGCTGAACCGGCGCCCATGCCGCTGCGTTACCTGGAAATACGCGAAGCCCTCCTGATCGGCACCGTTATAGTCGACGTTCATCGGATAGCCGAGTTCGCCCGCCGACCGGATGACTTTGTCGAGAGTGTCGTATTTGACCGTGGTTTCCGTCACATTGAGCGGGCCGCCCGTGCCGTGGAACCCGTCCGCGCCCTGCTCCCGGTTCTCGGAGCGTTTGAAATACGGCAGCACGTCCGAATAGGACCAGCCGCGGCAGCCCATCTGCGCCCAGGTGTCATAGTCCGCTGCCTGACCGCGCACATAAAGCATGCCGTTGATGGCACTGGAGCCGCCCAGTACCTTGCCGCGCGGCACCGGAATGGCGCGGTCATTGGTCCGCGCGTCGGGCTTGGTTTCGAACAGCCAGTTGATCGACGGATCGACCATGGTTTTGACGTAGCCCGCGGGGATATGAATCCACGGATTGCGGTCCTCGCCACCGGCTTCAAGCAGGCAGACGGTGAAACCCGGGTCGGCGCTCAGGCGGCTGGCCAGAACGCACCCGGCGGAGCCGCCGCCGACGATGACGAAATCGAATTCCATGATAATCCTCCCCTCGGTCCGGCGACTAATGTAACGCCCGGTCACCGGGACGCAATCACCGCCTGCCGCATTGTCTGGATAACAATATCCGTTCTGGACAAGTCCGCATCGGTCGGGAAGGATCATGTCCGATTTCGCCCAATCTTCCCTCGCAGGGCAGCACCATGACATTACGACACGGCAGACAATTCCTCAGCATTCCCGGCCCGACCACGGTGCCCGACGAAGTTCTGGGCGCGATGCATCGCCCCGCCATCGACATATATGGCGGCGAAGGCGGCGGCGAGTTGCTGAACGTCACCACAAGCTGCCTCAAGGACCTGAAGACGATATTCGCAACCCAGGGCGACACCTATATCTATATCGCCAACGGGCACGGCGCATGGGAGGGTTCGCTCGCCAATGTCCTGAACCGCGGCGACACGATCCTGGTGCTGGAAAGCGGCCGCTTCGCCGTCGGCTGGGGCGAGTTCGCGCGCAGCATGGGAATCGAGATCGCACGCGTACCCGGCGACTGGCGCCGCGCCGTCGATCCGCAGAAAGTCGAGGACGCACTGCGCGCCGACACTGCGGGCAGCATCAAGGCCGTGCTGGTCGTACAGATCGATACCGCCAGCGGCTGCGTCAACGACATCCCGGCGATCCGTGCCGCCATCGACGCGGCGGGTCACGACGCACTTCTGATGGTCGACACCATCGCGTCACTGGCCTGCATGCCGTTCGAGATGGATAATTGGGGCGTCGACATCGCCGTCGGCGGCTCACAGAAGGGTCTGATGACGCCCCCGGGCTTGAGTTTCGTCGCCGCCAACGCCAAGGCCAAGGAACGGCACAAGTCCGCGAACCTCTGCACACCCTATTGGAACTGGTCGAGCCGCGATCTGGAGGAACATTACCGCAAGTACGCCGGCACGCCGCCCGTCCACATGTTGTTCGGTCTCAGAAAAGCGATGGATATGATCCTCGAGGAAGGGCTCGATGATATTTTCAAACGTCACGAGTTGCTGGCCGGCGCCGCGCATGCCGCTGTCGAGGTCTGGCGGCAAAACGGTGCCTTCGACTTCAACATAACCGATCCGGCGGCGCGATCATGCTCCGTGACCACGCTCCTGCTGCGCGAGGACCTGCGGCCGGAACCGATCCGCGCGTTCTGTTTCGACCGGCTTGGCGTGACGCTCGGCCTCGGAATCGGCGATCTCGCCGGCAAGGCGTTCCGGATTGCGCACATGGGCCACGTCAACGCGCCGATGATGTTGGGAACGCTCGGCGCCCTCGAAATCGCACTCGACGCACTGGGTTTAACCGGCGAGGGATCGAGAGGCGGCAACGCCGCCGCCGCAGCCTATCTGGCCGACGCACTTCGCGATTAGAGAGGAATACTCGATGACACTGACACTCGATCAGGCCAGCAAGATTGTCGACGGGGCGCAGGCCTATGGCCGGGAACAGGGCTTCGATCCGCTGACGGTGGCGGTGCTGGACGCCGGCGGGCATCTGGTTGCCTTCAAGCGTGCCGACGGCAGCGGCATCCTCAGGCCCGAAATCGCCATGGGCAAGGCATACGGCGCCCTCGGCTTCGGGCTCGACGGCCGCGATCTGAAGGAAAAGAATTCGACGTTCCTTGGCGCGGTCGCGGCGGCGTCCGGCGGCCGCATGGTGCCGGTTCCTGGCGGCGTGCTGGTCCGTGACGATGCAGGCGCGATCATCGGTGCCGTCGGCATCAGCGGCGACAATTCCGGCAACGACGAACTGGCCGCCATCGCCGGGATAGAGGGTGCGGGACTCACCGTGACGCCATCGCTGAAAGAGTAACCGGAGGTTACTCGTTCCGGACTCCGACGATCGAGGCTACATTGATTTCCGGCGGATGATCGACCCGGCGCCGGACATCGGCAAGAAAGGCGCTTGTAAACGCCGCCGTCGATGTATCTTCGAGGTCGGACAAATCGATGTGAAGTTCCATGGCGATTCGATCGATGCGTTCCAGCATTCCGGTTGTCCGCAGAATCTCGTATTCGGCACCTTCGCAGTCGAGTTTTATCATCGCGCAGCGGGCGATGCCGTGCTCTTCGAATACCTCGTCCAACGTGGTCGCTTCGACACTCACCAGTTCTCCCAGATTCTCCGACTGAAACCGGCTGACGACAGCTTCGCTGCCGAAGGCATTTGACGCACCGGAATCACCGTGCATCACCATAAGTTCCAGATCACGGCCATCGGCATTGATTGCCTTATTGATCGCAGTAACGTTTTCGATGCCGTTGTCATGGAGATTGCGCTGCAGGATTTCGAAGGTCTTCGGCGCCGGTTCGAAAGCGATGACCCGCGCATCGGGAAATCTGTTCGCAACGGGAATCGAGACAACTCCTACATTCGCACCGACATCGACAAACACATCCCCATCACCCAACTCAAGGTCCGCCAAGCCGTAAGTATCGTCATAGAATTCGCGTACAAACCCAAGCAACGACTGAGATCCGGGAACGTCGCGAAAACTATGAGATCTCCCTGCGACCCCCACCTCAACGAATGGCAGCGAGGCGTCACGCTCAAACGCCTGTTTGAAGAGGTCGAGCGACTGTGCCGGCTGCTCCCCTCGCGTCAGAATGCGCGCAACCAGCCATACGGCGCGCGGCACCAACCCTTTCTGAAAATAGGGGGACAACAACTCGAATGCCTGGGCCGGGTCACCGCCGTCGAGCGCGGATTCCGCGGCCGCGATGGCCTGTTGCTGGTTGGCCTGTTCGTTCATAAGGCTATAACGCTCGGCGGTAGATTTTCAGTTATGATCGAAGTCATCGCCGTCAACAACTGACGCTTGGGGAATGTCTCGCGAAAGATCATACGCACACGTCGACGTGCCGCCTTGTTGGTTGCGGGCCGGATCGTGATTCCTGGCCGAATAAATCCCTGGTCTCCGACCATTGATGCTGGCAGGAAGGTAATGCCCGCTCCGGCCGCCACAAGACCCACGATCGTCTCCAGACTCGACGCTTGGGTATCGATCCCCTGCACGGCGGCTTTCCGATCCAGGCCGCACAATCGCGCCACCTGATCGCTCAGGCAATGACCGTCTCGGAGCAGCAAGAGTTCACCCGTATTGAGTTTCGTCACATCCAGCGGCTGCCCGGTATCCAACGGATGACCGAACGGCAATGCAACGCAGAACGGCTCGTCATAAAGAGGAATTTCTTCAAGCCCCGTTTCCTTCGGATCGGTCGCCGTGACGGCGACGTCGACCTCCCCGGCGCATAGTTTCCGCTCCAGGGCCTGGGTGACGTCCTCGCGCAACGTGAGTTGCATCTTCGGCAACGCATCCTTCAACGGACGTAGAATCGCTGGCAGCAGAAACGGCCCAACCGTCGGAATGGTCCCGAAGCGCAGAGGTCCGGCCATCGGGTCGGCATATGCCGCCGCAGCGGCTTCGATCTCATCGGCAATCAAAAGCGCGCGTTTCGCCTTTTCGACCACTTCTTCGCCAATCGGCGTCACGGCAACCCGCCGGTTGGTGCGTTCGAACAGTTGCACGCCAAGCCGGTCCTCCAGTTTCTTAATTTGTCCACTGAGCGCGGGCTGCGAAACATGGCAGCGTTCGGACGCCCGACCGAAATGGGCTTCCTCGGCAACGGCGACGACGTATTGCAGATCACGCAAGTTCATGGCGGCCCCTTAAATCGGCATTGCCTATTATATTTATAAAATCAATCGTTTTCAATTATATGAGTAGCCGGAGTATGTATAGAAGGAGAAAAGAGCCCTCGTAATCGGGGTCGTTTCTCAAACGACACGCGGCAAATCCCCCCTTTGCGCGTGATCAATTCGGCGGGCCGGCTAACGCCGTGACCGCCCGCCGATGCAGTCGGCGGCAGGCATGGGCCGTCGACAAAGCAGGACAAGCCGGGCTCACGCCCGGCTTGTTCTATTGTTAGCTCAACCTTTTCTAACCCGCCTTCAGTTCGAGACGGCGGCCATGCAGGATCGGTTCGGTGTAACCGCTCGGCTGTTCGCGACCCTTGAGCACCAGATCGCATGCCGCCTTGAACGCGACACCATCAAACCCGGGCGCCATCGGCGTATAGCTCGGATCGTCGGCGTTTTGCCCGTCCACGACTTTCGCCATGCGCTTCATCGTCTCCATCACCTGATCCTTGGTACAGACCCCATGATGCAGCCAGTTGGCGATATGCTGCGACGAAATCCGGAGCGTGGCCCGGTCTTCCATCAGACCGACGTTGTTGATGTCCGGCACCTTGGAGCAGCCGACGCCCTGGTCGACCCAGCGCACGACGTATCCGAGGATGCCCTGCGCATTGTTATCCAGTTCCGCCTGGATATCCTCGTCCGACCAGTTCGGTCGGTCGGCAACCGGATAGGACAGGATATCGTCGAGTTTGGCACGCGCGCGCGACTTGATCTGCTCCTGGATTTCCGACACCACCACCTGGTGATAGTGCGTTGCGTGCAGCGTTGCCGCCGTCGGCGACGGTACCCAGGCCGTGTTGGCGCCCGCCTTCGGGTGCGCGATCTTGGCTTCCAGCATGTCCGCCATCTTGTCCGGCATGGCCCACATGCCCTTGCCGATCTGCGCTTTGCCCTTGAGACCGCACATCAGGCCGACGTCCACGTTCCAGTCCTCATAGGCCATAATCCAGGCGGCGGCCTTCATGTCGCCTTTACGGATCATCGCTCCCGCTTCCATGGAGGTATGGATCTCGTCGCCGGTACGGTCCAGGAACCCGGTATTGATGAACACGATCCGGTCTTTCGCGGCGCGAATGCATTCCTTGAGGTTGACCGTGGTCCGGCGTTCCTCGTCCATGATGCCGAGCTTGAGCGCGTTGCGTTCGATGCCGAGCGCATCCTCGACCATGGCGCAGGTCTCGGCGGCGAACGCCACTTCATCGGGCCCGTGCATCTTCGGCTTCACGATATAGACAGAACCCGCATGGGAATTCCGGTACGCACCGAGCTTGTCCAGGTCGTACTTGGCGATCGCCGACGTGATCACCGCATCGAGCAGGCCTTCGAAAACCTCGTTGCCGTCCGCATCCAGCACGGCGGGCGTCGTCATCAGATGCCCGACGTTGCGGACCAGAAGCAGCGAACGCGCTGACAGCGTCACGTCGCCGCCACCCGGCGTCGTGTAGACCCGGTCCGGGTTAAGCGCTCGGTCAATGGTTTTACCGCCCTTTTCGAACGACGCCGTCAGGTCGCCTTTCATCAAGCCGAGCCAGTTTCGGTAGACGAGCGTCTTTTCTTCGCCGTCGACGGCGGCGACGGAATCCTCGCAGTCCATGATCGTGGTGATCGCCGATTCCATGATCAGGTCGGCAACACCCGCGGCATCGTCCTTGCCGATGGGGTGATCACGGTCGATGACGACCTCGAAGTGCAGCCCGTTATTCACGAACAGGATCGTCTTGGGGGCGGCGGCTTCGCCCGTGTACCCGGCGAGATCTTCCGGCACCTGAAGACCCGTTTCGGTTCCATCCGTCATAACGACGACAAGCGATCCGTCGACAATCTTGTAACCCGCGCTCGCGGCATGCGAGCCGCCGGCAAGCGGCGCGTTCTTGTCGAGGAAGTCACGCGCCCAGGCGATGACCTTGGCGCCACGCTTGGGATTGAACTCGGCCGTGACCTCGCACCCATCGTCGGTCGGAATGACGTCGGTGCCGTAAAGCGCATCATAGAGGCTGCCCCAGCGCGCATTGGCGGCGTTCAGCGAATACCGCGCATTGGTCAGCGGCACCACAAGCTGCGGGCCGGCAATGGTTGAAATTTCCGGATCGACGTTCGACGTGCCGACGGAAAAATCGTCGCCTTCCTCGATCAGGTAACCGATGTCCGAAAGGAACGACTTGTAGGCCGCAAGGTCGGACGGCTTGCCTTCGTTCTCTTTGTGCCAGGCGTCGATTTTAGCCTGAAGTTCGACACGTTTTTCAAGGAGCGCTCGGTTCTTCGGCGTCAGTTCGGAAACGATCCCGGCGGTTTTCGCCCAAAAGTCCTCAGCCGAGATACCGATTCCCGGCAACACGTCGTCGTTAACAAAATCGAATAGCGTCTTGTCGATCTGCAAGCCGCTCGACTGCACTCGCTCCGTCATAATTTCCTCGTTCACGCTATAAAGCCACCGGGTGCCACTTAAGAGCCGATCCCCGCAATGGCAATGCCGCAATGCAAAAATACGGGTGCGTTATACAGGGAAACCGTCGAATTTCCAGCGTTTTCCGCCCTTCGGCGACGCAACAGAAGAACCCCGGGACAGAAAAAATCAGTCGAAAAGCCAGCCGAGCCCGTCCAGCGTGGCACCCAACGGGTGATACTCGCAACCGACGTAACCGGTATATCCGAGCCGATCCACGAGATTAAAAAGGTAAGGATAGTTGATTTCGCCTGTGTTGGGTTCGTGACGCTCCGGGACGCCCGAAATCTGCACATGCACGATGTCGTCCAGGAGCACTTCGAAACGCCGGGCCAAATCCCCTTCCATGATCTGCACATGATAGAAATCGAACTGGATTCCGACATTCGGTCGCCCCGCCTCGGCCACGATTTCAGCCACCGCGGCACTGGTCGGCATCAGATAGTCGGGCACGTCCCGGCTGTTGAGCGGTTCCAGTGCGATGGTTACGCCGTCCGCCTGGCAGCTGTCGGCGGCATAACGGATGTTTTCAAGATAGCATGCCCGCATTTCGTCGTAGGCGCCGGGGTCCGGCACCAGTCCCGCCATGACGTGCAACGTCCGGCAATTCAGCGCGCGGGCGTATTCGAGAGCCTGCTCGATGCTTTCACGGAACTCGCCCGTCCGGTCCGGCAATGCCGCGATGCCGCGCTCGCCCGCCGCCCAGTCGCCGGGCGGCGCATTGAATAGAACCTGCGTAAGGCCGCTTTCCTTGAGACGCGCGGCAACATCGGGTGCCGGATGGTCATAAGGGAACAGGAACTCCACAGCATCGAAGCCGGCGTCGCGGGCGGCGGCGAACCGCTCCAGGAACGGGGCTTCCGTGAACATCGTCGTCAGGTTGGCGGCGAACAAAGGCATGGCCGTATTCTAACCTTTTCCTCGGGGAAGTTCGATACCGGCCAATTCCGCGAACACCTTGATCACGGCGGCATCGTCCTCGCGCCCGAGGCCCATCCCCTTGGCGGCCAGGAACTGCTGGTGCGCGGCGGCCGATACCGGCAGCGGGAACCCTTCACGTTTACCGGTCTCAAGCACGATTCCGAGGTCCTTGACGAAAATCTCGACGGCGCTTTTCGGGGTGTAGTCGTTATCCAGCACATGTGGCACGCGGTTCTCGAACATCCATGAATTACCCGCCGAAGCCGTGATCACTTCATAGACCGTATGCGCATCCAGCCCGGAGCGGACACCGAGCGCCAGCGCTTCCATCGCCGTCGCGATGTGCACGCCGGCCAGCAACTGGTTGACCATCTTCATGGTCGAACCAGGTCCCGCTTCGTCGCCGAGTTCAAACACCCTTTCGGCAACCGCATCCAGAAACGGCCGCGCCTTGGCGAACGCTTCGGGCGTGCCGGAACCCATGACTGTGATCTGCCCGGCCGCCGCCTTCACGGCGCCGCCGGAGATCGGCGCATCCAGATAAAGCAGTCCCATGCCATTCAGACGCGCCGCAACGTCGCGCGCGAAAGCCGGCGGCACGGTCGCGCACCCCAGCACCACGGCGCCTTCGGGCAAAGCCGCTGCCGCACCATTGTCGCCGAACAGCACAGCTTCGGTCTGGTCCGCGTTGACCACGACGACGGCCAGGCAGTCCGCCCCGGCGGCTGCCTCCGCCGGTGTTTCCGCGATCTTGCCCCCGGCCGCGGCAAAACTGTTCAACGCGGTTTCGGTAACGTCGCACCCGGTAACATCGAGCCCGGCTTTCAGGGCCGAAGTCGCGATCCCCATCCCCATGGCGCCCAGTCCGACAACGGCGGTATTAAACGAAGTCATGCGTTCTCCTCCCAAGTTTCCCGTATTGTGTGGAAAGCGCCCGGCGGCGCAAGGCGGCAAATTCACAACTGTAATTCGCAAAACTCCCGGTATTCGTCTTCCATCCGCGTAGAATTATCGCTACATATACCGGCCAGAGGCGGTGCCATGGGGAGTGCAGCCGCCGGTTCTGCATAGACGGAAGAGAGATATCCAATGAAGTTTGCGCGCCTGATCGCCCTCGCGGCGGTTTTCGCCGTATCAACCACCCAAGCCAACGCGGAACCGATCCGCATCGGCGAAATCAACAGCTATACCCGCCTGCCGGCGTTCACCGAACCCTACAAGAAGGGCTGGCAGATGGCGCTTGAGGAAATCAACGCGCGCGGTGGCATTGACGGCCGCAAGATCGAGGTCATCAGCCGCGACGACGCCGGCAAGCCGGGCAACGCCGTCAAGATTGCCGAGGAACTGGTGAAGCGTGATGAAGTTGCATTGCTGACCGGTACGTTCTTCTCGCATATCGGTCTTGCGGTGTCCGATTACGCCAAGCAGAACAAGGTGCTGTTCATCGCCGCCGAACCACTGACCGACGCTATCGTCTGGTCGAAGGGCAACGAATACACCTTCCGGTTACGGCCTTCGACCTACATGCAATCTGCCATGCTCGCCGCCGAGGCCGCCAAGACCGACGCCGTCAAGTGGGCAACCGTGGCGCCGAACTATGCTTACGGCAAGGATGCCGTCGCCGCCTTCAAAGAAGTACTGAAGAAGCTCAAACCGTCGGTCGATTTCGTCGACGAGCAGTGGCCGGCGCTGTTCAAGATCGACGCCGGCGTCACCGTCCGCGCGCTCGAAGCCGCCAAGCCCGAAGGCATCTTCAATGTCACCTTCGGTCCGGACCTGGGCGCGATGGTGCGGGAGGGGACCGTGCGCGGCCTGTTCGAAGGCCGCACCGTGGTCAGCCTGCTGACCGGTGAGCCTGAATACCTGGAACCGCTCAAGGGCGAAGCGCCGAAGGACTGGATCGTCACCGGTTATCCCTGGTACGCGATCGATACGCCGGAACATAACGCGTTCCGCGCCGCCTATGAAAAGCGCTGGGACGAAACCCTGAAAATGGGCTCGCTCGTCGGCTACAACACCATGCTGACCATCGCTGCGCTTCTCGAAAAGACCGGCAGCACCGACACGGACAAGATGGTCGCCGCCATGAAAGACCTCGAGGTCGCGACACCGCAGGGCAAAATCCACTACCGTGCCGCAGACCATCAGGCGACCATGGGCTCTTGGGTCGGCCGCACGGATGTCGTCGACGGCCAGGGCCGCATGACGGAGTGGCGTTACATAGACGGCGCCGAGGTCCTGCCGAGTCCTGAAGAAGCGAAGGCAATGCGTTCGTCGAACTGAACGGCACCGCGATCCATTTCCCCGCGTCACGGGGGAAGAGGAGAAGCGGGCTGGCGTTTCGCCCTGCCCCTCCCATAGGATAGCCCGGCCATGGGGTTTTACTTCGCGCAGTTCCTGACGGGTCTTGCCAGCGCATCGTCGCTGTTCCTGGTCGCGGCCGGACTTTCGATCATCTTCGGCGTGACGCGGATCGTGAACTTCGCGCACGGCTCGCTGTTCATGCTGGGCGCATTCATCGCCTATTCCATTTCGCAGCATCTCGGATTCTGGTTCGCCGTGCCTATGGCAGCGCTCGCCGTCGGCGCCATCGGATGGGCGATGGAGCGGACGGTCCTCAGCCGTCTCTACGGCGCGCCGGAGCTGTTCCAGCTTGTCGCCACCTTCGGCCTCGTCCTGATCGTGCAGGACGCTGCGCTCTGGCTCTGGGGGCCGACGGACCTGCTTGGCCCGCGCGCGCCGGGTCTTACCGGCGTGGTCCGCATCTTCGATCAACCGGTCCCCGAATACGACCTGTTCCTGATCGCCGTCGGTCTTTCGGTACTGGGTGGCATCTGGTGGATGTTCACCTGTACACGTTTCGGCATCCTCGTCCGCGCCGCGACGGAAGACAGGGAAATGTTGCAGGCATTGGGCGTCCGGCCCGCGCGACTGTTCCAGACGACCTTCTTCATCGGCGCGGCGCTTGCCGGGCTTGGCGGCGCGCTGGAGATGCCGCGCCAGCCGGCGAGCCTGCTGATGGATATCAACATCATTGCCGAGGCCTTCGTCGTCGTCGTTATCGGCGGTATGGGAAGTGTCACCGGCGCGTTCCTGGCGGCGCTCCTGATCGCCGAATTGAACGCCTTCGGCATCCTGATTCTGCCGGAGATCACTCTGGTCGCCGCTTTTGCCGCCATGGCCGTGGTCCTTGTGATCCGGCCCTATGGCCTGCTCGGCCGGCCGGCGACATCTCAACCGCATGCGGTTGAGATCCAGCCGCCGCAAACGCTTGGGCGGCCGGGACGGGTCGCCGCCGCGACCCTCGTCGCGATCATGCTCGTCCTGCCGCTGATCGCCGACAGCTTCGTCGTCGTGCTCGCGGGCGACATCATGATCTTCGCGCTGTTCGCGGCGGGCCTGCATTTCATGATGGGCACCGGCGGGCTGATCTCGTTCGGCCATGCGGCGTTTTTCGGGCTCGGCGCGTATGCCGCCGCGTTGCTCACGCGCGACACCGGGCTCGGTATGGAGATCGTATTGTTCATGGCACCGCTCTTCGCGGCCGCCGGCGCCGCCGTCGTCGGCTGGTTCGCGATCCGGCTCAGCGGCGTCTATCTGGCGATGCTGACGCTCGCCGCGGCACAGATCCTCTGGTCCGCGAGCGTGCAGTGGCAAACCGTGACCGGCGGCGACGACGGTATTCTGGGAATCTGGCCGTCCGCATGGGCAAGCGGCACGACGGCATACTACTATCTGACCCTGGCGCTTTGCGGCGCCGGGATCGCCGCGCTGATGATACTTGCGGACGGACGTTTCGGTCATTTGCTCAGGGCCGGGCGCGATGCCCCCGACCGCGCCCGCGCGCTCGGCATCGATGTTAACCGGCGGCGCTGGGCGGCCATCGTCGTCGCCGGGACGGCCGCCGGACTGGCGGGCGGCATCTTCGCGTTTTCCAAGGGCAGTGTATTCCCCGACACCCTCGCCATTCCCAATTCCGTCGATGCCCTGGTCATGGTGTTGCTGGGCGGCCTGCACGCCCCAGCGGGCCCGGTGCTCGGCGCGGGTGTGTTCGCGCTTCTGGAAGATTTCCTGAGCCGGCTTCCCTATTGGCGGGCGCTGCTGGGTGCGGCGGTCGTCACCATCGCCGTATTCGCGCCGGGCGGGATCGGCGGCGCGCTTGCGGCATGGCTCGACCGCAGACGCGGGAGGCCGGCATGAGCGCGGCGCTGAGTATCGATGGGGTCAGCAAGAGCTTCGGCGGCCTAAAAGCCGTCGACGATGTCTCGTTCGAACTCGCCAAAGGCGACATCGCGGCGCTGATCGGCCCCAACGGCGCCGGGAAGACAACGTGCTTCAATCTGCTGGGCGGCGCACTTGCCGTCGATGGCGGCCGCGTTCGCTTCGGCAAGACCGATATTACACACTGGCCACCCCATGCCCGCGCCCGCGCCGGGATCGGCCGCACCTTCCAGATCGCCGCCACTTTCCGTTCCATGACCGTGATCGAGAACGTGCGGACGGCATTAATGGCCGCCGACCTCGATTCCGAAGATGCCCCGAACCTGTTGGCGGAGACCGGTATCGACGCGTTCGCGGACAAACCGGTCACATCGCTCGCCTATGGCGACATCAAGCGAGTCGAACTGGCGATGGCGATCGCCGCGAAACCATCGCTCCTGCTGCTGGACGAACCGACAGCCGGCATGGCTTCGGACGAGCGCCGCCGCATCATGGAACTGGTCACGGCACTCGTCCGCGCCCGCGGCATCACGGTGCTGTTCACGGAGCACGACATGGACGCCGTCTTCGGCTTTGCGGACCGAATCCTCGCCATGGACCAGGGTCGGCTAATCGCCGACGGCACGCCGGATGCCGTGCGCGCCAATGCGCGGGTGCAGGACGTCTATCTGGGAGAGACAGGTGCGGAAGATGCTTGAAGTCCGAGACCTCCGGAGCGGTTATGGCGACGCACTCGCCATCGACGGGATTTCTTTCAATGTGGCTCTGGGTGAAAGTCTTGCCGTACTCGGCCGTAACGGCGCCGGCAAGACAACGGCGCTGAAGACCGTGATGGGCCTGATCCGTCCGTGGGACGGCACTATCGAATTCAAGGGAACACGGATCGCCGGTCTGACGGCGGATACGATCGCCCGCGCCGGGATCGGATACGTACCGGAAGATCGCCGCATCTTCGAAAGCCTGAGCGTGACCGAGAACCTGCTCGCGGGAGAAAAGTCCGGTACTCGTCGCACCACATGGACGGTCGCGCGAATACTCGACCTGTTTCCCGAGATCGCCCGGCGCGCCGATGCGCCGGCGGGCACGCTTTCCGGCGGCGAGCGGCAGATGCTCGCCGTCGGCCGCGCGCTGATGGGGAACCCGGACCTGCTCTTGCTGGACGAACCGTCGGAAGGCTTGGCACCAGTCGTCGTTAATCGCCTCGGCGACGCGCTGGGCGCACTCCGGGACGACGGGATCGCCATCCTGATTTCTGAACAAAACCGCCGTCTTGCGCGCCGTGTCGCGGAAAATCTCGTAATTATCGAAACAGGCCGCATTGCCTTTAGCGGCAGCTTCGCCGATCTCGACGCGGATCCGAAAATCGCCGCCCGACACCTCGGTGTGTGAATCTTCGCTCAAGGCCTTTCAACCCCGTGAACAAAGTGATAGGAAATTTGCGGGGTTTGGGGGGTAAAACATGAACGATACTGCCGAACCGGTCGTCATCAAGGCGTTCGCGGTCATTGAGGTCATTCTCGCCGCCCGCCGCCCGCTGTCGTTGCCGGAACTTGCCGAAGCGCTCGGCCGCCCCAAACAGACAGTCCACCGCACCGCCCGTCAGCTCGAAGAACACGGTTTTCTCTACCGGGAGCCATTACGCGACCGATACGCGATCGGGCCCAAACTGTTCGACATCTCGAAGGAAGTGTTCGGCTGGTGCGTTCGCTATGCACCCCGGAATGCCGTACTTGCGCGGCTCGTCGAACAGGTCGCGGAGACCTGCAACGTCGGCATTCTCGACGGCGATAGCGTGCTTTACCTGGACCGGGTCGAAAGCAATTTTCCGCTCCGTGCCGAACTGCATCCGGGCAGCCGCGTACCGGTGCACTGCACCGGTCTCGGCAAACTGTTTCTCGCTTACCTGCCGCCCAGAACCCGCAAACGGTTGTTGGACAGGATCGAGCTTAAAACGTTCAACGAGCGGACGCTGACCAGTCCCGACGCGATCGAGGAAGATTGCGACGAAACCCGTCAACGCGGCTATTCCGTCAACAATCAGGAATATCACGACGGTATCATATCCGTCGCGGTGCCGGTCTATTCCGACGCCGACAACGTCATCGCCGGTCTCGCCATCCACGCGCCGGCGGCCCGGATGAGCGTCGAAGACGCGGTCAAACACGTTCCATTGCTGAACGAATACGCCGCCATGATGGCGGAAGACCTCAGCGCCGAGGCCGATCCCGCCTGATCACACGTCGGCGACGATCTCCCTGAACGTCAGGTTGATGCGCGGCCTCACGGGTTTTGCCGTTTTCGGTACCGCATGCAGCCAATTGGCCTGCGTTTCGCCTTTCATGATCAGGAGACTGCCCGTGGGCAGGTCGATCCCGAATGTTTTTGCATTGAAGTGGGGTTTCGGTTTGAAACGCATGCGCCGCACCGCCCCCAGACTGACCGACGCGATGACTGGCTCGGGGCCCAGCGACGCTTCGTCGTCCGCGTGCCAGCCCATGGAATCGCGGCCGTCCCGATACAAGTTCAAAAGCACGCCGTTGAACCGTGCTTCACTGAGTTTCTCGGCGAACGCACGGATCGCCTGAACCGCCGGCGTGAACGGTGTCGGCGGATGTGTCAGGCCTGAATACCGGTACGGCATGTCGCCCATCCAGCAGATCAGCCGCGGCATGGCGTGCGTGCGCCCGAAGATCGTTATGTCTTCGCAATGCCAGTCGGCTTCCGCTTCGACGGTCCGGAACAGCGCGGCGGGATCGGTTAAGGCATCCTCGTAAAGCACGGCATCGGCGCCCGGCATGTCCAGCCTGGTGCCCGCCGCCGTTTCCATGATCAATGCAGGCCGGGCTTCTTGTAGAACTCGATACGGCTGGCGCTTTCGATCTCGACCTCGATGATACGCTTGTCGCGGAAGATCGTCAGCGGCACGGTCACGCCGGCGCTGCCCATCGACCAGATAGACTTGTACATGGCGGCCATGCAGGTCACCGGGTTGCCGCCGACCTCAAGCACCAGATCTCCGGCTTCGAGACCGGCCGCATCGGCGGGGCCGCCCGACCAGAGACCAGCGATGACGACCTTCCCGGAAGATTCGGCCGAAAACATACCAAGCCACGGCCGGGGCGGGGTCATTCGCTGGCCGTGCTGTAACAGGTCGTCCTTGATATCGTCGAGGATATCAATCGGCACGATCATGTTGCCTTCGTGCGTGATGTCATCATCGTCGTCTTGCGCACCTTCCTGAACGAACAGCGAGCCGATGCCCTTGAGCGTCCCGTCGCCGCCGATCAGCGCAGCGCCGCCCCAGAACGGATGCGGTGGCGAGGTGAAGATCGCGTTGTCGAGAAGATACTCCCAGTAGCCCGCGAACTCGCGGCGATCGACGACGTCGACCTCGACCGACTGGCCGCAACCGCCGTATCCGGCGACGATCGCGCGATCGCCCACCTCAAGGTCCGCGGCGGTGCCGACTTGAAGGGGTTTGTTGGATGGCCGCCCCAGCATCTGCACCAAGCCAAATCCAGTTTCTGTATCCGCGCCAAGCACGTGTCCCTCGACGGCGGCGCCGTCGGCGTCGACCAGCCATACGCTTTCCGCCTCGACCACAAGGTAACCGATGGTCAGCAGGATGCCCCGCTCATCGATCAGGACCGCGTGGCCGGCCCGTTCGCTGCCGAGCGACTGGGCCGTGAACCCGTCTTCCGGCACACGGGTTCGGATCAGGTAGATGGACCTGAGCGCTTCCTTGAGATCGAAGCTGAGATCCTCCGGCGTCGGCTGCAACGCGGGATCGATATCGGGTATCAGCTCGTTGGCCATTTAACCCCCTTCACAATAGTGCATATCGGAAGAGGATTTTCGGTTTTCAATGACCTTATGAACCGACGAACGGCAGCCGGATCGCCGACGGTTGTTCCGCTGTGCGGAAAAACACGAACTTGGGCGGGCGGCCGTCGGGAATCCGCGTGAAATGGTCGCTGTCCGCAGACGCAACCGAGACGCGCAACCGATGTCCGGCGCGGAACAGGTACGACGTCGGCAGCAGCTCGAACGACACGCTCGCCGCCTCGCCCGGCGTCAGGTGCGCGGCGTCGGCGCGATTGAACGAATGCGTCGGCCCGGTCGCCGGAATGTCCACCGGCAGCGGACCTTCGTTACGGTGCAGCGCACGGAACACGCCCTCGGTCACGTAAACCGATTTACCTTCCGGCGTGATGTCGGAAATATAGACGAAAAAGCATCCATCCTTCTCCGAACACGTGAAATGCAGGTCGACGACCGGATGGCCGGTCATTTCGGTGTCGGCCCCGAACGGTTCGGATGTGTAATTGAGCATCTTCTCGTCACGGCCGTGCCAGTCGTCGTAATAGGTATCGACATTGGCGATGTAGAGCCGGTCGTAGCGGGTGTGGAAACCGGTGCGGCAGTCGTAGTCCGCCTGATAATCGTCAACCCCCTCGCCGGTATCGGGCTTCTCCGCGCCGAGCGTACCGTCCGCGCCGAAATAAAGTACCGTGTCGGGCTCCGCCGGCGGCCAGCTCTCGGCGGATCGCCATTCCTCGGCGGCCATGGTGAAATAATGTACCCGCGCCTCGTCCTCCAGGCCCGCGTCCAGACCCTTCAGGTGCGTATCGAAGAACCTCAGAACCTCTGCGGCGACGAAAGGCTGCTGCGCCGCCGGCTTGTCGCCGCGCCATGGGCTGACGTGGCCACGTGCCCCGTGATCCCAGGGCCCCAGCATCAACCGGTGGTGCTTTTCCTTGAGCCACAGGTAGCGCTGGATGGTGCCGACGGAATAGCCGCCGCCGTCCATCCAGCCGGAGATCGAATAGTACGCCGTCTGCTTGTCGGCATCGCGGCTGGCGTAGTTGTAGGGACAGATCACCCGGCTCTGATAATCCGGGTTGTCCGTCAACGCGTCGTCGCGAAAACGGAACTGCTGCGCGAAGTCCTGCATATTGAAATTGGCGACGTGGTCCCTGAGCGCGGCTTTCAGGAGTGCGCCGTCGGTATCCTCGTCGACCGGCGCCGGCCCGGCGAGATCGTCGTCCTTGAAGTACGCGTAATCGGGAATCAGGTCGCGGTCGTCGAAGTCGAGGGCATCGGCGAGCTGACCGTAATTCCGCGTCACGCAGGTCAGCAGCACGCCGCCCGGATAAAGGTGGTTCGACCACGTGTCCCATACCGCGAACAGCGGCGCCACCGCCTTGACGGCGGGGTGACACGTGGAGGCCAGGAAATCGGACGCCGCACCCGGATACGAAATCCCGGTCGCGCCGATGTTGCCGTCGCACCAGGGCTGCCCTGCGACCCAGTCCACCGTGTCATGATGATCGAGCCGTTCCGCCGGCGAACGGAACCCGTCGCGGGCGCCGAAGCTGGCGCCGGAACCGCGCACATCGACGCATACCAACGCGTAACCGTGCTTGACGAAGTTATCGCGGTAGAAAGCGATGGTAGGGCATGGGTCAATTCCATCCCGGTGCCCGTCGCGGAGCGCGAAACGACGGTAATATGGCGTGAAGATGCAGATCGTCGGGTACGCCTTATCCTCATCGTCGGTTCCGGGAAGATGGACATCGACCGCGAGGCGCACGCCGTCACGCATCGGCACGTAAACGGAACTCAGCCGCTCGCCTTCATAAGCTTTGCCAAGACCGCGCGCGTAGTCTCTCGGCGCGACGTTCCAGCCCGCCTCCGGTTTGTTGTCCAACACTTCAGATCTCCCTGACTAGAGCCGTTTGATATGGGTGGGGCTTGCGGAAAAGCCCGCGATGATGGAACCTTAATGCAAGAGTCTTAGTGGGAGAAATCGAAATGAGCAATGTGCATACCCTTGAGTTGCCGTCCGTCCGCGACCGGGTATCCGAAGAAGAATGGCAGATGCGGGTCGATCTGGCCGCCTGTTACCGGCTGGTCGCCCACTACGGGTGGGACGACCTGCTGTTCACGCACAATTCGGCGCGGGTGCCGAATTCGGATCATCACTTCCTGATCAATCCGCTCGGGCTCAAGTTCGAGGAAATCACCGCATCGAGCCTGATCAAAATCGACTGCGACGGCAACAAGATCATGGAAAGCCCGTTCGGCTACATTAAGGCCGGCTTCACGATCCATTCGGCGATCCACATGAACCGCGAGGATGCCGTCTGCGTGATGCACACCCACACCATGGAAGGCATGGCCGTGTCGGCGCAGAAGGAAGGCCTTCTGATGCTCAACCAGAAGTCGCTCGCCTTCTACAACCGAGTGGCTTACCACGACTTCGAGGGTATCGCCGACGACCTGGACGAGCGCGACCGCCTCGCCGCCGATCTCGGCGATCTCAACGCCATGATCCTCTGGAACCACGGCCTGATGACCGTCGGCGACACCGTCGGCAGCGCTTTCATTCTGCATCGCCGCCTCAACGACGCCTGCCAGCTTCAGTTGATGGCGCAGGCCGGCGGCGGCGAGTTGCGTTTCCCGTCCAAGGAGGTCTGCGAGAAGACGGCCAAGCAGTTCGACGACTCCTACACACGCGGCGAAAGCGCGGCGCTGCAGTGGGAGGCCCTCAAACGGATGCTCGACCGTATCGACCCGAGCTACGCCGAATAAAGACCTGAACCCGATCTGACCGAAAGGAGAGCCTGAAATGGCCAAAGGCATGGTGTGCGCGCCGCAACCGGAAGCGGTGGAAGCCGGTGCACTTGTACTGAAATCGGGCGGCAACGCCGTCGACGCGGCAATCGCCACGGCACTGGTGCAGACCACCGTCGATCCGTTCATGAGCGGCATCGCCGGATTCGGCTCGATGCACGTCTACCTGCCCGATTTCGAGACGCACCAGTGCCTCGACTTCCACGCCCGCGCGCCCCTGGGTGTCACGGAGGACATGTGGCTCGACAAGCTCCTGCACGAGTGCGAGGACGGCTTCGGCTTTATCCTCGAAGGCCGCGTCAACGAGGTCGGCTACCAGTCCATCGCCACGCCGGAAAGCCTGCGCGCCTACGACACCGCACTCAAAAAATGGGGCACCAAGACGCTGGCCGACGTGATTCAACCGGCCATCGACTATGCCGCGAACGGCTGGATGATCCGCCCGCACGTACGCCGCTTCTGGGAACAGGTCGAACCCGGCGGCCGGGTCGAACACATCGAATACCTGCGCGCATCTCCGGCGACGGCGAAGATTTATCTCAACGACGACGGCTCGATGAAACCTATGGGCGAGGTCATCAGGAACCCGGACATGGCGAAAACCTATACCCGCATCGCCGAAGCCGGCGCCGATGATTTCTACGAGGGCGAGATCGCCTCGAAGATCGCCGCCGACATGGAAGCCAACGGCGGGCTGATCACACTCGAGGACCTCAAGAAAGCCGGCCCCGAGGACACCGAACTTCTGTGGACCGATTACCGCGGCTACCAGGTCGCATCCTGCCCGCCGCCCGGCGGCGGCGTCATGGTGCTGGAGATGCTCAACATCCTCGAGAACTTCGATCTCGCCGGCATGGGCCACAACAGCCCGGAATACATCCGCACCGTGGCCGAGGCGATGAAGATCGCCACCGTCGACAAGGACAACCACGTCGGCGATCCGCGGTTCGTCGACATCCCGCTGGATATGCTGCTCTCCAAGGACTACGCCAAAAAGATGGCCGACAGGATCAAGTCCGGCGAGAAAACTCACGTGCCGCGCTTCCAGAAAGGCGAGGACCAGAAGGAAACCACGCACCTCTGCACCATCGACGGCGCCGGCAACTGCGTCACTATGACCCATTCGCTGGGCATGCCGTCGGGCGTGACCACGGAAGGTCTCGGTTTCGTCTACAACGGCTGCATGGGCGTGTTCGATCCCCGGCCCGGCATGACCGGCTCGCTGGCGCCCGGCAAATCGCGCTTCACGTCGATGGCGCCCAGCATCGTCTTCAAGGACGGCAAGCCGAAGCTCTTGGTCGGCGCGCCCGGCGGCACCTACATCGCCATGGGCGTGCTGCAGGGCATCCTCAACAGCATCGACTTCGACATGGACGCGCAGCAGGCGGTTTCCGCGCCCCGGTTCTCGGCGACCAGCGACATCATCGAGATCGTCAACCGCATCCCGCGTTTCGTGCAGGCGGAACTGGAAGAAGACGGCTATACCTTCCGCCGTTACCCGCTCGGCTTCCACTTTGCCGGCGTGCACGCGATCCGTATCTCGGACGACGGCAAGATCGACGGCGGGGCCGACCCGGGCCGCGACGGCATGGCGCTGGCGGTTTGATTCCACCGCTTGACCGCAACCGCACGTAAGCTAACCTGCGGGCTCGCACGTGCAGCAATGCACGGCGGTCGAAGGGCGCTCAGGGGGATGGATGCCGAAGGCGGTCAGGCTATATGTTAAATACGTGGAGGCGGTGAACTACCGCATCGGCCGCGTCGCCATGTACGGCATCTTCGTGATGGCGGCCATCCTGCTCTGGTCCTCGATTTCCAAGACGTTTTTCCTGCCCTCGCTCTGGACCCTGGAAATGGCACAGTTCGCCATGGTCGCCTATTATATTCTGGGCGGGCCGTATTCGATCCAGTTGAACGCCAACGTGCGGATGGACCTGCTCTACGCCAACTGGTCCGTGAAAAAGAAGGCGTGGTTCGATTCCATCACCGTCCTGCTGCTGTTGTTCTATCTCGGCGTGATGCTGTACGGTGCCATCGACAGCACCGCCTACGCGTTCCAGTACGGCGAGCGCAACCCGACCGCGTGGCGGCCCGTATTGTGGCCGATCAAGACCCTGATGTGCATCGGCTTTCTTTTGATGCTGCTGCAGGCCACGGCCGAACTCTGCAAGGATATCGCCAGAATCCAGGGCGAGGACATTTAGGCCGTGTCCTACGAACTGATCGCCATCCTCATGTTCTCGTCGATGATGCTGATGCTCATGACGGGGCAACGGGTGTTCGCGGCCATCGGCGGCGTCGCCGCCATCGCCGCGCTGGTGCTGTGGGGCACGGGCGGCTCGACGATTCCGTTTACGTCTGCCATGAAACTGATGAAGTGGTATCCGCTGCTGACGCTGCCGATGTTCATCTTCATGGGCTACGTGCTCTCGGAATCCCGGATCGCCGACGACCTCTACCGCATGTTCCATGTCTGGATGGGGCCGGTGAACGGCGGCCTTGCCATCGGCACCATCGGCCTGATGGTGCTGATCTCGGCGATGAACGGTCTTTCCGTCGCCGGCATGGCCATCGGCGCCACCATCGCGTTGCCGGAACTGCTCAGGCGCAACTACGACAAACGCATGGTGACGGGCGTTGTCCAGGCGGGATCGTCATTGGGAATCCTGGTCCCGCCCTCGGTGGTGCTGGTGCTTTATGCCATGATTGCGCGCCAGCCGGTCGGCCAGCTCTGGCTCGCCGGCGTGGTGCCCGGCCTGATGATGGCGGCGCTGTTCATCCTCTATATCTACATCCGTTGCAGACTGCAGCCGCACCTGGGTCCGGCGCTGCCGAAGGAAGAGCGCAACGTACCGTTGGCTGAAAAGCTGAGATTGCTGCGTGCCGGTCTGTTGCCCATCGCGATCTTCGCCGCGATGATGGTACCGTTCGTCAACGGCTGGACCAGCCTTGTCGAAAGCTCGGCCATCGGCGCGCTGACGGCGTTCCTTGCCGCCGTGCTCAAGCGCCGCATGAACAGGGACGTATTCGAGGTCTCGGTCCGCCAAACGCTGGCCATTTCCTGCATGTTCATGTGGATCATCCTCGCCGCGCTCGGCTTCGGCGCGGTGTTCGACGGTCTGGGCGCGGTCAAGGCGATCGACAATCTGTTCACCGAGCAGTTGCACCTGAGCCCGCTGACGATCCTGATTCTGATGCAGCTTTCGTTCCTGGTAATGGGGACGTTCCTGGACGACACCGCGATGCTGGTCATCGTCGCCCCGCTTTACGTGCCGCTGGTCGCGGCGCTCGGCTTCGACCTAATCTGGTACGGTGTCCTATACACCATCACCACGCAGATCGCCTACATGACGCCGCCATTCGGCTATAATCTGTTTCTGATGCGCGCCATGGCGCCGCCGGAGATCAGCATCAAGGACATCTACGGTTCGATCTTTCCGTTCGTGCTTGTCATGGTGCTGGCGCTTTCGCTGATCATCGCGTTTCCGGAAATTGCGCTTTGGCTGCCGGAATACGTTTACGCAAAATAACGAGGACTCCGCGAAGGAGCGAACAACGGGTAAAATCGCTTGGGGTAGGAAAACGGACAACCGCAAACCACAGGAGAGGACAATGACGACAACCAGACGTAAATTTCTCAAAGCCGGCGCCGCCGCCGGTGTCGCCGGTGCCGCTTCCATCGCCGCACCCGCCGTTCATTCGCAATCGACCATCAAGTGGCGCATGCAGACTTATGCCGGTCCGGCGCTGGCCGAGCACGTGATTAAACCGGCCATCGACAGCTTCAACAAGATCGCCGAAGGCCAGATGGAGATCGAACTGTTCTTCGCCGACCAGTTGGTGCCGACGGGCGAACTGTTCCGCGCCATGCAGTCGGGCACCATCGACGCGGTGCAATCGGACGACGATTCCATGGCCTCGCCGACCGAGGTTACGGTGTTCGGTGGGTACTTCCCGTTCGCCAGCCGCTATTCGCTCGACGTGCCGGTGCTGTTCAACCAGTACGGCCTGAACGAGATCTGGGACGCGGAATATTCAAAGGTCGGCGTCAAGCATATCTCGGCGGGCGCGTGGGATCCGTGCCACTTCGCCACCAAGGACCCGATCCACAGTCTGGAAGACCTGAAGGGCAAGCGCGTCTTCACATTCCCGACGGCGGGCCGCTTCCTGGCGCAGTTCGGCGTCGTGCCGGTGACGCTGCCGTGGGAGGATATCGAGGTCGCCGTGCAGACCGGCGAACTCGACGGCATCGCCTGGTCGGGCATCACCGAGGATTACACCGTCGGCTGGGCGGACGTAACCAACTACTTCCTGACCAACAACATCTCCGGCGCCTGGGCGGGATCGTTCTTCGCCAACATGGAAAGCTGGAACAAGTTGCCGGACAACCTCAAGGAGCTTCTGCGCATCACCTTCGACAGCTCGCACTACTACCGCCAGTGGTGGTATTGGGGCGGCGAAGCGTCGCTGCGCGTCAACGGCGAGAAGATGAAGTTGACGACCATTCCCGACAAGGAATGGGACAAGGTCGAGCAGGCCGCGGTCAAGTTCTGGGACGAAATCGCGTCCGAGTCCGAGACCAAGAAAAAAGTCGTCGATATCTTCAAGAGGTACAACGCCGACATGCTGAAGGCGGGCCGGCCGTACCGCTACGGCTAAACCCTCGGCTTCGGCTTTCGAACACCCCCGGTGCGTCGCACCGGGGGTATTTACGTCGCCCTGTCCGCGTCCTAAGAAATGGCACTCGACCTCATTCTTTCGCAGGGGACACCCATGACCGCGACCCTCAAATGCATTTCACCCATTGACGGCAGCGTTTATGCCGAACGCCCGATCCTCGGCCGCGAACAGGCCTTCGCCGCCGTCGCCCGTGCCCGGGATGCGCACAAAGCCTGGCAGGGCGTACCGCTGGAAGAGCGCATCCGCCTCGTGCGCGCCGGTGTCGCACGCCTCGGCGAGATGACGGACGAGATCGTGCCCGAGCTCGCGCACATGATGGGCCGCCCGGTCCGCTACGGCGGCGAGTTCGGCGGCACCGAGGAGCGCGCATCCTACATGGCTGACATCGCGGCGGAGGCCCTGAAGCCTTTGGTCATAGAAGAAAGCGTCACCTTCCAGCGCCGGATAGAGCGCGAACCGGTCGGCGTCGTCCTGATCATCGCGCCATGGAACTATCCCTACATGACCGCGATCAACACGGTCGCCCCGGCACTGATCGCCGGCAACACGGTATTGCTGAAACACGCCACGCAGACGCTGCTGGTCGGCGAGCGCATGGTGCGTGCCTTCACCGAAGCCGGCATCCCCGCCGACGTGTTCCAGAACATGTTCCTGGATCACCAGACCACGTCCGAGTTGATCGCCGCCAAGTCGTTCGGCTTCGTCAACTTCACGGGCTCCGTCGGCGGCGGCCGCGCCATCGAGACCGCCGCGGCGGGCACGTTCACCGGTGTCGGGCTGGAACTCGGCGGCAAGGACCCGGGTTACGTCATGGAGGACGCGGACCTGCAGGCGGCGGCCGATGTGCTGATCGACGGTGCCATGTTCAATTCCGGCCAGTGCTGCTGCGGGATCGAGCGGATATACGTCACCGCGTCGCTCTATGACGCATTCGTCGAGAAAGCGGTCGAGATCGTCAGCGGTTACAAACTCGGCACCCCGCTGGAAGATGCCACCACCATCGGCCCCATGGCCAACGTCCGCTTCGCCGATGAAGTCCGGGCGCAGACGAAAGAAGCCATTGATCAGGGGGCAACGCCACTGATCGATGCGTCACTGTTCCCGGAAGACGACGGCGGCGCGTATCTGATGCCGCAAATACTCACGAACGTGACGCATGACATGCGGGTGATGCGGGACGAAAGCTTCGGCCCCGTCGTCGGCATCATGAAGGTCGAAAACGACGATCAGGCCATCCAACTGATGAACGACAGCGACTTCGGTCTGACCGCATCGCTGTGGACCGCGGATGCGGACCGCGCGGCGAAAATCGGACGGCGGATCGAGACCGGCACCGTATTCATGAACCGGGCCGATTACCTGGACCCGGGGCTATGCTGGACCGGTTGCAAGGAAACCGGCCGCGGCGCCGCGCTCTCGTCACTGGGATATCTCAGCCTGAGCCGGCCCAAGTCGTATCATCTGAAGCTGCCCGCTTAATCAAACTTCAGCTTGAAGCCCTCGTGGGTCGCGGTGAAGCCGAGCGCTTCGTAGAACCGGATCGCGTCGGTGCGCGACTTGTCCGACGTGAGCTGCACCATGCGCGCACCCTTGTCCCGGGCGCGGGCGATCATCCGCTCGAAGAACCAGGTGCCCACACCCCGCCCCGTCAGTTCCTCAGCCACGCGCACGCCCTCGATCTGCGCGCGGGTGCCGGCGGTATGCGTGATCCCCGGAATGAACGTTAGTTGCAGGACGCCGAGCACGCGCCCGTCCGGCCCCTCAATCACCCAGAGTTCGTTGTTGGGATCGGCGTCGATCGCCCGGAAAGCGTCGTCGTAGATCGGGTCGCCCGGCTTCTCGCGCGTGGCGCCCAGCGGGTCGTCGGCCAGCAACCGGACGATGGCGATGACGTCACCGGCCACGGCCTGGCGCAGTTTCAGGGTATCGATAACCGACATGATGTTTGACGCTCCGGGTTGGTGAATTATCCTGTGGTTCCGCGTCCGCCCGGACGCCACTTTTAATACCAACCACATTCCCGGGGGAAAAGATGGATAACGTCAAATCGAACCTGCCCGCACTCGACGCCGAGGAAATCCTGGCCGGCGTGCTGAGCTGGGTCGAAATCGAAAGCCCGAGCCACGACGGCGAGGCCGTCAACAAGATGGTCGATCAGGTCGAAACCGAAGCGCAAACCATGGGCCTCGGCATCGACCGCACCCCCGGCCGCGACGGTTTTGGCGATATCCTCAAGTGCCGCACGCCGTGGGGCGGCGATGGTCCCGGCATTCTCGTGCTGTCGCACCTGGATACCGTGCACCCCGTCGGCATCAAGGAAACCAAGAACCCGATCCGCCGCGAAGACGACAAGGTCTTCGGCCCCGGCATCTACGACATGAAGGCCGGTGCCTACATCGCGCTGCATGCCATGCGCCACCTGATCCGTGAGGGCAAGGAAACGCCGCTCCCGGTCACCTTCATGTTCATTCCCGAGGAAGAGATCGGCTCGCCGACATCGAAAAAGATGATCGCCGAGGAGGGCCAGAAGAACAAATACGTGCTGGTCACCGAACCGGCACGCGAAGGCGGCAAGATCGTCACCGCGCGCAACGGCCGCCTGCAATACGAAATCAAGGTCAAGGGTGTGCCGTCGCATGCCGGCGCCCGGCACATGGACGGGCGGTCCGCGATCCGCGAGATGGCGCACATCATCCTCAAACTGGAAGCCCTCACCGACTATGAAAAAGGCCAGACCTGTTCGGTCGGGATCATCAACGGCGGCACGTTGACCAACGTGGTGCCCGAGGACTGCACCATCAGCGTCGACATCCGCATCCCCGATATGGAAGCCGCCGAAGAGGTGATGGCCTTCGTCGAAGGGCTTTCGCCCGAGGACGAGGACTGCGCGATCACCGTCGAGGGCGGCATCGACCGTCCGCCCTACGAAAAATTCGAGGGCATCGAGCAGTTGTTCCAGCACGCCAAGGCGTGCGCCGCCGAGATCGGTTTCGATCTCCAGGACCTCAAGACCGGCGGCGGGTCTGACGGCAATTTCACCGGCGCGCTCGGCATTCCGACGCTTGACGGTCTCGGCGCCGACGGCCACGGTGCCCATTCCAACGACGAGTTTATCTATTACTCGAGCCTCGTGGAGCGGTGCCGTCTGATGATCCGCATGATGGAAACACTTGAATGAATTGGGGCCGCTGGAGAAGCGCTGACCGGCCCGCGAATTTTACGTGTACCCCGGACCGGAACAGTCGTTCGGCAAGATGATCGTGACGCACGTGCCTTCGCCCATCTCGCTCTCGATCTCCATCCGCCCGCCCATGGCATCGACCAGTTTGGTGCAGATATAAAGCCCCAGCCCGGCGCCCTTCTCGCCGATCTGCACGGCGTATGACCCTTCCTGAAGGAACGGGTCGCCGACCTTCTCGACCAGTTCCGGCGACATGCCGCAGCCGGTGTCGACGACGCTGACGGCGATATGATCAGCGTCCGGTCTTTCCCACCTGATGACGATCGCGGCACCGTCATCACTGTGTTTGGCGGCGTTGGTAATCAGATTGTTGAGCACCTGGATCGTGGCACGGCGGTCGGCCGGAATGGTCGCTGGAAATCCGTCTTCCTGCTCTATTTCCATGCTTAGGTCTTTCTTCGACGTGATCGACCGGATCCGTTTCACCACTTCCCGGGAGCACGCGATGGGATCGAAGTCTTCGCACTCGAGCCGCAATCTGCCGCTTTCGAGCTTCGCCGTATCGAGAAGATCGTTGACGATCGACAAAAGAAGCTGCCCGCTCTCGTTGATATCGACGACGTAGTCCTTATAGTCCTCGTGGCCGAGCGGTCCGCGGAATTCCGATAGGATCATTTCCGAAAAACCGATGATCGCATTCAGGGGCGTGCGCAGATCGTGGCTGATGTTGGCCAGGAATTCGGACTTGAACTGCGCGGCCTTTTCCGCGGCTTCCTTAGCGGCACGCAAGTTCTGTTCGCTTTTCTTGATATCGGTGATATCCACCTGGATGCTAACGAACCCACCCCGCCGCATGTGCCGGTCCGTGGTCCTGATCCAGCGGCCGTCCTTGAGGTGCACGACGAACGAGCCTTCCAGCTTGCGCCGGTACTCGGCCTTGCGATTCAGATATTCCTCGCCGCCGCCGTACTGGTCGCCGATATCGACATTGCCGCGCTCGACATCGATCCGGCCAAGCTCGGCGAAGTGAGCGCCCTTTTTCGCTTCATCTTCGGTATAGCCGTATAGTTCGCGAAAGTTCCGGTTGCAGGCGACCAATAAGCCGTCGGCATCGTAGATCACGATCGCTTCGGAGCTGTTTTCCAACGCCTCGGCGAATACGGCCTCGTCTTCCAGTTGCTCAACCCGACGCCGCAGTTCCGCGTTCTCATCGCGGAGTTGCTGAACGTCATTGTCACCTGAATAGCTTTCGCCGCCAGACGTCGTCATTTGAACCCCGAGCACTGATCACTTTTATTATTGTTCTATTCAGCTTATCAGACACTCGAAGTGTTTAAACCCGGTTTTAGTGACGCTTCATATTCCAGCTTCTCGCCGAACCAGTTGGCCAGGACGGGCCGGCGTCTGCCGGCCGTTCTCCAGCACCACCTCACCGCCGACGATGACATGCGCGATCCCGTCGGACGGCGTCGTCGGTTTTTCGAACGTGGCCCGGTCGAGCACGGTTTCGGGATCGAACACGGTGATATCGGCGATGGCGCCCGCCTCGAGCACGCCTCGGTCCCGAAACCCGAAAACGGCCGCCGTGTGGCCGGTCATCTTGTGCACGGCCGTTTCCAGCGGAAACAGTTTTTCCTGGCGGGCATAGTACCCGAGGACGCGGGGGAATGTGCCCCAGAGCCGGGGATGCGGCGCGTCGGTGCCGGGAATACCGTCGGAGCCGACCATGGCGCGCGGATGCGTCAACACACGCCGCACGTCGTCCTCGTCCATGGCAAAATAGATCGCCTGGGCCGGCAGCAGTTCCTCCGCCGCCTCGGCCTGAGACATGCCCCATTCCTCGGCGATGTCGTGCAGGTACCAGCCCGCCGTCCTCGGGTGCGTGTCGGATGCGACGATCAGCACTTTCTCGGCGACCGCAATTCTGTCGACCATCAACGCCGTGGCGCTGGCAACATAGGGATAGACGTCAAAGTGGATCGTCTGACCCTCGGCCAATTGCTCGATCCGCTTGAGGCTCAGCTTGGTACCGCCCCAATTGTGACGTCCGGTGATTTTGTGATGCGACAAAACGACGGGGACGCCTCCGGCGCGGCCGATCTCGGCCGCCTCCTCGACGGAATCGACCAGTTTCTCCGCCTCGTCGCGCAGGTGCGTTGCGTAAAGACCGCCGAACTTGCCCGCTTCCTCGGCCAGTGCCGCGACCTCCGACGTCGGCGCATCGAAACCCGCCGGGTACATCAGCCCGGAACTGACGCCGATCGCACCGGCCTGCATGGTGTCGCGCACCTTGTCCCGCATGCGTGCGATCTCGGCATCCGTGGCGGGGCGTTTCACGTCGCCCTGCATGGCCTCGGCGCGGAGCGTGTTGTGCCCGCACAGCATCGCCGCGTTAACCGCCGCCGGCCCCCGGGCGAAAGCCTGTGCGTAGGCATCGAAGGTCGGGAACCGGTACTGCGTCTTGCCGCCCAGCAGCGCCATCGGCACCGGCATATCCCAATCGTCCGCCGGCAGGAACGGCGCCAGGCTGACGCCGCAGTTCCCGGCGACCACTGTTGTCACGCCCTGTGTCACCTTGCAGGCCATGGCCGGATCGTCCAGCAGCACCCGATCATCATGCGTATGGCAATCGATGAAGCCGGGCGCGACCACATGCCCGCCCGCATCGATGCGATGCTCGGCCTTGATATCAGAAACGTCACCGACCGTGGCAATTCGGTCGCCGCGAACCGCGATACCGCCCGGCATGCCGGGCGCGCCCGTGCCGTCGATCACGACAGCGTTCTCGATCACGATATCCGCAATGTTGTCACTCACTCGTTCTTGCTCCTTTTATTGCAGCAGCGGGATCAGATCGCGTACGTCCGCGATGGTGTCCGCTTCCCGGACATCGAACCCGGCATTCCGATGCGCCATGGCGGCATCGCGCTCACCGGGTTCGCTGCCGTGACCGCACGATACATGCACCCCGCCGCTGCAGCCGGCGCGCTTCGCAGCCTCTATATCGCCGGCCCGGTCGCCGACGATCCATGAGCCTTCGAATGCAATCGGCAGCAATTCGGCGGCCGCCAGCAGCATGCCCGGATTTGGTTTGCGCGCCGGATGGTCAGCGATGTCATAAGGCGCAACACCGTCGGCATGATGAGGACAGGCAAACACCGCATTCACGTAGGTACCGGCCAACGCCAACTCGTCAAGCATAGCATCCTGCACGGCGATGAACTCCTTCCAGCCGTATTTGCCGCGCCCGATTCCGGCCTGGTTGGTAACCACGACCACGGGGACGCCGGCACGGTTGGCGCGTCCGATCACATCGGCCGCGCCCGGCATCACCTTCATATCCTTTATCCGGTGCAGATAGTGCACTTCCTCGACGATCACGCCATCCCGGTCCAGAAACAGCGCCGGGCGCGGGTTCACGCCCGTGACACGGGTCAGCAATTGCCGCCAGATGCCGTCCTCGCCGATGGCGGCACCGAAAGGAAGAGGATCGGGAATCATGCGTCGTCTGCCGGACCTTGTCGTTCTCGCGTTTAAGGCGTTCGCCGAGTATGCTCCATCGCATGCAACCGATCAAAGACGAAGCTTCCGAAACATCGCAGATGCCCGCCCCCGCAATCATGGGAACGGCGTGGATGCGCTGGGTGTTGATCTGTTTCGGCTGGTTGATGATCGGCGTCGGAATCGTCGGTATTTTTGTACCGGTGATGCCGACCACGGTGTTCCTGATCGCCGCGCTGTGGGCATTCTCGCGCAGTTCGACCCGGTTCCAGATGTGGCTCTGGACCCATCCCACGTTCGGCCCACCGGTGCGGAACTGGCACCTGCACAAGGTTATTCCGGTCCGCGGTAAGGTACTGGCGGTGATCGTGATGACGCTGAGTTTCGTTTACGTGGCGATCTGGGTTGCCGAGGACTGGCAATTGCCGACAATCGTCGGCGCAGTCATGCTGCCGGCCGCGCTTTATATCGTGACGCGGCGTAGCCACCCGCCGGAATCCGGCGGTTAAACCAGCCGCTCCGAAAGGTGCAGGCCGACGACGCCGATCACGATCAGCGCGATCGAGGCATACTTCACAAGGTTCGCGGGTTCGGACAGGAACACCATGCCGATGATGGCGACCAGCGCCGTGCCGACGCCGGCCCAGATCGCGTACGCCGTGGATACCGGCAGCCCCTTCAGCGCCAACCCGAGGCAGGCGAAGCTCGCAAGGTAACCGACCACTGTCACGGCGACGAACAACGGCTTGGAAAACCCGTCGGCGAGTTTCAGGGAAATGGTTCCCACGACCTCGAACATGATCGCGCCGGTCATGAAAAGCCAGAACATCGGCATTCTCCTTTGGTTCGGCCGCGGGCAGCAGCGTGCGCCCAACCTATACGTTGAACTTGAACAGCATCACGTCGCCGTCCCTGGTCACGTAGTCCTTGCCCTCCTGGCGCATCTTGCCCGCGTCCTTGCAGAGCTGCTCGCCACCAAGCGAAATGAAGTCGTCGTAGGCGATGGTCTCGGCACGAATGAACCCACGCTGAAAATCGGTGTGGATGGCGCCCGCCGCTTCCGGCGCCTTGCCCCCCGCGCGCACGGTCCAGGCACGGACCTCCTTGGGGCCCTGCGTGAAGAACGTGATCAGGTCGAGGAGCTTGTAACCGGCGCCGATCACCCGTGCGAGGCCGGTCTCCTCGAGACCGAGCGTTTCCAGGAATTCCTTTTTCTCTTCGACCGTCCCCAATTGGGCGATCTCTTCCTCGATCTTGGCTGAAATGACCACGGCTTCCGCGCCTTCAGCCGCCGCCTTTTCGAAAACCCGCGCCGACTGGCTGTTGCCGTCGGCGGCGGACTCTTCCTCGACGTTACAGATATAGAGCACCGGCTTCGCGGTCAGAAGCTGCAGCATCCGGAACGCCTTTTTCTCGTCGTCTGTGACGTCGAGCATGCGCGCCGGTTTGCCGTCCCTGAGCAGCGCCAGCGCCCGCTCGCAAAGCGCCAACTCCTTGGCCGCGTCCTTGTCGCCACCGCGCACCCGCTTGGTCAGCGGCGTTTCCCGCTTCTCGAGGCTTTCCATGTCGGCCAACATCAGTTCGGTTTCCACCGTTTCGGCATCGGCGATGGGATCGATCTTGCCTTCGACGTGGGTCACGTTCTCGTCCTCGAAACAACGCAGCACGTGGCAAATAGCGTGCACTTCACGGATGTTGGCGAGGAACTGATTGCCGAGCCCTTCGCCCTTGGAGGCGCCGCGCACCAGTCCCGCGATATCGACGAACTCGAGGCTCGTCGGGATCACTTTTTCGGGCTTCGCGATCGCGGCGATGGCGTCGAGACGCGCATCGGGAACCGACACACGGCCGGTGTTCGGTTCGATCGTGCAGAACGGGAAGTTCGCGGCTTCCGCCTGCGCCGTCTGCGTCAGTGCATTGAACAGTGTCGATTTGCCGACGTTCGGCAGGCCGACGATACCGCAGTTGAAACCCATCTTTTATGCCTTCTCTTCCTTGTCCGCGGTATCCGTGCTCGTTCCTTCGGAACTTGGCCTCGGTGCATTGGGCCGGTTCGGACTGATTCGATGCGCCACCTTGCTCATGAAGCTCGGATCGTCTCCCTTGAGCAGATCGGTCAGAAACTCGGCGCAACCGTCAATCATCGGGTCCAGCCATTCATCGTCGGCTTTCGCGAAATCCTTGAGCACGTAGGATTTCACCCGATCCTTGTCGCCCGGATGGCCAACACCCATGCGCACACGCGCATAGTCGGGTCCGATCCCGGCGTGAATCGAACGGAGCCCGTTGTGCCCGGCGTGACCGCCGCCGCGTTTTATCCGCAACTTGCCGGGCGCCAGGTCGATTTCGTCGTGGAACACGATCACGTCTTCGGGCGGAATCTTGTAGAACGTAGCCGCCTCGCGAACGGCGCGGCCGGATTCGTTCATGAACGTCGTCGGCTTGAGCACGAGCGCCTTTTCACCGGCAACGGTCCCATCGGCGATTTCGCCCTGGAACTTGGCGCGCCAGGGCGAAAAACCATGGCGGTGGACGATTTCGTCCACCGCCATGAAACCGATGTTGTGACGGTTGTCGGCGTAAGCCCGACCGGGATTGCCGAGACCGACAACGAGAAACATGAGAAACCTCCGCTCGGGAGAAAGCCCCCGAAATTAATCCTCGGATTTCTCTTCGTCGTCGCCACCTTCTTCCGCGTCTTCGCCTTCGGCCTCTTCGGCTTCTTCGCCTTCGGCGGCCGCTCCTTCTTCACCTTCGCCGTCTTCTTCGTCTTCCGGCTCGGTGTAGATGGTCGGGGCTGCGATCGTCGCCACCGTGAAGTCACGGTCGGTGATGGTCAGTTCGACGCCTTCCGGCAGAGAGATGGCACTGATGTGCAGCGAATCCCCGACATCGAGACCGGCAAGGTCCGCGATCAGGCTTTCCGGAATGTGTTCCGGCGAGCAGATCAGCTCGATCTCGTGACGGACGACGTTCAGCACGCCGCCTTCATTGAGACCCGGCGACTGGTCTTCGTTGACAAACTCCACGTAGACGTTGACCGCGAGGCGCGTCTTGGCGCTGAAGCGCATGAAATCGACATGGATCGGCAGGTCGTTGATCGGGTGCGTCTGCATATCGCGGGCCAGCACCTTGTATTTTTCGCCGCCGACATTGATTTCATACACGTGGGAGAAGAAACCGGCCTTCGAGTATTCCTTCATTAGATCGACAGGGTCGAGGGAAATCAGCACGGGTTCTTGCTTGTTACCGTAAATAACACCAGGGACACGTCCCTCGCGGCGCACAGCACGAGCGGCCCCCTTGCCGGCACGTTCGCGGAGCTCCGCATTCAGTGGATGGGATTGAGCCATTGTCTTACTCCTTGCTCAAAATTTGCGGACGGCCTCCAGGGGTGTCCGTCCACGTTACCGGCCCAACCGCTGGGCCGGAATTCCTACCGTCAGTCGAAAAGCGACGATACCGAGCTTTCCTGACTGATCCGTTGCATGGCCTCGCCGATCAGCGGCGCGACCGTCAGTTGATGAATGTTCTGGGCGACACGAACCGCTTCGGTCGCCTGGATGCTGTCGGTAATCAGCAGTTTCTCCAGCGGCGACGACGTCACGCGCGCCACGGCGCCGCCCGAGAGCACGCCGTGCGTCACGACGGCGGATACCGACGTGGCACCCTTTTCCATCAGCGCCACGGCCGCGTTGCAGAGCGTGCCGGCGCTGTCGACAATATCGTCGACCAGAATACAGTGGCGGCCTTCGGCTTCGCCAATAATGTTCATGACTTCGGAAACCCCGGCCCGTTCGCGGCGTTTGTCGATGATCGCCAGATCCGCGTTGAGGCGCTTGGCAAGGCCACGCGCGCGGACCACGCCGCCGACGTCCGGCGAAACGATGACCAGCTTGTCGGTTTCGCCATTCATCTCATTCTCGATGTGCTCGCTCAGGACCGGCTCGGCGAACAGGTTGTCGGTCGGAATGTCGAAAAAGCCCTGAATCTGTCCGGCGTGCAGATCCATGGTCAGGACCCGGTCTGCGCCGGCCTCTGTAATCAGGTTGGCCACCAGCTTGGCGGAGATCGGGGTTCTCGGACCGGACTTGCGATCCTGGCGGGCGTAGCCGAAGTACGGGATCACGGCCGTGATCCGGCGTGCCGAGGCGCGCCTGAGAGCATCGAGCGTCACCAGAAGTTCCATGAGATTGTCGTTCGCCGGATACGACGTCGACTGCACGACAAAGACGTCCTCGCCGCGCATGTTCTCCTCGATCTCGACGAAAACCTCCATGTCCGAGAACCGCCGCACACTGGCCTTGGTCAGCGGCAGGTTGACGTACGCGGAGATCGCCTCGGCGAGCGGTCGATTGCTGTTACAAGCAATGATTTTCATTAAACTAACCCGAGCCCCGGAAAAAGCGCGCGGAACATACCAACCCGGTGATGGACTGTAAACGCTTTGATGACCCCTTTATGACGTCCGCGAAATAGTCCCGATACGAGATCAATAGGAGGCCGGCGGCGGCGGTGCGCGTCCCGGCACGGACGGCAACTGCACGTCCGGGAAATCCGGCAGCGGTTCGCGACTGGTCAGGTGTTCGTCGGCGTCGCTGAACAGGTCGCTGATGCCGCGTACAGCGGCATAGGATACCGCTTCCGCGACCTGTCCCCACTCACCGTTGAGGCTGCCGGCGACCACGGTGTTTTCCTGGACCGCCTTGCCCACTTCCTCGCCGGTCACGGTGTTGACCCGCCAGATGATGCGCACGTACTGCCGTCCGTTGACCGGGTCCCCGGTATCGACGGTGCCCTGGATGATGAACCCGGCCTGCCGCGGATCCTCCGAGATCGTCAGATCCTTGTCGCGCAACGCGGATTTGAGTGCCGCGGTCAGTGCCTCGTTGCCGTTGCCTGGCGCCCCCGTCACCGGCTTGATCAGAAACGACGGCTGACCCCAGCGGACCTTGGCAAAGGCAACGCCGCCCATGTTGGGCCGGGCATCGTCGGCATGGCGTTGAGTGCTGTCCATGTTCGGGTTGAGCGCGTCGAGGAAACTGCCTTCTTCTTCCTTGTCCGGTGCTTCCGCCGCGACCCCGCCCGGTGGCGGCGACACGGACCTGGCGCCCGGCGTCAATGCCTGCGGTGGGCCCGAGGGCGTCTGCCCGTCGTCGTCGCTCTGCTCCGGCACCGGCGTCAGCAGTGACGGGAGGCCGTCGGGCGGCGTCTCGCCGGATGGCGTTTCCGGCAACTCGGTTTGTTCGATCACGGATTGCGTCGCCGCGTTAGACGATTCCGGCATGGCAGCGGGCGCCCCGGGTGGCCGCACGACCTGTCCGTTGGTCGCATCGGCGATACGGCCCAACGGTTGCGTCTTGGGAACATCGTCCGCCGGAGCCACGGCCGACGCCGAGCCCCCCGCCGACTGCATCTGTTCGCGGCGCAAGTCCATCGTCGTGCCGCTCGGTTTCGGGGTCTGTGTTTCAGCCGTCTTCGGCGTCACGTCCGGATGGCTCATCTCCGCCATCATCGGCGGGCCGACTTCCGCATTGACCATGTCCGCGACCCGCGGTGCCGCGTCGGCAATGATCAGATTGATGGCTTCGGGCGCCGCCCGCTGCCACATACCGGCATCGACCACCACGTTCTGGCGGTACGTCGCGACGCGGGTGCCGTAGGGGGCACGGATCGCCCAGTCGATCTCCAACCAGATGACGTTGCCCCGGGTATCGGCGGTGGCGATGTCGCCGACCACCGAGGCGCCAGCCTGGTTCGGTTCATGGGCGAGGATCGCCGGATGGTTGGTGTCGCGGATCTCGGCGGCGATGGCATCGGCCAGCACCAGACCGGTCCGTGTCGGCGCGCCCTGCAGCGGCACCACGAAGATGACGCCGGCCATATCTTCGGCGACGCGGTCCGATTCGCCGCTCATCGAAGCGCTCCTAGGCGGTTCGCCTCCCGTCGACTGGGCGCACCCCGTCAGCAGCAAAGTCAAGCTCAGCAAGGCATAGACAGCAACAGCCATGGACCGGGCGCGCACGTCCGGCCGCCATGAATTCTCATGTCTCGAGAGCCATGTCGCCACGTCACGAATCTACCAGTCCCAGCGGCCGTTTTCAGTAAAAACAGTCTCTACGTGGGCGGTGGCGGGGCTCGGCCCGGCACCTGCGGCAGGTTCGGGGTGGGCGGTGGTGAAGACTGAGGGATCGGGTTGGGTGCACGCGGCGCGCCAAGGTTGGGCGCACGCATCTTGTTCGGGTTATTGCGTTCCACCACCTTGATAATTCCTTCGGTCGCGGCAGCGGCGACGAATGCCGCGGTCCGCCCCCAATTTCCGTCGAGGCTACCGGCGGCGACAACATTATTCTGTTCGGCACGGCCCACGACCTTGCCGTCTACATCCTCGATCTCCCACAGGATACGGATCGACTGAGCGTTGTTGTCGGGCGCGCCCATTTCGACCGTGCCGATCAGCGTGAACAAGGCTTCGACGGGGTTGTTGGTCAGCCGCAGCCCGCCACCGCCAAGCGCCACCGCGATGGCGCGTCTGAGCGATGAATTGCCGTCGCCCGGCGCGCCGGTCACGGCGCCGATGAACACGCCGGCCCGGCCCAGTAAACGATCCTGGCCGGACGTCCCGAAACGCTCGCCGAGGACGGCCTTGGCGACCCGTGTGCCGATCCGCTCGCCGATCTTTTCCAGAACAGGCGCGGCGCCGTAGTCCCATTCGAGACGGTTGGCCTCGACGGCATCGACGAATTTCTCGACAATCTCGCCATCACGCCGCAGCAACTGCCATTCGATGCTGACCGGTCTGGCGGACTCCGGATCGGTCCGGTTATCGACGACGTGACCCATCAGGACGAACTCGCTCCGGTCCATGCCGCGGTACGATGCCGGAATCTCATAAGTATGTTGCAGGCGGTCGATAATGGCATCTGCGACGAGCTCACTCATCGGTTTGGTGGTGCCGGTCATCGGTTGCACTTCGACACCTTCGAAAAAGATCTGCGAGGCCAGCCTGTTGCCGGGTTCGCCCTCGTCGCGGCCGAAGGGTCGCGGCAATGGCCCGCACGCGGTCAGAAGAATGAGCGCCAGACAAAAAAGGGCAATGGCGCGTTTCATGCCGGTACGCTCAATTCGGCCCGAGCCCGATCATGCATGTCGCCAGCATGCCCAACATCAAAAAACCAAGGAAAATCAACATGTGCGGCATCGCGGCCTCATGCCTTGTGAAGCAAATCCAGTGACGCCCGCGACAGACGTTCCGGCGCGGCTTCGGTAGTCAGCACGGTTTCACCCAGACACATCGCCAGCTGGGATTCGCTGTCGAAAATGATCATGTGACAGAAATATACCATGCCGGGTTCGATCTGAACCGGATTGTCGGCATAGAGCATGGGCCAGTCCATCCAGTTCGGCTGGAACGTCGTGCCAAGGCTATAGCCACAGGCATGCATACGGTGTTCCTTCATGCCGGCGCGATCGATAACGTCCGCATGGGCCTGGAATGCGTCACCGACGATGTTGCCGGGCCTGAGCGCGTCCTCGACCGCCATCAGTGCCTCGTAGGCGGCTCCATACATCTTTTTCTGGCGATCCGGCAACTCGCCGAACACCATGGTCCGGAACATGGCGGCGTGATAGTGCATATAAGTGCCGGCCCATTCCAGGTTAAGCTGGTCGTTCTGTTCCAGCGTACGTCGCCCGACCTTCGTACGGCATAGCAGCGCGTCTTCCGCCGAGCCAATGATGAACGGGTTGCCGGGATAATCGCCACCGCCTTCGAAGACGGTACCCTGCATCGCCGCCAGGATGGTCGCTTCACTGACCCCGGGCTCGGCAAGTTCGATGGCCGCGTCCAGGGCATCGTCGGCAAGTTCTGCGGCGCGCCGCACGTAAGCGATCTCGGACGGGCTTTTGATAACCCGAAGTCGGCTGATCAGTTCCGACGCGTCAGCCAGCGTACAGAACCCGTCAAGCGCGGCATCCAGACGCTTGCCGTTGCGCGCGGTCAGGCCGTAGGCCTCGTATTCCACGCCGAGGCGCTGTCCCTTGCAGCCGAATTCGCCCAAGATTCCCCGCAATTCGTCCGCCGGGCCGGCATCGGGCTTGTCGACCCAGATGCGGATATCCTCGATCACGGACGTGTTCTGCGCCTGACGCAAGTCGGGCGCGCGGGTCAGCAGCATCATTCTGCCGTCGGCGCCCAGATAAAGACATTGAAAGAAAACGTAGCCGAATGTGTCATAGCCGGTCAGGTAGTACATGCTCTCCTGGCGGAACAGCAGCATGCCATCCAATCCTGCTTCGATCATCGCATGGCATGTGCGCTCGCGTCGGGTCGCGAGTTCCTGCTCGCTGAAATGAAGCGCCATTTAGAATTATCCTTCCAGAACGATAGCCGACAGTTCGCGACCGTAGTCCGGTTCGTCCCGGTGGGTCGCACGGCGGTAACTAAAGAAACGATCCTCATCGGTGTAGGTGTCTACCGGCACGACCTCTATCGAGCCCACGTCGCATTCTATAAGCCGATGACGCACATAGCCGCTAAGGTCGAACTGATACTTACCGTCGACGCCCCCGGGCGCGAAGAAGCGTTCATTGGCGGAACCGGCTTCCATGAACGACGACCTGAAATCGGCGCCAACCTCGTAGGAGGGTTGCTGGATACAGGGGCCGACGGCAGCGGTGATGCGATCCGCCTGAGCGCCCGCATCAACCATCATCCTGACCGTGGCGTCGATGACGCCACCGAGCGCGCCTTTCCAGCCCGCGTGTGCGGCACCGACCACACCCGCGTCTGCATCCGCAAACAGCACCGGCGCACAGTCCGCGGTCAGGATGCCAAGCACCACGTCCGGCGTTGTCGTCACCATCGCATCCGCCTTCGGCGCTTCACCGGCGGCCCAGGGTGTATGCACCTCGACAACGACGGGAGAGTGATATTGATAAACAGTGACCAGATTCGCCGGCTCCTGGTCCAGCGCCGCCATCGCGCGTGCCCGGTTGTCGAGAACCCGCGCGCGTTCGTCGGACGAACCGGGGCCGCAATTCAGCGAAGCATATATGCCGTCGCTGACGCCGCCCTGACGGGTAAAGAACATATGCTTGACGCCGGGCGCTTCGGCAAGATTGTCGGCGGTAATCATGCCGCGATTATTGATGAAACGGCGTGGCCATGAAAGACCCGCATCTGCATTCCTGTTTACATATTCCACAAACAGAATATGTTTATGGTCAGACACAATGATAGGTTGCCCTGTGCCGCCGTCCGGCGCGCTCGGCAGGGTACGAGGGAGAGCGACATGTTCCATTCAGCAAAAATCACCATCCCGGCACTGGCGATCGCCGCCGTCCTTAACGCGACCGCCGCCGATGCCCAGGACGTGCTCAACGTCAAGGCCATCGGCACCGCACTGGCGCGCGACATCGCCGACAAGACCGTCACCGCGTGCTCGGACAAGGGATATTCGGTCAGCGCCGTCGTCGTCGACCGGGGCGGCAACGACATTGCCGTGCTGCGTCACCAGTTCGCCGCCGTGCAGACCATCACCATCGCCGGCGGCAAGGCCCGCGGCGCCCTGATGGCGGGGACGGCGACCCGGGAACTGCGCGAGAGCCGGCCGGAACTGGCCAAGAACCTGAACCTGCTCTCGGACATCAAGATGATGGACGGCGGCCTGCCGATCACCGCCGCCGGCATGCGCATCGGTGCCGTCGGGGTCAGCGGCGCGCCGGGCGGCGACATCGACGAGGCCTGTGCGCAGGAAGCCCTCGACGCGGTCTTCGACCGAATCGAATTCGCCGAATAACACCGGACCGACGATTAAGCCCAGCTCAACGTCTCGAACCCGGGCGGGGCCGGTAGTCCGGGATGCGTCAGAACAACCGCCCGGAACAACCGTCCCATGACGTCATCCGCAGTCAGGCGGTGGCGCGCCGAAGCAATGCCTTCCGCCTGCGCCGCATCCGCACCTGCCAGCAATTGCATTGCCCGCGCACCGATACCCAGCCGTTCCAGAAGTTCCCCCTGCCCGACCGGTCCCCAGACGCGTGCGCCGGCCGCAGCCCCGCACGCCGCAACCATCGCGAAATCCACGTGCGCCGTCAGATCGCATTCCCCCGGCGCCGTCAGCGGATTTGCATACTCGTGCCCTTTTACCGCCTGCAGGGTCTCGCCCAGACCCGGGCTGTCGTGGCCGTAGTCGATCAACAGCGCCACGCCGCCGTCGCGAGCGAGCCGCGCCGAGAGCACCTCCGTGACATTCCGGATTCCTGGCGACACCTCGAAGATGCTGCCGTCGGGCGCATCGTTCAGGCCCGCCGGGACAAACGGACTTTCCACGGGCGGACCTGTTTCGAAAACGAACCCGTCATCACCGTATCCGACCATCCGCTCGCACCAGTCGCCGTCGGCGCGAACCAGTTGCCGTACCGGCAACGCATCCAGAAATTCGTTGGCAAGGATGATCGCTGGGCCTGCCGGAATTTCCGTGAAACGGTCGTGCCACGCGCAATCGACCGGGGCTTTGCCGAGCGTCGCTTCCTGTGCCTTTCGCAGTACCGGACTGGTTTCCACCATGTGCACGTCTGCGGCCGCCAGGAAATCCGACACGCCCGCGGCGGCGCGGAGCGCATCCGCCATCAGCGTGCCGCGCCCGGGACCGAGTTCGACAAGTTTTACGGTCTCCGGGCTCCCCATCTGCTGCCAGACTACCGCCGCCCAGAGCCCGAGCAGTTCCCCAAACATCTGCGAGATTTCCGGTGACGTCGTGAAATCGCCGGCACGTCCGAGCGGATCACGGGTCATATAGTAGCCGTGTTCGGGATCGGCGAGACAGGCCTGCATCCAATCGGCGACGGATATCGGGCCTTCGTCCTCGATACGCGCTTTCAGTTTGGCCGCAAGCGGCGACATGTCACACCGGGTCCCGGCGCCGCGCTCGCACAATGAAATAGATGCCGACTGCAATCATCGGCAGCGACAACCACTGCCCCCAGGTGCTACCGAAGGCGAGAAAGCCGATGTAAGTGTCAGGTTCGCGGAACACCTCGGCGAAGCTCCGGGCGACACCGTAACCGGCAACAAACGTCCCCATCAGCAATCCGGGCCGGCGGCGCACGGCTTCCAGCCGCGCCAGCGACATCATGACGGTGAAAAGCAGAAGTCCCTCGAGCCCCGCCTCGTAAAGCTGGCTCGGATGGCGCGGGACGGGGCCACCGCCCGGAAACACCATTGCCCACGGCACGTCGGCAGTGCGCCCCCAAAGCTCGCCATTGATGAAGTTGGCGATGCGCCCGAAGAACAACCCGATCGGCGCCACGCAACCCAGAAGATCGCCGAAGCGGAGCGGGTCGATCCCACGCCGCCTGGTGAAGACGATCCCGGCGATGACGACGCCCAGGAATCCACCGTGGAAGGACATGCCGCCTTCCCAGACGGCGATGATCTTGGCCGGGTTCGCCATGTAATAATCGAACTGATAGAACAGCACCATGCCGAGACGTCCGCCGAGGATCACCCCGAATGTCGCCCATACGAGAAAATCGTCGATGGCATCGCGTTCGCAGACCGGCGGCTCCCAACGGCACAGCCGCTTCATCAACCACCAGCCAAGAATGAGGCCGGCGATATACGCCAGCGAATACCAGCGGACGGCAAACACGCCGACCTCGAAGATGACCGGATCGATGTTGGGGAACGGGATGGCGAAGAACATGATCCGCCCAGATCCTCTCAGCGATAAGGGTCGTCGGTGGCGAGGAAATCGCGGACATAACGCCCGACCCCTTCCTCCAGCGGCGTGAACTGTCCGCCGTAGCCCGCATCGCGGAGCCGCGTCATCGAGGCTTCCGTGAAGTACTGGTACTTGTCGCGGATATCCTCCGGGGTCGGCACATAATCGACCTTGAATTCCTCGCCCAGCGCCGCATAGACCGCCTTTGCCAGGTCGGCGAAGCTGCGCGCCCTGCCGGTGCCGAGATTGAAGAGCCCGGAAACGGATGGGTTCTCCAGAAGCCAGCAGATGACATCGGCGCAATCATCGACGGAAATAAAGTCGCGGAGCTGCCCGCCGTCCTCAAAATCCGGGTGGTGCGACTTGAACAACCGGCAGGCCTCGCGCTTCGCCGCAACCGGTTGAATCTGCGCGACCACGCTCATCATACGTTCCTTGTGGTACTCGTTCGGGCCATAGACGTTGAAGAAGCGTAGCCCGGCCCACTGGGTCGGCCGCGCCCGGTCGGCGGCAAGCTCGGCCGCGACCCATTTGTCGAACAGAAGCTTCGACCAGCCATAGGGGTTCAGCGGCCTCAGCTTGTTCAGGCCGTCCGCCGATAAATCGTCGTCGAAACCCTCCGCCCCGTCGCCATAGGTCGCCGCCGACGAAGCATAGACATAGGGGACATCGTGTTCGGCGCACCAAACCCAAAGGTCGCGGGAAAGCCGGAAATTGTTCTCGACGATCAGATCGGCGTCGGTTTCGGTCGTCGCCGAAATCGCCCCCATGTGCACGACGCCTTTGACGGCATGTCCCTCGGCGGCGAGGAAACCGTGAATGTGGTCGGGATGAACGATGTCGTGGAGCGTCCGCTTGGCGATATTGCGCCACTTATCACCGTCCCGCAGCCGGTCGCAGACAACCAGCGGTCCGGCGCCGCGCGCTTCCAGCGCCTGAGCCACGTTCGATCCGATAAACCCGGCACCGCCGGTGATCACGTACATGCATTTTCCCCAACAACGTCGTGCCCTCTTATAGGCCCCGGGATACCGGCCCGGCAAGCGCCCGCGGCTTGCGCGACGATGCGCAAAGGGTCATATTCCTGAAAGACAAAGGAGCCTTCGATGCAGACGCAGAACAAGATTTTCGACGACCTCGCCCGTGTCGCCAACGGTGCGGTCTCGACGCTGACAGGCATGAAGGACGAGATCGACGCACTGATCCGCCAGCGCCTCGAGCGCTACCTCGACAATGCCGATCTGGTGACGCGCGACGAGTTCGACGCCGTCAAGGCGATGGCGCAAAAGGCACGCACCGAAAACGAGAAACTGGAAGCGCGGATCAAAACGCTCGAGGGTGAACTGGCCAAGGCGAAAAAACCCGCCGCCCGGAAAACCGCAGCCGCGAAACCCAAATCCGGCACACGCGCAAAGACAGCCAGCAAGCCATCCAGCGACACCAAGAAATAGATCGATTCCCACTATATTTATGTAATCGTGCCGTTGCCCTGGCGCAGGTCGGCGTTCGTGAATGCCGCGAATTTCCGCGCTTTTCCCGGGATACAACACCATAGACGGTATGGTGCGGCCGATTATCCACAACAGTTTGCGATAAATTCCTGAATTCCGCTTGCGTGCGATTCTGACATGGTGCAGGGTAAATCTTGTAGGTGATCGGATGGCGCATGCGATATCTAGCGATCACCGCTAGGTATAGTGGTTGTTCCCTTCGGTCCGATACCAACGCCGGCCGGGCATAGGAGGAGCGCTCCATGCGTACCACAGAAGTCTCCCGCGAAACCCCTCTCGCCAATCCCCTCGACATCATCGAAAAAATCGTCGAATACAACGACTGGACCTTTGATCGCCGCAACGACCAGGAAATGGCGGTCCAGGTGCCGGGCACCTGGTGCGATTTCAGCATGTACTTCGCTTGGAACGACGACATGGGGGCCATGCACTTCACCTGCGCCTTCGACATGCGGGTTCCGACCGACCGACGTCAGCCGGTGTTCGAACTTCTGGCCGAGGTCAACGAGCGCCTGTGGATGGGGCACTTTGGCATGTGGACCGACGAGGGGCTGCCGATGTACCGCCATGCCATGCCGATGCGGGGCCAGATGGAACCGACGCTGGAACAGATGGAAGATCTGGTTGAAACGGCACTGATCGAATGCGAGAAATTCTATCCTGCATTTCAGTACGTGATCTGGGGCGGCAAGTCGGCACCGGAAGCCATTGCCGCCGCAATGATCGAGACCGCCGGAGAAGCTTAGGATTTAGAGCACAATCATGACCGTTAAACTGCTGCTGGTTGGCGGCGGCAAGATGGGCAGCGCCATGATGGCGGGCTGGCTCAAGGGCAGTCTGAAGCCCGAGGACGTTCTTGTCGTCGAACCCTTCGAGGAAACACGTAAACTGCTGAAATCGACGCTCGGCGTGGACAGCGTCGCTGATGCATCGGAGATTCCGGACGGCGCGGCGCCGGAAACGGTCGTCCTTGCCGTGAAGCCGCAGATGATGGACGAGGCGATCGGCGATTTCGCGCGCTTCGCCGGACCGGATTGCGTCTACGTATCGGTCGCGGCCGGCAAGACCATTGCATATTTCGAGGAGAAACTCGGTCCGGAGGCGACCATCGTCCGCGCCATGCCAAATACGCCGGCCGCCGTCGGCCGTGGCATCACGGTCGGTTACCCGAATCACCTCGTCTCCGACACGCAAAGAAAGTGGGCCGACGAGTTGCTGCAATCCGTCGGCGAGGTCGCCTGGGTCGATGACGAGGGCCAGATCGACTGCGTCACCGCGCTCTCGGGCGGGGGGCCTGCTTACGTGTTTTTGCTGGTCGAGGTCATGGCGCAGGCCGGGATCGACAATGGGCTGCCCGCCGATCTTGCCATGCAACTCGCGCGGGCGACCGTCGCGGGTGCCGGCGAGCTTCTCTATCAAGCATCAGAAGAAGCCGCGACGCTCAGGCAGAACGTCACCAGCCCAGGCGGCACGACGGCGGAAGCCCTCAAGGTGCTGATGGCCGACGATGCCCTACAGCCCCTGATGACCCGAGCCATTGCCGAGGCCACGCGCCGGTCGCGTGAGCTTGCGGGTTAACCGTCAAATCCCCATTTCTGTATAATGGAGCCCCCGGCGGGAGCCGCGTTCCCGCTTTCGGGCGAAGGAGGAGACGTATGGCTGCAGCCAAGAAGAAAACGTCCAAGCGCAAGACCGACACCCGTTCGGCGAACGACAAGCTGATCGATGCCGCGCTTGAACTCGCGGCCGAACGTCCGTGGCGCTCGCTGTCGCTGCCGGAAATCGCCGAACACGCCAAGGTGCCGGTGGGCGAGGCGTTGATGGCCCTGCCCGGCCGTAACCGTATCCAGCGCGCCCTGATCGACCGTGTCGATGCCAAGGTGTTTGGCAGTCTCAAGGACGATCCGCTCGACGGCACGGTGAAAGACAAATTATTCGATATCCTGATGCGGCGTTTCGATGCGCTGGACGGCCGTCAGACCGCGCTCAGATCAATGGCCCGGGACGCGGCCCGCGATCCACTGGGGAGCGCCTGCCTCGGCGCCCGGTTCCTGAAATCCATGGCGCTCAGTCTGCAGGCCGCAGGTGTATCATCGGAAGGCTGCAAGGGCACGCTCAGGACCAAGGCGCTCGCCGCTATTCAGATGAATGCCACGCGCGTATGGATGAACGACGACGACCCCGGCCTGGCGCGGACCATGGCGGCCATGGACAAGGGGCTCGCACGTGCGGAAAAACTGGCCTCAGGAAAAGCACGGCCATCGCCAGAGGACCAAGAATCCTCATAAATCAGAGATTTATAGTAATTCGCATCTGCAAAATATTTTTTGTGCATTGCACAAAATTCTATTGACTCTCGGCGGATGTTAACGCATATTCCGGTCATGGTGCAGCGCAACATGGAAATCATGCGGCGCCGGCACTGGAAAAGTTTTGCCGGGCGCAGAGCCGCCCCTACTGGAGATGGAGACCGAATATGTACGCCGAATTTTTCAAAATGGCCGAGAAGAACCCCTTCTTCGCCGAATACAGCAAGATCATGGCCGACTTCGACCCGAAGAAAATGGCCGATGAGTTCGCTAAAGTAACCAAGGGTTACGACATGCCGAAGTTCGACTTCGACGCCGTTCTCGAACTGCAGAAAAAGAACTTCGACGCCCTCACCGCCGCCAACCAGGTTGCCGCGGAAGGTTGCCAGGCCGTCGCCAAGCGTCAGGCTGAAATGCTTCAGCAGGCGATGGAAGAAACCTCGAAACTCATCGAGTCATTCTCGAAGATGGACAACCCGCAGGCCGTTGCCGCGGCGCAGGCCGACCTCCTGAAGGGTTCGTTCGTCAAATCGGTGGACAACACCCGTGAACTGGCCGACCTGATGACCAAGTCGAACACCGAAGCCAGCGACGCGCTCAACACCCGCGTTGTCGAAGCCCTCGACGAAGTCAAGACGACCGTCCTGAAAGCGTCGAAGAAGAAGTAATCTCACTTTCCTGAAGTGATGGGGTCGGGCCGCACCGGGCAACCGGGCGGCCCTTTCCTTTTGACCCCTGTTTTCTTGCGGTCTGGCCTTTTCCGCCTGGCTCGGGCATTTTCCCGGAAATTCTATTTCGGGGAGATTGCACCATGGACCTTTCTTTCGACGATTTCATGAAGGTCGACATCCGCGTCGGCACCATCGTCCGCGCCGAGCCGTACCCGGAAGCGCGCAAACCGGCGATCAAGCTGTGGGTCGATTTCGGCCCGGAGATCGGCGAGAAGCAGTCATCGGCGCAAATCACCAAACACTACGATCCGGAGACCCTGCCCGGCCGTCAGGTCCTGGGCGTCGTCAACTTCCCGCCGCGCCAGATCGGCAAGTTCATGTCCGAGGTGCTGGTGCTCGGCATTCCGGACGCCGACGACGAGGTGGTGCTGCTGAAGCCCGACCTCGACGTGCCCAACGGTGGGCGGATGTACTGACGCCTACTTGCCAAGGCGCGTCCGGGCATCCATCTGAAAAGGAGCGCCCACTGCACCGGAGGACGACATGTCGCGCCTTGGCCTTGCCGTTTTATTCCTCGTTGTGGTCATCGCCCCTGCGTCGGCCCAGACCTTCAAGACAGAACACTACGACGTAAAGCTTACCGTCGTCGCCGACGGTCTCGATCATCCATGGGGCATGGCGTTCCTGCCCGACGGCGCGATGCTGGTGACCGAGCGCGACCCGGGCACGATCCGCATCGTCGAGGCTGACGGCAAGGTACGCCGGGCGCTCGTCAACGTGCCGGAAGCGTATACCTCCGGCCAGGGCGGCATGCTCGACATAGCGATCGACCCGAACTACGCCGAGAACAAGCTGATTTACTTCTCCTACGCCGAATCCGGTGACGGCGGTGCCGGGACGGCGGTCGCCCGCGGCAAGCTCGACCGGGCCGTCAATATCGTCAACGATGTCGAGGTCGTCTTCCGCCAGATGCCCAAGACCTACGGCGGCCGGCATTTCGGCTCGCGTCTCGTGTTCTCGCCGGAGGGGCACCTATACATCACCGTCGGCGAACGCGGCGAGCGCGAGCGCACCCAGGACTTCACCATCAATCGGGGCCAGGTCATCCGCATCAACCGAGACGGCACGATCCCGGACGACAACCCCTTCGTCGGCCGTGACGGCTACCGCCCGGAAACCTGGTCTGTCGGTCATCGCAATCCGCAAGGCGCGGCACGCCACCCCGAAACCGGCAAGCTCTGGATCAACGAACACGGCGCGGCCGGCGGCGACGAGGTGAACATCCCCCTTTCCGGCCGCAATTACGGCTGGCCTGTAATTTCTTACGGCGAACATTACTCCGGCGGCAAGATCGGCGTCGGCACCCACAAGGAGGGCATGGAGCAGCCCATCCATTACTGGGACCCGTCGATCGCCCCCAGCGGCATGGCGTTCTATACCGGCGACAAATTCCCGAAATGGAAAGGCAACGCCTTCGTCGGCGCACTCAAGCACCAATTGCTGGCGCGCCTGACGCTCGACGGTGAAAAAGTGGTTGCCGAGGAACGCATCCTGGAGGGCATCGACAAGCGCATCCGTGCCGTCACCGACGGGCCGGACGGGTATCTTTATATTCTCGTCGACGAAGACCCGGGACAGATCATCCGCATCGAACCGGCGGGCTGATCAGTCGGGTTTCTGGCGCCGTTTCATGGCCTCGCGCCGGGCGATGTAAATACCGCTCGCGAAGATGATGGCGCCGCCGAACCACGTGGTCCATGTCGGCACCTCGCCGAACGCGATGAAAGCGATCAGCGCCACCCACACCAGCTTGCCGAAGTCGAACGGCATGACGACACTGATGTCGGCCTCGTGGAATGCCTGCGCTAACAGATACTGTGCGGCGCCACCACAGACCCCGATCAGGCCAAGCCACGCCAGTTCCGTCCATGTCGGCCACGCCCACACGAACAGCGCCGGAATCAGCGACATCGGCGTCATCAGGATCGACATGTAGGCGACGATGGTGATCGAGCTTTCGGTGCGGCTCAGCGACTTGATGATCAGCAGGACGCCGGCCCACATGACCGAAGCCAGCAGCACGAGACCGTGCCCGACCTGCACGGTATCAAAGCCCGGCTGCAGGATGATCAACGCACCCGCAAACCCGGCGATGATCGCCGACCAGCGGCGGATGCCGACCAGTTCCTTCATGATCAGCACACCGAGAATGGTCGCGAAAATCGGTGCCGTGAAACCGAGCGCCACCGCCTCCGCCAACGGCGCCAAGCTGATCGCCGAGAACCAGACCATCATGTTGACGACGTTGAGGCCGGCGCGTCCGGCATGCATCCACGGCCGCCGGGTTCTCAGCGAGACGAAACCGATCCGCCACAACATCGGGATCACAAATGCGAACGCGAACAGATTGCGGAAGAACACCAGTTCGAACGGATGCACGGTCTGCGACACGTGCCGGGCGGCGGAATTCATTATTGCCGCCAGCAGCGTCGCGGCCAGCATGTACGCGATCCCCTTGAGCGCGCTCTGAACTTTCTCCGGTGGGGCGGATGGGGTGTCCAACGAAGCGTCAGACGGCGGCGTTGACCACGATCTCGATCAGGGTGTCGGACGTCGCCAGGGGTGTGCCGACGCAGGCCCGTGCCGGACGCGCGAGATCGCCCATCCAGTCCAGCCAGACCTCGTTCATCTCCGCTTTCTGGCTCATGTCGGCAAGGTAGATGGTGACCATCAGCAGTTTTGACTTGTCCGTGCCGCAGCGCGCGAGACGATCATCAATTTTCGCCAATATCTCGGCGGTCTGTCCCTTGATATCGGTGCTGCGGTCGGTCGCGGTCTGGCCGCAAACGTAAGCGATGCCGTTATGCACGACGGCCTGGCTCAGGATCTCGCCGCTGTCGATGTGGTCGATGCTCATGATGTCCCCCTAAAAGTTGAAATGTTCGGCCGGTATTACGCGCCGAGTTGACCACAAGATCAAGAACCGGAGTCCGGCGAATATCGGGATACGGCTATGCGTCCCGTCGACACCTTGATTTTACCCCGCCGAAGTCCTTCACTACCGCAACTGTTGGAGACCCATATGAAGATCACCATCCTCGACGACTGGTTCGACACCATCCGCTACTTGCCCTGCTATGAGAAAATCGCGCATCACGACGTGACGATCTGGAACGATCACGAACAGGACACGGACGCGCTGGCGGAACGGCTCGCCGAAACCGAGGTTCTGGTGCTGATCCGCGAACGAACGAAGATCCGGAAGGACCTGCTGGAACGCCTGCCGAACCTCAGGCTGATCTCGCAACGCAGCGTCTATCCACACATCGACGTCGAGGACTGCACGCGTTTGGGCATCATGCTGTGCTCGGGCCAGCACGAGGGCACGCCGTCCCATGCCACCGTTGAACTGACGTGGGGCCTGATTCTCGCGGCCATGCGCATGATCCCACAGCAGATGGCGTCGCTGAAAGCCGGCAACTGGATGATGGGCGTCGGCAAGTCGGTGGGCGGCCGCACACTCGGGATCTATGGCTACGGCCGGATCGGATCCGCCGTCGCCGACATCGCGCGCGCATTCCGCATGAACGTGCAGGCGTGGGGCTCGGAAAACTCGCTCGAACGCGCCCGCGAAGCAGGCGTGCATGTGCCCGCGAGCCGGGACGAATTCTTCGCGACGTCGGATGTGGTGAGCCTGCACGTGCGGCTTTACCCGGCGACCCGTGGCATTATCACCGCGTACGACCTGGCGCAGATGAAGCCAAGTGCCGTGCTGGTCAATACCAGCCGCGCGCCGCTGATCGAGGACGGCGCGCTGGTCAACGCCCTCGAAAAGGGCCGCCCCGGCTGGGCCGCCGTGGACGTTTATGAGCAGGAACCCGTGACCGACACCTCACATCCGCTGCTTAACATGGAGAACGTGATCTGCACGCCACATATCGGCTACGTGACCGAGGACGAGTACCAGGTCCAGTTCACCGACATCTTCGACCAGATCATCGCCTTCGAGGCAGGCAACCCGGTCAACGTGATCAACACGGACGTCAAGGTGCGGGGCTGACGCCACCGCAACCTTGATTAAACGCCTTCCACGCCGTAGTTTCCCGTCGCCTTAACCGCCGACGGGAAAGAATCATGAGCGAATTGCGCGAGTTTGCCGAAAAGTCCAACGCCTGGCCGTTTGCCGAAGCGCGCGCGATCCTGAAACGGTTGAACGGCAAGACGCCTGAGAAAGGCTACGTGCTGTTCGAGACCGGCTACGGCCCGTCCGGCCTGCCGCACATCGGCACCTTCGGCGAGGTTGCGCGGACGTCCTGGGTGCGCCATGCGTTCCACCAGCTTTCCGATATCCCAACAAAGTTGTTTGCGTTTTCGGACGACATGGACGGGCTTCGCAAAGTTCCCGACAACATAGAGAACAAACAGATCATCGAGCCGCATCTCGGCAAGCCGCTGACTTCGATTCCGGACCCGTTCGGCACGCACGACAGTTTCGGCGCGCACAACAATGCTCGGCTCCGGGCGTTCCTCGACGATTTCGGCTTCGACTATGAGTTCGTAAGCTCGACCGAGCGCTACAAGGCCGGTGCTTTCAACGACACGCTGCTGACAATTCTCGAGCGCTACGACGCGGTCATCAACGTGATCCTGCCGACGCTGGGCGAGGAGCGGCAGAAAACCTATTCGCCGTTCCTGCCGGTGTGCCCGAAAACAGGCGTCGTCCTGCAGGTCCCGGTCATCGAGAGGGACGTCGACGCCGGCACCATCGTTTACGAGAACGAGGACGGCACCAAGGCCGAAACGCCGGTCACCGGCGGACACTGCAAGCTGCAATGGAAGGCCGACTGGGCGATGCGGTGGACGGCACTGGATGTGGACTATGAAATGTCCGGCAAGGACCTGATCGACAGCGTCAACCTGTCGGGAAAGATCTGCCGCATCCTGCAGGGCAATCCGCCGGCGGGGTTCTCCTACGAACTGTTCCTCGACGAGAATGGCGAGAAGATATCCAAATCGCGAGGCAACGGCCTGACCGTCGAGGAATGGCTGCGCTACGCACCGCCGGAAAGCCTGTCGTACTTTATGTTCCAGAAGCCGAAAACGGCGAAGCGGCTCTATTTCGACGTCATCCCGCGTCAAGTCGACGAATACGCCCGCATGCTGGACGCCTACGAGAGCCAGGAACCGGCCAAGCGGATCGACAACCCGGCGTGGTTCATCCACATGGGGAACCCGCCGGCGGAACGCGCGCACCTGTCGTTCGGTATTCTGCTGAACCTCGCCAGCGTCTGCCACAGCGAGGACAAGGCCGTGCTCTGGCATTTCATCTCGCGCTACCGCCCGGACGCCAATCCGGAAACGGCGCCGATGCTGGACCGCCTCGTCGAATACGCGATCAACTACTATCGGGACTTCGTGCGCCCCAACAAATCCTACCGCAAGGCCACCGATGCCGAGCGCGACGCGCTCGCAGACCTGGCGGCGCGCTTGAAGGCACTGCCCGCCGACGCCGACGCGGAAGCGATCCAAACGGAAGTCTATGAAGCCGGTAAGCGCGATGCCTTCGCCGAGCTGAAGGACTGGTTTCGGGCGCTCTACGAAATCCTGCTGGGCCAGAGCCAGGGGCCGCGCATGGGCTCGTTCATCGCGCTTTACGGCCGCGACGAGACGCTGGACCTGATCGACCGCGCCATTCGTGGCGAGGACCTGGCCGCTTAAGGCTCAGAATACCGTCGCCCTGAACTCGATTCAGGGCCCATAAGCGGCAAACGACGCCGCGTGCTCCCATGGATCCCGAATCAAGTCCGGGATGACGATGATGTTTATTTTTTCACGAAATGACGGCTAATAAATAACCGCTTCACCCGACCCGCCGTCAACGGCGATGCACTGACCCGTCACCATCTCCGCCAGCGGTGAACAGAAGAACAATACCGCATTCGCGATGTCTTCGGGCTGGATCAGCTTGCCGAGTGGAATATCGCCGGTCCGTCTGGCGATAACCTGATCCAGGTCCATATCCGCTTCCTTGGCTTCTTTTTCGAAGATCTGCGTCACGCGCTCGGTCGCCGTATAACCCGGGTGCACACAGTTGACCGTGATGTCGTGCTGCGCGGTATAGCCGGAAAACTGCTTTGTGAAGTTCGCCACCCCGGCATTGGTGACGCCGTTGGTCATGCGGAGCGGCGCAACGATCCGCGCCGTCATGCCGCCGACGTTGACGATGCGCCCGCCGCCGCGCGGGATCATGTGCGGCAGCACCAGACGCGCGATGCGGATATAGGCCATCAGCTTGACGTCGATATGGTAGCGGAATTCGTTATCGGTAAGTTCATCGAACGGCGCGCTGGTCGAGGTCACGGCGTTGTTGACGAGGATGTCGATGCCGCCGGTCGCCTCGGCAACGTCGGCAATCAGCGCCTCGACCTCTTCGTGTTTGCTGACGTCGGCCCGGAACCCCCAAGCCTTAACGCCTTCGGCCTCGATCTCGGCGCATGCGGTGTCCAAACTCTCCTGCGTCCGCCCGCAGATCGCCACGTTCACGCCGTGCCCGGCCAGCGTCAGCGCCACGGCGCGGCCGATCCCGCGGCTACCGCCGGTAACGAGCGCCATTTTATCCTTGAGTTGAAAATCCATGCGTCATGGATAGCAACTCATGCCGACCTTGAGTAGGGAGAAGATTCGGCATCCACGCCGAATTCGAGACGTCGCGCCGATTAGCCGTCCGCGTTGATGCGCTGTATCAAGGCGTCGCGCACAACGTCAGCGAGCGCGTTGTCGGCCTGACAGGTGCCGGCGTTCTTATGGCCGCCGCCGCCGTAGGTCAGCATCAGATCACCGATGTTGGTGTTGGACGTCCGGTTGAAGATCGACTTGCCGACGGCGAAGACCGTGTTCTGCTCGCCCCGCCCCCACAGGATATGCATGGAAATATTACAATCCGGGAACAAAGCATAGATCATGAACCGGTTGACGACGTAGATTTGGTCTTCGTTACGGTAGTCGATCACGGCGAGATTGCCGTGCACGGTCGTGCAGCGCTTGATCTGTTCTTTCGCCGGCTCCTCATGCTCGCGGTATAGTTCGACCCGCTCCTTGACGTCCGGATGCTCCAGCACCTCGCCGATATCGTAGCGCCGGCAGTAATCGATCAACGACATCATGAGTTCGTAGTTGGGCACACGGAAGCCGCGATAGCGGCCGAGGCCGGTACGGGAATCCATGATGAAACTCAGGAGCGGCCAACCCTCGGCGTCCAGCACCTCGTCCTGCGTGAATTGCGCCGCGTCGGCTTTGTCGACCTCGTCCATCATATCCTCGGAAATATCCGGGAACCGCTTCTTGCCGCCGAAATAGTTGTAGACGACGCGTGCTGCCGACGGCGCCAACGGATCGATGATATGATTTTCGTAGTGCTTGCCGAGACGTGTGATCTCCGACAGGTGGTGGTCGAACGCCGCGAAGATACCCGGCGTATAAGGCAGGTTCGTGGAAATATCGGTTTCCGACACCTCGACCTCGGCTTCCTGCATTTGGTTCGGATGCACGAACAGGATGTCGTTGATCAGGTCCAGTTCCTCGAGCAGCACGGCGCACACCAGCCCGTCGAAGTCGCTGCGCGTGATCAACCGATACATCTGGCCCGGCGGAAATTCCAGACGCTGTTCGTCATTCCCCTCGAGAATTTCCTCCTCGGCGACGATCTCGTCATCGTCGATCTCGCTCGGGTCGATCTCGTTACCGTCCTCGTCGACGTAAACGATATCGAACTCATCGTCGTCCTCGTCGTCGTAAACGTCTTCGTCCTCGGCGGCTTCGTAGGCCTGCGCCAGCGGCTCGCTGTCCGGCCCCTCGACACCGAGAGCATCGACGAGCCGGGAAACCTCCTCATCCTCGGTCTCGATATATCCCTCGTCATCGTGTTCATCGTCGTCGTAGACGGGGTCATAAGCTTCCTGTTCGTCCGCGTCCATGAACGACGCATCGCCGTCATCGTCCATCGGCGGCGGATCCATGACGATATCCGGGTCCTCGCGGCCGTGCTCGGGGGCATAGGTCGTCTCGGAGACATAGGCCGGCGTATCGCTCGCAACCAGCACGCCAACATCGATGGTGCCGAGCCATTGCTTGAAGTGTTCGATATCCTTGCCGCGGAAACACGGGCCCATTCTCGGCGCGATAATCTCGACCTCCAGGTCGTCGATCCGCGACAACCAGTCGTCGCGCGCGGCGGCCGACGACAGCCAGGTCTGATGATAGGCATTCATGGCGTGGCTAATTAGAGAGAACTGCTCACAGAATGGTGTCGCATCGTCGGCCCAGGTGCCCTCGGCGGTGCCGATCTCGCTGGTATAAAGCACGCGTGCCGCCGGGTCGTAGAGCGACATGGACGCCGCCGCCGGCAGATACGGCGCCGGCATCATGTGCAGGCCGGAGCCATCGGCCATCGGCACCTCGCCGCCGTTTTCCGAAATCGTCACGATGTTTAGCTCGGTGTCCGTATGACGAAGGCCGGACGCAATCATCTCTGACGCGTATACCGGCAACTCGTGGCCGAGCGCCTCGGCCCACATGCCGATGGAACCAGCAGTGTGCGACCCTCGCTGCGTGATGACGATGCCGGCGATGTTGTCGAGCGCGATATTGTCGGAAACCGCCGCCAGCAGCGGCCCGAAATCCGCAGCTCCGCCAGGATCGATCAGGACCGCCTGATCGTTGGAGCACACCACATAGTGACTGGTGAAGCGCAGCTCCCCGATCGACGCGACGGGCCGGCGAAACACCAGCCAGGTCCGCGCTCCCTCCTCGGCCAAAACGTGACAGAGCATACGTTTCCTTCCGCAAGGCCCCCGAAATCGTGTCGATGATAGCCGCCCCGCCGTCGCGGGCCAAGATAGGAGTTGCCCCCCTATCCGCCCGCGCCGTCAGAGGGCTTTTTCATCGAATAGCACAATATCACTCGGTCGACGGCGGCTGCGCGATCGCGTCCTCGTACGCATAACGCTCGGTAATGGCGCCGTAGTGAATAAACACGTCCTGCGCGACATCGAACGCTTCCCTGGTGATCTCCGCATGTGGCGTCCAGCAGCCGAGTTTCTGGTAGGTGCCGATACAGTCCGCCAGGACGGCTTCGTCGATGTCCGGGAAAAACGGCTTCTCGGCCCTGGCAATCTCGGCGGCGGGCGTCTCGTTCATATAGGCGCGCGTTTTCTTGTAGGCACGCATGAACGCCTTCGCCATATCGCTATCCAGCCATTCCGGCGTCGCCGCCAGGCTGGAGAACGCGTTGGGGCCGATCTGCGGTCCGACCTGCGCGACCACATGGCCGACGCCGTCGGCCTCAAGTTGCTGCGGGAACGGGCCCTGCTGCTGCACGTAGGCGCCCTGTCCGTCGCGGAACGCCTTGTCGATATCGGCCGCGCCCCCAGGCGTAACCGGGATGATCTTGTCGTAATCGATCCCTGCCTTGTGGCAGGCGTACTTGAACATGGCGTTCGGCTGGCCGGCCTTGAACATGACCACCTCCGAGCCTTCGAGCTTGTCCCAGGTAAAGGCGGCATCCGGTTCGCGGCCGGTAATGAAAAATCCGTCCATTTCGTTGATCTGCGCGAAGTGCTTGAACGGCGGCTTTTCGCCCTTCTTGAGCCAATTGAACGACTGGCTGGGTGCCGTCTGCACCACGTGCGCGCTACCGTCCTGAAGCGATTCGATGGCCGACTTGCCGGGCGGCGAGACGGACCACTCCGGCTCAAGCCCCTCGGCCTCGAGAAAACCACCGGACATGGTGGAAATCAGCGGCGAATAGAACGCCGAAAACAGCGTGAATTGAATATTGATCTTCGTCACGAGTGAAGCCTCCCCTGAGTATTGAACTTCTGTGGATATGGGGACTGTCGTCCCGATTACAAAAACGATCCCACACACCGGGTTGGGGCGCAACCGGAGGGCCAAAGCAAAAGGCCGGCCCCACGGGGACCGGCCTTTTCCAATCGTTGACGACAAAGATCAGGCGGCGGCGCGGATGGCAGCGGCCTTGACCTCGGTGTCGACGTGTTCCTCGAATTGCGTGAAGTTGTTTTCGAAGCGCTGACGCAGGTCCTGCGCCTGGGCGTCGTAGCCGGCACCGTCGGCCCACGTGCTTTTCGGGTTCAGAACTTCGTCCGGAATGCCCGGGCAAGCTTCCGGCACGAGCACGCCGAAGTTCGGGTCCTGGTTGAACGAGCCCTGCTCCAGGCGGCCGTCGAGCGCGGCATTGAGCATGGTGCGGGTGTAGGCGATCTGCATCCGCTCGCCGACGCCGTAACCGCCGCCGGACCAGCCGGTATTCACCAGCCAGCACTTGGCGTTCTGCGCCGCCATCTTGTCACGCAGCAATTGCGCATAGACCGTTGGATGACGCGGCATGAACGGCGCGCCGAAACAGGTCGAGAACGTCGCCGCCGGTTCCTTGAGGCCGCGCTCGGTGCCGGCGACCTTGGCGGTATAGCCGCTCAGGAAGTGGTACATCGCCTGTTCGGGGGTGAGCTGGCTGATCGGCGGCAGCACACCGAACGCGTCGCATGTCAGCATGACGATGTTTTTCGGCAAACCGCCCTGGCCGTTGGAGGACGCGTTCGGAATTTCCGAAACGTCGTAGGAAAGCCGGCCGTTCTCCGTCAGCGAGGTATCGAAAAAGTCGTAGATACGGGTTTCCGGGTCCATCATCACGTTTTCGACGATGGTGCCGAAACGCGAGGCTGTCGCGAAGATTTCCGGCTCCGTTTCGGCCGTCAGCGCGATCGACTTGGCGTAGCAGCCACCCTCGAAATTGAAGATGCCGTTCGGGCTCCAGCCGTGCTCGTCATCGCCGATGAGCGTCCGCGTGCTGTCGGCGGAGAGCGTCGTCTTGCCGGTACCGGAAAGACCGAAGAAAATTGCCGTGTCGCCGTCCGCACCCATGTTGGCCGAGCAGTGCATCGGCAACACGTCTCGCGGCGGCATCAGGAAGTTCATGACCGAGAAGATCGACTTCTTGATTTCGCCGGCATAAGCGCTACCGCCGACGATCACCATGCGGCGCTTCAGGTTGAGGACAATAAAGGTTTCCGACGTGGTGCCGTCGGTCGCCGGATCGGCGGTCACGCTCGGCGCCTGGATCACGGTGAATTGCGGCGCAAAATCCTCAAGCTCCGCGTCGGCGGGCTGGATGAACATGTTACGGGCGAACAGATTGTGCCACGCATTCTCGGTAACGATGCGGACCGGCAAACGGTAGGTCGGATCGGCACCGGCGTAGCAATCCTGAACGAAGGCGTCATTGCCTTCATAGTGCTTGAGCATCTTGGCCAGCAGCTTCTCGAAGTTTTCTTCCGAGATTGGGCGGTTGACATCGCCCCACCAGATTTCACCGGCGGTCGTTTCCTCCTCGACCACGAAACGGTCGTTGGGCGAGCGTCCCGTGTGGCTGCCGGTCAGCGCCAGCAAAGAGCCGCCCTGACCCAGTTGCGCCTCGCCGCGGCGAATGGCTTCCTCGCTCAAACGCGGGGCCGAAAAATTCCAATGAGCCTTGGCGACCTTACCAAGACCTTGATGTTCCAGCCCATTACGGCTGATTCGATGACCGATGTTCTGCACCGTTTCCTCGCTCCTTGTTCGGCGGTCTTACATAGTGCCGCCTAATATCCACCCGAAGGCGGCGAACTTAGACAATGAGTCTGGCACTAATCAAGACAAAGTGGCGGTTTTCCGGGCGTTTTTGTGTGATCAGTCTGTGGTCTTCCTGGCCAGCGCGACGAGGGTGTCACGGCAGGTCTTTGAATCCGTTACAGGATTGTCATATTCGAGGCGCGCGTAGCGCCCGTCCGCCATTAAATCGGCCCCGTCAGAATCACACCCGGTCATGCGCCAGTTTCTGGGCCTGCGGCGGAGCAGAGAATCGGCATACGCGCGCACCGCATCGGCATGGTCGGCATTCATATGCTGCACCACGCTGGCCTCAATCGCCGCCATGCCGTCGGCCGTTTTCTTAGATGTCAGTATCTGTTTCGCCTCGAACCAGACCGCGCGTGCGAAACCGCCCACCCAGTGGGCGCGCTCGACCGTCATGCGATAGAACCCGAAGTCGGCGAAATCCGCATAGAGCGCCGCATCCGGATGACGCGCCAGGAATCTGGCCCGTGTCTCCGGCGATTTGTCCGGTTTAACGGCACCCATCAGGGTCAGGCGCGGGCCGGTCTGTGGATTACGGTTGCGGGCCGCGTTCTCCACCAAAAGCGAGGCGCGCACGTCGGCGGCGATGTTCTTCGTATGATCGGAAAGCCCGGAGAACAAAAACAGCGGCTGCCCCCGATGGTCACAGGCATACGTCACCAGAGATGCGTAGGGCGCACCGCCGTCGGCCATCGTCGTCGCCAGCATGCCGACACCGCGCCGGCGCACCAAAAGGCGGGCCAGATCGGCGTTTCTTCGTTCGGGCATGAATGTCCTCCACAGTGTCCTGAAAGGAACATTGCGAAGCAGGCGGCGAGCCGTCAAGAACGTCACTCTGCCTTGATAAATCGGTGTTCAGGCCTATGTCCCGGCAAAGGAGGCGTTTCATGCGTTCGATTCCAGTCATACTTGCCCTGCTTCTGACACTCGCCGCCCACCCGCTCGCCGCCGACGGGAAGAACCCGGCGCACATGCACGCCACGCTCGGCGATCTGACGATCCATCACGTCTGGTCACGCGCCACGCCGCCGACGGCAAAATCCGGTGTCGTCTACCTCTATATCGAGAATTCGGGCACCGCCGACGACGCGCTCGTATCGGCATCCACGCCGGTCGCGAACAACGCGATGGTCCACGAAACCACCGTACGGGACGGGGTCATGAAGATGTCGCACGTGATGGACCTGGCGATCCCGGCCGGCGAGACGGTCAAGCTGGAGCCGAGCGGCCTGCATGTCATGCTGACGGGCCTAAAATCGCCCCTGAAAGCCGCCGCGTCGTTTAAGCTGACCCTGACGTTCGAAAAAGCCGGCGACATCACCATCGACGTGCCGGTGCTCCTGCCGGGCAAGACTCTCGAACACAGTCACTAACGCCGTCGCCGTTGACCGGCGCCCGGACGGGTGCTGAGCTTGCGGCAATGAACGTTCGAACTCACCCGAAAACCGGAGCGATGCCATGGAGCATCTGATCACCCTTGCCGCAATGCCCGAAGTGTGGATTGCGCTCGTCACCCTGATCGCGATGGAGGTCGTACTCGGCATCGACAACCTCATCTTCATCTCGATCCTGACCAACAAGTTGCCCGCGGAGCAGCAGCCGAAGGCACGGCGCATCGGCATCGGCCTTGCACTGGTGCTCAGGTTGGGACTGCTGGCGACGATCACCTTCATTGTCGGCCTTACCGAACCGGTGATCGAGATGTTCGATCTGGCGCTTTCGTGGCGCGACATCATCCTGATCGCCGGCGGGCTATTCCTGGTGTGGAAGGCGACCAAGGAAATCCATCACAACGTCGACCCGGACCCTGAGCCCGACGTCTTCAATAAGGGCAAAGCCGGCATGGCCTTCGGCGCGGCGATTTTCCAGATTTTGCTACTGGATCTCGTGTTCTCGGTCGACAGCATCATCACCGCGGTCGGCATGACAACGCACCTGCCGGTGATGTTCATCGCCGTCATCGTCGCCGTGCTGGCCATGCTGCTGGCCGCCGATCCGCTGTCCAAGTTCATCAGCGCCAACCCGACGGTCGTCATGCTAGCCCTCGGCTTTCTGCTGATGATCGGCACGACGCTGATCGCCGACGGTCTCGGCTTCCATGTGCCCAAGGGCTACATTTACGCGGCGATGGCGTTCTCGGCATTCGTCGAAATGCTCAACATGCTGTCCCGGCGCAGGCGACAAAAACTCCGGGAGGCAAGCCTTTGCTGACTCTTACGGATCTCATCCCTCGAGACAGCGCCTTCGGCGCCTCCTCAGGATGGGGATGAATTGGATTGGCCTCACCCTGAGGACGGCAATGCCGCGGCTCGAAGGGCGAGGCCAATCAATCAAAGCGACTTCCGGAACAGCTCCGCGCCCGCGCCCAAGGCCTTCAGCTTGCCTTCCGCGACGTGGCGCGGCAGCGGCGCCATACCGCAGTTGGTGCACGCGATGATGCGCGCCGGGTCGACGAACTCCGACGCTTCCGTCAGGGTCTGGCAGACCTTTTCCGGAGTCTCGACCTCCTCGGTTGCGACATTGATGGCCCCGACCAGGATCTCCTTGTCCTTGAGGATGCCCATCACTTCGTGCGGCACGTGGCTGTCGGCGCATTCCAGCGACACCTGCTGAATCTTGCTGGCATTCAGCGCCGGGAAGAAATCCTCGTACTGGCGCCATTCGTCGCCGAGCGTTTCCTTCCAGTCCAGGTTTTCCTGGATGCCGTAGCCGTAGCAGATATGAACGGCCGTCGTGCACTTCAGCCCGTCCGCCGCTTCTTCGAGGATATCGACGCCCCATTCCGCTGCTTCCTTGGTGAACGCATTAAAGGCCGGCTCGTCGAACTGGATCACGTCGACGCCCAGCGCCTCCAGTTCCTTCGCTTCCTCGTTCAGCAGCTTGGCGAAGGCGCGCGCCATGTCGGGCCGAGTATCGTAATAGCCGTTGGCAATGGTGTCGCAGATCGTCATCGGCCCCGGCAGCGTGAACTTGTATTGACCGTTCGTGTGTTCCTTGCAGAATTTGGCACCATCGCCGTGCACCGACCCGGTGCGCCTGACTTCGGCGACCACCGTCGGCACCTGCGCGTCATAACGATCGTTGCGGATGCCCATGGTGGTCATTTTGTTCCAGTCGATGCCCTCGATCTTTTCCAGGAAACCGTGCACGAAGTGCTTCCGGAACTGCTCGCCGTCCGACACGATGTCGATGCCGGCGTCTTCCTGGCATTTGATCCAGGCCATCGCGGCATCGGACTGACCCTCGAACAATTGTTCGTCGGATACCCGCCACGGCGCCCAGAGTTTCTCCGGTTCCGCGAGCCATGCGGGCTTCGGCAAACTGCCGGCAACGGTGGTTCTGATCATGATCTCCTCCCTGAATGTGTCAGTATTCGATGTTTTTGTTGTTTTACGTTAGACTCAACATAAGCCGAGCGGCGGCGAATTGCATCGGATTGTACGCGGGTGCTGCCTTATTTCGCCGTATTTCACATATAATTTGGCCATATTGGGGCCGTACCAGAAGCGAGGATTCGATTTAAACCATGAGTGGAAACAAGCCCATGCACCAGAAAATCGCGCTGGTTGACGACGATCAGAACATTCTCACTTCGGTCTCCATGGCCCTCGAAGCCGAAGGTTTCGACGTCGCGACGTATCCCGACGGCATCGCCGCGCTGGAAGGGATCGGTCAGCAGCCGGTCGATCTGGCCGTGCTCGACATCAAGATGCCGCGCATGGACGGCATGGAACTCTTGGGCGAAATCCGCAAGAAGGACGCGCTCCCGGTAATTTTCCTGACGTCCAAGGATGACGAGGTCGACGAGCTACTGGGACTGCGCATGGGCGCCGACGATTATATCAAGAAACCATTTTCGCAGCGGCTTCTGATCGAGCGCATTCGCGCCATCCTGCGGCGCGGTGAAGCCGGACCGGTCGAGGAAGGCAAGGACGGCGAGAACGTGCTGCGCCGGGGCGAACTGATGCTAGATCCGGACCGCCATCTCTGCACCTGGAAAGGCAAGGAAGTGACGCTCACGGTGACGGAATTCCTGCTCGTCGAATCTCTCGCGCGGCGCCCCGGTCACGTCAAGAACCGCGACCAGCTTATCGACGCCGCGTACGGCGAGAACATCTACGTCGAAGATCGCACCATCGACAGCCACGTCAAACGGCTGCGCCGAAAATTCCGCGAGGTCGACCCGGAATTCTCCGAGATCGAAACGCTCTATGGCGTCGGCTACCGCTATAAGGCATAACGCCTTCGAACGGTTTTTTAACCCGCAGCGTTGGGGGGCACATGGCCAAGGGGGGGCAGGAAGGCGAGTCTCGGACGGCGCGAAACGGCGCGTCCAAGCCCCTCATTTCGCCGCTGACCCGGCGCATCCTCACCGTCAACCTGGTCGCCATCGGCACGCTCGTCGCCGGACTGCTCTACCTCGGTGAATACCGCCGCTCGCTGATCGACAACGAGCTGCAGTCGCTCGAGGTGCAGGCGGAAATGTTCGCCGCCGCACTGGGTGAGGGCGCCGTCGTCTCCGAGCAGCCAAGCGGCCAATACCTCGTTTCCGACATTGCGTATCAGATTACCCGGCGATTGGTCGATATCACCGACACCCGGGCCCGGCTGTTCCGCGCCGACGGCACACTGATCGTCGATTCCCGCCGCCTCGGCGCCGCCGGCGGCACGGTCCAAATCGAAATCCTGCAACCGCCCGAGGACGACTTCGACATCCTCGACGCGCTGCTCGACAAATACGACGAGCTTGCCCGCACGATTTCCGGCGAAGGCCCGCTGCCGAAGTACGAGGAAAACCCTTTGCAGTCAGCCGCCGATTTTCCCGAGACCCAGGCCGCGTTGATCGGCGAGAGCGCCGTTGCCGCCCGGCGTTTCGGCCGCGACGACCTGGTGCTTTCGGCCGCCGTCCCGGTGCAGCGCTATAAACAGGTCCTGGGTGCGATCATGCTGTCGAGGGACGGCGAGAATATCAAAACAGCCCTCCATGACGTGCGCCTGGACATCCTCAAGGTTGTCGCCGTCGCGCTCAGCGTCACCATAGCGCTTTCGCTCTATCTCGCCGGTACCATCGCCCGCCCGATCCGCCGCCTCGCCATCGCCGCCGAGCGCATCCGCCACGACAAGGGCCGCAAGGAGACAATCCCGCTGCTGACCGAACGTAACGACGAGATCGGCGACCTGGCCCTCAGCCTCAAGGAGATGACCGAAGCGTTGTGGCTCCGCATGGACGCCATCGAACGCTTCGCCGCCGACGTCGCGCACGAGATCAAGAACCCGCTGACATCGCTCCGCTCGGCGGTCGAAACCGCGGGCCGGGTCAAGGACGAAGCCCAACGAGACAAGCTGACGGCAATCATCCAGGACGACGTGGCGCGGCTCGACCGGCTGATCAGCGACATCTCCAACGCCTCGCGCCTCGACGCCGAACTGAGCCGCACCGAGTTCGACACCGTCGATCTCGCCGGCGTCCTCAGCGCCATCGTCGACATGCGCAATGCAGCCGACCGCGAAGACGACGTCAACGTACAGCTCGAAATCGTCACCAACGGCGGGCTCGAGGTAAAGGGGATCGAGGACCGGCTGGTGCAGGTGTTCCGCAACCTGATCTCCAACGCCAATACCTTTTCGCCACCGGGCGGCAGCATTCGCATCACGCTAGGACGCGACAACGGTTGGCTGGCCGTCACCATCGACGACGACGGGCCCGGCGTTCCGGACGGCAAGGAAACGGCAATCTTCAACCGCTTCTATTCGGCCAGGCCCGAAGGCGAGAAATTCGGCACTCATTCCGGGTTGGGGCTCTCGATCTCGAAACAGATCGTCGACGTCCACGAGGGCGAGATCGAGGCCATGAACCGCCGCGACGGCCAGGGGAATGTCATCGGCGCGCGGTTTATCGTCAGACTGCCCGCCGCCGCGGCTTGACCAACGAACTGTCACATACTGCCGCTTGACCGGGGCCCGCGTTGCTCCGCATGCTCGGCGAATGGCGTTATCCGGAGCAACCATGAACAACGATGCCGAACAGCTTCATGCCACCGCGGTCGCCATCGGCAACCGGGGCATCCTGTTGCAGGGTCCGTCCGGCGCCGGCAAGTCCGATCTGGCGCTCCGGCTGATCGACGCCGGCGCGGTGCTGATCGCCGACGATCGGGTCGACATTACGCTCACGGACGGAATAGCGTTTCTCTCTGCCCCCGAGAGGCTCGCCGGGCTCATGGAGGTTCGCGGCGTCGGCATCATTCGGCTCTCACATGAAGAAAAAGTGTCCCTTTCCCTTGTCGTCGATCTGGTAAAGCCTGAAAACGTGGAACGTCTGCCCGAAAGCCTGTCGGCAGCATTCATGGGGGTCACCGTCCGCCGCATCGCCATCGACCCGTTCGAGGTGTCGGCGGCGGCGAAAATCCGCCTTGCGCTGACGACGCCGGAAGAGGATATGCTTGAGACATGACGGAAACGGACACTTCCAATAACCGGATATTGCTTGTCTCCGGCGTTTCGGGGGCGGGCAAAAGCTCGGCACTGAAGCTTCTGGAGGATATCGGCTTCGAGGCGGTCGATAACATGCCGCTGGCGCTGATCGGCCGTCTGATCCCGGGGCTCGAGGGGTCCGGCAAGGCCGCCGGCAACAGCCCTCCGCTTGCCGTCGGCGTCGATATCCGCACCCGCGATTTCGAGGCGGCCAGGTTATTGACGATCGTGGACCAGATCGAGGCGACGGCCAATGTCGAGGTGTCGCTGCTGTTCATGGACTGCGACGACGAGGTGCTCGGCCGCCGCTACGAAGAAACCCGGCGACGCCACCCGCTCGCCGCCGACCGTCCCGTGATCGACGGCATCCGCCGTGAACGCCGCGTCATGGAACCGCTGCGCGCCCGCGCCGACTACGTCATCGACACCACGGATTTCGCGCTCGGCGATCTGAAGGCGCATCTTGAGCATTCCTTCGGGATAGCGGACGATCCGGGCCTGGCGATCTTCGTGACCTCGTTTTCGTTCAAGCGCGGTCTGCCGCGGGATGCGGACCTTGTGTTCGATGTCCGTTTCTTTCGCAATCCACACTACGACAACGCGCTCCGGCCGCTGACCGGCCGCGACAGGGCCGTGCAGGACCATATTACGAAAGACGCGGCATTCGAGGGATATTTCGGTCATTTGACGGGCATGCTCGGGCCGTTGCTGCCACGCTACCGGGCCGAGGGGAAGAGTTACCTGACCATTGCTTTCGGCTGTACCGGCGGGCGCCACCGCTCGGTTTTCATTGCCGAACGGTTCCATTCATGGCTCAAAGAAAACGGCTGGCGCGCGCAAATTCGCCACAGGGACTTGGACAAAGCCTGAGAATCTGATCACAATCTCGCCAAGAAGCAAAAACAAGCAAAAGAGACAGGGTAGAAGGATAACCGACAATGATCGGACTGGTGCTCGTCACCCACGGCCGTCTGGCCGTCGAGTTGGTATCCGCGCTGGAACACGTCGTCGGCCCGCAGGAGAGCGTCGCCACCGTGTGTATAGGTCCGGACGACGACATGGAACAGCGCCGCACCGAAATCGTGACCAAGGCCGGCGATGTCGATGACGGCGATGGCGTTATCGTGCTGACCGACATGTTCGGCGGCACGCCGTCCAACCTCGCGATCTCGATCATGGATCAGGGCAACATCGAGGTCATTGCCGGGGTCAATCTACCGATGCTGATCAAGCTCGGCTCGATCCGCGAGGACGGCACGCTCGAGAACGCGGCCAAGGAAGCCCAGGACGCCGGGCGCAAGTACATCAACATCGCGTCGCAACTTCTCTCGCAAGGCGGCTCCTGAGCGGGCCCATGACGGAAGGCGCGCTTGAAAGAACGTTCAGGATACTGAACAAGCGCGGATTACATGCCCGGGCGGCCAACAAGTTCGCCACCACCGCGGGCACGTTCGACTGCGAGATAGAGGTCGAGCGCAACGGTGTCAGTGTGTCGGCGAGATCGATCATGGGCCTGATGATGCTCGCTGCCAGCACCGGCACCGACATCACCGTCCGCGCTTCGGGAAACGATGCGGATGCGGCGCTCGATGCGATCCAGGCGCTGATCGAGGACAAGTTCGAAGAAGACCGGTCCGATGAAAACTAAACCGCAGAAGAAAACAACAACGGCGAAACAGCCGAGGGAGCGGGTCTTTCAAGGTCTGGGCGCGGCGCACGGTATCGCCATAGGCCCGGCGTTCATACGCTTCGGCGACCGTATCGAGGTACAGACCTATACCGTCGCCAAGAGCAAGGTCACGGCCGAACTGAAACGCCTTAACGGTGCGGTCAAGGTGGCGCGCCGCCAGATCCGAAGCCTTCAGGACCGTGCCCGCGACATGCCGGGCTCGGCGGGCGAGGAACTGGTCTATCTGTTCGACGCCTACCTCGCGATGCTGGAGGACTCACGCCTTGTCCGCGGCGCCAGGGACAGCATCGAGAAGGACCGCATCAACGCCGAGGCTGCCGTGGAGCGGGAGTTCAATACCCTTGCCAAGCGCTTCGAGGCGATGGAAGACGCCTATATCGCCGCCCGTCTCGACGATATCCGCGAGGTCGCCAAGCGGCTGATCGGTATTCTGGTGCGCGCACCCGGCAAGGCGCCGCCGAAACCGCCCAGGGGCGGGATCGTCATCGCTGAACAGCTTTCGCCCGCCGACATGGCGCAGATCGACCCCGAGAGCGTTGCCGCCGTCGCCGCCGCGCTCGGCGGCACCGAAGGCCACACCGCGATCATGGCCCGTGCGCTCGGCCTGCCGGCGGTGCTCGGTGCGGCGGATCTGCTGGACGGCATCAACCAGGGCGACACCGTCATCGTCGACGGCTATGCCGGCAAGATCGTCATCAACCCGGCGGCCGGCACCGTCCGCAAGTACGAAAAGCGCCAGGCCGAGAAGCGCCGCGGCGCCCGCGCACTGGAGCGGCTCCGCAATCAGCCGGCGGTTTCGCGCGACGGCACCGAAGTCCAGTTGATGGCCAACGTCGAGTTGCCGGTCGAGATGGAAGCGGTCGCCCACGCCGGCGCCCGCGGCGTCGGGTTGCTCCGCACCGAGTTCATGTTCATGAACCGCGACGATATCCCGAGTGAGGACGAACAGACGGATATCCTCGAACAGATCGTTGGCCCAATGGGCGCGCTGCCGGTGACCATCCGCACCCTCGACATCGGCGGCGAGAAACCGGCGCCGGCGCTGCTGTCGGATATCGACGAGGCGGCGGCTTCCGCGCTCGGCCTTCGCGGCATCCGGCTCTCGCTCGCCAACCCGGAAACGCTCAGGACCCAGTTTCGCGCTATCCTCCGCGTCGCGCCCAAGCGCAACGTGCGCATCCTGCTGCCGATGGTCACCACGCCGGGCGAGGTCAAGCGCGCCAAAGCGGTGCTCGTGGAGGAAGCCGAAAAACTCAAAAAAGAAGGCGTGAAGTTACCCGACCCCCTGCCGCCGGTCGGCGTGATGATCGAAGTGCCGGGCGCGGCGCTCGCGGCTGATTCCCTGGCGCGCGCCAGCGACTTCTTCGCCATCGGGTCGAACGACCTGACCATGTACACCCTCGCCGTCGACCGCGCCAACGAGCATGTCGCGCATCTGTTCAACGCGCTGCACCCGGCAGTGCTCCGGCTGATCCAGTTCTCGACCCAGGCCGCGCTCAGGGCACGGATTCCGGTTTCGATCTGCGGCGAGATCGCCGGCGACCCGCGCTTCACGGCGCTGCTGGTCGGACTCGGCCTCAACGACCTTTCGATGACGGCGGGCAACATTCCGCTGGTCAAGAAACGCATTCGCGACATGGACGCGCTCGCCGCTTCGCAGCGCGCGCTGCAGATCATGGAACAGTCGGACGCCGGTCGCATCGCCATGATGATCGACGATTTCAACGAGGTGGGACGGTAACTTTTCCGTCCGGACGGAAAAATCCCGCCCGACCTTCCATAGCGGGCATACGTGATACGGAAACTTTGCCATAGAGGGTCGATATGTTGAAGGTGATACTCCCGGCACTGTTCGGCGATACGGACAATACAGTGCAATCGCGCGTTTCTCAGGCTCTCGCGGCAACCGACGAAATCCATGTGACGACATTACCCGGTTTGTTGCCGCCCGAAGACGTATTGTCTGAGGATGAAATCTCGTTTCCATTGACGGAGGAATTCGGCGCCAGGTTCCTCCAAGACGAAGACGCGCACATCATGGTGTGGGGCGAGGTCTTGGCGGAAGAAGCTCTGGTCCGCCTGCGTTTCTTCGTCAATCCACACCTTTCGGACGAGGACAGTCCGCTCAAGCTCGACGATTGGCTCGAACTGCCCCTGGACATGCCGGCAAGCGTCGGCAAGACGCTCTCCGCCGCGACCGCCGCGGCGGCGGCGCACGGCATAAATCAGGGTGAGTACTCACCGATGCCGCTCGCGGCAACGCTTTTCCCCGACATGGAGGCGCTGACCGAAGATCCGCCCGAGACGCTCCCCCGCAGCGGGCTGCACACCCTCCTGTACTTCGTCGTTCGGATGCGCAAGCTGTTCTTTTTAATCTCGGACGACAACGGTGATCTGGCCGCAGCGATGGGTGCCTGTTACCATTTGATGGAAGCAACCCGGGAGGAAAATCCCGAAGCGTTCGCCCGCGGATGTATGCAGTACGGCGATATCCTGCTCGAGTTCGATGACCCGGACGAAGACCCGACATACCTCGACACCGCCGTGGAGATTTACAATCTGGCAAGAAATGTTTACGGCCGCGACGAGCAACCGGAGAAATGGGCGGACGCGACCTACAGAATGGGCTATGTGCTCGGCCGGATCGGCTGGAACCGGGGAGAGCCCGGCGCCTCGGAAGCCGCCATCGATGCCTTCGAGGACGCCCTTTCGATCCTGACGAAAGACAGGGCCAAGCGGAATTGGGTCGACATCATCGAAGCGACCAGCCGCGTTTACATGGAACTTGGGCGGATGACGCAAGACATCGACGCGATGTGGCAGAGCACAAGCACGCTGGATTCCGCGTTGGCCCAGGTAAAGCGCGACGAAGATCCCGAGGAATGGGCGGCGCTGACCTTGCGGCTCGGCGCAACGCTGTCAAATATCGGCGAAGAGACGAAGACCCTGGAACCCAATCAACGCGCGATCCGTGTGTTGAAGGCCGCCCTGACATCGATAGATCGCGAAGCAGATCCGGAGTCCTGGTCGGATGCCAAGAACTGCCTCGGTATGGCACTTCAATTCGTTGGCGATGAGTGCAACGATCCGCAGACGATCAGAAACGCCATCGCCGCGTACACGGATGCGCTGACCGTCCGTACGCGCGACGAGTTTCCGACGTACTGGGCAGACACGATGAACAATATGGGAAACGGGTATCGAAATCTTGGCGAGCATTCGGGCGATACCGGCGCTTTCGAACAGGCGATCCAGGCCATCGAAAAGGCACTCACCGTTCGCACCCGCGATGCTCAACCGTTTAACTGGGCGTGCTCGATGAATAACCTGGCACTGGCGCACGCATCGGCCGGCAAGCAAATCGGCGACGCCGAACGCCTGCGCCGGGCAGTTTCGATTTTCCGGGAGGCGCTAAACCAAACGGCGGAAGATTCTCCCAACGTGGCGCACGCGATCCGCCACAACATGAGGCGCACTGAAGATGCCCTCTCCAAATTTGGGCGTCACTAACCCGATCATCCGGCTGCCAACTTTCCTGCCCCGGTGACGAAATCCTCCGGCTCTTCTTGGTTACCCGCCGCGAATACCAGAACAATCCGCCGGCACACCATGTACGTCATCGACACCTGGGACGGGCACGCATTTCCCCTTGCCCCGCTCGTCCGGGCCTGTTAGAACCCGCTCTAACGAGAAGATATAAAGAAATCTTTATGTCTTTAAGTGATGAATTTACGGACACAGATGCCAGCGATGGAGCGGAACGAGATGAACGCAATCACCAATTACAAGATCGCCGACATGAGCCTCGCCAAATGGGGCCGCAAGGAACTCGATATCGCCGAGAGCGAAATGCCCGGCCTGATGGCGACGCGAGACGAATACGGCAAGTCGCAGCCCCTGAAGGGCGCGAAAATCGCCGGTTCGCTGCACATGACGATCCAGACCGGCGTGCTGATCGAGACCCTGCAGGCGCTGGGCGCCGAGGTGCGCTGGGCATCGTGCAATATCTATTCGACCCAGGACCACGCCGCCGCCGCGATCGCCGAGAAAGGTACGCCCGTGTTCGCCATCAAAGGCGAGACGCTGGAAGATTACTGGAACTACACCCACGAAATCTTCAGCTGGGAGGGCAACACCGGCCCGAACATGATCCTCGACGACGGCGGCGACGCGACGCTTCTGATGCATCTCGGCAAGGAAGCGGAAAAGGACCTCTCCGTCCTCGACAATCCGGATTCGGAAGAAGCCGAGGTGCTGTTCGCGACCATCAAGAAGCGCCTTGAAATCGACCCGACATGGTACACGGATCATTCCAAGGACATCATGGGCGTCACCGAGGAGACGACGACCGGCGTGCACCGCCTTTATGACATGGCCAAGAAGGGCACGCTCATGTTCCCGGCCATCAACGTCAACGACTCGGTCACCAAGTCCAAGTTCGACAACAAGTACGGCTGCCGCGAAAGCCTGGTCGACGCAATCCGCCGCGCCACCGACGTGATGATGGCCGGCAAGGTCGCCTGCGTTGCCGGTTACGGCGACGTCGGCAAGGGCTCGGCCGAGAGCCTGCGTCAGGCCGGCTGCCGCGTCATGGTCACCGAAGCCGACCCGATCTGCGCGCTGCAGGCGGCCATGGACGGCTACGAGGTCGCCACCATGGAAGACGCCGTCAAGCGCGCCGATATCTTCTGCACCGCGACCGGCAACGTCGACGTGATCACGGTCGATCACATGCGCAACATGAAAGACCGCGCCATCGTCTGCAACATCGGTCACTTCGACAGCGAGATCCAAGTCGCCGGTCTCAAGAACATGAAATGGGACGAGATCAAGCCGCAGGTCGACGAGATCGAATTCCCGGACGGCAACCGCATCATCCTTCTGGCGCAGGGGCGTCTGGTGAACCTGGGTTGCGCGACCGGCCATCCGAGTTTCGTGATGTCGGCGAGTTTCACCAACCAGGTGCTGGCGCAGATCGAACTCTACGCCAACAACAAGGACGGCCGGTACAAGAACGATGTCTACGTGCTGCCGAAACACCTGGACGAGAAGGTCGCCCAACTGCATTTGGAAAAGCTCGGCGTGTCGCTGACCGCGCTTTCCCAGAAACAGGCCGAGTACATCGGCGTTGCCGTCGACGGTCCGCACAAGCCGGATACGTATCGCTACTGAGCGACGTCAAAAATTATCCCAAATTCGACATGCGGGCGGGGCTTTCGGGCCCCGCCCGTCTCTTTTCAGAGCCGACGACGCAGGCGTTACACGCACTTCTTGCGGAAAACCGCGCATCTTCGATCCCCATGCGCAGCCGCCAACCCGCTGATCCCGCTACAGAAACCGGGCGAGAGACGCTTGTATAAGCTTTTGATTTCATGTGAAACTTTCCGATCTTAACAAAAATAAACTTCAATCAAAGGGTTTTATTCGGTTTTCTTTTGCGTAACCTCTGAGACCTTCTCGGGGGAGGACGCTCGACCACGGCGTCAGCGACAACAGCAAACCAAATGATCGATCTCCCGAAATCGCGGATGTCGCAAATTCGACATACTGCTTCGGCGTGACGGCGCCCGGCCCAGACCGGCCAACCGGTGCGGGCATGCGGCACACTGCGCAAGCGAAACAGCAAGGATGAACCGACCCGGCCGGCATTTCGCCGACGGGGACAGATAAATTTTGCAGGAAGGACATGAACATGCCTCAGGAACTATTGGCCGACGACACCTATCAGGAGGAATACACCAAGGATTTCGTATCCGCGTGGGATGACCTGATCGGCTGGGATGGCCGCGAAGCCGGCGAGTCGGGTTTTTTCCACCGTCTGCTCAACGCGTATGGCTGCGAGAACGTCATCGACGCCGCCTGCGGCACCGGGTACCACTCGGTCGTCCTGGCCAGGGACGGTTTCCGCGTAACCGCGTGCGACGGGGCCGCCAACATGGTCGCGCGAACCGAAAAGAATGCCGAGAACGTGGGCGTCGAATTCGAGGATACCCGCGTCGTCGACTGGCTGGATCTCAAGCGCGAGTTCGGCGAAAATTCGTTCGATGCCCTGATCTGCCTCGGCAATGCGTTCACGCACCTGTTCGAGCACGAAAGCCGGCGCGATGCACTCGAAGCGATGTTCGCAGTCGTCAAACCCGGCGGCCTCGTCATCATCGACCACCGCAACTACGATAGCATCCTCGATCAAGGGTACTCGTCAAAGCACGAGTACTACTACACGGGGAAGGGCGTCGATGCGCAGCCGGTGGTAATTCACCGCACACTCTGCAAATTCCGATATTCCTTTCCAAACGGCGACGCCTTCCATCTGCAACTCTATCCGCTCCGACAGAATTACATGGAGCACCTGCTGGAAGACGCCGGTTTCGTCGACATCACGCGTTATGGCGACTTCACGCGTCCGCACGATCACTACGACGTGGACTTCATTCAGCAGGTGGCGTTCAAGCCGCTCGATCCGGTAAGCGGCGTCCGTCCTAAGCGCAAGGCCGATTCGGACCCCAAAACCAAGAAGTTGAACCGTCTCGTCCGCGAAACCCGCGAGTACTATGACGGCGCCGCCGATGAGATCTACCGCGACATCTGGGGCGAGAACATCCACCTCGGCACGTTCGATCTCGCGGACGAAAGTCTGACCTCCGCCATGGTCCGATCGAACCAGCGTGTCGGCGACCTGATGGATGTATCCAGCCGCGACCGGGTTCTCGATGTCGGGTGCGGCTACGGCGCCTTCGCGCGGCATCTGTCGCACCGCTTCGGCTGCCGCGTCGTCGCCACCAATATCTCCGAACGGGAACTGGAGTGGGGCCGCGAACTGACCGATGAGGCCGGTCTCGACGATCTCGTCACCTTCGAATGGGCCGATTTCCACGATCTGCCTTACGATGACGACACCTTCGACTTCTACACGTCTCAGGAGGCCTTTCTGCACGCGGCCGACAAGAAGCTGGTCCTCGGTGAGGCACACCGGGTCCTCAAGCCGGGCGGCACGCTCGCCTTCACGGATATCCTGATCCGCAAGGACACCCCGCAGGAAATCCGCGAGAAAGTCTATGAGCGCATCAAGCTCTCGGACATGTGGGACAGCGACGATTACATCGCCGCGCTTGAAGCCCAGGGCTACGAGATCGTAACGCACGCCGACTGGTCCGAGAACGTGGCGCCGACATATGCCTGGGTACGTGAACAACTGCTGGCGCGCGAGGATGAGTTCGCGGAACGCATCGGCGCCGAACTGGTGACCAAGACCGCCCAGGCGCTTCAGTTCTGGGTCGATGCCGCCAACGACGGCAAGATCGGCTGGGCCTGCTTCATCGCCAGGAAGTGACCCTGCCGGCCGCCGCCGGCGCCATCGCGCCGGCGGCGCTTACCGATTTCCCAGGTGCCGGGAATCGGATAAACATGACGCATGAGCGAGACGGGCACCCCAAAGCGCATGTGGATCATCGCCGGACCGCCGGGCGCCGGGAAAACCACGCTCGCGGCGAAGCTGTTTCCGCGCGACATCGGCACCACGCGACACATCGACGCCGACGACACGCAGGGTTTTACCGGCGTCGATGACCTGCCGGACATCGGGATCAGGCGCATCGTGCCGGTCTCCAAACGGCTTGAGATCGCCGAAGCCGGCGGCCGAAGCTTCATCGTCGAGAGCCGACTGATGAGCCGTAAGCCGCTTTCCGCCGCGATACGCCTCCGCCGCCGCGGCTGGGGCGTGAACATGATCTATCTGGCATTGCCGAGGATCCAGCTCTGCCGGGACCGTGTCCGCGCCCGGGTGCTGAAGGGCGGCGACGACGTCGCCGACGACCTGATGGAGCGCACATTCCGTGCCTCGCTCGACAACTTGCCCCGTTATATCGACGCCGCCGAAAAGTGGGTTGTCATCGACAGTTCCGGGGCCCGCAAACCGCTGATCGCGCACGGCAGCTACGCTGGTGCGGCACCAAGCCAAGCCGATGCGCTGAAGGCGCTGTTACCCGGTTATCCATTCATCCCGGCGTCCCGCGCGGTGACGGACAATCGATGGCATGCGCCTGTCATCGCCGCGTTCCAGCAGATATCCCGCTGGCAATCGACGCTCGATCACCTGATGCGGATCGCCGACAACATGGAGGGATTATCCACGCGCTGAGCCGGTTCCCCGGCGCATGCTTTTCTTGGCCCGGGCAGGCAACGCGCGTAGACTTCATGCCGTGTTTGAGACCGCTTCTAACGCATTGCCGTTTCTGCTCGGCGCCGTCGTCGGCGCCCTGATCGCGTTGCCGTTCGCGCTCGTCTACCGGGCCCGCGCCCGCGACGCGTCGGCCGAACGCCGCCGCACCGAATCCATTGCCAACCGGACGCGCGGCATCCTTGCCGCATCGCCCGACGGCATCTTTCTCTGGGATCACGCGACCGGCGGCATCAGCTGTTCGCGTCGTCTGGCCGAAATGCTGAGGATCGAGAGCGGCACGCTTGCCCGCTACGACGATATCCGCGCCTGTTTCGAGGAAGACGAACTGCAGAAGCTCGAACAGGGCGTGAGTCTGCTGCGCGCCAAAGGCACCCCCTTCGACGTGACGCTCAGGCGCGGCGAGGGGTATTTCCAGGCACTAGGCTCGCGGGCCGCCGGCGCCGGCGGCGAGGCGGTCGCCGACATCGTCTGGATGCGCCGGGTGCAGGCCGCCGCGGACGGCCCTGCGGCGGCGCGGAACGAAACCGGCCTCGAGGACCGGCATCTTACGGCGCTTCTCGATGCCCTGCCGCTACCGCTTTGGCTCAGGGATGCGGATCTTAACCTTGCGTTCCGCAACCGTGCCGCCGAACGCATCCAGGGTTTGGGTGATGAGGTCGGCCGCCGCGCCCGGACCGACGGCAAGACCGTCTCGGATACATCGGAAGTGACGGAGGACGATACCGCACGACGGGTGCGTATCACCGAAACACCGCTGGCACCGGGCATGGGCGAGCGTAGCGGCACCATCGGCTACGCGGTCGATACCGACGAGATCGCTCCCGAGGCCGCCCCCTCCTCCGCGTCGCCGTCCCCGCACGATCTGCTCCGGCCGCTGGAATCGGGTGTCGCCGTGTTCGACGGCGAAACCAACCTGATTGCCGCCAATGCCGCCTTTGCCGCACTGTGGCGGCTCGATCCCGACTGGCTCGACACCCGGCCCTCGATGAGCGATCTGCTGATGCGGCTCCGGGAACTCCGGCGGCTTCCGGAAGTCGCCAATTTCGCCGATTTCAGGAACGAGGAATTGGGCCGTTTCGAGTGGCTGGAAAGCGTCAGCGGCGATGAACTGCACCTGCCGGACGGGCGCACGCTGAAACGCCGCTTCGCGCCATTGGACGATGGCGGCATGGTGATCGCCTGCGACGACGTCTCGGACCGGCTCGACATGCAGCGCTCGCTCAAATCCGCCGGCCAGGTCCATCGCACAACGCTCGAAAACATGCGCGAAGGCATCGCCGTTTTCGGCGCCGACGGCCGCCTGCAGCTCACCAATCCGCAGCTCGCCAGGCTCTGGGACCTCGACGAAGACGCACTGGAGCCCGGCGCCCGGCTGCCGGACATCGTTCAGACCATCGGCATGAAAATGGCGGCCAACGACGAGCCGTGGTCGAAACGCAAGGAACGGATCGCAACCGAAGTGCTGTCGCGCAGCCTTAACAGCGGCCGCGTCGACCTGATCAACGGCCGCGTGCTGGCCTTCGCCAATGTACCGCTGCCGGACGGCGCGTCGCTGGTCAGCTACGGCGACATCACGGACAGTTTCCGGGTCGAGGAGGCATTGCGCCAGCGCGCCCGCACACTTGCCGAAGCCGACCGCATGAAGACCGAATTCATCGCCAACGTGGCAATGGAAGTGCGTACGCCGCTCAACACCATTCACGGGTTCGCCGACATCCTGCGCCAGGAGATGTTCGGCGAGATGAACAAGCGCCAGCAGGAATATGCGGGCGGCATCGTCGATACATCTGAGAAGATGATGGACGTGGTATCCGACATCCTCGATCTCGCCACTATCGAGGCCGGACGCATGGAACTGAACAAGGACACCGTGGACCCGCACGCCATCCTCGTCGATGCGTTCAACGTCGTGAAGGAGCAGGCCAAGCGCAAGAACATCAAGATCGACTTCGACTGCCCGCCCGACATCGGCTGGATTTCCGCCGACGCCAAGCGGCTGACGCAGGTCGTCTTCAACCTGTTGACCAACGCCATCACCTTCACCCCGAAACTGGGCCACGTCGAGCTTGCCGCCGCACGCGACGGCGACGCGATCGAGATATCCGTCTCCGACAGCGGGCCCGGCATCCCGAAGGAGGAGCGCGACCGCGTCCTGCAGCCGTTCCAGCGTATCAAGAGCGACGATCACCAGGGCGCCGGCCCCGGTCTGGGGCTGACGATCGTCAAACGCTTCATCGAACTGCATGGCGGCTCGGTTGAGATCAGGTCGAATAAATCGCGGGGCACCCGGGTGATTTGCCGAATTCCTGCCGGTGACGGCGACACCGAAGGGGTTGCGCCAAGCGAGGCTGATCGTGCTATCGTAGACGAACACGCGGCGGAATAGGAATCGGTCGCGGTAACGGAGAATGGACTTGGATCTTCAAACCCTTTGCATCGTCGTGATCCTGGCGGGCGTCATTACGATGCTCGTGCGTGCCATGATGACCGCAGGGACGTCGCGGACCAAAGCCAGGAGGCGTACGGTTTCCAAGCCACCGCCGGGGGCTTTCGCGCTCGACGACGGTCTCGACAAACTGAACGAGACCATCCGCATCCTGCAACGCGATCTGGGCGACCAGGCACCGGGACGCAACGATCCGGGCGGGCTTCGGTTTTATATCGCGTATCTGGTCGGGATCGCCCGCGAAATCGCCAGGATGAACAAGATCGCCTACGGCCCGGCGCTGGAGACGCCGATCCGCATGGAAATGATCCGCCACGGGATTTCCAGCTCGGGCAGCGGCGACGCCATGGCGCGGTTATTGTCCAGCGACGAGGGCCAACAGGGTCTGATCGCCGGCGAAATGGACGGCGTCGATGCCTGCGATCCGAACTATGAAGGCCCCTACTTTGGCCGCATTCTGTCTTATTTCACGGACGCCCAGGTGCGCGGACCGCGCTAGGGTCCCGGCCCTAAAGCGCCGCGACCGCCTCGCACAGTGCTTCGATTTCGGTTTCGTCGTTGTAGTAATGCACCGACGCGCGCACCACTTCCGTGAGGCCGCGCTTCTCCATGTCTATCCGTGTCGAGCCGACGCGGGATACCGAAACGTTGATATTTTTCTCCGCCAGCGATGTCTTGACCGTATCGGGCGCAACGCCGTCCTTGGTAAAAGTCGTGATGCCGCATTGTTCGGTGCCGATATCGGTGACGGTGACGCCGGGAATACCTGCGAGGTCATTGCGCAACCGCGCCGCAAGCGACGCGATACGGTCATGTATGTTGTCCATGCCCCACGCGAGCGCATAGTCGACGGCGACGCCGAGCCCGATCACGCCGGCGACGGAAAATTCCCAGTTCTCGAAGCGCTTCGCGGTCGGCACGATCTCGTAGCTGTCACGCCCGTTCCAGCTTGCCGCATGCAGGTCGAGATACACCGGTTCGAGTTCCGGGATGCGGGACTTGCGAACATAGAGAAACCCGGTACCACGCGGACCACGAAGGTACTTGCGGCCCGTGACGGAAAGCGCATCGCAGCCGATCTCGTCGACATCCAGCGGAATTTGCCCCGCCGACTGGCATGCATCCAGCAGGTACCAGGCACCGGCATCGCGCGCGACCTTGCCGATCTCGGCGGCCGGATTGACGAGCCCGCCGTTGGTCGGCACGTGCGTCACCGCAATCATCCCGACCCGGTCGTCCATCATGTTCTCGAGCGCGGCCACGTCGACCGCCCCGTCCGAACCGCTGGGTGCGACGGCAATCTCGACCCCGTGCGTTTTCTCCGCCTGCAGGTATGAGATGTAGTTCGACGCATACTCCGCTTCGACGGTAACGATTTTATCGCCCGGCCGCATGGTGCCGAGCATGGCGTGGAACGCCTGCAGCCACGCAACCGATGCGTTCTCGACAAGGGCGATTTCGTCCTTGTCCGCGTTCAGGAGTTCTGCGATTGCCTGGTAGGTGCGCGCCGTCTGCGCCTCGGCCCGCGCCGCCGCTTCATAGCCGCCGAAGTCCTGTTCCAGTTGCAGATGCTCGATTACCGCGTCCATGACCCGGGTCGGCATTAGGCCGGCACCCGCGTTGTTGAAGTGAATGACATTGCCGGTGCCCGGTGTTTCCGCGCGGGCTCTTGCGATATCGATGCTCATGGCCACCCCTTCCGTGAATGTGTGTGTTTATCGGCAGGGAAGCCGTGAGTAGTAAAGGGAAATGTCCTTGATATCCTGTTCGCTGAGGTGCCGGACCTGACTTTCCATGATAGGCGCGCGCCGTGTTTCCAGTCCGTCCCCTTCCTCGATCTTGCCCGATTTGAAGGCGAGCAATTGCTGTTCAAGGTAAAGTGCGTCCTGACCCGCGATGTTCGGCATATTCTTGTTTCTGGAAATGCCGAGTTTGCCGTGGCAGACCTGACAGCGCACGTCGAACTTCGGGGCCGGCAATGGCGTGTCTGTCATCACCGCACTGCATGGCTGGTTAGCATAGTAGGCTGACAGGTCTTCTATCTCCTGATCAGTCAAGTCGATGACGAACGGATCCATGATTTCGTTGGAACGGCGGCTGCGGGCCAATGCCCTGTCGTCACTCTCCACATACGAGGTAAATCCGGCGCGGAGTTTGGCCGAGGTACGCATCTCCCGGAGCTGTTTGACGAGGTAATTGTATTTCTGGTTGGCGAGGTTGGGAAATCCCTCGATTCGATTTTCGCCCGCATCGCCATGGCAATTTTGGCATTGTGCAGCAAGCACCAACCCGCGCCCCGGATCTCCCTCGGCATGAACAATGATCGGAACTATCAATGTGACAATAAACGCCAGATAGGCGAACGCGCGTCGGTCGTTCATGGATTGCTCCATTTGGCGGCTTTCGGATTCCAACTCAGATACCGGTGTCCGGACCCGAGATCAACCTGTCAAAAACCGTTATCTGACCGGAGGAATACCCTTGGTTGTCGAATACTCGAAATGCAATGCCTTATCCGGGAACACGGTCCCGTAAGCGTGGTGCGCGGCGAACGCGGCTTCCGAAAAGCCGGTCAGGATCAGCTTCAGTTTGCCCGGGTATTCCGAGACGTCGCCGATGGCGTAGATGCCGGACACCGATGTCTCCGCCGTCGCAGGGTCGATCGGAATGCCCGCCGCCGCGGCGCCGAGCCCCCAATCCAGAACCGGCCCCAGACTCTGCGCCAGACCGAAAAACGGCAGCAGCACGTCGGCTGCGATGCGCCGCTCGTCACCGTCCAGATCCGCGGCGACCACGGCCTGGAGCCTGCCGTCCGTGCCCTCCAGCGCGTGCAACTGATAGGGCGTCACCAGATCGATCATGCCGTCACCGGCCAGAACTTTCATGCGCCGGACCGTCTCGTCCATGGCGCGGAAGCGGTCGCGGCGATGAACCACATGCACCGCATCGGCAACACCCGACAACTGAACCGCCCAGTCGACGGCGCTATCGCCACCACCTGCGATCACGACGCGCTTGCCGGCAAAATCCTTTACCGAACGAACCATGTACTTGACGCCCAGTCCCGGCCCTTGCGTCTCGTATTCCTGGATACCCTCGAGCGGCGGGCGTTTCGGTGCAAAGGCGCCGACACCGGCGGCAATGATCACCGCCTTGGCGGAGATTTCAGTCCCGACGGAGGTAACGAGCCGGAATGTGCCGGTTTTCCCTTCGAGCGCCGTAACCTGTTGGTTCAGGTGGATATGCGGTTCGAATGGCCGGATCTGCTGTTCAAGCGATCTGATCAGATCGCCCGCGGACGTCTCCGGCAATCCCGGAATATCGTAGATCGGCTTTTCCGGATAAAGCGCCGAACATTGCCCACCGATTTCTTCCAGCGTGTCGATGACCCGGCACGACATACCCAGCATGCCGCATTCGAAGACGGCGAAAAGACCAACGGGACCGGCGCCGATGATGGCGACGTCGGTGGAAAACCTCTCTGTATACGCCGTGACTGTCACCCGATCCGGTCCTTTGTGCAGCGCCCAACGAAAGAAGCTTAAGGATGGGTGCCCGCGCGAGGTGGTTCAAGTCTTGTTCGGTGTTGCAGCGCCATATAAAAACGCAGACATGCGGGAAAAGCCGGACACCATTGCGGACGTCGCCGTTGCCGATGAAGGCGGTACCGCCACGTTCGCGGCCAAGCTGGCGGGGCTACTGAAGCCGGGCGACATCGTCGCCCTTGATGGGCCGCTCGGCGCCGGCAAGACCGCGCTCGCCCGCGCGCTGATCAATGCCCTGCCGGGCGCTGACGAGGACGTACCGAGCCCGACCTTCACACTGGTGCAGACCTACCACCGCGGCGACCTGGAAATCTGGCACTTCGATCTCTACCGGATCGACAATCCGGAGGAAGCCTTCGAACTCGGGATCGAGGACGCTTTTGCCGACGCCGTCAGCCTGATCGAATGGCCGGACCGACTCGGTTCGCTCCTGCCCACGAAGCATCTCAGGGTCGCCATCGCTGAAGCCGGCGGCGGACGGCGTATCACGGTCAGCGGCGACCCGGCATGGGCGGCGCGTCTCGAGGGCATTTTTACAGGGGCTGCACAGCATGGATGACAAGCGCGCCGAGTCGCGGATGAACTTCCTCGCCGACGCCGGCTGGGCCGGTGCCAAGATCGAAGTACTGGCCGCCGACGCGTCGTTTCGCAGCTATTATCGGGTGCAAGCGAACGAGCTTCGCTCGGTATTGATGGATGCCCCACCGCCCGAGGAAGACGTGCGTCCCTTCGTCGCCGTGGCCAAATATCTGGCGCAGCTCGGCTTCAGCGCGCCGCGTATCCTCGCCGAGGATCAACGCCGCGGGTTCCTGTTGTTGGAGGATCTTGGCGACGACACCTACACGCGCGTGTTCAAGGCGGGCGGCGATCAGGAGATGCTCTACGACATCGCCACCGACACCCTGGTGCATTTGCACGAATTATCATCGGCCAAAACCGCGCCGCCGGAGATTCCACCCTATGACATGGAGAAGCTGCTGGCAGAAGCCATGCTTTTCATCGACTGGTACATGCCCGCCATCGGCGCGCCGGTTTCCGATACCGCCCGCAAGGCCTACGAGGAGGCGTGGCGGACGGCCTTTGCCGAGGTCGCGGAAAAACGCGAGACACTGGTTCTCCGCGACTACCATGTCGACAACCTGATGTGGCTGCCGGATCGCACCGGCACCGCGTGCTGTGGCCTGCTCGATTTTCAGGACGCACTGATCGGCGCCCGCGCTTACGACCTGATGTCGCTGATCGAGGACGCGCGGCTCGACATTTCCCACGAGCGCGCGGACCGGCTGATCCGGCGCTACCTCGCCGCCTGCGGAGATGTCCACGAAAACGAACTCAGACGCGACATCGCGGTCCTCGGCGCGGGACGGCACGCCAAGGTGATCGGCATCTTCACTCGGCTCTGCAAGCGTGACGGCAAGGCGCAGTACCTGGAGCATATCCCGCGTGTGTGGCGCCTGCTGGAGCGCGACCTCGGACATTCGGCGCTTGCACCGTGCGCCGAATGGTTCACAACGCACGTACCGGCCGAGCTGCGCGTGCCCCCGAAACCGGCGGAGACGGCACATGAACGTTGATATCCCGAAATCCGCAATGGTGCTCTCGGCAGGATACGGCAAGCGTATGCGGCCGCTGACCGACGACACACCGAAACCGATGCTGGCGCTGGACGGCAAACCGCTGATCGGTCATGTCATGGACCGCCTGGCGGCGGCCGGGGTCGAGCGCGCCGTCGTCAACCTGCACTACCTGGGCGACCGGATACAGTCATACCTTGCCCAAGAGAACCGGCTTGAGGTCGTGTTCACGGAAGAGGCGGAACTTCTGGAAACCGGTGGCGGCGTCAGGAACGCCCTGGCTCCCCTGACCGAATTGGGCACCCGTCCGTTCTATGTTGTGAACGCGGATGCATTCTGGCTCGACGGCTACGAGGATACCCTAATGCGGCTCGCACGGGAATGGAAGGACGACATCATGGACGGGCTGCTGCTGCTGCAGGGCGCGGCGGAAAGCCATGGTTACACCGGGCGCGGCGACTTCATCGCCGATCCGGATGGCCGCCTCGTCCGCCGGCCGGAAATGGAGATCGCACCGTGGCTTTTCGCCGGCGTGCAAATCCTGCACCCGCGCCTGTTCGACGACAGTCCCTCGGGGGCATGGTCGCTCAACCTGCTGTTCGACAAGGCGATCGAGGCGGCGCGGCTCTACGGTGTGATTCACGACGGCGAATGGTTCCACATCGGCACCCCGGACGGCCTTGAGGAAGCGGAAGCGTTCCTGCACGAACCGTTTGCCGGCGAAAAGAAAAGATAAGCCGCATGTTCGATACCCCGGCGCCACGAATTGCGACGATTTCCAGCGGCGTCGCCTTCGTGGACGCGTTAGCCGAACGCCTGCTGGAACATGCCGGCGGCGATCCCATGGCGCTCGCCGAGATGCGCGTCCTCCTGCCGACACGCCGTGCCTGCCGGTCGCTGGCCGAGGCGTTCCTGCGCAAGAGCGGCGGCAGCGCCCAACTCCTGCCGGTGATGACGCCGTTGGGCGACATGGACGAGGAAGAACTCTCAATCGCCGAAGCCGGCCTGCCGCCAGGGGCGAGCAAAGCACTAGACCTGCTCCCGGCTATACCCTCGCTCAGACGCCAACTGCTGCTCGCGACCGCCGTCATGGCGCTTCCGGATCACAAGATGCACCCGGAACAGGCGTCGGCGCTCGCCCTTGAACTCGCCAAGCTGATCGACCCACTGGCGACGGAGTACTGCAACGCGGAAGACATCCGCGGACTCGTCGACGAGGAGCAGGACTACGCCGAGCACTGGAAACGCGTACTTCGATTCCTGGAAATCCTGATGACGGCATGGCCGGATATCCTGGCGAGCGAGGGCTGCCTGGATCCGGCGGCACGCCGCAACGCGCTTTTGCATGCCCAGGCGCGGCTCTGGCGGGAACAGCCGCCGGGAACCCCGGTAATCGCCGCCGGCTCGACGGGCTCGATCCCGGCAACGGCGGACCTTCTGGCGGTGATCTCCGCCTTGCCCAAGGGCATGGTCATCCTGCCCGGGCTAGACAAGCATATGCCGGACGACGCGTGGTCGCATCTCGGCCCGACCCATCCGCAGTTCGGACTCCGGCAACTGCTTTCCCGGCTCGACGTGGGACGCAACGCCGTCACCGATTTCACCGCCGTGGGTTCCGATGCACGACCCCGCCTGATCTCGGCGGCCCTGACACCCGCCAAGGCCGCACCGCCGTCTCTGCCGTCCCGGAACGACATCGACGCTGCACTCAAACATATCACGCGCATCGACTGCCCTGGACCGAGCGAGGAAGCCGCCGTCATCGCGCTCGCCATGCGTCGAACGCTGGAGACACCGGAGAAAACCTGCGCCCTGGTGACGCCGGACCGCAGCCTTGCGCGCCGGGTCGCCGCCCAACTCAAGCGCTGGGAACTGGAAGTCGACGATTCCGCCGGTATACCGCTGGCGCAGACACCCTCCGGGGCATTCCTGCGCCTCGTCGCCGATGCCTGCGCCGATCGGCTGGCCCCCGTGCCGCTGCTGGCACTTCTCAAGCACCCGCTGGCGGCGGGCGGATTGGACCCAGCCGATTTCCGTTCGCTCGTACGCGGCTTCGAGATCGCCGCGCTCAGGGCGCCGCGCCCGGCTCCCGGAGTTCGCGGACTCAAAGATGCGCTTGGCGACAGCAAAAAGACCGCGTACCTGAGGCCGCTGATCGATATCGTCGACAAGGCCCTCTCGCCGCTTCTCGATGCGCTGGCGGCGGACACCACAGATTTCGAAGACGTCCTTGCAGCCCACATCCGAGCCGCCGAAACCCTCGCCGCCGACATGGACCTCGCCGGGGATCAGCGTCTCTGGGCAGGTGAGGCCGGCGAGGCCGCGGCCCGCTTCATCGCCGAACTGACGGACGCCATCGGCATATTGGGCCGGCAGCCCGGCGCGACGTACGCCGGCATGTTCGACGGCTTGATGGCGGGCCGGGTCGTCCGTCCGCGCTTCGGTGCGCACCCCCGGCTGCATATCTGGGGGCTGCTGGAAGCACGCCTGCAACATACGGACACGGTGATTCTCGGCGGCCTTAACGAAGCGACCTGGCCGCCCGAGCCCGAGAGCAACCCTTGGATGAGCCGGCCGATGATGGCGGACATCGGTCTCGAGATGCCGGAGCGACGTATCGGCCTCACCGCGCATGATTTCCAGCAGGCCTTCGCCGCGCCGGAAGTGATCCTGACCCGCGCCGAGCGTGTCGGCGGTGCGCCGACCGTCCCGTCGCGCTGGCTCCTACGTCTCGACAATATGCTGGAACGCGCCGGTGCACCGAAACGTCTCGGGCCTGACCCGGATACGCCATGGCTCAAGTGGATCGAAAAGCTCGACGACGCAAAGCGCGTCCCTGTTCATGCCCCGAAACCCATACCGCCGCTGGATGCCCGGCCCAAGGGACTTTCGGTAACACAGATCGAAACCCTGATCCGCGATCCCTACGCGGTCTATGCCCGGCATATATTGGATCTGCACGCACTCGATCCGCTTGACGCAGATCCCGGCGCCGCCGAACGCGGCAGCCTGATCCACGAAGCGCTGGAAAAATTCATCCGCGCCTATCCGGACCGCGTCCCGGACGATGCCGAACGCCGGCTGATCGAGATCGGCGAAAAGGTGTTCGCCGCCCACCTGGCGCGGCCCGGCGTGCGCGCTTTCTGGTGGCCCCGGTTCGAACGCATCGCACACTGGTTCGTCGACTGGCAGCGCGACCGGCTGGCAGCGGGCTGGCAGGTCAACTTCGCAGAGGAACAAGGCAAGCTGACGATCGATGCCGTAGAAGGCGGTTTCACTATCACCGCCAAGCCGGACCGCATCGATTACCGTCCCGACGTCGGTCTTTCGATCATCGACTACAAGACCGGCCAGACCCCGACGCCGAAACAGGTCGACAGCGGCTTCAGTCCGCAACTGCCGTTGGAAGCGCTGATGGCCCGGGACGGCGTGTTCAAGGGTGTACCGGCCGAGGACGCCAAGGAGCTTCTTTATATCCGGCTTTCCGGCGGCCGCGAGCCCGGCGAACTGAAGCCGGTGAAGCTGGATATCCCGGCACTGATCGAAAAGACCATGGAGGGCATCAATCGGCTGGTCACGCAGTATGCCGACCCCAAACGGGCCTACCTTTCGAGCCCGCGCCCGCAGTTCGAAAACCGCTACAGCGATTACGACCACCTGGCGCGCGTCGCCGAATGGCGCGCCGGCGGCGAGGACGACGGCCAATGAGTGAAGCCTCCTACCGCATCCGGGGCCGCACCGGCCAGCAGATCGCCGCCGCCCAGCCCGAAGCATCCGTCTGGGTGTCCGCCAACGCCGGCACCGGCAAGACCGGCGTTCTGGTCGACCGTATCTCGCGGTTACTCTTGGCTGACGTCGAACCGGAACGCATCCTTTGCCTGACCTTCACCAAGGCAGCTGCCGCGGAAATGGCGAACCGGCTGGCCGAGCTTCTGGGCCGCTGGTCGGCGATGCCGGATGACGTACTCACCCGGGAACTTCGCGCACTCGGCGAAACCCCGGTCGACGACGATCTGCTGGCGCGCGCACGCAGCCTGTTCGCGATGACGTTGGAAGCCCCCGAGGGGCTCCGCATCCGCACCATCCACTCGTTCTGCGAATCGCTTCTCGGCCGGTTCCCGCTGGAGGCCGGGATCGCGCCCGACTTCCGGGTCATGGATGACCGGGATCAACGCGAGATGCAGTTGCAGGCGCGCGACATCCTGCTTTCCGAGGCCGCTGCCCGCGGCACCGGCCTGACCCAGGCGCTCGCCGATGTCGCCGCGCTGGTGAACGAAGAACAGTTCGCCGGCCTGGTGAAGGAACTGGACGGGACGCGGACCCGGTTCCGGAACGCGCTCGCCGCCCATGGCGGCGCCGACGGGCTTGCCGATACGGTCTGCGCGTCGCTTGGCATCGACCCGAGCTGGACCGCCGAAACAGTGGTCCGGAATGCTTGCGGCATCGACGATGACACCCGCGCCGTGCTTGAGCGCATCTGTACCGCCTGGGACGAGGGCAGCAAGACCAACAAGGAGTCCGCCGCCAAGGTTCGCGGCTGGCTTATCCTCTCACCCGAAAAGCGCGAAGCGTCATGGCTGGAAGGCTTCGTGAAGCTTTTCCTGACCGACAAGTTCGAGGTGCGCAGCCCGGACCGCCTCGTCTCCAAGGACGCGCGCGCGTTCGACGAGGAGGCGCAGGAGATCGCGGTCGAATATGCGGCACGGTTGCGGACCACCATCGACCTGCTGAGAGCGGCCAAGGTCACCACGGCGACGCGCGCCCTGATCCGCGTCGGCGCGGCGCTGATCGACGCCTACGAAGGAATCAAGCAGCGGCACGGGCGGCTCGACTACGACGATCTGATCCAGCACGCTTCTAAACTGTTGAGCAGCGCATCGGGTGTGAGCTGGGTCCACTACAAACTCGACGGCGGGATCGAGCACGTACTGGTCGACGAGGCGCAGGACACCAGCCCCGATCAGTGGCAGGTGATCGAGGAAATCGCGTCGGATTTCTTCTCCGGCCAGAGCCGTTACGAGGAAACCGCCGAACGGCCGCGTACCGTGTTCGCCGTCGGCGACGAAAAACAGTCGATCTACAGTTTCCAGGGTGCGGACCCGGTCATGTTCGGCACCATGAGGCACCGCTTCGGCGATCGGGTGAGCACCATCGGCCAGGTTTGGAAACCGGTCGACATGGCGGAAAGCTTTCGCTCCGGTCCGGCAATCCTCGACCTGGTCGACAAGGTGTTCGAGGACGAAAGCGCCGCCAAGGGCCTCAGTTTCGGCGACGAGAAAGTACGGCACCATTCAGCCCGGCAGGGCCAGGCCGGTTCGGTGACACTGTGGCCGAAGGAGGAACCCAGGGAAGACGACGGCGAGGACGATCCGTGGTACGTACCCGTCGATCACGTCAGTGCCGACAGCCCGCTCGCCCGCGTCGCCGGGCGCATTGCCGGCACGATCAGCGGCTGGATCAAATCGGGCGAGGTGTTGCCGGCGCAGGGGCGCCCAGTGCAACCGGGCGACATCCTCATCCTTGTGCAACGCCGCCGCGCCATGGCGGAACTGCTGGTCGCCAAGCTGAAAGAACACGACATCCCCGTCTCCGGCCGTGACCGCATGATCCTGCCTGACCAACTCGTTATCCAGGATCTGACCGCGCTGGGCCGCCTGACGCTGTTGCCGGACGACGACCTGAATACCGCGACGGTGCTCAAGGGACCGCTGATCGGCTTCACCGAGGAACAATTGTTCGATGTCGCCTACGGCCGCGACGGCTCGCTCCTCGACGCTCTCCGCGCCAAGACCGGGGACGACCCGTTGTTCAGACAAGCCTGGGAGCGGATTGCCACGTGGCGCGGACGCGCCGACTACATGCCGCCATTCGAGTTCTTTTCGAACGTGCTGCACGCCGACGGGGGGCGCAAGGCGCTGCTGGCGCGGCTCGGTCCCGACGCCGCCGACCCAATTGACGATTTCCTCACCGCCGCGCTCGACTTCGAGGGCGATCACGTACCCTCCATGGAGGGGTTCCTGCATTGGCTGGAAGTCGGTAATACGGAGGTGAAGCGAGACCTGGAACAGGGCCGTGACGAGGTCCGGGTCATGACGGTTCACGGCGCCAAGGGCCTGCAGGCCGAGATCGTGTTCCTGGCCGACGCCTGCTCGGTGCCGGCGCCACAGACCGACGACAAGATCCGCTGGCTCGTGGACGGCACCATCCCGGTCTGGCCCGGATTCGCCGAGAACGAAACCGACGATTTGCAGGCGGTGAAACGTAAGAAACGCGACGAAGCGCTCGAAGAGTACCGGCGGCTTCTTTATGTCGCGCTGACCCGGGCCAAGGACCGGCTCTACGTCACGGGGTTCACCACCAAGCGTCAGCCCAAGGATACGTCGAGCTGGTACGATATGGTCGAACGGGCGATGACGAATCTCGGCGAAGAGGTCATCGAGGACGACGGCCGTATTCAGTTGTTCTACGACAAGCCGCAAATCGCCGACCCCGACGGTTCGAGCTTCGGTCCAGGCATCACGCTGAAGGACATTCCGCTCCCCGGATGGGCGCTGGCACCACCGGCAAGCGAACCGCTGCCCCCGAAACCGTTGAGCCCGTCCCGTCCCGATGACGAAGAACCCCCGGCGCGCTCGCCGCTGAACACGGATGACGGTCAACGTTTCAAACGCGGCAACGTGGTGCATGCGTTGATGCAGACCCTGCCGGAACTGCCCCCCGAAGGACGCCGAGAAGCGGCACGTCTGTATATTTCGCGCCCTGCGCACGGATTCGACGCAGCGGCGCAGGCAGCATTGACCGACGAGGTCATGGCGGTCCTCGAGCACCCGGATTTCGCGTCCCTTTTCCAACCCGGTTCTCGCGCCGAGGTCCCCGTCACCGGGGCCATCGAAACCGCCGAGGGCTCGCGCGTGATCTCCGGCCAGATCGATCGCCTGGTGGTGACGCCGGATGCGGTGCTAATCGTCGATTTTAAGACCAACCGGCCACCGCCCGCACATCCCGACGGCGTCGCGCCGCTTTATCTCAAGCAGATGGCGAGCTACAGGGCGGCGCTTCGGCAGATTTTCCCGGATCGCGCGGTACGCGCGTTTCTGCTGTGGACAGACGGTCCTAAGTGTATGGAATTACCGGACGAATTTCTGGGCGCCCACGCACCTTGACGGGGTTATGGGACCTACCTAGATTCTTAATACACAAACAATTTGGTGACGCAGAGCACTGCAGCTCGATTTTGCTTTTTTTGAAGGGAACCGCCTTATGCCCAAGCAAGTAACCGACAGTTCGTTCCAACAGGATGTTCTTGGCGCATCCGGGCCCGTGGTCGTCGATTTCTGGGCCGAATGGTGCGGACCGTGCAAGCAGATCGCCCCCGCGCTGGAGGAGATCTCGGCGGAGATGGGCGATAAGGTCACCATCGCCAAGCTGAATATCGACGACAATCCGGAAACGCCCAGCAACTATGGTGTGCGCGGCATTCCGACGCTGATGCTGTTCAAGGACGGCGAGGTCGCCGACACCAAGGTCGGTGCGCTGCCGAAAAGCCAGTTGCAGCAGTGGATCGAACAGAACCTGTAATCTGACCCACAGGGGTCACATTCGACTTTCCCGGACCCCGCCCGAAACGGCGGGGTTCGCATTTTGAGGGGACATGTCATGAGCAAGCTGGAAATCAAGCAGATCCCGGTCCTGAACGACAATTACGTTTATCTGGCGCACTGCCCGGAGACGGAGGCGACCGCCGTTGTCGACCCGGCCGTTGCCGGCCCGGTGATGGACACGCTCGAGCAAACCGGCTGGACGCTCACGCATATCCTGAACACGCACCATCACGGCGATCACACCGGCGGCAACATGGAAATCAAGAACGCCACCGGCTGTACCATCGTCGGCCCGCGTGCCGACCGGGACCGGATTCCCGGCATCGATATCGAGGTCGGCGAGGGTGATACCTACACCATGGGGAATGCGACCGCACAAGTGTTCGACGTCCCCGGCCACACGCGCGGTCATATCGCCTACTGGTTCGAGAACTCGGATGCGCTTTTCTGCGGCGACACGCTGTTCGTCATGGGGTGCGGGCGCCTGTTCGAGGGGACCCCGGCGCAGATGGTCGATTCGCTTTCGAAGTTCGACGACATGCCGGGCGAAACCCGCGTCTACTGCGCGCACGAATACACGCAAACCAACGGCCGTTTCGCGCTGACCGTGGAACCGCATAACGACGACCTGATCCAACTCATGAAGGAAGTCGACGACAAACGCGCCCGTGGCATCTCGACCGTGCCGTCGACGCTGGCGCAGGAACGCAAGACCAACCCGTTCCTGCGACCCGCCAGCGATGACATCCAGGCGACGCTGGGGATGCAGGGCGCCGATATCGTCGACGTCTTCGCCGAGGTGCGGCGGCGCAAGGATTCATTCTAGGTCCGGATGACGGACCCTTTCGACCTCGAAAGATTTGTTGCCGCGCAAGACCCGGTCTGGCCGCGCGTTACCGCGGAACTGACCGCCGGGCGCAAGCAATCCCACTGGATGTGGTTCGTGTTCCCGCAGATCGCGGGGCTCGGCCGGAGCCCGACGGCGGTCCGCTACGCGCTGCCGTCGCTGGCGGCGGCCCAGGCATATTTGAAACACGACAAGCTGTCGGGCCGGCTCGACGAAGCGACACGTCTCGTCCTCCGCCACAAAATCAAGAAACCGGAGGATATTCTCGGCGGCATCGACGCCATGAAGTTCAGATCAAGCATGACGCTGTTCGAAGCGGCGGGCGGGTTGCCGCTGTTCGCCGATGTGATCGACATCTTTTACGGCGGCAAACGCGATACGGAGACCCTCGAACGTATCTAAGTGTCTAACTCAGGACGACGGCGCTTCGTTGGGGGCGCTAGGGCTCACGCGGCGCGTGCGGTCACGGGCTTCCTCCGCTTCTTCCTTGAGCCGGCTTTCCACCAGTTCCCCGGCCCGGTCGAGGATTGGATAGGCGACCGATGTCAGGTGGCCGTGGATACGCTTCAGGTCGCGGAGCACATCCAGATGCAGGGCGCTGGTCTCGATGGAATCGGCACGTCCTTCGGCGATACGCGCGAAATGGTTTTCGGAATAGTTCCGCTCCAGGTCGCGGACCGCGACCTTCTGCCGGATCAGCATGCGTGCCATTTCCACGTCGCCCGACATGAACACGTTCATGGCAAGATCGAAGTTCTCGAGAATCCGGGTGTGGAACTCCTGAAGTTCCTGTAACCCCTGCTCCGAGAAGCTGGCGCGTTTCTTGATCTTCTTGGCGGCGAGGTCCATCAGGTTCTTGTCGATGATGTCGCCGATATGCTCCAGATTGGTGGTGAAGCTCAACACCTCGATGTTGCGTTCGCTCTCGTCCTTGTCCAACTCTTCTTTCGATATCCGGGTCAGGTAGAGCTTGATCGCTTCGTGCAGCCGGTCGACGGTATCGTCGGACCGCTCGATCTCGCGCACCATCGTCGTGTCGGTCCCCTGGAATGCATCGAGGCTGCGCGCCAACATGTCGCGCACGGTATCGCCCATGTTGAGCGCTTCCCTGGACGCGCACGCCAACGCCACGGACGGCGTCTCCATGGAGGTCGGATCGAGGTAGCGCGGTCCGCCGTCGTCCTCGCTCGCCGGAGTATCGGCGATGAGACGCTCCGTCAGCCGGTGCACGACAGCCACCAGCGGCAGGAACACCAGCGCCAGCCCGATATTGAAGGCGGTATGGAAGTTGGCGATCATCCGCCCGGGGTGCTCGCCGGCCATGGCCAGATACGGTTGCACGTATGGAAGCAGCGCAATACAGGCAAGCGCCCCGGTCCCACGCATGATCAGGTTGCCGATGGCGACCCGGCGGCCAGCCGGTTTTTCGCCCATCGTCGCAATCACCGGAATGAACGCGCCGCCAAGATTGGCCCCCAGCACCATGGCGAGCGCGAGATGCATGCTCAGCACCTGCAGCGCCGCGAGCGACATCACGAACAGCACCACGGCAACGCTGGAATGCGCAAGCCATGTCAGCACCGCGGTCAACAGCACCGCCAGCATCACTTCGTCGGTGAGCGGCTGCAGGATCAGCGACAGGCTTTCATTGGTACGGAGCGGCACCGATGCCTGACCGATCAGTTGCAGCGCCAGCAGAATCAGGCCGAGGCCGATGGCGGCGCGTGACAACGCCCGTCGCCGGCTTGCTTCCGACGACAGAAACGCGATGACGCCAAGGCCGATCAGCACCGGCGACAGCCACGTCAGGTCGAACGACAGTATCTGAACCACCATCGTCGTCCCCAGATCGGCGCCGAGGATGATGGCCAGCGCCGCCGCCCCGCCGATCAGGCCGCGCCCGGCGAAGGACGACAGAATGAGCGCCGTCGCGGTCGAACTTTGTAGGATCGCCGTCACCCCGAAGCCGACCACGAATCCACGCACCGGCTTACCTGCGGTCAGCGACAGGGCACGCCGCAATTCCGCGCCGAACGAGCGCATGAAACCGGTGCGCACCATGCGGATGCCCCAGAGCATCAATGCCACGCCACCGAAAATATTGATCAGAATGTCCACGTCGAAGCCTGCGCCTTTGAGTCTATCGCGAGCACGGAATTGTTGGAAAATCTGTGTTTATGCCCGGATTCTGAATTTTATACGCACTTATTGCGCTAAACACAAATCAATTCCGAGCGATCACACTGCTTTACCCGTTCTTTATTACGCAAGTAGTCATCTTCGTAAATCAGGACACGAACACCCTGCAATTCACGAGATTCCGTCCCGGCCGTCAATCGTCGCCGGCTTCACTGGGTCGTGGTTCGAAGCTGTTGTACGCGGCATGTATACTTTGGCGCTCCTCGCGCGCCGCCCGAATGACGGTGACCCCGCCCCAAATCGCAAGCGCGCCGATCAGACCGCCGACGATCAGGTCCGGGATACCGTTGCCAGACGCCCAGACACCGCTGGCGGCGATGATCACGGCGATGTTTGAAACCGCGTCGTTTCGGGAGCAGATCCAGACCGATTTCATATTGGCATCGTGCCCGCGGAAGCGGAACAGGATTACGGCGCAAACCACATTGGCGATAAGCGCCACAAGACCGATCGCACCCATCACCGGCGCCGACGGCACAGAGCCGTGAAGTGCATGGTAGATAAGCGCACCCGCGACCCATAGGCCGAACGCCAGCATGGTAATACCCTTGATGAGCGCGACCCGCGAGCGGATCGCCAGCCCCATGCCGAGGACGGCCAGGGACAGACCGTAATTGGCCGCATCCCCGAAGAAATCGACGGCATCGGCCTGCAGGCCGACGGATTTCGAGAACACACCGCCGGTCATTTCCGCAACGAACATCACGGCGTTGATGACCAACGCCGCCCACAGCGCGCGGCGTTGCGCCACCGTCGCACCCTTGTCCAGGTTCGGCCCATGATCGTGGCAGCATGCGCTCATAGATGCTCCTCCTCTACCGGTTCGGCAGCGTGTTCGGCCATGTCGGAAAGCACACGGCTGACGTGATCGTCGGCCGCACTGTAGTAAACGTGCTTGCCCTGACGTTCTGCCCTGACCAGCCGCGCCGCGCGCAGCAGCCGTAAATGGTGGCTGGCAAGCGAGGGTGAAATCCCGAGCTTGTCGGCGATATCGCCAGCTGCCATCTGCGCATTCAGGCACGCGTAAACGATGCCGAGCCGCGTCGGATCACCGAGAATGCGGAACAAATCCGCAATCTCGCGCCGGGCGTCGAGATCGGGCGTGCCGTCGGGCACCGGGACGGGAACGACATTCGACATAGGCACATTCAAACAAGTGTTCAAATGTTTGTAAAGAGGTGTTCCACGAAAAAACCGCCGCCCGGCTGTAGCCATGGCGGCGGCTTCTGAATTCGCAATCAAGACGCCCCGTCAGGCGGCGGCTTCGGCCTTCGATTTACCGACGACGCGGTCGTAGTCCTCCATCATCTGTCGACAGATCTCGCCCGGCGTGAAGGTATAGTCGCTGATAACGCTGACCGGCGTCACCTCGGCCGCGGTGCCGGTCAGGAAACACTCCGACGCGTCAGCCATTTCTTCCGGCATGATGGCGCGCTCGACAACCTCGATACCGCGTTTCCTGGCAAGATCGATCACCGTGCGCCGCGTGATGCCGTCGAGGAAACAGTCCGGCATCGGTGTGTGCAACTTGCCGTCGGGCATGACGAAGAAGATATTCGCGCCGGTCGCCTCGGCGACTTGGCCGCGCCAGTCCAACATCAACGCATCCTGGTACCCGGCCGCTTCGGCGGTATGCTTGGAAAGCGTGCAGATCATATAAAGACCCGCCGCCTTGGCGTGCACCGGCTCGGTCTCAGGGCTCGGTCGCTTCCACTTGGAAATCTGCAGCTTGATACCGTTCATGCGCGCTTCCGGCGAGAAGTACGACGGCCACTCCCACGCCGCGATGGCGACGTTGATCTTGTTGTCCTGCGCCGACACACCCATCATTTCGCTGCCGCGCCAGGCGACCGGACGGACATAGCCGTCGGTAATGCCGTTGACCTCGCACGTCTCGATGCAGGCGGCGTCGATGTCGTCTGCACTATAGGGAAGCCCGAACCCGAGTTCGCCGGCGGAATAGAACAGGCGCTCGGTGTGCTCGCGTAGTTTGAAGATCGTCCCCCCGTACATGCGCTCGCCCTCGAATACCGACGACGCGTAGTGCAAGCCATGCGTCAGCACGTGAACATTGGCATCCCGCCATTCGACGAAAGCGCCATTCAACCAGATTTTCCCGTCACGATCGGCAAAGTTTGGACCAGACATTGTAATATTCTTTCGTATCTTGACTCACGGTAACTTGGATATTGCGTCACGTATCAGTTTCCAGCATATATGTCAATAACACTGACCAATTTTCTTGACTTGCAAACCGTGCTTCGGGAAAGTCCGGTATGTCCGATCAACCGTCACGTGGCCGCCCCCGCGCAAACCCGCTGTTCCTCCGCGACGAGGATTTGCGCGAGGCGATCGAACTGCTGTTTTTCGCCTACCGCGATTTCACCGGCGAAGCCGACGCGGTGCTGGAGGGTTACGGCTTCGGCCGCGCCCATCATCGCATCATCTATTTCGTCGGCGCCAACCCGGGGATCACCGTCGGCGAACTGTTGGCGATTCTCAAGATCACCAAACAAAGCCTGTCCCGGGTGCTGAGCCAACTCGTCGACGAAGGCTTCGTCAATCAGGAGACGGATCCGGACGACCGCCGCCGGCGCCGGCTCTATCTGACGGACAAGGGCCGTGCGCTGGAAACCGAGCTGACGCAACGCCAGAGCCGTCATATCGCGGAAGCCTACCGCCAGGCCGGCGCCGACGCCGTCGCCGGATTCCGCACCGTGTTGCGCGGCCTGATCAACGAAGGAGACCGTGGGCGCGTCTTGCGCCGCGATATCGACGGCAGCTGACGCGCGCCTGCATGGCGTCGGTTCCACATGACCCCCGCCATCCGGCGCGTTAGAATGACCGCATGAACGAAGCCAACCCCGAGGAAATGCCGCACGTGCTGGTCGTCGATGACGACGACCGGCTGCGTACGCTTCTGGCCAAGTACCTCGGCGACAACGGCTTCATGGTCACGCCGGCGGCGGATGCCGCCGAGGCGCGGCGCCGGATGTCGAGCCTTGCCTTCGATCTGATCGTGCTCGACCTCATGATGCCGGGCGAAAGCGGACTCGAATTCGCGGAACGGATCCGCGCCAGCAACGATATCCCGATCCTCATGCTGACGGCGATGAGCGAGTCCGAGGACCGGATTCGCGGCCTTGAGAAGGGTGGCGACGATTACCTGACGAAACCGTTTGAGCCACGCGAGCTCGTGCTGCGTCTCCATTCGATCCTGAAGCGCGCCCGCCCGGACCCGTCGCAGCCGAAGGAGCTTTTTTTCGGCGACGCGGTCTTTTCCCTGGAACGCGGCGAGATGCGGCGGCGCGGCCGCCGCGTGCATCTGACCGAGGTCGAGGTGGCGCTGTTGCGCGCGCTCGCCGGCACCTGCGGACAGGTGATGTCCCGCGACCGTCTGATCGAAGCCACCGAGGCCGGCGGCGAGGGCCGCGCCATCGATGTGCAGGTGACGCGCCTGCGCCGGAAGATCGAGAAAGATCCGCGTGAACCCAGGTATCTGAAGACCGTACGCGGCAAGGGGTATGTGCTGTGGCCGGACAACCGATGAACGAGGCGGCACGCCAGCCCCTGAGCCAGTCGGTCAAGCGCTATCTGCCGAAGTCGCTGCTCGGCCGGTCGTTGCTGATCATTGTCACGCCCCTGGTGCTGTTGCAGGTCGTGTCGGCGATCATTTTCTTCGAAAGCCACTGGGACAAGGTGACGCTGCGTCTCGCCAAATCGGTGGCCGGCGACACGTCGATGATCATCTCGCTGATGCGCCGTTATCCGGGCCCGGAAAACCGCGACTGGATATTCAGACTCGCGTCACGGCATATGGAGTTCAGCGCCACCTTCGACGAGGGCCGTATTTTGCCCAACCGGCCGCCGCGCCCAGAAGGACTGTTGGAGGAAATGCTCGCCGTTTCGATGGACTCGTTCGTCAACAAGCCGTTCCTGATCGATACGACGAGTCTCGAGGAGGACGTCGCGATCGAAGTGCAACTGGCCGACGGCGTCCTCAGGATCGAGACGACCCGGAAACGGCTTTTCAGTTCGACGACCTATGTCTTCGTCATCTGGATGGTCGGCACCTCGCTGATCCTGTTCGCGGTCGCCATGATCTTCATGCGCAACCAGGTAAAACCGATTCGCAGGCTCGCGACCGCGGCCGACAATTTCGGCAAAGGACGCGCCGTCGAGACCTTCAAACTCGAAGGGGCGAGCGAAGTTCGCCAGGCGGCGAGCGCCTTTCTTGCCATGCGCGACCGCATCCGCCGCCAGATCGCCCAGCGCACCGACATGCTCTCCGGCGTATCGCACGACCTGCGCACGCCACTCACGCGCATGAAACTGCAACTCGAGATGGCCGGCGCGAACGACGATGCAGTTGCCCTCAAGGACGACATCGCCGAAATGGAACGCATGCTCGAAGGTTATCTTGCGTTCGCCCGCGGTGAAGGCAGCGAAGTGCCGGAGCAAACCGACCTTTCGAAACTGCTGCAAGACGTCGCCGAACAGGCACGACGGCGCAACGCACGTATCGACTTGCATACCGAAGGCCGGATCGACGTGACGGTCCGTCAGAACGGACTGCGCCGCTGCATCACCAACCTGATCGAGAACGCCATGCGCTATGCCCAGCATATCTCGATACGCGCCGGCGTACGGGGTGAAGGAGTCGAGATCGTCATCGACGACGACGGCCCCGGCATCCCGGAAGAACAGCGCGCCGAAGTATTCCGGCCGTTCTACCGCCTGGAATCGTCACGGAACCCCGGCACCGGCGGTGTCGGCCTGGGGCTTTCGATCGCACGCGACGCCATCCAGGGGCATGGCGGCGAGATCAGATTGGAAGATTCCCCGATGGGGGGACTGCGGGTCTGGATCCGCCTGCCCTTATAGATCTACAGCCGATCCTTCAGCGCCTCGAACAGATACCGGCCAACCTTGGCCGCGCCCGTGTCCGTGTTGTGCACACGGTCGTAAAAATCGTCGTCCTCGAAATCCATATCGCGGGCGAGATCGATGCATATGGCATCCAGCTCGCGGCACACCCGCATGGTCACGCGGTTGAAGGCGTCGAGCTGGCGAAAATACTGCTCCGCCTCGCCCCTGTCCTTGCCGGCCGGCAACCAGATCCAACCGTCGCGGACTCGAAAATCGGCGCTGGGTTGCGTGACATAGATCGCTTCGGCGCCGAAATCGCGGATCTTTTTCGTCAGGGTGCGCAGCCTGCCGTCATAGGCCTGTAGCCGATCGGCCAGTTCCGGCGGCGCATCGAAGTCCCGGCCCGCGGGATGCCATTTCTCCCACGTGAGACCGGTGCGCGGCCCATCCCCATGCACCACGTGTGCATCTTGCGCGGCCAGCATGCCGCGTATGGTTTTATACAGATCGTAGACGGCGCTCCTGTTCTTGATTGCGGCCGAGAACCGCCGCGCCGGATTCGGCGATCGCATGTCGTCGTATTGTTCATGGCCGGTGACGGCAATGTCGTTGATCCCCGCATAGACCAGAACGTGGTTCGCCTGCAGCCCCTCGATCAACGGAAACCAGCGTTCGAACACCGCGATATGGCCCCGTGTCGACTGACCGTCGACGGCGGCGTTGATCACGCTTTTGTCCTGGCCGGCGGTTGCGAAGGCATGACCGAGCGCGGCCTGCCAGGTCTTCGCATCATCGACATAGAGCTGGTTCGTCGTGCTGCCGCCGAGAGTCAGGATATCGATATCGCCGACATTCTTGTAATGGCCGCGCAGGCCGTGCTCGTCACGTGTATAGGTGATCGACCCGCCGCCGGGATAAAGGGTCTCGACATCGAACACCCGGACCGTATTGCGGGGAATATTCATTTGCCGGTAGTCGGGCCCGAACAGCCAGTTGCCGAAGATCAGTTCCGCGATGAGCAGCCCGGCAAACAACACAAGCGCATTGATACCGACAACCTTCAACCATCTTTTCATGCGGTCCGTTCTACCACGGACGCTCGGCGTTCGTCGCCCATGGATCGTCGTCTATCGGCCAGACCGGTCGTGCGATCTTTTCGTGCGAGACCTTGGTCATATCCCACTCGAGCGTGCCCGGCGCCGCGCAGTAGATGATTTTCCTGGCGATCTTCGAATACTCCGCGTGGAAGTGCTGCATCGATTTGACGACAACGATCCGCTGTTTCGTCGGATCGATGCCGAGTGCCTCGAAGAAATGCGGGTGCGTATTCTGGGTCCTGGCCGAATGCACGACGAAATCGATTCCCTCCGCGTGGAGCCACGCCGCATCGCCAAGATAACGCTGTGAGCCGCCAAGACTTTTGACGTAGGCGTCCCGGATGACATTCTTCACTTCGACCTTAATATCCAGCGGGTCGCCCGATACCGGGCCGATCTTGCCGCCGAGCCTGAGGTTGAACTTCGCACCGACACCGGCACCGACACAGATACCCGTCGCCACCGGATCCCAGATGCCGCCGACGCAGGCCATGCCGATGCCGCGTTCCAGCATGCGCCGGACGATGAAGGTGCTGTCGCCAGGGCCGCCACCGCCCGGATTGTCGGCCATGTCGGCGATCACGACGGGGCCTTCCTTGTCGGCAAGCGCATCCGTGATCGCGGTTTCGACATCGACGTAACGCGGCGTGATCTCGTCCCTAATCTGCCAAAGCTCGCGGCCGAGCTTCTCCGCCAACGCGTCGCCGTGCGCCTTGTTGTCATCGGTGACGACGATAACCCGCGTGCCTTCCGCCGGCACGTCGCCCCACGGGAAACCATGACCGAGCGAGACAGAAAGTACGCCGTCCTTACCTTCCAGCGACGACATCCGGTCGACGAAGGACCGCATCGGCTCGCGCGTGGTGTGGTAGCAGCCGATCATGCGGCAGTCGAAACTGGAGATCACCGGCGTACACGTGCCGTCGAACGTCGCCTCCATGATCTGCCACAACTCCTCGGCGCGTTCGCGCGAGTCGGTATGGGGATATTCCTTGTAGATCACCAGTGCGTTCACTTCCTCGGTGAAGCGCCGGGTGATGTGGCAATGCAGGTCGTACTCGACGCCGAGCGGCACATCCGGGCCGACGATTTCGCGAATGCCGTGCACCAGATCGTCCTCGCAGTCGTCGTAGCCGTCGGCCACCATGGCGCCGTGCAGGCTCAGCATCACACCGTCGACGGGCATCGCCGCCTTGAGGTCGGCGAGGATTTCGTCGCGCAGATCCTCGTAGACCTTGCGTACCGTGGTGCCCGACGGTGTCGCGAACGCGGACAGGCTTTCCGCCACATCCCAGCCGCGCTTCCTGGCGTGCTCGCGCCAGATCACCAAAGGCGCGCCGAACATGTGCGGCACGTCGCCGTGGTCGCCATTCCGCACCAAATGCGATTTTTCGAATGCCGCGAGATCGGTCGGCAGCGGTGCCGTGGTGTGGGTTTCCGTGCCCAGGCACGCTGTGAACAATTTCATCGCGGCAAGATCCTTCGTCGTCTCTATTTGCTAAGCGCGGTCAGATCCGGCAGTGGCCGCGCGGTTTCCGGATTGGCAGCAAGGACGCGTTCCAGCGCGGCGGCGATTTCCAGCACCTGCCGGTCGCGGCCGGGCGCGCCCAGTACCTGGATGCCGAACGGCATGCCGTGTTCGTCGATGCCGCACGGCAGCACGCAGCCGCACGCCATGGCCATGGTCGGTGCATAGGAAAGCGCCAGCCAGCGCATGTAGGTCGGCATTTTCTCGCCGTCGATTTCGGACACGTACCATTCCGCGTGCGGGAACGGCGTCACGCTCGCCGCCGGACAGATCACGCAGTCGACCTCGTCGAGGAGCGATATCCAGGCGCGCGCGATCTTCGTTTGCGTCAGATGCGCCTTGGCGACGTCCTCGAGATTGTACTGCAGGCCCCGGTCGACGTTGTCGACCACGTTCGGGCTTATCCTGTCCCGGTTGTTTTTGACCCGTTCGCCATGCGCACCGACGAACACGACACCGCGCAGCACCTCGAAACACTCGTGCACGTCGGTGAAGTCCGGATCCCGGTCCTGCGCCTCGGCGAACACGTGGCGGAAGCTATCCGTCCGCGTCTTGAACAACGATCGGTTGGCCTTGGAGACCGGGGCACACCCGAGATCGGGCGTGATCGCGGCGCGCATGGAGCCAAGGTCGGCATCGCGCATGGGCTCGAACAATGCCGGGTCGAGATCGCCGGAGAACGGATCGCGGGCGTCGGCCGAGGCTTGCGCCGAAAGCAGCAGCGCCGCGTCGGCGACGTTCCGGCCCATCGGTCCCAGTACCGAGAACGGCAACAGACCGGCGGGCTTCGCTTCCGCCGGGACCACGCCCGGCGTCGGCCTGAATCCGACGACACCGCAGAACGCCGCCGGCGTCCGCAGACTGCCGCCGTAATCCGAACCGCTGGCGACAGGCACCATACCCGTGGCCAACGCAACGGCGGAACCGCCCGATGATCCGGCGCAAGTCTTTTCCGGATCGAACGGATTGCCCGTCGCGCCGAACACCAGGTTACGGGTGTTGGCACCGGCACCGAATTCCGGCGTGTTGGTCTTGCCGACGACGATGGCGCCCTCGTCACGGACATTGGCGACGGAGAGCTGGTCGGCTTCGGGAACATGATCCTCGTGAAGCTTTGACCCCCATGTGGTCCGTAGTCCCTCGGTCGCTTCCAGATCCTTGATACCGATGGGAAGCCCATGCAGGACGCCCAGATAATCGCCGTCCATGACCGCCTGTTCGGCGGCTTTCGCTTCGTCAATGGCGCGGTCGAAACACGTCGAGACCATGGTGTTGACGGCGGGGTTCACCGCTTCGATCCGGCCGATGCAGCTTTCCGTCAATTCGACCGGCGAGATATCCTTCGAGCCGATACGGCGGCGTAGTTCGATCGCGGTCAGATCGCAAAGCTCAGTCATGCTTGTCTCCTTACGCAGCCTTCGGCGTCTTGCCGTCGCCCAGATCCCACCAGAGCCCAGTCATGATGCGGAGCGCACTGTGGCAGACCGGCGCCAGCACGTGTTCGTTGGGGGCGTGTTGCGAGCACCCGGCGTAGGAATGCGGCACCCAGATCGTCGGCAGGCCCAGGACCTCGGCAAAACAGTCGTTCGGCAGCGTGCCGCCGAGGTTCGGCAGCACGGCGACGTCCTCGCCCGATGTCGCGCCGATGGACGAGATCGCCCACTGCGCCCAGGGATGGTCCGGGTCGAGGCGCGTTGCATACATATAGTCGCGTTCGGGTTCGAGCTTGATGTCGTTGAACCCGTGCGCATCCAGATGTTTGCGCAGCGCCGGGATGAAATTGTGCGGGTCGGTGCCGACCACGTAACGGATGTGGCCGTAGGCCACCGCGCGCGGTGGGATCGCGTTGACCGGATTGCGCGGATTGCCGCATTCGAAGGCGCGGATTTCGAAGGTGTTGGAGCCGAACACCTTTTCTTCCGGCGTCAGGCCCGGTTCACCCCAGTCCGGATCGATCTCTGGCGCGTCGTCGCCGCCGCCAACCTTGAGTTTCGAGATCGCGCGGCGCACGGAATTGGACATCGGCTCGGGACGCCATTCTTCGATCAGAATCTTGCCCTTGGCGTCGGTGATAGTCGCCAGCGCGTGCGCCATGATGACGCCGGGATTGGACAGCAGCCCGCCCCAGTTGCCTGAATGATGCCCGCCGTCACGGCATTCCAGCGACATGGTGAAGTTGAAAACCCCACGCGAGCCCATGAACACGGTCGGCTTCTCCGGCGCCAAACGCGGCCCGTCCGACGCGATGAAGACGTCCGCGTCCTCGAACAAATCTTTATGCCGTTCACAGAATTCCTTGAGACCCGGCGAACCGCTTTCCTCGCCGGTTTCGATCAGCGCGATCACGTTGAAGCCGAGCTTGCCGCGCGTTTCCAGCACATGCTTCATGGCTGCCAGGTTGATGGTGTGCTGCGCCTTGTTGTCGGCGGTGCCGCGGCCGTACCAGCGCTCGCCCTCGACAACGATCTCCCACGGCGTCAGCCCGTCGCGCCACTGGTCGTCGTAGCCGCGCACCACGTCACCGTGACCGTAGGTCATCACCGTTGGCAGGTCATCGCCCTCGTGACGGCGGCCGACCAGGAACGGCATCAGGCCGTCCCGGGGATTCTCATATATCTCGCACGTAAACCCGAACGCCTCCAGATACGGCGTCATCTCTTCCTCAAGATAGCGGTACAACTCCGGACGTTTTTCCGGTTCGGGGCTTTCCGTCCGGATCGCGACGCGGCGCGCCAGGTCGTCCATGAACCCGCCGCCTTGGAAATAATCGTCGATGCTGTGCAGGGCTGCTTCCTTTGTCATGGCTGGTATGCCGTCTCCTGTTCACCAAGATCCCAATAAACGCCGGTCACAAGCTCCATCCCTTCGCGGGTCAGCGACCAGAGTATGTGTTCGTCCGGCGCGTGCTGCGAACAGCCGGTGTAGCTCAATGGCATCCAAACGAACGGAATCTGAAGCACGTCCTGAAACACGTCGTTGCAGATCGAGCCCCCGGAATTCGGCATCACGTCGGGGATTTCGCCCGTGGTCCGCTTGACCGCCTCTTTCATCCATTCCGCCCACGGATGATCCGGCGGCGTCCGCGCGGCCAGGAAGATGGCGTCGTTGCCGGGCGGCGGGTCGACGATCTGCACCATCTCGAAGCCGTGTTCGTCCAGGTGCTTACGCAGATTCTGCCGCAGGTTCTGGTAATCCGTGCCGACCACGAAGCGAAGCTGACAGTTGGCGCGCGCTTTAGGCGGAATGGCGTTGACCGGATTCGACGGGTTGCCGGTGGTGAACGCCAGCACCTCGAAGCTGTTCCAGGCGTAGACCTTCTCGGCCGAGGTCAATCCGGGCTCGCCCCATTCCTCGTCGATCGCCGGCGCGTCGGCGCCGCCATCGCGAGCGATCCCATTGAGCGCGTCGCGCACCGAGTTTGAAATCGGCAACGGCTTCAGCGCGTCGACCAGAATGCGCCCCTTCTGATCGACGATGGTAGCCAGTGCGTGCGAAAGAATGACGCCGGGGTTCGACAAAAGTCCGCCCCAGTTGCCGGAATGATGCCCGCCGTCGCGGCAATCGACCATAAGGTCGAAGTTGATGCAGCCCCGGTTGCCGAGGGTCAGGTTCGGGCGCGAGACGCTGACGCGCGGCCCGTCGGAGGCGAAATACGCATCCGCCATGAAATCGTCTTTATGGGCGGCCACCAGGTCCTTCAAACCCTTCGAGCCGTTCTCCTCGCCGGTCTCGACCATGAATTTGGAGTTGAAACCGAGTTTGCCCCGGGTTTCCAGCACCGCCTTGATAGCGCCCATGTGCGTCGTGTGTTGCGCTTTGTTGTCGGCCGTGCCCCGGCCGTAGACGTGATCACCGTCGCGGGCGAGTTTCCACGGGCCCTCGCCCTTGGTCCAGCGCTCCCCCTGACCGCGCACGGTGTCGCCGTGGCCGTAACCGAGGATCGTCGGCAGGTCCTCGTCCTCGATCCGGGTCGCAAGCAGCACCGGCCCGCCGCCGTCGATGGGATTGTCATAGACTTCGGTCTCGTAGCCCATATCCTCGAAGTCGGGGGCGATCAGGTCGTTAAGGTAACGGTAGAGTTCCGGAAGCTGCGAGGGTTCCTGGCTTTCGGTCGGCACCGCAACGCGGTCGGAAAGCGTCTTGAAGTAGCCGGCGTCGTCATCGAACCACGCCAGCGCGTTCGCGATGGCGTCGGTGCGGGTTGTCATGACGCGGCCCTCCCGCGCCCCTCGTTCTCGTCATAAAGATGGCACTGGACGAAACCGCTGCCGCTCGGAATCTTCTTGGGTTCGATAACCGAACAGTGATCCATCACACGGGCGCAACGCGGATTGAAGGTGCAGCCGGGCGGCGGGTCGACCGGATTCGGGTAGGCCGCGCCGAGATGCGTATCCGGCACGTCCAACGCCGGGTCCGGCGTCAGCACGGATTCCAGCAGCGCCTTGGTGTAGGGATGCTCAGGCGTGGAGAACAGGCTTTCCGTCTCTTTCTGCTCGACGATACGGCCCAGGTACATGACCGAGACCCGCGTCGCGATGTGCTCGACCACGGCCAGATTGTGGCTGATCACGATGTAGGTCAGGTTCAGTTCCTTGCGAAGGTCCTGCAGCAGATTGAGGATTTGCGACTGTACCGAGACGTCGAGCGCCGACGTCGGTTCGTCGCAAATAACGACTTCCGGCCGGTTGATGAGCGCGCGCGCAATGGCGACGCGCTGACGCTGACCGCCGGACAGCTGGTTCGGAAAATTCTCGAACAGACGCGGCGGCAGACCGACCAGTTCCATCATTTCCTCGGCGCGTCGGCGCCAGGTGCCAGGGTTCTGATCGCCCTGTACCTTGAGCGGCAACGTGATGATCGAGCCGATGGACTTGCGCGGATTGAGCGACGAATACGGATCCTGAAAGATCGGCTGCACCATCTGCGCCAGCTTCAGACGTTCGATCCCGGCGACCGGCTCACCCCCGAACTCGATGGTCCCCTGGGTCGGCGGCAGCAGACCCAGCAGCATCTTGGCGAAGGTCGTCTTGCCACAGCCGGACTCGCCGACGAGCGCCAGCACATCGCCGCGCTCGACATCGAGCGATACGCCGTTGACCGCGTGCAGCGGTTTCTTGCCGCGGAACGCGCCGGCGGAAATCATGAACGTCTTGGTGACGTCCCTGGCACTGATGACGGTCTCGGTCATGCCACCCCCCGTTTCTGGGCGTGCGCCCGGCAGGTTTCGTGATCGAGCAGGCAGCGGTATTCGTGCCCCGCTTCGGCGCCCGGGCGCATCTCGATGTCGCCTTTCACGCACTCGGCGAAGGCATAGTTGCAGCGATCCGCGAAATGGCAGGCTCGGAACGGCCCGACCAGCGACGGCACGATGCCGGGGATCGACCCCAGCGGCTTGCCGCGATCCGTCTTGCCGGGAATCGGAATGCAATCCAGCAGCCCCTGCGTATAAGGGTGCGTCGGCCGGTTGAAGACCTGATCGGCGGTGCCCTGCTCGACGATCTGGCCTGCGTACATCACGGCGACCCGGTCGGCGATACGTGCGACGACACCGAGATCGTGGGTGATCAGGATCAGGCCCATGTTGAATTCGCGCTGCAATTCGGCGAGCAGAAGCAGGATCTGCGCCTGAATGGTCACGTCGAGCGCCGTCGTCGGTTCGTCGGCGATGATCATGTTGGGCCCGCACATCAGCGTCATGGCGATCATGACGCGCTGACGCAGCCCGCCCGAGAGCTGATGCGGGTACTGGTTGAGGCGTGATCTCGCGCCCGTGATGCCGACCTTTTCCAGCAGATAGATGGCGCGGTCCCGCGCTTCCTGTGTCGAGACCTTGCGGTGGCGCTTGAGCGCCTCCTCCATCTGGTTACCGATGGTGTAAGCCGGATTGAGACTGGTCATCGGCTCCTGGAAAATCATGCCCATGGTGTTGCCGCGTATGTTCGACATGCGCCGCTCGCCCGCGTTTCGCATGTCCTCGCCGGCAAGCTCGAGCGTGTCGGCGCCGCGGATCGCCTTTTTCGGCAACAGATCCATCACCGCCAGCGAGGTCAGTGATTTGCCGCAGCCGGATTCACCGACGATGCACAGCGTTTCACCCTTGTCGACGTGGAACGAAATCCCCTGCACCGCGTGCAGCACGCCGCCGCCGACAGGGATATCGACGGTCAGGTTCTCGACTTCGAGAATGCGTTCGCCCATGACGCCCCCTAGTTTCGGTTTTCGGGCGCCGTGATGTCACGGATGCCGTCGCCCAGCAGGTTGATGGAAAGAATCAGGATGAACAGCGCCGTCCCCGGAATGCCGACCAGCCACGGATCGAACAGCATGTGGTTCTTGCCCTCGGCGATCATCAGGCCCCAGCTCGGCGCCGGCGGCTGTACGCCGAGACCTAGGAACGACAGCGCCGCCTCGAGAATGATCGCGTGCGCCATCTCGACGGTGGCGACGACGATCAGATTGTTGACGATGTTCGGCATGATCTCGGCGAAGATGATGCGCGGCGTCGAACAGCCGATGGCCTGCGCCGCGGCGACGTAGTCAAGATTCCTGACTTGTTGCGTGGTACTTCGCATAACGACCGCGAAGCGGTCCCAGATCAAAAGCCCCAGTACCCAGATCACGATCCACAGCGAATTGCCGACCAGTGACACCACCGCCAGCGCCACCAGCACCACCGGCAGCGACAGCCGGGTCGTGATGACGAAGTTGACGACCATGTCGACGCGGCCGCCGAAGTAGCCGGCGGCGACACCGATGGCGGTGCCGATGACGCCGGAGATCAACATCGCCGCGAACCCGATCAGCAGCGAAATCTGCGAGCCATGGATCAGCCGGGACAGGTAGTCGCGGCCGAACTGGTCGGTGCCAAGCGGATGCACCCACGTCGCCTTCGGGTGCTCGTGCCAGATCGGCGGGATCAGCTTGCGCGCGAGTTGCTGATCGAGCGGATCGTGCGGCGAAATCAGCGGCGCCAAAAATGCAATGGCGAGAATCACACCCAGCACGACGATGCCGAACATGAAACCCATGTGGCTCAGCATGCGCTTGCGCGCGCGCTCCGCCGGTGAAGGTTCGTCGATGGTCCGGTCGGCGATCACCGGCCGGTCTTCGGATTGTTGCACGGCTTCGCTCATGTCAGCTCACCCTGATTCTGGGATCGAGGAACGCGTTCAGCAGGTCCGCCGTGAACGTCAGTACGATATAGAAACATGACAGCACCAGCACGATCGCCTGCATCATCGGCAGGTCGGCGCGCAAGATCGATTCCCACGCCAACTGGCCGAGGCCGTTAATGGCGAAGATCGTTTCGATGACAATGGAGCCGCCGAGCATGAAGCCGAACTGCACCGCCGCCAGCGACACGACCGGAATGATCGCGTTCCTGAGCGCGTGCTTGAACAGCACCACGCCGGGCCTGAGGCCCTTGGCGCGCGCGGTGCGGATGTAATCGCTCGAAAGCACCTCGATCATGCCGGCGCGGGTCAGGCGCATGACGGCAGGCGTAACGTAGTAGCCAAGCGCGATCGACGGCATGACGAAATTGAGCCAGGAATCGCTGCCGGTGATGGGCAGCCACCTGAGGCTCACGCCGAACAGAAAGATCATGATCAAGGCGAACCAGAAACTCGGCAGCGCCTGACCAACAACGGCCAGTGTCAGCGCGAAACGGTCGATCAGCGTGTTGGGACGCATCGCCGCCAGCACGCCGAGCGGAATCGAAAGGCAGAGCGCGAAGCCGAGCGCGCAGGCACCAAGGGTCATGGTGACCGGCAGACGGTCGAAAATGACGTTCGAAACCTCGGTCTTGAGGTAATGCGAATGGCCAAGATTGCCCTGTAGGGCGTTCCCGAGCCAGTTAATATATTGAACGATGATCGGCTGATCGTAGCCGTAAACCCGGCGGATATTCTCGATATCCTGCTGCGTCGCGCTCTCACCCGCGAGCGCCATCGCCGGGTCGCCCGACAGGTAGATCATCGAAAAGGTCAAAAGCGAAACGGTCACCGCCACCAGCAATGCGACGCTGAGCCGTTTCAGGGCATAAATAAGCATGCCTGGCAATCCTGATTACGGATGTCACGGCCGGCGCGAGGCATACCCCGGCGCCGGCCGCGTTACATCAGTCTGTTACTTCCACTTCGCCGTATAGAACCGCGGGATCTCATCCGAGGTCGGCGTGAAGTCGAGGTCTTCCGAGTATGCGTAGTACTTCGCATACGTGAACATCGGCAGCCAGTAGAGTTCGCTCGAAATGATCGAGAGAGCTTTCTTGTAGGCTTCCTTGCGGACAGCCGGATCTGTCGACGTATCGCCTTTCTGCAGCGCTTCGACCACATCCGGGTCCTTCGCCGGGTCGTCTTTGCCGCCCGAGAAGAAGTGACCGGTCGAAGCCGAGATGTCCGGCACCGAGTTCGAACCCCAGGTCATGTGGTGGAGCGGCGTCGTGCCCTTCCACACCAGATCGCGCAGCGCGCGGTACTGCATGAACTTCAGGTTTGCCTGGATACCGATATTTGCCAGGTCGCCGATCACGGCTTCCGTGAACTCACGCTGACGATAAGCGTAAATGTCCGTCGTCAGGCCGTCGCCGTAACCCGCTTCCTTGAGAAGCGCCTTGGCCTTTTCGGGATCGTAGTCCCACTTCTTGACATCCTGCGCGCAACCGAACTGATCCGGATGGCACGCCGAATCGATCACGACGGAAGCCGGACCGACGAGGTTCTCGACGATCGACTTGCGGTTGATCGCATGCGCCACGGCTTCGCGGACCCGCTTGTCGGTAAAGGCCTTTTCGCCGCTATCACCGTCGACATCGAAGGCGATATAGCTGATACGCATCGTCTTGGCGTTGGTCACCGTGGTACCGCCACGTTCACCCAGCTTTTCGGCCTGGTCCTTCGGCACGTCCCAGATCCAGTCGACACCGCCGGTCAACAGTTCGGCGATCTGGGTGTTCATTTCCTTGATGGTGCGGAACGTCAGCTTGCCGATCGCCGCCTGACCCTTGGGGCCGTTTTTGAAGTAATTTTCGTTGCGGACCATCTCGACACGGTCGCCCGCAACCACGTCGACCATCTTGTACGGGCCCGTGCCGTTGGCTTTCACGGTGCCGTAGTCCTTCTTGCCGTCGGCACCGTCCTTGGCGCTGTCATAGTGGCCTTCGGGCATCATGAAGACTGTCTGCGCGAAATAGGCCAGCGCCGCCGGGAACGGTTCCTTCAGATGGATACGAACGCTATTGGGACCGGTTTTTTCCGCCGATTTCAGGAACTTCACGTTGGCCTGAGTCAGCACGCCGTTGTCGGCGTCGGAAACGAAGTTGACGGTATAGACGACGTCTTCCGGACCGAACTTGGAGCCGTCGTGGAACACCACGTCGTCACGCAGTTCGAAATCGATGGTTGTGCTGTCCACCCACTTGTACGACGTCGCCAGCAGCGGCTCGTACTCGCCGGTCTTCAGATTGCGGAACAGCAAACCGTCCCACACGGTGTTGCCCATGATCACGAGTTCACGGGTGTTGTTGAAGTAAGGATCGGCGACCGCCACTTCGCGGGTCGTCGTCCAGACCAACTCGTCGTTGGCCTTGCCTGCGTAGGCCGCAGGCGCGACAGCCAGCGTTACCGCCGCTGCCAGAGCTGTGCTCGATAGTACTTTGCGAAACATATTGCTCGCGCCTCCCTGACTAAACTGACATTGCGCATGCCATCAGCGGGGGCGCTCTCGACGCGCCCCGATTGAACCAATTGTTCGATGAATCGGCTGCCGAGTCCATGGTCAACAGCGATCCAAAGACGATTTTTTGAAACAGCACTCCCGGCGGGGCTCTGCACCCCTTGTTATCTTGTATTAATATTCAATACTTCGTAGTATATATCGATATGCTATGAATACTGGGTGAAGGCGTCAAGCATGGCCGTCGAGAAATCGAAACATTCCCATCCACCCCAGGAGACGGCGACCGCGAGCGCACTCTATGTCGGCTCTCTCGAGAAAGGCTTTCGCGTACTGGCCGCCTTCAGCGAGGATTTTCCGGCGCTGGGCGTCACCGAGATCGCGCTCAGGACCGGTCTCGACAAGAGCGCGGCGCAGCGTTTCTCGAACACCCTGCATCAGCTCGGCTTTCTGGAAAAGGACACCGCGACGCGCCGTTACCGCCCGGCCCGCAAGCTGATGGAAATGGCGTATACCTATCTCCGGCACAGCACGCTGGGCGCCGCCGCCATGCCGCGTCTGATCGAAACGGGCTCGATCTACCAGACCACCGTCAACCTGGCCGAGCGCGACGACACGGACATGATCTACACGATCCGCATTCCGCACGTGAAGGCCGCCTACGCGGCGACCGTGCCAGGCCGGCGTATCCCCGTGTTCTGTTCCGCATCGGGCATCGCCGTCCTGTCCAGGATGACCGACGACGCGGCGCGGGAAATCCTCGACCGCTCCGATCTCACGAAGCGCATCCCGACGACCACGACCGATCTCGACAAGATCATGAAGATGGTCCAGCAGGCGCGGCGGCGCGGCTTTGCGGCGACTTATGCACAACAGTTGCCGCGCGAAATCTCGATCGCGGCACCGATTGCCGACTTCCGCGGCCGCCCGGTCGGCGCCGTGCAGATTCCCGTTTACTATCCGGCCTGGAAACAATCCGAAGCCGCCGCCAAACTGGGACCGCTTGCCGTCGAAACCGCCGACGCCATCTCCGGCGCGCTGGTCGCATCCGAACAGGAGTACTGACCATGACGTTACGTGTTCTGACCGGCCTGTTCGGCCACGAGAGCAATGCGTTCTCCAAGCTGCCGACGACACCCGCCAACTTCGAAAACTACCTGCTGGCGTTCGGCGACGACGTCCCGGCCAAGATCGATGGCGCCAGGATCGAACCCGCTGGCGTCGAGGAAGCCGCCGCCGACTACGGCTGGGAGTTGGTCCGTTCCGTCGTCGCCTGGGCCACCCCGTCGGGCCCGGTAACACGCGACGCCTGGGATGCGTGCGCCGGCGCGATCCTCGACGCGGCGATGTCAAAGGGGCCATTCGACGGCGTGCTGATCAACCTGCACGGCGCCATGGCGACGGTCGACTACGACGATGCCGAGGGCGAATTACTGAAACAACTTCGCGCCATCATCGGCCCCGATGTGCCGGTGGCGATCACGCTCGATCTGCACGCCAACGTGACCGACCTGATGACCGAACACGCGGACATCATCTGCGCCTATCGCACTTATCCGCACATCGATCAGATCGAGACCGCCAAGCGCGCGGCGGCGGTGCTTGAGCGGACCATGCGGCGCGAAATAAAACCGGTCTGCGTCACCGCCCGGCGCGACACGATCGAGGGACTGGACGACGGCCGCACTACCACCGACAACCCGATGACAACGCTGCTCGGCCGCGCCGCCGATCTCGAAGCGACCGATCCGGACGTGCTGCTGATCTCCGTTCATGCCGGGTTCACACCAGCCAATCTTTACGAAACCGGGCCGACGGTTTCGGTCACCGGCAACGGCGACGACCCACGGTTCCGTGCCATCGCCGACGAGTATATGGATTATGCCTGGGAAACGCGGCACTTCGATTCCAATACGTATCTTTCGACCGACGAAACCGTCGCCGAACTGCGCCGTCTCCTCGCCGACGGTACCGGCAAGGGACCGATCGTCGTCGCCGACTTTTCCGACAACCCGGGGTCCGGAGCGTACGGCGACTCGACGCTGATGCTGGCAGGCCTTCTCAAAGCCGACTTCGAAAATGCCTGCTTCGGCACGATCTGCGACCCTGACGCGGCCGCCGAACTGGTCACCGCCGGCGAAGGCGCCGAGGTGACGGTCAACCTCGGCGGCAAGACCGATATCGCTTTCGGCGCGCCGCTGGAACTGACGGGCACGGTCACGAAAATCACCGACGGCACCTACGTCGCGCAGGGCCCGCGCTGGAAAGGCGTCACCCACCATCTCGGGCCGACCGCCGTGTTCAAGGTCGGCGGCATGGAGATCGTCGTCGCCTCGAACCGCATTCAATTGACCGAAGTCGAGGCCTTCACCCATGCCGGGATCGATCCGCGCGAACGTGACGTTGTCGCCGTCAAGTCGATGCAGCATTTCCGCGCCGCCTTCGCGCCGCTGGCGCGCGAGATCCTGATCTGCGATGCGGGCGCGCTTTCCACCAAGGACATTTCCAAGCTGCCGTTTACCCGGCTGCGCCGCCCGATCTTCCCGCTGGACCTCGACTGAGCATGGCGGAATCGTTCTCCGGGGCGGGAGGCGCACGGCCTCGCCCGCCGACCGTCAACCGCCCGCTCGAAGGCGCGCTCTGGATGATCGCGTCGTGCGTGTTCCTGGCGGCATTGTCGGGACTTGGGCGGCAGATTTCGCAATTTGGTGTCGACCCGATGCAGATCGTTTTCTGCCGGCTCGTCTTCGCCTGGATGTGCATGCTGCCTTGGCTGCTGCACCGGGGCATCGGGTCCCTCGGCACATCGCAGTTCAAGCTCTACCTGGTGCGCGCGTGCTGCAGCATGTGCGCCATGTCGACGTGGTTCTACGCGCTGGCGCTGATCCCGATCGGCGAGGTCACGGCGCTCAGCTTCGCGGCGCCCCTATTCACCACCATCGGTGCCGCGCTGATCCTCGGGGAAGTGGTGCGGCTCCGGCGCTGGACCGCGACGCTGATCGGGTTCGCGGGCGCGCTCGTCATCATCCGGCCCGGCTTCGTCGAAATGAGCGCCGGGAGCTGGTTCGCCCTCGCCTCCGCCGTCTTCATGGGGTCGTCCGCGCTGATCGTCAAAACACTGACCCGTGGCGACGACCCCTGGACCGTGGTCTTCATCTCGCATCTGATCATGATGCCGATGGCGCTGGTCCCGGCGCTGTTCGTCTGGCAGTGGCCGGCACCAGAGGTGTGGCTTTACCTGGTGGCGACGGGCCCGGTCGCCGTGCTCGGACACCTGTTCCTGACCAAGGCGTTCTCGGTCACCGACGTTTCCATTGTCGCGGCGGTCGATTTCTCGCGCCTGCCGTTCGCTGTGCTGATCGGCTGGCTGGCCTTCGGCGAGCTGACCGACATCTGGACGTGGGCCGGAGCGCTGGTGATCTTCGCGTCGTCGTTCTACATCGTGCGCCGCGAACAGAATGTACAAACCAAACCCAGCGTACAGGACAGGACGGCGCCCTAGCTCTGCACCTGCGTCGTCGGTGTCGCCGGCGGACGGCGCGATTCCCGGTACGTGATATAGACGGTGGACAGGAAAATCACCGTCCCGCCGATCCAGGTCCAGATATCCGGAAACTCGCCGAACACCAGGTAGCCGACCCCCGCCGCCCACAACAGCCGCGTATAGTCGACCGGCGCGACGACCGTCGCCTTGGTGGTTCGGAGCGCTGTCGCCATGCACAGATGCGCGAGCGTTGCCATGGTGCCGATCAGCACCATCCAGCCGAACTGCGTCCACGTCGGCCATGTCCAGACGAGCAATGCCGGAATGAACGAAAACGCGGTGAAATAGACGTTGGCATAGAACACCATAGTGACGCTGCTATCGGTCCGGGACAGTACTTTCACGCACAGAAGCGACGATGCCCAGAACACCGTGGACGCCAGCGCCACGAACACGCCGGGCCCGAAAATCCCGGACCCCGGGCGGACGATGATCAACGTACCCACGAAACCGACCGCGATGGCCGACCAGCGGCGCACACCGACCTTCTCGCCCAGTACCAACGACGCGCCGACGGTGACGAACAGCACGGTCACGAAGCTGATCGCGGTCGCATCCGCCACGGGCATCATACTCAGGCATTGGAACCAGCTCATCAGCGCGCAGACGCCGATCACGGCACGGATCAACTGCAGCCTGGGCTGTTTGCTTTTCCAAAGCGCACGGTCCTGACGCAGCAGGAACGGCAGCAGTAAAACGAACCCGGTGACGTTTCTGAAAAAAGCGATCTCGATCGGGTGCACGTCCTGCGACACCTCGCGCACGATCACATGCATGACGGAGACGAGGAAACCGGCCACCGCCATGTAGGCGACGCCCTTCAGCGCCACCCGCCGATCACCATGCTCGCTCGGGCCGTGCCCCGTCGCCGGTTCTTCACCCATGGCGTTGCCGTCTCCGGAAAAACTGCTACCGTCACGCCGGAACGGCGCGCTGATCGATCCCCTATATTTCAATTGGGGATCGCGCCGCGTCAAACAAGGAAACGCTTGGGGAGACAAGATACATGTTGAAGTGTGGTGTGGCCGGGCTCGGCCGTTGGGGCCGTGTGCTTATCGATTCCGTTCAGGGCAAGTCCGACAAAATCACCTGCGCCGCCGCCGTCACCGGCCGCAAGGAGCGCGCCGTCGATTATTGCGCCGAGAAGGACATCGACCTGTTGGACGACTACGGCGATCTGCTGACGCACCCGGACGTCGGCGCCATCGTGCTGGCGACGCCGCACACCCAGCACGTGGATCAAATCGTCGCCGCCGCCGAAGCCGGCAAGCCGGTGTTCTGCGACAAACCGCTGACGTTGAACGAGGCCGATGCCCGCCGTGCCGCCGATGCCTGCAAGGCCGCCGGCGTACCGCTCTGTGTCGGGTTCAACCGCCGTTTTCTGCCGGCCATGATCAAGATGAAGGAGCTGGCGGCCTCGGGCGCGCTCGGCACCATTCTGCATATCGAGGGCAACATCTCCGGCAACGGCGCGCTGCGCTACGGCCCCGAGCACTGGCGCGCCTCGGAAACCGAAAGTCCGGCCGGCGGCATGACGGCAATGGGCGTACACATGATGGACGCGATGATGTCGGTCTGCGGCAACGTCGACAGTCTGCGTGCGACGAGCGAACGGCACGGCACCGACGGCGCCGTCGACGACACCACCTTCGCGACGATCAAGTTCCGCTCGGGCGCCACGGGGGTGCTGACGACACTGTTCGCGACGCACCTGCTATGGCGCGTCCAGGTGTTCGGCACCAAGGGCTGGGCCGAGGTGCGCGATCAGGAGCGAATCGAGGTGCGGCTGCTGGAAGACGACAACACGGTCGAGGAGTTCCCCGGCTTCGACATGGAACGTGCCGAACTGGAAGCATTCGCGGAGACCGTCACGTCCGGCGCCGAATTCCCGGTGCCGCTCGAGGACGCGATCCACGGCATCGCCATTCTCGAGGCCATCGTCGAGGCGTCGAAGAACGGCAGCGAGGTCAGGCTCGGCTGACGGGAATCGTCAGTCCTTGCCGGTGGCCTCGGATATCTTCTTGTCTGTGTTGTACTGGCTGAGCGCGTAAACCGACCAGATCGCGGCGGGAATCCAGCCGATCAGGGTCAGTTGCAGGATCAGGCAGATGACGCCCTGGATCGGCTTGCCGATCGTGAAGAAATTCAGCCACGGAATGACGATGGCGAGAATAAGACGGATCATATGGGTCCTCGTCCATAGTGGGGTGCCGCCGGAGAGCGGCGAAGGTCGCTCATTATAGCATCAACGTTCCACGATTGTCCCTTTCGCCGCAAGTCTATAAAACCCCCGCTCATGGATGTTTCGCTGTTCGATTTTCACCTGCCGCAGTCGTGTATCGCGCAATGCCCGGCGCGTCCGCGCGACAGTGCGCGGATGCTGCACGTTCCGGCATCGGACGGGCTCGACGATCTCGGTGTCCGGGACTTGCCGAACCTGCTCAGGCCCGGCGACGTCATGGTGTTCAACGACACCCGCGTCATTCCGGCCAGGCTGACAGGCAAGCGCGGCGATGCCACCAACCGCGGCCGGCCGGACGGCGGCGCCAAGGTGGAAGTAACCCTGCACCAGCCGGTCGACGCCTATACCTGGCGCGTCTTCGCCAAGCCGGCGAAAAAACTCAATCCGCGCGATTACATCGTCTTCGCGCCGGGTTTCGCAGCGGACTGCGTCGGCGAGGGCGACATGGGCGAACGCTGGCTCCGCTTCAACGTCTCGGGACGCGACCTGATCGATATGCTGGAGCGTCACGGCATCATGCCGCTGCCGCCCTACATCAAGCGCGATGCCGCGGGCGACGACGCCGACCGCGACGACTACCAGACCATGTTCGCCGAAAACGACGGCGCCGTGGCCGCGCCGACGGCGGCGCTGCACTTCACCGAGGCTCTGCTGCACGCCGTCCGCGATGCGGGCGTCACGGATCACCGCGTGACACTGCACGTCGGCGCCGGAACCTTCCTGCCGGTGCGTGTCGAGAACACCGACGATCACGTGATGCACACCGAGCGCGCGGTGCTGGGCGCGGACGTTGCCGAAAAGCTCAATCAGGCCCGCCGGGCGGGCGGGCGGATCGTCGCCTGCGGCACCACGCCGCTCAGGACGTTGGAAAGCGCCTGCGACGATAACGGCACGTTCCACGCCTTCGACGGCAACACGGACCTGTTCATCACGCCGGGCTACCGCTTCAAGGCCGTCGACGCGCTGATGACCAACTTCCACCTGCCGTGTTCGACGCTGTTCATGCTGGTTTCCGCGCTTGCCGGGCTGGAACGCATGCAAGCCGCCTACAAGCACGCCATCGACAACGGCTACCGTTTCTATTCCTATGGCGATGCGTGTTTAATCGAACGGGCGGAGACGGGCGCATGACCGGCACCGGGTTCGAACTTCTGACGACCGACGGCAACGCCCGGCGCGGCCGGGTATCGACGGCACACGGCACGTTCGAGACGCCCGCCTTCATGCCGGTCGGTACGGCGGCCACGGTCAAGGCGATGACGCCGGAATGGGTCGCCGAAACCGGCGCTGAGTGCATTCTTGGCAACACCTATCACCTGATGCTGCGTCCGGGCTCGGAACGGATCGCCCGGCTCGGCGGACTGCATGAATTCATGAAGTGGCGGGGCCCGATCCTCACCGACAGCGGGGGCTTTCAGGTCATGTCGCTGGCCGGGCTTAGGAAGATGGGCGAGGACGGGGTGCGGTTCCGCTCCCACATCGATGGCAGTTACCACGACCTGACGCCCGAGATTTCCATGAAAATTCAGAACGATCTGGATGCCGACATCACCATGGCGTTCGACGAATGCACGCCCTATCCGTGCGAAAAGGACGCTGCCGCCGACAGCATGCGCTTGTCCATGCGCTGGGCGAAACGGTCGAAGGACGCGTTTGGGGAACGCACCGGCTATGGCCTGTTCGGCATTGTCCAAGGGAGTGTTCACGAGGACCTGCGCGAAGAGAGCGCGCGGGCGCTCACGGACATCGGCTTCGACGGCTATGCCATCGGCGGGCTTGCCGTCGGCGAGGGCCAGGCGGAGATGCTGCGCGTGCTCGATTTCACCGCCCCCATGCTACCCGGCGACAGACCCCGCTATCTGATGGGCGTCGGCAAGCCGGATGATCTGGTCGAGGCCGTCGCGCGCGGCGTCGACATGTTCGACTGCGTGCTGCCGACCCGGTCCGGGCGCACCGATCAGGCGTTCACCCGGCGCGGCACCGTCAACATGCGCAATGCGCGCCACAAGGAGGACACCCGTCCGATCGATCCCGACTGCGCGTGCTATGCCTGCGCCAACTATTCCCGCGCCTACGTGCACCACCTGGTGATGGCCAAGGAGATTCTCGGCATGATGCTCCTGACGCGGCATAATCTTCATTATTATCAGGAACTTATGTCCGACATGCGCGCCGTGATCGAAGCCGGCACCTTCGCTGGTTTCCGGGCCGCTTTCGCCGCCGAATACGAAGGCGGGGATATTGAACCGATCTAGTATTATCCGCCACCCCAACTCGGTTCAGGGTCCATGCTTGGCGTGCCGCCCGCTTCGCGCACGAGACGGATGGATCGGCACCCGGCCCAATTGTCATAAAACAGGATTAGGGCAAATCGGTATCTTGTGCTAAAATGCGCACATATTGCGACTCTTGTGATAATATAAATCAGAATGAGGAGGCGCCTATGCTGCGAATATTGATCATGCTCTGCGTGCTGCTGGGCGCGGGCCATGCCGCCGCGGACCAGAAGGACGTCCTGCGCCGCCTCATGGCGGAGCCGGTCACGCTGTTCGATTGGGGAATACGGCAACTCGACCGCGACATCGCCGAGACCGCCGGCCGTACCATTCCAAAGTACGTCGGTACGCCTGTCACCGGTTCGTTCTACGACTGGCGCGCCGACCGCGTGACGATGTTCGTCTCCGTGCCGGTGCCCAGGGAAAGCCGCACCGCCGATGCCTGCGCCATGACATTTCAGGACATCGTTGCCGACCTGACCCGCAATACCCCCAAGGGGCCGAGTGCGGCGGGCTGGTACCTGCTGAACGCGTTCAAACCGAAGGCGCATTTCTGGGCCGACCGGTTCGAGGATGTCGGCGCGAAGCTGCTGGACGTGGTGATGCTCGAGGTCACCTTCATCCCGGCAACCCATGAAGCGTTCGACGGCAACCAACAGCGCGTGCGCTGCATGGGCCGCCTTGACGCATCGTTCGAGGAACTGACGGTCGAGGTCACGTCCTAGGATAAGCTGCATTCCGCCTTTGCCGGGTCCCGTCCGCTCTTCTAAGATGCGGCCATGAGCGAAACCACCTACGAGACCCTGAGCCAACTCGGCACTGCCAGCGAGCTACCGGAAAGCCCGGACGCCGCGGCGCTGGAATGCGTTGCCAACCCGCACCCGGGTACACGCTATTTGATCCGGTTTACCGCGCCCGAATTCACATCGCTGTGCCCGGTCACCGGCCAGCCGGATTTCGCGCACCTGGTGATCGATTACGTACCGGAACAGTTCATCGTCGAAAGCAAGTCGCTGAAACTTTACCTCGGCAGTTTCCGCAACCACCCGGGCTTTCATGAAAAGTGTACGGTCGACATCGCACAGAAAATCATCGCCGCGGCCGAACCGCACTGGATCAGGATCGGCGGCTACTGGTATCCGCGCGGCGGCATTCCCATCGATGTCTTCTATCAGTCGGGCGAACCGCCCAAGGGCCTCTGGCTGCCGGACCAGGGGGTGCAGCCTTATCGTGGCCGGGGGTAATATCCGCTCCCGTCGTTCCGGATGATCCACAAGCAAAAATACGTCATCTCGAATCTGACTTGGGATCTATGCTTCGAGACGCTTGCTTCGCTCACTCCTCAGCATGAGGTGAGAGTTCGATCCTCATCCTGAGGAGGCCGAAGGTCGTCTCGAAGGATCAATGGGTCTTGAATCAAATTCAGAACGACGATTCTTGGGGATCAGTCGCCCCTGTACGTGCACCCCGCCGTGCAGGTTTCCCAAAGCTTGATCTCGGAAAGCGCGGGCAGAACCGGTTTCAGTTCGGCCCAGATCCATTTGGCGATGACCTCGGAGGTCGGGTTCTCGAGACCCGGAATGTCGTTCAGGTAGTGATGGTCGAGGCGTTCCCAGATCGGATGAAACGCTTTCTTGATGTCAGCGAAATCCATGACCCATCCGGTGTGTTCGTCGACCGGTCCCTCGACCGCAAGGCGCACCCGGAAGCTGTGTCCGTGCAGACGGCGGCACTTGTGACCTTCCGGCGTATTGGGCAGATCGTGCGCCGCCTCGAACGTGAATTCCTTGAAGATTTCCATGTCGTGTCCTGTCACGGGATACCGAGCATTTTGTGGGTTTGCAGGCTAAGCCGCCACGTCGGGTGGTCGCGGCAATAATCGACGCAGGCGCGCGTGTTGGCCGCGGCGTCGGGGCCGTCCATCGGCTGCAGCATGAAGTAGTCGAACGCCAACCCTTCGAACCGTTCCGGCATCGCCTTGGCCTGCGGATAAACCAGCTTCAGTTCGTTGCCGGTCAACTGCTTCAGTTCGGCATCGGCCTTGGGGCTGACGCAGATCCAGTCGATGCCGTCGGGGGCCTCGATGGTGCCGTTGGTCTCGACCGCGATCTCGAAGCCGGCCGCATGCAGGGCGTCGATCAGAACCGCGTCGACCTGCAGCAGCGGCTCGCCGCCGGTCATGACGACGAAGGGCCGTCCCGTGCCCTTACCGCGCCATGTTGCTGCTACCGCATCGGCAAGCACCGTCGCATCCTCGAACGAACCGCCGCCTTCACCGTCCGTACCGACGAAATCCGTGTCACAGAAATCGCAAACCGCCTTGGCGCGGTCCTTCTCGCGGCCGGTCCAGAGATTGCAGCCCGCAAAGCGCAGGAACACCGCGGGCCGGCCGGTCTGCCGCCCTTCGCCTTGGAGGGTATAGAAAATCTCTTTGACCTGATACGTCATGGGGGCGGGTTTTACGCCGATTGGCGCCCGGCATCAATCCACTTGGATTCAGCCCCATTCCGGGCGCGGTTCGCCCTTCGCCCGCATCTGCGCCTCGGTAAAGAACGCGTCGGCGAAGATGTCGTGTTTCGGCACCGATTTCAGTTTCAGCATATGGACGCTGGCATCGACCATCACCGGCGGTCCGGCGATATAGCATTGATGCCCGTACAAAAGCTGGAAGTCCGCGGCAACGGCGTCGGAAACCAGGCCCGTACGGCGCCCGGAGTTTTCCCTCGGTTCGGAAATCACGGGCACGAAACGGAAATTGGCATGGGTCCGCATGAGGTCGATAAAGTGCCGCTCCAGATAGATCTCGCTTTCGTCGCGGACCCCGAAATAGAGATGCATGTCCTGTTTGAGCCCGCTTTCCAGCGCCGCCTCGACGATGGCCTTCATCGGCGCCAGCCCGGTGCCGCCGGCGATCGCCAGCAGCGGTCCGCCGTGCTTGGCGCGGTAAAAGGCGCCGCCGAAGGCACCTTGCACGTCGACCGGATCGCCCGGCTTCAGATCGTCGCAGATGAAGTCGCTGACACCGCCAGCGCCGGAGCGGCGGATGTGAAGCTCGATTGCTCCGCCTCCCGGCGCGTTGGCGATGGAATAATCGCGCGGTTCCTGGTCGCAAATCTTGAAGCTGGCGTACTGACCGGCGCGCCAGCCGAACAGGTCGCCTTCGGCGGCTTCGATCCGGACGATCCTGACTTCCGGCGACGCCGCATCGACGGCCGCAACCCGGCACGCCACGATATCCCCCGCCATCATCGTGTTCATGACCGGGTTTCCATCGATTGCCGTGCCGCAGGCCGTGCCCCATGGCTGGGATTTCTGTTCAGCCCCTGCGGACGCTGCGGCACCGCATCCAGCGCGCGCTTGCGTTTCGGCTCCACCGCCACCGGCTGAGCATACATCTGTTTCACCGCTTCGATCATGACGACGCCCGCTGCGGCCGGGAACAGCTTCATGCCGACCTTTTCCCACGCCGCCGCCGAGCCCTGCAGCAGCGCGATATCGACCGGCGGCACGAACAGCGCGCGGGTGCTCTCGACGGGCATGAACATGTTGTCGCGCAGCAGCTTGGAAAGCTGGCTCCGGGAGTACGGGCGGCCGTTGCCGAGCGGCGTCGATTCGAACCGCGCCCAGAGCCCACGCCGGTTCGGCACAACGATGACGAGCCGCCCGGAATCGGCCAGCACCCGCCATGCCTCGCGCAACAGCGGCCGCACCTGTTCAGTGCACTCCAGCGCATGCACGATCAGCACCCGGTCCATCGAGAGATCGGGAAGCGGCAGATCGGTCTCGTCGGCGAGCATGGTCAGCCCGCGTTCGCGCAACGGCCAGTGCATCACCCCCTGTCCCGCCGGCATGGCGGCGATGACGCGCTCGGCCTCGCCCCGGAACATGTTCAGGTACGGCGTCGCGAACCCGAGCCCGAGCACGCGAAGTCCCGTCGCATCCGGCCACAAACGGCGCAGACGGCGGCGCACCATGCGCTGCGCCGTGCGCCCGAGACGGCGCGCGTAGAACTCTCGCAAATCGACCACATCCGACCACATGGCCAGAGATTAGTGCGTTTCCGGCGTCGGGTCATCCCCGCCGAGAGGAGACCGTGACATTCGGGACGCAATCCCCATATAGCTGAGAGGAATGATATAGACGCCTAGGGAGGGCCCCCATGAAGCTTCGTTATTCGCCGACCTCGCCGTACGTGCGCAAGGTCTCCATTACGGCCATCGAGGCCGGCCTCGCCGACAAGATCGAAAACGTCGCCACCGATCCGTGGTCCGCGGAAACCGATCTCGGCCAGTCCAACCCGATCGGCAAGGTGCCGTGCCTGGTCACCGATACGGGCGACCCGATTTATGACAGCCCGGTGATCTGTGAATATCTGGACAGCCTCAACGGCGGCCCGAAAATGTTTCCGGAAGACAACGATACGCGCTTCAAGGCGCTGACACTCGCCGCCGCCGGCGACGGCATGCTGGACGCGGGCGTTTTGCTGCTGATCGAAACCATGCGCCGTCCGGAAGAACTGCGCTGGGACTGGTGGACCGAGCGCCAGACCACGGTCGTCAACCGCTGCATGGACGTGGCCGATGCCGCCGCCGACGGCATGGCGACCACCGACGGCCCGATCACCATTGCTGAGATCGCCATCGGCGCCGGGCTCGGCTGGATCGACCTGCGCTTCCCCGATTTGGGATGGCGCAGGGACCGCCCCGCGCTCGCCGACTGGTTCGACAAGATCTCCGAACGGCCGTCGTTCGAACAGACGGTGCCGAAACCGGCTTAAGACAATTCCGGGAAATATGTTTCCGTGATACGCCGGGCGTACGCGACGAGATTCGCGTGCGCCCGCGCCGCCTCGGTCATCGGCGTATCGATCCGGAATTCGGTCAGATTGACGACATACGCATAAACGACAGCGTCGATGCTGCGGATCCGCTCGCCGTGTACATAGGGACCGTCGCCGACGATGGCGGCCAGCGCGGCGATATCGCGTTTCGCCATACCGAGGATTTCGTCGGGGCTGTGCCGTCCGGTGCCCTGCGCCCAGAGCTGTTTTTTGATGGCGCGCTGCGCGAACGCCTTCATGAACGGCCGCATCGGACCCGGCATCTCTCCGAAGAACGCGTCCGACACCACCGGCCAGCCGGGGCCGAGCCAGCGGTCCCAGACACCGAGCCAGTAGAGCCGTTCGTCGCACATACCCCAGACTGCCTGGTCGAGGCCGCGTTCCTTGTCCGTGAGCCCGGCGTCCAGATCGATCCCACGCGTCCTCGCCAAATGCTCGATGATCAGCGTGCTGTCGCCGATCTCTTTGCCGTTCTCGACGATGTAGGGAATCTTTTTCTTCGGCGCCTTGAACGGCATCGCCTCGTCGCGGACCCGGTACGGAATACCGGCCAGCTTCAGCCACAGTTCCAACTTGACGCAGAACGGCGATGCGTTCGGGACGCCGAGACGGCGCGGGAACTGGACCAGGATGATGTCGTCGGTCATGCGGCCTTCCTTCGCTTCAGGAGTTCCTTGGAAGCCAACAGCGCCCCGCCGACGATCAGGATGCACCCGGCGGCAACGAACCACGTCGCTTCGCCCTTGCCGAAGATGATCAGCAGAATAGTCGAGATCAAGGGCGCGGCATAGGAAAGCGCGCCCAGTACCTGTATGTCGCCGTGCTTGGTGCCGTAATCCCAGGTGAAGAACGCCGCCCCCACGGGGCCCAGACCGAGACCGATCACGCCCAGCCATTCGACGGCGTCGGTGGGCCAGACGGTCTGCTCGAAAGCCATGTGGCATAGCGTCGCCAGAACGGCGGTGGCGGCACAGAAGCCGCCGACGGTATCGGTCGGCACGCGGGCGAAGCGGCGGTTGGTGATGGAGTATGTCGACCACGTCAGCGCGCACAGGACCGCCATGGCATAGCCGAGGGAAAATTCCGACTTGAACCCGGACAGCCCACGCCCGCCGGTGATCAATAACGCCGCGCCGATCAGCCCGGCGATGGCGCCCGCCACGTGCCACCAGCGGAGCCGTTCGCCCGGCAGCAAGGCCGAACCGACGACGATCAGCAGCGGCCACATGTAGGCGATCAACCCCGCCTCCACCGGCGGCGCGTTCTTGAGCGCCATGAAATAAAAGAAGTGATAGCCGAACAGCCCGAGGGTACCGAGCAGCCACGCGCCCACGGGCTGGCGCATGTAAGCGCCGACATTATCGCGTCTGACGATCCATTTGAGCCCCACGAACGCGGTGGCGATGGCGAACGACATGGCGGCCAACTGGAACGGCGGGATCTTGCCGGTCAGCGTCGTGAACAACGCCAGCAGCCCCCACATGAGCACCGCTGTCGACCCGATCAGGGTGGCTTTCAGTGTCTTGCTGTCATCCGTCATGCGGTCGCCCCTTCATGCTTCGAGACGGGTCAGGACCCTCCTCAGCATGAGGTGAGCTTGAATATCCTCATCCTGAGGAGCGCGAAGCGCGTCTCGAAGGATGGAGGACTTTACCTGCCAAGTCCGATTGATCAACGTTCATCGAACGCCCGCAAACGAAAAAGGCGGCGCCATTGCGCCGCCTCAATTTCGGACCGAACCGCCTGGCTCAGGTCAGGTACTGTCCACCATTGGCGGTCAGCGTCGAGCCGGTGATGAACCCGGCAGCGTCGTCGGCCAGGAAGCTCACGCAGCGCGCGATTTCCTCGGCCTCGCCGAGCCGGCCGACCGGAATCTGCGGAATGATCTTGGTATTGAGGACTTCCTCGGGCACGGCGCGGACCATCTCGGTACCGATGTAGCCCGGTGCGACGGCATTGACCGTGATCCCCTTCGACGCCGTTTCCAGCGCCAGAGACTTGGTGAAGCCAAGATCACCGGCCTTGGACGCGGCGTAATTGGTCTGCCCGAACTGTCCCTTCTGGCCGTTGATCGAGCTGATCGAGATAATGCGCCCGAAGCTCGCGGCGCGCATGTCGTCGATGACATTGCGGCAGAGGTTGAACAGGCTCGACAGATTGGTGTGGATCACCGCGTCCCAGTCGGTCTTATCCATCTTGTGCAGCGGCTTGTCGCGCGTGATACCGGCGTTGTTGACCAGCACCTCGATCGCGCCGACGTCGGCCTTGATCTGCGCCACGGCGGCGGCGACGGCGTCGAAATCGCCGACATCGAACTTGTAGACGGGAATGCCCGTTTCGTCCTTGAAGGCATTGGCCGCTTCGTCGTTACCGGCGTAGTTGGCGACGACCGTATAGCCCTTGTTCTTGAGTTCTTCGGAAATGGCACGGCCGATGCCGCGCGTCCCGCCCGTAACCAGTGCTACTCTGGACATAATGCTTCCTCCATACCTACCGCTTATGTCGCGGCGTATTACCCCCCGAGAGGGCGGCGTCACCGCCGCCCGTCCCAGATTTTCAGCCTAGTCGCGTTCGACGCACATGGCGATGCCCATGCCGCCGCCGATGCACAGCGTCGCCAGACCCTTCTTGGAATCGCGCTTCTGCATTTCGTGCAGCAGCGTGACCAGGACCCGGGCGCCCGACGCGCCGATGGGATGGCCGAGCGCGATGGCGCCGCCGTTGACGTTCACCTTCTCGACATCCCAGCCCATGTCCTTGTTGACGGCGCAGGCCTGGGCGGCAAAGGCTTCGTTGGCCTCGATCAGGTCGAGGTCGTCGACGGTCCAGCCGGCCTTTTCGAGGGCCATGCGCGACGCCGGGATCGGCCCCGTGCCCATGATCGCCGGGTCGACACCCGCGGTCGCCCACGACTTGATGCGCGCCAGCACCGGCGTGCCGCGTTTTTCGGCATTGTCGGCGCTCATCAGCACCAGCGCCGCGGCACCGTCGTTGATGCCCGACGCGTTACCGGCCGTGACCGTGCCTTCCTTGTCGAAGGCCGGGCGCAGCTTGGCGAGGCTTTCGACCGTCGTGCCGTGCTTCGGGTGTTCGTCGGTATCGACGACCGTGTCGCCCTTGCGGCTGGAAATGGTGACGGGGACGATCTCGTCCTTGAACTTGCCGTCGTTCTGGGCCTTTTCGGCCTTTTGCTGCGACGACACAGCGAACGCGTCCTGCTCGTCGCGGGTGAGCTGCCATTTCTGGGCGACGTTCTCGGCGGTGTTGCCCATGTGATAGCCGTTGAAGGCATCCCAGAGGCCGTCCTTGATCATGCTGTCGACCATTTCGCCCGGGCCCATCTTGACGCCGTTCCGAAGGTGCATGACGTGCGGCGCCTGGCTCATGCTTTCGAGACCACCGGCGACAACGATGTCGCTGTCGCCGAGCTTGATCGACTGATAGCCGAGCGCGACCGTGCGCAGCCCCGAACCGCAAAGCTGGTTGATGCCGTAGGCCGTCTTTTCCTGCGGCACGCCGGCGCCCATGGCGGCCTGACGGGCCGGGTTCTGACCGCCGCCGGCGGCGAGGATCTGACCCATGATCACCTCGGAAACGTCGTCCGGGCTGACACCGGCGCGGCTCAGCGCCTCGGTGATGGCGACCTCGCCGAGCTTGGAGGCCGGCAGGGAACTCAATCCGCCCAGGAACGCGCCAACGGGGGTGCGGGCGGCGCCAGTGATAACAACTTCAGTCATGGGTCTCTCCCTTTGTCATGCTTCTAGAACAGTCGGTCCTTATGGACCGCGAATTATCAGGTCCTTGCGGACCGCTTAACCTTAAAATTGGTGGGGTCATACGCCATTTCGGTACAACGTTCAACCAATTTTTTGCAGTGCACCATTTCTACTGCAATGCAGCAATCCAGTCACTCAACGGCGCATAAAGCGCCTTCCCAGCGCGCGAGCCTGCCACCATCCCGATGTGTCCCGCAGCGGCTTTCATCAGCGTGGCATCCGGCAACAGTTCTGCCAAGGGCGCCGCCGACGCCGGCGGCACGATGGTATCATGGTCCGGGATCACCACCAACGCCGGCCGGTCGAGCTTGCCCGGATCGAGCGGTGTGCCACCGCTGATCCACGCACCGGCCATGGGCCGGTTCCGGACGTACCAGTCGTCCAGACACTCGATGGCGACCGGCGCCGCGAGCGGCACACCGTCGTTCAGCCAGTCCTCCAGCAGGACGAAGGCGCGGGCCTCGGCGCTTTCCGGTTTCATCGCCGCGAAGCGCCGGAACTTGCGGATCACGCCCGACGGATCGCGGCTCGAGAACATCGCCTGGATGACGTCGACCGGCAGGTTGCCGACCGTCGCCACGAGCTGCCGCAACCCCGGCATCATCGCCGCCAGCATCGCCGTCGCCGACGCCGGCATGGCATGAAAATCCCACGGCGTCGCCAGCAACGCCATCGCCCTGACTTTTCCGGGTGCCCGGTGCACCAGCGCCAACGCCATATTGCCGCCCATGCAATAGCCGGCGACGACCGGTGTCTTGCCCGTCGTTTCCGTCACGTGGTCGCGGATGCGTTCCAGACGGTCGACGTAATGATCGACGGTGAACGTCATCTCTTCCGCGCCCGGGGTGTCCCAGTCCACGAGGTAGGTGTCGTGACCGGCCAACGCAAGGAACCGCGCAAGGCTGTGATCCGAGTCGAGGTCGAGGATGCGGGCGCGGTTGACCAGCGACGGGATCAGGACCACCGGCGTGCCCGCCGCCTCGGCGCGCAGCACCCTTGTCGTGCCCTCGTGCCAGACCGCCGGCAGTGCCGGCATCGGGTCCGGACGAACCGCTTCGGCGAACCGGTTCACCCCTTCGGCGAAGGCCTGGACGCGGTCTCTGATTTCAGTATCGAGGGCCGCCGAGAAGGCGTCGGCGTCAACGCTTTGAATTCTTTCCCGGAGCGACCTTGCCCGAGGGCTCAGTGAGTCCTTCCAGACGAGCGAGCCGTCTTTCAAGCTCGGCAACGCGCCGAGCGAGCTCGTGAACATCAGGTTCTGGATCGCCAGATGCAGTGCCAGCGGACGCGGCGCCGGTGCCGGCCGGTTCATCGCTTCGATCATTGCCTGCATCGCCATCGCCGCTTCGCTCACTGCTTTCCCCCGCCGCCTTCTGCATCATCGCCGCCACGTTCGCGGTACCGGCGGTCATCAGTTCCATCGTCTGCGCCATGGTCCGGGCCAGGGCCTCGTCATTGGAGAACGCCTTGATCTGGCTTTCCCAGAGATCGACGTACTCCTTCGCCAGCCGCTGCAGGTCGGCATCCGCGCCGTCCGGTTTATCCGTGTCACTCATGGTTCAGACGTCTCACTCCTCGGGCACGCGCTCAGTATATCGCGCCCGCGGTCGGCGGCAAACAACGGGACGCAAACGAATTTTTGCGCACCATGCTGCACCTGCCGAATGCGGCGCCTAATTTTCGTTGCGGTGCAACAGTTTGGGCGTTACGGTCTCGCAAGACGGGAAGGGAGCTGATCATGGCGAAAAAGCCGCAAGATACCGATACTTCCGCCGGTGAAAAGAAACCGATAACAATCAAAAAATACGCCAACCGGCGCCTCTACAATACCGAGACCTCGAGCTACGTGACGCTCGACACCCTCTCGCAGATGGTCAAGGACGACAAAGAGTTCCTGGTGTTCGATGCCAAGACCGGCGAGGATATCACCCGTCAGGTATTGACCCACATCATCGTCGAGGAAGAATCCAAGGGCACCAATCTGTTACCCATCAGCTTCCTGCGCCATCTTATCAGTTTCTATGGCGACAGCCTGCAGGCGGTCGTGCCGAACTACCTGGAACACTCCATGAGCTCGTTCGCCCGCAACCAGGAACAGATGCGCAGCTACCTTGAGGACGCGTTCGGCGGCCTGAGCCCGTTCGGGCAGATGGAGGAAATCTCCAAGAAAAACATGGCCATGTTCGAGAACGCGATGAAGATGTTCACCCCGTTCTACGGCCAGGAAGGCGGCGCCAACAACGGTTCGGGCAAGCCGGCGGAAGATGCCAAGCCGTCCGGCAACGGTGATATCGACGACCTGCGCCAACAGATGCTGGACATGCAGAAGAAGCTCGACCAGCTCTCCGGCAAGAAATAACGAGACCGCTTACGGCAGTTCCCGCACCAGGCGGAAGCTGAGCCAATAGCTCTTGACCACGCCCGGGTTCTTCTGGCGGTTGGCGGCGCGCGCCATCCTCGAATAGTAGTACCACGAGCCGCCGCGGATGACGCGGAACTGGCAACCCTGCTCGACCCACGGCTCAAGCCCCTTGGGCGCGCCCTCGTAATTTTCGTGCCAGCAGTCCTCGACCCATTCGAAGGCGTTGCCGTGCATGTCGTAAAGGCCCCAGGGGTTGGGCTCGAAACTGCCGATCGGCGCGCTGCCGATTCCCGACCATGGCGAGCCGCACTTGCGGCAGTTGATCTGATTTTCGCCGACCAGGTCGCCGAACCAATAGTTGGATTTCGTGCCGGCACGGGCGGCGTACTCCCATTCCGCCTCGCTCGGCAGCCGGTACGCGTGCCCTGTGGTCTTGGTCAGCCATGCCGCGTAGTTCTTCACGTTCTGATGGTTGACGTTGATGACCGGTTTTCTGACCTTGCCCCAGTCGTGATCGTCCGGATCGTGCGTGCACCCCCCCGCATCCAGGCACGCCTGCCAGTTCTCGAACGTGGTCTCGAAACGGCCGATCGCGAACGATTTCCGGACCCGCACGATGCGCACCGGTTTTTCGCTCTTGTGCTTTTTGGAGCCCATGACGAACAGGCCCGCCGGCACCACCACCATTTCCGGGCACGCCTCGCAATCGCGGAACATGTCACCGGGCTTGAGCGGGGTACCGGGCGCGATTACCGGCGCCTTGGGGATGTCCTTAGGCGCAATGTCCTCGGGATAGACGCCCTGCGCGGCGGCAACGAAGGGCAGCGCGATCAGGACAGCAATGGTGGAAATCAGAAACCTGCGGTTCATGTGTCAAATGGTGTCCCGTGGCGCGGCCGCGGTCAAGCCTCGGCGAGCTTCCTCACCGCGCGTTCGGCGGCGCGCGCCACCAGCGACGAGGCGTCTTCGCACAATGCCTCGGCAAGCGGTTTGAGCGATGCGTCCTTAGAATTGCCGACGGCGATCATCACGTTCCTGACGAAACGGTCGCGGCCGGTGCGCTTGATGGGTGAGCCGGCGAACACCTGCCGGAACCCCGCATCGTCGAGGCGCGCCAGGTCGGCGAGCTTGGGCTGGGTCAGTTCGACCTTGGCCTCAAGCGCCGGTTCTCGTGTTGGCGCCGAGAATTTGGTCCAGGGACAGACCGCGAGACAATCGTCGCAGCCGTAGACATGATTGCCCATGGCGTCCATCAGCTCGTCGTCGATATCGCCCTTGTGCTCGATCGTCAGGTAAGAAATACAGCGCGTGGCATCGAGTTCGTAGGGTTCGGGGAACGCATCGGTCGGGCAAACGCGAAGGCATCTGTCGCAGGTGCCGCAACGGTCTGGCTCCGGCATGTCGGGCGGCAGTTCGATGTCCAGGAACACCTCGCCCAGGAACAGCCAGGAGCCCTTGGCGCGGCTCACCAGGTTGGTGTGCTTGCCCTGCCAGCCGACCCCGGCACGCTCGGCGAGCGGCTTTTCCATCACCGGCGCGGTGTCGACGAAGACCTTGATGTCGGCACCGTAGGTCTCGGCGATCCAGCGGCCGAGTTTCTTGAGCCGCTTCTTGACCACGTCGTGATAATCCTTGCCGCGGGCATAGACGCTGACCGCACCCCGGTCCGGCATCTTCGTCACCGTCATCGGGTCCAGGCCCGGGCCGTAGTTGACGCCCAGCACGACGATCGTGCGAACCGTTTCCATCAGCGCCGTCGGGCGCCCACGCCGGCCGTCGTTCCGCGCCATCCAGTCCATGTCGCCGTGATGGCCTTGGCCGACGAAGTTCGAAAGCGCCTCGATATCCTGCGGCCTGGTTTCCGCATCGGTGAAGCCGACCGCGTCGAAGCCCATGCTCAACGCTTCGTCACGGATTTCCGCCTTGATGACGCGGGGGTCCGTTTGCGGGGTCGTGGTAATGGTCATGGCCCCAGCATTATGCTAATGAGCCGCCCGATCAATGATGCATGTCCAGGGATGATAAACATGAGCGATGGCAAACCGGCGGTGGTGCTGCTGAGCGGCGGGCTGGATTCCGCGACGGTGCTGGCAATCGCGCTGGAACAGGATTTCAAGCCGGTGACTCTGACGTTTCGATACGGCCAGCGCCACGCCGCCGAGATCGAGGCCGCGGCTGCGTTGGCACACGCCAATGGCGTGGAACGTCATGTCGTCGCGGACATCGATCTGCGCGCCTTTGGCGGCTCGGCGCTGACCGCCGACATCGACGTGCCAAAGCACCGCACCGACGCGGAAATCGGCACCGGCATCCCCATTACCTATGTGCCGGCGCGCAATACGGTGTTCCTCGCCTACGCACTGGCCTTGGCCGAAACAACGCAGGCGTTCGACATCTTCATCGGCGTCAACGCGCTCGATTACTCGGGCTACCCGGACTGCCGCCCTGAATTCGTGAAAGCCTTCGAGGACGTCATGAACCTCGCTACCAAGGCCGGTGTCGAAGGCGAACGCCCGTTCACCCTGCATACGCCGCTGATCGACATGACCAAGGCCGAGATCGTCACGCGCGGCACCGAGCTTGGCGTCGATTACGCGCATACCTTAAGCTGTTATGATCCGGCGGCGGACGGGAAACACTGCGGCGAGTGCGATGCCTGCCATCTGCGCCGGCGGGGGTTCCACGACGCGGGCCTCGATGACCCGACGCCGTACACCGTCTGAGAAGGGCACAATAAGATGAAGCGCTTGCTCCCGATCCTCGCTTTGCTGCTCATGGCCGGCGCCGCGAATGCCGAGCTTGCCGGATCCAAGCGCGACGGCGTCTACCAGATCGTCAAGGCGACCGACAGCCGGGTGTGGCGGCTTAACACCCAGACCGGCGAGATCGCAGTCTGTTCTCTGGAGGGCGAGAATCTGGTCTGCACGACCACGTCCGACGCCGCCAACGTGCCGAAAAAATCCTACGAGCAGATCGAAGCCGAGCGCAAGGCGGCCGAGGAAGCCGCCAAGGCCGAATACGAGGCCGAGCGCCAGCGTGAGCTGAAACTCGTCGACAAGATTCTGGCGCTTTTCCGGGAGTTGCTGGCGACCGCCATGGGCACGCCTGAAGGCGGCTGAGCGGCCCTTCACCTTTGCTTTGATTTCCAGAGCCTTAGCCATTATCACTACCCGGCCTAATTTACTTCGGATGTCTGGCGGGCATTGGGGTCATGACCGATAAAAAGAAAGCGCTGTCGAAAGTCCGCGAGGAAATCGACACCATCGACCAACAGATTCAGGATTTGCTGATCCGGCGCACCGAGGTCGTCGAGCAGGTCCGCGCGATCAAGGAAGGCGAAACCGTCAAGATTCGCCCCGCCCGCGAAGCCGAGATGATGTACCGGTTGACGGCGCGGCACCGCGGCAATTTCCCCAAGCGCGAGTTGTGCCGCATTTGGCGCGAGATGATCGTCGCCACGCTTAGTTTCGAGGGCCCGTTTTCCGTCGCCGTGATGGAGGTCGACGGCGAGCCCGGTTACTGGGACTTGGCGCGCGATCAGTACGGCTCGTTCACGAAGATGACACGGCACGGATCCGGCCGCGCCGTGGTCGAGGCCGTGCGCAGCCAGGAGGCCTCGGTTGGCATCCTGCCGTGGCCGAGCCGCGACGACCCGGACCCGTGGTGGCGCTACATGGTTTCTCAATCCCCCGAAACACCCAAGGTCATCGCCCGCCTGCCGTTCGTGCCCGGTTCGAACATGCGCGGGTCCGGCCTCGAAGCCGCCGTGATCTGCCCGATCGAACAGGAGAAAACAGACCGCGACCGCTCCCTGCTGGCGATCGAGACCGATACCGAAATCAGCGCCCGCAAGATCGAGGACGCGCTCAATTCCGCCGGGGTCAGTGCCGCATTCGTGCAGAACTGGCACGATCCGAACCGCCCACCCGGCTGGACATACCTGGTCGAGGCCTTCGGCTTCGTCGATCCCGCCGGCAAACAGTTCCCGCGCTTCATAGACGCCATCGGCAAATCGGCGCAGCGGATCATTCACCTGGGCGGTTACGGCACGCCGCTCGGCGAGCGCGACGTCGCCCCGCCGGAGGGAGACGGCTGATGTCCGAGCGTCCCGAACCGCGCCCGGGCATCATGGACATCGCCGCCTACGTGGGTGGCGAATCGACGATCCCAGGCGTCGACCGCATCATCAAACTATCCTCCAACGAGGGACCGTTCGGGCCGAGCCCGCTGGCGTCCAAGGCGCACGAGGCCGAAGCCACGGGCCTGCACCGCTACCCGGACGGCGGCGCCAGGGAACTCAGGGCCGCCATCGGCGAACGCTACGCCCTCGACCCGGACCGCATCGTCTGCGGCGCCGGATCGGACGAGCTGATCTCGCTTCTCTGCAAGGCTTACGCCGGACCCGGCGACGAGGTGCTTTATGCCGAACACGGGTTCCTGATGTATCCGATCTCGGCCCGCACCGCCGGCGCCACGCCGGTCACCGCCGCCGAAGTCGACAAGACCGCCAGCGTCGACAACTTGCTGGCCGCCGTCACCGACAGGACGCGCATCCTGTTCCTCGCCAACCCGAACAACCCGACCGGCACCTACCTGCCGGCCGATGAAGTCAAGCGACTCAGGAACGGGCTTCGCGACGACATCCTTCTGGTGATCGACGCCGCCTATGCCGAATACGTGACGGTCGAGGATTACACACCGGGTATCGAGTTGGTCGACGCCGGCGACAACACGGTGATGACGCGCACCTTTTCGAAGATCCACGGGCTTGGCGGCGTTCGCCTTGGCTGGTGCTACGCGCCCGCCAACGTGGTCGACGTGCTGAACCGCATCCGCGGCCCGTTCAATGTCGGCGCGGCGGCGATGGCCGCGGGGGTCGCCGCGATCAAGGACAAAGACTTCGAAAGCATGAGCCGCGACCACAACACCGAATGGCGCGAGTGGACGGCGTCGGAGTTCCGCAAGCTGGGGCTCGACGTCACGCCCTCGATCGGCAACTTCCTGCTGGTCTGTTTCGGCGCCGACAAGGACCGGGGCGCGGAACAAGCCGACGCGTTTCTGAAGTCGAAGGGCATCGTGGTCCGCCGCATGGGCGGTTATGGGTTCCCGAACTGCCTGCGCATCACCATCGGCCTCGAGGACGAGATGCGCGCCGTCGTCGACGCGCTGTCGCAGTTCCTCGGCAAGAACGAACCGGGAGCGGCGTGATGAGCGAAGCGCCCCTGTTCGAGCGCGTGGCGCTGATCGGCATCGGGCTCATCGGCTCGTCGCTGGCACACGTCATGCGCCGCGAGAATCTGGCCGGCGAGATCGTCGTCGCCACGCGCCGGGACGAAACGCTCAAACGCGCCATCGAACTCGGCCTTTGCGACCGGGGCACGCTCGACGCCGGTGACGCCGTGCGCGATGCCGACCTCGTCATCGTCTGCACGCCGATGGGCGCCTACGAAGCGACCGGCAGGCACATCGCGCCGTTCCTGAAGGAAGGCGCCATCGTCAGCGACGTCGGCTCGGTCAAGGTGCCGGTGTTCGACACCCTCGGCGCGACGCTGCCCGGCCACGTGCATCTGGTGCCGGGCCATCCGGTCGCCGGCACCGAGCATTCCGGCCCCGACGCCGGCTTCCCGGAGCTGTTCCAGGGCCGCTGGACCATTTTGACACCGGCCGCCGGTACGGACGAGGACGTCGTCGCCAAAGTCCAGGAACTCTGGACCCGTGCCGGCGCCAATGTCGAGGTCATGGACGCCGGTCACCATGACCAGGTGCTGGCCATCACGTCCCACCTGCCGCACCTGATCGCCTATACCATCGTCGGCACCGCGACCGATCTGGGCGACGACCTGCAGAAGGAAGTCATCCAGTTTTCGGCATCCGGGTTCCGCGACTTCACGCGGATCGCGGCATCGGATCCGACCATGTGGCGCGACATCTTCCTGACCAACAAGGACGCGGTGCTGGAAGTACTGGGCCGCTTCGACGAGGACCTGACGGAACTGAAACGCGCCATCCGCCGGGGCGACGGCGACAAGCTGTTCGATCACTTCACCCGCACCCGCGCCATCCGCCGGGGCGTCGTCGACGCGCATCAGGACGATATGCCTGCCCCCGATCCGGGCCAGATGCCCGGCCCCTACCAGGACAACGACTGAGGTTTTCATGCAAGCCGTCCTCGACAGTTTCCTCGCCGGTTTCCCCGTCCTGATGCTGCACTCGTCCGTGACCATCGCCATGCTGGTCGCGGGCGTGCTGGTCTACGTGTGGATCACGCCGTGGGACGAGGTAAAGCTGATCCGCGCCGGCAATACCGCCGCCGCCGTCTCCATGGGTGGCGCGGTCATTGGCCTGGCGATCCCGCTGGCATTCGCCATGGCCGCCAGCGTTAGCGTCTACGAGATCCTGGTCTGGGGGCCGGTGACACTGGTCCTGCAGATCATCGCCTACCGCATCGCCGACGTGGTGCTGAAGGACCTGCCGCAACGGATCGAGGACGGCGAAATGGGCGCCGCCGTGCTGCTCGTTTCGATCAAACTCGCCGCCGCCGCGATCAACGCCGCCGCCGTCGCGGGGTAAACCATGCGGCTTCGCGATATCGTCGCGCTGATCATCCTGGGCATCGTCGTCGCCGTCGGGCAGATCATGCGCGCCGGTCCCGATGCGCCCGCACCGCCCCCTCAGGCGCCACCCGGTACCGAAAACCCGCGCCGGCCGGCGCCCAAGGTCGACCCCGGCAAGCTGTGGGCCGAGGAAACCGAGAGCTGGCTAAACGAAGGCCCGAACGAGCGCTTCCGCCTCGCCCCCGACTGGACGCCGCCGGAACAGCGTTCCGTCGTCGACGTCGGCCACCGCAAGACCAGCGGCACCGGCACTGCGTTCGCGGTCGGCGACGGCAAGTGGCTGACCGCGCGCCACGTCACCGACGGCTGCGACAAGATCGGCCTGCAGGTCGCGCCCCGTAAAGGCATCCAGGTCACCGGCACGGTCAACCACCCCAACGCCGACGTGACGCTGCTGACGACGCGCAATGGCCCGCCGCCGTTTCCGCTCGGCGGCGACGCGGCCAAGGGCGACGACGGCTACATGGTCGGCTTTCCCAAGGGCCGCCCCGGCGCCGTTCACGCCACCAAGATCGGCACAACCGTCCTGCAGGAACGCGGCCGGTACAAAACCCGCGAACGCGCCGACGTGTGGTCGGAGCGGAGCCGCGTCCCGGACCGCTTCGACAGCCTGGGCGGTCTTTCCGGTGGTCCGGCGTTCGCCGCCGACGGCCGCCTGGTCGGCGTGGTGCTGGCCGAAGAGCCCCGGCGCGGCCGTGTGATTTCCGCCGAGCCGGCGACGCTCAGGCGCATGATCGAGCAGGCGGGCACGACGGGAGCGACGGAAGCCGCCGGGCCGTTCGACGCCGAAACCTATCCCCGCACGGCACGCGGACTGCTAACCTCGCTCCGTGTCGCCAAGGTCTTGTGCCGGGTGCACTAGCGATCAAGGAGAGGACCCGCACATGACCGTCGATGAACTGAAGAAACGCCTGAGCCTGCCGGTGATCGGCGCGCCCATGTTCCTGGCGTCGGGCGTCGATCTGGTGGTGGCGCAATGCTGCGCGGGCATCGTCGGCGCGTTCCCGGCGCTGAACGCACGCCCGGCCGCGGAACTGGACAACTGGCTCAGCGAGATCGAAACGCGGCTCGACGTGTTCGAAAAGGAGACCGGCCGAAAGTCAGCACCGCATGCCGTGAACCTGATCGTCCACAAATCGAACCCGCGTGTCGACGAAGACCTCGCCACCCTCGTTCGCCATCGTGTGCCGCTGGTGATCACCTCGCTGTCGGCGCCGGACAAGGTGGTCGAAGCCGTGCACGGCTACGGTGGGCTGGTGTTTCACGACATCACGACGCGGCGCCACGCGGAAAAGGCGGCGGGGGTCGGCGTCGACGGCCTGATCCTGGTGTGTGCCGGCGCCGGCGGTCATGCCGGGCGGCTGAGCCCGTTCGCGCTGCTGCCCGAGGTCAAAAGCTTCTACGACGGCGCCATCGTGCTGGCGGGCTCGATCACCGACGGCCGCGCCGTGCTCGCCGCCGAGGCGCTGGGCGCGGACTTTTCCTATATCGGCTCGGCATTCATCGCCACCGACGAGAGCATCGCCCCCGAGGGTCACAAACAGATGATCGTCGAAAGCCGCGCCGCCGACATTCTTTACACCCCCTATTTCTCCGGCACGCCCGGCAGTTACCTGATCCCGTCGATCCTCGCTGCCGGCGCGGATCTGGAGGAGGCCGAGGCCGCCCAGCCCCGCAAGATGCAGTTCGGCGCCGGCTCGTCCAAGGCGAAAGCATGGAGCGACGTCTGGAGCGCCGGCCAGGGTGTCGGTCAAGTCGACGCCGTCCGGCCCGCGGCTGCCTACGTCGAACAACTCAAGATCGAGTACGATAGGGCGCGGGCGGCGCTTCTCAGCAACGATTGAACACCGACGCCCGCTTTGCACTCGGCGGAATCCCTGCGCTAAGGTGCCGGAACACGGAACGGGGAATTCCGCACCCATGGAGGAAACCGCGAAACGCAGCGTTTACCGGGTCGCCGTGCTGTCGGCGGTCGGCGTCGGCGTCGGTGCGGCGGCATCGGCGGCCGCCATCGGCTTCGTCGAACTGATCGCGCTGATCAACGACATGCTGCTGGTCTCGCCGCACGCCCGTATCCAGTACGAAGAAACGCCCAATCTCGTGATCGCCGCAACGCTGCTGGTGCCTGCGGCGGGCGGTATCCTGGTGGCGCTCGTGATCCGCTACGGGATCGCCGAGGGACGCGCCCTGGGCCCGCCGGACGCGATCCTCGCCGTGCAGACCGGCGCCGATCCGCCTGGCATCAAAAGCGGCCTCGCGTCGACCGCCGCCGCGCTAGCGTCGCTCGGCTGCGGCGCCTCGGTCGGGCAGTACGGCCCGCTGGTCTATCTCGGCACCCTGATCGGCCAACTCGCGGCCCGGCTCCGCTTCGGACTCGCCGACCTGCAAAGCATCGCCATCGCCTGCGGCGTCGCCGCCGCGATCTCGACCGCCTTCAACGCCCCCATCGCCGGCATCGTCTTCGCGCACGAGGTGATCCTCCGGCACTACTCCCTGCGCGCCTTCGCACCGGTGACGGTGGCAAGCGCCGTCGGTTATATCCTCGCCAACGTGGTGTTCGAGCGCGCGCCACTGTTCTTGATCCGCTTCGAGGGTGTCGAGCATGGCCACGAGTTCGCGCTGTTCGCCGTCGTCGGCGTGATCGGCGCGCTGATCGCCGTCGCCTTCATGCGAATGCTCATGGCGAGCGGCAGGCTGGCCAAACGCGTGCCGCTGCCGGACCTGTTGAAGCCGGGATTGGCGGGCCTCGTGCTCGGCCTGGTCGCGCTGGAACTGCCGGAGGTCCTCGGTATCGGCAAGGAAGCCTTACGCTTCGCCACCATCGAGGGTGCGTTCGGCATCGGCGAACTGGCCGCCCTCGTCATCGCCAAGATTTTCGTTACCGTGCTGTGCGTCGGCTTCGGGTTCGTCGGCGGCGTGTTCGCGCCGGCGCTCTTGATCGGCATCCTGTTCGGCGCGCTCGCCGGGACCACGATCGGCGCGGTCGTCCCCGAGCTTTATTCCGGCGTCGCCGTCTACGCGGTCTGCGGCATGACCGCCGTGTTCAGCCCGGTCATCGGCGCACCGCTGACGGCGATCATGATCGTCTTCGAACTGACGCGAAGTTACGACCTGACCATTGCCGCGATGGTCGCGGTGGTGTTCTCGAACCTGGTGGCAAACCGGATGTTCGGTCGCTCGCTGTTCGACATGCAACTGGCGAGCCGAGGCTTCGACCTGTCATTGGGCCGCGACCGGGCGATCCTCAGGAACAGCCGCATCACGGCGCTCGGCGACATGAGCGTGCCGACGGCGGACCCGGACGAACCGTTGAAGGACGCTCTCTCGCGTCTGCACCGCGCCGGGCGGAGCGAGGCGCCGGTGGTCGACGCGGACGGGATCTATCACGGCCTGCTCCGCGCCGGGAGCGGGGCCGACGCCGCCACCGATGCCAGGGTCAGAGACGCCATCTCCGGCCAGGGTTTGGTGTTCGATGAAACGACGACGCTCTGGGATGCGCTGGAGCGTATGCGCGCCTTCGTCGGCGATGCCGCCGCCGTCGTCGATTCCAGGGACCGCCGTTTCCGGGGCGCGGTCACCGAGGCCGCCGTGATCGGCGCCTATCTGGATACGGTTCAAATATTGAGGCGCGAGGAAAATGCGGCGCTTTAACTTCGTCATATGTGTTGCCCTCGCGGCATTTGCTTTTCCCGCCGCTGCGGAGACGCTCAAGGTGGTGACCTGGGGCGGCGCTTACGAGGCGAGCCAGCGGAAGGCCTACTTCGCACCGTTCACGCGCGAGACCGGCGTCGAGATCGAGATCGTCCGCTACGACGGCGGCCTCGACGAACTTCGCAAGCATCTTGTTGACACCAACGGCAAACCCGAATGGGACGTCGTCGATATGGTCGTCGCCGACGCGCACCGGGCCTGTGACGCCGGCTTGATCGCCCCCATCGACGCGCGCGACCTCGCGCCGGCGCCCGACGGCACGCCCCCCGGCGACGATTTTCTGCCGGGCGCCATCGGCGCGTGCTGGGTTTCGCAACTCGTCTATTCGACCGCCATCGCTTACGACGAGCGTGCGTTCCCGGGCCTCAAGCCGGCCGACATCGCGGATTTCTTCGATGTCGAACGGTTCCCCGGCAAGCGCGCGCTGCAGCGTGCCCCTATCGCCGTGCTGGAGTGGGCGCTCCTGTCTTACGACGTGCCGCGCACGCAGATCTACGACCTCCTCAGCACCGAGCGCGGCCTGACGCTGGCATTCCGCCGTCTCGACAAGCTGCGCGGCAACATCGTCTGGTGGTCGGGGGGCGCGGAGCCGCCGCAAATGCTGCAGTCCGGCAAGGCGGCGATGGCGAGCGGATACAACGGACGCTTCTTTCACGCCATCGCCGAGGAGGGCGCGTCCATCGCCATGATGTGGGACGGACAGTTGCTCGACTATGCGACCTGGACCGTCGTCGCCGGCGCCGATAACGAAGACCTCGCCCGCCGTTTCGTCAGGTTTGCGACGCGTGCCGAGAACCTGGCCGAGCAAGCGCGGCACATTTCCTACGGGCCGACGCGAAAATCGGCGCGGGAACGCATCGGTATGTACGCCGACAGCAACATACCCATGCACGCGCACCTACCGACCGCGCCCCGGCACATGCAGCGCGCGGTCCGCCAGGACCACGCCTGGTACGCACGGACGGAGAAACTGCGCCGGCGCCGTTTCGAGGCTTGGCTCGAGTCGCTGCCGGAAAGCGACCGGCCGTAAGGGCCGGCCCAAATCATTCCCATTCGATACGCTTAAAGGTGACCAACGGCACCGGGCCGACGGAAAGCCGGCGGTCCTGCAGCGAGAGCGGCAGCGACACCACCTTCGGCCCGCCGCCTGGCGGCGTCTTGGCGAGCACACCCAGCACCACCTTGGCCAGCGCCCCGTCCTGGGGCCGGGCGGCGCCCGCCTCGACCAGCGCGTCGACGGCATCGTTGAACCCCGAAATACTTGCCGTGAACGCGCCGATCGGCTGCAGGTCGCCGTCGAGCGCCATCGTTCCCTCGCCGGTCAATCCCAGCACACCGTGGTGCACCTCCAGCGATTTGACGTCAACGGCGCCGCCATCCCCGGCCCAGCGCCGGAGCGCGCCGGCGCTAACGCCTTCCGGCAATTCGGCGCCGGTCGCCTCGGCGGTAATCTTGACACCCGCGATGTCGCCGCCGAACGCGGAATGCATCTCTGGCGGCAGGTCGACGGCGCGTGCCTCCACCGTGCCCCGGCCATAAACCGGATTTGAGCCGCGAATAAAGGTCGCCGTGACGTTCTCGGCTTTCAACGGATCCGGCACGTCCTCGCGCATCACCGTAAGAGCGTAAACGTCGGTGCGAATACGTCCGCCGCTTTCACGGTCGAGACGAACCGCGTTGCCCTCGGCGCTGATCGAATAGCGCCCGGGCGCCGCTCCTTTTGTGAGATCGAGCGTGACCGGTCCGGTCACCGCGCCCTCGATCCGATCGATGGCCCATGGGGCCATGACCGCATTCAGCGCCGGCACACGTACCCGCCAACCGCCATCCGGGTCAGCGGCATCGATGCCGGCGATACGGATTACGAGGGCACCGGGATAGCCTTCGATCAGGAGTTTCGAATACCCCGCCTCGCGCCCGTCGAGACGCATGGCGTCGGCCCATGTGTCGACACGTTGGCGCACTTCGGACGCCAGCCAATACCACCACGTCGTATAGACGACGCCGGCGATGACAAGGAAAACGACCGCCGTCAGCGCGATGTTGCGGCGGTTCTTAAAGGGGCTCTCGACGACGTGCTCGTCGATGCCGGTGAGATTCGGATCGGCCATTCCCCTGAACATAGGGCGTTGCCCCCGCCCCGGGAAGGGCATACGTTTCCGCGCAGCATAGCCGCGACGGTTTCGCGCAGCCAAACCGCGATGCTTGCGCGCCATTCGCAACCGGCCCGAGTTTTCATGAGCATTTCCCCCGCCCTTCGCCGCAACCTGAGCCTCGCCGCACCGTTTCTTTTCGTCGCACTCTGGTCGACCGGGTTCGTCGGCGCCAAGATGGGCATGCCGCACGCCGAGCCGTTCACGTTTCTGGGCATCCGTTTCGCGCTCACATCCGCGATCTTCTTCGTGCTGATCGCGGCGATGCGGGTACGTCTGCCGCGGAACCCGGTGATCTGGCTGCATGCCGCCGTGGTCGGGCTTCTGATGCACGGGATATACCTGGGTGGTGTTTTCGTCGCCGTCGACATCGGCACGTCGGCGGGTATCGCGGCGCTGATCGTCGGTGTGCAACCGGTGTTCACGGCGATCCTCGCGGGCCTCATGTTGAACGAAAGGCTGAGTTTCCGTGCCTGGCTCGGCCTTGCCCTCGGTTTCGTCGGCGTGGCGCTGGTGGTCTGGCGGCAGGCCGGCGACACCGGCGGCGCACCGGGGCTTACCGCCTGCGTTTCCAGCCTGGTCGCGATCACCGTGGCGACGCTTTATCAAAAGCGGTTCGCCGGCGCGATCGACCTGCGGGTCGGTTCGGCGGTACAGTTCGCCGCCGCGGCGGCGCTGATGTGGGCGCTGGCGTTCGCGACCGAGACCATGGTCATCGACTGGAATGCCGAAAGCATCTTCGCCATGGCGTGGCTTGTGGTGGTGCTGTCGTTTGGGGCCATCACGCTCCTCTATATCCTGATCCGCGAAGGCGCGGCATCCAAGGTCGCGAGCCTGTTCTATCTGGTGCCGCCGGTGGTCGCGGTGGAGGGTTACTTCCTGTTCGGCGAAGTGCTGAGCCTGAGTGCGCTCGTCGGCATGGCCATTGCCGTGATCGGCGTGGCGCTGGTAACACGGGGGTAGCATGACCGATGAGAACTTCACGCCGCCGACCCGTGCCTTCTGGGTGTTCGGGTACGGTTCGTTGATGTGGCACGCGGATTTTCCGTTCACGCAAAAGCGCCGTGCCGTTCTGTACGGCTATCACCGTGCGCTGTGTGTCTATTCATGGGTTTATCGCGGCACCGAGGAGAACCCCGGCCTGGTGTTCGGGCTCGACCGTGGCGGCGCCGTCAGCGGCGTGGCCTATCGGATCGCCGACAAACACGTGAAAGATGTCTACACGCTCTTGTACGAACGCGAGATGGTGACCGCCGTCTACCGTCCGCGCTGGGTCCCGCTTCGCCTTGCCGGCGACACGCCGGAGACGGTCACCGCGCTCGCCTTCGTCGCCAACGAACAGAACGAGCAGTATGCCGGGAAACTATCCGAGGACGAGTTGGTGCGGCTGACGAAGGCCGGGCACGGCTCCAAGGGGCCGTGCACCGAATATGTCCTCAACACCGCTGATCATCTGCGCGACTGCGACATTCGCGACCGCCGGCTGGAAAGTTTGGCGCGGCGGTTGAGGTCTTAAAGCGCCGGCGCCGAAAACGAATTCCAATCGTCATCCTGAATTTAATTCAGGATCCATGGAAATACCGCGTCCGTCGGATTGGAAATCATGGGTCCTGAATCAAGTTCAGGACGACGAATGATGTTCAATCGCCCAGCGAGATCGAACCGTCGTCGGCGATGGGGAAGAACGGGTTGAAGGCGACTTCCCAGAGATGCCCGTCAGGGTCCGCGAAATAGCCGGAATAGCCGCCCCAGAACACGTCCTCGGCGGCCTTGATCAGCGTGCCGCCGGCAGCGACGGCTTCGTCGAGCATCCGGTCCACCTCCGCCTTGTCGCGACCGTTATAGGCGAGCGCGACGCCGGAAAAGCCGAGCCGGCTGTCCTCGACCTTGGCGTCTTCGGCCAACGCGGCGCGGCCGTAGAGCCCGAGGATCATGCCGCCCGCCTGGAAGAACGTGACGTCGTCGTTGGACTGTTCCGACGCCCGCCAGCCGAGCTTCTCGTAGAACGCGCGCGCCGCCTTCATGTCAGCGACACCCAGAGTCACAAGGCTGATACGGGAATCCACCGCCCTAACCGCACTTGGAGTGGCCGCAGGACGTGCAGGTGTCGCAGCCTTCCTGGCGGATCAGCGACGGCTGGCCGCATTTCGGGCACTGCTTGAACGGCGCCGCGCGCGCCGGCCCGTCGTCGTTGGCCCCGCCGCTCCCGGCGACGGCGGCTTTCGGCATCGTCTGCGCTTCCAGCGCCGGGTCGATCTTCGACGCCGGGTTAGGCAGAAATCCGGTATCGATCATGTGGTTCTCGATCACGCCGCCGATGGCCGCCAGCAGCGACGGCACGTACTTGCCGCCGACCCAATAACCGCCACGCGGATCGAATACCGCCTTCAGTTCCTCGACCACGAACGAAACATCGCCGCCGCGCCGGAACACCGCCGAGATCATGCGCGTCAGCGCCACCGTCCAGGCATAGTGCTCGGTGTTCTTGGAATTGATGAAGATCTCGAACGGCCTCCTGCGGCCCTGGTCGTCGATGATGTCGTTCAAGGTGATATAGAGCGCGTGATCGCTTTCCGGCCAGCGCACCTTGTATGTCTTGCCCGGCAATTCGCCCGGCCGGTCGAGGGGCTGGAACATGCGGACCACGGACCCTGAGTCGCCCTCGTCCTTCGGCAATGCCTTCTTCGGCTGTTCGAACGGCAGTTCCGGCTCGTTCGCCGCGTCCTTTTTCTTTTCACCGGTTTCCAGCACGGCGCCGGTGACGTCGTTGGGCCGGTAGGTGGTGCACCCCTTGCAGCCCAGTTCATAGGCCTGCATGTAGATGTCCTTGAAGTCCTCGAACGTGGTGTCTTCCGGCACGTTGATGGTCTTCGAGATCGAGCTGTCGATGAACTTCTGCACCGCCGCCTGCATCACCAGATGATCCTCCGGCGCCAGCGACTGCGCATCGACGAAAGCATTGGTGAGGTCCGCGTCCGCACCCTTGAGACGTTTGTAGAGCCGGTAGGCGTAATCGGACACGTCCTCCTCGCGTCGCGTACCGTCCGGCATCAGCACGTGGCGGCGGTAGGTGAAACTAAACACCGGCTCGAGCCCCGACGACACGTTGTCGGCGAACAGCGAGATGGTGCCCGTCGGCGCGACGGACGTCAGCAGCGCGTTGCGGATGCCGTGTTCGGCGATGGCCTCCTTCACGTCCTCGTCCAGTTCGAAGACCGTTTCGCCCTTCAGGTATTGTTCCTTGTCGAACAGCGGGAACGCGCCCTTCTCTTTCGCGAGATCGACGGACGCCAGATACGCCGAGCGCTGCAGCGCCTTCATCCATTTCTCGGTCAACTGTACCGCGCCGCGCGACCCGTAACGCACCCCGCACATGATCAGCGCGTCGGCCAGCCCGGTAATGCCGAGACCGATGCGGCGCTTGGCTTCGGCTTCGTGCGCCTGTTCCTCGAGCGGGAAACCGGAAACGTCGACCACGTTGTCCATCATGCGAACGGCAGTGCGGGTCAGCTCGTCGAGGGCCGCCATGTCGAGACCGGCGTCGGCCTCGAACGGGTTTTTCACCAACCGCGCCAGGTTGACCGAGCCCAGCAGGCACGCGCCGTAGGGCGGCAGCGGCTGTTCGCCGCACGGGTTGGTGCCGTGGATGGTTTCGCAGTAATGCAGGTTGTTGCGCTGGTTGATGCGGTCGATAAAGATCACGCCGGGTTCCGCATACGCGTAGGTCGCGTGCATGATCTTGTCCCAAAGTTCGCGCGCGGCGACGGTGTCGTAGACCGTGCCGTCGAAAACGAGATCCCACGGCGCGTCGTCCTTGACCGCCTGCATGAACTTGTCGCTTACCAGCACCGACAGGTTAAACATGCGCAACCGGCCCGGTTCGTGTTTGGCGCCGATGAAGGCCTCGATATCCGGGTGGTCGCAGCGAAGTGTCGCCATCATGGCGCCGCGGCGCGAGCCCGCCGACATGATGGTGCGGCACATGCTGTCCCAGACGTCCATGAACGTCAGCGGCCCCGACGCGTCGGCGCCGACGCCCTTGACCTGCGCGCCCTTGGGCCGGAGCGTCGAGAAGTCGTAGCCGATGCCGCCGCCCTGCTGCATGGTCAGCGCGGCTTCCTTCAGATTGTCGAAGATACCGGCCATGTCGTCGGGGATGTCGCCCATGACGAAACAGTTGAACAGCGTCACGCGGCGTTCCGAGCCGGCGCCGGACAGGATGCGCCCCGCGGGCAGGAACTTGAAGCCGTCCATGGCCTCGAAGAAGCGTTCCTCCCAGTGCGCGGGGTCGGCCTCGTTCACCGCCAGCGCGCGCGCGACACGCCGCCAGGTATCGGCGACGGCCTTATCCCTGGGCTGTCCGTCAGCGTCTTTCAGGCGATATTTCATGTCCCAGATTTGCTGGGAGATCGGGGCGATTTCGGTCATGGCGACTTATCTCGGCTGGCCGGCGCGGGGCCGGCGGGGTTACGGGCAGCGCCGAAGCGCCATAATAAGGCCCGGAACCATAGGGCAATACGGCCTTTCGCTTCAAGTGAATGTTCTTGAAATGTTTCCACCAATTTTACCAGATTAATCCTCCGGCGCAACGGCGAAAACTCGTTTCATATCAGTATATAAGCAGGTTATCCCCGGGTTTCACGGGGTGTCGTCGGGAATTTTCCCCGGATTGCCGTCCACGGCATCGTGAAGGCGCTTGGTGGCGGTCTCAATGCGGTCTTCCAGAAGCGTCATGAACCTCTTGCGATCGAGCCCCGGTTCGATCGGTTCAAGGAATTCCAATGTGATCGTTCCCGGATTGATCATGAATTCGCGCCGCCCCCAGAAGCTGCCGGAATTGAGCGCCACCGGCACCACGACGGCATCTTCGGGCAGTTGCTGGTAAATCGCCGCAACGCCTGGGTGATAGCGGAGCGTCACGCCCGGCGCCGTGCGTGTACCTTCGGGGAAGATGATCACCTGGCGCCCTCTTTGCAGGCGGTCGACGCATTTCGTCACCATTTCCCTGAGTGCCTTGGCGCCCGCACTGCGGTCGACGGCAACATGCTGGCACTTGTTGGCGTACCATCCCCAGAACGGAATCTCGGTCAGTTCCTTCTTGAGGACGTACTGCGGTTCATCCAGCAGCAGGTAGAATATGAAGGTGTCGTAGATCGATTGATGCTTGGAGGCGACCAGCACCGGCCCATCCGGCAGGTTCTCGCGGCCCAGGAATTCAACCTTCATGCCGCCGAGCCAGCGCATCCCGCCGACCAGTATCCGCGACCAGACCCTGAGCGCCGCTCTCATGACGCCGCGCGGGAACGGCAGGTATATCCAGAAACTCACCAGAAGGAATATCAGCCACGAAAAGAAGAACGCGTGAAACACAAACGAGCGCAATGCCTTCATGTCCGCGCTCCCTGTTCCTCCGCAGGGCGGCTTGCCGGCGAGCCGCCGAGATCCAGCAGCTTGACCCGATGGCGGAGCGACGCCACGAGATACTTGTTATATTCCGAAACCATCAGCGCCATGGTCCCGGGCCACGCCCACCAGTATTCCTGCTTCACGTGCTCGGGAAACACCGGGTGCGGCTCGATCCGCATGCCGGGCATGGCGCTGCTGAATTCCAGCAGGCTGCGCGGCATGTGATAGGCGGCCGTCACCAGGCGGAGCGACGAATACCCCTGGCCCTGCATCCAGTGCCGGGTCTCGAGCGCGTTCTCGATGGTGTCGACCGCGTTGCCGATGCCGATCCGGTTCTCGACTTCGTCCGGCCGCTGTTTCAAAAGCGCCAGCAACTGCGATACGTCGACGCCCCGATAGACGCCGGAAATGAACATCCGCTCGGCACGGCCCGCCAGAAGAAGATCGAGACCGGCGCGCAGCCGTCCGCTACCACCCGTGAGCACGACGATGGCGTCGGTCCGCTCGGTCGAGGCCGAGCCCCGGGACGGCACGCTGGCGGCGAAAGCAATCAGCCCCGCCGTCCAGGCGCCGAGCACCAGCAGCGAAAAAAACACGATCGTTCTGAACCAGGGCGAGTGCCGCCCACGTGACCGGCCCCGCATCTCAGAGCATCCTCCCCAACGATCGCAGCACGGTCGAGCGTGCGGTCGTCATGGCGAGGAACGCGACGCTGAGTGGGATCGCCGCGAAGATAACCCATTCGACAGGCCCGAATGTCAATTCCGGCAGCGCCGCATCCTCCAGGCTTCTTGCGAGATAGCCCACCGCCAGTAACGCCGGCAGTCCGAGGACGAGACCGATAATCCCGCCCTTGAGTCCCAGCATCATGGCGCGTCCGGCGAACTGGCCGGCGATGTAGCTGTCCTGGGCGCCGATCAGGTGCAGCACCTCGATTGCCTCCTTGTGAACCGCAAGCCCGGTGCGGGTCGTGAAGATCACCGTCCCCATGGTGGCGAGCGTGATGAAGACGAGGATCGCGAAGGCGATCAGTTCGACGGTGCGGATCAGGTTGACGAGGCGCTGCAACCAGACGCGATGATCGTCGACGCTGGCTTCCGGCACGCGCAATTGCAGTTGCCGGGTGAACGCCTTCATGTCGAACGCCGCCTCGTCGGCGAGGCCGACGTCGATCAGTTTCGGCAAAGGCAGGTCGCCGGCCTGTGCCTCGGGGCCGAGCCACGGCTCCAGGAGCGCCATCATGCGGTCTTCCTCGATCACGATGTAACGCTCGATCCCCGACGTCGCGGCGATCACGTTGAGGACTTCCTGCAGGTTGTTCTGATCCGTGGTCGGGTTCTCCGTCGCGGCGATCTGCACCGTCAGCGTGCCGCCGACGCCCTGGTCCCAGCGTTCGGCGGTGGCGTTCAACACCAGGATGCCGCCGATGGCCAAGACGGCGAGAAACACCATGAAGGCGATCAGCCACGGCAGGAAGCGGCTGTGCGCATCCTTGTCCAGCGGCAGGTCCGAGCGCTTGACGCCGAGCATCAGAGAAAGTTCTCGATACCGGGCGGGTCGGTATCCTGTTCTTCGGATTCCTGGCGCAGCCGCTCGCGCCGCGCCCTGGCCTGGGCCTGTGCCGATTCGCGCGATTCGCGCCATTCGCGCGCCGCCGACTTGTTACCGCTGCCCGCCGCCATGGTCAGCGTGCCCGCGTCGAGGCGCACGATCGGATAGCCGAGACCGTCAACCAGCGACATGTTGTGGGTGGCGACGACGATGGTGGTGCCCAAACGGTTCAGTTCCTCGAACAGATGCATCAGCCGGAGCGCCATGCGGTCGTCGACGTTGCCGGTCGGCTCATCCGCCAGTAGAAGTTTCGGACGTGCGATCACCGCGCGCGCGATGGAAACACGCTGCTGCTGGCCACCGGAAAGCGTCGGCGGACGCGATTTCATGTGATCCTTGAGGCCGACCCACTCCAACAACTCGGTGACGTGCCGGTTGACGTCCGATTCCTTGATGCCCGCGACGCGTAGCGGCAGCGCCACGTTGTCGAATGTGGACAGGTGTTCAAGAAGTCTAAACTCTTGAAAAACAACACCGATTTGTCGCCTGAGCGCCGGGAGCTGTGCCCTAGACGCGGTCGCGATATCGGTCCCGAAAAGTGAAATCAGGCCGCGCGACGGTTTCAGTGCCAGATACATCAGCTTCAGAAGCGATGACTTGCCGGCGCCCGATTCGCCGACCAGGAAATGGAACGAGCCGGAATCCAGCGAAAACGTCACGTCGCGCAACACCTCCGGTCCGAGGCCGTAGCGCAGTCCGACATTCTCGAAGCGAGCGATATTCCCTTTAGACAATCCCGGCACCTGCGTTTTCTGATACGGACGGGCGGCCCCAAGCGGAACCCGGCGCTCCCGGTCATCGTCGACAATGCCACGCGGGCACGCCATCCGTCCAGCATCCCCGACCTTTTCGGCGTGTCGCCGAAATGCGCGCAGGGCGTGCGTTCGCTTGCGCCCGGAATCGCGAGCGCCTATAAACGATGAAGTCATAACTGGCCGGTTGCGTATGTTTATTTCCTGCCCGAACTGCTCGACGCGATACAACGTATCTCCTGCCCAGTTGGGAGACGGCAAATCCGTCAAATGTTCGAACTGCGGCAACACGTGGCACCAAACGCCGGTTGCCGATCCGCCGCCGCCGATGCGGCCGCAGGGCGCGCCGCAGCAGGCGTATCCGCAGCAACCGGGACAGCCCTATCAGTATCCGCCGCAGGGCCAGCCGGGCTACCCGCCACCGCCACCGGGGTATCCGCCGTATCCGTATCCGCCGCAAGGCTATCCGCCGCCGCAGGGCTATCCGCAACAGAGCGCACCCGACGCGCAGCAGCAGACACCGCCCGAACCGGCACCGCCGCCGCCACCGCCGCCACCGCCCGAACCCGAAGAAGACGACGACGTCACGCTGCCGGGGATGGAGGACGACGAAGACCCGATGGCCGCCTTCGCCGACGACGATGACGACACCGGCGCGACGGATGACGGTGACGATGAACTCTCCTCCGAGGATATCGAGGCGATGTTCGGCAGCGACGATGACGACGAGGATGCCGCGCCGCTCGGCTCGATGGTCGAGGACGCACCGGACGACGACGATGACGTCGAGGAGATCGAGGATTTCGACGATCTCGAAGAGCCGGAACCGATCCCGCAGGTCTTCACCGCCGAAGAAACCGGAGACGACGAATACGAGGATGACGACGAGGAAGAAGACGCGGACGACGACGGTAAAAGCCCGGTGATGAAAATCGTTCTCGCCGCCGTGCTGGTCTTGCTGCTCGGTATTATTGGCACCGCGATCTTCCTGAAGGACATGGTCATCGAATTCGTACCCGCCACCGAGGGTATCTATTCCATGATCGGGCTCGGCGACGACTCGCTTGGCGCGGGGCTCTCGATCAACGACGTCAAAAGCACGCGGGAAAGCATCTCCGGCAAGGACGTGCTGGTGGTGCGCGGCGTGATCGCCAACGTCTCCGACCGCGAACGACCGGTGCCGCTGCTGGAACTCAGACTCTCCGATCTCGACGGCAAGCTGGTGCAGTCGGCGGACACCGCGCCCCTGAAGAAGCAACTCGCCGCCGGCGATCAGATCGGCTTCAAGATTCAGGTCGAGGATCCGTCACCGCTGGCCCGCCGCCTCGAGGTCACGTTCATCGAACGGCCCGCCGAGGCTCAGGCGCAATAACCTCCCTGCTGAAGCAGCCCCTCATCCTGTCCTTCTCCCGGTGGAAGAAGGGACTCACGCATTAACGCCCCTCTCCCCGAGGAGAGGGTGGCGAGCAAAGCGAGCTGGGTGAGAGGGATTCAATCCGCGCAAACCACACACTGCCGTCATCCTGAACTTGATTCAGGATCCATGAGACCCCGCACGACCGCGACTGGCGGGCACGGGCCCTGAATCGAGTTCAGGGAGACGGGTTGGCAACCACGGTTCAGAAAATATCCAGCAACCGGTCGATGTAATCGAGTTCGAACTGCGGCCGGTTGCGTTCACCGGCACGGCGGCGCAATTCGTCGAGGATTTCGCGGGCCCGGCGCATTTCCATCCGGTTCGGCACGGTCACATCGGAATCCTCGACCGCCGCGCCCTGTCCATTCTCGTTGGTGTTACGCCGGCCGAACGGATCGAACTGCCCCTCACGGCCGGGCATCGAACGTGCACCGCTGGTGATTCCCAACTGCTGGCCGAATTGCTGCGCCAACATCTGCGACATCTGACTGGTGGCGCTCCTCAGTTCCTCCAGCGCCTGCGCCTGGTTGCGCGCGGAATCGGAAAGCTCACCCTTGCCGAGATTGCGTCCCGACTGATCCATTTGCTGCTCGGCACGGCCCATGTTGTCGGGGATCTGTCCCATCAGCTCGTCCATCTGCATCATCAATTCGCCGAGGCGTTTCCTAAGGGCGTCCTGATCGGCCTGGGTCGGCGTGCCCTGCTCGCCGGCCTGCTGCTGTTCACCTTGCTCGCCTTGCTGGCCCTGCTGACCTTGCCGACTCTGTTGCCGCTCGCCTTGTTGCTGCTGGCCTTGGCCCATCTGCCCCTGGCGGCCCGTTTGCGGACGCTGCTGCCGACGTTGCAGGCTCTCCTGGAAGGTCCGGTCGAGCAGTTCCTGCTGGTCCTGGGTCAGGGACCGCAGCCCGTCCATCAGCTTCTTGGCCTCGGCCATGGCCGGATTGGACTGTTGCATCTTCATGCCCTGGCGAAGCTGTTCCAGCATCTGCTGCATCTGCGCCAGCATCTGTTCGGCGGCCTCGCGGTTACCGGTCTCGGCCAGTTCCCTGATCTTGTCCAGCATCTCCTGGATGTCCTGGGTCTGCATCTGCGGCTGATCCGGCATCTGCGGCAGCTCGTCCATGCCCATTTCCTGGAGCCGGTCGACGAGCGCCTGCATGTAGCGGTCCATCGCTTCCTGCAATTCGCGCATCACCCGGTCCAGTTCCTCGCCGAGCTTGCCGTCACGGAGCGCCTTCATCGCTTCTTCCTGGAGCCGCATCAGGTCGGCCTCGGCAAGCGCGAACTCGCCGTCCTCGATCCGGAGCGCGGTTTCCCAAAGAAGTCGTTGCACGGCCGGCACGACGGAGGTGTCCTCGGCGTAACCGAGGCGGCCGGCGGCCATGCGGATCGCAAGAAATGCCACCATGTCGTCGAAGAACCGTTTCGGATAAAGCGACAGTTCATGCAGGTTGTTGGCAATGATTTCCATCATCTCCCGATCGGCATCGTTGAGCGTCTTGCGCGCTTCTGCCAATTCGCGCGCCACCGGATGGTTGAAGATGCGTTCCGGCAGCACGGTCTCGATGGCGTCGGTTTCGCTGATCTGGCCGGCGGTGTCCTCCGCGGTCAGCTTGACCCGCACCGGCAGCCCGGCCCACGGATGCGCCGAGAAGTCGCGCAGATGCGTCGCCCGGATATCGCGGCGGTCGCCTGAGAGCGGCACCTCGACACGAATCTCGTCGGCGCCGCCCGGCACCGGCCTGCCATTGGGGCGGCGGATGGTCATCTCGACCTTCTTCACGCCGTAATCGTCGGCGGCGATGTAGACCACCTGAAGCTGGGTGTCGCGCTGGCGCGACGGTGCCTGTTCGAATTCGATGTTCGGCGGCGCATCGGTCGCGATCACCACCGGCCACGTCGCCAGCGCATCGTTGCCGGCGCTGAGCGTCAGGCTGTCGGCGCCGGCGGCGTCCGAGGCGACTTCCAGTTCCAGCTTGTAGGACGTGCTCGACTTGTCACCCAACTGCTGCAGTGGAATCCGGGTCTTGCCGAGATCCAGCGCCGGCGGCGCCTGCACGTCGGTCGCGTGCACGAGAATCTGCGACCCGACCGGCACGATCAGGGTCGGCCGCGCCTGGTTGGGCGCCGCCGCCTCGGCGCTTTCCGCGTCCGCGTTTTCGGACACCCTGCCGATGCCGTTGAAAACACTGGGCGCCAGGCCAGTGTAGGCCGGCGGCGTGATCCAGAGGTCCATGCTGACGGCGGTGGCGCTGCCCGCACCGCCAATCGGCGAAACCGCACGGAGTATTCGATCCAGCGGTTCCGAACCGCCCATCAGCACGCCGACGAACAGTACCAGCACCGGCACGAAGCGGAGCCCGCGCCGGTCGAGCGCGGCAACGCCCGGTTTCGGTGACGGGTAGGCGAGGTTCTGGGTCTGCCGAAGCGCGCGATCGATGTGCGTCTGCCACAGCAGCCGGCCGTCGGCGGAGAGTTTTTCCTGCGCCGGACGGTCGAACAGCGCCGTCAGCGGCCGGTGCCTGAGGCCGGACGCCGCCTCGACCCGGCGCGCCGCCTCGGTACCCGAGACCGGCCCGAAGGCCCGTGTCAGCCCCTTGAGGGAATAGCCGAACAGCACGGCGATGATCGCCAACGCCATGCCGTGAACCGCATCGGGCAGAGCCGGCAGCACATCGGTCAGCCCGACGCCGACGAACAGGACGATGACGGCAACCGGCGCCCAGAGAACGCGCCACAAACGTTCCCAGCGAATCGCCAGCACCGCGGCCTGCAGTGCGGTCGAAAGTCGGGAGACGCCTTGCGTCCTCTCGGGGGTGTCGGTCATCCACTCGCCTCACGGGGTCGTGGCGGCGCGAGCCAGTCGGGCACGCGCTCTCGGTTCATCATATCATCGATCCGCAGGCGGTCCGCAACAACGGCGTACTCACCGCCGTTGACCAGTACTTCGGGGATCAGATCGCGGCCATTGTAGGTCGACGACATCACCGCGCCGTAGGCGCCGGCGGAGCGGAACGCGACCAGATCGTCCGCCTCGACCGCCGGCATCATGCGGGCCTTGGCGAACGTATCGCCCGACTCGCAGACCGGGCCGACGATATCGACCGGGGCCATGTTGTCGCCGGGCACGGGTTCGCGGACCGGGACCACGGTATGGTGCGCGTCGTACATGGCTGGCCGGATCAGGTCGTTCATCGCCGCGTCGAGAATCAGGAACGAGCGATCGACGCCTTCCTTGACGTAGACCACGCGGCTCACCATCACCCCGGCATTGCCGCAGATCATGCGGCCCGGCTCGAACGCCAGCTTGCAGCCGAGACCGTCCATGACCTGTTTGACCATGGCGCCGTAGTCGCCCGGGCTCGGCGGATTCTCGGCGTCATAAGGGATGCCGAGCCCGCCGCCCAGATCGACGACGCGGATGTCGTGGCCCTGTTCGCGCAGCGTCTCGACGAGGCCGCGGACCTTCGTATAGGCCGCCCTATAGGGTTCGAGATCGGTCAGTTGCGAGCCGATGTGAACGGCGACACCGACCACGTCGATGCCTGGCAGCTTGGCGGCTTCGGCGAACACGCTTTCGGCCTGCGCCCAGGCGATGCCGAACTTGTTCTCGGAAAGGCCCGTGGTGATCTTCTTGTGGGTCTTGGCGTCGACGTCCGGATTGACGCGAATCGCGATCGGCGCGGTCGCGTCCATGGCGGTCGCGATCTGCGACAGGCTGTGCAGTTCCGGTAGCGATTCGACGTTGATCTGGTGTACCCCGGCGGCGAGCGCGGCCTTCAATTCCGCCGCCGTCTTGCCGACGCCGGAAAAGACGATTTTCGACGCCGGGATACCGGCGGCGAACGCACGCTGCATCTCGCCCGCGGACACGATGTCGGCGCCGGCGCCAAGCGCCGCCAGCGTCGCCAGCACACCGACATTGCCGTTCGCCTTGACCGCGAAATAGACCTGATGATCGGTGCCGGCGAGCGCCTCGTCGAAGACGTTGTAGTGGCGCGTCAGCGTCGCCGTGGAATAGCAATAGAACGGCGTACCGACGGCGTCCGCGATATCGGCGACGCGGACATCCTCGGCGTAAAGCTCACCGTTCCGGTAATTGAAATGATCCACGTCCGCTCCTTGCCGTTAAATCCCGGCCGGTGCCCGACCGCCCGTTAATTCCCGATGACCGCCGTCGCGGACCGCGGCGGGTTGTAATAACCCGAATTGTCGGTCCTGGACGGGCGCGTGTCCGTCGTGTCCCGTGGCCTTTCAGTCCGCGCCCGCGGCGCCGTTTCCGTCGTCTCCGCCGGCGGTGCCGGGTAGACGCGCGGATACGTGCTGTCCTCCGTCGGTTTCGGCGACGATTTCACACCGCACCCACCGAGGATCAGGGCCAACATCAACGCCGGCGACACCCGCAAAAACTTGTGGCTCATCATCATCAGGTCATACTAGTCGTCAACCCTTTCAAGGGTCCAGACACATTCACGGGAGCGGCATCCACCGATTAACCGCCGGCCACGAAAAAACCGGCGGCACGCGGCCGCCGGTCAATTCTCGAACGGAGTAGATGCTCCGACCGAAATTCGCCGGGTCAGGATTTACCGCCGAGTTCGCGCTCGGCCTTGTTCCAGGCGTCGGACATGTCGTTGTAGGCGTTGGAAAAGCCGTCCTTCATGTCGGTCCAGGCATCCTTGGAGCTATTTTTCAGGCTGCCGAACCATTCGGCGACTTCGGTACGCTGTTCACGCAGCGCCTGCATGGTCTCACGGGAGGATTCGCGGGCACTGTCGCTCATGTCGTCCCAATTTTCGTCGATCCGAGCTTGCAGTTCGACGATCCGGTCGTCGATCGCATCGAGCGCTTCCTCGGCCGCGTCCACGGCTTCGTCTTTTTGTTCAACGCTGTAATCCTTCAGCGACGTCAGCAGTTCGGACGTATCTTCCTTGATCTGGTCGACACTGTAGTCCTGTTCCGCCGCATGCACGCCAGTGACGGGCGCGGCGGCCACAAGAACAGCGACGGCGGCGGCGGTAATCGGTAAACGGAAAGTCATTGTCGGTCTCCTTTGGTTGTCAATCGGGCATAGGAAATAGGTCGCGGCCACATCGCGCGGCTACGCAGTTGAATAAAGTCGGAAAATCAGTTGAAGCGGGAATAAGCGGAACTGAGCGCCTGACCGAGGGACTTGCTGGCGCTTTCGACGCCACCCTTCAAATCTTCCCAGGCATCTTCGCCGGCGGACGACATTTCGTCGAGTTTCCGACGCGTGTCGCTCTGCTTTTCGCGCAGATTGTCGATCTCGCGGCGGAGTGCAAGTTCAGCATCGGCGTCAGCCTGGTCCGCCTGGGCACGAAGCTTGTCGATCTCGGCGGACCACTCGTCCAGTTGCGCCTGAATCTTCTTCTGGTATGCCTGTTTGGTACTCATAAAAATACCTCGCTCATGAAAATCATTATCGTTCAACGACCTAAGCAGCGTAGCGAGGATTTCAAACGAACGCGGCAAGAACGCCAGATCGTTAGGAACGAATCCGGAACGCCGTTATATTTCAAGAAATCGGCAGATGGCCGCGCAATGATGTTGCGGCACCCGGAGACATCCAGGTGTTCCCGATTAGGGATTTACAGCCAGCGTTCGCGGGCCGCTTTCGCCTGTTCGGCGACATTTTCGGGCGCCGTGCCGCCATAGCTTTTGCGGCTGGCGACGGAGTTTTCAACGCCAAGAACCCCGAACACGTCATCGGTGATCCCGGTTTCGACGGACTGCATGTCGGCGAGGGACAGATCCTCAAGTCCGCAGTCCTTGTCTTCAGCCATCTTCACCAGCGCACCGGTGACGTGGTGCGCATCGCGGAACGGCATGGCGAGTGTCCGCACCAGCCAGTCGGCAAGGTCGGTCGCGGTCGAGAAGCCCTTGCCAGCATCCGTCTTCATCCGTTCGGGATTGAACACCGCGCCCTCAATCATCCCGGTCATGGCGGCCAGCGACAGCGCCATGGTATCGGCGACCTCGAACACCGGCTCCTTGTCGTCCTGCATGTCCTTGCCGTAGGTCATCGGCAGACCCTTCATGACGATCATCAGCGCGTTCAGCATGCCGATGACGCGGCCCGCCTTGGCCCGCACCAGTTCTGCGGCGTCCGGATTGCGTTTCTGCGGCATGATCGAACTGCCGGTCGAGAACTCATCCGACAGGCGCACGTAGCCGAACTGGTCCGAGCACCAGAGCACGATTTCCTCGGCAAGGCGGGAGAGATGCACGGCGCAGATGGCCGCAACACTCATGTATTCCATGGCGAAATCCCGGTCCGACACCGCGTCCAGCGAATTGGCGGCGGGCCGGTCGAAGCCAAGCGCCCTCGCCGTCTTGTCGCGGTCGATCGGGAACGACGTGCCGGCGAGCGCGGCGGCACCCAGCGGGCTTTCGTTCATGCGTGCCCGGGCATCCTGAACCCGCGAGCGGTCACGGCCCAGCATCTCGACATACGCCATCAGGTGATGGCCGAGGGTCACCGGTTGCGCCGTCTGCATGTGCGTAAAGCCGGGCATCACCGACGCCGCATGCCTTTCCGCCTGATCGATCAGCGCCTTCTGCAGCGCCTGCAGATCCCGGTCGAGACCGTCAAGCGCGTCGCGGACCCATAATTTGAGGTCCGTCGCCACCTGATCGTTTCTGGACCGCGCAGTGTGCAGGCGTCCGGCGGCATCGCCGATCCGCGTTCGCAACGCGGCCTCGACGTTCATGTGGATGTCTTCGAGCGACGTCTTGAAGTCGAATTCGCCGGCCTCGATCTCGGCTTTAATGGCATCAAGGCCATCGATGATCGCGTCGGCGTCTTCGCCCGTAATAATGCCCTGATCGGCCAGCATTCGCGCATGCGCCTTCGAGCCTTCGATATCCTGCGCATAGAGCTTTTGATCGAAACCGATGGAGGCATTGATCGCTTCCATGACCGCCGACGGTCCGGCCGAGAAACGGCCGCCCCACATGGCGCTTTTTTGGGCGCTGGTGCCTTGCGGGTTGCCCGGCTTTTTCTGGTTCTTCTTATCGGTCATGGCATTCCTGCCTTCGTCGTCCTAAATATGTGCGAGAAACCGCAGCAAGGATATCCGATGACAGACGGATTTATCATCCGCCATTTCGCCCGCCTGATCGCCGCGTTCGCGCTCGTCGGCGTGTTTTCCCTTATATCCCCGGCGCTTGCAAGCGATCATGCTGACCGCTGTGCCGCCGACGGCAAGGCATTCAAGGCGCTGAAGGTCAGCGAAAAGGCTTTGCCGCCACCCGCGGTCGCGTTTTTGACCGCCGACGGCGGCGAAACAGGGCTCGCCGATTTCACGGGCCGCGGCGTCATCGTCAACTTCTGGGCCACCTGGTGCGCGCCCTGCGTCCGCGAGATGCCGCAGTTGGACGCGCTTCGTGCCGAATTGGCGCCGGCCGGGATCGACGTCATCGCGGTCTCCATGGACCGGGCCGGGCACAAGGCCGTGGCCGACTTCTACGAGCGCTACAAGATCCGGCATCTGCCGCAACTGGTGACGCCGTCGAAGACCGGCGGCACGCTCGGCATCCGCGGTCTGCCGACGACCCTGCTGATCAACCCCGAGGGCCGGGAAGTGGCGCGGATCGTCGGGCTGTTCGAATACGACGCGCCGGAGAGCATTGAATACTTCAAGCGCTGTCTGGCGCCAGGGAACTCGTGATGCGTTCCGTACGGACAACCTTCGGTGTGCTCGTCATCGCCGCCGCGGCTTCGGGCGTAACCGGCTGCGCGCAGAAACGCTCGGCCGCCAACTGGCAGCACCCGACGCTTCCCAAGGCTGAATGGTCCGCCGACACCGGCGAATGCCGCCGCTATGCCCGGCGCGAGGTGGAGCGCGAGGCGGGCCTGCCGGCGTCCGGGCCGATCAGCGACAACCTGCCGGGGGCGCCCACCACCTATAACCGGAACATGAGCAGCTACGAACTTTCCCGCTTCCAGACACGCGCCTTCGAAACCTGCATGGAACGTCTCGGCTACAATCGGATCGTGAAGTAGCCATCATCACGCCTGCAAATCTATCCTGAACCTGATTCAGGACCCATAACCGCCTTATCGGAAATCCATGGATCCCAAATCAAGTTTGGGATGATGAAAGCGATTGGACAAGAAAACGGCGGCTCCGGGAGAGAGCCGCCGTCCATGGTTTCGTCTGGGACGTCGTTTGGTCGGGGGAGAAATCTTAAGCCGCGAGCGGCAGTTCCGGTTGGCCGTCGGTTTTCTTGCCTTCGATGACGCCGATCACCGGCGCGGCGGCGGCCACGGCTTCCGTAGAATAGGTGCCGTCGGCAAGCGCCTGGCTGATCGAGGCGATCTGCGAGCGCTCGATGCCGATATCGGCGAGCACGCTGTCGGAAAGCTGGTGCAGGGCGCGGGACGTACGGCGCGCCCGGAAAATCTTTTGCAGCGGCTTCAAGGCGCCCTTAATCAGGCCGATCACGACCTCGTTGCGCATTTGATGCGCGCGCTCCACGATCGTCCGGATGTCCTCGTCGGTAATCTGCCGGGTGTTGTCGAACAGCGGCAATCCGGCGGTCGCGGTATCAATCTTGTTCATCTTACCTGTTCCTTCGTTCTGGAAGATCAGGCCGGCGCAGCTTTGCCCGCGTCGCCCTTGGTTACTGCACCTCGTATACGCCTTATGCTGCACTGCAAAAAGTGCCGTTTTCGCGAACCTGACATGCGTTTTACGCATGCCTAAAGTGTGATAATCATCACAAGCTATGCAAAATAAGATAACGCTTGCGTCCATCCTGCAAGCCCCCTAGCCTTCCCGCGCTATGACCGATAGACGCGAGCTCGATCGTGATTTGGACCGGCTGTTAAGGGACAGCGGGGCGCGGGTGGATATGGTCAGCGCCCGGGAAATCCTGCGCGGCGTCCTCGCATCGCCCGCCGCCGGCGACGACGAGGCCTGGCTCTCTCTGATCGCACCCGACGACAACGACGTCATCGACGCGCTCAAGGAACTCAATTCCCGAATTCAGACCACGTTAATGGACGACGGGCTATCGCGGAAAACCACCGATCCGGAGCGGGTCGCCGAACTGCGCAAGGAAATGAAGCGCCGCGACCTGGATGTGTTCATCGTTCCCAAGGCCGACGAGCACCAGGGCGAGTTCGTCGCCAAACGCTCGGAGCGGCTGCAGTGGCTGACCGCGTTCACCGGCTCCGCCGGGACTTGCGCCGTAATGGCACGCAAAGCGGCGGTCTTCGTCGACGGCCGCTACACCCTGCAGGTCAAGAAACAGGTCTCCGGCAAGCTGTTCGAAGCGCACCACGCCGCCGACAAGGATCTGAAAACCTGGCTGTCCGAGAATCTATCGCACGGCCTGCGCGTCGGCTTCGATCCGTGGCTGATCACCGACGCCGAACACCGCAAGCTGGAAAGCGTCTGCACACGCGCCGGTGCCTATCTGGTGGCGCAGCCGGACAACCCCATCGACGCGGTGTGGAGCGGCCAGCCCCCGGCACCCATCACGCCGATGGTCCCGCACGCCCAGAAATATGCCGGCGAGACGTCGGCCAAGAAGCGCAAGCGCCTGACCGACGCCATGAACGAGGCGGGCCTCGACACTATCGTCCTGAGCGCCCCCGACGCCATCGCCTGGCTGTTGAACGTGCGCGGCCGCGACGTGCCGTGCACGCCGGTTTCGCTGGCCTTCGCCGTGGCCCATGCCGCCGGGGGAATCGAACTCTTTACCGATCCACGCAAGATGAGCCCGGGCCTCGAAACCCACTTCGGCCCCGAGGTCGTGGTCATGGAAACCGAAGCGCTCGCCGACGAGCTGAGCCACATCGGCAGCCGCGGCCTCAAGGTCGGCGTCGATCTCGCCAACGCGCCCGCCAAGATCGCCATGACGCTCCGGCAGGCCGGCGCCGAGATCATCGATACCCGCGACCCGACATTGACCATGAAGGCCCGCAAGAACAAGACCGAGCGCGACGGCATGCGCGCCGCGCACCTTCGCGACGGCATCGCGCTGGCCCGGTTCCTGAGCTGGATCGAAAAGTCCGCCAGCCGCGGCAAGACCACCGAGTGGGACGTCGGGCTCAAGATCGACACGCTCCGCGAGGAACTCGATCTGCATCGCGGCCCGAGCTTCCAGACCATCGCCGGGTACGGCGCCAACGGCGCGATCGTGCATTACCGCGCGTCCAAGAAGTCATCCGTCAAGCTCAAGAAAGGCTCGCTTTTGCTGGTCGACAGCGGCGGTCAGTTCCTGGACGGCACCACGGACGTAACCCGCACCATCGCCATCGGCAAGCCGACGCAAGAGATGAAGGACCGCTATACCCGCGTCCTCAAGGGCCATATCGCGCTGGCGGCCGCGCAATTCCCGGAAGGCACCACCGGCGGCCAACTCGATACGCTGGCCCGCAAACCGCTCTGGGACATCGGCCTCGATTACGAGCACGGCACCGGCCACGGGGTCGGCAGCTACCTCGGCGTACACGAGGGCCCGCAGAGTATTTCCAAGCGCCCGAGCCAGGTCGAACTTGAGCCCGGTATGGTCGTTTCCAACGAGCCCGGCTACTACAAGTCCGGTGGATACGGTATCCGCATCGAGAATCTGGTCATGGTACGGACGATCAAGCCGCAAAAGGGCTGGGAAAGAAAACTGCTCGGCTTCGAAACGCTGACCTGCGCGCCCTTCGACCTCAACCTGATCGAGCCGAAGCTGCTGGCCCGCAAGGAAATCGAGTGGATCAACGGTTACCACGCCTGGGTCAAAAAATCCCTCGAGAAGCAACTCGACAAACCGGTCCGCGACTGGCTCGTCAAGGCGACGAAGCCGCTCAAGCTACCGCGCGCCTGAAGCAGCCGCCACTCCCCACGGTTGCCTGCAGTGCGGCCTTTGGCCATACTCCTTAATATTAAAAATTGTAAAACTTGGAGGACGCCATCGACGCGCGCGAGTTGGCCATCGGCGCGAATGAACCCGAGATTCATGACCTTTATGCATTCTGGGACACGTGCCGCGGCGGCAACACGTTTCCGTCACAGCGCGATCTGGATCTGATCAGGATTCCGGCTCTTCTGCCGAGCATCTTCATCGTCGATCTGATCGGCGACGATGACTATTACTACCGGTACATGGGCTCCAACCTCGACCGGTATTACGGCGTATCACTAACCGGGATGCGGGCACGCGAATACCGGAAAAGCGGGCGCCTGATCGAGGTGGCCGTCGATTTTTTTCACCGCATCGCCCGCAATGCCGAGATGGGCATCCTGACGACGCAACTCCCGTCCGAGGCTCAGGACTGGCTGATCTACACCCGCGCCGCACTACCCGTCGCCGATGACCACGAGATCCCGAACAAGATCATCGGCATCGTGCTGGTCAAACAGGCCAAAGAAGCACTCCACAAGCTGGCGGGTTCGCTGGCCACCGACCGTCAGGAAGGCGGCCGCGCCGATACGGTCTTCGGCAAGCTTTGACGCGCTCCGAAGTTGCTCTAGACTTCCGTACGGACAAAGGAGAAGACGATGGACAACGGCGATCTCGTTCTCGATCTTCTGGCCTGGCTGAAACAGGCGCCCAAGCCCTATGAAGACGTGATGGACGCTTGGCGTACGTCGTGCCCCCGGCTCACCGTCTGGGAAGATTCCGTCGACGCCGGATTTGTCGAAAAACACGTCACCCGCGACGGCGTGATGGTCGCCATCACGGACGCAGGGCGCAAGCATCTGGTGGTCGAGCGGCCGGACGCGGCCTGACCGCTGCCTACACCAGCCACCCTTCGATCCCCTTATACAGAAGCCGGAGCGCCAGCACCGTGATCAGCACCTTGAGGCCGATTCGGAAGGCGCGCTCGGGGAGCGCGTTCAGCATGTGCTTGCCGACCCACGTCCCGGCGAAGCCGCACGCCAGAAGACCGCATAAGAGCGGGATATAAGGGCCGAACGCGAACCCGAGCACGCCGAAGGCGATAATCTTGAAGCCGTGCTGGATGGTCATCATGGTGGCATGCGTCGCCACCACTTCCTGGCGCTTGTCCGACGCCGCTGCGGCGAACGGCGCCACCAGCGGCCCGGTGGCGCCGACGAACATGGTCGCCAGCGCGCCGAACAGGCCGATGCCGAAAAACGCCCGGTTGCCGGGGCGGGACGCCTTCAGTTTCGGCCCCCAGGTGGCATAGAGCACGAACGCGCCCAGCACCACCTGCAGCAGTGCCGTCGGCAGCGTCACCACAAGATTGCCGCCGATCGCCGCGCCGATCACCGTGCCGATCAGGAACGGCGGGATCACGTGCTTCAGGATATTGCCGCGCATGATCGCCGCCCGTCCGGCGTTGGAGCCCAGTTGCACGATACCGTGCAAAGGAATCAGGACCTGCGGCGGCAACAGCGATGCAATGGTCGCCATGACCAGCAACCCGCCGCCCAAACCCAGCGACGCGGCGATGAAACTGCCCGCGAACGACACCGCGCACATGATGGCGAAGCCCCAGATGTCGAGGCCGGTGCCCTCGATCAGGATCGAAACGAAGTTTTCCAAGAACGCGCCCCCCGGAAGTGCGCCATTTTTCTAGCAAAGGCGCGTTTGTTTGGCACGCGGGAATGACGGGACGCGTTTAGCGCCGCTCAGGCGCCGTCGGAGAGTTCCAGGATATCGTCGGCGTAGCCGCGAAGCCTGGCCGACAGATTTTGCCTTTGACCGCCGTCCAAAGACGCCAGCACGTCCGCATAAAGCGCTTCGAGTTTGCGCCAACGTTTTTCGGAGACATCCTCGTAGGATGGGTCGACGATGGCGTAACCGCGGAGTGTCAGTTGATGGATGAACGCTGCCAGGGGCGCCGCAGCCGGGTCGCTGCGCAGATATTCGGCAAGCGCGCGCTGGCGCTTTTCCAGGTGGTCGAGCCACACCAGACGGTCACCGATGGTCGGTCGCGTATGCCGGCGCACGATCTCGACCTGATCGTCACGCAACGGACCGATGAAGCGCTCCAGATTATCGACCCGGCGCTCGACCCGCTCATCCAGCAGATCGTCAGCGGAGGCTTGCTCCTCTGAGCGTTCCTCGTCGACGTGGGCCGCCATCCGCGCTTCCAGGTGATCCACCTTGTCAGGCGATGTGTGGCGGACCAGCACGTTGGCGAAATACGGCGCGGCGCCGGCGAGCGTTTCGTCCAGCAAGGCCCGGAACTCGGCGAACGCGGCCGCAACGTCGTCATCCCGCCACGGTCCCGCGTCCGTCACCGCCGCCTGGCGACGCAGAAACACCGCATAACGCGGCAGCATCGCCGTCCGGTGCCAGGCGATCAGACGCGCGACCTCGGCTTCGACGTGGTCGGCATCGTCCGGGTCCAGATCGAGATACCGCTCGGCCCGGCTTTCCAGCGCATTATCGGCAAATCCGTAGAACAGCTTGACGCTGGAGCACGCCGAGAGCGCAAGCACGATGCAAAACACGCAGGCCATACGCAGAAACGGCGGCAGGTATCGGCAGTCTGACATGCGCTCTCTCTTACATTTCGGGACCGCCCTCACATAAGAAGGCGGTGTGGAAAATCAATTCATCACTTTTCACCCCGCCGCCGCGAGTACGTGCGCGAGGAACCGTTCCGCCGGGCCGGACAACGCATTGCGCTCGCGCACGCCGACCAGGAAATGCCGGTCCGCCCATGTCTCGGCCAGATCGATCACGCAAAGTCCGTCACTTTCGGCGTAGGGCTCGCTCACCCCCCGGGGCAGCACCGCGACGCCGAGGCCGCGCGCCACCATGCGCCGGACTCCGTCAAAGCTGCGTACACTGACCGCGACGTCCATCTCCAATCCCAGGTCGCGCGCCGCGCCGGCGATTACCAAAAAAAGCGAGCTGCCGTCGGCGAGCGCAACGTGCGGATAAGGCAGCAGGTCGGCGACCGTGATCGTCGTCTCGGCGGCCAATGGATGGCCCGCAGGCACGACGGCGCAAAGACGGTCACTGAGAAACCCGAAGGTTTCAATTCCCGCGTAATTAACAGCGGCGGAGAATATGCCGACGTCAACCAGGCCATCGGCGATATGGGTAACAATGGTGTCCGAGACCGCTTCCCTAAGGGCGATGCGGACATTCGGATTGCCGACACGGAACCGGGACAGCACGTCCGGCAAGAACTGATGGATCGCCGACGGGTTGGCGGCAAGCCGTACATGGCCCCGGTTGCCTTCGGCAAAGTCCGACATTTCGTGGGCCGCGCGTTCGGCAAGGTTGAGAAGATTCTCCGCATGCCGGAGCAGCACCGCACCTGCCGGGGTCGGTTCGACACCCCGGCCCTTGCGGTAAAGGACTGCCGTTCCCAGCCGGTGTTCGAGATCGCTGATGCGGCGGCTGACCGCGGAAACAGCGATATGCTGCTCGGCCGCCGCGGCCGAGATCGACCCCAGCCGAACGGCCGATTCCAAAAGCCGAAGCGTGATCAGGTCGAAATCTATTCTATGGCCCCCTCACCCGCTCCTTACGCCGCATCCAGCACTCGCTTGCGGGGCACGATGCGGATGTGCCCACCGGTATCGGTATCCGGAAGCGCGGCGACGTCTTCGGCGACATCCAAAAGTTTGGCCAGGTCGACCCCGGTCGAAATCCCCATGTTCTCGAACGTAAAAACCAGGTCTTCCGACGCCGTGTTGCCGGTCGCGCCCGGCGCGAACGGGCAACCGCCGAGCCCGGCGACCGAGGCGTCGAACACCCGCACGCCGGCGTCGTAGGCATAGAGTGCATTGGCCACGCCTAGCCCGAAGGTATCGTGGCCGTGATAGGCCCATTTGGCGACGCCGCCAGAGAACCGCCGGATTGCACCTTCACAAAGACCGGCGACATGGTCCGGCAACGCCCGGCCGGTGGTGTCGCAAAGCCCGATCTCGACCTCGTGCCCGAAGGACAGAACCTGGTCGAGAGCAGCATAGACGGCGTCCTCGTCGATCCGCCCCTCGAACGGGCAATCGAACGACGTCGCGGCGTTGACGCGGAGTTTGAAACCGGGCTGGTCCTTTCCCGCTTCGATGACCTTGCCCAGTTCCTCGATCGAGGCGGCGACCGGACGGCGCACGTTCGACTTGTTGTGGCTTTCGGAAACCGAAAACACGTAGCCGATGTCCATGCAGCCGGCGGCGAACGCGTTCTCGGCGCCGCGCAGGTTCGGCGTCAGCGCCGTCAGCTCGACGCCTGCCGGCACGTTGACCTTCTTGTGCACTTCCGCCGTGTCCGCCATCTGCGGCACGTGTTTCGGGCTGACAAAGGCACCGGCCTCGATCCGTTTCATGCCGGCGGCAGCCAGTCCTTCGATGACGCGGATCTTGGTGTCGGTCGGAATCCACGTCGGCACCACCTGGAACCCGTCGCGGGGCGCGACGTCGCACAGAATGACCGGGTCCTTGCTCATATCACTTCCTCCTTTCTGAGGCGTTCGATCTCGGCCGCATCAAGGCCGAGGACGCCTGTCAGCACGTCTTCGTTGTGTTCGCCGATGCCGGGGCCGGCCCAGCGGACGCCGCCGGCTTGCCCATCGCTCATCTTCGGCACCACGCCCGGATGCAGCACCTCGCCCAGGCGTGCATCCCGGACCGGATGCACCATGCCGCGTTCCCGGAACTGCGGGTCGGCGGCGATGTCGGCGACGTCATAAATGCGCGTCGAGGGGATGTCGGCGCCGGAGATTTTCTCCTCCAGCTCCTCCAGCGTGAAGCGCTGCGTCCAGGCGCCGATCTCGGCGTCGAGCGCCGGCATGTGCTTCACCCGGCTCGGATTGTCGGCATAGCGCGGATCCTCCTTCATGTCCGGGCGTTCCATGATGTCGCAAAGCCGCGCGAACAGGGTCTCCGAATTGGCGCCGATGATGAACCAGCGCCCGTCCCGGGATGGATACGCGCTCGACGGCGCCGCGGTCGGGATAGTCGAGCCGTGCGGCTGGCGCACCTTGTCCATGTAGCCGTATTCCGGCAGGCAGCCCTCCAGCATGCTGAGAATGCTCTCGGTCAGAGCCACGTCGACGCTGCGGCCCGGCCGCCCGCGCCCGGCCTGTTTTTCGAACAATGCCGCCAGCAAACCGATGGCGCCGTAAAGCCCGGCGATGCTGTCGCCGATGGAAACGCCGACGCGCACCGGCGGCAGCTCCGAGACTTCTTTCGGGTACCCCGACAAATGACGGATGCCGCCAACCGCTTCGCCGATGACGCCGAAGGCGGCCCGCTTTGAATAGGGGCCGTCCTGGCCGTAGCCGGAAATCTGCACGATCACGGCCTCCGGGTTCACGGCGGCCATATCCTCGACACCGAGGCCCCATTTCGCGAGTTGTCCCGGCTTGAAATTCTCGACCACCGCATCGGCGTGGCCGATCAGTTTCTTGACCAGTTCGATCCCTTCCGCCTTTTTCAGGTCGACGGTGACGGAACGCTTGTTGCGGCCGTGCACCGACCACCAGACGGACGACGTTTCGCCGTCGGGGATCGCGCCCCAGGTCCTGACCGGATCGCCGCGCCCGGGCGGTTCGACCTTGATCACGTCGGCGCCGAGATCGGCCAGCACACGCGTGCAGAACGGCGCGGCGATGAAATGCCCCAGCTCGAGGATACGAAGCCCCGAGAGGGGGCCGGTAATGCCAGGCTCCTCACTCATCGATTTCATCCGCGTAGTTGGAGACCTCGACCAGGTTGCCGTCCGGATCGCGGAAATAGACCGAGTTGATCGGCCCCGTGGCGCCGGTGCGCGGGCTCGGCATCAACTCGATCTCGACGCCCGCGTCCTCCAAATGCTTCACCACGTCCGTCATCGGCGTTCGCGTGATCAGGCAGAAATCGCCGCCGCCCGCCTGCGGCTGTGCCGCCCTCGGTTCATACTCGCTGCCCGCCGGGTGCAGATTGATTTTCTGACGCCCGAACTTCAGCGCGGTACGGCCCTCGCCGAATACCTCGCGCTGCATCCCTAGCGCACGTTCGTAAAAGTCGCAGGTCGTGCCGATATCGCGGACCGTCAGCACGAAATGGTCGATACGGTCGATTTTCATGAATGTCTCCCTAAGCGGCGCCAAAGTACGACATCCCATCGATTTCGCAAAACCGTCATTTGAGAAGACTATTTTCGCGAAACGAGAAAGTTTTGCGCCTTTATGGTTTTTTTACCACCTTATCCCATATGCTTGAATATTAACGGATTCCCGGCCACCGGGAACGTTTAGGGGACCATGAGCCGATGTTAGGGCGTTTCAAAAAGAACAAGGCGGCACCGGCCTACGACGGGCCACCGCTGGATCCGGACTGGGCGCGGAACAAACGCGGCAAGTTTCACCGGCTGGCCCATCTCGACACCCTGAAGGAAGGCCTGAACGGTCTTTCCGGCGTTTATGTCATCTGGCATTCGGGGGTGAAGCCGCAATGGGTCTACGTCGGCGCCAGCGACAACATGGGCCACGCCATCGACTGGGCCGCCGAGGACGACGACATCTTCAGCTACGAGGTCAACGGCGGGCTTTATGTCACCTGGTCGCCGATCCTCAAGGAGCGCCAGGGCGGCGTCCTCAAGTTCCTGCACGATTCGATGCGCCCGGCTGTCGAGAACCCGGCGGTCAAGTCCATCCAGGACGGCCCCATCAACGTCAAGGTGCCGAAGCGCAAGTCGGGGTAACGGTTTCCCCATACGTCATCCCGGGCGCTAGACGAGTCCGAAAGCCATAGGTTTTCGGGTGCGAGACTCACGACCCGGGACCCACGGCCCGTGCTGGTGTGGCGCTGAGATAGGTTCCGGCTCTCCGGCCCGCGATGCGGGCCTTCGACCGGGATGACGATGGGGATGTGCGACCCTACGCCGCCGCCTTGTTGGCGTCCTCGACGATGGTGACGATACCGTCGAGGATCTGCGTCAGTTCGAAGTCCTTGGGCGTGTAGACCGCCGCGACACCGCTTTCCAGAAGATGCTTTTCGTCTTCCGGCGGGATGATGCCGCCGACCACCACCGGCACATCGCCGATGCCGGCGGTCTGCATCTTGCCGACCACGTCGGCGACCAGGGTTACGTGCGAGCCGGACAATATGGAAAGCCCGACCACGTGCACCCCTTCCTGTAGCGCCGCCTGGACGATTTCATCGGGCGTCAGGCGGATGCCTTCGTAGACGACCTCGAGCCCCGCGTCGCGGGCGCGCACCGCGATCTGCTCGGCGCCGTTGGAATGCCCGTCGAGGCCGGGCTTGCCGACCAGCATCTTGAGACGCGTGCCGAGCACACCTTCAAGCCGGTCGACGCGGGCGCGGATGTCGGCCATCGCGTCCGGCGCTGTCGACGCCGCGCCGCCGACACCGGTCGGCGCGCGGTATTCGCCATAGACATCGCGCAAGGTCTGCGCCCACTCGCCGGTCGTCACACCGGCATGCGCACACTGGATCGAGGGCTCCATGATGTTGCGGTCTTCGGAAGCGGCGGCCTTCAGTTCGGCGAGCGCTTCGGCAACCTTGCCCGCGTCACGGTTCTGGCGCCACGACTCGAGGCCTTCGATTTGGTTTTTCTCGGCTGTTTCATCAACGGTCAGGATCGACCCGTCCCCGGTGGTCAGCGGTGACGGCTCGGCTTCGGTGTAACGGTTGACGCCGATGACCGGCTGTTCGCCGCGTTCGATGGCGGCCAGCCGAAGCGCATTACTTTCGACCAAACGGCGTTTCATATAGGAATTCTCGACGGCGGCGACGGCGCCGCCCATCTCGTCTATCTGCGCCAGTTCCGCGCGCGCACCGGCCTTCAGGTCCTCGACCTTGGCCTCGACGACGAGCGAACCGTCGAACAGGTCGCCGTATTCCAGCAGGTCGGTCTCGTAGGCGACGATCTGCTGCAGCCTGAGCGACCACTGCTGATCCCACGGGCGCGGCAGGCCCAGCGCCTCGTTCCACGCCGGCAACTGCACGGCCCGCGCGCGCGCGTTTTTCGAGAGCGTAACCGCCAGCATCTCCAGCAGAATGCGGTAGACATTGTTCTCCGGCTGCTGCTCGGTAAGGCCCAACGAATTGACCTGCACCCCATAGCGGAAGCGGCGAAGCTTCGGATCATCGACGCCGTAGCGTTCGCGGCAGATGTCGTCCCAAAGTTCCGTGAACGCCCGCATCTTGCACATTTCGGTGACAAAGCGGACGCCGGCGTTGACAAAGAAACTGATGCGCCCGACGACGGTCGGGAAGTCCTCTTGCGGCACCAGAGGCCGCACCCGGTCCAGCACCTCGATGGCGATGGCGAGCGCGTAGGCCAGTTCCTGGACCGGCGTCGCGCCCGCTTCCTGAAGGTGGTACGAGCACACGTTGGTCGGATTCCACTTCGGAACCTCGCGGTACGTGAAGCTGACCACGTCGGCGATCAGCTTGAGGCTCGGTGCCGGCGGGAAGATATAGGTGCCGCGCGACAGATACTCTTTAATGATGTCGTTCTGCGTCGTACCCGAAAGCTGGTCGCGCGCCACGCCCTGGCGTTCCGCCGCCGCCACGTAAAGCGCCAGCAGCCATGCCGCCGGCGCGTTGATCGTCATGGAGGTGTTCATTTTGTCGAGCGGAATGCCGTCCAGCAACGCCTCCATGTCGCCGAGATGACTGATCGGCACACCGACCTTGCCGACCTCGCCACGGGCCAGTGGATGGTCGGAATCGTAGCCGGTCTGGGTCGGCAGATCGAAGGCAATGGAGAGCCCGGTCTGCCCCCGTTCCAGGTTAGCGCGGTAGAGCTTGTTGGATTCGGCCGCCGACGAATGCCCCGAATAGGTGCGGAAAAGCCACGGCCGGTCAGGGCTTGCGCGACCTTCGACGTTCGCATCCGCAGCAATGACCTTTTTGCCCTTAGCGTAATTTTCTGTCATCAACCCGAAGCCTCCAAATGAAAGTAAAACACTTTCCCCAAATCCACGAAATATTATTTTAAAAATGTGGAAATTTTTTTGCACCGTAGCAAATTGTGCATTGCGAAGAAAGCGGAATCCGTCTAGGAATCTTTTGCGTTGCAACAATTTTGCAACCGCGACAGGGGATCGCCGTGAGCTTTGGGAGGCGCGCGGCGGACAGGTAACCGAAGACGATACGTCTTAAAGCGACAGGGGACGAACCAATGACCGAAGCCGCCGAAATCATCGATTTCAATCCGGATATGCCGAGGAAAGATCTCTACGAACTGGGCGAGATCCCGCCGCTCGGCCACGTGCCGAAGCAGATGTACGCCTGGGCCATCCGCCAGGAACGCCACGGAGAACCGGACACCGCCATGCAGGTCGAGGTCGTCGACGTCCCCGAACTCGACAGCCACGACGTACTGATCATGGTGATGGCCGCCGGCGTCAACTACAACGGCGTCTGGGCCGCGCTCGGCACGCCGATCTCGCCGTTCGATTATCACAAGGCCGAATACCACATCGCCGGCTCCGACGCGTCGGGCGTGGTCTATGCCGTCGGCTCGAAGGTCAAACGCTTCAAGGTCGGCGACGAGGTCGTGGTGCACTGTAACCAGGACGACGGCGACGACGAGGAATGCAACGGCGGCGATCCGATGTTTTCGACCTCACAGCGCATCTGGGGCTACGAGACGCCGGATGGCTCGTTCGCGCAGTTCTGCCGCGTTCAGGACCGTCAGTGCATGCCGCGCCCGAAGCACCTGACGTGGGAAGAAAGCGCGTGCTACACGCTCGTGCTGGCGACGTCGTACCGGATGCTGTTCGGCCACCGCCCACACATCCTGCGCCCGGGCCATAACGTGCTGGTGTGGGGCGCGTCCGGCGGTCTCGGCGCCATGGCGGTGCAGCTTTGCGCCGTTTCCGGCGCCAATGCCATCGGCGTGGTGTCCGACGAGGACAAACGCGATTTCGTCATGTCGCTCGGCGCCAAAGCCGTCATCAACCGCAAGGATTTCAACTGCTGGGGCCAGTTGCCGCCCGTCAACGGCGAGGGTTTCAAGGAATACATGAAAGAGACCCGCAAGTTCGGCAAGGCGATCTGGGACATCACCGGCAAGGGCAACGACGTCGACTTCGTATTCGAACACCCGGGAGAAGCCACCTTCCCGGTGAGCTGCAATATCGTCAAGCGTGGCGGCATGGTCGTCTTCTGCGCCGGCACCACCGGCTACAACCTGACCATGGACGCGCGCTTCGTGTGGATGCGCCAGAAACGAATCCAGGGCAGCCACTTCGCCAATCTGAAGCAGGCCGCGCAGGCTAATCAGCTGGTGATCGAACGCCGCCTCGACCCGTGCATGTCGGAGGTTTTCTCATGGGACGACATCCCCGAGGCACACATGAAGATGATGCGCAACCAGCACAAGCCGGGCAACATGGCGGTGCTGGTGCAGGCCAGGAAACCGGGCCGGCGCACCATCGAGGACTGCATCGAAGGGTGAACCGCGCGGGCCCCGGCGGACTTGCCGGGGCCGCGGACGGCCATTAACGTGCATCGTCAACGAACCATAAAAGCCGAAGCTGGCAACGACGTCGCATGTGGGGCGCGATGGGGAGCAAGAGCATGGACGCAAGCGGAACGACCGACGGGCCGTTGATCGACGGCCTCACCGGTCTGTGCGACGCCGCGCTGCCGGCCGCCGAAGGCCTGCTCGCGGAAACCCGGCAGCACCTGACGGAAATGGTCGTCGTCGACGGTCGCGCCAAAGGGGCATTGGTCGAAAAGCACCAGACCGAGGTGCACGGCCTGGCCTGGGTCGCGACCTATGTCGAGGGCCTGCGTCAGATGCTGGAATGGGGAAGGCGCCTCGACGCCGAGGACCGCTTCGGTGAACTCGAGCAACTGATGGTGCAAGCCGCATTCGGTGAATACCTGAGCCAGCTTGAGGGCGGCATCGCCGTCAGCCAGCTGGAAATCGTCCGCCCCGGCGACATCGGCATCGGCGAAGCCGAGATCGCAACCTTCAAGAACGACGCCGTCCGCACGCTGCAAAAACACGGCAATACCGGCGCCGTGCGCCAACGTATCGCCGAATTGATCGAGGACGGGCACTTCGGCGCGCCGGGACTCAGTGACGAAACGCTCGACATGGTGCGCGACCAGTTCCGCCGCTTCGCGGAAGATCAGGTCGTGCCGCACGCGCACGAATGGCACCTGCGTGACGAGTTGATCCCGATCGAGATCGTCGAACAGATGGCTGAACTAGGCGTGTTCGGCCTGACCGTGCCGGAGGATTTCGGCGGCCTCGGCCTCGGTAAGATGGCGATGTGCGTGGTGACCGAGGAACTCAGCCGCGCCTACATCGGTGTCGGCTCGCTCGGCACGCGCTCCGAAATCGCGGCGGAACTGATCCGCCTCGGCGGCACCGACGCGCAGAAGGAACACTACCTGCCGCTGATCGCGTCCGGCGAAATCCTGCCGACCGCGGTCTTCACCGAGCCCGGCACCGGCTCCGACCTCGCCAGCCTCAAGACCCGCGCCATCAAGGACGGCGACACATATAAAATCACCGGCAACAAGACCTGGATCACGCATGCGGCGCGCTCCGACATGATGACGCTGCTGGTCCGTACCGACCAGGACGAGGCAGGCTATCGTGGCCTTTCCATGCTGTTGGTCGAAAAACCGCGCGGCACGGACGCCGACCCGTTTCCGAAACCGGGTATGACCGGCGGCGAGATCGAGGTGCTGGGCTATCGCGGCATGAAGGAATACGAGCTCGGTTTCGACGCCATGGAGGTGCCGGCCGGACAACTGCTTGGCGGCGAGGAAGGCCAGGGCTTCAAGCAGCTGATGGCGACCTTCGAAAGTGCCCGCATCCAGACCGCGGCACGCGCCGTCGGCGTGGCGCAGAATGCCATGGAACTGGGCCTCGAATATGCCACCGGCCGCATCCAGTTCGGCAAACCGATCTATGCCTTCCCACGCGTCCACGGCAAGCTCGCATGGATGGCCGTCGAAACCATGATCGCGCGCCAGATCACGTATTTCTCCGGCCGCGAAAAGGACTCGGATCGCCGCTGCGACATCGAAGCCGGCATGGCCAAGCTTTTGGCCGCCCGTGTCGCCTGGGCCAACGCCGACGGCGCGCTGCAGATTCACGGCGGCAACGGCTACGCGCTCGAATACCCGATTTCCCGTGTGCTTTGCGACGCGCGCATCCTCAACATCTTCGAGGGTGCCGCCGAGATCCAGGCGCAAGTAATCGCCCGCGGCCTCCTGGAAGGCAGGAACTGACGATGAGCACGACCGCGACCGCCGAAAAGATCGATCCGCCCGAGATCGCGGCGCGCATCGCCGACGTCATCGTCCGCGAGGCCACCGACGCCGACACGGACGCCGTGATCGCGCTCATCGAAGCGGTCTACGGTGAGTTCCAGGGTTGCGTGCTCAAAGTCGATGACGAGCACCCGGAATTGAAGGAACCGAAAAGCGCGTTCGGGCGCCTCGGCGGCACGTTCTGGGTCGCCGAATGCCAGGGCCGGATCTGCGGCACCGTGGCACTGACCCCGACCGACGCGCCCCGCGTGGCACGCTTGAGTCGTCTGTTCATCGCATCCGCGGCCCGCGGCCGCGGGCTTGGCGAAACGCTTTGCGAGCTGGTCGAACGCACCGCGAAGGACGAGATGCAGGCCGACATGATGATGCTCTATACGGATTCGCGCTTTCTCGATGCGCATCGCCTTTACGAGCGCCTTGGCTATCTTCGCCAGCCCGGCCTTGTACACTGCGCCGACGCATCCAATTCCATCGAATACGTTTACACCAAGAAGCTATAGGCGCATTCGCAGAACGCGCCGTCATCCTGAACGCGATTCAGGATCCACATGTTCCAAGTACGGCACCAGAAAGCATGGGCCCTGAATCAAGTTCAGGGTGACGATATTTTTCACCGCGTCCCGATCAGATCGCGCGAGACCTCGCGCCCGAAAAGCCGCTCGGCGTTCCTGTAGGCGAACTTCTCCGCTAGGCCCCGGGGGAAGCGGGCCAGCCACGCCCGGTTCATGGCGACGAGCCGGTCGTACTGCGCCCACTGCTCATTGACCCAGGTATCCGTGCCGACCATGAAGCGATCGGCGTGCCGGGTCAGCAACGCCTCCCATTTCCGATTGAGCGGCCCTTCATCGCCGTCGAGGATTTCCCATTCCCTATACGAGAGATCGGCATAGAGCTTTTCATGCTTGTCCATCAGCGGCCCGATCACACTGGGTGGGGCTGACATGCCGGCGTGTGCCCAGATGATGGTGAGATCCGGATTGACGCGATAGAAGAATTCCACCGGGTCCGGCCCGGAATGCACGTGCAGGAGCGCGCCGCGTTCGGCGGCCAACTCGGCGATCCGTCTCAACAGCGTTTCGTCCGCCTTTTCGATATCGTGCAGATGGAACTCGCCGATGCCGACGTGCGGGTATTTATCCATGCGGCCCTTGATGTAATCGAACATGCCGTCGTACCCGGTCCAGTTCGACTGCCCCCAACCCTCGTGATAGGGCCGGACCTCGGGCACGATGCGGTTCGGTGCGTACTCATAAAGTCTGATGGTGCCCTCGTCGGGGGTCGACGACACCAGCGCCATGGCGACGCCGGACTTGTCCATCAGTTCGATCACCGCGCCCGGCGGATAGGGGCCCCAGGCTTCGGCCTTGTAGTGCACATGCGCATCGAAGATCGGCAGGGCTTCGGCGCCCTCCCCGATGGGCTCGTGGGCGACGGCCGTTCCCGCCGTGAGAACGCAGATCAACATCAGCGGAAGCAGATGGCGTTTCATGGACGCATTCTCGGACCGTTTCGATTTCCCGGCAAGCGGGACGCCATCACAGTTGTTTTACCGCCATTCCCAATCGCGTTCAGGGCGGCGAAGCCGAGTTGACACGGCTCGATTTCGATGGATTGCTCGTTCCACGAACGAAAGGAAACCCGCCATGCCCGTCGATCCCGAACTCTACGCCGCCTTCGTGCTCGCCACCGCCGCCCTGATCCTGATGCCCGGCCCGATCGTCACGCTGGTGATCGCCAACTCGCTGAAGCACGGCGCCCGCACCGGGGTCACGACGGTGATCGGCGCCAACACCGGCACGACGATCCTGCTGACCGCCGGCGCACTCGGACTTTCCACCGTGCTCGCCGTCGCCGCCGATATCTTCGAATGGATACGCTGGGCCGGCGTCGCCTATCTCGTCTATCTCGGTGCCAGGGAATGGCGTCAGGTCTTCAAGAGCAAGGCCGAAGCCGTCGAACAACTGGCGGCGGACCAAAAGCCCAAGGGCGTGTTCTGGCACGGTTTCGTCGTCGCCATCACCAACCCGAAGACCGTGTTCTTCTTCGTCGCCTTCTTTCCACAGTTTATCGATCCGGCACGCGCCACCGGCCCGCAACTCGTGATCCTGTGCATCACGTTCATGATTATCGCGTTCTTGCTGGACGGCATGTACGCGGTTGTCGCCGGGCGCGCACGCGGCTGGCTCGCGGGCGGCGCCAAGGCCCGGCTCCGCCACGGCATCACCGGCACGCTGCTGATCGGCACCGGGCTCGGGTTAGCGTTTGCACGCCGTGGGGCGTGACGCCTTGGCCCGAAGGGGCAGTTAATCGCTATACCCCGATAGGGCTGCTAAACGAAGACGGCATGCTGAAACAAGGCCGGCAGGACTTTCGGTCATCGGCGCCGTGCTGCTAAGGTAGCCCGATGAACGCCGACGCCTTCCGTTTCCTGCGCGCCTATATGGAGAGCCCCGGCAAGATCGCCGCCGTAGCGCCGTCCAGTCCCTACCTGGCGCAACTCATTGCCCGTGAAATCGAACCCGGCGAAGGGCCCGTGATCGAACTGGGACCGGGCACGGGCGCGTTCACCCGGGAATTGCTCAAGCGCGGGTTGCCGCCGGAGCGGCTCGTCCTCGTCGAATCCTCACCGCAGTTCGCCCGCATTCTGCACCGCCGGTATCCGCGTGTCAGGGTGCTGCCCATGGACGCGGCGAGATTGCGCTCGACCTCGCTTTTCGGCGGTGCCGTGGCGGGCGCCACCGTCAGCGGCCTGCCCCTGCTCTCCATGCCGGCCGGAAAGATCCTCTCCATACTCGCCGGCGCGTTCCAGAATCTGAGTCCCGGCGGCGCCTTCATACAATTCACCTACGGGTTCACGTGTCCGGTGCCGCGCCGTGTCCTCGACCGTCTCGACCTCGTCTCGTCGCGGACCGGTTTCACGATGGCCAACATGCCGCCGGCATCCGTGTTCCGGATCACCCGGCGCTAGGGCCGTTCCGCACGCCTGCCGTCACCGCATGACAGCGCGGAATAAAGGCTTTTCCGGGTTATCCACGGGCCCCGCCTTGCTACACCGGGCGTTATCCGTAAGCTGGGGACAGCACCCGGCGCATCCGCGTCGCTTATTTTCCGGACCGGACCGGCTTTATCTGCAACCCCCCAGAAGGGCCCCGCCACGCCATTCGCGCCCCGCGCCCACCGGCCCGACAGAAACGGAGTTCGAAAATCCATGTCCATTCATCTCGCCGAAACCGCCGAGGACGTGTCCCGCGTCGCGTTCGGCTTCATGGCCTCGAAGGCGCTGTTCGCGGCGCTGCACATCGACGTCTTCACGCATCTGTCCGAGGGTGACAAATCCGTCACCGAACTCTCCAGGGCGACGAAGGTGCCGGAAAACCGGATCGAGACCCTGATGACCGCGCTTTTCACCGTCGGGCTCGTCACATTCGAGGACGGCAGCTACGCCAACGCGCCGGGCTCGGACGCGTTCCTGAGCCGGGCGTCGAAGTACGATTTCGGCGACTATCTGCGCTATCAGATCGATCAACAGATGTACCCGTTCCTGGGTCAATTGAACAACGTCATGGACGGCACGCTGGACCCGGACGCGGTCGATTCCTACCAGCACTGGATGTCCGACCCGGACCAGGCCAAGGTCTATTCCAACGCCCAGCACGCAGGATCGCTCGGGCCCGGCCGCACCATCGCCAAGACCGTCGATCTCTCGGGCGCGAAGAACCTTCTGGATGTCGGTGGCGGCACCGGCGCCATGAGCATCCGCCTGCTGGAGGCGAATCCCGGCCTCGCCGCGACCATCATCGATTTCCCCAACGTCGCCGAGATCGGCTGGCAGTTCATCACCGAGGCCGGCATGATCGACCGGGTCCGCTATATTCCGGGCAACGCGCTGGTCGCCGAATGGCCGGCGGAACAGGACGCGATCCTGATGTCGTACCTGTTTTCCGGCGTGCCGGGGGCGGAAGTCCCGAAGCTGGTCGCGCGCGCCTTCGACAGCCTCGCCGCCGGCGGCACCTACATGGTGCACGACTTCATGGTCGACGATGACCGCGAGGGACCGTCGATGGCGGCGCTCTGGCAGTTGCAGCACATGGCCTTCACCCCCGACGCGCACTCGATCACGGCGGGTTGGCTCAAGGAAGAGATGGAAAAGGTCGGCTTCACGGACATCGAGGATTCCCAGGCTATACCGGGCCTTACCCACCTGGTGCACGCGAAGAAGCCGGACTAGCCATTTCACGCGCCACTTGACCGGCAACACCCATCGGCCTACTTTTCCTTCATGATGTTGATGAAAAACGACGCGCTCGGCCTACTTCTTATCTGCCCGGGGTCCTGAAGGGACGCCGGGTCACCGCTGCGCGTTTTTCGTTTTTCAACTTTCTAGAGCCGACATCATGAACCCCACCCGCATTCACGTCTCCCGTCCGCATGGCGACCGCATCGGCCTCGCCCTTGCGCGACTTATCGGCGGCCGCCGGTAAATCCACGGCTGTCCGGCGGTCGTTTCCGAAGCCGTTTCACGCATTCGGATGATATGATTTAAGAGAAACCCGCGAGGTCGGACGACCCGGGCCGAGGAGACAAGACAATGACCAAGGCAACCGCAAAACCGAGTATGCAACCGGGCGCGAAGTACGTGCCCTTCCAGCCCGTCGACCTGCCGGACCGGCAATGGCCGTCGAAGACAATCATCGAGGCGCCCGTGTGGTGCTCGGTCGATCTCCGCGACGGCAACCAGGCGCTGATCGAACCCATGGGTCCCGAACGCAAGCGCCGCATGTTCGAAAAGCTGGTCGAAATCGGTTTCAAGGAGATCGAGGTCGGCTTCCCCGCCGCCTCGCAGACCGACTTCGATTTCTGCCGCCAGTTGATCGAAGAAGACATGATCCCCGACGACGTCACGATCCAGGTTCTGACCCAGTCGCGCGAGCCGCTGATCCGCCGCACCTACGAGGCGATCGAGGGGGCGAAGCGCGCCATCGTGCACCTCTACAACTCGACCTCGACGGCGCAGCGCCGGGTCGTGTTCAACATGGACATGGACGGCATCACGCAGATCGCCACCGACGGCGCCAAGCTGGTGCGTGAGCTGGGCGAGAAAGTGACCGACGGCGAGATCGTTTACCAGTATTCACCGGAGAGCTTCACCGGCACAGAGCTCGAGTTCGCCCGCGACATCTGCGACGCAGTCATGGACGTCTGGGAACCGACACCCGAGAAGAAAGCAATTGTCAATCTGCCCGCCACCGTCGAGATGGCGACCCCGAACATCTATGCCGACCAGATCGAGTGGATGCACCGGAGCCTGAAGCGCCGCGACGGCATCGTGCTCAGCCTGCACCCGCATAACGACCGGGGTACCGGCGTCGCGGCGGCCGAGTTGGGCGTGATGGCCGGCGCCGACCGGATCGAGGGAACGCTGTTCGGCAACGGCGAGCGTACCGGCAACGTCGACGTCGTCACGCTGGCCTTGAACATGTTCACGCAGGGCGTAACGCCGAACCTGGATTTCTCGGATATCAACGAAGTCATGCGCATCGCCGAATACTGCAACCAGCTGCCGGTGCATCCGCGCCATCCTTACGTCGGCGACCTGGTGTTCACGGCGTTCTCGGGCTCGCACCAGGACGCGATCAAGAAGGGGCTGGCGGCACTCAAGACCACGAACGCGGAAAACTGGGACGTGCCCTATCTGCCGATCGATCCCAAGGACGTGGGCCGCAGCTACGAGGCGGTGATCCGCATCAATTCGCAGTCGGGCAAGGGCGGCGTCGCTTACGTCATGGAAACCGACTACGGCTTCGAGATGCCGAGACGCTTGCAGATCGAGTTTTCGGGCGTGGTGCAGGTGCAGGCCGACACCAGCGGCAAGGAACTGACCGGCGAGCAGATCTGGTCGATCTTCGACAAGGAATACTTCACCCAGCCGGAAGGCCGCTTCAAGTTCGTCGATCACCGTTCCGTGCCGGACACGCACGCCAGCGAGGTCCGCGAACTCACCGCCAACATCACCGACAACGGAAAGGACGTCGAACTAAAGGGCAAGGGCAACGGCCCGATCGATGCGTTCCTGACGGCGATCAACGCGCACATGCTCGAGGACGTGAAGGTGGTCAGCTATCACGAGCACGCCGTCGGCATCGGTTCCGGCGCCGACGCGGTGGCTTATGTCGAGGTTCAGCGCGGCGAAGATGCCCCGGTATTCGGCGTCGGCCGCCACAAGAACATCACCAAGGCGTCCCTTTCCGCCGTGGTCAGCGCCATCAACCGGGCGATCTCGGTTTAAGGATAACCTGCTCACCTGTCCTCCCCCCTCCTGCGTGGGGGAGAGGTTAGGTGAGGGGGTAAGCGTCTAGCCGACAGTCCCACCATCGTCGCGCGTCACCGCGATGACGCACGAACGCGGCACGCTCGCGCCGCCCGCCGGGAAGTGACTGCCGCCTTTCTCGCCCGGATGCTGGATACCGACGAACATGGTCGTCATGTCCGCATCCCAGCAAAGCCCCGTGATTTCGCATTCCTTCGGCCCGACCATGAAGCGGCGAATCTCGCCGGTGTTGGGGTCGGCGACCAGCATCTGGTTGTTGCCCATGCCGGCGAACCCCTTGGCATTGGAATAGTTACCGTCGGTCTGGATCCACAGCCGGCCGCGGCTGTCGAAGGCGAGGCCGTCCGGCCCGTTGAACATGTTGTCCGTGTCGATGTTCGCGGACCCGGCCATCGGCCCCTGCGCCTCGGCCGGATTGCCGGCCAGCGCGAACAGATCCCACGTGAAGGTGCGCGCGGTGTGGTCGCCGCCATCCGGTTTCCAGCGCACGATCTGGCCGTAGGGATTGCCCGCGCGCGGGTTGGGGCCGTTCACCGGTTGCGGATCGCCACCGGCGTTGGATTTCCTGCCCCGTTTCCTGTTGTTGGTAAGCGCGGCGTACGCCTCGGCTTTCGATGGATGCACGGTCACCCACTCCGGCCGATCCATGGTCGTCGCGCCCGCCTTGGACGCCGCCATGCGGGTGAACATGCAGATTTCGGCCTCGCTCATGCCGACCGTTTCCGGCGTCAGGGCGAGCCATTCGCCGCTCAGGTCGTCGTTGAACCTGGCAACGTGGAGCGTGCCCTTGTCCAGCAGGTCGCCGCCCCGTGTATCGGCGCCGTAGCGCTCTGCCGATACATAGCGGTACAGGAACTCGCCTCGTTCGTCGTCGCCCATGTAGACGACCACGTGCCCTGACGTACCGTTGACGGTCAACGCCGCGTTTTCGTGCTTGATGCGGCCGAGCGCGGTGCGCTTGACCGGCACCGCGCGCGGATCGAGCGGATCGATCTCGACCACGTAACCGAAGCGGTTGGCCTCGAACGGGTGTTTCGAGAGATCGAAGCGCTCGGCCGCGCGCGCGAACCCGTAGCCCCAGTCCTTTGCGGAGAGGCCATAGCGCTTTTGCGCGTCGTCGGGTTCGAAATTCGGATCGGAGGCCGAGAAATAGCCGTTGAAATTCTCCTCGCAGGTCAGGAACGTACCCCACGGCGTGCGCCCCGAACCGCAGTTGTTGAAGGTGCCGTAGACCTTGAGCCCGTCCGGATCTTCCGCCGTCCTGACCAGTTCATGACCGGCCGCGGGTCCCGAGAGCCGCATCGGCGTCGCCGCCGTGATCCGGCGGTTGAGCGGCGCGTCCTTGACGATCTCCCAAGAACCGCCGGTCTTGGCGATTTCGATCACGGAAACCCCGTGACCCTCGATCCCCTTGAGGACGTCGTCGCGGGTCTCAGGCAGACCCGACCCCCGGTTGCCGAAGATGATCGATTTGTTGACGTACTCATTATTGACGCACAGCACGGTGCGGCCGTGATGCCGGAAAATTTCCATGCCGTCGTTATTGTCGCCGAATGCCATCGCCTGGCTCTGCGGCGTGCCGCGGCTTTCCGGATCGAACGGCGTGCCCGCCGACCACATCGGATCGCCCCACGCCACAAGCACCCGCCAACTGAACCCCTTGGGCACGGTCACCGTGTCGAGCGTGTTGGCGAGCACAGCGGCGAAATCGAATGTTACCGCGCCGGCGCGTGCGCGCGGCACGAAGCCGCCGGCGCCCAGCACGAACGCCGCCGTGCCCATGGAGACCGCACCCGACAGGAAATAGCGGCGCTTCATGGCCCGCGCCAGCACCCGCTCGAACCCGGTGACCGGCGGCGGCGGCCTGAGCGCCTCGTCGAAGGCGTCGAACTCTTCGTCGCCGACAGGCGCGGTACCTGTTTCGTCGCCGACAGGCGCGGTACCTGTTTCGTCGCCGATCAAGGCGTCGTTGCGGGTTTTAATGCCATCGTCGAGCATGGGGGCGCTCCTCTCGCAGGAGAAAAACTCTAACGCAAACTTACCCCGTTTTCATTGCCGCCTTGTGACGGGCGTTTGATGCTTCGCGGTCAACGGCCCGATTTATCCTCGCGGAAGTCCCTCACGACGACTATATAAGGCGTATGGACTCTTTCTTGCCGTTCCTGCTCGGCTTCGCCATGTTCGCGACCCTTCTTATCCTGGTCGTCGGGCTGGTCGGGTTCGCGCGCAACGGACCGTTTTATAAGAAACACGCCAACAATCTGATGCGCGCGCGCATCATCGGCCAGGGCGTGGCGCTGCTGCTGTTCGCGCTGATCATGTTCCTGGCAGCACGCTAGAAAACGGATCGGGGGGACACGTGGTCACGCTATCGAAAATCTATACCCGCGGCGGCGATGCCGGCGAGACCTCGCTGGGGTCGGGCGACCGGGTCAAGAAGCACGATGTCCGCGTCGCCGCCTACGGCACATCCGACGAGGCCAACGCGGTGATCGGCATCGCCCGGTTGCACACGCCCGCCAACACGTTCCCCGAAGCCGACGCCATGCTGGCGCGCATCCAGAACGACCTGTTCGACCTGGGCGCTGATCTCTGCACGCCAGAGGATGGCAAGCGCTCCGACGGCGCGCTCCGCATCGTCGACGAACAAGTCGAACGTCTCGAAAAAGAGATCGACGCCATGAACGAGAGCCTGGAGCCCCTGAAATCCTTCATTCTCCCGGGTGGCACACCGGCGGCGAGCTATCTGCACATGGCGCGCACCGTGGCCCGGCGCTGCGAACGCCTGATGACCGAGCTGGCGCAACATGAGAAACTCAACCCGGCCGCCATCAAGTACATGAACCGGCTGTCGGACCACCTGTTCGTGCTGGCGCGGCACCTCAACGACAACGGTGCCAAGGACGTGCTCTGGGTGCCCGGCGGCAGCAGGTAAGCCCACCATTTCCAGCCGAAAACCGGCGGAAATCCGGTCGTTTCCCTTCACATTTTTGTCGCAAACGTGGCTTGACCCCCTATTGGGCAAGGCCTAATGTTGCGCCTGCGAAAAGACCGGTGCACATGCACGCAAGAGACTTCTTTGACAAGCAAACCCGGACCTTTCGCGGGGTGGAGAACCAAGAACGTCGCGACCGCGGCATGAGGAGAACCGATGAAGGCACTGGTTGCTGTCAAGCGGGTCGTTGACTACAACGTCAAGATCCGCGTCAAACCCGACAACACCGGCGTTGAACTGCAAAACGTCAAGATGTCGATGAACCCGTTCGACGAAATCGCCGTCGAGGAAGGCGTGCGTCTGAAGGAAGCCGGCAAGATCGAGGAACTGATCGCCGTTTCCATCGGCCCGTCGCAGTCCCAGGAAACCATCCGCACCGCGCTCGCCATGGGCGCCGACCGCGGCATCCTGGTCGAAAGCGACGAGGAAGTGCAGCCGCTGGCTGTCGCCAAGATTCTGAAAGCCGTCTGCGAAAAGGAAAACCCCGACATTGTCATCGTCGGCAAGCAGGCGATCGACGACGATTCCAACCAGACCGGCCAGATGCTGGCGGCGCTGCTGGACTGGCCGCAGGCGACCTTCGCCTCGAAGCTCGACCTCGGCGACGGGTCCGCGCAAGTAACCCGCGAAATCGACGGCGGCCTAGAAACCATCAAGGTCAAGCTGCCGATGGTCATGACCACCGACCTGCGCCTCAACGAGCCACGCTACGCGTCGCTGCCGAACATCATGAAGGCCAAGAAAAAGCCGATCGACACCATGTCGGCGTCCGATCTCGGCGTCGACGCGGCGCCGCGCCTGAAAACGCTGAAGGTGGAAGAGCCGGCGAAGCGCGAAGGCGGGGTCAAGGTCGCCGATGTCGCTGAACTGGTCGATAAACTGAAAAACGAAGCGAAGGTGATCTGACATGGCCAACGTACTTCTGATTGCCGATCACGATAACACGGCACTGCGCCCGGGCACCCTGAACGCGCTGGCCGCCGCGGTGAAACTGGGCGACGTCACGGCGCTGGTCGCCGGCAAGGACTGCGCCGATGCCGCCGCCGAGATGGCCAAGGCCGAAGGCGTTGCCAAGGTCTTGCAGGCGGAGGGCGAGCATTATGCCTATTCGCTGGCGGAAAGCGTCACCGACCTGGTGGTCGGCCTTGCCGGTGACTACGACCATATCGTCGCCCCGGCCTCGACGTCGGGCAAGAACATCGCGCCCCGCGTCGCCGCCAAGCTCGACGTGCAGCAGATTTCCGAGATCGTCGCCATCGAGAGCGAGGACACCTTCGTGCGCCCGATCTATGCCGGCAACGCCATGGCGACCGTGCAGTCGTCGGACGCCAAGAAGGTCATCACCGTGCGCGCCACGGCCTTCGACGCCGCGCCCGCCGAGGGCGGTTCGGCCAGTGTCGAGAGCATCGACGCCGCGGCGGCCAGCGATCTCTCCGAATTCGTCGAACAGAACCTGACCAAGTCCGAACGCCCGGAACTGGCCAGCGCCGGCATCGTCATTTCCGGTGGCCGCGGCATGCAGTCGGGCGATAATTTCTCCATGCTCGAGGAAGTCGCCGACAAACTGGGCGCCGCCGTCGGCGCGTCCCGGGCCGCCGTCGACGCGGGCTTCGTGCCCAACGACTACCAGGTCGGCCAGACCGGCAAGGTGGTCGCCCCGGACCTTTATATCGCCGTCGGCATTTCCGGCGCGATCCAGCACCTGGCCGGGATGAAGGACAGCAAGGTCATCGTCGCCATCAACAAGGACGAAGAGGCGCCGATCTTCCAGGTCGCGGACTACGGCCTCGTCGCCGACCTGTTCGAGGCGGTGCCCGAGCTTTCCAAGGCGCTGGACAACTAAACTTAGGGAAAACAACGACCAAAATGGACAAACACGTTACCGCTGCTTTCGATAGCGAGGAGAAGACCATGTCAATAAACATAAAAAAGATCGGCGTCATCGGCGCCGGGCAGATGGGTAGCGGGATCGCGCATGTCTGCGCGCAAGCCGGTTTCGACGTTCACATGCTCGATATCTCCGATGACGCGATCGGCGCGGGCCTGGAAAAAATCAAGAAGGGCATGACGCGCCAGATCACCCGCAGCGAAATGTCCGAGGATGACATGAACGCGGCCATCGAGCGCATCTCGACCGGCACCGACTACGCCGCTTTCGGCGACTGCGATTTCGTCGTCGAGGCCGCCAGCGAGGACGAGGACGTCAAGAAAGCGATCCTCAAGCAGCTTTGTCCGGTGTTGTCCGAAGACGCGCTGATCGCGTCCAACACGTCGTCGATCTCGATCACGCGCCTGGGTGCGCAGACCGACCGTCCGGGCAAGTTCCTCGGCATGCACTTCATGAACCCGGTGCCGCGCATGGAACTGGTCGAACTGATCCGCGGCATCGCCACCGACGAAGACACCTATTCGGCGATCCGCGAGCTTGCCGCCAAGCTGGGCAAGCGCTCGGTCAACGCCGAGGATTTCCCGGCGTTCATCGTCAACCGCATCCTGCTGCCGATGATCAACGAGGCGATCTACACCCTTTACGAGGGCGTCGGCTCAGTCGAGGCCATCGACACCGCCATGAAACTCGGCACGCACCACCCGATGGGGCCGCTGGAACTGGCCGACTTCATCGGTCTCGATACCTGCCTCGCCGTGATGCACGTGCTGCACGACGGGCTTGCCGACACCAAATACCGTCCCTGCCCGCTTCTCGTGAAGTACGTCGAGGCCGGCTGGCTCGGCCGCAAGACGGGCCGCGGTTTTTACGACTATTCCACCGACACGCCGGTGCCGACGCGCTAAACCGGGCGGAAGACGCAGGTTTTACGAGACGGGGTCCTTCGGGGCCCCGTTTCGGCATTACACTCTGAAACATTTCATCACGCCTTTTTACCCATTCGACATATGCCTGTGACAGGCATCTGCGACCCTCCAGGCCTGAAACAGGGTCAAATCAGGCCTGGGAGTGGGTGGAAAATGGACCAAACGATCAAACCATACGATTTTTCCGATATCTCGGTGTTGGTTGCCGAGCACAATTCCTACATGCGCCAGACGCAGCGCTCTATCCTGCGCACGTTCAATATCGGCCAGATCGAGGAAGCGCGCACGCCGGATCAGGCCTGGGACGCGTTCAAGATGCACAAACCGGACGTGGTGTTCGCCGATTGGGCCCCGGGCTTCGACGGTATGGGGCTCTTGAAGCGAATCCGCCGCGACGACGACAGCCCGAACCCGTTCGTGCCGGTGATCGTCGTCACCTCCATGTCCGACAAGGAACACGTGCTGACGGCGCGGGATCTCGGCATGACCGAGTTTCTCGCCAAGCCGTTCTCGCCGAAGCTGATCTATCTCCGGCTCCGCATCATCGCCGAACAGCCGCGGTCCTTCGTGCGTACCGGCGACTTCTTCGGCCCCGACCGGCGCCGCCGCCAGATCCGCGTCGATCTGAACCGCCGCCAGGAAGGCAAGAACGACAACGGCCGCGAGAACACCCGCCAGCGCGAGGGTGCCTGACACCCCCTCACCTATCCTCTCCCCCACTTTCGTGGCGGAGAGGGACTCTCGGATCACATACGAAAATCAATCCCTCTCCCCCTTAAGGGGGAGAGGTTAGGTGAGAGGGCATCCCCGCCCCGTGCGAATCGTTGCTCACGGCGGCATGACGCACCCACCCCGACAATCCGCACGAGAACCCCATGACATAGGGGTGACGGACACGTGTCAGTACTGTTGCACGCGCCCGGCACCGCGCGGCTAAGTCCTTGAAAACGGCGATGTCCGACATCGCCCCCGTCATAATTCCGACATCAATCCGGCACGTAAGCTTCCTTTGAACGCACACGCGCCCTCTGCCATTTCTTCAAAGGATCAGGCCGCGCCGCGGCCGCCGTCTCGACCCCGCGCATTGGCGGGCAAAGGAGGGACCATGAAGGATATCATCGATAACGGCGATCTGCTGGTTTACCTGGCCGACAACCCGATCGAGATCGAGTGCGCGCAGCGTCTGCGCTATCAGGTGTTTTACGAGGAAATGGGCGCCGTGCCGTCGCTTTCGGCGCGCCGTGCAAAAATGGACGAGGACCCGTTCGACCACGTCTGCGACCATCTTCTGGTGGTCGACAAACAGCGCTCCAACGGCAAGCCGTTCGTCGTCGGCACCTACCGGCTGCTGCGCCGCGCCGTCGCGGAAAATGCCGATGGTTTCTATTCCGGCGACGAATTCGACCTTTCGTCACTGATCGCGTATCCGGGCGAGATCGTCGAACTGGGACGATCATGCGTCCATGCGGACTATCGCTCCGGCGCGACAATGCAGCTTTTATGGCGCGGCATCGCCGGGTACCTGGACGCGCACGGCATCGAGATGATGTTCGGTTGCGCCAGCTTTCCCGGCAGCGATCCGGACGCATTCCAGGCCGGGTTGTCGTATCTGCACCATTACCACCTGGCGCCCGAGGAAATCCGCCCGCGCGCCCAGGAAGCCCGGTTCGTCGGCATGGATCGCCACGCCCCGGACACGCTCGACCGGCGCTCGGCACTGTCCGAGCTGCCGCCGCTGATCAAGGGCTACCTGCGTGTCGGCGGGGTCGTCGGCGACGGCGCCGTGATCGACGAACAGTTCAACACAACGGATATTTGCGTGATCGTGGAATGTACCAAAATTACCGAGAGATACCGTCGCCACTACAGACCATCTGGGACATCCTAGACGACTACGCGGCGACCAAGACATCCATCTTCCGCGCCGTCCTGAGGGCCGCCGGTTTCGCCGCCGTCACCGGGATACTCGTCGGCCCCTATGCGCTGACCGGCGCCGTCCGCCCCGCCGCTAAACGGCCGATCGCCAAGCTCTGGTTCCGCACCTGCCAAAGGATCTGCGGTCTCCGGGTCCGCGTCAGGGGGCGACCGCACGAGGACGGGCCGGTACTGATCGCCGCCAACCACGTATCCTACCTCGACATCATCGTGCTGGGCGCGCTGGTCGATGCCCGCTTCGTCGCCAAAAGGGACGTCGCCGGATGGCCGCTGTTCGGCCTGCTGGCCAGGCTCGCCGACACCATCTTCGTCAGCCGCGACCGCCGCAACGCCGCCGGCGACAGCGGCGAGCTGAAGGGCGCGCTGGACCAGGGCGAGCGCATTATCCTGTTTCCCGAAGGCACATCATCGAACGGGTTGAACGTGCTGCCCTTCAAGTCGGCGCTGTTTTCGGCGGTCGAGCCGAAGCACGTCAACGCGCGTGTCGCCATGCAGCCGGTCTCGATCGGGTATGCGCGCTACGCCGACGGCCGCAGGCTCAAGGGCGAACTGACGGATCTGTACGCGTGGTACGGCGACATGACGCTGGCCGGGCATTTGATGAGCGTATTCGGCCTCAAGGGCTGCGTCGTCGAGGTGGACTTCATGCCGCCGATCAGACCGGTGGCGTTTCCCGACCGCAAGTCGCTGGCCAGCGCGTCGGAGCGCGCCGTGCGCCGGAGCCTGCTGACCACACACCGGGGATACTGACGGACCGATATGGAGCGACAGCCATGGGTCTTCTGAATCGCGCCGCCTTACTTGTTATAGAACAGTTCGTAGAGCCCCCGCGTGATCTCGCCTTCGAGAGGGAACGACAGCATCCCCATGACGTCGTAACCCAACAGCCACGGCATCAGGTAGAAGCGGATCATGAAGAAGAACCACGCCACGAACAGCGGCACCAGCGGCTCAATCAGGAAGCCCGGGGTTATCGGCCGGAATACCTTTAGGATCGGGTCCGTCAGCTTCACGAACAGGCGCATGAAGGCGAAGTTGCTGTCGATCGGCAGGAACAGGTTCATCGCGACCCGGCCGATCAGGGTCCACATGACCGCCCCCAGGATGTAATCGATGGCGATGACCCATACGGGAAATGGCGCTAGCGGATCGTACATGGCGGCTGGGGTACTCTTCTGATCAGGGACGGAAAAAGGTAATCACAGGCCGCCCGCGAAGACAATAAGGGTTCGGCGAAAAACAAAGGGGGGCGGAAAAATCCGCCCCCCGAAGTTTTGCCTTTTCGGCAGACCCGTCTTAGTGGGTCTGACCGAGGATCGCATCACCCGAAGGCACGCGGACTTCGTCCACCATTGCCTGGGTTTCGGCGTCCGGTTCCGGCGTCGCCAGCGTCACGACGACCATCGCGATCAGGCTGGCGCCTGCTCCGATGATGCCGAAGCGCAGGTGGTCGATGCCCCAGAGCGGATCCATGCCGCCCCAACGCACGAGGTACAGGTAGATACAACCGGCGGCGAGACCGACGATCATACCTGCCACCGCACCCGGACGGTTGGCCCGTTTCCACCAGATACCGAGCACCAGCGGGAAGAACAGCCCGGACATGGCGAAGTCGAACGCCCATGCCACGGCACCGAGGATCCCCGTCAGCTTGAGACTGGCGACCATGGCGCCCGCCGCACCGATACCGATCAACAGGATCCGCGCGACGACGAGACGCTTACGGGTCTCGGCCTGCGGGTCGATGATCTTGTAGTAAAGGTCGTGGCTAAGCGCATTGGCGATGGCCAGCAGCAGACCGTCCGCGGTCGACATGGCAGCCGCCATACCGCCCGCCGCGACGAGACCGGAAATCACGTACGGAAGACCCGCGATTTCAGGCGTTGCCAGCACGACGATGTCCGGCCGCATAAAGAACTCGTTCAACTGCAGCAAGCCATCCTTGTTACTGTCGACGATGTACAACATGTCCACCGACGCCCAGTTCTGGATCCACGCCAGGTTCTGCACCTGTTCGAACGATTTACCAATGATGCTTGTCGCAAGATTGGGGTCGATCAACTGCAGCTTCGTCAGCGTGGCAAGCGCCGGCGCCGTGAAGTACAGCAGGAAGATGAAGAACAGCGACCACGCGACCGAACGGCGCGCGTCACGCACGCTCGGCGTGGTGAAGTAGCGCATCAGGATGTGCGGCAGCGAGGCGGTACCCATCATCATACAGGCCGCCAGGGTGACGAAGCTCCAGCTCGCGGCGGTACCACCCGGCGCGAAGTGAGGCGTCGACAGGATCCGAACGCCGCCGAACGGCGGCTTGTCGGTCGCGGCGGTGCCGAGACCGATCATCGGTTCCAGTTCCTGAATCCGGGCCACGGCGTCGCCGTACCCGAAGTGCGGAATCAGGCCGAAGTCCTGACGGTTGGACATCCAGATAACCGGTACCAGATAGGCGATGATCAGCACGATGTACTGCGCCACCTGGGTCCAGGTCACGGCCCGCATCCCGCCGAGCATCGAGCACAACAGGATACCGAGAAGGCCGAACCAGACACCGGCTTCGAACGGAATGTGCAGCGCGCGCGCCGCGATCGTGCCCGACGCGTTGATCTGCGCCGTCACGTAGGTGAACGACGCCAGCACCAGAACGCAGACCGCGCAGAAGCGCGCCAGGTTCCCGCCGTAACGGGTGCCGATGAAATCGGGCACGGTGTAGCAGCCGAACTTGCGCAGGTACGGCGCCATCAGCGAGTTCACCAGCACGTAACCGCCGGTCCAGCCGACGATAAAGCCGAGATAACCGTAACCGCCGAAGTAGATGCCGCCGGCCAGCGCCACGAACGAGGCACCGGACATCCAGTCCGCCGCCGTCGCCATGCCGTTGTAGACGGCGGGCACTTCGCGCCCGGCAACGTAGTAGGCATCGACCTGCATGGTCCGTGACAGCCACCCGATCAACGCGTAGATCGCGATCGTGAAGGCCACGAACAGGATGCCGATGGTATCCGCGCCGACACCCATCTGTTCGAGGAGCGCCATAAGCAGGACGAAAACTAGGAACCCGCCGGTGTACATCCCGTACACGCGGCCAAGATTTTCGATAAAGCTACCTTTCATGTGTCTGCTCCCTATCAGCGTTTTTCAGAGAGCCCGGCTTCGTCGTCGATTTTGTCCTGCATCTTGTTCTGAATGAAGATGAGTGCGACAAAAACGATCAGCGAACCCTGGACACAGAAGTAGTACCCGAGCGGGAAACCGATGAACGACATATCGTTCAGCGCCCCCGCATTCCACGGAATCACGAACGCGAAAATGAACCAGATAATCAGGACCCCGAAGGTCAGATTCCTGGATTTTCGCCAGTGTTCCTGACGGATTTCGTTTACGTTATCAGCCATAATGATTGAATCCCCTCAGACATTTCATCCCCAATAACGCGCATTTACACAAATGCGACTCCTTATATACTGCATTATTATGTGAATCGCGCAACTGGTAACGCGGAGATACGGGCATTACCGCTTGACATCCTGGAAAAAGCCTGACGACGAGAGCGAATCGGTCAGATGACGTTGCTTCAATTCGAATTTTCCAAGGTCGGCGAGTACTGGAGGCTTTTTGCTTCCGGGTTCAACTTTCGCCGTCACATGGGACGCATCGAATCCCTTGAAAATGTTGAGGAATTCATTGTCACGCGGAGCGCCTTCATCGCCCAGAAGACATTATTCGGTTACGTCAAGACGCGCATGGGCACGAAATACCCGGAAATGTTCCGCGACGACATCATTATCCGTTCGGTCAATATCGCCAAGATGCACGCCTATGCCGCCTGCTTGTCGGACTTCTGCGTCTGGGCCGTGGCGACGACGTTTTCGCACAACGGAATAGCCGATTCGGAACGCGCACAATTTGCGCTTTCGGTGTACAGAAACGGCATTCGCGCGAACCTCGACGAGAGTGTCGCCGAGTTCGATCCGGACGAAGCCGTCCGCGCCTTCGAGAAGCGCCTCGGTTTCGTCGACTGGCACGGCCGCGCGCTGACCCGTGACGAATTCACCGAAAGCCCGGCGGCGATCGTCACATGGGCGCCGATCTCGGACGAACTCAAGAAATACGACATCGAGTATGTCGAGAACTCGGTCAAGTTCGCCTGGGCCAATATCCGGCGCCAGTTCGAGAAGCGCCTCGACCGCGACGCGCTGGCGGCCGATCCTTCCGGGTTGACGGTGACCGGCGCGGCGGGATGATCCGTGCGCCGTCAGGCGCGAATAAATAAACAGACGGCGGGAGGTCATCGATGAGCTTTCACCCCCCGAAAGGCGGACTTTCCGGGCTGCCGCTTCAGTCGCTGCCGGCCATCGTCGCCGACACCGAGACCACCGGCCTCGACACCGCCAACGACCGCATCATCGAAATCGCCGGTGTGCGTATCTTGAACGGAGAACTCCTGGACGACACGTTTGAGGAAATGGTCGATCCGGGTCTGCCGATACCGCCGAAATCGACCGAGATCCACGGTATCCGCGATGCCGATATCGAGGGCAAGGCGCCGTTTCCGGAAGTCGTCGGCCGGTTTACCGAATGGGTGGAGAGCGACGTACTGATCGGCTATTCGCTGGGATTCGACCTGGCGATCATGGAATCCGAACACCAGCGCAACGGGCTTTCCTGGCACCCGCCCCGTTCCCTCGACGTCCGCCACCTGATGCAGATCGTCGCCCCCGATCTGCCGGGGCAATCCCTTGAGATCGCGGCGGAATGGCTCGGGATCGAGATCGTCGACCGGCACCGGGCCATGGGCGACGCGCGGGTCACGGCGCAGGTCTTCAACGCCCTGATCGACAAGTTGCGCGACAGGGACATCGTGACCCTGGCCCAGGCGGAGCGCGCATGCCGCGGTCTCGCCAGCCATCGCAGCGCCGAGGCGCAGGCCGGCTGGCACGAGGTCGCGGGCCCGGTCACCAACGAAGACGCGACGCTGCTGGCGCGCATCGACAGCTATCCGTACCGGCACCGGGTCGCGGAGCTGATGCACAGCCCGCCGTCGACGGCATCCGGGGAAACCTCGCTCCGCAACGCCCTCGGTACGATGATCGAGAACAAGATCAGTTCCCTGTTCATCGAACCGGACGCGGCGGATACCGACGGCGAATGGGGCATCCTGACCGAGCGCGACGTGCTCCGGGCCATCGACGCCGACGGCAACGGCGCCCTCGAAAAACCGGTCGACGCCTACGCAATCCGCCCGCTGATCTCCATCCGCGACGACGAGTTCGTGTACCGCGCCATCACCAAGATGTCGGGGCACCACTTCCGGCACCTCGGCGTGACCGACGCAGCGGGCAACTTCATCGGCGCGCTCAGCGCCCGCGACCTTTTACAACAGCGCGCCGGCGATGCCATGTCGCTGGGCGACACCATCGAGGCCGCGGCCTCGCCGGCCGAACTGGGCAGTATCTGGGAAAGCCTGACCATGGTCGCCTCGTCGCTGTCGGCCGAGGGCGTCGACCCCCGCAACACGGCGGCCATCGTGTCGCAGGAACTTTGCGCGCTGACCCGGCGCGCCACGGAACTGGCCGAGGCACAGATGCTCGACGAAGGCTGGGGGCCGGTGCCGCAGCCCTACGCCATGCTGGTGCTGGGCTCCGGCGGACGCGGCGAAAGCCTGCTCGCCATGGATCAGGACAACGCCATCATCTACGAGCACGGCGAACCCGGTTCGGAAACGGACAAATGGTTCGAAAGGCTCGGTCAGATCGCCGCCGACACGCTCGATGGCGTCGGCGTGACCTACTGCAAGGGCGGGATCATGGCCAGGAATGCGGCATGGCGCAAGGACGCGGCACACTGGCGGCGCACGGTCGAACAGTGGATCGTCAAAGCCAAGGCCAAGGACATCCTGAACAGCGACATTTTTTTCGACGCGCGGCCGGTATACGGCGACGAAAGCCTCGGCACGGAACTGCGCCGCGACGCCATGCAAGCGGCCGGCGAGAACAAAGTGTTCCTGCAGCACATGGGCGCGAAAGCGGCGGATTTCGATAGTCCGCTCGGTTGGTTCGGCCGCTTCAAGCACCGGAATGGCCGCGTCGACCTCAAGAAAGGTGGCATCATGCCGATCTTCTCCGCGGCCCGGGTGCTGGCGCTGCAACTCGGCATCGATGCGCGCTCGACACCGGCCCGGCTGGCGGCGGCGCGCGAACACGACATTCACGGCGTGCATCTGGTCGGCAACCTGATCGACGCGCACAAAATCCTGCTCGACGCCATCCTGCGCCAGCAACTCCGCGACATCGAGGCTGGCGTCAAACTCTCCAACAAGGTCGAACTGGCGCAACTCGACAACCACGAAAAACAGCAACTGGTGTGGGCACTGGAACAGGCACCAGGCATTGCCGACCTGATGGGCGCGCCGAGCCGGTTCTAAGAGCTGCGCACGCCGAACAGCCACTCCTTGGCCATATCGAGATCCTGGAACCCCCTTACCCGACCGTCGGTAATCTTGCGCAGCGCCGACGTCGCCGAACCGAAAACGTCGAAATCCGGCGGCACGTTCTCGCGCGCCGGCAGCACCACCGCCTCGCGCTCCAGCCCGGCGGCAATCGTGCGCGGGAACACGATGTCGGCAAGCCAGTCTTCGGAATGGGCGAAACTCGAACTCATGTGCCTGAGGTCCGCCAGCCAATAGCTGTAATTGCCGGTTTCGAAATGCCGGCAGATAAACTCGAGAACCGTCTTGAAGGCGTCTTCGTCGTCGACGGCACCGATCCACTTGTCGGTGATCAAGCGGCTCGAACGATTGTGCCCGACAACCGCATAATACTGCCCGGTCGAATTCCGGAACCCCTGCAGGTCAGAGATCCGGAACGCAGCTTTAATATCTTCCGCGGTGCCGACGTTACCTGAATCCATGCCGTCCGGCCTTTCGCCGCGCATCGGGCGCGGCCGTTTCCCCTAACCTAAACGGTGTGCCGTTTCCCGTAACTCCATCTCGGTCCGTGCAACGAGTTCCCTGAGTGCCGTGAGATCGGCACCGAGGAATTCCGAAGCCTCGCCAATGGAATTGAAGAAGCGCATCGGGAAGCTAGTGTTCGGGTCCGCGGCGTTGATGGCTTGCCAGAGCGGACCGAGCATCAGTATATCGATAGACCCGTTCATGACGAACGCGGTGCGCTCGCGGACGATGCCATTCTCAGCAAGCAAATCACGAACATCGTCGCGCAATTTGTAAAGTTCGTCCGGCGAGGCATCGGAGAGATCGGAATCTCTGGAGAATACGTTCAGGATTGAGATCGTGCCCAAATCGGGGTTTGCCGATACGAACGCCGACAACACCTGCAGTGGCTCATCGGTACTGAACTTTCCCCCGAACGTCGCGCACAGAACCTTCAGCTCCGCATCGAACTCATAGTGAATCGGCACCCTACCGCCCCTCTCTTTGCGTTCGAAAGTGTGTACTTTATCGTCATATTCTAGCATTGTCCTGACAATCGGCGATTGCGGCAAACCGAGGGATCAGCCCGGCGTCTTCAAATCGTCCCAGACCGAGGCCGAAAGTATGTTGTCGACACGCACGCCGTCATTCGACAGCGGCAGCCTGACGCTGGTCTGAAGAACCGCGCGCATCGGATTCTCGATCAGGATGTTCTTGCGGAACGCCATCGGTTGCTTACGCTCGATAACCTTCAGGTACTCCGCCTCGACGACGGGCGTGCGGTTCGAATGTTCGGAAACGCGCGTTCCCGTTCGCTCGATATTCTTGGCCCGCACATGACCGGTGCCCCAGAATCGGTATGAAAGTGCATCGGCGTCGACGGTGCCGTGGCGCCAGTCGATATCGACCACCGTTACCAGCGGCAGCACATCGGACGGCAGCGCCACCATGTCGACATCCTTCCATGCCGGCAACCCGTTGCCCGCTGCGAGCCCACGCCAGTACGCGAGGCAGGACGCAAGTTTGGCGTCGAGCGCGTCGAGATCGACCTCCTCCGAGTTATCGAAATCAACATTGCGGAACAGGTTGCGGATCATCGGTGGTCGAATCCCGGCCGGAATATCCGGTCCCATATTGTATCCTACGGCTCGGGACGCCAAATTGTTTATGAATTATCCAATATTCGAACGACGACCAGGGAGGGTCCGCACATGAAACCGAGAATTGTCCGCGCCAACGAGAGCCAAACCAAAATCGCCCCCGACGACATGTTCGTCGGTCAGGTCCTGCAAGACCAGGTTTTCGTGCCCGAGGATCCATCGCGGATGCGCGTCACCCGCGTCACCTTCACGCCGGGCGGACGCACCAACTGGCACGCACATGCGGTCGGACAGATCCTGTACGTGCTGTCGGGCGTCGGCCGCTATCAGATGGAAGGCGGACCGGTCGAGGAAATCCGCCCCGGCGATACCGTCGTCATCCCGCCCGACACGCGCCACTGGCACGGCGCCGCACCGGACCAGATGATGTGTCACCTGGCGCTCTCGGAATCCGACGACCAGGGCAACGCCACCACCTGGGAAGAGCCGGTCAGCGACGGCGACTACACACTGGCGCCCGCCTGACCGCCGCCCGCCCCGGTTGATTTTTCAGAACCTTTACATCGGCCCGACGTTGGACATGGAGACAATCACGCGCGCATTGAACCCGCTTAAGTAGAACACCTCGCATGATGATGGCGGTCAAAGGCGCTTTTTTCACTTTTTTAGTGTAAATCCAACCATTCCGTGCTGAGGTGCAACTATGCAATCAGCCATCGAACGGCGCGATCATGACGGGGGCTTTCGGCATGTCGAGAAGAATTCTCATCGTGGACGACAACCAGCTTACGCGGGAAATCATCCGCGAACTCGTCACCAAGCACAGGTATTTGACCGGCGAGGCCAAGGACGGCAATGACGCCATCGAATGCGTCAAGCAGGGCGGTATCGACGGCATAATCCTGGACTTGATGATGCCCGACCGCGACGGCCTTGAGGTCCTGGTCTGGCTCAAGAGCGAGCATCCAGGCATGCCCGTCGTCGTGATCACCAACGCCGGCGAGGGTCACGACGTCAGCTACCCGGAGATCGCCGAGCGCTTCGGCGCCATCAAGGCGTTTCACAAACCGGTGACGAAAAATATAGTCGACGAAGCCGTCGCCATGCTGGAGGCGGCGTGGGGCGACACAAAGGACACATAGCCCCGGTTTCCCGGTCCTGAGCCGGAAACCGAAAAAATTCAATCGTCCGCGTCGGCGGGTTCCTTTTTCTTCGGCGCGGCGCTCGCCTTGCGGTCGGACATCCCGAAAAAGTCCGTGATCTTGGACAAAAGCTTTGAGGCGAGGTTGCGTTCCTCGTCGATGGACGCGAAGTGTTCGTTGCGGCGCCGCAGGTTCTCGAGCTCGCGCCGGGTCAGAATCTGCGACAGGTCCTGCTTGATGTCCGGGTACTGCTCGATCACAGGTTGGATGTGCTCCTTGCGCACCTCGTATATCTGCGACGGGGTGATGGTGGCGATGGTCGCGCCGCGCGGTTCGCCGGTCAGCAGCGCCATTTCGCCGAAGAAGTCGCCGGGGCCGAGACGCCCGACCTCGATCACCTTGCCGTCGTCCATTTCAATCTCGGCCTTCAAGGCCCCCTCGACGACGATGAACAGGCTGTCGCCGGCCGAGCCCTGCTCGATCACGGTGCGTTGCGGTTCCAGACGGTGGCGGATCATGTGCGAGCAGAGCTGCTTGATCTCGTTCTCGCCGAACGGCTCGAATACCTCGACGTCGTTGATCAGCATCGGCGCGACATCGTCGCCGCGTTTCGCCGTGTCCGACAGGTGGAACAGCGTGAACTCCTCGTGGATCACGGATTCGAACCCGGCGTATTTCAGATTACGCACGATCTGCCGCCAGACCTGCGCCGAGACCGGAATACTGTCGGCGTAGTTGAGGCAAAAGAAGCGGACCGCGAAGTCGGCGGACCAATCCTTAACGCCGTCGAACTGAACGATGGCAGCGGGATCCGGCAGCACCTCGGGCACCGACATGACCGCATCCATCAGGATCTTCTCGACCCACTCCGGTTTGGCGCCCGGGTCGACGTGCACCATCAACTCGGCGCGGTAGCGTTCGTCCGGATAGCTCAGGTTCTCCAGCGTCTGGTCTGACGCCATGGCGTTGGGAATGCAGATGATATTCTTGTCGATGGTCTCGAGCCGGGTCGTGCGCCAGGTGATGTTGACGATACGGCCGGGCTCGTGACCTTCGATCCTGACCCAATCGCCGATCCGGAACGGCCGTTCCACGTTGATGGCGATGCCGGAAAAGACGTTGGAGATATTCATCTGAATGGCGAGGCCGATGATCATGGCGAGCACGCCGGACGTCGCCAGCAGGCTCGTGATACGCTGGTCGAACACGAAGGCGAGGATGCCGAGCACCGCCAGCGTATAGAATGTACCGGCAACGAAGGCCCGTACCACACGCGGCACTTCGCGCTTGGTCTTTTCCTCCAGGGGCCGCCACACGAACAGTTCCATGAAGCGTGCCAGAAGCCACGCCGGCACCAGCCACCACAGGCAGCGCGCCGCGAACGACAGCGTCTCGGCCAGCACCGGGTTGGCGTTGCGGCCGCTGAACAGACCCGAAAGCGCCGGGTCGGCGACGAACAGAAACAGGAAACAGAGCGCCGCCATCGGAAACCACAGCCACTTCTGTTTCGAGGTGCGTCTGAGATGCTGGCCGCTCACGCCGACGACGCCGATCAGGAAACCGAACAGCAGGAACGCGCTGAGGGCGAAATCAGGATCGATTAGGCGGGTCAGCGAGATTTCGTCGGCGGTCAGCCACACGGCGGTGTTGATACGCGAGAACCCCTCGATGTTGACGCCGATGTATTCCGGATTGCCCATGACCTCGACCGGCTGCGCGTCGAGGAAAATATCGACCTTCTTGAGCTGATGCGCGCTGTCTTCGCCAAGGTCGAGAACCCGGGCGACGCGGCCCTGCAACGCGTTGGCGCCACCGCCGTTCATGCCGACCAGATCGGGAATCAGGATCAGCCGTTCGCGGTTCAGCACCGCGTGACGCATCTGCACACCGATGACCCGGTCACCGCCCTTGCCGACGGGTCCTAGGAAGTCGGTCTGGAACGCACCCTCGACACGGTAGAGGCTGTAATGCTGGCCGTCCTTCTCGCTCTTGTCTATCGGATCGCCCAGTTCGACCGGCCGGACCGCGTTGGGAAACTCGATCTGGCTCAGGTCGAGGCCGCCCTGGTGACGGAACCAGAAATTGAAGTCGATCTCCGCGGTCCGCGCCTTCAGGTCGACGTTGCCGATCTTGTTGATCTGCACGCCGGTCGGCACGACCCGGGTCGGCGTGAAATAACCGCCGAAGATCTGGAACACCGGCGCGCCGTCATCGCGGTCGATGGTGCCGGTCGGGCTGAGTTGCACCGGCGTCGAAACAAGCCGGCGGTCACGGTAGATGCCGATCGGGACCGTCTTGATGGCGTTGCCGTCGCGGTTGAAATAAAGCGGCCCCGTAACGCCGACAACGGCGCTGGCCGGCGTGTCGATGTCGGCGAGGTACTGCCGCACCGCTTCCCGCGCCGCCCTGGTATCTCCGGTCTGCGTACCGTTGTCGACAAGCTGGCCCAAGGCGCGCACCAGTACCGCGGCGGCGTCATGGAAGCCGGCGGCGATGACGCCGGGTTCGGTCTTCTGTTCGGCGCGATAGGCGTAGCGGAAATCGCGCGCCTTCTGGTTGGCCACATCCTCAAGGAACGGCGCCACGGCACGCATGCCCTCGGCGAAATCCTGTAGCCCGAAGCGCGTCGTCCGGCGCGCCACCAGTTCGTCGTAAACGCCGGCCTTGCCGAGCGCGTCGGGGCCGATGATCAGGTACGGGATGGTCTTGCCGAGACGGCGGCGCTGATTGCTCTGCAGGGTGAACACGACCTCGGCGGCGATGTCCTCGGGCACCGCGACCACGACCGGCTGGCGCGCGTAGGTCGGCGTGATCTCGTCGGCGATCTTCTGGATATCGGCGGCGAGGTCCGTCGACGCCGGATCGATGCGGAACTGTTTCAGCACCTTAACGCTGAACGCACTGAGCCGGCGCTGGAAATTGAGTTCGTCGACCACGGCCTCGCCCATGGTATCGCCGTAGGGATCGGTGGAGCGGATAACATAGACTTCCTCGGCCTTCATCACCCGACCGATGTAGTTGGCGAGGAACGTGCCCTGGTTGGCGGTCGTCAGGCCAACGCGAAAATACCAGTCGTTCTGGAACGTCACCTTCTGCAAACCGCTGGACCCGGTGACCGCGGGGAGCCCTTTCTCGGCGTAGATCGGCGCGGCGACGGCGGAGGCTTCGTCCGACTGATGGCCGAGCACCGCCAGCACGTCCGGATCGTCGGCGATTTCGGCCGCGAGTTCCCGCGCCCGTTCGGGATCGTTCCTGTCATCGTGGACGGTGAGTTCGACGCGCGGGCTCAGCGCGTCGCGTTCACGGTTATAGGTGTCGATGAGCTGACGCGCGCCGGCCAGCATCTCCTTGCCGGCCGCTTCGTCGTCGCCGCTCATGGGGCCGACAAGCGCGACCTTCAGCGTGCCGCTGGAACTGCTCAGCAGGTCGGGCGCGTGCAACGCCACCTGCAGCGCCGCGAACACCGCGACCATGGTCCAACTCAGGATTTTCTTCAATTTTCGCAGACCCCTTTGTTATTATTCAAAAGGTTCCGAATTATCGGCACTAAAGTGAAGTTATTTTTTGTTACTGAAAGTAATGCGGGTATTTATTGTGATATACGCGCCGACGACAGCATTGGGGAATGGATGTACCTGAACGAACTGAGCGACGCGCAGAAACGCGCCTTCCTGGTGTTGGCGAGCCGGATCACGCAGGCCGACGGCGAGGATTCCGCCGACGAGAACGACGCACTCGAGACGGTGTGCGCCGAAATGGAGATTCCGTTCGAGTTCGACCAGCGCGCCGTCCTCGGCGACCTCGACGTCGCCATGTTCGACAGTCACCGTGCGCGCGTCATCGCGGCGCTCGAACTGATGCGGTTCCTCTATGCCGATGACTATGTGCACGAGGCCGAGGTCGCGGAGATTCATGCCATCTGTCATGCGCTCCGGTTTCCGGAACCGTGGGTCGCGACCATGACCGAGTGGGCCAAACGCATGGCGTGGGCCGAGGCGGACCCGATGGACGCGCAGCGCTCGGAATATCACGCCGCGCTGACGACCTATGCCAACCGGGTAATGGACGACATCTGGCGGTAGCACCCCGATCTTGGCCTCTCCACACCTTGTCATCCCCACGAAAGCGGGGGCACCGGCACGACATTGCTGGGTACCCGCTTACGCGGGAATGACAATGAAGCGGTTTCCGAGGAGAATTCCTTAACCTCCGTCGTCCTGAACTTGATTCAGGACCCATGTTTTCAAACCGCAGCGATGGTGGATTTTCATGGACCCTGAATCGAGTTCAGGGTGACGGAAAATACGAACACTCCCGCTATCCTTGCCCGACCCATGACGCCGCTTTAGTTTCAGCGGACACCTGCGCGCCATCGCCCCAACTGCAAACCCGAGGAGCCCGATTTGATCCCCCTCGCCATGCTGCGCGAACACGGCCGCCTGCTCGGCTTCGGATTCTTCATGTGCCTGAGTTCGAACTTCGGACAGACGTTCTTCATCTCGCTGTTCAGCGCCGACGTGCGCGACGCCTTCGGGCTCAGCCACGGCGGCTTCGGCACCGTCTACTCCACCGCCACCATCGCCAGTGCGGCGGTGCTGATCTGGGCCGGGCGCGTCGTCGACCGGATTCCACTCGCGGCCTTCGCGGCGCTGGTGCTGGGCGGCATCGCCTTGGCCAGCGTGCTGTTCGGTACGGCACCCGACGCACTCATGCTGATCCCTGCGATCTTCATGCTGCGGCTGTTCGGCCAGGGCCTCGCCACGCACACGGCGATGACGGCGATGGGCCGCTATTTCGACACGCACCGGGGCCGCGCCGTCTCGATCGCGTCGCTCGGCCATCCGGCGGGCGAGGCCGTATTTCCGATCATCGCCGTCACGGCACTGGCCGCATACGGCTGGCGCGACATCTGGTGGGCGTGCGCGGCGATCGCGCTCGGCGCGCTGCCGGTGATGCTGTTCCTGCTGAAGGGCCACCGTGAGCGCCACGCCGCGTTCGTCGCCCGCCGGGCCGAGACCGGCGCCGACGCGAGCGACTTCACCCTCGGCCAGGCGCTCCGCACCGCCGGACTGTGGCTCCGGCTGCCGGCGCTTCTGGCGCCGTCGTTCATCGGCACCGGGCTGATCTTCCATCAGGTGCACATGGCCGACGTGAAGGGCTGGTCGATGACCCTGGTGTCGGGTTCGTTCACTGCCTACGCGGCGATGTCGGTCGTCGCCGCCATCCTCACCGGGCCGCTGATCGACCGCTTCGGCGCGCGGCGCGTCATGACCGTGTTCCTGACCCCGATGATGCTGAGCGCGCTCTCGGTCGCGCTGTTCACGGCGCCCTGGGCGGCGCCGCTTTATCTCGGACTGCTGGGCACGTCCGCCGGCGTCACCGTGGTTCTGCTGGGCGCGCTGTGGCCCGAGCTTTACGGCACCGCGCACCTGGGCGCGATCCGCGCCTTCGGCCAGGCGGCGATGGTGTTCTCGACGGGGCTGGCCCCGGCGGCGATGGGCCTGATGATCGACGCCGGGATCGGTTTCGAGGCCATCGCGCTCGGCTGCGCGCTTTATTGCGTCGTCACGTCGGCGCTGGTGCTGACGGCGAACAGGACCGACGCGCAAACGGTCACGGCTAGATCATCCCGGCGATGATGTCCGCCGCCGAGCGGGCGTCGTTCTCGGCGTCGTAGACCAGCTTGTCGAAGTGATCGGTGAGCGCCTGAATCTGGTGGCGTTCGCGCAACACCATGTAGTAACGCCCGATATAGATGACAGCCAGCAGCGGCCCGAAGATCGTCACCGGCGCCGAGAACACGGTCTTGGAATCGAACATGTAGAACCGGAGCGACGGATAGAGGGCGCGGCAGCGTTCCGCCATGTGCTCGATTTGCTCGCGCCGGGCATTCCTCGAAAGGCCGCGCCAATACCCTTCGCCACGGGCCAGCGATTCCACCTGCTCGCGCGGCACGCAGATCTCGTAATCCGAACCGGGCGCGCTCAACCAGTCGTTCAGATCCTTCGACGCCTGCCCCGCCTGCGCCGGAGTCTTGGCCTGAAACGCGGCGTATTCGAAATCGAGCACGGTGTCGGTCTTGAGGGTATCCGGCAGCGTCGCCGGCACGTGACGGATCTTGTAACCGGTCGCCTCGCGGTGCCACTCGGCGATCTGGATGTCGGCCGACGTGCGCGCGGCCTCGGTGAAACGGAACGTGGTGGCGAGAATATCGGCGGCGGTCTCGGAGCGGTCGGCGAGGCCCAGCAGCCAATCCGCGCTGAGCCCGAGGGCACGCGCGCATTCGGCGGCGAGGTGACTGTTCGGCAGCCGCGTCTCGTCCTCGCTCAGCAACTGCGCGATGGTCGAACGGTCGACGCCGCAGGCGCGTGCCAGTTCGCTCCGGCTCATGCCGCTGGAATTCATCCGCTCGCTAAGGCGCGTGCGGAAGATGCGCGCCCGGTCCCGCTTATCCATTTGTTATTATTATAACGATTGATGATAAAAATCTACATTCGGGATATTTTGCAGCGCATTCACCGAATTCCCCATCCGCCGCGCCGGTGATATTGAACCGCCATCGACGACGCACAAACGAGGTATTCGTGGACACTAGATCGCGCACACTTCTGAAGGCACTGACGTGGCAACTGCTCGGCATCGTCACCATGACGGCGCTCAGCTATCCGCACACGAACTCGGTGTGGCAGGCCCTGACCATCGCGGCAAGCGCGTCGGCCAGCGGCTTCGCGTTCTTCGTCGTTCACGAAAGCATCTGGAACCGGGTCCGTTGGGGCCGCGCCGGGTTGGACCGCACCGGTCTTCGATCGTCATTTCCCGGGCATGCCGCGCAGCGGCAAGACCCGGGACCCATGGATAGGCTTGTTGCGATCCGGGGATGGGTCCCGGACACCTCACTTCGCTCGGTTCCGGGAAACAGTCTTTTAGATTCCCGAGCGCGCGCTCAAGGCACGATCGCGGCGCGCAGCACCGAACGGTCCGCGGCGCGCGAGAACGCTTCGTTGAGCTGTTCCAGCGAAAACCGGGAATCGACAAGGTCACCGAACGGGAACCGTTCCTTGTTGCTCATCACAAAATCGAGCGCCTGGATCAGATGCCGCGGGTGGTAATTGTGCACGCCCTTGATATTGATCCAGCCCCTGAGAATCAGGTTGCCGTCGATCTCGAACGTGGCATCCGGGTTCACGAGTCCGCCAATCACGTAACACCCGCCTGTGCGTAGCATCCTGATGCCCGCCGGCACCGCTTCCGGATAACCGCACACTTCGATGGCGACATCGGCACCGTCCGGCGGGCATTCGTCGCGGACCGCCTTGATCAGATCCGCCTCGCTCATCTTCGAAATGTCGAACGTAACGTCGGCACCGAAGCGTTTCGCAAGATCGAGCCGCCCCTGAACCCCGTCGAGGCCGATGACCTTTCTGGCGCCCCGTGCCTTGGCGATGGCGCAGCCGTATAATCCCAGAAGCCCCAGACCCTGCATAATGACGGTGTCGCCGATGTCGATGTCAGCTTCCTCGGTCACCGAAATCATGGTCGCGACACCGCAGTTCAGCGGCGTTGCCTCCTCGTCGGAGATATCGTCCGGAAGCTTGAGGATCCCGGTGCCGGGCAGGATATAGCAGTATTCCGCGAAGCCGCCCAGGAAGTGCGGGTCCTCGTCGGCGAGATCGTGGCCGTACTTGCGCACGCCCTTCGATTTCTGCGGCATGTCGTGTACTTCGCGGTAATAGGACGGCCCATGGTGAAAGAATTCGGTCCACGTCACCCGGTCGCCGGGCGAAAGCTCGTCGCCGCGCATGTCGTGCGTGATGGTCTCGCCCAGTTGCTCGATGACGCCGACGATCTCGTGCCCGAGGATACCCGGGCACGGGTTCGGCCGATGCCCCTGGTACGAATGGATGTCGGACCGGCAGATGGTCGACATGGTGATGCGCACCAGCGCCTCGTCCGCCTTGACGTTGCGAAGCGGGTATTCCTTCAGCTCGAACGGGGCGTTCGGGGCGTCGTAGACGGCGGCGCGTCCGGTTTTCGTCATTGTTGTTTTCTCCAGTTTCGTCATGCGGCCGTCCGCCGTTACCTCGGGTGGTTGTGACAAATCGTTGTTTCGGTTTCGTGACGGTGCCGTCACTTCATTTTCATGACGGCGTTCCGGGCCCATGCCGAGATCGCCTCGGAAATGATCACCAGCACGATGATCGAAAGGATGATCGCGGCGACGCGCTCGGTCTCGATCTGCAACACGTTGCGTTTCAGATACCAGCCCATGCCGCCGGCGCCGAAGAAACCGACTACGGTCGCGGCGCGGAACGCCACGTCCCAGGTGTAGATGGCGATGCCGGTAAACGCGACGCGGAGTTGCGGCCAGACGCCGAACACCATGACCTGGAACAGATTGGCGCCGGTCGCGCGCATCGCCTCGACGGGGCCCATGTCGATGCTCTCGATTTCCTCCGCCAACAGCTTGGCGGCGAAGCCCGCCGAGAACAGGGTCAGCGCGAGAACGCCCGGCAGCATGCCGAAACCGAGGATCGAGACGAACAGGATCGCCCAGATGGTCTCGTGCACGGCGCGGCACGACATCGAGAACAACCGTGCCACCGGATAGACGAAGCGCCGGCTGGGCGTCATGTTGTAGGCCGCAAACCACGCAAGCGGCACGGTGATGGCGAGCCCGAACAGCGCCCCCAGGTACGCCATCTGGATCGTCTCGACGACGTAACCCATATAGTCCCGGTCCATGATGTATTCGATGTCGGGCGGGTAATAGCGGCTGGCGAGGATATCGCCCATGCGCCCGAGCATGCCGAACAGACGGTCGAGCGGAATGTTCAGGTATTCGATGCTGAACACGATCACCGTGAACGCGATCAGCCAGGCGCCGTAGCTGTAGAGCGAGTCCGGATATCGGAAGCGGCGCCATTCGAGCTTTTTCTTTTCGGGGCCGCCGAACGCGGCCATGCGGTTGCTCATGACCCGGCCCTCCTCAGATCAGGCGCCGGCGGATGAAATAAGACACCGCCTCGCCCAGCAGGATGATGATCAGGATCGCGGCGATCACCGACGTCACGCCGTGGTAGTTGAAGGTGTTCATCTGACGGAAGAACACGAGACCGAGGCCGCCGGCACCGACGAGACCGAGAATCGCCGAACGGCGGATGTTGATCTCCCATTCGAAGATCACCACCGAGACGATCTGCGGCAGCACCTGCGGCAGGATTGCGTACATGATGACCTGGAAGTTGGAGCCGCCGACGGCGCGGATCGCCTCGACCGGGCCGTGGTCTATATCCTCGATCGCCTCGGCCGTCATCTTGGCGATGAAACCGACGGACCTGACCGCGATCGCCAGCACGCCGGCCATGGCGCCGAGACCGACAACGGCGACGAAGAACAGCGCCCAGACGATCTCGTGGATGGAGCGGCTGAGCGTCATCATCAACCGCGCCAGCGGATAGGTGACCGGCGCGTAGGGCGTGATGTTCATGGCCCCGAACCACGCCGCGGGGACACACAGGATGACCCCGAACGCGGTGCCGAGGCACGCGATCAGCAACGTTTCGAGGGCCGGCAGAATCAGATCCGGAAACAGTTCGAGGTCAAGACCGACAAAGCGGTTGGTCGCTTCGAGCACGTTGGCGAGGCTGCCGATACGTTCCCAGTCGGTGTCCTGGATGACGGTGACGTCGACGCTCCACGCCACCGCGATCAGCAGCGCGACGGTGATCGCGCCGGACAGGTAACGGCTGCGCTTGCGCCGTTCGACAACGGTTTCGGCGACGCCTGCGAGGGCGGGATTGGCGGATGTAGCGTTCATGACGTCACAGCACTTCCATGGCGTAGATTTCGCCAAGTTTTTCTTCGTTCATGTCGCCGGTCAGGCCCGAGAACATGGTGACGCCGTCCTGCAGGCCAATGATCTTGTTGCAGCATTCCGTCGCCAGGCGCACGTCGTGGATATTGCAAAGGCACGGCACCTTGAGTTCCTTTGCCATCTGCTTGATCAGTTCCATGATCTCGCGGGAAATCTTGGGGTCGAGCGCCGACGTCGGCTCGTCCAGCAGCATCAGTTTCGGGTTCTGCATCAGCGCGCGGGCGATGCCGACGCGCTGGCGCTGACCGCCCGAAAGCTCGTCGGCGCGTTTGTCGACGTGATCGATCAGGCCGACCCGGTCGAGCAGCGCCAGCGCATGGTCGATGTCCTTGCGCGGAAAGGCACGGAACAGGGTACGCAGGTCGGAGGTATAGCCGAGACGTCCGGACAGCACGTTGTCCATGACGCTCATCCGGTTGATCAGGTTGAACTCCTGGAAAATCATCCCGATGTCGCGGCGCAATGCGCGGAGTTCCCTGCGGCCCAGCGTCGTCACCTCCTGGCCGTCGAAGACGATGCTCCCGGATGTCGGCTCGACAAGCCGGTTGATGCACCGGATCAGTGTCGATTTACCGGCGCCCGAGGGGCCGATGATCGCGAAGAAATCGTCGTCCTCGACCTCGAATGAAATCCCCTTGAGAATCTCCGGGCCTTTGGCCGAGTAACGGGCATGCAAATCGGTGACCTTCAGGACAGCCATCTCTTGTTCCTGTCGTCTCGAGTGAATGGGCAATCAGTATAGGGCCAAAAACCCTATGTCGTGCGAAGAAGCGGACGGCCGGTTCCGGTCAGCAACCAGGGTGAAACCGGCCGCCCTCTCGAAGAAGCTTCTGGGAGTCAGCCTTTCTTCTTCGCGTCTTTCGCGGCTTTCAGGTCGCGGATGATGTCGTAGTCCTCGGACGTCATCGGCACGAACTTGTTCGACTTGACGTTGGAGAGGAACTTGGCTGCCGCCGCCTCCTTGTTCAGGTCGAGGAACGTCTCGCGGACCTTTTCCTTGATGTCCTCGCAGAGCGTATTGCGATAGACGAACGGGTCCTGCGGGATCGGCTTCGATTCCCAGAGGATGTTGACGTCCTCGAGCTTGATCTCGCCCTTGTTGACGACATTGTCGAAACGGTGCGTGGCAACGAAAGCGGCGTCGACCTTGCCCTGCCCGACGGCGACCGACGACAGTTCGTGGCTGCCGGTGTAGGCGACCTTGCCGAAGAACTTGTCGATGTCCATGCCGATGACCTTGGCGAAGACGACGCGCGGCATCAGGTTACCCGACGTCGAGCCCGGATCGGTAAGACCGACGGTCGCGCCCTTGAGCGAGTCGATGTCGGTGAACTTGGAGCCTTTCTTGGAAATCAGCGCCGCCTTGTAGCCCGGGCCTTCTTCCTGCATGTGACCTTTTTTCTTGGCATAGGTCGCGAACACCTCGACCGTCTTGTCCTTTTCATTGGCGATCACATAGGAGTACGGGCCCAGCACCGCGACATCGACGAACTTACTGAGCAAGCCCTCGACCACGGAGGCATAGGACGTCGGCATGAAGAACTCGATCTTCTTGCCGGTCAGCTTGGCCATACGGTCGGTGACCGGCTTGTAGAGCTGCAGCTCGGCGACCGATTCCTCGGTCGGCACGATGGCGAACGTCAGCGCATCGGGGTTTTCGCATGCCGCCTTGGCGGCGGGCGTCAGCGCAAGACCGACCGCGGCCGCGAGACCGAGGACGCCGAAGATGCGTTTACAGGACGACGCGCATGCGGCCGTCTGGATCCGTTTCGAAATCATTGGATATCTCCCATTGTTTTGAACAAAAGGCTGCCCCGGCGGTCGCCGCATAGCCGGGACCGTCGTTTATTAGCACTCGAATTTTGAGCAGAGCGTTCATTGTTTCTCCCAGTCCGGACCGGCCGTTATTGTTCGCATCGGGTTCGGTCTATCGGACGTGAATATGATGTGCCTTTCCGAACTATTGGACAAATTCATATTTAAGATGCTATCCATTGAAATAACCAATGATATTCACACAGCTCAGATCGTTCCACGCCGTCGCCGCCGAGCGGGGTTTCACCGCCGCCTCGAAGGTCCTGAACGTCGGCCAGCCGACGCTGACCAGCCAGGTCCGCGCGCTCGAGGAAATGTTCCGAGTCGAATTGTTCCACCGCCGCGGCCGCGAGGTCGAACTGACCGACGCCGGCGAGGCGCTGTTTCAGATCACGCGCCGCATCATCGATCTGGAAGGCGAAGCCCGCGACGTGCTGAACGCGTTCGGCGGATTTCACACCGGCACGCTCCGGGTCGGCGCCGTCGGCCCGTTCCACGCCACCGAGATGCTGAGCGGCTTTTCAGAGCGCTATCCCGGCATCCGCCTCGCCGTCACCGTCGGCAACTCGCGCGAGATGGTCGACAAACTCCTCGATTATTCCGCCGACGTCGCGGTGCTGGCGCACGTCGAGGACAGCCCGCATATCTTCGCCATGCCCTACAGCCGCCACGAGGTCGTGGTGTTCGTCAACAAGACGCACCGCTTCGCCAAACGCCGGCGCATCCGCATCGGCGAGCTGGAGGGCGAGCGCATGGTGCTCCGCGAGCGCGGGTCGACGACGCGGCTCGCGTTAGAGGCCGCCCTCAAAAAACATCATGTCACCATCGACCCGGTGATGGAGATCGGCAGCCGGGAAGCCGTCTGGCTCGCCGTCGCGCGCGGCATCGGCATCGGCGTGGTGTCGGACATCGAGTTCATCCCGCATCCGGACCTGCACGTGATCGAGGTCTCGGACGCCGAAATATACACCACGGCGCACGTCAACTGCCTGACCGAACGCCGCAACTCGCGCCTCATCGATGCGTTCTTCGAGGTCGCCCGTTTCACCAAAAGGTTGTGACGACGGCGCATCCGGGAAACACCGGCATACGTAATACCCCTCATGTAACGTTGCGGCATGCCCTAATATAAGAGAATCTAAACGGATTCGGTGCCATGATGGCAGGTAACGCAAACGACCGCTGATCGGGCAGCACCACTTATGACGGAAAACGTCCCCCTGACGACGTCCGGACGGCTGGCCACATTCGTGATCGCCGTCACCCTGCTTGCGTGCGCCGTCACCGCCGCCGTCACGTATATGAACGTGCGCGCCAGCGAAGACGGGCACGCTGAACGTCTGGCGGCGGGAACCGACGCCGCGGCGGCGGACATCGAGAGCTACCTCACCGAAAGTCGGAACCTTGTGAGCGCTATCGCACGCGACCACCAGAAACTCCTGACCGCCTATGCCGGCCAACCCGAGAGCGCCGAACTGCGCCACGAGATTGGCAAGGCCTTGCGCACGGCGTTTCCCGATTACTTTACCTTCACCATCGCCGACCGCACGGGCGAGGATCTGATCCAGGATATCGAGGGCTTCGTCGGCGAGGCCTGTCAGGCCAATATCCGCGAGTACGTCACGCACCTTGCAGATGCCGGTGGCAGCGCGGATTACAGGACGGTGATCCACCCGCAGGCCAATAACTACCATTTCGACGTCATGGCACCATGGTTGGACGGAGACCGGCTCAAGGGGGTGTTCTTCGTCAGTCTCTTCCCGACCCGGCTACAGGGGATTTTACAGACGCATCAGAGTCCTGGGCACCGCCTGGCACTTATCAACCGCGAGCGTCCGTATCTGATCGAGGTTAGTGCCGGCGGCGCCCGCGACCGGATCTCGCTCCGGCGCGAGATCAACCTAACCGATGACGAGATCGCCGCGATCGCCGCAAAAAGGGATATCGCCGGTTCGCGCTGGCGTCTGGTCGGCTACACGAATCCCGAACACCGGGCCCGAGAGCGTACGGACGCCTGGGTCGTTGCGATTATTGTCATATTCTTGCTGATTGCCGGCGGCGGCGCGGCGGCGTGGATGTTATCGACAAGGACCGGCTGACGGCCGGCACCCGGGCGGCACATACAGCGATGTCGGCATTCATCGTGCACCGGATCGTGCACTGGGGGCTTAACAGCCGGCGGAAATGCGTTAGACTTCCCTCAATAATATACTGCTTAGAGGGAGACAGATCATGAGCCAGTTGGCCACCGCCGACGCACCCGAAAACCGCGAACAACCCCTGAAGGTCTATTGGCAGCCCGGCTGTTCGAGCTGCCTGAAGACCAAGGAGTTCCTGCTTGAGCACGGCATCCCGTTCGAATCCGTGAACGTCCTGGACGACGAGGAGGGGTTCAAGGAGCTGGAACGCCTGGGTGTCCGGCTGGTGCCGATCGTCGCGCGCGGCGATGCGTGGGCCAACGGCGCCGTGTTCCGCGACGTCGCGAAGGTCGCGGGCTTCGAATACGGCGGCCATGCGATGCTCACGCCCGAGGAACTCAAGGACAAGGTGCTGATGATCCTCGACGCGGCGGCGCGGTATCTGGAACAGATTCCCGAAGACAAACTCGACGAGGTGCTGCCGGGACGTCCCCGGTCTTACCGCCAGCTCGTCTATCATGTGTTCGACATCCCGAAAGTATTCCTGGATCGGGTCGAGCACGATGCGCCCTACACCTACGAGGCGTTGATCTCGGTGCTGCCGGACGATATGTCGGCCAGGCAGGATCTGCTCGATTACGGTCGGCAAAACCGCGAGCGCTTCGCCGACTGGTGGGAGCGTGACGGTAAATCGACCGACTTCAAGCAGCCGGGCAAGGTCTATTACGGCGAGGTCACGCTGCACGAGGTACTGGAACGCACCGGCTGGCACTCCGGCCAGCACACCCGTCAGATCATCCTGATGCTGCGCGAAAAGCTCGGCATCGAACCCGACGGCGCGCTTGAGGACAAAGACTTCGAGGGCCTGCCCATGCCGAAGAACGTCTGGGACAACGAGCGGTCGTTCGACGAGGCGTCCTATTCCGGCCCGGTCGAGGTCAGCTAGCCACCCGCTGTCGGCCAGGTGTCGGAGAGGCGGTAGCCTTCCGGCCACGGGTCGTCCGGGTCGAGCATCATCTGGTGCGTACCGGTGATCCAGGCGCGGCCGGAAATCTCGGGATGGACCGCGGGCCGGCCGGCGACGGCGGTCTCCGCTGCGATGCGGCCCCGGAATTCGGACCCGATCAGCGACGTCGCGACGAAAGTGTCGTCCGCGGTCATCCCGCCCTTCGCATGCTCAAGCGCGATCCGCGCCGAGACCGCGGTGCCGGTCGGCGAGCGGTCGATCTTGCCGGGGCGGATGGCGACCGCGTGCCGCGCCGTGAGCTTGTCACCCTCGCGCGTCACCGCGTCCGTGAACAGGCAGAACGAGATATGGTTCCAGTCCGGCAATTCCGGATGGTCGAAACCGAGTTGCGCCGTCGCCGCATCCGATATCCTGACGCCGAGTTCAGCGAGATCGCGGGCCTCGTCCGGGGTCATGGAGAAACCGAGCGCGGGCGCGTCGACCACCGCGAAGGTATCGCCGCCATAAGCCGTGTCGACGGTCAACGTGCCGAGCCCGTCGACCTCCAACACCGCGCCGGTGACGCCCGCGAACGACGCCACGTTGGTGACGGAAATCCGTTCCGCCTTGCCGTCTCGGCACGCGGCGCGGACGCGCACCAGGCCGCCCGGCGCTTCCAGCACCAGTTCGGTTTCCGGCTCACGCATCTCGACGATACCGGCGTCGAGCAGCACCGTCGCCACGCAGATCGAATTGGAGCCCGACATCGGCGGCGTGTCGGCGGGCTCCATGATGATAAACCCGGTGGCCGCGTCCGGATGCTTGGGCGGCACCAGCAGGTTGACGTGCCGGAACACGCCGCCGCGCGGCTCGTTCAGCATGAAATTCCGAAGCATGCCGTCCTTGGCGATCCAGGTCCGCTGATCCCACAGTGTCTCGCCCGGCGGCGGATCGACACCGGCGATGATGACATCGCCGACCTCGCCCTCGGCATGGCAGGAAATGACGCTGATGTTTTTCGTCGTCCGCATGGGGCCATCATGGCGCGGGCCGGCGGCGGCGCCAAGGGCGTGTCCGGCGCCGAACCAATCCATGCTTTCCGCATGCGTCGGAAACTGTATGCTGTGCCGGTCGTCCCGGCACACGTGCCGGTGCCGGCAAAGGGGGGAAATACAATATGCGTGGCTTGTCGCCATGAACGACTATGCCAATCTTTACCGGCTGCACGACGTCGACTTCGCCGACAATCCGGTGCCGGATTTCGAGGTCGTGCTCGCCTATTGGCATAGCCAGCGCGGCGATGCGTTCGCACCGTCGTGGCAAACCTTCGACTTGATGGAATTGCCGCCACACCTCATGCCCGCGTGCATGGTGGTGGATATTCCGACGGACGACGGGCCGCTTCGTTACCGCTACTTTGGCTCCGCCATCGCCGCCAGCCACGGTTTCGAGTTGACGGGCAAAACCAGTGACGACATCGAGTCCACCCGGCTCCGCAACCATATCGTCAACCAGTACCGGGCGATCGTCGAAGGCCGCCGGCCGCGGCTCTTCGCGTCCGAGATTTACGTCAAGCAAGGGGTGCCGAAGCGCGACCTGTTACTCAGGCTGCCGCTTTCCGACGACGGCGAGACCGTCACGGCCGTGGTTTCATTCGAACACCAGTTCACCGCGGATACGATATAGGCGTTTCAATTCCAGGTGCCGTGTTTTATTACTGGGACTTGGTGCGATAACACGGAAGCCGCTGCCAAGCGGCGAAGTTCAGCCGAAGATGCCGCAAAACATCCCCGTGCCCAAACTTCACGCCGCCGACATCCGGCAGGGCGGCGCACCGGCGCCGGAACTGGTGAAGGAATTCGATCTCGATACGGCATTCGATCTGTGGAAAGCGGCCGCCGGCGCCCATGACGTGCCGTCCTGGCCCGATATCGACCTTCTGGCATTCCCCACCCACTTGCAGCGCGGCACCATGGTCGCTGACCATCATCCGGACCGGAACGATTACTTCATCCGCTTCTGGGGCATCGACCTCGCCGATGTGTTCGGCATCGAACTGTCGCAGAAATGGCTTTCGGAGGCGGACCACAACGGCTTCATGGATAGTTTCGCCGCCAGCGCGCACGAGACGCTCGCCGCTCGCGAGCCGGCCTGGCTGACGCACGAGATCACGTCTCCCAACGGGCTGCGCCGGGTTTTTCCCGTCCTGCGCCTGCCGCTGATCTGCCGGAAAACCGGCCGGGGCCATGTCATGACCGTCGAGAACATCGCCCAGTCGATGAAGTTCTTCGCCGGGAACTGAGCCGGCACTTGGCCCCATGCCTAGAGCCTGAGCCTCATCACGTTCTGCGGGCCGGCGCGGCCCTTGGTGTAGATTTCGCCGGTGTCCCTGAATCCGCCCAGTTCGTAAAGCGCGCGGGCACGTCCGTTCATGACGTTGACCGACAGTACCAACGTCTGCCAGCCCGGGTATTCGGCGGCGATATAATGGCCGAGGGTCGACGCGAACTTGCGGCCGAGCCCGGTGCCCTGACGGCCGGCGTCAATCATCACCTCGTGCAGCTCCAGTTCCCTCGAAGACGGGTTCCGAAAGCGGGCCTCGCCGGTCGCGTCGATCTGGAAGAATCCGACCACCGCATCGTTCATAAGCATGACGTGGTTGTCGCGCATGCCCGCCGTCGCTTCGAGCGTTTCGACGATCGGCTCGACGAACAGCGCCTGACTATCGTGCACGCGCAAGGCCAGCACGTCGGCCCGGTGATCGTCGGTCATCCGGGCCAGTTCGAAGGTCATGTCGTGCGGTTCGGCTTAGTGCAGCTCGGCCCTGAGCTTCTGGCGCAACACATCGATCGGCACGATGCCGCCCTCGATGTCGATGCACCAGAAAGTCCAGCCATTGCACGCCGGCAGGTTCTGCACGTGGGCGCCGACCTGGTGGATCGACCCCTTGAAGTCGGCGGAGATCAGCGTGCCGTCGGCGCGGACCCGCGCCTTGTAGCGGCGTTTCTGGTCGGTCAGCACGGTGCCCGGTTCCAGCATGCCGCGTTCGACCAGCCAGCCAAACGGCACGCGCGGCTCGTCGCGCTTCGACGGTGAATTCAACATCTCGTCGGTCGCCAGTCTCTTGACCTCGGCGATACGTTTCTCGGCGTGTTGCACGTAACTTTCCTCCCGTTCGATGCCGACCCAGTTGCGGCCCAGCCGCTTTGCCACCGCGCCCGTCGTGCCGGTGCCGAAAAACGGGTCCAGGACCGTATCGCCGACCTCGGTCGAGGCCATGATGACACGGTGCAACAGCGCTTCCGGCTTCTGCGTCGGATGCGCCTTCTTGCCGTCATCGCCCTTGAGGCGCTCGCCCCCCGAGCAGATCGGCAGATACCAGTCCGAGCGCATTTGCAGATCGTCGTTCAGCGCCTTCATGCTTTCGTAGTTGAAGCGGTACTTGGAGCTTTCGTCGCGCGCGCACCAGATCAGGGTCTCGTGCGCGTTGGTGAATCGCCGGCCGCGGAAATTCGGCATCGGGTTCGACTTGCGCCACACTACATCGTTGAGGATCCAGTAGCCCATGTCCTGCAACTGCGCGCCGACCCGGAAAATGTTGTGGTAGCTGCCGATGACCCAGAGCGTGCCGTCGGGCTTGAGGGCACGCCGCGCCGCAGACAGCCAATCGCGGGTCAGATTGTCATAGGCGCGGAAGCTCTCGAACTGGTCCCAGTGGTCGTCGACGGCGTCGACTTTCCTCGAATTCTCGGGGCGCATCAGGTCGCCAGTAAGCTGAAGATTGTACGGCGGATCGGCGAACACCATGTCGATGCTCGCTTCCGGCAGGCTGTTCATCATGTCGATGCAATCGCCCACGAGGATCGTGTTGACCCAGGATTTCTTGTTCTCTGCCCCCATGGCGCGCATCCTGAGTCACGCCGGATTCAGCGTCAAGAATTAAATGGATTCAAGGGGTTATATGCCGTAGGCCGAGCAAGATATGGGAACCGGGAATGGTTAACGGGACAATATCTAGCGACCACACACATGATATCAGGCGACGCCGGCGAACGTGCACACCTTGTTGCGTCCCGTCTGCTTGGCGTCGTAAAGCGCCTGATCGGCGTTGTGCAGCACATTGTCCAGGGACTGCCCGTCCCGGTACTCGGCGACGCCGAGACTGAAGGTGATTGAAATACGCCGGCCGTCGAAGACGACCGGTGTCTGTTCCATTTCCCGGCGGATGCGTTCCGCGAAGGTATGGGCCTCCGCGGCGGGCGTATCCAGGCAGCAAAAGGCAAACTCCTCGCCGCCGATACGCGCGACAATGTCGCCGGAACGCACGTTCCGCTGCAGGACGCCGCCGGCTTCGATCAACGCCTGGTCCCCGGCGGCATGACCGTGGCGGTCGTTGATCTCCTTGAAGTGATCAATATCCGCGACGATGACGCTCATCGGGTTCTTGCGCCGTTTCAGGCGTGAGATGTCGCGCGAAACACTGTCGAGGAAATGGCGCCGGTTCGGCAGGCCCGTGAGAATATCCGTGCGCGCCTCCCGTTCCGCCAGTTTCTTCGCCTGTTCCAGTTCACGGGTGCGTCCGCGAATCTGCACCCGCAGGCTGACGATGTGCATCAGCAGCAGAGCGGCGATGAACAGCGCGGCGCCCCCCGCGATGAGCCCCTTGTTCCGGCGCAGCATGTCCAGGTACTTCCCCAGTTCGTCCGACGGATAGAGGAACCGTCCCATATCCACGGCCCCGCTCAAGCGGCCCTGCGCCATGAACGCGTTCTCGATGCGCGCCCAACGCTCGGCGTTCATGTAGCCGATAGGCACGACGCTGGGCAGGATCAGCTTGACGGATTCGCGCGCCTCGAACAGCAGGTGATCGCGCGATTTTCCCTGGGTGTTGTACTTGTCGAGGATCAGGTCGACGGTTTCCTCGAGGTGCGTCACGGCATAGGCCCAGCCGTTCAGGGTAGCACGGCGGAAAGCCTCCACCAGTTCGCCCTGGCCGGCGATCTTGGCCTCGGTGGTGTACAGCGTGTCGCCGTAGAAATCGACGCCGTGCTCGCGGGGTTGAAACACCCGGAAGGGAATGCCGCTCTTTTCCAGGAAATAGGGTTCGTTCGTCGAGTAGCCGTTGTAGGCATCGGTGTCCTTGTCGACCAGGGCGGCGATGGACGTGTCTTCCGGCACGAGGTGGAGATCCGTCGGCTTGATCCCGGCGTTCTGCAGCATCGCCGTCAGTTCGGCGTTCATATAGCCGCCGCCGAGCATCAGACGTTTGTCGCGCAGGTCGTTCAGGGTTTCGACCGAGCCGTCGTCACGGGTGATCATGATGGAAGGCGAGTGCTGGAAGAACGCGGCCAGGGCCACCAGCGGCACGCCGACCGAGCGATAGATCAACGCGCCCGAATCGGCCACGGCGAAATCCACGTTGCCGCCCATCAACTGGTCGATCGGCGTGATGCCGGGGGCATATTCGATCAGTTCGACGTTCATGCCGGCGTCGCGGTAATACCCCTGCTCGATCGCCGCGTAAAACCCGGCAAACTGGAATTGATGGCGCCATTTAAGCTGGACGCGGACATCCCTCAACGCCTTGCCGTCCGGCCTGCCGTCGGCGGACACAGGCGTTGCGATCCCCACGGCACAGACACAGAAAAGCAACGCAATAAGCGCCAGCCGGAATAGCGGGCGTATCAACGCGCGCGCCGTCATCCGCCCAGTGCATCCCTGATCGGCGCGAAGCTGCGGCGATGATGCGACGTCACGCCGAGCGACGCGATGGCCGCCAGGTGTTCCTCGGTACCGTAGCCGGCGTTGCGTTCCCAGCCGTAGCCGGGATGCTTCTGGCTCAGTTCCGCCATGATCCGGTCGCGCGTCACCTTGGCAATCACCGAGGCCGCGGCGATCGACAGCGACTTGCCGTCGCCCTTGACCACGCATTCGCCTTCACAGGTCAGCGCTGGCAACCGGTTGCCGTCGATCAGCGCGAAGTCTGGCGGGGTATCGAGCGCGCGCACGGCGTCCGTCATCGCCTTCATGGTCGCGCCGAGAATGTTGAGAAGATCGATCTCGTCGACGTTCGCGATACCGACACCGACGTCGGCGGTGGCCATGATCGTCTTATATAACGTATCGCGGAGCGCCGCCGACATGCGCTTGGAATCGTCAAGTATCTCCCAGACCGGTTTGTCGAGTTCGGCCGGGTCGAGCACCACGGCGGCAGCGACCACCGGCCCCGCCAGCGGACCGCGCCCGGCCTCGTCGATGCCGCAGACGCGCGCGCACCCCGCGTCCCATTGCGCGCGTTCGAGCGCGAGGTCAGGCATCGTCCCCGCTCTCTTTCGCGGCTTGGCCTTTTTTCGGTAATGGCTTGGCGTCCACGGTTGCGGTCGCTTTCTCTTCCGCCGCCCCGACGGCTTTGGCGGCCTTCTTGCGGCGGCGCCGGAGCCGAAGCCGGCGCAGTTCCAGCGCGGTGATGCGGAGCGCGCGCTGGGTCTTGGTCGACGCCTTTTCGGCGGCTTGTGCCAACGCCTCCGTCTCGGGTCCGTAAACCAGCTTCAGGAGGTCCATGGCCTCGGTGACGCCATAGCTCGCGAGAAGATGCAGGCGCCGGGCCGTGATCACCCAGAGCGGCGACAGCGCCAGGCTCAGCACCGTTACCGAAACGACGAGGCGGCGCCCCTCCTCGTCCAGCACACCCGACGCGATGCCGACCACCGCCAGCAGGAATGAGAACTCGCCGATCTGCGCCATGCAGATGCCGGCCAGGAACGCGGTCGGCCACGGCTGCCCGGCGAAGCGCAGGAAGCCGACGTTGATGGCGGTCTTGAACACCGTGACCATGAGGAACAGCGTCAGCACGATACCGATGTTGTTCCACATGTAGGCGGGATCGATCAGCAGGCCGATGGACAGGAAGAACACCATCATCAGCACGCTCTGGATCGGCAGCACCGCATCCAGCATCGCATGACGCGCCTGCGACGAGCCGATGATGAGCCCGGCGATAAACGCGCCGTAGGCCGCCGACAAGCCGATCAGGCCGGCGATCGCCGCCCAGCCGAAACAGAACGCGAGCCCGGCCAGCGGCGCCAGTTCCTTGTTCTTGGCGATGGTCTCGGCGTACGGCAGATGGATCTTGCGGCCCCGGGACGCGTAGAAAATGAGCCCGCCCAGAAACACCACCGAGCCGATCATCACCGGGATCTGCGAATACTTGAAGCCGTCGCCGCCGAGCGCGCCGACAGTCAGCATCATCGGCACCACGGCGATGTCTTGGGCGATCAGCACACCGACCGTGATCTGACCGACGCGGGTGCGCAACTCGCCGATATCGTCGAGGATCTTGATCGCCACCGCCGTCGACGACATGGCGACGATGAACCCGAAAAGCACCGCCAGCTCCCATGGGAACCCGGCAAGCCTGGAGAGCCCCAACGTCACCGCCGTCGACGCGGTGATCTGGAACAGCGTCGTCGAAACGGCAATCTTCCAGATCCGCATGAAGGCCCGGAGCGACAGTTCCATGCCGATGATGAACAGCAGCATCAGCACGCCCATTTCGGCGAGCACCTCGATACCGTCACGGACGTTGACCAGCCCGAAGCCGGCCGGACCCAGCGTGACGCCGGCGACGATGTAGCCGACGATCGCGGGCTGGCGCAGTTTCTCCATCGCGAAACCAAACAGCAGCGCGCCGAGGGCGACGATCGCGATCCCGGTCAGGTCGACATGGTGGGCGGCTTCCATGGGGCTACACTACCATACGGCCCCGGCACTGCATCATCGAATGTCGGAGAACCTTGTCCCGGCGCGCGGCCGACGAAGGGGCTGCCGGGTCCGGGTAAAAACGAAGCGTCGGTCACACGTCGCGGGCGTTGAAATACGGCAGATCGTCGCTGGTCGAACACCCGAGCGTCACGATCCTCTCGGTAATCTTGACCGCGCGCTGGTACTTGGTTTCGCAGTCGCTGCGGTCCAGTTCGTTCAGGACAGGACCGACGATCGCCGCGCCGTAGTTCGCCTGAAGGGTTCGAACCTCGCGGCGCGTATCCAGACCGTCGGCGATCCAGCCCAGGTTGAACTCCATCTGTCGTGCGATTTCGCGACCGTTCGTGATCAGTTCTCGGCGTACCTCCGCTTCCGTCCTGAGCGTCTCCTCCCAGTACTGGCTCTCGGTCTCCGCGCTGTCGGGAGACGACCGGACGAACGCCTCGCAGAACAGCAAGTAGACGATTTCCTTCTCATTGGCGGTGCGCCAGGCGCTGTCGGCGAGGCCGTTCCACACCGACACGTTCAAGCCGCCGTATATTTCGGGCACGCGCGCGAAGAAAATGCGGTGCAGCTTGTTGTCGTTGAACGTGAGATCCAGCCTCCGTTCCTTATAGATATCGATCGCCGCGTATTTGCCGCAGACGGGGCACGCATCGCCCTCGACATCGCCCTTGCGGTAGATGTGAGAACACGGACGCCCTTTGGCGATGTCGTTCTTGCACAGAAGATAGGTCTCGGGGTGCTCCTCGTCGTCCTGCTGCTGACCGATCCAGTTGAAGCGGTTCTGGTACTGCAGGAACGACCGGGGCGGACTCCAGAGCATCCACTTCAACTTTTCCACCGGGCCGAACGTCGTCCAGTTGGAACTGACGTCGATGACGATACATGCGTCTTTCCCGGGCGAGGAACGAAGCCCGCGGCCCACGGACTGCCCCCACAGCACTTTCGAGAGCGTCGGGCGCATGTGCACGATGATATTGCACTCGGGGTTGTCCCATCCTTCGGTCAGAACGCCGACCGAGACGAGCGCTTCGATATCCCCCTTGTCATGCGCGGCCAGGATACGCCGGCGTTCGCCGAGTGGCGTCCCGGCGGTGATGATCGCGGCACCGATGCCGATTTCCCGAAGCCGTTCCTCGGTCAGTTCGGCGACCCGTATATCGGGACAGAACCAGGCCGATATCGGCAGCGCGCCGAGCGCCGCCCGTTCCTCCATGTAGGCCTGCGTCGCATAGTCGAGCATCGACGACTTGACGATCTCGTCCGTCAGCCGGGAGACCGGGAATTCGCCCGAACTCACATCGATATCGTCCAGATCCAGGTCGTGAACGAAATGCGGCCGATACCTCGGCCTGACCAGGATTCCCTCGTCGATCAGATCCTGAATGTCGGCGCAGTCGATAATGGCGTCGAAAGCCAGGCTGAGCTGATCACGCTGATCGCCAGTGCGCCGTTCGGGGGACGCCGTCAATCCCATGAAATGAGCATCGGGCTTCCCCTTCTCGCGGAACAGATCGATGATCCGCCGGTATCCCCTACCGTTCGGCGACACCCGATGCGCCTCGTCGACGATGATCAGGTCCGCTTTCGGGATCGCGTCTTCCAGCACCTCGCGCGCGCGCATGCTGGTGGACAGCAGGATATCGTAGTCCCTGAACGCCTCGCCCTTGTCCGAGACCTTCAGCGTCCTGACGCGCCGCCCCTGTTGCAGGGCCGATTGCAGCTGATCCAGCAAGACCAGCCGGTGACAGAGCACCAGGACCTTCCTGTCGCCGTAGAAGCGGTCGATGATTTCACGGGCGAGAACCGTTTTCCCGGCGCCGGTCGGTGCCTTGAGAATAAACCGTTTGTAGCTCGCCAGAATGGACGGAAAATCGTCGATGATCGTCTGCTGCCAGCGGCGGAGTTCCATGCTCTTTAAATTCTCTCACTGACATGCGGCGGCCTGGGACAATCCTCCCCCGGCACGCTTGGGTGTCGTTTGCCCGCGATGTTTACAGGGAAATCCCACAAATGTGTAGCCGTGCATGACAATTGGATTTCAGCGCGCCGGAGACGGGATATTCGAAAGAAACGGTATGAACAGATGCGGCCGGGCAGGCTTGAGTGATGAATGGTGACTCGAAGCGATCATATTCGCCATTCTAGGGTCAGGACCTATTAGTCTTATCCATTCCACGCTAGCGAATTTGGTTGCCGGTCAGGCGCGAAGACGCGGGAAACCCCAACGGTTTTCAAGCCTTCGCAACGCAGCCGGAGGCGAAATTCGCCGCGCCCTTCGGGTTGGCCGGAAACGCACCGCCCGCGGCGAATACAATGCTCGAATAGGCTCGGGCCTGTCCTTGCGCTTGTATTCTTGCGTTCAATACGTTTCCGGCCAATGGAATTGCATCAGATTAATAGGTCCTGACCCTAAATACGATGCTAATGCGATGAAGAAGGGTTTTCTGAGCCTGCCGAGGAGCTTGCCGATCTCGCGCCTAAATTGCGGGAACTTCAACCGTGATTCCGGGACTTGGATGCCCTGGCGGCGGCACACCGCGCCTGGAACGGCTCGCAAAAGGGATCGATCCGTCCAAATCGATCGGGCCGGAACGGCGCAACATCGAAATCAGGTTGCCGTCCCAATATCAAATCGGCAATCGCATCGCCCATCCCGGCTGACAGGGTGATGCCGGAGCCGCATGCACCGGCGGCGGCATAGAACCCGGACACACCCGGAACAGGTCCCAGAACGATTTCTCCGTCAGGCGTGTATGACGACAGCCCGCACATGTAACTGGAGAATCGCGCGCTTTCGATCGCCGGGAAAAATTGCGCCAAGCCTTCGTAAGCATCTGCAAGAACTTCCCAATGATCTTCGCCTTTCGTCGGTGAAAAGACGGCCGGATCATCGGGCAATTCACGGGCGTCGAACGTGGCGGAACGAGGCTCCTGTACCCCTAGGAGCAATCCCCCGACTTCGGGGCGCGTATAGGCGGCAACATCGGGCAGAATCGTTACCGGTTGTTCGCCCCCATACGTTTCCGATGGTTCCGTAATCCAATAATGACTCCGCACCGGCGCCATGGGTAAAGGGAACCCCACACGTTCCGAGAACACTGCCGCCCAAGCGCCACAGGCGTCAATTACGGTGCCGCAGCCAATCTGTCCGGCATCGGTCATGACACCCACAATTTCCTGCTCACCCATCAGGACATCGCGCACATCCGTGCGCGGCCGCACAACAACGCCACGCGCCCGTGCAGCCCTGATGTAGAACATCGTCAAGAGATAAGGATCGATATACCCGTCGGTGGGCAGGAAAAGCGTTCTGTGAACGATGCCGGTGTCCAGCCACGGCACCATTTTGCCGACCTCTGCAGCATTCGGCCACTGAACGGGAACATCCCATTTCGATGCATCGCACGCCATGGTTTCCAGTTCCGCCGCACGATCTTCAGACGCCGCGATACGTAGACTGCCGACCTTGTGATATTCGACACTCTCCCCGAGTTCATCCTCTAGCACAGGTATGGTGTCTACGGTTCGTTTCGCCAAAGGCGTTTTGGAAACCTTTGTGGACGATTGCAGAACTAATCCGGCAGCCCGGCTCGACGCTGCGCTGGCCAGCTCGTTACGCTCCAATAGCAAAATCGTTCCAGCATCCTTGCATGCCAGATGGTATGCGATTGAAGCACCGACGACACCGCCTCCAACAATTACATGGTCGAACGTTTCCATCGGTGCCTTATGGGGATAGCTGGTAGGGCATCGGTTCTTCGCGACGCTATTTGCAAGAACGCACTCTGTCACCAACAAAAACCCCCGACACGCCGCCGCCGGTAACTATCTATCGCCCGGCAGCCCGGCGACAGGACGGTAGGGCAGCACCGAAACCCCAGAATAACGATGTGGGTTGCGGCGTTCGACGACGCAGCAAATTTTCACGTGCGAGGCGTGTGCGCGGGCGTTAAAACGCCATCCATGACCGACACGCCACCGGATACGCCCACCACCGCCTCCCCGCGCCGACTCCTCGGCTTGATCGCCGGCATCATGCTGAACATGGTGTACGGCTCGCTCTATGCGTGGAGCGTATTCATTACCGGGCTCGAGCGCGACCTCGGCATCATGCGGACCGACGTCAGCGCCGTCTTTTCCGTCGCCATCGTCTGCTTTACGCTCGGCAACTTCCTGATCCCGTTCCTGTTCGGCCGCCTGCCGACGGCATTGCTGCCATTGTTCGGCCTTGCATGCGGCGCCGGCGGGCTCGCGCTCGCCGCCATGGGCGACGGCTATCTCGCCGTCGTCGTCGGCTACGGGCTGCTGTTCGGGCTCGGCTGCGGCTTGAACTACAACGTCGTTCTGCAGGCCGGCCAGATGGCACTGCCGAAGAACCCGGGCCTCGCCAATGGTCTGATCATTTCGGCGTTCGCCGCCGGCGGCGTCGTTGCCGCGTATCTTCTGGAGATGAGCGTCGCCACCAACGGCGTCAAGGCGACGTTCTGGGCGCAGGCGCTGACCATTGCCGGGGTCGGCGCCGTGGCGATGATCCTGATCGCACTCAGCGGCATCCGCCTGCCGCGCCAGCACATGGGCCGGCCCAAGGGCGAAACCGGCAACGTCATGCAAGTCTGCTGGCTCGGCTTTTTTCTGGGCGCGCTCGCCGGCGTCATGGCGATCGGCCACGCTGCCGCCATCATCTCGCACTTCGGCGGCATGGCCACCGCGGCCGTCACTGGTGTCACACTGTTGTCCGTCGGCAACGCCGGCGGGCGACTCGTGTCCGGCTGGCTCAGCGATCACGTGGCGGTGCGCTCCGTCGCCGGCATCTCGCACCTGACGGGCACGCTCGGCTTCGTCGTCGTGCTCGCCAATCCGACCGGCGAGGGCGCGGTCGCCGCCATGGCCCTGGCCGGCGTCGCCTACGGCATGACGGCAGGCATCTATCCCTCCGCGGTTTCGATCTTCCTCGGGCGCGAAAGCTACGGCCGCAACTTCGCGCTGATTTTAACGGCGTGGGGCGTGGCGGGCCTGACCGGCCCGACGCTGGGCGGTTACTTTTTCGACCTGACCGGCGATTACCGGGTGTCGCTGGAGCTCGCGTGCCTGGCCTCGATCCTGGCGCTGTTCAACGCCATGCGGCTGCCGAAAACACGCGGTCCCGGCGCTTAAGGGCTCTTCTTCTCGCCGGTTTCGCCGGGCGCAGATTCGACGATCCGCGCCGGCTGCACGGGACGCGGCGTCGCCACGTAGACGGTTTCCGGCACCGTCCTGCCGTCGATCACGACCCTGGCCTCGACGAAACTCTGCGACTGAATGGTCCAGCGGCAGCGAAGCCCCTCGAAGCACGCGACCGAGCCGTCGCGCTCGACCACCTGCACCCAGGTGCGCGCACCGAGGATCACGTCGGCGTGCGGTACCGGGGTATAGACGACCTGCCCGGTGTGGCAGTCAGCACCACCATTGAAGATGGCACGGCTTTCCTGCTCGATCTGCGCGTCGGCACCGAGGCCTTCGTCGACAGCGCGGGTGCGGATGTCGCGGATACGGATCGCGTGCCAACGCTTGGCGCAGACGGTGGTATGGCGCTCGTCGGTCTCACCCCAGGCGATCGGCGCGTCATCGAGGCTGGTCGCCTGGGCGCGTACCTCCGCCGCCGGAAACAGCACGGCGCATATCGCAAGGGGCAGCGCGAATCGAAGCATGCGCGCAGTATATCGCAAAGGCTTTTAGCTGCCGAGGATCACCAGCACGATGCCGCCGGCCAGGCACAGCGAGGCGGCAAGGCGGCGGCCGAGGAGCGCTTCCTTGAGCACCATGCCACCCAGCAGCACCGAGACCGGGATCGATAGTTGCCTGACCGTCGTCACCGCGGCGACGTCGCCGCCGTAACTGTAGGCGGCGAGGATCAACATGTAGGACACGTAAGCCAGCACCCCGGCGCCGATATGGCGGACCGGCCGCGTCCGCATCAGCCCAACGGCGCGGGCCATGACACGGCGCTGCCCCATCAGCGCGAACACCGGCGGGTAGGCGAAGATCATCGTCGTTTCGACCCAGAAGAACAGCACCTCGGGCGCGACGACCTGGACGGCGCGGGCGTCGACGATCGAATAGACCGCCGTGCCCATCATGCAGACCACGGCCAGCAATAACGTCAGCGGGTCGTCGAGGAGCCGCCGGCCGGGCTGTTTCTGCAGCCAGAACGCACCGAACACGGTCGCCGCGATCCCCGCCAGCACGAGGGCGCCGTAGGTCTCGCCCATGAACGCGAAGCCGAGGATGACGACGCCGACCGGCGACGCGCGAACGATCGGGTAATAGGCCGACAGGTCGCCGCGCGCGTAGATGCGGATCAGGGTCAGGCCATACACGTACTGGCCGAGCACCGACAGCGCCAGCAGCGGCAGCACGGCGGTAATGCTCATCACATCCGCGCCGCGCACCAGACACACCACGCCGCCGATCGCCGCGAGCATCACGGTGAACAGCCACCACGACGCGGCCCGGTCGTGATCGCCCTTGATCAGCAGGTTCCAGAGCGGATGGATGCACGCGCTGGCAACGGCCATGGCGGCGATGAGTAATGTCAAAACGGACTCCCTTGGGCGTCTCGGGCGGGACCGGGAGCATGCGGCAGCCGCGCCGGATGATCAATGGCGTTGCCCCTCGCCACCGACGTCCCCCGTCACCCTGAACTCGATTCAGGGTCCATGAGAACCCGGCACTGTCGTTATTGGAGTCATGGGTCCTGAATCAAGTTCAGGATGACGTACTTATATATTGTCGAACAGCGACGGCTGGTCGAAGGTCGCCAGGGGGCGTGTGAACAGGTCCGCGCGCTGGCGGAACCCGCTTGCCGCGTTATGCGTGAAGCCGTAGCGCTTACGCGCCGCGCGGAAGCGGGCCTTGATCAGTTCGGCGTAGACGCCGCTTCCCTTCATGCGCTCGCCCCAGGCGCTGTCGTAAACCTTGCCGCCGCGCGTTTCGCGCACCAGCGACATAACCTTTTTGGCGCGGTCCGGGACATGGGCGGCGAGCCATTCCTCGAACAGACCGTGGATCTCGAGCGGCAGACGCAGCATGACGTATTCGGCGGCAACGGCGCCCGCGTCGGCGGCGGCGGCCAGCAAATCCTCGATCTCGTGATCGTTGAGACCGGGGATCATCGGCGCCGTCATCACCGCCACCGGTACCCCGGCATGACTGAGCTCGCGGACCGCGTTCAGACGCTTTTCCGGGCGCGGGCAGCGCGGCTCCATGGTGCGGGCGAGCTTCGCGTCCAACGTGGTGATCGACACCGCGACCCCCACGAGCCCGCGTGCCGCCATCGGCGCCAGCAGGTCGAGATCGCGCAGCACCAGGTCCGACTTGGTGGTGATGCCGAGCGGGTGGCTGTAGCGGTGCATGACCTCGATCACGCCGCGCGTGATCCGCCGCGTGCGCTCGATCGGCTGATAGGGGTCGGTGTTGGCGCCGAGCTGGATCGTCTGCGGCTTGTAGTTGGGCTTGCGGAATTCGGCTTCGAGCAGCCGCGCCGCGTCCGGCTTGGCGAACAGTCTGGTTTCGAAATCGAGCCCCGCCGACAGACCGTGGTAGGCGTGCGTCGGCCGGGCATAACAATAAACGCAGCCATGCTCGCAGCCCCGGTAGGGATTGATCGAACGCGCGAACGGGATATCCGGCGACTGGTTGGTGGCGATGATGGTCTTCGGATGTTCGTCGGTGACGGTGGTGCGCAGTTTCTCCGCCGCCAGGTCTTCACCTGTATACCAGCCGTCGTCGGTCTTGACCCCGGCCAAGAGTTCGAACCGGCCGCTCCTGTTGGAGACCGCGCCCCTGCCCTTCCGCGCCCGATCCGGGATGATATCGACCATGCGGAAGAATAGAATCGCAAAAAGAACAAATCAAGAACATTATAGATGCCGCGCCTTAGACCCCTAGCACGCCCGCCGCGATCCAGGCGGTGTAGCCGACGTAACACGCGATCAGCGCCATGCCCTCGAAGCGGTTGATGATGCCCGGTCCCTTGAAACCGTAGGCGACGATGAACAACCCCAGCGTCAGCGCGCCGACCACCAGCATGTCGCGGTTGAGCACCTCGGGCGCGACCGCCATCGGCTGGATCGTCCCGGCGATGCCGACCACGACCAGCGTGTTGAACATGTTCGACCCGATGACGTTGCCGATGGCGAGGTCCGGTTCGTTCTTGCGGGCCGCGGCCAGCGACGACGCCAGCTCCGGCAACGAGGTCCCGATGGCGACGATGGTCAGGCCGATCACCAGATCGCTGACGCCGAGCGCGCTGGCGATGTCGACCGCGCCCCACACCAGCAGCCTGGACGAGCCGACCAGCACCACGAGGCCGATGACGATCCACATCACGGCGCGGCCGAGGGGCATGGATTTTTCGTCGAGTTCGTCTTCCATCTCGTCGCCGAAGGCGTCGCCGCGCCCACGCACCCCCTGGTAGATGCTCCAGCCCATGATCGCCGCGAACACCAGGAGCAGCACCACCGCGTCGGTGCGCGTGATATGCCCGTCGACGAGCTGGTAGGCGGCGAGCGCGGTGACCGCGATCAGCAGCGGGATTTCCTTTTTGATGACCTGGGATTTGACGGCGATCGGGCACACCAGCGCGGTGATGCCGAGGATCAGCGCGATGTTGGCGATGTTGGAGCCGTAGGCGTTGCCGAGGGCGAGGCCCGGGTTGCCCTGGGACGCGGCGATGGCGGAAACCACCATCTCCGGCGCCGAGGTGCCGAAGCCGACGATGACCATGCCGATCAGCAACGGCGGCACGGCGAGATGATTGGCGGTGGCGGCGGCGCCGTCGACGAACCTGTCGGCGCTCCAGACCAGAAGCGCGAGGCCGGCGATGACCGCGAGAAAGGAGAGAAGCACGGGGCGTAGTCCTTGCGAATGCCGCCGAACGGCGGACCGCGGCCACTATACCGGCGAACCGGTCCGGCCGACAATCCGAATTGCGCCCCTACCCCAGCTTACGCTTGCACATATCCATGAAGTGCGCGTGCCCCTCTTCCGCCGCCGCCTCGTCATAGACGTCGCGGGACGGGAAGCTGAAGCCGTGCTCGGTACCGGGAAACACTTTCAGGGTGTAATCGATGCCGTGCTCCTCCAGTTCCGCCTTGAGCGTCGGGATCACGTAGGCCGGTACGGTGCCGTCGGTCTCGGCGAAGGCGTAATACATCTCGCCCTTGATGTGCTTGACCCAAAAGTGGGACGAATCGTCCTTCGACGTGACGATGGCGACGCCGTAGAACGACGCGTTGGCGGCGAAATCGTCGGGGAACGTGCCGGCCGCGGCGGTGACGAAACGCCCGCTCATGCAATAGCCGATGGTCGCTTTCGGCCCCGGCTTCACCACGTCCTGCTCGGCCATGTAATCGAGCATGGCGCGGGTGTCGCGCATCACGTCCTCGTTCGACAGGTGGCGCATGATCTCGCTCCACACGACGCGGGTGTTGGCGTTCCTGAACGGGAAACGGATGATGCCGAAGCGGTAAAAGAGATCCGGCAGAATCACGAAGTAGCCGTCGGCGGCCATGCGCCGGGCCATGTCGTATAGTTCCTCGCGGATCGCCGGCGCGTCCATGTAGAAAACGATGGCCGGCCACGGCCCCTCGCCGTCGGGCCAGCAGGTGAACGTCGGCATGATGCCGTCTTCGGTTTCGATGTCGATATGTTGTTCGGGCATTGATGTCCTCCCCTAATTGCGGCGCAGATTAGAAGAGCGAAGCCCCGTTGCAAAGGCCTCTCACTCTTTAACGCAACGACGTGCGCCAGGTAGAAAATCAGGCGCTTGTCCCGGGGGAGAACCGGAACAAGCGCCTTCAAGTGTCCCCTCTTAAGGGGGACAGGGGGAGGGAGAACCTATTGCATGCGTCGGCAACGCCTGATCATTAATCGATCAATGCCGTGGCAAGCGGCGCAACCGTGTTGTGCCGATTTCCGGATTCGCGGTCACCGATATCCGCCGCCGCGACGCCACGCGCCGTCTTGCGCCGGTCGATACACTCGCGGACGGCCTTTGCCATATCCGTGATGTCGTACGGCTTGGCGACGACCCGGTCCACGGTATTCTCGGGCAGCCTGTTCTCGCTCAGCTTTCCGGTAAAACCGGACGCCAGGATGACGGCCATTTCCGGTCGCAGCTCTGCCGCTTTGCCGGCGAGCCCGTACCCGTCGATACCACCCGGCATGATGACGTCCGACAGCATCAGGTCGATTTTCCGGTCGCTCTCGAGGATTTCCACCGCTTTTGTCCCGTTGGGTGCGGTAACGACGTCGTAGCCGGCGTCCTCCATCGCCATCCGGATGACGTCGAGCAGCATCTCCTCGTCGTCGACGATCAGAATCGTACCCGTCGTTTGCGGCTTGAGGGCGGCGTGTTCCGTCTCCGCCTCGGCTTTGTGCTGCGCCCGTGCGCCAAGGGCGCGCGGCAGGTAAATCCGCATCGTGGTACCGTGGCCGACTTCGGAATAAACGCGAATCTCACCATGGCTGCGCTTCACGAACCCGTAGACCATACTGAGGCCCAATCCGGTGCCGTGGCTTTCCTGCTTGGTCGAGAAGAACGGCTCGAAGATGCGCTCTATATCTTCTTTCGCGATTCCGGTCCCCGTGTCGGTGACGCTGAGCACGATATAGTCGCCCGGCGGTATGTCGCCGGCCATGGCATCGTCGGCAATGGACTTGTTCGCCGTTTCGATGATCAACCTGCCGCCGTCCGGCATGGCGTCACGGGCGTTGATCGCCAGATTAACGACGGCATCGCCGAGATCGCCGGTATCGACTTTCGTTAGCCACAGGTTCTCGTCCCCATGAATCTCGACGTCGATCCCCGTGGTCAACGAGGTTTTAAGCAGCTCCTCGATGTTGACGATCGTCTCGTTGATATTCGTCGCCTCCTGCGTGAAGCCGTCCTGGCGCGAGAAATTCAGCAGCTTGCGAGCAAGATCGGCGCCGCGATCCGTCGCCGCCTTGGCACTTTCGATCCGCGTCGCCAGCTTCTCGTTGCCGATCCCGTGACGCCGCATCAGTTCCAGGTTACCGGAGATGATCGCCAGCAGGTTATTGAAGTCGTGGGCGATGCCGCCGGTCAACTGACCGACGGATTCCATTCGCTGCGAACGGCGGTTGGCTTCTTCCCAACGTTTGGCATTGGTAACGTCGGCGCCGATCAGGATAATGCCACCGCTCGGCAACCTCTGCTCCTGCATGCGGATGCACTTACCCGAAGCGAATTCCACGTCCATCGGGGCGCCGGGATTGCGATGCACGGCGACCCGTTTGCGAATCCACTCTTCCTCGTTGCCGATGGCAGCAGGCACATGGCCCGCTTCGACGTTCATGCGGACGATCTCTTCGAATGTCATGCCGACACCATCGCCCTGTACCAGTTCCTTGTTGACGATGCCCCAGGATTTATTGGCGACGACCAACCGGTCCTCGGTATCGAAAACCGCCACAGCGTCGTCCAGTTCCATCATGGCTTCGGTTAACTTATCGGAGTACGCCTCGGCGGCTTTCCGGCTATCGATTTCCCGGCGCAGCCGCTCGTTCGCGTCGATCAGCTCCTGCGTCGACGGCATGGCGACCAGCTTGGGCAGCAGCGGCCAGACCATGATCGCCGTGACGATCGAGACGATTGCCGTCACCCCCTTGATGACACCCTGCGCCAGATAATCGGGCACGAACAGCACCCAGATGTTGGAGGCATGCGTCAGGCCGCACAACAGAATGAACAGCGCGAACAACGGGATCACGCCGGAATGCCTCAACTCCGGTTTTCTTTTGACGAGAATGGTCAGGAACGCCGGCAGGGAGAAATAGGCCAGCGTCACCGCGACGTCGGAAAACAAATGCAGATAAACCAGGTCCTCACGCCACAGAAAACACACCCCGTGCGGCATCAGACCGGCGCTGTCGAACATATTCCAAAGGTACTCAATCATCGTCCTGCCATTCGGCTGTTGAGAATCAACGGCACCGGTCCAGGCTTCAACGAAGCGTGCGGTGCGCGTTATTGGAGCACGATAGCGAGCACGTGTGATCGTGGTTGTGCTGCCGTTTGACTGCAGTATGACTGACGGGGGAATTCGTGGTTAAGAACTTGAAAACACATTGTTTTTTATACTCGTTCGCTTCTCTCCTCACCCTCCAACGCGCTCACGCGCGCGGGTTTTTGCTCCCAAGAAGCGAAGTGCCGGGATAAAACGTAGACAGACACACCATCGTCATTCCACGGACTCACGGGAATGACGACAGTGAAAAAGCCCCTCCCCGCCGGTCAGCCCGACCCCGGCGACGTAGCGGAGATCGGGCGGCAGGGAGCCTCATGTCTGCGCATAATCAATAAGAGAAGATTGTGTCCATGGGTCTATCCCGTCTACTTTCTACGCTCGAAACCGACTTGGTAACTCTGGAAGCGTTTCCAGGCCGGCTGTCACCCATTTTTGAATCCACAGATAGATGTCGAGACCATGAGTGAAAGTAACATTGTCAAAATCGATCAACACCCCGGACGTTCAGCGCAGACATTCGGGATCGCCCGTGAATTGGGTACGGACACGGCGCTAATTCACGAGCCGTCGGTCGGGGTCGTCGGCACGAAGGGTGACAGCCAGTGTTATCTCGGGGTCGTCGAAAAAGTCGACGCCATTCACGCACATCTTAAAAGCCGTATCGGCACCGAAGACGGCCAGCTCAGGATGCGGCTGATTCAGCCGGAATACACGATCGCCACGTCGGACGGCATTCGTAACGGCACACTCGAGATGCGTTATTCGCTTATCGGCCGCGAAGTCACCAACGACGCGTTGTGCGAACATCTCTCGGCGAGCGGACTTGCGGGCGTCGTTGCGGTCGTCGCCTGCGATAAGCCGCCGGTCGGGACGCTCGCGGCGGTGCTGGAGCACAATGAACCTGCCATCATCATGTCGGACGGGCCAATCCACCCCGGGAAAGATCCGAAAACCGGCGACGCACTGGATATCGTCAGCGCCTATCAGGTTGCCGGCCATCCGGATCCCGACCACCAATTCGAGATCGCGTTTCATGCCTGTCCGGGCGTCGGCAGTTGCGGCGGCATGTTTACCTACAACACCATGCAAACGTTTATCGGTGTCGTCGGCATGCAGCCGTTACATATGGTCGCCCCGGCATCCGACGACGCGCGCCGTGTCGAGACGTTTCCCCGGGAACTCGTCGCCTATCTCGAAGAAATGATGGCGAAAGGTTTGAAACCGCGCGACATCGTGGTGCGCGATTCTCTCCGCAATGCCGTGATCGTCGCGATGGCGATCGGCGGTTCCACGAACGTGGTCCTGCATGCGCCGGAAATCGCCCGGGCCGCGGGGTATGCCGAATTCTGGAAAGACGTGATGACGCCTGAAGAGTTCAATCACCTCTCTCAACATGTCGTCCCGGTGATCACCGATGCGCGGCCTTACGGGCACTACTCGATGGTCGATATCGACCGGATCGGGGGTGTGCAGGTTATCGTCAATGAACTGCTCGACGCCGGTCTTTTGAACGGTGATGTCATGACATGCACCGGCGAGACGCTGGCCGATCAGGTGGCGCGCCTGGGTAGCCCCCGTGCCGATGGCAAGGTCGTCTATTCGGTGGAAAAACCGTATAAACCGACCGGGGGGCTGCGCATATTGGGCGGCAATCTGTCGCCGGACTTCTCCGCCATTTTGAAACTGGCCGGTGTCGAGAAAGGCCTGGAGAACAATGTCTTTCAGGGCAAAGCGCGTGTCTTCGAACGGGAGAGCGGCCTGCTTGAGGCGTTGGATAAGACACCGGACCGTTTCCAGAATAACGACATCGTTATCGTGCGCTACGAGGGGCCGAGCGGTGCGCCCGGGATGCCGGAGATGCTCGATTCGACGTCGCGCATTACAACGCTGTGCCGCGAGAAGGACATCATCGTGGCCTTGATGACCGACGGCCGGTTTTCCGGCGGTTCGGTCGGCCTGGTTATCGGCCATGTCGGCCCGGAGGCCGCAATCGGCGGGCCCATTGCCTACATCGAGGACGGCGACGAGATCATCGTCGACCTCAATACCAACACCGTGAATTGCACGGCGCTCGACGACCCGGATGTGCTGGCGAAACGCCGCGCGGCCTGGGAAGCCGCTGTTGCCGGAAACGAAGGCGTTCATCCGAATTGCGGAATTGCCGATACCAGACTGCTTCAAAGAGCCCGGCACTCGGCCGTTCCCGCAACCCGGGGCGGCGGCCTTCATCCCAACCAGGAAGTCTGGGTACGGGCACCGCGAGAGGCAAAACCCTCCGGCTTCTCGCCGGTAAACCGCTTCAAAAGCTGAAGAGGCAAATGCCGCACTTAACCCCTCTCCCCCTTCCAGGGGGAGAGGTTGGAGCCTGCCCCCGCGAAGGCGGGGGTGAGGGGTGTATCGAGAAAACCTACCCGCCCGTCAGCCCGGTCTCGGCGGCGCGGCGGATCAACCAGTCGCGGAACGCCTTGACCTTGGGGTTGTCGGCGGTGCGTTCGGGGGCGACGACCCAGTACGAAATCTCCGACGTGATACGGCGGTCGAAGGGCATTACCAGCCGGCCGCTGGCGATGTCGTCGCGGAACGCATAGGTCGACGCCAGCGCCACGCCGGTGCCGCGCGCGGCGGCGTCGATGGCCATGCTCTCGACCGTGAACACCGGGCCGCGCGTGTAGTCGACCTCCTTGTCGGCGCCGACGGACGTCAGCCACATCCGCCAGTCCGGGAACGGCGCGTTGATGTTGCCCCAGTCGACGTGCAACAGCGTGTGGTGCCTGAGGTCTTCCGGCCGTTTCAGCGCGTGCGGGCCTTCGAGGTATTTGGGGTGGCAGACCGGCGTCACCTGTTCGTCGAAAAGCTGGTGGGTGCGCAGCCCCGGATAGTGCCCGGCCCCCAGCCGGATGCCGATGTCGACCCCGTCCCGGTCGAAATCGACGGTGTCCAGCCGCGCGTCGAGGCGCACGTTGATCTCCGGGTGTTCGCGGGCGAATTCGTCCAGATGCTCGAGCAGCCACTTCTGCGCGAAGGTCGGCGCGGAGGTCACGGTGAGCACGCCTGAAGCCTCAGATTCCTTCAACAGCGCGGTCGCCTGGGCGAGCTTGTCAAAACCTTCCGACACCAGCGGCAGGATGGTCTGCGCGGCCTCGGTCAGCAGCACCGCGCGCGGCAGTCGGCGAAACAGCGCGACCCCGAGATAATCCTCCAACCCCTTGATTTGATGGGAAACTGCGGCCGGCGTAACGAACAGCTCCTCGGCCGCGCGGGAGAAGCTGAGGTGCCTGGCTGCGGCCTCGAACGCGCGCAGACCATTCAGGGGCGGGAGCCGTTCCATATTTTCTTATACTTTAGTTTTTCTAAATCGTATATGAAAATATGTCGTTTGCCGCCCGGCGCAATCCCGCGTATTCCTTGGATCAACGAAGCGAACGGCGCTTCACCGTATTTAGGAGATTTTGAAATGACCGTATTCGAAGGACTGCTGGGCCAGAACATCAAAACCACCCGTGACGGCCACCACCATCTGCCGGCCCGCGAGCTGAGCCTCGCCGAGATGATCTCGTCGGGCGCCTACAGGATGGTCACCGGCATCGAGCGCCTGGCGCGCCGCTGAGCGGACGACACACCGTCCGGAGACCATTTTTCCGACACCACGGGAAATGCCATCCCTTCCGGGCGAGACTGAAAAGACGGGCCGTTGTGCCCGTCTTTTTTTTGCGCGAAGCTCACGGGACGTCTGAACAACCCCGGATGCACGCGTGCTCAGCATCATTATCCCGACACTGAACTGCAAGGACGAGTTGCGGCGCACGCTGGACGCGCTGGCGATGCGCCCGGAAGCGTGGGAAATCGTGGTCGCCGACGGCGGCTCGGTCGACGGCACGGCCGAAGTGGCGGAACTGGCCGGGGTCCGGCTGATTACCGGCCCCAAGGGACGTGGCGGACAGCTTGCGGCGGGCGCGGACGCCGCGCACGGGCCGTGGTACCTGTTCTGGCACGCCGACACCCATCCGCAGCCGGGCTGGGTGGCGCTGGTCGAGCATTTCATCACGAAGCCCGAGCATAATTTCCATGCCGCCTATTTCCGCCTCGTGCTCGGCGATCCGAACCCGGCGGCACGGCGCGTCGAGCGGGTGGCGAGCTGGCGCGCGCGGACGTTTGGGTTGCCGTACGGCGATCAGGGCCTGCTGATTTCCGAGGCCTATTACGATCATCTGGGCGGCTTCAGGCCGATCCCGATCATGGAGGACGTGGATCTGGTGCGACGTATCGGCAAGGCGCGGCTGCACGAACTGCCGTCGGCCGCCGTGACGTCGGCGGTGCGTTACCGCCAGGACGGCTGGTGGTTCCGGCCGCTCAAGAACCTGTTCTGCCTGTTGCTGTTCTTCGCCGGTGTGCCGCCGTCAATGATCCGGGAGATTTACCGGTGACGGCGGCCCCGTGGCGCCGTCGCCTCCTGATCTTCGCCAAGGCGCCCAGGCTCGGCCGGGTCAAGACGCGGCTCGGCCGCGACATCGGCCATGTGCGGGCGTGGCGGTTCTACCGCCGCATGCTGTTTTCGCTGGCCGGGCGGCTCGGGCGCGATCCGCGCTGGGAAACGCTGATCGCCTGCGCACCGGACACGGCGCTGACGGACGGACGGCAGTGGCCGGCGGGGATTCCAAGGTTCGCGCAGGGCCCGGGCGATCTCGGAGACCGCATGCAGCGCGCCTTCGATCAACTGCCGCCGGGGCCGGTGGTGATCATCGGCGCCGACATTCCGGGGATCGGCGCTGATGATGTATGGAATGCGTTCCGGGCGCTCGCCGATCACGGCGCGGTGTTTGGCCCCGCCGACGACGGCGGCTACTGGCTCGTGGGCCAGAAACGGTCGCCGCGGATTTTGCGGCTGTTCGACGGCGTCCGGTGGTCCGGCCCCCATGCATTGGCGGACACGGTCGGGAATCTCGAAAAGACGCCTTATGCAGCCTTAAAATCGTTAACGGACGTCGATAACGGGGCCGATTTCAGGCGCCTTTTCGGAAAAAATTCCTATTGAATCAGGAAAACGCAAAAGCATCCATGGCCAGCACGCCGTAGGTGTAGCTCTTGTGCAGATGCCGTCCCGGCATTCCCGGCGATCCCGCACCCAACGCCACGTAGAGCGGCAGCAGATGCTCGTCGGTCGGGTGATTCCGGGCCGCTTCCGGGGCTTTGCGGCGGTAATCCAGCAGGTCCGCCGTCTGTCCCTCGGCGATCGCCCAGCTCGCCCATTCGTCGAACGCGCGGGCCCAGGGTTCCACCTCGTCGTCGATGGCGTGACCCCTGAATTCACGCAGGTTATGAGTGAGATTCCCGCTCGCCAGGATCAGCACATTGTCGTCGCGCAAGGGTCTCAGCGCCTCACCCAGGCGGTAGTGCCAGGCGGGATCCTTATGCGACTGGATCGAGAGTTGCGTCACCGGAATGTCGGCCTCGGGCCAGCCCAGCATCAGCGGCACCCAGGCGCCGTGATCGAGGCCGCGGGTCTCCGTCCCGACCGGGCCGAGATCGGCGTCGGTCAGCAGTTTCCGGGTCTTTTCCGCGAGATCCGGCGCACCCGGCGCGGGGTATGTGAGCTTGTAAAGCGCGTCCGGAAATCCATAGAAATCGTGGATCGTTTCGGGGGCTTCGGCGTCGGAAACCTTCGGCGCGTCGGTCTCCCAGTGCGCGGAAACGGCGAGGATCGCATCGGGTTTTTCGACCGTACCGCCAAGCTTGCCGAGAAACGTCCGGACAGGGCTTTCGTCCAGGATTACCGTCGGCGCGCCGTGCGATACGAATAAAGCGGGGATTGTCATCTCAATGCTCCTTCAAACGAAGAAGGGCGGCGGGCGTTCATATCCGCCTGCCGCCCAGTCTAGTCACCATGCTATCGGGTGGCCAGCAAACCGTTACCGTCCGGCAGCAACGGCAGCGGAAACTCACGCTTGGTGAGCGCGAACGCACCGCCGCCCAACATGCCCACCGTGACCGAGATCACGATCAGGAACAGCGGGTATTCCCAGCCACCGCCCTCGGCCGAGAACACCCAGCCGTTCCCAGTGTGCTCGAGCATCGCGCCGATCAGAACCGGCACCAGGCCGAAGGCGACCAGCCTCGTCTGGAACCCCAGCACCAGCGCGACCCCGCCCAGGGTCTCGGCGGCGAACACGGCGTAGGCAAGGAAGCCCGGGTAACCGATGCTCTCGAAGTACTGGGCCGTGCCGCCGAGCGTGAAGGTGAAGTATTTCAGGATCAGGCCGTGCGCGATGAACATCACGCCCAGCGAAACCCGGAGGAGAAAGGCACCGTAGGGCGCCGTCTGCGAATTGATGTTTTGGTCTGACATGGTTCGGTCCTCGTCTCTGACTATGAAGCGCCGGGCACCGTGCCGGGCGCGTTGGGAAGGACCCTAGATCTTTCTTGTTTGCAAATGAATTAGCAAATATTGCAGTATTAATTTGCATTTTTGCAAATCTAGTACAGAGCACATCATGAGCTTTCCCTGGGACGACCTGCGCATCTTTCTTGAGATCGCCCGCACCGGTTCTCTCAACGGCGCGGCGCGCACGCTTGGCGTCAACCACTCGACCGTGTTCCGACGCATCAACGCGTTCGAGGACCGACTCGGCGTCCGCCTCTTCGAACGCTTGCCGACGGGCTACGCGCTGACCCTCGCCGGCGAAGAAATGCAGGCCTCGGCATCGCGCGTTGAACGCGAAATCGACCGTCTCGACCGGCGCATCACCGGCCGCGACCTCAGGCTCGAAGGCACGCTCGTCGTCACCACCACCGACACCATCATCGAGAATTTTCTGACCCCGCACCTGGCGGCGTTCCGGCGCGCCTATCCGGGAATCGTGCTCGAACTCGCGATCGACAATCGGAACATCAATCTTTCCAAGCGCCAGGCCGACGTCGCCGTGCGCCCGACGCGGCACCCGCCGGAAACGCTGGTCGGCCGGAAGATCGCCGACATCGCCGTCGCCCCCTATGCCGCGCCCCAATACATGAAAGGCCGGCCCGTGGATCTTTCCCGCCTCGACTGGCTCGGCGTCGACGAGAGTCTGGCGCATCTGGCCGCCGCCAAGTGGTTTCGGGGCACCCTTCCCGACGCCAACGTCGTTCTCCGCGCCAACAGCTTGTTCGGCCTGCTGCACACCTGCGAAGCCGGCATGGGCGCGGCCTTGCTGGCGTGCTTCATGGCCGACCCGAGAAAGGGCCTGCGGCGCATCGGTGACCCCATTCCGGGCGCAGGCACCATGCTCTGGCTGCTGACCCACGAAGACCTGCGCCACACCGGCCGCGTCCGCGCCTTCATGGATTTCATGGCCGATGCGCTCTCAACCGAGATCGATCTGCTGGAGGGGCGGGCGGTGCGAATCTGATATACGTTACGAATAGACAAGGAGGCGCCCCAATGAAAACCCCGCCGGGCATCGCTTATATCGACGGCCGTTTCCAACCCATGTCGGAAGCGAAGATCTCCGTCCTCGACTGGGGGTTCCTGCGTTCGGACGCCACCTACGACGTCGTGCATGTCTGGAAAAACCGTTTCTTCCGCCTCGACGAGCACATGAACCGTTTCCAGGCCTCGATCGAGCGGCTGCACATGAGACTGCCGGTCGAACGCGCCGCGTTGGAAACTATCCTCGCCGAATGCGTCCGGCAGTCGGGACACCAGGACGCCTATGTCGAAATGATCCTGACCCGTGGCGTGTCGCCGACTTTCTCGCGCGATCCCCGCGACGCGGTCAACAACCTGATCTGCTTCGCGATCCCGTTCGGCTGGATCCTCAAGCCGGACGACCGCGAACGAGGGCTGAACGTCGCGATCTCGGACATCAACCGCATTCCGCCCGCCGCCGTCGATCCGCGCGTTAAGAACTACCACTGGCTCGATTTCGTGATGGCGCTTTATGACGCCTACGACAGAAACGCGGAGAACGTGATCCTGGTCGATGCCGAAGGGTGCGTGACCGAAGGCCCGGGCTTCAACGTGTTCGCGGTCAAGGGCGGCGCCATCTCGACGCCTCAAAGCGGCGTGCTGGAAGGCATAACCCGGCAGACCGCGATCGACCTCGCCGCCGAGCTGCAGATCAAGGTCAGGACCTGCAAGCTGCCGGCGGACGACCTCCGCGGCGCCGACGAGGTGTTCGCGACGTCCACCGCCGGCGGTATCATGCCGGTCACGAGAATCGACGGAAACCCGGTCGCCAACGGCGGCATGGGACCGCTCACCCGGCGTCTAACCGATCTCTACTGGGAAAAGCACACCGACCCCGCGTGGTCGACGGCCGTCGCGGATATTCCGGCGCCGAGCTAAAAATCCAGCGGCGCCTGGTCAATCACTTCCTTCATGACGAAGAACGTCCGCGTCTGGCGTACACCCGGCAGCGTCAGCAGCCTGGCACCGTGCAGGCGGCTGAAATCGCTGATGTCGCGCACCCTGATTTTCAGGAAGTAGTCGAAGTCGCCGGCGACAAGGTGACAGTCGATGATGAACGGCATCTCGAGGGCGGCACTTTCGAAGGCGGCAAAGCTCTCCGGCGTCGAGCGATCGAGCACCACGCCGACGATGGCGAGCGCGCCCAGGCCCACACGGTCCGGCGTCACCGAGGCTCGGGTGCCGGTGATGTAGCCGTCGTCGAACAGGCGCTGGGTGCGGCGGTGGCAGGTTGCCGGGCTGGCGTTGACCCTTTTCGCCAGATCGGCGTTGGAGAGCCGGCCGTCTTCCTGCAGGGCGCGGAGGATGCGGATATCCGTGCGGTCGAGATTATCCATACGGTCATTTCTTTCATTTATCAGTTATTTTTGGAAGAAATATATTCTTTTCTTATTTCCTTCAATTGCGGACGGTAACTTCCGGTCTCATTTTGAAAGCACCTTCGGCGGTGTTTCGGCTACTGTCCGCGTCAGCACAGAGACAGGAGCCGTGCCGTCATGCTTGAAAAATTCGAACGCTACCCCCTCACCTTCGGCCCGACGCCGATCGAGAAACTGAGCCGCCTTTCCGAACACCTGGGCGGCAAGGTCGAGATTTTCGCCAAGCGCGAGGATTGCAATTCCGGCCTCGCCTTCGGCGGCAACAAGATCAGGAAGCTCGAATACATCGTCCCCGACGCGCTGGCGTCGAACGCGGACACACTGGTCACCATCGGCGGCGTGCAGTCGAACCACACCCGTCAGGTCGCCGCCGTCGCCGCCAAGCTGGGCATGAAGTGCCGCCTCGTGCAGGAAAGCTGGGTGCCGTTCCACGACGCCGTCTACGACCGGGTCGGCAACATCCTGCTGAGCCGCGTCATGGGCGCCGACATCGAACTGGTCGACGAAGGGTTCGACATCGGCATCCGCGAAAGCTGGGAAAACGCGCTCGAGGATGTGAAGGCAAAAGGCGGCAAACCCTACCCGATCCCGGCCGGCGCCTCGGTGCACAAATTCGGCGGCCTCGGCTTCGTCGGTTTCGCCGAGGAGGTACGTGCGCAGGAAGCGGAGATGGGCATCAGGTTCGATTATGTGATCGTCTGCACCGTCACCGGCTCGACCCACGCCGGCATGCTGGTCGGGTTCGCCGCCGACGGCCGCGCCAACAAGGTCATCGGCATCGACGCTTCGTTCACGCCGGACCAGACCCGGGCGCAGGTCATGCAGATCGCGAAACAGACAGCGGACATCGTCGATCTCGGCCGTGACGTCACCGACGACGACCTCGTGCTGATCGAGGATTACGCCTATCCCGCCTACGGCATCCCGTCCGACCAGACCAACGACGCGATCCGGCTGTGCGCGCGGCTGGAAGGGATGATGACCGACCCGGTCTACGAAGGGAAATCCATGCAGGGCCTGATCGATCTGGTGAACAAGGATTACTTCCCGGCCGGATCGAAAATCCTCTATGCGCACCTCGGCGGCGTGCCAGCGATCAACGGGTATAGCTACACGTACCGGAACGGGTGAGCGCCATAGGGCTCCCGTCATCCTGAACTTGATTCAGGATCCATACATACAGGCTGATATCGTGCCGGGTTCAATGGGCCCTGAATCAAGTTCAGGGCGACGGGAAGTTATTGGATGCCGAGTTGACCGAGTCTATCCCGGAACCCCTCGATCCCCTCGAACAGGTGCGTCACAAGCCCGGCCTCGCCGGCCTGGGCGATGTAGCGCGGGCTGTCATCGACGAAAAGCGTCGCCTCCGCCTTCCAGCCGAGACGGTCGAGCAGGCCCGTAAACCCCGACGCGCGTTCCTTGTTGAAACCGTGGACGCCGGAGACGAACAGCCGCTCGCCGAACAGCGGACGCAGTTCGGGGGCAAGCTCGTCGATATGTTGCCACAGCATGGCGCCATTATTGGTCAGCATCGCGATGTCGACGGTTTCGGCGAGCGTGCCCGCCAGACCGATCATCATCGGATCGGGCGCCATCGCCCACTTGCGGGCCGCGACCCACTGGCCTGGTCGCACCTCGACGCCGAGGCGTTCCGATATGCCTGCGATATATTCATCGAGCGTGATGTCGCCGTTGTCCGCCCTGTCTTCCCAGCCGGACTTGAAGATCTTCTCGTCGATGTCGAGGGCGGGGACACCGAGCGCGTCCGCTAAGAGGTTCAGTCGGTTGTCGAAATCGTAGGCATACAGAACGCCGTCCATGTCGAACAGAACGGCTTCAATCCCGCGCACGGTCAGGCTTTGTGTTCGTTGAGGCGCGGCATCAGTTCGACGAAATTGCACGGCATGAACCGGTAGTCGAGCTGGTGGACGAGGATCTCGTCCCAGGCGTCCTTGCAGGCACCCGTCGAACCCGGCAGCACGAAGATGTATGTGCCGTCGGCGACCGCCGCCGTGGCGCGTGACTGCACGGTCGAGGTGCCGATCTTCTGGTAACTGATCCAGCGGAACAGCTCGCCGAAGCCGGGGATTTCCTTGTCGGTCACCTGGCCCAGTGCTTCCGGCGTCACGTCGCGGCCGGTGACGCCGGTACCGCCGGTCGAAATCACGGCATCGATGCCCGGGTCCGCAACCCATTCCCGGAATTGCCCGGCGATGACGCCGGCATCGTCCTTGCAGATCTTGCGGTCGGCAACCTTATGCCCCGCGTTCTCGATCCGCGCCACCAGCGTATCGCCGGAACGGTCATCCTCCAGCGTCCGGGTGTCGGAGACGGTCAGGACGGCGATATTGACGGTCTTGAATTCGCGCTCACTTGAGAGGGGCATTGGCGGCAATCTCCGAATCTCCGGGACCCAAGGCCTGATAGAGCGGCCATTCGCCACGCGCGACGGCATCGAGCGACGGCGTGTCCTGGCCCAGACGATGGCGGTAAATCCAGAAGTTGGTCAACACCCTTTCGACGAAGGTACGGGTCTCAAACGACGGAATGCTCTCGATGAAGAAGATCGGGTCGTCGAGGTACTTGGTGCGGCGCTTCCACTTGCGCAGGTTACCCGGCCCGCCGTTCCATGCCACCGCCAGCTTGAACAGGTTCATCGAGACATCGCGTTCGTCCAGCAGCATCTCGATATAGCGCTGGCCCAGCTCGAGATTGGTCTCCGGCGTATAAAGCTTGGATCGCTCGCGCAGCCGCATGCCGGTGGAGCGCGCAACGAACGTGGCCGTCCGCGGCATTAATTGCATCAACCCGCGCGCGCCGGCCCAGCTTTTGGCCTTGGGATTGAAACGGCTTTCCTGGCGAATCAGCGCGTAGACGAGGGCACGGTCGACGCTGAAGCCGTCGATCGGGATGTAAGCGGGAATCGGATAGGCGGCGCCATCGTAGCCGCCGCCGTCGGGATAAAGGATCGTGTCGAGCCTGACCGCGATGGAGGCCATGTTGCCACGTGCGGCCAGTGCATGGACCCCTTCCAGAAGCGGGCGGTCGACCCCCCGGATCAGACCCCGGAGTTCGGCTTCGGCGCGGCCACTGTCACCGATCTGCATCAGCGCGATGGTACGTCGGCCGCGCGGGTTGGTGGACAGTTGCGCAAGCGTGTCGCCTTTGAACGCCGGCGGCGTCCAGTTGAACGGCAGATCGCGGCCCAGGAGCCGCGTCGCCAGCAGACCGTAGAATGTGCGCGGATGCGATGCCGCCCGTTCAAGAAGCGCGACCACCTGCTTGGGATCGCGCGCCGCCATGAACGACCGCGCCGCCCAGAACGCGGCGGCCGAGCCCATCCACTCGGAAACGTCCTTGTTGTCGGCGGCGGCCTTGAAATGGCTTGCCGCCTCGGCGTACTTCTCGGCCCGCCAATAGAGAAGACCGGCGGTCCAATGACCTTCCGGCAGGTAATTGCCGGAGCGCTTCAGCGCCGGCAATGCCCACTTGAGGCCCCATTCGTCACGCCCGTCGATAAAGTACCCCTTGGCGAGGCCGGCCCGCGCCTCATCGAATTCAGCGGCGGAGAGATAGCGCTCGGTCGCTGGATTCTGGATGATTCGTTTGGCGGTGAGCGTATGGCCGCGCCGGAGCGCGCGCTTGATCTGATAGCGGATGGAGCGCGCCTTGCGGCGTTCACCGGCGGACCGCGCCTTGCCCGGCACATTGATGCGTTTAAAGGAAACCCGCTGCTGCAGGACACCGGCGTCGGGCAGGATCTTGGGCGGGGCCGGCATGCGCCAATTGGCGGGCCGCCGCCGAAGCGCCAGCTTGTAAACCCGCTTCGCCCCCGGGTGATCGGCGTAAGACTGCATCCAGTCCTTCAGTTCCTTGTACTTGGAACGATATTTGGTCGGATGCATGTAGCGCTGAAACAGGACATGTCCCATCAGGACCGGATCGGAAAGGCGTTCGATCAGCTTGTCCGCCGTTTTCCAGTCGCCATCCTCCTGCACGTCGAAAATACGTTGATAAAGACGGATGTCATCGTCGTTCAGGATTTGCGGCAGTACATCGACGTCGAACGCATGTTCCGCCGGCATGCGCGGCTGCGCCGTGCCCGCAGGTGCGAGAGCCGATACCGCAATCAGAATCCCCAATGCCGCCGCGGCGATAAAGCGTGCCGGGCGAAGACCCGTTCTCGTCTTCGTCAATGGACGAACCCCTCAGTCCCTTATTTGTCATATTTCTAGCCGATCACGGGAATCGCCGCAACATTGTGGGTGTCCACAGGGTTAACGACCCTGTTCCTGGCCCTTGGAACATCGGGACGGGCCGCTAAACTGAGCCGCAACGATAAACGTAGTCTCAGGGGAGATTTCCGCTCATGAAAGAGCAAAACGCCGGTGGCGCGTCCGCCACGCTGGCCCGGTTCACCTCGTCGCTGACGTTCGATGCGATTCCGGCATCGGTCATCGATCATCTCAAGCTCTCGATCCTGGACGGGATCGCCTGCTGCCTGGTCGGCGCCAACCTGCCGTGGACACGGAAGGTCGCCGACATGGTCGCGGGCGAGGGCGGCGTCCCGGCGGCCACCGTGATCGGCGCGAAGCGCTCGGTGCCGCTGACGGGCGCGGTGCTGATCAACGCGACGGCGGGCCACGCGTTCGAACTCGACGACATCCACCGGGACGCCATCCTGCATCCGAACTCGATCGCCGTGCCGGTGGCGCTCAACACCGCCGAATACCTCGGCGGCGCGACGGGCCGTGACGTGCTGACGGCCATCGTCGCCGGCTACGAGGCCGGCAACCGGATCGGCGCCGCCGCGGGCACGGATCTGTTGCTCCGGGGCTTTCATCCGCAAGGCGCCATCGGCCCGTTCGTCGCCGCGGCGACGGCGGCCCGGCTGATGAACCTGGATGCCGACGCTACACTCAACGCCCTCGGCATCGCCGGGTCGCTCGGCGCCGGGCTGATGGCGGCGCAGGAAGGGGCGATGGTGAAACGCCTACATTCCGGCAACGCCGCCGAGGCGGGTGTGCGCGGCGCGTTGCTGGCGCGCAGCGGTTTTACGGGCATTTCGGATGTGGTCGAGGCCGACTATGGCGGCTTCCTCGCCGCGTTCTCGGGCAAGGTCGACACCGCCCGCGTCACGGACGGCCTCAGCGAGGTGTGGGAGACGGCGGCAACCGGCTTCAAGCCGCACGCCACCGTGACCTCCATCCACGCCGCACTGGACGCACTCGCGATCCTCCGCGAAAAGCATGGACTGAAACCGGAAGACATCGCCGGAATCCACGCCGGGGTCAGCAAACCGACGCACGTCCATTGCGCCTGGCCCTACAAGGCGCAGAGTATTACCGCGGCGCAGATGAACATCTACTACGGGCTCGCCATGATCGCGTTCCACGGCCGCGCCTTCACCGATCAGTTCACCGACGACGCGATCCGCGATCCCGACGTGCTGGCGTTCATCGAGAAGATCAGCGTCGAGGTGGATTCGGAGATCGAAGCCAAGGGGCCGGCCTTCCGGCACATGGCGCGGGTCCGCGTAAAGACGGTGGCAGGCGAGACGTACGAGGAAACGGTGATGCACCGCAAGGGCTCGCCGGAGAACCCGCTGACACCGGACGAGGTCGAGGCAAAGTACACGGCACTCGCTGGGAGCATCCTGTCGAAAGATGCGGTCACACACGTCCGCGGCATGGTGCTCGCGCTCGATACCGCGGACGAGGTCGAAAGCCTGACCTACGCGATTTCCGGCAATTGATCAGAAATTCTCGACGAACGGTCTGAGTTCCACTTCCCACGTCCAGGCCGAGCGCGGCTGGTTGTGGATATGAAAATACGTCTCGGCGATGTGATCCGGGTGCAGTTTATTCGGATTCTCCGCATCCTCGCTTTCGCCGATGCCGCCGTCGATCACGAAATGCCCGACGTGGATGCCCTTGGGCGCCAGTTCGCGGGCCATCGACTGGGCAAGGCCGCGCAGCGCGAACTTGCCCATGGCGAACGACGCCGAGTTCACGTAGCCCTTCACGCTTGCCGACGCGCCGGTGAACAGGATCGAGCCCGACCCGCGCGGCAGCATCGCCTGCGCCGCCGCCTGGCCGACCAGAAACCCGCCGTACGCCGAAATTTCCAGCACCCGTTTGACTTCCGCCGGGTCCAGTTCGGCAATCGGTCCGCGCACGCGCGCCGACGGATTGAAGATCACCACCTCCGGCACGCCGAAATTCGATTTTGCCCAATCGAACAGCGCCGTCACGGACGCCGGGTCGGCTACATCACACGACTGCGCGTACCCCGTCACCGTATCGACGAGAGCGGCGAGCTTTTCGACGTTGCGAGCCGACAGTAGCGGCGTCAGGCCCTCGGCGCGGGCGTGCCGGGCGAGCGAGGCGCTCAGGCCGCTGCCGGCGCCGACGATCAGTGCGTAACGGTCTTCCGCCATGTTCCGTCTCCTTTTGTCCGCATACCAGTTGTTTTGCAGAGCATGCCCGATCGGTGCAATATCGCCAAGCAGCCGCCCGCGTCCGTCCGGTTCCGGACAGGAGTAACACTTGATCGCAGACGTCACGATACCGCCCTATGGCCTTGCCCTGATCGCCGGGTTCCTGTTCGCGCTGGGCGGACAGATTCAGCACATCGGGTTGCAGACACTGGACGCGCGGTCGGGCACCATGCTTTCGATCGGCTCGAGCGCCGCGATCTACTGGCTGGCGGCCCCGGTGATGCTGAACCCGGAATACTTCCTGCACCCGGCGGCACTGATCTTCGCCGCGCTCGGCCTGATCCGCCCGGCGCTGTCGGCGAACCTTTCGGTCGCCGCGATCCGATACATCGGTCCGACACTGACGACGACGCTCGCCGCCACCTCGCCGCTGTTCGGCGCCGCCTTCGGCATCCTCATACTGGGCGAAATGCTGACCTGGCAGATCGCGCTCGGCACGCTGGGCATCATCGCCGCGATCCTGATCCTGACCCGGCGCGACAAACGCATCCCGGTGACGTGGCCGATTTGGGCGCTGGCCCTGCCGGTCGGCGCGGCGATGATCCGCTCGTTCGGACACGGCTTCACCAAGATCGGCATGGCGTACATTCCCGATCCCTATTTCGCGGCGCTTGTCGGGTTTACCGTCTCGCTGGCACTCACCGGAACGCTGCACATGATGAAGAAAGGGCGCCCGCCGCTCATGCGTGCCAAACACGGCGTAATCTGGTTCCTGATCTCGGGAATCATGTTCGGAACCGCGATCTTTTCACTTAACACGGCACTCCTGAACGGCTCCATCGTCACCGTGGTGCCAATTGTCGCGGCATCGCCGATCTTTTCCATGTTGCTCAGTATCATCATATTCCGGCGCGAGCATCTGACGCTCCGGATTGTCATCGCCGTGTTCGTGGTGATGCCGTCGGTGGTGCTTATCGCGCTCGGGAAATAAGCCGCGCGGTTAGCGCGCGCGGGAAATAACTCCATCCACCGACACCGGCCCGCCGCCTTTCAGCACAAGATAGACCAGCGGAAATATCCACAACAGCCGCTGATCGGCGATGATGGCGTTCTGGGCGCGGTCGAAGACCATGCCGATGCTCTCGGCGTCGAGGCCATGAAACTGAATGTCGACGAAGCTCATGACAACGATGAAGCCGATCAGGGCGAGCGCCGTGAAGCGGGTAAAGAGCCCGAGCAGCAGCATGATCGGCAACAGGAACTCGGCGTAGGTCCCGGCCAGCACGATCAGCTTCCACGGAAACAGTGCGATCTTTCCGGGGTCGTACCCCGCCGCTTCGGCGATGGGCGGCAAGATCTGTGCGTAGGCGCCGATGCCGGGCACGAAAATGTCCGGAAATCCGGAACCGACCTTGGTCATGGCCGAATTGACGAAGAACACCAAAAGCACGGACGAGAATACGAGCCGCGCGGCAAGCCCAAGGAGCCAGTCGCCGGCGAGCGTTTCCAGCATCGCGAAAACCCGGTCGTGAATTCTCTTGATGGCATTGATGACGGGCATGGCGGCTCTCCCTTTTTTCCTTATGCGGCTTCCCGGTTGAGCGCGGTAATCGCACTCATCTCGAACAACGTTGCAAGATGCGCGGACGGATCGAAGCCATCCGCGTCCGCAAGCGCTTCGCAGACATCGCCCAGCGTGCCGCCGACCGCGAGGCTTGTGAAAAATCGATATGCAGACGAGGAAACCGAATGAACGTGAACGTCGAGTTCCGGGCGGATAATCACGGCCTGCTCCGTCGTGTGGAAAATGCTGGAGAGATCCGGTTCGTTATCATCCTGATGCGCCCGCCATATAGAAACCATGGGAAAAGGGCTTTGCAGCAGATTAAAGCTCGGATGAAATCGGAACCGGAGGTTGTCGAGTTCTTGCGCCGCGATTTCGGCCAACGTAGCGATTTGTAGAAACGCACAGTCCGCAGCGTGATAGGCATCGAGCCATACACGTTCGAACCGTGCGACATCGGCGAGATACGGCAGCGAAGCCACCGGTTCATATGTTTCGATGAAGCTTCCGAAACCAGCGCCGTATTCATGCAGAACCGGGGAAGCCGGTCGATTTTCTTGAATATAAGCGAGCGCCATGGCGTCAAAAAAATCGTCGCCAACGAGACGTTTGACGATGGGGTAAGTCTCGGCGAGCGCGTTCCTCAGACCGAATTCGATATTGGTGCGGTAAACCCCAAAGCGGACGGCATTGCCGAGAATTTCCGCCGGAACGACGGCAGCCCGGTCAGTCAGCGCGTTTCCGTACGTATGCAGGGTGTCACGCCACATTGTTGATCTCGACCTCGGGCCATGCGGCGCGAAGCACCGACGAAATTTTTTCGACCTCGACCATCATGTCCGGCCAATTCGGCACGTCGTTGTCCCACTCGATCATCGACGGCACCGGCCCGGTTCGTGCGATCGCGGTTTCGAACAGTGTCATCACATCGCGGGAAACCTCTCGGTCGTGGGCGTCGATCAGGAACGTTCGGCCATCTTCATCCACCGCCGGGGCATGCCCCGCCAGATGAACCTGCCGGACGTGCTCGAGTGGAAAGCGGTCAATGTAGTCCGCCGCGTCCCAGCCGTGGTTGACGGCGGAAACCATCACGTTGTTGACGTCGAGCAACAGCCCGCAGCCGCTGCGGCGGCGCACCTCGCGGATGAAGTCCACCTCGTCCCAGGTGCTCTCGGCGAACTCAATGTAGGTCGACGGGTTCTCCAGCAGGATTTCCCGCCCCAGCACCGCCTGCATCCGGTCGATGTGATCGGCCACGATACCGAGAATCTCGGGAGTATACGGTAATGCCAGCAGATCGTTCAGATAGCCGCTTTGGTGCGTCGACCATGCCAGATGCTCCGACACCAGCACCGGTTCGTAACGGTCGACGACCGTCTTGAGCCGCGCCAGGTGGCCCTCGTCCAGCGGCCCGGCGCCGCCGATGGAGAGCCCGACCCCGTGTACGCTCAGCGGATAGTCCGCGCGAAGCCGTTCCAGCCGGGCATGCGGGGGACCGCCGGCGCCCATGTAATTTTCGGCATGAACCTCGAAGAACCCGGCATCAGATGCCGTTTCGAGGATAGCAGACAGGTGCTGCGGCTTGAAACCCGCACCGGCACGGTCCGTTCTGATGCCGTTCTCAGCCATCGGCCCCCTCCGCACGCGGATTTACTTAGCTGGGAACGTCGCGTTCAAGCGCTTCCAACGAACCCTTGCGGTCACCCGGGAGATCCATGGTCACGCAGGTCCCTTTCGGCACCAGCTTCCAGGCATTGCCCTGATAGTCGACCTTGGAGGTGCCGGCACAGGTGGTGCCCGGTCCGGCGGCGCAATCGTTCTGCCCGGCCTTGGCGACGCCGTAGCATTTGACGTTCTCGGCGGCATGGGCGGTGGTCGAGGTCGCCGCGGCCCCGGCGGTGGCAAGGGCGCCGGCGACGACGGCGGCGGCGGTGAAGGTGCGTTTCATCGTGCATGTCTCCTGTTTCAATGATGTCCAGGCGCCCTTGTGACGAGCGCTAATTTGGTATGCCACTGTTCGCCGATGCACTGAAATCAAGTCCCCTCACTTGACCGTGAAAGCGGTGTGAAGAAACGACGAACCCGCCACTCATAAGGTGGCGGGTTCGTACGTCGATCTTCCAATTATTGTTGAAGCGCGGGCCGCGCGGCATCTAGCTGCTTTTGCTGTCCGCCCGCTCAAGCAGCGCTTCGGCGCATGCGGAGGCAACGTCGTCGTTCGGGGACTGGCTGCCGGGCATCGTCGCCCAGCCCTGTTCCTCGACATAGGTGCCCTGGTCCCACGACCCCTTGTCCGCCAACGCGGCGATGTGAGTCTGTTTCTTACTCTGCGCGATCTGTTTGAACTGCGTCACGCAGATCGGCGTCAGTGCGCTGAGCACTTCCTGATTGGCCTGGCGTTCGGCCTGTCTGAGGGCGTCGCCCTTGGAGACGACCCAACCGGCCTGAAAGCCGGCGATGCTGATGGCGATGGCGCCGATGATGCTGCCCAATACGGCAGGCTTGGTCCAACTCGGTACACGGAATTTCATAAATAGCTCCTGTGCCTAGCTCTTTGTTTCTAATGGATTTTTTAATTATGTGGCGGGACGCTAACATAGGTCACAAGCGATGGCTATCGCTGCGGCCACACAGCCGCCTGACGTTGTACGATACCTCGCTCAGGATCGCAGCTTCGCCGCGATCATCCGTATATCGGCCCAGGCGTCGCGCTTCTTGATCGGTGTGCGCAGAAGATATGCCGGGTGAAACAGCGCCGTCGCGTCGATGGGATGCGACATTTTCGAGGTCTGGAATTTGAACCATTTGCCGCGCAGCCGGCTTATGCCCTGGGTCTGGCCCAGCATGGTGTGCGCCGCCGGCGCGCCGATACAGACCAGCACCTCCGGATCGACGATCTCCACCAGCCGCTCGATGAACGGGTGGCAGACAGCGGATTCCTGGGTCGTCGGCGTGCGGTTGCCGGGCGGGCGCCAGAACACGGTGTTGGAAATAATGACGTCCTCGCGTTTCATGCCGACGCTTTCCAGCATCAGATTGAGGAGCTTCCCGCTGGGCCCGACGAAGGGCAGGCCCTGGCGGTCCTCGTCGGCGCCGGGGGCCTCGCCGACGAACATCAATCTGGCATCGGCCGGACCGTCGGCAAGTACCAGGTTGGTCGCTGTCTTCTTGAGCGCACAGCCCTCGAACCCCAGGAGGGCGTCGCGCAGCTCCTCGACGCTGTCCGCCGCGGCGGCCAGTTCCATCGCCGTCTTGACCTGGCGGTTATTGTCGACCTCGCGCGGATCGGTCTTGGTGCCGCGGCTGACCGCGGGCATGTCGTTTCTGGCTGGCGGGTGGGAACCCGCGGGCGCGTTGGCTGGCGGGTGAGAACTCGCGGGCGCGTTGGTTGGCGATCGAGAAGCCGCAGGTGCGGAACCCGCAGGCGCATGCTGGATCGGCTGTTCCGTGACTGGTGCCGCCGACACCTCGAACCGGTCGACCGGGTCGTCGGCGACGCATTCGTCACACCCGGCGTCGATGTGCCATTGCAGGACGGCATGAAGGTCTTGGGCATCGGCCATGGACAAATGATATCATGCAGAGCGGCCCTGAACAGCGCCGGAGATGACGGTTTTGGGCGAATTCGCTTCGGAATTCACCCGTGAAACGCCGAAATCCGCATGATATAAGGCCGGGTTTGCCGCGTGCGGCGGGTGAGGCCGTATATATTTAAGTCAGAACATCGGGTGGGACGATCATGAACGACGACATGGAACAAACCGAAACCGTGGAACGCGAAAGCATGGAATTCGACGTGGTCATCGTCGGTGCCGGCCCGTCCGGCCTTTCTGCCGCGATCCGGCTGATGCAGCTATCGCAGGAACAGGGCCACGAAATCACCGTCTGCGTCGTCGAGAAAAGCTCCGAAATCGGCGCGCACATCCTGTCGGGCGCCGTCGTCGATCCCGCGGCGCTCAACGAGTTAATCCCCGACTGGAAGGACAAGGACGCGCCGATGGGCGTACCGGTCACCGACAACCAGCACTGGGTCCTGTCCGAGAACGGCTCGTCGTCGATGCCGCATTTCCTGATGCCGCCGCTGATGTCGAACCACGGCTGTTACACGCTGTCGCTCGGCAACCTGGTGCGCTGGCTCGGCGAACAGGCAGAGGCCATGGGCGTCGAGGTCTATCCAGGCTTTGCCGCGGCGGAAGTCCTCTATAACGACGACGGTTCGGTGAAGGGCATCGCCACCGGCGACATGGGACTGAAGAAAGACGGAACACCCGGCCCCAACCACGAGCCGGGCGTCGAACTGCACGCCAAGTATACCTTCTTCGCCGAGGGCTGCCGCGGGCATCTTTCGAAGGGCCTGATGGAAAAATTCAAGTTGAACGAGGGCCGCGAACCGCAGACCTACGGCATCGGCATCAAGGAACTGTGGGACGTGCCGGCCGAGAATCACAAGGAAGGCACCGTCATTCACACCCAGGGCTGGCCGCTCACCGACTGCGCCGGCGGCGGTTTCATCTATCACCAGGAAAACGGCCAGATTGCGATCGGTTTCGTGGTCACGCTGGACTACGAAAACCCGTACCTGTCACCCTATGACGAAATGCAGCGCTTCAAGACGCACCCGGACATCATGCCGATGCTCAAGGGCGGACGCCGCGTCGCCTATGGCGCGCGCGCCATCAACGAGGGCGGCCTGCAGAGCGTACCGAAACTGGCATTCCCGGGCGGCTGCCTGACCGGCTGTTCGGCCGGCTTCGTCAACGTGCCGCGCATCAAGGGCTCGCACAACGCCATGAAGACCGGCATGCTGGCCGCGGAAAGCGCGTTCGAGGCGCTGAAGGCCGGCCGCCAGCACGACGAACTGACCGACTACGAACCGGCGTTCCGTTCCAGCTGGGTCTACAAGGATCTGCACAGGGTCCGCAACGCGCGCCCGGCGCTGTCGAAGTTCGGCATCGCGCTCGGCACCGTCTATGCCGGGTTCGACATGTGGCTCAACAATCTCGGACTCGGGTTCCTGCTGCCCTGGACCTTCGGCCACCACACCGATCACGACCGCCTGAAACCGGCCAAGGACATGCCGAAGATCGACTATCCGAAGCCGGACGGCGAGATCACCTTCGACAAGCTGACCAACGTCTCGTTCTCGTCGACCAACCACGAGGAGGACCAGCCGGTGCACCTGACGCTCAAGGACGCGAGCGTGCCGGTCGCCACCAACTACAATGTCTATGACGGGCCGGAGGCACGCTTCTGTCCGGCAGGCGTTTACGAATACGTCGCCGACGAGGAAAAAGCCGACGGGTCCATGAAGCTGCAGATCAACGCGCAGAACTGCGTCCACTGCAAGACCTGCGACATCAAGGACCCGACCCAGAACATCCATTGGGTAGTGCCCGAAGGCGGCGGTGGCCCGAATTACCCGAACATGTGAGTCCCTTACGCTTGGACGAGAAACAGCAAGAGGCGCCCCCTTGCACCCGTGTTTACAATTTGCGAGGGTGCTGAACAGGGACACGTCGAAAACCCGTATCCAAGGACAAAGCCGAACGCGGCGTCTCCCCGTCCGAACGACGATAGTTAGGCATTTTCATGAAACTGACGAGCGAACAGGTCGGCGCCATCGAGCGTCAGACCGGGGCTATTCCCATTCCGGAAGACAATGCCGCCAACGAGGCGCTGACCAACGTTTTCGGCGAGCACACGTTCTATGCCGACCAGAACGGCCTGCACGTCCTTGAACCGGTCAATCTCGAGGAGCAGGACGGCGACCACGCCGAGGTCATCCAGATCGCCGAGTGGACCAACGACAGCAAGGACGAGCTGCAACCGATCGAACCGCAGCGCACCGGTGCCGTGCTGGGCCTTGAGGACGAGGGTGAAGGCCAAGGCGAAGGCGAACAAGCGGGCTGAACCGCTTAATCCGAAAAATCCAATGTCGCCCTGAACGTTATACAGGGCCTGTACGCGTGCGCGAAGGCGCATGTGAACGTGAATCCGAAATCGAGCGTCCGGATCAACCCCGGGCGCTCGTTTAGGATCGTGGTTCTTTTATCCGCATTCGGAACGTCACTCAGCCGGCGCGCCCGAGGCGTTCCGGCTGTCGACGGTGCGCAGTTCGTCTTCCAGTTCCTCGCCGGTCTGCGAACGCGGCTTGGAGAATCCGGCGATCAGCGAATAGAGCACCGGTGTCAGTAACAGCGTGATCGTGGCGGCCATGCCGAGCCCGCCGAAGATGACCCAGCCGATGGCGACGCGCGCTTCCGAGCCGGGGCCGGTGCCGAGTATCAGCGGCAGGCCGGCGAACACCGTCGAGAACATGGTCATCATGATCGGCCGGAAACGGACCAGCGACGCCTCGCGCGCGGCTTCTTTCGGCGACATGCCGTGCTCACGCAATTGATCGGCGAACTCGACCATCAGGATCGCGTTCTTGGCCATGATCCCGGTCAACATCAACACCCCGATCTGTGAATAGATATTGATCGACGTGCCCGTCATGTAGAGCGCGAAGATCGCCGCACAGATTCCGAACGGCACCGTCAGCATCACGGCGGCGGCGCTGGTCACGCTTTCGAACTGCGCCACCAGAACCAGGAACACCACGACGAACGCGATCAGGTAGGTGATCGCGAGATCGTGCGACGTCTCGGTCAATTCCTTGGCTTCGCCCAGGAAGATCAGACCGACGTCACCGGTCAGACTGTCGGCGGCGACGGCGCGAACCGCCTCGATCGCCTCCGAAAGCGAACGGCCCGGCGCCACGTCAGCATCGATCTCGATGGCCCGGCGCTGCGCATGGCGGTCGAGTTCGGCCGCGACCGAGCTTTCGGAGAACGAAATCAACTGCGACAGCGGCACCAGCCGCCCGCCGGCGGCGGTCACATACAAGTTGGCGATATCGGCCGGCTCGTTGATCGCTTCCTCGGTCGCCTGCAGCATGATCGGCACGGTCTTGTCATTAACCGTCAGCTCGGCAACCTCGAACTCGTCGACCAAGACCTGAATGGTGGTCGCCAAATCGCCGATGTCGACGCCGAGGTCGGTCGCGCGGCGGCGGTCGATGTCGATGGAAAGTTCCGGCTGCGTTGCACGGAACTCGACACGGAAATTGCTGATCCACGGCGTTGTCTGCTCCAGATCGCGGATGAATTTCTGAACTTCCTGATAAATGTGCCCATATTCAGCACCGATCAGTGCGATCTCGAGTTCACCGTCGGCGTTTCTGAGATTGAGGCTGTTGCCGCGCCGCACCCGTGCCTGAGCGCCCGGCAGTTTGGCGAGCTGTTTGTTGATATCTTGCGCGATCTCCCCCTCGGAAATGGTGCGCTGCTCCCAGGGGATCAGCGGTGCGTCCACCAGGCCCCGGTTCAGATCGTAGTATCCGGTGATGGTGAACAGCCGTTCCACCACGCCCGACTTGATGTAGGGCTCGAACATCTTCTCGACCTGTTCGACTTGGCGGTCGCAATATGGAAGCCCCGTACCGTCGGGGCCGGTCAGGCGCGCCGTCACCTTACCGCGGTCCTCCTCCGGCACCAGCTCCTGGCCCAGGTCCTGATAAGCCATGACGGCGGTGGCGATCACGGCTGCGCACAGGACGAATACCAGCACCGGCGCGCGAAGCACCAGATCGAGCGGGACCGTATAGGCCTTGACGCCCCATCCGCCCACGGTCCTGAGCGCCCGCGTCACTGCGCCCGCCTCTCGGGTCTTGGCACGGTTGGGAAGTTTCGACGCCAGCATCGGCACCAATGTCAGTGCGACGAACGATGAAATCATCACCGTCACCGCCAGCACGAAGCCGAATTCCTGGAACAGCCGGCCGGCGGTCGACGGCAGGAATGAAATCGGCACGAACACCGATACCAGCGTTGCCGTCGTCGCGATGATGGCAAAGAACACCTGGCGCGTGCCGAGCACGGCGGCGGCCCGGGTCTGGATCCCCTGGCCGCGCAGGCGCTGGATGTTCTCCAGCACGACAATCGCGTCATCGACGACCACCCCCGCGGCCAGCACCATCGCCAACAACGTGATCAGGTTGACGGAGAAGCCGAGGAGCCACACCGCCGCCAGCGAGCCGACGAGTGCGACCGGCATGGCGACGGTGGGAATGATCGAGGCGCGCCACTGTCCGGTGAAAATCGCCAGCACCAGGACCACGATCATGATCGTGTAACCGAGGGTCGCCAGAAGTTCGGAAATAGAACCCTTGATGAACAGACTCTCGTCGGAAATCGTCTCGACGGTGATGTTCGGAATTTGCGTCTTCAGGCGCTCAACGACCCTGGCCACCCCCTCGGCGATGGCGATGGTGTTGGAGCTTGCCTGACGCACCACACCCAGCGAAAGCACCGTGCGACCGTTGAGGCGAACCCAGCTTTCGGCCTTGGCGGGACCGAAGAAAACCGTCGCCACGTCGCCGATCCGGACCGGCTCGCGGATGAACAGGTCTTCGATCTTCTTGGGATCGATAACGGAGGCATTGGCACGGACCAGAACCTCCTGTTCACGCGACTGAAAACTGCCGGCTGGCACATCATAGCGCGCGTTGCGCATGACATTGGCGACGTCAGCGACGGAAAGGCCATAACTCGCCAGTCGCAGAGGGTCGAGGAGCACACGCAGCACGCGTTCCTGATCGCCGTACATGGAAACGTCCGCGACCCCCTCGACGGATGTCAGCTCGGGAATAACCTGGTCCTCGACAACCTGGGTCAGGGCATCGATCTGCAAACTCTCGCTGTAGACGGCGAGCCTCACGATCGGTTCGGCATCGGCATCGGCCTTGATGACAGTAAGGTTTTCAACACCGCTCGGCAGGTCCCGCTCGACCCGGCTGACGGCCTCGCGGACGTCATTGGCGGCGTCGATAAGATTAATGTCCGGATTGAAGACGGCGCGCAGGCGGAAGTTATTCTCTTCCGAGGAGGAGCGTACTTCCTTGACCCCATTGACCCGCGCCACGGCGGCCTCAACGATGCTGGTCACTTCCGCGTCCATGGTCTCCGGCGAGGCGCCGGGATACTCGGCGCGTACAGTGACGATGGGGCGGTCGACATCCGGCAATTCACGCACCTCGACGCCCAGGAGCGCACCAAAACCGGCAATCATGATCAGGAGGTTGAGCACCACCGCCAGATAAGGGCGGCGCACGCTGATGGTCGGCAGGTCGTTCGTTGCCGCGGAGGTATCGAGACGTTCAGCCATGGCCTTGTGCCTTATCCCTGAAACCCGTTACGAGCCCGCACTGGCCGAAATGTCGACGAGCCTGCCGGGCCGGAGCCGTTGCACACCCTCGACGACGACGACGTCCCCGGGCTGCACGTCACCCTCGATCAGAACCTTGTTGTTGAGACGCCGCTTGGTGGTCACCGTGACGCGCTCAGCCTTGCCGTCGGCCACCCGCCAGATGAAACTCTCGCCGTCCTGCCATTGCAGCGCCAGTTCCGGCACGCTGACCAGCATGTCGCCGGGCAGATCGAGTTGGACGAAGAACGACATCCCGGGCCTGAGCGAGTCGTCCGTATTCGGGAAAGCGGCGCGGACCCGGACGGTGCGCGATACCGGATCGACGCGGCTGTCGATCTTGTTAATCGCCCCCTCTATATCTCGGTCGCGGAAGGTCGGTGTGCGCGCCGTTACCGGCATTTCCAGTTTGACCCGCGACAGATGGCGCTCGGCCACTTCGAATTCGACCAGCAGGGTAGAACGGTCGTCGATGGTGATGATTTCGGTGGCGGTCGAAACGCGGTCACCCGTCTCGACCTCGGGAATCCCGACGATCCCGTCGAACGGCGCCCGCACCGTCCGGTCGGCGAGCGCTTCGCGCGCCTGTCCGAGTTCGAGCTTGGCACGTTCGAGGATCACTTCCGCATCCTCGACGTTGGCGCGCGAACGGACGTTGTTGTCCTTGAGGCGCTGTGCGCGGACCAGTGCGTTTTCCGCTTCCTTGACCCGGGTCTCGGCAACACCGACCTGCAACTGCGCATCACGTGAATCGAGCCGTAAAATGACGTCGTTCTTCTTCACCTGCTGGCCCGACTCGACGGGAAAGGTCATGATCTCGCCGGCCGCTGCCGGGAACAACGTCACCGACAAGCGCGCACGCGCGGTACCAATCGCCTCGACCAGGACGCTGTCGCGGCTCTCGCCCACCGCTTCGACGATGACAGGTACGCCCGACGCGGGTTTTTTCTTGGGCGTCTCCGCCGGGGTGCCCGAACCGGTGTTGACGTTGGCGTTCGCGAACAACGGCCCCCACTGATCGTGGGTCCCCCAAAGCACAATTCCCGCCAACGCGGCGAGCGCGACCCATTTCACGCTGCTGCGTTTGCGCTTGGGTCCGTGTGCGCCGTCCATGCCCGACGAATCGTCGTCGACGGCGTCCTCATAGTTTTTTCCGTCCACGTTGCGGACTCCGACACCAATTAAATTGAAGGGCGCGCTGCCCGGCTCCAACTTTTAGAAAATATCGGCAGACCGGCCGCTTTTTCGACCGATACCCGCAAGGCGCGAATGCAGACGTCCCTAAGCCATTTATTGACTGTATTCTTGCACGATATCTGGTAATTGCGAAAGCGATATCAAGATTAGGCTTTATTTTGACAGCATCGCCCGTAGCCTCCTAAATCAACGCCCCGTTGCCGTTTTCGGATCGATCTCATGAGTGACGCAACTTCCCACACCGCGGAGGCGGACCCCGTCGACGGCCCATATGCATGGCGTCGGCTTGCCGTTTCGCTCGCGCTTTCGACCGTCGGCGGCATCGGTCTCTGGTCGGTGGTCGTGACGCTGCCGGTGATCGAGGCCGAGTTCGGCATCGACCGGGGCGGCGCATCGCTGCCTTACACCGCGACCATGATCGGGTTCGCCGTCGGCGGGATCGTCATGGGTCGGCTCGCCGACCGTTTCGGTATATTCATCCCGTTGCTGGTCGGCACCGCGATGCTCGCCGTCGGCTATATCGCCGCTTCGCAGGCCGAAAGCCTGCTGACGTTCATGCTGGCGCAGTCGCTGCTGATCGGTATGATGGGCAGCGCCGCCACTTTCGGTCCATTGGTCGCCGACGTGTCGCTATGGTTCGAGCGACGGCGCGGCATCGCCGTCGGCATCGTCGCCAGCGGCAACTACCTTTCAGGAACCATATGGCCGCCGATCCTGTCGACCGCGATCCAGACCGTGGGCTGGCGCGAGGCGCATATCTGGATCGCCATCTCCTGCGTCGTACTGATGCTGCCGATGGCGTTTTATCTGCGCCGCCGCGCCGACACCTCGGATCGGCCGAACATCCTGGGCCAAAGGGTTGGCGAGCGGCCGGACGACATTTCGCCCCGCACCGTCCAGGTCCTGCTGATCATCGCCGGGCTCGCTTGCTGTATCGCCATGTCCATGCCGCAGGTGCATATCGTCGCCTATTGCGGCGATCTCGGCTTCGGCGTCGCCCGCGGTGCCGAGATGCTTTCGCTGATGCTGGGGCTCGGCGTGGTCAGCCGCATCGCGTCCGGGTTCATCGCCGACAGGATCGGCGGCCTCGGCACACTGCTTTTGGGCTCGGCGCTGCAGTGCGCGGCGCTGTTCTTTTACCTGCCGTTCGACGGGCTGGTATCGCTTTATGTCGTCTCCGCCCTGTTTGGGCTGTCGCAGGGCGGCATCGTGCCCAGTTACGCATTGATTGTCCGGCAGTACTTTCCGGCCCGCGAAGCGGGCGCACGCGTCAGTCTCGTCCTCATGGTCACGGTCCTTGGCATGGCCGCCGGCGGCTGGATGTCGGGCGAGATATTCGATCTCACGGGCTCCTATCAGGCGGCCTTTATAAACGGCATCGGCTGGAACCTGCTCAACATGTCGATTGCGTTCTGGCTACTGATGAAATGGCGGCAAGCGCAGGCGGCATGAAATCATCGTGATCGGCGCGGGATGGGCTGGCCACGGAGAGACGCGTTCACTACACTCGGTTGCCAACAAGCCAAGCGGAGAGCGGTGCATGTCCTCAACGACCAGAGTGGTCCCTAACGCCCCTATCCGGTTACTGGGCGTGGCGGCGCTCGCGGCGGCACTTGCCGCTTCGAGCCCGGCGGCCTTTGCCGCCGAGGACCCGTCGACGTCCGTTTCTGGAAATTTTCTCGCCGGCCACGTGGCGCAGAAACGAAGCGACGTGAAGGCGGCAATCCGGTACTTCGGCCGCACCCTCACGCAGGATGCGGAACAGATGGACGTGCTCCGACGCACGTTCCTGTTCAATCTAATGGACGGTCGCATCACGGAAGCGTTGGGCCTCGCCGAAAAGTATCTCGCGGACGAACCCAAGGCCCCGGTCGCCAATCTGGCGTTGGCCATCGACGACGCCAAGAACGACAAGTGGGACGCGGTGATCGAGCGTATGTCGACGCTCGACAGCACCGGCCTCAACGGCTTCACCGTCCCCATGCTCAAATCCTGGGCGCTGTTCGCGAAGAACGACAAGGAAGCGGCGCTTGATGCGCTGAAGCCGCTCCGCGATCTAGGCGGCACGCGGGCGCTACACGATCTCCATGCCGGCCTGATGCACGAGCTTTCCGGTGATTTCGCCGCCGCCGAATCCTATTACCTGTCGGTCGCGGAAGAAGATGAGGGCTCGTCGCTGCGCGCATCGCGTATTCTCGGCACGCTCTATGAACGCCAAGGCAAGACCGAGGAAGCCAAGGCCGTGTTCGATCTCTACCAGCAGGCGCAACCGGGAACGTCGTTCGTCGATATAGACCTGGAACGCCTTGCCGAAGAAGAGACCAAGAATGCGCCGGTACTGGTGCGGAACCCTCAGGACGGGATCGCCGAGGCGATGTTCGGCATTTCATCGTCCCTGAACCGCCAGGGCGGTAGCGAGACGGCGCTGGTGTTGGCAAGGCTTGCGCTGCACCTGCGTCCCGATTTCGCCGTTATGCGGTATCTCGCCGGCGGTATTCTCGAGGACCTGGAGAACTACGCGGACGCCGTGGCCGTTTACCGCGAACTGCCGGACGGCACCCCCTTCTCGCGCTCGGCAACGCTCAGGATCGCGCGCAACCTCGACCGGATCGGCGACTTCGACGGCGCGGTCGATATCCTCAAAAAAGCCGCCGATGCCTTTCCCGACGATCCCGGGCCGATGATATCGCTCGGCGACGCCTACCGGCGGCGCGAGAACTGGGACGATTCAATCGCGTCTTATGACGAGGCGGTAAAACGTATAGGTACGCTGGAGCAGCGCCATTGGCAGTTGCTCTACTCGCGCGGCATCGTGCTGGAACGGGCCAAGAAATGGGACCGTGCCGAGGCGGATTTCCTCAAGGCCCTTGAGTTCGAGCCGGAACAGCCTTTGGTCCTGAACTACCTCGGCTATTCATGGGTCGAGCAGAGAAAGAACCTGGAGCGCGCGCTGACCATGATCAAGACGGCAGTTTCCAAGCGCCCGCACGACGGCTACATCACCGACAGCCTGGGCTGGGTCTATTATCAGTTCGGCCGTTACGCGGACGCCGTGCCGGAGCTCGAGCGCGCCGTCGAACTGCGCCCGGAAGATCCGGTGATCAACGACCACCTGGGCGACGCCTACTGGAAGGTCGGCCGCCGCCTGGAAGCCAGTTTTCAGTGGAACCACGCGCTGGCCCTTGAGCCGGAGCCGGAGTTGAAGGAAAAAATCGAGAAGAAGCTCGAGAACGGCCTCGTCGAGGAAGTCGACGCCGTGATCAAGACGACGACGGATGGCGGCTGAAGCGCCACCGCCACTGCGCGAGCCGGCCCCCGCGAAGCTCAACCTCTATCTTCACGTCACCGGCCGGCGCGATGACGGCTATCATCTACTGGATAGTCTCGTCGTATTCGCCGACGCCGCCGACCAGATCGATGCCCTACCCGCCGACGCCGTCTCACTCGACTATACCGGTCCGTTCGTGGACAGTTTGCCCGCCCCCGAAGACAATCTGGTGTTCCGCGCGGCGACCGAACTGGCCAGCATGTTCGGGATCGATGCCGGCGCGCACCTGACACTCACCAAGAACCTGCCGGTCGCCAGCGGCATCGGCGGCGGTTCCACGGACGGGGCGGCGGCACTCCGGGCGCTGATCCGGCTCTGGCAGTTGCCGCCCGACGATGCACGCATTTCCAGACTCGCGCTGTCGCTGGGCGCCGACGTGCCGGTGTGCCTCATGGCGCGGCCGGCCGTGATGCGCGGCATCGGCGAGGATCTGAGGCTACTCGGCACCTTTCCCGAACTGCCGCTGGTGCTGGTCAACCCGGGGGTCCAGGTATCGACACCGGCCGTCTTCAAGGCCCGGAACGGCGATTTTTCTCCCTCTGTCGATTGGCCGGATGCGACGACAGAAGCGGCCGATGTCATTGCCACCCTGTCCGAAACCGGTAACGACCTGGAAGCACCGGCGAAATCACTTGCCCCGGCCGTCGCCGACGTGGTCGCTGCCCTCGAGACGCAAACGGGGGTGAAATTGGCGCGCATGTCCGGCAGCGGCGCCACGTGTTTCGGCGTCTTTGCCTCGATGGACGCGGCGGAAGCGGCGGCGGAAGCGATTTCCGTAAAGAAACCGGACTGGTGGGTCCGTCCAACCCTGAGTTACGGCGCCTGAAAGGCCGCTAAATTACGGCCTTCCCGGACTTGCCCCGCCTCCGTCCATCGACTAAATTCTGCCTCGTTCGCGTCCGCGAACACCTAGATGGGGCGTGGCGAAGCGGTTAACGCACCGGTTTTTGGTACCGGCATTCCTAGGTTCGAATCCTAGCGCCCCAGCCAACGGAAAAGACCCGCTCCAGGCGGGTCTTTTTTACGCGATAATCCCGGACTTGCCTCACAGGCTCTCTTCCATTATCTACGGGCCTCTCATCGCACCGATGGGGTGTGGCGAAGTGGTCTAACGCACCGGATTCTGATTCCGGCATTTCCTAGGTTCGAATCCTAGCACCCCAGCCAACGGAAAAGCCCCCTTTCAAGGGGGCTTTTTTGGTATGGGTAAAGGCGGTCTTCAAGTCCGCGCATCCTCGCGGATCATGTCCGCCCCCTTTTCGGCGATCATGATGGTCGGCGAGTTGGTGTTGCCGCTGGTAATCGTCGGCATCACCGAGGCATCGACGACGCGGAGCCCCTTGATCCCTCTGACCCTAAGCCGGTCATCGACAACGGCCATCGCGTCCGAGCCCATCTTGCAGGTGCCGACGGGATGAAAGATGGTCGTGCCGATATCGCCGGCGGCGCGGGCCAGGCTGTCATCGTCCATGTATTCGGGACCCGGCTTCAATTCATCGGGCTTGAATTTCTGCAGCGCCGGCTGGGCAACGATCTTGCGGGTCATGCGGATCGCATCGGCGGCGACCTTCTTGTCGGCGCCCGCGGACAGGTAATTCAACCGGATCGCCGGCTTGGCCATCGGGTCCGCCGACTTGATGTGGATCGAACCCCGGCTTTCCGGGCGCAGGTTGCAGACACTGGCCGTGAATGCCGGGAACGGATGTAGCGGCTCGCCGAACTTGTCCAGCGACAGTGGTTGCACGTGGTACTGGATGTTGGGCGTCTCGTATGTGGTCGAACTTTTGGCAAAAGCGCCCAGTTGCGACGGCGCCATGGTCATCGGGCCGCGCCGGAACAGCGCGTACTGCAGGCCGATCTTCGCCTTTCCCAACAGGCTGTTGTATTGCTCGTTCAGCGTCGGGACACCGGAAACCTTGTAGATACAGCGAATCTGCAGATGGTCCTGCAGGTTCTCGCCGACGCCCCGGAGCTCATGCTTCACGCCTATACCGTGTTCGCGCAGGATCTCCGGATTGCCGATACCCGAAACCTCCATGATCTGCGGCGAACCGACGGAACCGGCGGCGAGGATCATTTCCCGCGCCGCCCCGATCACCGCATCCGCATCGCCGTGGTGTAGTTCGGCGCCGATGACGCGGCCCTGCTCGATGGTCAAGCGTTTGACCTGCGCATGCGTGAAAATCTCCAGGTTCTTGCGGTCGCGCGTCGGTTTCAGGAAGCCGGTGGCCGTGCTCCAGCGCCAACCGGCGCGCTGGTTGACGTGAAAATATCCAACCCCTTCGTTATCGCCGCGGTTGAAATCATCGGTCGGCGGCAGCCCCGCCTGCTGCGCCGCGTCACGGAACGCATCCAGGATATCCCAGCGCAACCGCTGCTTCTCGACCCGCCATTCGCCGCCCTCGCCGTGGAACGCGTCAGCGGGCAGCGCAAGCTGATCCTCCGACTTCTTGAAATAGGGCAGAATATCGTCCCAGCCCCAGCCCGTGTTGCCGAGCTGACGCCACTGATCGTAGTCGCGAGCCTGACCGCGCATGTAGATCATGCCGTTGATGGACGAACACCCGCCCAGCACCCGGCCACGCGGGTAATTGAGCTGGCGGCCGTTCAATCCCTCGTCCGGCTCGGTCTGAAACCCCCAGTCGGTGCGTGGGTTGCCCATGCAATATAGGTAGCCGACCGGGATGTGAATCCAGAAATAATCGTCCTTGCCGCCCGCTTCCAGAAGCGCCACGCGCACGTCCGGGTCCTCCGACAACCGATTGGCGATGACGCACCCGGCGCTGCCCGCGCCGACGACCACGTAATCGAACGTTCCCAGATCCTTCATCTCACGGATGTGCCTTCCCTGCCTCATTTTGTTGGTCACAGGGTCCCACAGTCCGGGACGGGTGGCAATTCCCGGGCACATTGACCCGCGATACTTGCAGGAAACCGGAGAATCGCATCGAAATCGCGGATGCCTCTTGGATTCGGTCCCGAAATGGCGTTACGCTGACTCCATAATAAGCGAATGAAGTGCCCGACGGGCCGCACCATTCGACATAATAAAGCCGACCGGCACTAAGCGGTCCCTCTCGGGTCTGGATTGAACATCCGGGGAGGAACCGCATATGACCAGAAATCATCCCATGCCCCCACGCGCGGCCTTGATCGCCGGGCCTTATTCGTCGGGAAAAACCTCGCTTCTCGAGGCTCTGCTCGTCGAGACCGGCGCCCTGAACCGCCGTGGTGCCGTCACCGACGGCACCAGTCTCGGCGATGCGTCCACCGAGGCCAGGGCACACGCCATGTCGACGGAAATGAACGTCGCCAGCACCGAGTATCTTGATGAGCAATGGACATTCATCGACGTGCCGGGTTCCGTCGAGTTGCACCAGGAAATGATGGGCGCCATGGACGTCGCCGACATCGCCGTCGTCGTCTGTGAACCGGAGCCGGACAAGGCCGTGGCGCTGGCGCCAATGCTGCGCGCCATGGACGAGGCTGGCCTGCCGCACATTCTTTTCATCAACAAGATGGACCAGACCCGCGCCAGCGTGCGCGAAACGCTCGAAGCGCTGCAGGCGTCGTCGACACGGCCTCTGGTGCTGCGCGAGGTGCCGATCCGCGACGGCGAGGCCGTCAGCGGCCATGTCGATCTGGTTTCCGAACGCGCGTTCAGTTGGCAAGAGGGTCAGGCGTCTAAGCTGATATCACTCCCCGATACGATCCAGGACCGCGAGGCCGAGGCCCGCAACGATATGCTGGAAAGCCTCGCCGATTTCGACGATACGCTGCTGGAGAAACTGCTCGAGGACGTGGTGCCGGAAACGGACGAAGTCTATGCGAACCTCACCAAGGACCTGTCCGGGAACCTGATCGTGCCGGTCTTTTTCGGCTCGGCCACGCACGGCAACGGTATCCGACGGCTGATGAAGGCGCTCCGCCACGAAGCGCCCAGCGTCGAAGAAACGTCGAGCCGTCTTGGCATCGATGAGACCTCGGAGCCGCGCGTGCGTATCTTTAAGACCGTGCACGCGGGTCACGCCGGCAAACTTTCCTACGGTCGCGTCCTGCGCGGCAAACTCGCCGACGGCGACAACCTGGGCGGCGCCCGGCCCGCCGGCATGAACCGGGTCTTCGGCCAGAATCTGGATCGCGTATCGGCGGCGGAAGCCGGCGACGTCGTCGGTCTCGGCAAGATGGAGGACGCTGGCACCGGCGACCTGCTCGGTCCCGATAAGGCCGTTGCTACCGCCGACAAGGGGGCGGCGCTGACACCGCTCTACAGCCTCGCGATCCGCGCCGAGAGCCGGTCCGACGACGTCAAGCTGCCGGCCAACCTGCAGAAGATCATGGACGAAGACCCGTCGCTGTCGACACAGCACGACGACACCACGGGCGAATACGTGTTGCTGGGCCAGGGCGAAATGCACCTGAAATTGGCGCTGGAACGGCTACAGAACCGGAGCGGGTTGGGCGTCGTCTCGTCGACGCCCAAGGTCGCCTATCGCGAAACCATCCGCAAGCCGATCTCGAAGCACGCCCGTCATAAGAAACAGTCGGGCGGCCACGGCGAATTCGCCGATGTGCACATCGATATCAAGCCGGTCGGCCGCGGCGACGGATTCAGTTTTGGAGACACCATTCACGGCGGCGCCGTGCCGAAACAGTACATTCCCGCCGTCGAGGCCGGCGCCAAGGAAGCGCTCGATACCGGACCACTCGGGTTTCCGGTGGTCGACGTTTCGGTGACGCTCACGGACGGCCAGTACCACTCGGTGGATTCGTCGGAAATGGCGTTCCGCAAAGCCGGCGGCCAGGCGATCCGCGAAGCGCTGCCGGAAGCCGGTCCGGTGCTGCTGGAACCGATCAACAGCGTGACCATCTCGATCCCCAATGCGTACACGGCACGCATCCAGCGCATCATCACGTCGCACCGAGGCCAAATCCTGGGCTTCGAGGCCAAGGAAGGCTGGGACGGCTGGGATGAGGTATCGTGCCAGATGCCGGCTGCGGAGATGCACATGCTGATTGTCGAAATCCGCTCGGCGACACAGGGCGCGGGAACCTTCGCGTCCGCGTTCGACCGCCTGCAGGAACTGACCGGCAAGGACGCCGACAAGGTCGTGGAGGCGCACGCCCAAGCCGCGGATTAATATATCCCCCGTGCGTATTATTCCATGCGCCGAGGATGACTGAATTCGGCAAGCGCCTCGTTGGATTGTTTGAGCTTGTGCAGCATCTGTTGATTCACTGCGGCTTCCAGGTTCGTACGAATCTCGAAATCCCGGATTAGGCGCGCGCGCAGTACGTTTACGCCGATACAGAAATAGCGGCTATCGGTCTCCAGCCGCACCGTCGCCGTTGCCGGCTCGCCTGTGAGCGCCGTCAGTTCACCGATGAACGAATGTGCTTTGCAAATGGCAATGGGCTTGCCGCTGCTGATGATCTCCGCGCGACCGTCAAGAATATAAACCAGGTGATCGACAGGCTCACCCTCGTGGGTCAGGTAAGCCCCCGCTTCACCGTCTATCCAGTGGCCGGCATCGAGGATTTTCCTCGCCTTCCTTTTGGAAAGATTGGGGACCGCATGCTTGATGAATGCCCGCTCTTCATCCGTAAACCGGATACCGCGCGTCAGCAGATACATCCTGACCAGACCGACGATGCTGATGACGATCCAGAACGCCTGGATCACTGCCGATGACAGATTGAAAGCCTGGACCAAGCTGATCAAGACGCTGGTGGCCGCAAACAGGTTGAGTGCCGCGTAGGCCCCACCCTGGCCATTAATATAGCCAAGCTGCAAGGCGGCATAGGACCCTAGGTAAAGGGCCACACCAACGAAACCGAAAACAGCGTATATGGTCAGATTGACGTCAGCCAAGGGTTCCAATCAAGCACGTTTCATTACCGATGCCTCGCCGCCAATCCGCCCACCAAATCAACCTCCCAAGAACAGTCGCCCGACTTCCGGGTTCTCCAGCAACTCGTCGCCCTTGCCGGCGATTGCCAGTTCGCCCGACACCAGCACGTAGCCGATGTCCGCGAATTCCAGGCCCTTCTTGGCATTCTGTTCGACCATGATGATGGTCTTGCCTTCGCCGTGCTGGAGGTCATCGAGAATTTCGAACACCATGTCGATGAAGCGCGGCTCGAGACCGATCGACGGCTCATCCACCAGCAACACTTCAGGATCCATGACCAGTGCCCGGGAAATTTCCAGTAGGCGCCGTTCGCCGCCCGACAGCACCTTCGCCTTGTGGGTCCGGCGTTGCGCCAGGCGGTCGTATTTGGCGAAGACCCGTTCCGCCGCTTCCTTGGCCATGGCCGGCGTTTCCATCAGGAAGCCGCCCATCCATAGGTTTTCCTCCACGGTCATATCCGGGAAGATCGACTTGTCCTGCAGGATGTAGGCGATCCCCGCCTTCTGAAGCTTCTCGTTCGGCGACAGCTTGGTCACGACCTGCCGGTTACCGGCGGGACCGATCTCGATCGAGCCGGAGAAGATATTGGTGAAGCCGTAGATCGAATGCAGGATCGTCGACTTGCCGGCACCGTTCGGGCCGATCAGGCACAACGACTGTCCCTTGGCGGCCTGAAGATTGAAGTCGTGCAGGATTTCCATCTTGCCGTAACCGGCCTTGAGATCCTTGATCTCAACGAACGGATCGTTGTTGGCGAGCGTGGCCAGTTTCTCGATCGGCACTTCCTCGGCCATCGCCTTGGTCTGCGCAACGACCTGCTCGACGGAAATGACCGATTCAACCCCGCCCATGTGATAGCCACCGGCCTTGCGGGCGGCCCGTTCGGCGTTCGTTTCTTGCTGTTCCTCGGACATCAGTGAGCTCCCAGGTAGGCGTCGATCACGCGCTGATCGTTCTGGATTTCATCGGGACTGCCGTGTGCCAGTAATTCGCCGTGCGCAAGGCAGTAGATACTCTCGGCCATGTTCATGATGACGCGCATGTTATGCTCGATCACAAACAGCGTAATGCCGAACTCCTCGTTGGCGCGCCTAAGCCGATCGATCAGGCCGTTGATGAGCGTCGGGTTGATGCCCGCCGTCGGCTCGTCCAGCAGCAGCACTTCCGGCTTGTTCATGAGCGCCATCGCGAACTCGAGAAGTTTTTGCTGGCCAAACGACAAATCGCCCGAACGCAGCTTCCGCTTTTCATAGAGACCGACGAAATCGAGCAAACGATCAACGTCGTCCATGGTCGCCTTGTCCTCGCGTTCGCCGAACATGTCGACGAAGTTCATCTTTCGGTGCGGGATAGAAATCAGCATGTTCTCGATACAGTTCATGTTCGAGTAGATACGGGTTTGCTGGAAAGTCCGAAGCATCCCGCGCCGCGCGATCTGCGGCACGCGAAGCGCCGAAATTTCCTCGCCCTTGAATTTTATCGATCCCGCGTCGATCGGATGGTAGCCGACGATGGAGTTGAAAAGCGTGGTCTTGCCCGACCCGTTGGGGCCGATCAGACCGGTGATCTTACCGTCGGACACCTTCAAGGAGATGCCTTCGTTGGCGACCACACCGCCGAAGGACTTGGAAACGTCCTCGACCTCAATCACGTAATTGGTCATTGCGTGGCCTCTTTTTCTTCAACGACAATACCGAATTTCTCGGGGAACTTCTCCATCAGCCACCCCATGATGCCCTGCTGGAAGTACACCACGTTGATGATGATGAGCACGCCGAGCGCGACCCACTGCCAGCCCAGGAAATAGGTCCACGTGACTTCTTTCAGGGTGTGGAACAGGACGGCACCGAGCACCGGTCCCCAAAGCGTCCCCTTGCCGCCCAATAGCGTCATGGCGACCATGAAGATACCGAAGGTAACGGTCGGGAAGGCGACTTCGAGAGGCTCGATAATACCGGTGATGTTGCCGAACAGCGCGCCGGAAATACCCACGAAGAACGCCGAGATGGACCACGCCACGGTCTTGTAACGGACCGTGTGAATGCCCATCGCCTCGGCCTTTTCCTCGTCGTCGCGGATCGCGTTGACCGCGAGCCCGAAGCGCGTCTTGTAAACCCATTGCAACGTGGCGAACGTCAAAATCGCGGCCCCGAACGTGAGGAAGTAGAACAGCAAAGATCGTGCCTCGGCACTACCCGGGAACACCGGGACCGAGATGCCGCTGCCGGCGCCGACCCATTCCCAGGTCCCCATGAGTTCACCGGCGGCAAGCGCGATACCAAGCGTGCCGATGGCGAAGTACGGACCGCGCAGGCCGAACACCGTCCAGCCGAGAAGCGCCGCCGTAATGGCCGAGACGACGCCCGACATGATGATGCCGATGACGAGCCCCTGGTAATATTCGGCCTGGGTAAACGTGAAATTGTCACCGCCGTGTGCCGCCGTGTAAGCGCCGACTTCGGCGAACTGTCCGACCTGGAACAGCACCGACGTGTACATGCCGACACCGAAGAAAAAGATGTTGCCGAGCGAGTTGTAGCCCATCTGACCGCCCATGATGTCCCACGTGAGCGCGAACAGGACCATCACCCAGAGCGTCGCGATCTGCAGTTGCAGGCCCGGAAACAGAAACGGCGCGGCGATCCCGAATACCAGAACCGGGAAGTGCAGCTTGAAACTGAAATTCTTATTCATTGGAATTAGTGTCCCTTAGCTGACGACTTGGCGCAGCTTGCGCTGCTGATATTGGCGATAGATCAGCACCAGAAGCAGAAGACCGACGACGGTCGCCTGCTGGAACTCGGCGCCGAGCACGAAGCCGCCATAGCCTTCCATCACGCCGAGACCGAGACCCGCCATGATGACGCCCGGCAGGTTACCGAAACCAGCGGCGGTCACGATCACGAACGAACGGATCGAGTGCGCGATACCGTAGAACGGCTGGATCACCCAGATCATCGAAATCATCGCGCCCGCGGCACCGCAAATCGCGGCGTTAAGCGCGAATGTGAAGGCATAGACCCGATCCGTGTCGATCCCCATGACGCGTGCCGCGCGCGCATCCTGCGCCGTGGCGCGGATGGCCTGTCCCATGCGGCTCTTCTTCATGAAGGTAACGACGATCAGCGCCAGGACACCGCACAGCACGAATGCCAGCATCTTGATCTCGGCGACGGTCACGACGTCGAGCAAGGTACGGATGGCGAAATCACTTTCCGCGGTCTGCACTTCCGGACCGAACATCAGATTCAACGCCTGGGCAATCACGATGGCCAGACCGAACGTCGCCAACAGCGACGTGAACATATCCTTGTCGATCACCCGGCGAATGATGGTGACATAAATGAACCACCCGAACCCGAACATGATGACGATGGCGATCGGCAGGCCCCACAGCGGATGCACGCCCTGCGTGCCCAACCACCAGGCGATGTACCCGCCCATCATGACGAAATCGCCCTGGGCCAGGTTTTTGACATTCATCACGCCCCAAACCAGCGCCAGACCATAGGCGGCGAGCGCGAACGTGGCACCGATAAACAGACCGTCCAACAGCAATTGGACGTTAAAGACCGGTGCCTGAACCAATATCATGATATTGTCCCACACGGCGACCTCTCCCCTTGTTGTTTAATTCTTTAATGGAACCGGTTGTGGTTAAAAAGGAACGGGCTTGCCCGCCCCGGCCTAGCCGGGACGGGCTTCCCATGTCCTATCCAACGATTATTAGTTCGTCGGGGCCTTGCGCGGCCAGTTCACCGGATGCGACGCCCACTTGGACGGCGCGACAACATTGTACGCACCGTTCTGGATCTGACGCAGAACCATCGGCTTGGCAATGTTATTGCCGGCTTCCGCGAACTTGATCCCGCCATAGAAGGTCTGCATGTCGGTCGCCGCAATGGCGTCGCGGACCTTCTCGGTATCGAAGCTGCCCGCACGCTCGAAGGCGTCGGCCCACACCTGCACCGCGGCGGTTGCCTGCGCGGACTGGTACGGAACGTTCTTGTAACCTTCGTAGGTCGCCTTGAAGAGCTTGTCGTAATCGGCGGCCGTGCCGAACAGATCATCCTTGTAGCTCAGCGTTTCCGCCCACTGGGTCGGGCACAGGATATCGTTGGTGGCTTCGCCGAATTTCGACGTGATCTTCGCCGCTTCGCAGTGCGTCATGGCGATCATCGGCGTATCGATCTGCAGTTCCTTGATCTGGCGGGCAGCGGTCGCGGCACCTTTCGAGTGACCGGACAGCACCAGCAGGTCGGGCTTCAGCGCCTTGACCTTGGTCAGCGTCGCGGAAATGTCGTTCAGATCACGCGGCATCTTGTCGTCGATGACGGCTTTCATGCCGAACTTTTTCATGTCCTCAAGGACACCGGCGCGCACATCGAGCGAGAACGGATCGTTTTCGAAGGCCATCGCGACCTTCACGTCGGATGGCTTCTTGCCGTTCTTTTCAGCGATTTCAGCCGCAAGCGCGATCGAGCTCGCCAGATACTGTTCCGACGTGGACAGCACCGCGAAAAGGTACTTGTAACCCTTGTTGAACAGCGAACGCGACGCACCCTCGGCTTCGACCATGGGCACCTTGTACTTTTCCACGATCGGCGCGGCGGCCTTCGTGGTGGCCGACGAATACGGGCCGAGGAAGTACTTCACGCCGTCCTGGTTAACGAGACGCTCGAGCAGTTGCGCGGTACGCAGCGGCGTCGATTCATCGTCGTAGTACTGGACTTTCAGCTTGTACTTCTTGCCGTTTACGGTGACGCCACCAGCTTCGTTGATTTTCTTGACCCCAAGGTCGTAACCGTTCTTGGCGTGGATCCCGTTGGTCGAATATTTCCCAGTAAAGGAAATGGCGGAGCCGAGGATGATGGTGTCTCCCTCGACTTTGGCGCTCGCCGGCGTCGCCAGCGCGACGCCTAGGGCAAAGGCCGAAGCCATTACCGCCGTCGTCAGACGTGCTTTCATTGTGTGAGTCCTCCCAGACTTCAGTGTTGTGCGGGCATATGCCCGACTTGGATTCGCATCCGCCTCCCCGCTTGGTTTTGTTATTAGCCGGGTAGGCGACTCAGTCGGCGGATTGTATCAGTGTTCTCGCTGCTGGCAAGTCGATGAAACGAATACGCCGTCTAAAAAAAATCATCATGTGGATACAGTTATTTGGGAAAAACTCGCGATGACTGTCTCGAAAATCACCGAATACGCACAAAATCAGCCGCGGCCGGCGAACGGCATCTGCGTCGCCATGACGGTCATCGTGAACACGTTGGTTTCGAGCGGATAGCTTGCCATATGCGCTACCGCGCGGCCGACGTCGCCCACATCCATCATAGGCTCGGGTTTGATTTCACCATTGGCCTGCTTGACGCCCTTGGCCATGCGATTGGCCATGTCGGACTGCGCGTTGCCGATATCGAGCTGGCAGACGGCGATGTTGTACTTACGCCCGTCCAGCGATGCAGTCTTGGTCATGCCGGTAACGGCGTGCTTGGTTGCCGTGTAGGGAATCGAATCCGGCCTCGGCGCATGCGCCGAGATCGAGCCGTTGTTGATGATCCGGCCGCCCTGCGGGTCCTGGTTCTTCATGGCGCGGAACGCAGCCTGCAGACACAGGAACGATCCGGTCAGGTTGACGTCGACCACCGTTTTCCACTGCTCGAACGACAGATCTTCCAGAAGAATGCCCGGCGCGTTGGCACCCGCGTTATTGAACAGCAGGTCGACGCGGCCGTGGGTATCGACGACCTTCTTGAACAGCGCCTCGACCTGGTTCGGGTCAGTGACGTCCGTCGGCACCGCGAAGACGCGCTCTGGCGCCGAACACATCGCAGCCGTCTCGTCCAACGCGTCGGCGCGTCGCCCGGCCAGGGCGACGGTCCAGCCGTCGTCGATCAGTGCTTTCGCGCTCGCGCGGCCGATGCCCGATCCGGCACCCGTGACGATGGCGATTTTCGATTGCTCTCCCATTGGACCCCTCCATTAGATTTGCTGCGCTTCGCATTACCATTGCTGCTTTGAGCGGCGCGCGCTTTGGCCTTATCAAGGGATATTGGCAAGTGTGCGCCAAGCGACAAGGAGAAGTTGATGCTCAGGCTCCTGGACGACCCTATATCGGGCAACGGATACAAGATTCGCCTGCTGCTGGCGTTCCTGGAAACACCTTATGAGTACAGGACCTACAGCGTTCTCAAATCGGAGACACGAACCGCCGAGTTTCTCGCGATCAGCCCGAATGGAAAAATTCCCGTCCTGGTCCTCGGGGACGGTACGGTGCTGTCGGAATCCAATGCGATCCTGAACTACCTTAGTGCCGGCACGGCATTCCTGCCGGCGGACCGGCTGCATCACGCCCAGATGCTGCAATGGATGTTTTGGGAACAGTACTCACACGAACCCAACATCGCGACACTCAGGTTCTGGAACCACTTGCCGGACCTGGACGACGCACAGAAGGCGCAGGTTCCGGGCAAGCGCGAGAACGGCATCGCCGCATTGAAGCTGATGAACGAACACCTGAGCGAACGTGACTGGTTCGTTGCCAACGCACCAACCATCGCCGATATCGCGCTGTTCGCATACACCCATGTCGCGGATGAGGGTGGCTTCGAACTCGCGGATTACCCGGCGGTCGGGGAATGGCTTGCCCGGGTCAAGGGATTGCCGGGTTTCATGCCGATGGACACGGACGTCTAGAGCTTTTTCAAGGAAATCCCGATCGGTTCCGTTTCTGCCCTGGTGCAGCGAACCGTCAGGTGGGGCGCGCGGCGCGATACTTTCGTATCGGGCAAGCGTTCCGACGCCGCGGACGCCCGCCAGGGCGAAACCCGTATGGGACGGGCGGGATTTCCTTGAAAAAGCTCTAGCCTTCCGGCTTGAACTTCAGCGACACGCCGTTGATGCAATAACGCTGACCGCTCGGCTGCGGGCCATCCGGAAACACATGCCCCAGGTGCCCGTCGCACTTGGCGCAGTGAACCTCGGTGCGGGTCATCCACAGCGACTTGTCGACTTCTTCCTCGATAGCGTCACCGTCGACCGGCTCAAAGAAGCTCGGCCACCCGGAGCCCGACTCATACTTCGTGTCGGACGCGAACAGCGGCTCGCCGCATCCCGCGCAGACGAACGTGCCCTTACGCTTTTCGTGATTCAGCGGGCTGGTTCCGGCACGTTCGGTGCCCTTCATGCGCAGCACCTGGAACGCCTCGTAGCCGAGTTGATCCATCCATTCCTGCTCGGATTTCTTGACCTTGTCCGTCATGGTGTCCTCCGGTTCTATCAACCGAGGTAATCTCGGACGATCCGGAATGCCAGCATTTTCAGACGACGCGCACGCAAATGTGAGGGCGCGTCAAAAGCGGCCGTCGTATGCCTTGCGGCCGATCGGGCATGCGATCAGGGTATAGGTATCGGCATCGAGGCCTTCCGTGATCGCATTTTCCAGCGATTCCCGGTCGGTTGCCGTCACACCGATGCCGCCCATGACATTCGCCAGCGCCGCGAAATCGGTGCCGCCGAAATCGACACCCAGATTGTCCTGCTTGTTGGCGCGTTGTTTCAGCTCGATCAACGCCAGGCTCTCGTCGACGAACACCACGATCACCACCGGGAGTTTCATGTCGCGGAGCGTCGCCAGTTCGCCCAGGATCATCTCCATCCCACCGTCGCCAGCAAACGCGATCACCGGCGTTTCGGGCGACGCCAGCTTGTGGCCCATGACGATCGGCAGCGCGCAGCCCATGGTGCAAAGGCCAGTCGACTGGGCGAGCGTGCGGGGCGCGTAGCAATCCCACTGCTGGCTCAACAGGATACGATGCGCGCCGGTATCGACGGCGGCAAAGCCGTCTTTCGGGAACGCCTTGCGGGCGGCATCGATGACCGCTGCCGGTCCCCATGCCTCATCGCGAGGAAAGTCGGCTCGAAGCGCCGCGCGGATTTTTTCGATGCCGCCGCCGGACCACGTGTCCTTGCCGTTGATTCCTTCCGTCAACGCCTTGACGCCTTCGCCCACGTCGCAGACGAAGCTGATATCAGCCTGATGCACATAGTGGGTGTTGGGCTGGCTCGCGACCTCGATCACCGTCTTGCCGTCGATGCCGGTCGACCATGCGTTACGCCAGTCGATGCGCATCTCGATCGGATCGTAGCCGGCAAGCAGAATGACGTCGGCATCGTCGATCATCGGCTTCAGCGTCTTGAACGACTTCGGCGACAGCCCGTGCCCGCCCAGCGACAGCGGATCGTCCTCGCTGACGACGCCCTTGGCCTTGTAACTGGTCAAGATCGGCATGCCCAAACGATGCACCGCCTCGTCGATCACGTCGGCCGCATCGTGGTGCAGGATATCGACGCCGCCGATCATCAGCGGGCGTTCGGCACTGGCGATAGCGTCACGCGCCCGTTCGAGGTCGGGACCGGCGGCGGGCGCCGTCCTGGAGAGCGCGGCACGTCCCGGATAGCCGGTGACCTTCGCGTCCTTGCCGGCGACACCGATCGGCACGTCGATATGCACCGGCCCCGGCGGATCCTGCATGGCGATGGCGACCGCCTTGTCGATCATGACGTCGGCGGCGCCGTCGGCGAGCGTCATCGACGCCTTGGAAATCGGCCGGATTACGTCGGTGTGGTCAAACACCTGGTGGGTATAGGTCTCCGCCTCCGCCGCATCGACACAACCGGTGAGGAAGATCATCGGCACCTGATCCTGCCACGCGTTGGCGACGGCATTGATGGCATTGACGACGCCGGGGCCGACGGTCGCGACCAGGATGCCCGGCGCGCCGGACGCATGGTACGTGCCCTCGGCCATGAACCCGCCCGGGTTCTCGTGCTTGACCAGATGGAAGTCGATACCCGCTTCCTCGAGGCCTTCCATCAGGTCCAGCACCTCGCCGCCCGGAATGCCGAAGGCGTGGCGGCACCCGGCCTCGAAAAGTCGCTTGCCGATGATATCCGAAGTGGTCGTCATATGTCGTCGTTTCCTTATTCAGCCGCCCGCGCCCGCTCGGCCAATTTGAGATAGCCGTCGCGGGTCTGCGGCAGCTTGCGGTCGAGGATCTTCCCCGCAACCAGGTTGCGCAGCACCTGTGCCGTACCGCCGCCAATGGTGAACATGCGCGCGTCGCGGTACATCCGCTCCATCGGCCGATTGCGGGAGTAGCCTGCGGCGCCAAACACCTGCAACGCATCGGAGGTCACCTTGATCGCCGTATCGGCGGCGAGAATCTTCGACTGCGCCGCCAGCAGCATGTCCGGGAAGCCGCTTTCCGTCGTTTCCGCGGACGCGGCCGCCTTGTAGATGAGCGTCTGCGACGCGGCGATGCCGACCGACATATCCGCCAGCATCCACTGCAGGCCCTGGAACTCGGCGATCGGGCGGCCGAACTGTTCGCGTTCATTGGCGTAGGCAAGCGCGTTCTCGTAGGCGCCTTCGGCGATGCCCAGCGCCACCGTCGCCGCGCCGACACGCTGCGAGTTGTAGGCGTTCATGAGGCCGGCAAAACCGCGCTTGATACCCTCGGGCGGAATCAGGGCCATCCCGTCCGGCACGAAAAGGTCTTCGAAGATCATCTCGCATTCGGGGATGCCGCGCAGCCCCATCGCCGGCTCGCGGGTGCCGACGCGAAGCCCCTCGGCTTCGCCGCGCACCGCGATGAAGCCGCCGATGCCGATGTCGTTCCCGTCCTCGATCACGCGGGCGAAAATCAGGTGCAGTTTCGAGACGCCGCCGCCGGTGATCCAGTGCTTGCGACCGTTGATCACGTAACCGCCGTCCTTCTTGACCGCCGTCGTCGTCATTTCGGTGGCCGCCGAACCCGCGTCCGGTTCGGTGATGCAGATTGCCGGCTTGTCGCCCGCGAGTACCAGTTCGGCGGCGAGCTTCTTCTGTTCGTCCGAGCCGTAGCGCATGATGGCGCTGACCGCGCCCATATTCGCCTCAACCACAATCCGGCCCGTGACGCCGCAGACCTTCGCCATTTCCTCGACCACCAGCATGGCGTGCAGGAACGACAAGCCGCGCCCGCCCCATTCCTCGGGGATCGTCATGCCGGTGAAGCCGGCCTTGGCCAGTTCCTCGACGTTGTGCCACGGGTACTCTTCGGTCCGGTCGACGTCAGCGGCGCGGTCGGCGATCACGCCGGTCGCGAGCTTGCGCGCCGCGGCTTGCAGTTCGAGTTGTTCGTCCGTTAGCTGAAACATGGTTCGGCTCCCTTACAAAATGCCGTCTTCGCGCAACTTGTCGCGAGCGGCGGGGTCGAGGTTCAACAGTTCCTCCAGAACCTCGTCAGTGTGTTCGCCCGTCATCGGCGGCGGCCGCCGGTAGGAGACGGGCGTTTCGGAATATTTTATCGGATTGCCGATCAGGCGGCACTTGCCGTCATCCGCGATCGGATGATCCATCTCGATGCGCATTTCGCGGTGTTTGACCTGCGGGTCCTCGAACGCCATCGGCACCGTGTTCACGGGCGCCGACGGCACGCCCAGCGGCGCCAGCCCGTCGACCCATTCGGCGGTCGTCTTCATCACCGTGGTCTGACGCATCAGCGGCGTGATGGCGTCGCGGTTGCGGACCCGCGCGTCGTTGGTGAGGAAACGCTCGTCCGTGGCCAGTTCGGGCTTGCCGACGAAATCGCAGAAACGCTGGAACTGGGCGTCGTTGCCGATGGCAAGGATGACGTAACCGTCCGCCGTCGGATAGACGTCATAGGGCACGATGTTGGAATGCGCGTTGCCACGGCGGACGTTCGGGTGCCCGTGAGTCAGGTAGTTGACGCCCTCGTTGATCAGCCATGCCACCGAACTGTCCAGCAGCGCCAGGTCGATCAACTGACCCTGCCCGGTCTTGTCGCGGTGCCTGAGCGCCGCCAGCAGCGCCGACGTCGCGTACATGCCGCACATGACGTCCGATATGCCGACGCCGACCTTTTGCGGGTCGCCATCGACGGGGCCGGTCAGGCTCATGATGCCGCCCATGCCCTGTGCCAGCATGTCGTAGCCGGCGCGCTTGGCATAAGGGCCGGTGCGACCGAACCCGGAAATATGCAGATAGACCTTGTCCGGAAACTCGGCGTGAATGTCGTCGTAACCGAGCCCGTATTTGTCGAGCCCCCCGACCTTGAAGTTGTGGCAGATCGCGTCGCAGTGCTTCAGCAGGTCCTTGACGAGCGCGACCCCTTCCGGCTTGGCGATGTCGATGGTGACCGAGCGCTTGTTGCGGTTGGACGCCATGTAATAAGCGCTTTCGCGGGTGTCGTTGCCGTCCCTGTCGCGGAGGTACGGCGGCCCCCAGCCGCGCGTATCGTCGCCAGACCCCGGTTTTTCCACCTTGATGATGTCGGCGCCCAGATCGCCCAGGAGCTGGGTACAGGTGGGCCCGGCGAGAATGCGGGTCAGATCGAGAATTCGGATGCCCTCGAGCGGGCCGGTGTTGGTCGTCATGGATCGTCCTCTGCAAAACGTGGCGCGGCAGCGCCCCTTGTGGTTTTAGCCGATGGCTATACTTGATAAAAACGAATTATTTTTTCCATTAGCTTGATTTTATTTCATCACCAATGCGCCTCGGCCGCTTGTCACCGGCCAGGCCGCTGAGAATCTCGACAAGTGCCCGCGTCAGATGCGCCTTCGGATTATCACGCCGTTCAACGACGCCAATGACGCGGCACAACGGCGGGTCGCCGAAGGGAATCTTTTCGATATCCGCCGGCAGTTCGGCGCCGGCCCGATCCGGCACGACGGAAACCCCCAAACCGTGCTTGACCATGGACGCGATGGCTTCCAGCGAGTCGATCTCCATCCCGGTATTGACGCGGATGCCCCGGTCCTTGAGATGCGTGTCGATCAGCCGCCCGGCCCAAGCGAAGCGCTGGAAGCGGATAAACGGTCCGGCACCCAGAAGCTCCCGATCGGTAGCGCCTCGCGATCCCTTAGGCGCGATGACCATCAGCGGTTCCTCGGCGAACATGTGCCAGCTCAGCCCGGTCTGCAGTTGCGACGGCTCGGTCACCACGGCGGCGTCCAGTTCGCCCTTGTGCACGCGGCCGACCAGATCGGCGGAAAGACCGCTGGAAACGCGGATGCGCAAATCCGGGTGCGTGGCGCGAATCGCGCTCAACGCCGGCGGCAAAATGCCGGACAGCAGTGTCGGCACCGAGCCGATATCGATGCTGCCGGTCAGCGCTTCGCCGGCCACTATATCCGACAGGCTCTCGCATTTCTCGACGATCTCGCGCGCCCGGTCGACCAGGTTGCGTCCCCGCGTGTTCAGGCGCGGCGGGCGCGTCGTACGGTCGAAAAGCTTGGTCTCCAGGTCTTCCTCGAGCGCCTTCACGTGCAGACTGACCGCCGACTGGGTCAGGCCGATGGCGTCGCCGGCGGCGGCGAATGAGCCGTGCTCAGCGATGGCGATCAGTGTCTTGAGGTGGCGGAGGTCCATGTCCGGCAGGTTACTGGCTTCGCCACGGGGGAGAAAGGCCCTTCGCGTGCGCATTACGTACTATCCCCGGTTGACCGGCAACAGCCATCGACGGAAGCTCCGGACGTCGCCAATATACGGAGAAACGCCGATGACTGAGGAACGCAAACGCCGCGCCTACGACGATACGTCGGTCAAGGACGTGAAAGGCGTCAACGAGGATTTCGTGCTTCATACCCCCGCCGGGCGTCCACTCCGCGAAGCCGTCGACTTCCTTGCCGAGCACAAGATCGGCCTGACCTTGGTGATCGCCTCCGACGGCGCGCTTGCCGGCGTGATCTCGGAGCGTGACGTGGTCCGCGCCCTTTACGAACACGGCAACCATGCCCTCAACATGCCGGTCGACATGTTCATGGCACGCGATGTGCTGACGTGCTCGGACCAGGACCGGATCGTCAACGTCGCCAAACTAATGGCGGAAAAACATATCCGTCACTTGCCCATTGTCGAAGACGGCTACCTTGCCGGCATGATCAGCGCCACCGATCTGGTGCGCCACTTCGCGTCCAATGCCTGAGGAGCCGGTTACTTCTGCGGATAGGGATTGACGATGTCGCGGACGAGTTGTTCCAGCACGTCCCTGACTTGCTTCTCGTCGCAGCCCATGAGGACGGCGTCCTCGAGCGCGTCCTGGCATTCCTGACGGATTTCCTCCAGGTTTTCGCGCAGCACCACGAGCTTTTCCTCGCACGAGACCTTCTCGCCGTCCGGCTGGCGCCAGACGACTCCGTCGATATCGAACTTGTTCGCATCGTCCTTCATATTCGGGAGATATACCCAGCCCGGCCCGGTTTCAAGCGGGCGCGCGCAAAGGCCGCACTTTTAACGCAGGCGCTCGTCCAGCCAGATATCGTTTTTCGAGACGGCCTTCGGCGCCGTGGCCTCACCATGGGACCCGCCACTGGCGCCCGGGCCGAATTCCCACGGCAGCGGCGGCGGCTCGCCCGATGCGCCCTCCCACGGTAGTTCCGGCGGGTTCGCCTTCTTGCGGCGGCGCGACATCGCCTTATCGACATGGCCCAGGTTTTTCTCGGCGACGGCCGCCAGGCGATCCGCGCCTTTTTCGACGTAGATCGCGCGCGCCGTGCGGAAAGCATCCCTCGCTCCTTCGAGGGCACTGGTATCGCCGGCAACGCGGCCGTAGAGAAACAGCGCCGAACCCAGGTTGTTCTGTGCCGACGCCCAGTGCAGCGGCATGTTCTTGCGGTCGCGCGCGGATACGACCGAATTGCAGGCCTCGACCGCCTGCAGCAGCATTGAGGGGTCGCGGTTCTCGCGGCCGATGACCAGCGCCACTTGCCCGAAATGTCCCATCGCTTCCGCCCACTCGTTGGGCGTCTGTTTCCTGTCGTAGACGGAGAGCGCGTTCCTGAACGCATGCAGCGCGTGTTCCAGGGTCTCGGCGTCGCCGTTGTCAAAGTCGAGCCGGTAGAGCGCCAGGCCGAGCCGGTTGTTCATCGCCGCCCAGTCATGCGGGAACGCCGTGGGCCCGATGATCTTGAGGGCATGTTCGAGGTCGCCGATCGAGGTTTCCAGCGCCGCGGTGTCGTTCGTGCGCTCGGCGATGAACTGACCCAGGAACGCCCGGTCGCGGTGCGCGAACGCCCATTCGAGCGGCGTCTTCTCGGCGCTGAACGCGTCGAGGGCGGTGTCGAAGAGCGTCATCGCGGTCTGCGCGTCTTCGGCGCGGCGCTTGAAACGGGTCGCGCTGGCAAACGTACGCGCCACCGTCGCCCGTTCCTCGGCGCGCGACAACTGATCGATGCCCGGCACCTCCTGCAGCAACTGATCACGCGCGTCCTGCAACAACACCTCGAGGTCGCGGCGCACGGTCAGGAGCTTGCCCGCCTGCTTGGTGCGAAGCGACGCCAGCAGCGCCGCGTGCAGCCGGTGCGAGGACGCCGCATCCAATGGCATCGGCAAGACCAGCAACGTCCATCCATCACCCATGCGGAACTGGTCGACGGGCGGATCCTCGCGGACGAAAAGCCGAAGATGCAGCAGTTGTCCCGCATTCACGACCGCGCCCCAGATAATGATATCGCCGCCCTGGTCCAGCAGCCAGCGGGTAGAGGCACGTTTGAGATCGGCCATCGCGGCAACCGGGTCGCTCTCGAATTCGAGCGAAACCTTTGCGTTCATAGTGCGCGCACGGATACCACGGCGCTTGGAAAGCTCGGCTATAAGATGCTGTGCCGCCTGTTCGCCGCCATCGCCCTCGAGAGCGGACACGCGCACATCGAGGCGGTCGTAAACGTCGGCGAACTCCGGTTTCAGGATTCGTCTCAGAAGGCCCGGCTTGAGGACACTGGCGGCTGGATCCTCCACAGCGAACTCGGTCTCGGACTGTGACGACAGCGCGACCAGCGCGCGCGACGGTGATGAGTCCGTTTTCTTCTCAGTGGCGATTTTACGAGCGGGTTTCTCCGGCGCTTTCTTCTGCGCCGGCTGCTTGCCGAGCAAACGCGCCGCCTGCTCCTTGGAGATCGTCTCGACGACGAGATTACCGAGCGCCTGCGCGGTATCTTCCATGGCGCGCCCGTCGAGGAATTCCTCGGCGCCGATCAGCGCGCCGCGGTCGAGCACGGCGGTCGGCATGGACATGCCGTCGACGTCGCGCGTCATCTCGACCGAGCCTTGTACGACACGGTATGCGCTATCCGGCACGCTGCCTTCGGCGAGCAGTATATCGCCGGATTTATACTCTTTGGTTGCCACCCGTCTCTCCTATACGGACACGCGCCCAGGCGCCCCTATGGTGGCCTTCAAGATGTAAAGATGGTGTTAACGATTGAGCCCGGTGGGGCGTTTACTGCTCGACGATCTCATCGCGGAGCGCGCGCCGGATATCGCCGAAGACGCCGGCCCAGGCACCATGGCGCTTCTGGCGAAACAGCCGCATGCTCGGGTACCAGGGCGACGTGTCGGTCCCGCGCATCCAGCGCCAATCGGGCGAATACGGCAGCGCCACCCAAACCTGTTTGCCCATCGCGCCCGCCAAATGCGCGAGCGCGGTGTCGACCGTGATCACCAGATCGAGTTGGTTGACCACGGCGGCGGTGTCGGCGAAATCGCGGACCCGTTCGCCGATGTCGTTGACCAGCGCCTCGCAGCCGTGCTCCTTGATGTCGGTGGCGGCGGGGCCTTTCTGCAAGGAATAGACGGAAAGCCCGGGCAGGCCGAGAATCTCGATGAAGTGCTTGAACCCGGCGGAACGGTTCTGGTCATTGCGATGCGTCGGACGCCCGGCCCAGGAAATGCCGATCCGCTTGATGCGGCCAAGCGACGACGGCAACTGCACCGCGCCGGGATCGAGCGGCGCAACGTAGGGAATGTCGGCCGGGATGGTGCTCATGCCGGTGCCGAACACATTGGCCAGCGACATCATCGGAATCCAGAAATCGAACTTGGGCGGCGTCTGGCCGCGGTTAAAGACCTTGGAGACGCCATCGACCGAGCCCATCAGACGCGCCAGTTCGGGCTGCACCTCGACCACCACCTGGCCGCCGCGCTCCTTGATCATCGGCAGATAGCGGGCGAACTGGATCATGTCGCCGAAGCCCTGCTCGTGATGCACCAGCACCGTCTTGCCCTTCAGTTCGGCCCCGTCCCAGCGCGGCTTGTCGAATTCCCGGGGCGGACTGCGGTCGAGCAGCCAGCGGCTTTCGTAGCCTTCGAACCCCTCCTCCAGGCGACCCATCTCCAGAAGCGTCAGCGCCCGGTCCCATTGGCAGTCGACGTGATTCTCGTTAAGGGCCAACGCCTTGTCGAGGCAGCTCAGCGCGGCATCGGTCTGACCCAGATCGCGCAAGACGAGGCCGAGGTTGTAGTAAGCTTCCGTCGAGCGCGGCGCGAGCCTCACCGCCTGCTGATGCGACGCCATCGCCACCTCGAGCCGGCCCAACTCGCGGAGCGCATTGCCCATGTTGGAATAGACGCCGGAATTGTTGGGTTTCAGCACAAGCGAGCGGCGATAACACGCCACCGACGCTTCGAGCTTTCCCAGCGAACGCAGCGCGACACCCATGTTGTTGTAAACGTCGGCCTGTTTCGGGTTGAGCAGCAGCGACTTGCCGTAAGCGTCGACCGCATCCTCGAGCTTGCCTTCACGGTGCAGGCCGGCGGCAACGTTGAACATGCGCACCGCCTCGCGCTCGCGGAGCGCGACGCGCTGGTCTTCCGGCAGCGAACGCCAGATTTCGAGCTTTTCGGGATCCACCGTATGCGGTTTCGATTGAACCGGTTCCGGGGTTTCCTTTTCGCGCGGACGAAGAACCGCCTTGGCGCGCTTTTTCTTCGGCGCGGCACCGGTCTTCGCGGACTGTTTCGCCATGCTGGCTGCCCCCCGTTGGATACCCGTCCGCGCATATTGCAAGGGGTTTTGCTCGACCGCAAGCGCGCTAAGCGGCCATGCGCAAGGGCCTGCGCTTATTTGCGCCGGATTTTAGTCAAATTATGGAGAGCACGTTCTCCGGCGGGCGGCCGATCACCGCCTTGTCGCCGGCGACCACGATCGGACGCTCCATGATGATCGGAATATTGACCATGGCGTCGAGCAGTTCCGGCTCGCTCATCGCGTCGACGTCGAGGCCCGCTTCCTTCGCTTCCTTTTTGCGCACGATATCGTGCACTTTCAGGCCGAGCATGCCGAGAATACGCCTGAGTTCCGTTCGTGACGGCGGATGGTTCAGATATTCGACAACTTCATGATCGGCGTTCTTTTCCTCAAGGATCGCCAGCGTCTGACGTGACTTCGAACAGCGCGGGTTATGATAGATCGTGACGGACATACGTGCCTCCCAACTGGTTACTCGCCTTCATCGCCACCCGGCGTATCGCCTTTTCCTCCGGTCGGCGATGCGGCTGCGCCCAACGCCGCGCCGTCGTCGGCTTTCGTCTTCGCCCCTTCGTCCTTGGGCGGCACGAACGGTTCGGGCCGGTCTTCGGGCAGACTCTCGACATAGAGCGACGTGGACGGGAACGCGAACCCGGTACCGGCGCCTTCGACGATCTCCATGATCTTGTAGGCAAGCCGTTCCTTGATTTCCAGCCACTCACCCCAGACTTTGGTATAGGTGAAGCAATAGACAAGGATATCGATCGAAGAATCGTTGAAACGGTCAATACGGACGAACGTCGACGCTTCAGTCGGCTTAACGAATTCTTCGCTCGCTTCAATGTATTCGGCGATGCCTTCCCGGACTTCACGAAGCTGATCGATGGTTGTCCGGTATTCGACACCGATGTGCCAGTAGATGCGCCGATACGTCATGAACGAGAAATTCGTCACGGCGGTGTCCGACAACTGCGCGTTCGGCACCATCACCGGCGCTTGGTCGAAGCGGCGGATCATGGTGGAACGAAATCCGATGACCTCGACAATGCCTTCGACCACGCCGTCGACATTGATCCAGTCGCCCTTGCGGAAACGTTTCTCGCCGAGAATCAGGATGCCCGCGATCAGGTTCTTGAACAGATCCTGCGCGCCAAGCGCGACAGCGACGCCGAACAGCCCCGCACCAGCAATGATCGGGCCGATCTGAATCCCCCAGATTTGCAGCACCGTCGCCGCGCCAACGAGGATCACGGCGACACGCATCGCCTTCATGATCCATTCGATCAGTTCGCGGCTGAGGATCTGCTCCAGTTTTACGAAGGCCCTGGACAGCGGCCCAACGGCGCGCAGCATGGCCCAGAAGATGACGACCGCGATCAGCGTGCGGGTCGCATTCTCGGCGATCGTCTCAACGACGCCTTCGAATTGCATGTAGTTGGTGGCGACGAAAATCCCGAACACCACCGGGATCGCGCGCAGCGGCGGCGCGATGGCGTCGACGATGTTGTCGTCGATCCTCCATTCGGTGCTCTTCGCCATGCGCCGCAGCCAGCCGATCAGAAATTTCGCGATCAATCCGCGCAGGATGAAGAACGCAAGCAGGATCAGCAGCGCATTGATGGCCTGGCCGATATCGACGCCGCCGACGCCGTTCTTCCAGACGTCGACCACGAGGTCCCAGAACTTCTGAAGGTCTTCGACGTTCAAGAAATCTCTCCGCAGAAACCGGATAAAACGATCAACGAGGGATAACCGAGTTGGCGGCGATTATCAAACCGGCGCCCGGATACGCCTATATCCATTTGAGTCTTCTGAAGATGAGCACTTGCAGCGCGACAACCGCCGCCAACAGGATGGCGATGGCGAGAAAGCCGCCCTTGCCGTCGAGCACATACGCACCGATCAATCCGTCCTGCTCACTCATTTACATCTCCACAGGTTATTCACGGTCATGGGTGGCATCCGCCCACCGAAACACTAGAATAGCCGCTGGCCAGTGATAAGGGGAGTGGGCTTTGAATTCGGTCCGCGAACAGATCGTATCAATTTCTTCGCTGTTGATGGGCATGTCGATGCTGCTGATCGGCAACAGCCTTCAGGGTACGCTCATCGCCATCCGCGCTGTCGGTGAACAGTTTTCCGCCAATGCCATCGGGATCATGGCCTCCGGATACTTTTTAGGGTTTGTCGCCGGTACGCTGGTCACCGCCTATCTGATCGAACGCGCCGGACATATCCGCGCGTTCACGGCCCTGGCGTCGCTCGCATCCGCCGCCGCCCTCGGGCACATCATCATCATCGATCCGATTGCCTGGACAGTCTTCCGGGCCATTTCAGGGTTCTGTTTCGCCGGCATCTACATGGTCATCGAAAGCTGGCTCAACGAACGCGCCACCAACGAAACGCGCGGCCAGGTGCTGGCCGCCTACATGGTGGTTAACCTGTTGTCATTGACCGTGGGGCAGTTCCTGATCGCCGCCGCCGACCCGCTCAGCTACGTGCTGTTTTGCATCGTGTCGATCCTGGTTTCGATCGCCATCATCCCGGTGTCGATCACGCGGACCATGGCGCCGGTGCCGCAAAAGCCACGCCCGCTGCCGATCCGGCGGCTGTTCAAGATCTCGCCGCTCGGCTTTGTCGGCTGCTTCGCCTACGGGCTCGCCATGGGGGCTTTCTGGGGCCTGGCGCCCGTGTTCGCCGGCAATGTCGGTCTGGATACCAACGGCATCGCCTTCTTCATGTCGCTGTGTATTCTCGGCGGCGGTCTGATGCAGTGGCCGATGGGCTGGCTGTCGGACAACTTCGACCGCCGCAAGATTCTGATGGGCGGCAGTTTCGCAACCGCCGGGCTGGCGGCGCTGGTGGCCGTCGGCGGCACCATCAAACCGGACCTTCTGGTCTACATGGCGTTTCTGTTCGGTGCCGCGTCATTCCCGATCTATGCGGTTACCGTTTCGCACGCCAACGATTACGTGCAGGCCGAGGAACGCGTCGTCGTCAGCGGCACGCTGTTGCTGATTTACGGCGCTGGCGCCATCGTTGGCCCACTACTGGCGGGCCCGGTCATGGACCTCGCCGGGGACGAGGGTCTGTTCTATTACATCGGCGGTGTGTTCTTTGCTGTCGGGCTATATGCGATCTGGCGCATGACACGGCGTGCCGCGCCGACAATCGAAGAAAAAACCAACTTCGTGCCGACACCGAACGCGACCCCCGTCGCCGCCGCGCTCGATCCGCATTCGGAACCGATGCCCGAAAGCACCTCGGATCGACAACAGGGCAAATAGGGCCAGCGGCCGTCAATCCGCCTGGGCTGCAAGTTCAAGTTCCTCGACGCTGTCGGCGTCGAGGACCTGGCAGACGATATCGTATGAAAACCCGGCCCGGGCCAGGGTGGCCATGTCTTTCTCGCGGCGTTCGGCACGCGCGTCCTTGTCTTCGGCACGATAGGGACCGAGACGCCGCCGCCGCGCCAGCGTCAGCGCCGCCGCAAGGTCGAGATCGGCGCTCCGCTCCTCTTCCGCCAGGGCCTCGAGCGCAGCCTCGATATGATCGTCGTCCAGGCCCTTCTGTTTCAGCTTGAAGCGGATACCGCGCACCGGTGTGCCCTTGGCGTGCAACGAGCGGGCCCGCATTTCGGCGTAAGCATGGTCGTCGATGAACCCGTAACGTTCGAACTTGGCGATGATGTCGTCGACGAACGTCTCGCCCTCCGCCGGGTCGGTGCCGTGGTGGTCGGCCGAGCGCTTGACCTTCTGCATCATCAAATGCCGAAGGTGCGCCCTGGACGTCGCGAAGCGCCCGAGATAATGCGCGGCCGAGTTCTCCAGATACTTGGCCGTCGCCTTTCTCGGGCCGCGCCTACGCTTCGGGGTCTTGCCGGTTTCGTCTTCGCTCATGATCGGTCACGGTCTCGCAACACTGGTTTCCATCGCCGACACTCTTTATATAGACCTCAAAGGATAACAAACGAAACACCGGAACATCCAAGTCAGGACATCGATGCGACAACCCACGACCTCCAATGCCATCGGCCTTTGGACGCTTTACATGCGCGAAGTCCGGCGATTCATGAAAGTCTTCATGCAAACCCTGATGGCGCCGGTGGTCACGACGCTGCTGTTCCTTGCGGTGTTCACTCTGGCGCTCGGTAAGTTCCGGCCGGACGTGCATGGCGTGCCGTTTTCGGAGTTCCTGGCGCCAGGCCTGGTCATGATGGCGATCGCCCAGAATTCGTTCGCCAATACGTCCAGTTCGATCATGAGCGCTAAGGTCCAGGGCAATATCGTCGATACCCTGATGCCGCCATTCTCGTCGCTGGAACTCGTGACCGGCATCGCGTTCGGCGGCGTCACGCGGGGTCTCGCCGTCGGCGTTACCGTCGCCGCCGCCATGGCACTGGTCGTCGGCCTTTCCGTCAGCAACGCCGCCCTGATCATCTATCACGCGCTGGCGGCGTCGTTAATGCTGTCGCTACTCGGCATCATGGGCGGCATCTGGGCGGACAAGTTCGACCACATGGCAGCCATCACACACTTCGTGATCACGCCGCTGTCGTTTCTTTCCGGCACGTTCTATTCCATCGAGCGGCTGCCCGAGTTCGGCCAGACACTGGCGCATCTGAACCCATTCTTCTACATGATCGACGGGTTCCGCTCGGGGTTCATCGGCCACGCGGACGTGGAATCGTGGATCGGCATCATGGTCATGGCCGCCGTCAATGCGGTGCTGTGGTGGTGGTGTATGTGGATGTTCAGGTCCGGCTACAAGCTCAAACCCTGAGGCAAATCGTCCAATGACGCTCAGCGGCTGTTAACGGTCAGCCGTCCGTGCCGTTTGCGTTCCAACTCTTCTTTTTCCTTGGCATGTTCATGGGCTTCGATCAGCGGTTCGATGCTTTTGCGGATGACGTTGATTTCACGCGTTTGCGCAAGTTCGGTTTCCTCGAGCGACTTCGCCGTCTTGGCGATCGCGTCGATGGCGCCCTTGATGGCGCGGTCCTGTTTCTGGGATTTCTCGGCCAGGGCCGCTTCACATTCGTTCATGCGCTCTTCGATCAGCAACTGACATCTTTTCGAGACTTCAGTCGCATAAACGAGACCAGCGATCCCAAAAAACAGCGCAAATGCGCTTACGAACTGGAAAAATACATCCATAAGTTGATCCTAGGTTCCCTCAAGCATGAATGATTGTAGGTTAACCTTTGAACCGATTAAATGACGAAAATCACACCGTTTGAAAAATTCCCATCCGACACGCGCAATACCCGGGAATGGCCTGTACCGGCGCACCCGAACACGTTTAGATAACGCCCGTATCCACCGAAGCACCGGAAAATCGATCATGGCTCACCTTGCCCGCCGCGCCTGGACACCCGAAGAATCGGAGACGTATGTCCAGCGCATTGCCGACGAAACCGCGCGCATCGATTCGACCGCCGTACATGCCCGGATCGACGACCTGATCGCGGAGAACCGGCAGATCCACGAGGCCGACTGCATCAACCTCAATCCGGCCACCAACATCATGAACCCAAAGGCCGAAGCGGCGCTCGCATCCGGTCTCGGCTCGCGCCCGTCGCTGGGCTATCCCGGCGACAAGTACGAAATGGGCCTGGAAGCAATCGAAAAGATCGAGGTAATCTGCGCCGAACTGGCGGCGGAGATCTTTCAGGCCAGGTACGCCGAGATCCGTGTCGGCTCCGGCGCGCTCGGCAACCTGTACGCATTCATGGCAATGACGAGGCCGGGTGACGCCATCATCGTGCCGCCGGCCAGCATCGGCGGGCATGTCACGCACCACGAAGCCGGCGCGGCGGGCCTTTACGGTGTCGATATTCACCCCGCGCCCGTCCTCGCCGACGGCTACACGGTGGATGTCGAGGCCCTCGCCACCCTCGCCCGCGAGGTCAATCCTGCGCTGATCACCATCGGCGGCAGTCTCAATCTGTTCGAACACCCGGTCGCCGCCGTCCGCGAAATCGCCGACGAGACCGGCGCCCGGTTGATGTTCGACGCCGCGCATCTGTGTGGCATGATCGCCGGCCGGGTCTGGGACAATCCGCTTACGCTCGGCGCCGACGTGATGACCATGAGCACGTACAAGAGCCTCGGTGGACCCGCCGGCGGTCTGGTCGTGACCAACGACACGGAGATCGCCGAACGTCTCGACCGGATCGCCTTTCCCGGCCTGACCGCGAACTTCGACGCCGCCAAGTCGGCGGCGCTGGCGATCACGCTCCTCGACTGGCGTGAATACGGTCAGGCCTACGCCCGGCAGATGCGCGATCTGGCAACCAGGCTGGCGCAAAATCTCGATCGCCTCGGACTGGCGGTCTTCGCCAAGGATCGGAACTTCACCATGTCGCACCAATTCGCGCTCGAGGCGCACGCGTTCGGCGGCGGCCAGGCGGCGGCGAAACGGCTCCGCGAGGCAAATATTTTGAGCTGCGGAATCGGCCTGCCGATGGCCGACGTGCCGGGCGACGTCAACGGGCTCAGGATCGGCACACCGGAAATCGCCAGGATCGGCATGCAGGCGGACGACATGGACGTGCTCGCATCGCTGATCCACCGGGCACTGACGGGAAACGTCCCCGGGACCGCCGCGGCAGAGGCGAGCGCGTTTAGGGCACGCTTCGGCCGGCTCCATTTTATCCGTGAATGACATTCCTGTTGCGGCCGCAACGTCTTGTTGACAGTGACAAGCGGCCTCACGATACTCCTCGGCTTTCCCGGGACGTCCCCGGCCAACCTGCAGAGGAGCAAAGGTCATGATACCGGCGGTTATGCCCACGTATGCCCGTTACGATCTTGCCTTCGATCACGGCGAAGGCGCACATCTGTGGGACGGCGAGGGCCGACGTTATCTGGACTTTGGCGCGGGAATAGCGGTGGCCGCCGTCGGGCATTGCCATCCGCATCTGGTCGAGGCGATCCGCGATCAGGCCGGCAAGCTCATGCACACGTCCAACCTCTATCACATTCCGGGTCAGGAGAAACTCGCCGAGCGGCTGGTCGGCAACACCTTCGCCGATGCCGTGTTCTTCAACAACTCCGGCAACGAAGCGGTCGAGATGGGCGTCAAGATGATGCGCCGCTATCACTGGGCCAACGGCCACCCGGAGCGCTTCCGGGTCATCACCGTCTCGGGCGCGTTTCATGGTCGTTCTCTGGCCATGCTGTCGGCCGGTAAGCAGGAAAAGCACCTGACCGGCTTCGGCCCCGAGGTCGACGGTTTCGACCAGGTCGCGTTCGACAACCTCAATGAACTGAAGGCGATGATCGGCCCCGAGACCGCCGGCATTCTCGTCGAGCCGGTTCAGGGCGAGGGCGGCATCCGACCGATGAGCAAGGACTACCTTCAGAACCTCAGGAAGATCGCCGACGAATATGGCATCCTTTTGATGTTCGACGAGGTGCAATCCGGCGTCGGGCGGACCGGCAAGCTTTATGCACACGAATGGTCGGGTATCCATCCAGATATCCTGGCCTCCGCCAAGGGGATCGGCGGCGGCTTCCCGCTCGGCGCGACCATGGCCACGGAAAAGGTTGCCGAAGCCATGACGGCGGGCTCGCACGGCTCCACTTACGGCGGCAATCCGCTCGCCATGGCCGCCGGCAACGCGGTGCTCGACATTGTATTGGCACCCGGTTTTCTGGACGGCGTCAAGAAGATCGCCGAGGAATTCAAGACTGGCCTCGAAGATATCGTCGCCCGCCATCCCGCTGTTTTCGAGGATGCGCGCGGCGCCGGTTTGATGCTGGGCCTTAAATGCACCGAGAGCGTTACCAACGGCGATGTGGTGAAGACGCTGATCGAGAACGGTCTCCTCAGCGTGCCGGCGGGCGACAACGTGGTGCGCTTCGTGCCGCCACTGGTGATCACATCGGCGGACGTCGCCGAGGCACTTTCGATCATCGACCGGACGAGCGAGCAGATCGAGAAGGACGCGGCCTGACATGTCCGCGCCCAAGCATTTTCTCGATATCGACCGGCTCGACACCAAGACGCTACAAGGCATCCTTGCGCGCGGCCACGATCTCAAGAAATCACGCAAGAGCGGCGCCACCGGCAGGCCGCTCGACGGCAAGACGCTGGTGATGATCTTCGAGAAACCATCGACGCGGACACGCGTCTCGTTTCAGGTCGGCATGCAGGAACTGGGCGGGCATACAGTTATCCTGACCGACGACCAGTCGCAGCTGGGTCGCGGCGAAACGGTCGCCGACACGGCGCGGGTGCTGTCGCGCTACGCCGATGCGATCATGATCCGCACCGACGACCCGTCCAAGCTGATCGAGCTCGAAGAATACGCCACGGTGCCGGTGATCAACGGTCTCACCGACTTTTCGCACCCGTGCCAGATCATGGCCGATATCATGACGTTCGAAGAACATCGTGGCGCCATCCGGGACCGCAAGGTCGCCTGGACCGGCGACGGCAACAACGTGGTGACGAGTTGGGTGCACGCCGCCGCGCGCTTCGGCTTCGAGATGCGCATCGCCACGCCGGGCGAACTGAAACCCAGCGCCCAGCTGATCGCCTGGGCCGATGACGCCGGCGCCAGGGTGATCCTGACCGAGGACCCGGCCGAGGCCGTCGGCGATGCCGACCTTGTCATTACCGACACCTGGGTCTCGATGGGCGACAATGATGCCGGCACGCGTCACAACATGCTGTCGCCTTACCGCGTCGGCGACGCACTGATGGCGAAAGCGGCAGAGGACGCGCTGTTCATGCACTGCCTGCCCGCCCACCGCGGCGAGGAAGTGACCGATTCCGTGATGGACGGCCCGCAGTCGGTGGTCTGGGACGAGGCCGAGAACAGGTTGCACGTCCAGAAGGCCATCCTGTCGTGGTGCCTGAGCTGACCCCACCGCCCCCGGGTCCAGGCCCATCCGTCTTCGGCAAGAAAGCGCTGTCACGGAGCGACATACTCGCCCTCGACCGCCTCGCCGCGGCGGCCTGGGCCGCACCGGAGCAGGAACAATTCGGCGGCTGGCTGTTCCGCCATGCCGACGGCATCACCCGGCGCGCCAATTCGGCCGCACCCTTCCCGCTCCAGAGCGGAACCGACCTTGAAGCGCTGATCGCGCGCACGGAAGCGTTCTATCCGGCCAGGGAATTGCCGCCACGCATCCAGATATCCCCTGCCGCCGAACCCGAAGGCCTCGATACCTATCTCGCGGAAAGAGGCTACGACGTCGAAACGCCGGTCGATATCATGATCGCCGAAGCCGGAAAACTGACCGGGGGCGCCACCGGTGATATCGATATTCACCAGACCGCCCCTCCAGGATGGTGGGAACTGTACATGGAAGGCTACGGCCGCGACCCGCGCCGAATCGTTGCAGGCGCCTGGGAAACGCCCCTGTTCGCGGCGGCGGCGGATGAAAACGGCGGCATCGATGCCCTCGGTCTCGGCGTCATCGGCGGCGATTGGCTCGCGGTGTTCGGCATGCTGACCCGGCCCGAGCGGCGACGCCGCGGGCTCGGTGCCGCGATTATCCGGGCGCTCGCGGCCTTCGCGGTTGATCGCGGCGTTCATGGTATCTACCTACAGGTAGAGGACGACAATCCAGGCGCGCGCAGCCTTTACGAAAAGCTCGGGTTTCGCGGCGTCTACGGATATCATTACCGGACACTTTGGACGGCGCCTTGAACCACATCCCTGACCAGAACGATTTCGGCGACTTCGTGCAGACCTTCCAGATCGAGGACCTGAACATCCGCGGTCGCCTGATCCGCCTCGACCAGGCGTACAATCAGGCGATCCACGCGCACGGCTATCCGCCCGCCATCAACAACCTGATCGGGGAAACGATGGTTCTGGCGGCAATCCTCGCCAGCGCGCTCAAGTACGACGGCGTCTTCACGCTGCAGGTGCAGGGCGACGGTCCGGTTAGTCTGATCATGGCGGATATCACGTCGGATGGCGGCATGCGCGCCTACGCCAAATTCAAAGACGGCGTCACCGAGGATGACATCGCCGGCGCGTCGATCCCGCAGACGCTGGGCGCCGGGCACATGGCCTTTACCGTCGACCAGGGTCCGGACACGGACCGCTATCAGGGTATTACCGAACTGACCGGCGCCACGCTTGCCGAGTGCGCCCAGAATTATTTCCGCCAGTCGGAGCAGATCGAGACCGCGATCGCCATCACCGCCGATCCGGGCGACACCGACGCGCCGAAGCACGCCGCGGGACTGATGGTGCAGCGGCTGCCCGCGGCACGGGATGGCGAACGCGAGGAGGAAGACTGGCGCCGTGCCGTGGTGCTGATGAGCTCGATCACGGCGGGCGAACTTCTCGACCCGGCGCTGACGGCCACCAAGATTCTTTTTCGCCTTTATCATGAAGACGGCATCCGGCTTTTCGAACAACGTGGTCTGCGCCATGAATGCCGCTGTTCCGAGGAGCGCGTGAGCCGCACCCTAAGGTCGTTTCCACGCGCGGAGATCGACGAAATGGCCGAAGATGGTCTTATCACCGTCACTTGCGAGTTCTGCAGAACCGACTACGTATATGATGAACGGCGGCTCGACGCGCTCTATGCCGATGCCGCCGATCCGTCCTGATTCCTATCCGGAGACCCGCCCCATGCCCATGTCCCGATTTTTTCGCAGATCCGCGTTTCTTGCCGTTTTGCTTACGTCCGCCATCGGTCTCGGGTCCTGCGCGACACCGCCGCCGCCGCAGTTTCCGGAGCTGAGGTTCACGCACCTGCCGCCGATCACGCTGGGCGTCGAGCGGATCGAGATCGTCGACAACTTCACGCCGCCTTCGGATCCGAAACACGTCGAAAACCGGATGCCGGTGACACCGGAGCAGGCATTGAGAAACTGGGCAAACGACCGCCTCAAGACCAATGGCGTTTCGGGTGTCGCCAAGTTCATTATCAACAACGCCGCCGTCACCGAGACCGAGCTTGCCCGCAAGAAAGGCCTTTCCGGCGTTTTCACCACCGAGCAATCGCACCGATATAATGCCGCGGTCGATGTCGAAGTGAAACTCGAAGGGGTTCCACGGGTCACGCAGGCTTATGCGAAGGCCGCCATCAGCCGCTCGCAGACCGTGCCCGAGGATGCCTCGATCAACGTTCGCGAGGAAATGTGGTTCAACCTGACCGAACAGGTGATGAAGGACTTTGACCCGCAGATGTCGGCGTCGATCCGCAAACACCTCGCCGATTTCATCCGCTGACGTTTACGGGTCTTCCGCGAATTCCGACGGCACTTCGTTCGCCATATTGATATTGAGTTCGAAGCCGGTTTCCTTGGAAACCAGCTTGCGCGCTTTGGCGACGTGCGGCCTGCCGCGCTTCATTTCCCGCCAAAGCTGAACACCGAAGTCGTGAAGTCCCGGATCGGCGACACAGCGCAGCGAATGCACCCAGACCTGCAGCCCCAGTGAATCGTGCTGGCGGTCGTTTCGGGTCAGTACATTGACCGCTTTCGCGAGCTCGTGCTGGTACATGGGCTGCGCCCGCGCCAATGCCGTCAGGTCACGGAGATCGACCCCGGTTTCCAGAAGCGCGTTGCGATGATGAGTGGCGATCGCCAGAACAAGGCCGGCGCTTTCGTCGTCCAGCGAGCGCAGGTGCGCGATCAGACGATCCGCTTCCTTGCGGTAGCGCTTGCGCGCCCAGCCGTGCATCAGATTGCCGAGCGGATTCATGGGATCACGGCCGCCAGAAGCTGCGGCTCAACAGCACGATGACGGTAAACAGCTCCAGCCGTCCGAGCAGCATGCCCAGCGCCATCAGCCACTTGGCCGCGTCCGGGAACGTCGAGAAGTTACCGGCCGGGCCGGCGATCGGGCCCAACGCCGGGCCGACGTTGGCAATCGACGTGGCGGCGGACGAGAACGCCGTTAGAAAATCGAGCCCGAGTAAACTCAGCGCCAGCGCCAGCAGCGCGAACGTAAAGAACCACATGAAAAAGAATGACAGCACGGAAATGATAATCTCTTCCGAAATCGGGCGCTTGTTGAAGTACGGAATGAACACGCCGTGCGGTTGCAGCAAATGATGGATCTGCGTCCGCGCGGCGGCGTACAAAACCTGGAACCGGAACACCTTGATCCCGCAGGTCGTCGAGCCCGCGCACCCGCCGATGAACATGATGAAGAAGAAGATGACCGGCGAAAACGCCCCCCAGACACCGTAGTCGTCGGTTGCATAACCGGTGCCGGTGATGATGGAAACGATGTTGAAAGCCGAGAGCCTTATGGCCTCCAGCGGCCGCTCCCCGATCTCGAGCACCAGCCAGCCCGTCGTCACGACGATGACACTGGAAACGAACACGACGAACCACTGCACCTGGCTGTCGTTGAACACCGCGAGCACGTCGCCCTGCAGCGTGCGCAGGTAAAGAATGAACGGCAGCGCACCGATCAGCATGCCTGCGGTCGCGACGTAATCGACGGCGGCGGACTCGAAATGCGCGATCGACGCGTCGTGCGATGAAAAGCCGCCGGTGGCAATGGTCGTCATCGCGTGCACGATGGCATCGAATCCACCCATGCCGGCAAGCCAGTACAACCCGGCCCAGATCACGGTCAGCGCGAAATAGATCACGCCGATGGCGGAGGCGATCTGCGCGGCGCGCGGCATCGCCTTGTCGGACTGGTCCGAACTTTCCATGCGGAAGAGCTGCATCCCACCGACCTGCAACATCGGCAGAACCGCGATGCCCATGACGATGATGCCGATCCCGCCGAGCCACTGCAGCAGCGCGCGCCACAGGAGTATTCCCGGCGGTGCGTTGTCGAGCCCGATGATCACCGTCGACCCCGTCGTGGTAATGCCCGACATCGCCTCGAACAGCGCGTCGGTGAAGTTCATGTCCAGTTCCGAGAACACGAACGGCAGCGCCGCGAACAGCGTCATCGCAACCCAGCTCGCGGTGGTGATCATGAAGGCGTGGCGGATGGTCAGCTTGAGACCGCGCACCTTGGAGGTCAGCGCCATGGTGACGCCGACAAAGAAGGTCGTCGCAGCTGCAACCGCGAACACCTGCCAGTCGGGATGACCGTAGGCGAAATCCGCAGCCGCCGGCAGGCACATCACAATCGCAAGCGTCGCCAGCAGCAAGCCGACGATGAATATTGCCGGTCGGTAATCCATGGATGATCCGGTCCCCGTCCGCCCGTTTCAGGCCCCAGAAATACAAAAGCGCGCCGCTTGAAGCGGGTCAAGTCCCGTCAGTTTATGCGATTTTCCGCCGAAAGGGCGGCTTTTCCCATCAGGCGTAATTGCCGCCGTCGTGATTGACCATCGACAGGAATTCGCGACGCGTGGTCGGATCCTCGCGGAACGCGCCCAGCATACGGCTGGTCACCAGCGATACGCCCGGCTTGTGCACGCCGCGCATGGTCATGCACTGGTGCACCGCCTCGACGATCACCGCGACGCCGCGCGGCTCCAGCACCTCGTCGATGGTGTTGGCGATCTGCGCGGTCAGCTTTTCCTGGATCTGCAGGCGCTTGCCGTAGGCCTCGACGACACGCGCCAGTTTGGAGATGCCGACGACGCGGCGGTCCGGCAGATAGGCCACGTGGACCTTGCCGATGAACGGCACCATGTGGTGCTCGCAATGGCTTTCCAGACGGATGTCCTTCAGAAGCACGATCTCGTCGTAACCCTCGGTCTCCTCGAAGGTCTTGGCCAGATAGTCGCGCGGGCAGATATCATACCCTTCGAAGAATTCCTCGTAGGCGCGAACGACGCGGTCGGGCGTTTCAAGCAGGCCCTCGCGCGACGGATCGTCGCCGGCCCAGCGGATCAGCGTGCGCACCGCTTGCTCGGCTTCCTCGCGGCTCGGCTTTTCGATGTCCGGCCCCTTGTCGAGTTCCGGCGACGCATGTTTGTGCCGATTTCCGTCGATCACGCTCAGCGGTTTCTGGTCTGTCACGGTCTGTCCTAACTTCTCTGCCCGCGGGCGACGCGCAGCCTAGCAGATTTCGCCAAAGCGGCCACACCCAATGTTACCGGGGACTTTGGCCCGACACCTCAATCAATACGTGAATATATAGGGAGCGGATCAGCTCAATGCACGGCCTGCGGCGATTCCGGCCCGTCGAGGGAAAACGTCGGCACCTCCACGGCGAAACGCCGGCCCGAGCCGTCGATCATCTGGAAGATTCCGGTCATGAAACCGGTCGAGGTTCGAAGCGGCGTGCCGCTCGAGTATTCGTAATGATCGCCTGGCCCCAGCACCGGTTTGTCGCCGACGACACCGTCACCGATTACCTCGTGGGCGCGGCCGCTCCCGTCGGTGATCCGCCAGCGCCGGGTGAGGAGCTGGACCGGTTGCTTGCCGAGGTTCTCGACGCGCACCTGGTAGGCCCAAACGTAGCGGTTTTCGTCGGGATCGGACTGCTCGTCGATGTAGGCCGAGGCGACGAGAACCCGGATGCCCTCGGTCGTCTGTTCGAATGCCTGTAATTCCGTCATGGGAGACCCTTCTCCATCCAAAAGCGAATGCGCGCCCGCGGCTGCATTTAGCCGGAGCGCGCATCGCTTGTCCAGACGTCGTCTGGGATGGAGTGAGGGGCAATTCCTACAGCAATCGGTCCGGACCGATAACGATCTCGACGCGGCGGTTCTCGTCGCTTTTCTGACCGTCCGGCGTAACCACGTGGGGGTACGTCTCGCCGAAACCGATGGTGCTGATCTGCGATTCGGCGACGCCGCGCGCCTTCAGCATATTGGCGACCCGGTCGGCACGCGCCTGCGAAAGATGCTGATTCACCCGTGCCGATCCCGACTTGTCGGCATGACCGCCGAGCACGATACGCATGTTCTTACCGGACCTGGCGTAGGTTGCCGCGGCATCAAGCACGTCGTCGGCCCCGACATTGGGCATGGACGACCCAAGCGGAAACGCCACCTTGAAAGTCCTGAGCGACGGCGCGGTCATGGCCACCGGGCGTCCGGCGGCCTTCAGCGTCTCGGCCGTTTCGGAAGCATATTCGATGAAACCGTCGCGGCAGAAACCGATGTGAAGCGGCTGATCGCCTTCCTTGGCCTGCTCGGCCCAGCAATCGAGACGGGCGATGGCCTGGCCGGTCGCCTTGGGCGCGATCCGATCCGCACCGAGCGCCCGCATGTGGTTGAGATAGCGGTACGCGGCGGCGATATCCGCATCGCGCACCACGTCGTCACCGGCTGGTTCGGTGCCGACGAGTCCGTTGACGGCGGCGATGGCCTTCTCGGAGAACGCGATGGCGGATGCCTTGTCCCACATTTCCTTGTTCTCGAAATGGGCAAGACGTTTGTATTCACGCGCCGCTTCGGCGCTGACGTCGTCGCCCTTGATGTCGAGCGTCTTTGCCGTTTCGATCTCGGGATTGGCGCACGCGGCGACCGCAAGCAGGCAGCCGGCGGCCGTGGCTTTAAGCATTCCGGTTTTGACGAACATTTAGGTCTCCTGTCGGTGTTCCGTTGGAGACCGGTGTAGACGGGGCTTCCGGCAAAACGATGGCCGATTGTGACCGCTGTATGATGATTTCAGGGCAGGATCGGACGCGACCTATTCCGCCGCGGCAGATGCCGTATCCGGCCATAACAGCGTGCCCGCGTCGATCGGCATGCCGGCTTTCTCGCGCTCGGCTGCCGGCATGACGTCCATGTTGGGCCAAAGACCCGTTTCCAGGCATTGCGCATAGCCTTCCGGCAACTTCTTTTCACGCATGGTGCGAACGGCCGCGGCATGATCGTATTCGAGCGCGCACAGTTCCACTTCGATGCCACCTTCGACGGGCCGCAACAGTGCGTACCAGACGCGCGGCGTGGCGTCATTGGCGGGCATCCCGATCACACCCGCATTGAGCCACAAACGGCCATCCAGAATTTGCGCGAACGGCACGCCCGAATGTCCGCCGATGATCGCATCCACATCGAGTGCATCGAAACCGGCACGCTTCACCCGGTTGGCGCTTTTCTCGAATACGAACTCGTTGATCGATTGCACGCTGCCATGCACCACAGCGAAGCGGCGGCGGCCAAGCGTGAACATGATCCGCCTGGGCAGGCCGCGCATCCAGGCCCGCTGTTCCGGTGTCAGACAAGCATTGGCGTAGGCATACCATTGCCGGGACATGACATCGCAGGCCGTGCCCTCCTCGAAGCCGCAACCGCAGTCGTCGGCTTCGGCGCCGAAGCTTTCCTCGCAATTGCCCATGACCGTGGCAACGCCCCAGTCCATGATCGCATCGGTTGTCGCCGCCGGGTCGCCGGCATAGGCGACAACGTCACCGGTGCAGATGATGTTGCCGGGCGCGATCGAGAGCCGCCTCGCTTCGGCGGCCATCGCCTCGGTCGCCTGCAGGTTCGAATACGGGCCGCCGAAGATCAGCACCGGCGCCTCGAGGGTGCCGAGATCCAGGGGTTCCTGTTCGATCATGACTATCGTCAATCCGGGCTGCAGGACGCGCCGCCGAGGACGCAGAACTTGGCGCAGTGGGGATGGTTGAGGTGCACGGCGCCTGACGAGTCCGAAAGCCGGCTGCCGAGTTCGAACGTTTCGTCATAGGGCAGGAGCGTACACGGCACGACGGCCGGCGCATCCGCCCCCTTGCGCTTGATCACCATACGCGACGACGCGCACATCATGGTCTCCGGCCTGATGCCCAGGATGTCCCAACAGTGCACGGTGATTTCGGGCACGTCGACCTCGGCGTCCATTTCCGGGAACAAGACAAGGCGGCCAGGATTGTCGGCATCGACGGGGATATCCTCCGCCGCAAAGAGACCGGCGTAGCCGGCGCGTCCGGTTTCTTCCGTCTCGTCCCAGCAGGTACGCCCCGCCACGGCGAGGTTGAAGCCGTTCTCCGCCAGCCAGCGGAGTCCTTCGACCATCGGCGACCAGGTATCCTTGCCACGGATTTCCTCATGACCTTCGCGCGTGTAATGGTCGACGGAAACGCGCACCGCCAACGCGTCACCATGCGCCTTCTTGAACGGCAGCAGTTGCTCGCGCTTGTTCAGCATCGGCTTCATGGCGTTGGTCAGCACCAGCACGCGGTACCCGCGCCCAAGCGCCTCGCCGATCATCGGAATAATATCCGGGTTCATGAACGGCTCGCCACCGGTGAAGGCGATTTCCTCGACGGTCATCCGCTCACGATCAATCTCGTCCAGATAGCCGCGCATTTCATCGAGCGTGATGTAGGCAAGCGCGTCGTTCCGGGGCGACGAATCCATATAACAGTTCAAACACGTGATATTGCAGAGCGACCCGGTGTTGAACCAAAGCGTCGTCAAATGCGCCAGCGCGACGGCGGCGCGTTGCTGGCCGTCGGCGGTGATGTGCGGATCACGGAACTTGCGCGGATCGAGCGCTTGGCTTGAATCGGGCATTTCCTGAACGACCTCCTGTCGTTAACGCGGGATTCTGGCTTAGACGAGGGAGGTGCTCAACTCAAATAAACCTATCGTGAGTTGACGAGGGGCGGGGCATTGAAGTTCCGGGATGAAAACCCATAATGCGAAATGGGAGGAATTGATAGATGAACTTCGACGTTAAACCCCTGTCGACGCACCTGGGTGCGGAGGTCAGAGGCATCGACCTGAACGACGGCCTCGGCGACAACCTGGTCGGCGAACTGAAGCAGATCTGGTGCGAACACGGCGGCCTGATGGTTATCCGTGACCAGAAGAACCTGACCCCGGAAACGCACATCGAATTCGGCGCTGGACTCGGCCCGTTGTTCGGCGCCCCGGACCAGCCGCCGCTGCAGGACACGGTCAGCCGCTACATCCACCCGGAGTATCCGGAAATCTACCGCGTCTCCAACAAACTGGATGAAAGCGGCGAGCCGCTCGGCCGCAAGGGTGCCGGCACCTACTGGCATTCGGACGTCAGCTTCCGGGAAACACCGGCGGGTGCTTCGGTGCTGCACGGGGTCGAAATTCCACCCATCGGCGGCGACACCATCTTCGCCAACATGACCAAGGCATTCGAGGATTTGTCGGAGCCCATGAAGGATATGCTGCGCCCGCTGCATGCCTGGCACGATTTCGAAATGGCGGCGCGGACCCAGTACGCGAAACCGATTGTCGTCGAAGACGACATGGCCGGTGCCAACAAGGCGCTGCATCCGGTGGTCCGCACCCACGCCGACACCGGCAAGGAAAGCCTGTACGTCAATCCCGGGTTCACGTCGCACCTGGACGGATTCGACGGCGACGAAAGCCGCTGGATGCTGGAACCGTTGTACCGTCACGCGACGCGCGCCGAATATCTCTACCGGCACACGTGGCAACCGCACGACGTCATCATCTGGGACAACCGTTGCCTGATGCACTACGCGGTCATGGATTACGGCGACGCCCCCCGTTACATGGAGCGCACCACCTGCATCGGCGAGCGGCCGGTTTAATTCACGGCCCGGCTCAGCGCTGCTGAAAGCGCCGCCCGGCCAGCGCGGCGGCAATGTTGACCTTCTGGATGTCGATGGTGCCGCCGGCGATCCCCCAGCCCCAACCGTCACGGAGCTTCTGCTCGATCGGGTATTCCGTCGAATAACCGTACCCGCCCATGAGCTGCATTGCCTTGCCCGTGACGTCGCGGACCATCTCGTTGGCGAAACACTTGGCGATGGAACTGTCGGCGACCGACGGCAAGCCCTGCTGCGCGTTGACGACGGCGCGGTAAAGCAACAGGCGCGAGGCATCGACCTTCATCTTCATTTCCGCGATGTGCAGTTGCACCGCCTGGAAGTCGATCACCGGCTTGCCGAACTGCTCGCGTTCCTGCACATAGTCGAGCACGTAATCGAGCGCCGACTGCGCGATCGCCAGCGACATCGTGGTGTTGCCGCAGCGCTCGAGATCGAATGCTTCCATCAGTTTTCGGAATCCGCCTGCCGGCACGACGATGTTTTCGGCCGGCACCTGAACGTTGTCCAGAAAGATGTCGGCGCTCGGGATACCGCGGAAACCCATGTGGTATTCCGGTTTGCCAAAGCTGACACCGTCGCGGTCGCCTTCGACCAGCACCGCGCCGACCCCCTTGGCGCCCGGGTCGTCAGACATGCGGCAATAGACGACGTAGGCGTCCGCGTGCCCCGCGCCCGAGCACCAACGCTTGGTCCCGTTGAGAGTGACCGTGCCGCCGTCGACGGCGGCTTTCGTCGTCAGGTCGGTGAGCGCGGTACCGGCACCCGGTTCCGACATGGAGACGGCGACGATCATGTCGCCGGCACAGACCTTGGGCACGATCCGCTGTTTCATCTCGTCAGGCGCGAAATGCGCCAGCGCCAGCGTCGGCCCGAAGGACGATTCAAAGATCGGAAAAGCGACGGAGGGCGAGATCTTCGCGACCTCTTCCAATACCAGCACGGCGTCCAGATGCGTAAGGCCGAGCCCGCCCAGTTCGGACGGCAGGTTGACGCCGAGAAAACCCATCTCGGCGTAACGTTTCACCAGCTCGTGGCTGGCGGGCGTCGCCGATTGCTCGATTTCCTTGGCAATGCCGGGAAGCTCGCTCTCGGCGAATTTCCGCACCGTTTCCTGCAGGGCTCTCTGTTCGTCGCTTAAGCTGAAATCCATCGTGTCCTCCGTTGTGGAGGCGACAACTTAGGTCCCGGCTACCCACTTGTCACGACGCACGCACGCTCAAAGAGGGATTTGCTGACGATCGGTGATCGTTTCCATGACGGCGAAGGAATGGGTCTGCAGAACGCCGGGCAGATTGGTAATCCGTTCACCCAGCAACTCCCTGAACTCGGCGATGTCGCGTGTCCTGACCTTGAGCATGTAGTCGAACGACCCTGCGATCATCAGACAGCTTTCCACCTCGGGAATCTCGGCGACCGCCCGGGCGAAGTTCTCGAACACATTGGAGTCGGTCTTCGATAGATTTATGTGAACCACGGTGACATGGCTCTTGTCGACGCGGGTCGGGTCGATCACCGCACGGTATCCTTTAATAACGCCGTCCCGCTCCAGGCGCTTCACACGCTCCGAACAAGGTGTCTTGGTCAGGTGGATCCGGCCGGCCAATTCAACGATGGATTGTCGTCCGTTCTCCTGCAACTCGTTTAAAATGCGCAAGTCAATGGCGTCGAAATTCCTGCTCATTTAGTCTTTTTTCCTATTAAATACTGCCTTTTAGGTATTTAATCTAAATTTTACGCGATAAAAGTGCCATTATCCAGTCTTTCTTCCTATAATAAAACTGACACAAGCCTTTTCGTCATTCGGCATCGGGATGGGCCCCGGCTTCGGTGCAGTTGACTATACTTTGGGGGCGTATAGGTGGCCGCACAGCGGCCAGGAGGAGGGATAAACCATGACAACGAAGCTTTTAGTCGGGCTCGACGGTCATCGTTCGGGCGAGAAAGTTTTGAACTATGCGAAACACATGGCGCAATTGATCGGCGACTGCGAACTCGTGATCGCCTACGTGATCGAGTGGTCGCCATTTTCATTCCAGACACCGGAGGAAAACGCCGAACGCCATAAACGGCGCGAGGAAGAAATAGAAACGGCGACAAGCCGGATTGTCGAACCGGCGGTCGAAAGCCTGAAGAGCGCCGGCGTTAAAGCGCGGGGTATCGTCCGTCACGGAAGCGTCGCCGATGTCCTTGACGGCATCGCGAAAGAGGAGAACGCGGAGCAGATTATCGTCTGCCGCTCCACCGAGGGCGGACTCGCAAGCCGCATCTTCGGCAGTTCCACAGCGACACTCGTCATGAACGCGAGCGTGCCCGTCACGGTCGTCAACTGAGTCCAGGGGGAAAATGAAATGAAAAGCTTTTCTACAGCGGCCTTGACGGCCGCACTGTCACTGCTGTTCAGCGGACCGGCACTGGCGCAGGACGCGTCCGGCCTCGATGAGGCGGTCAACGAAATCTTCGCCATCGTAACCGGACCGTTCGTCAGCCTCATCTTTGCACCTCTGCCGGGAACCAGCTTCCCGTGGATCGTCCTCTGGCTGGTTGTCGCAGCGACGGTATTCACGCTCTATTTCGGGTTCGTGCAATTCCGGTTCTTCAAGCATGCCATTCACCTCGTGAAGGGCGATTATTCCGACCCCAAGGATGCGGGCGAGGTCAGTCACTTCCAGGCCCTGGCAACCGCGCTCTCCGGCACCGTGGGCCTCGGGAACATCGCGGGTGTCGCCGTCGCCGTCGGCATTGGCGGTCCGGGCGCGACGTTCTGGATGATCCTGGCCGGGCTCATGGGCATGGCTTCGAAGTTCACCGAATGTACCCTCGGCGTTAAATACCGTAACGAATATGAAGACGGCACCGTTTCAGGCGGGCCGATGTATTACCTGTCCAAGGGCTTCGCCGAGAAAGGCCTGCCCGGCGGCAAGATCCTCGCCGTGATGTTCTCGGTGTTCTGCATTCTCGGCGCGCTCGGCGGCGGGAACATGTTCCAGGCCAACCAGGCGCATGCACAGATCTCCGGCATCGTCGGCGACTACCCGGGCTGGATTACCGGCGTTGTGTTTGCCGGGGTCGTGTTCGCGGTGATCGTCGGCGGCCTGAAGTCGATCGCACGTGTCACCGAAAAAGTGGTGCCGTTCATGGGCATCCTCTATGTCGGCGCCGCGCTGATCATTCTTGCCGTGAATTACGACAAGATCGGCTGGGCGTTTGGTCAGATTTTCGAGGGCGCGTTCACCGGTTTGGGCGTTGCCGGCGGGTTTGTCGGCGCCCTGATCCAGGGTTTCAAACGGGCCGCGTTCTCGAATGAAGCCGGCGTCGGCTCCGCCGCGATCGCGCACTCCGCGGTCAGGACCAAGGAACCGATCACCGAGGGTTTCGTCTCTCTGCTCGAACCGCTCATCGACACGGTCGTGGTCTGCACCATGACCGCGCTGGTGATCACGATTTCAGGGCAGCTTATCAGCGACCCGGCGACCGGGAATTTCCTTCTCGACGGCAGCCATATCGCAACCGTCGACGGCAACACGGGTGTCGCGCTGACGTCCGCGGCCTTCGGCTCCGCGATCAGCTGGTTCCCCTACGTACTGGCCATCGCCGTCGTGCTGTTTGCTTTCTCGACGATGATCTCGTGGTCGTACTACGGCCTCAAAAGCTGGACGTTCTTGTTCGGCGAGGGCCGGACCACGGAACTGGTCTTCAAGCTCATGTTCTGCGTGTTCGTCGTGATCGGTGCCGCCGCCAATCTTGGCCCGGTGATCGATTTCTCGGACGCGGCGATCTTTGCCATGGCCGTCGTCAACATCATCGGGCTGTACTTCCTGATGGGGATCGTCAAGAAGGAACTCGTCTCATACGGGTCGAGGTTATCCGCCGGCGAAATCAAGCGCTTCAAGAACTGATCCGCAACAACCTCGGCACGATACACTGGGAGGGGCGCCGTTCGCGGCGCCTCTCTCTTTTTTAAGATTTCCATTTGAATGCGTGCGGCTGACGAAGAACCTGTTTCCTCTTGCCATGCCGCCACGCACCGCCTTATTAGAAGGACACGAAACGGCACCGGCTGCGGGTGTAGTTCAATGGTAGAACGAAAGCTTCCCAAGCTTTAGACGAGGGTTCGATTCCCTTCACCCGCTCCAGTCCTTTTTGCTTCCTCACCCTGCGTCAGACTGTCACGCACCTGCGACCTGAGCCAGCGATGTATCGGGTCGCGATCCAGGCGGCGCGGCCAGATTTGCACGATCTGATGCGGCTCCGCGTGAAACGGTATGGGATAGGTCGTCAGTCCGGCATCACGGCCAAGGCTTTCGGCAAGACGTGCGGGCAGCGTGCTGATCATGGTCGATCCTTTAATGATCCCCGGAACCGCGAGGAAATGCGGCACCGCATGCTGCACCGATCTGGACATGCCGAGATCCGCCAGATGATCATCGATCCAGTTTCGGTCGCTGCCGTCGGGCGCCATGATGACGTGCGGGCAGAGCGTATATTTCTTGAGCGTCAGTTGGCCGCCCAAAAGCGGATTGGCGGCGTCGGCCACGACTTTCGCTTCTTCCCGGAAAAGCAGTTCGGCGCTGGCCCAGCCCGGATAGTCGCCGGACACGGAAATCGACAGATCGATCGCCCCGGCGCGCAGGTCCTCGAACTGGGTGCCGTGCGCGTAGTGCCGCGTCTTCAACCGGACCGCCGGCGCGACGTTGGCCATCAGACGGATTAGCACCGGCAAGATGACCGTTGCGCCATAATCGTTCATGCCGAGGACGAAGGTCCGTTCCAGCGTTTCCGGGCGAAACGCTTCGGGGGCGGCGATCCCGTCTTGCAACTGTCTGAGGCCGGGGCGGACACGGGCATAAAGGTCCTCGGCCAGCACCGTCGGCACCATGCCGCCGCCGCGCCGAATGAAAAGTTCGTCGGAAAACGTCCCCCTTAACCGCGACAGCGTATGACTAAGGCCCGGCTGGGTAATGCCCAGGCGGTTGGCCGCGGCGGTGATCTGCCGCTCCTCGTAGATGGCGACCAGCGCCTTCAGCAGATTGAGGTCGAATCCTTCAATATTCATTTTTTAATATTAATAATATTTTTTATCGATTTGTAAATTTTATGGGCAAAACCGATCCTGCCTTCACCGTGGCAAGGAGGATCAAATGCCGAATTTCATCAGAATTCCCCGTATTCTAGCCATTCTCTTGTTGCTGGTAACGGTTTCGGCCTGCGCCGGCACGACGGGCGGCGGGAACAACCTGGATCATGAGGTCGTGGGCACCGGTCCGGACAAAGTGATCGTGCTTCATGACTGGCTCGGCGACCGGCGCAATTATGACGACGCGCGTCCGTACCTGGACAAGAATGCCTTCACGTACGCATTTGCCGATCTTCGGGGTTATGGCGGTTCCATCGGCATGAAAGGGGCATTCACGGCCGACGAAGCCGCCGCCGACACGATCCGTCTCGCCGATCATCTGGGTTGGCGGCGTTTCCATATCATCGGCCACTCGATGACGGGGATGGTTGTCCAGCGCATCGCCGCCGACGCGCCCGAACGCGTCATTTCCGTGATCGCGACGACGCCGGTCGCCGCGAACGGCATGCAAACCGACGCGGACACGCGTGGGTTTCTCGAGGGGGCGGCCAAGGACCCGGCCGTGACCGCCAAGGCGATCCATGCACTGACCGGTGGCCGCCTGGCCGATACCTGGGCCGGTTTCAAGGTCGCGCGCGCCATGTCTTCCTCGACCGAGACGGCACGGCTGGGATATCTCGACATGTTCGACCGCGAAGACTTCCATCGCGATGTCGACGGATTGGAGGTGCCGATCACCGTCATCCTGGGTGAGAACGACCTGCCATTCTTCCAACCCGATTACATCGCTTCGACGTTCGGCAAATGGTACCCGAACCTCAAGGTCGTGGTCAGCCCCAATGCCGGCCACTACCCGATGCAGGAAACACCCGTCTTCTACGCCACCGCCGTTGATGCGCATCTGAAGAGACACATGCTAAAGTGAACATCATGGAATTATCCCGTAGAGATATGCTGGCGCTATTCGGCGCCGGTACATTATCGAGTCTTTGCATCCTCGCGCCGCGGCCGGTTCGGGCGGGTGACCTGCTCAAGGGGAATGTCAGGACCACGGTGATGGCAATGGTCGAGCGCGCCTCGACCGCCGTTTCGGAATTCGGATTTCCGCGCGCGCTGAATCGCACCGAAGGGAAATTGTGGAAGCGGCCGGATCTGGGCTTGTACGTGTTCGTTCTCGATGCCGAGGGCAACCTGTTGCTGCACCCGGACCGACGCGGCGAGGGCCGGAACGTGAGCGACAGCCGCGACCCCCAAGGCACGCCGTTCATCCGCAACATAATCCGGGCCGCGACCGCCGCCGACGGCGCCGGCGTGTGGACGCGGTATCAATGGACGGATGCCCGGAGCGGCAAACCGGGCACCAAGCATACTTTCTCGAAGGCCGTCGCCGGGGTCATCGTCTCGGTCGGATACGTCGCCGCGATCAGCTGACGCCGGCCGCTCAGCAGCGTGTCTCGTCCTCGGGATTGTCGTCGGGATCGTCGGTGCCGCTGTCCGGATACATTTCATAAACCACTGGCGATGTGCGCTGAATCGTCTGGTAGTCGCCTTGTTCCGCGACCGGCCGGCTCGGACGCTGCGTGACCCGCCAGGCGATAAAGAGCGTCAGCAGGACCACGACGCCTGCGACAAAAACAAAAAGCCCGCGTGCGCCCATCGCGTCCATAAGTATGGCGCCCGCGATCGGGCCCGCCGCCGCGCCGGCCCCATAGGCAATCATCAGCCCTCCCGATGCCGGCACAAGATCATCGGCTTCGACGTAGTCGTTCGTGTAGGCAACGGCCAGTGGATAGAGCGTGAACGACAACCCGCCGAACAGTGCACCCAACGCCAACAGTCCGGCACCGTTGTCCACGTCCTTGTCCATAATGGCGATGCAAACGGCCGCCGTCGCCACCGACACGCCAATCATAACCAGCCTGCGATCGAACATGTCGGACAGCTTGCCGATCGGCCACTGCAGCAGCAGCCCGCCGATAATCACGGCACCCATGAACTGCGCGGTCTGGTTGGTCGCCAGGCCGACCTGTTGCGCGAACAACGCGCCAAGGCCGAAAAACGCGCCCATCGCGGTCCCGGACGCCATCGACGCGGTCATCCCCGTCGGCGAAATCCCCCACAGCCGCCCGAGCCGGAACCGGACCGGTTTCGGCAGTTCCGGCGCGCTGACCCGGGTCATCGCCACCGGCATGATGGCGAGTGACATCAGGATCGAGGTAAAGATGTAGAGCATCATCCCGTGTTCGTCCGGAATGTTGATCATGAACTGGCCGGCACCCTGCCCCAGGTAGAGCACGATCTGGTATAACGAGAACACCTGGCCGCGGATGTCGTTCGACGATTTCTCGTTGAGCCAGCTTTCCGTGCACATGTACATGCCGACCGTCGTGAAGCCGACGACGAAGCGAAGTACACCCCACAGCCATGGATCGAGGGTCAGCGCGTGCGCCAGCGCCGCCGCCGACATCAGCGAACCCAGCGCCGCGAAGGCGCGGATATGACCCACCGTGGTGATCAGCCGGTGGCAGTACCCGGTGCCGAGCACGAGGCCGACGAAGTACATCGACGTGACGATACCGACGACCGTCGACGGTAAGCCCGCGACCCCCATGCGGAAGGCGAGAATGGTCGACAGGCCGCCGGCGCCGACCATCAGGAAGGCGACACCCAGAAGCAGCGAGGAAACGAGGCGAAGCGTCGAGAACATGGCAGCCGCCAACGGGTTCGGGTTTCAATTCCGCGCGCGTTTACGCCTCATGAATCCCGTGCGCAAGTCATTTATTGTAAGCGCCGTGTAAACGCGCAACCGAATGATCTTGACGCCGTTCAGCCGCCGGATAGCGCTTTGGCGTGGTGGCGCAGATGATCCTCGATGAACGTCGAAATGAAGAAGTACGAATGGTCGTACCCGGGCTGCATGCGGAGATCCAGCTTCTGGCCCGCCCTGGCACAGGCGTCGGCGAAAATCTCCGGCCTGAGCTGCTCCTCGAGAAAATTGTCCGCCGTGCCCTGATCAATCAGAATCTCGCCGTCGAACCGCTTGCCGGCCTCGATCAGCGCCGTCGCGTCATACTCGGCCCAGGTGCTCTCGTCGTCGCCCAGGTAACCGCTGAACGCCTTCTTGCCCCAAGGGACCTGGCAAGGCGCCACGATCGGCGAGAACGCGGACACGCTCGAGAAAACATCCGGGTTCCTGAGCGCGACGGTCAGCGCCCCATGGCCGCCCATGGAATGGCCCATGATCCCCTGCGCGTCGGCCTGCGCCGGGAAATGCTTGAAGATCAGCGCCGGCAACTCGCCGATGATGTAGCTGTACATGCGGTAGTTCTTCGACCACGGCTGACGCGTCGCATCCACATAGAACCCGGCGCCTTTGGCGAAATCAAACGACTCCGCATCGTCCGGCACGCCGTCGCCGCGCGGGCTGGTGTCCGGCGCGACGATGACAAGGCCAAGTTCGGCGGCGGCCCGCTGCGCGCCCGCCTTGACCGTGAAGTTCTCTTCCGTGCAGGTCAGTCCGGACAGCCAGAACACCACCGGCCGGGTATCGCTCTCGGCCTGTGGCGGTGTGAAAACGGCGAACTTCATGTCGCAGCCCAGTTCCTGCGAGGTGTGGCTGTAAACACCCTGGGTGCCACCGAAGCATTTGTTCTGGGAAACGGTTTCGAAAGTCATGCGCTTACCCCCTTGGCGTGAAAGATGTAGCCGAGGAAACTCAGCAGCAGTTGCGCGGCGAGAAACGCCGTCGTGCCGTCGCGGTCGTAATCCGGTGCCACCTCGACCAGATCGATACCCGCGACATCACCGAGTTGGGCCAGTCCCCGCAGGATTTCAAGGACCTCGTAATAAAGGAAGCCGCCGTGGCTCGGCGTGCCGGTGCCGGGCGCGATCGATGGATCGAACCCGTCGATATCGATGGTGCAGTAATAGCGGTTCCCCTTGGGGATACGCGCCAGCACCCCTTCCGCGCCGAGCTTTCGCACATCGCGGACGGAGAGGATATCCGAACCGGCCTTGCGCGCGGCCTCGTAATCGGCGCGGTTGGACGACGACACGAAGCGGATGCCCATCTGCGTGAAGCCTGTGACGTGCTTCATCTCGGAGGCGCGGCGGAGCGGATTGCCGTGCCCGTACCTGACCCCATGCCGCTCATCGACGAAATCGAGATGCGCGTCGATGTGAATGATGTGCACGGGCTCCTGGTCGTCGAACGCCTTGATGCACGGGATGTGCACGGAATGATCGCCGCCGAGCGTCACCGGCATGGCACCGGCGGCAAGAATCTTGCGGACCGCATGCTCGATGTTGTCGTGCGATTTGATGGTGTCGGTATGCACCATGTCCGCATCGCCGATGTCGACGATGCGGATGCCGTCAGCCGGCAGGTAGGTGACGTCATCCTCAAAGTCGTACATGCCGGCGTGGCCGAACGAAAACAGCGTCGATGCCTCGCGGATCGCCCGCGGGCCGAAGCGCGCACCGGCGCGGTACTGCGTCCCCATGTCGAAGGGCGCGCCCAGCACGCAGACATCGGCGTCCGATAGCGCGCCCCAGTCCAGCACCGCCGGTTGCTTGGCGAACGTGCAGTGACCGACGAACGGCAGGTTAAGGCGGCCTTTTTCGTATCCGTGCTCGCTCATCTCGCGGACCTCTCGTTAGCGTACACCCACTTCGCCAAGTCTTCCGTAACGCCGCTCCGCTCGGCAACGCTGAATATCCCGGTCACGTTGTCGCCGTCGTTGGACAGCGGTAACCGTATCGAATAAAGGGGCCGCTCAACCCCGAAGTAACGTGTTTCGAACACCAGCGGCTTTCCCACTTCGATCACCTGATCGTACTGGCTGCGCAACAATTCCCTGACCCAATCCGGCGACATCACGCTCAGCGGCTTATAAGTGTAGTCGACATTGTGGTACGCCGTATGCCCGCGTCCCCAATAGCGATAGACAAGATCGCCACCGGCGACAACGTCGCAGACGACGACGTACGGAATCAGCGGGCTCGGCAGCGCCATGATCTCGATGTCGCGCCACGCAGGCGCCCATCTGCCGTCCGCGCGTTCCAGCCAGTACTCATAGACGGCGGCAACGGCGGGGTTGTCGACGTCTTGCGGTTCGCGCGCGACACAGGATTCGACGGGCGCGAACATCTGATGCCTCGACCTCGTTCAGAACTCGACAACCGCTCGGATACTCTCGCCCTTGTGCATCAGGTCGAAGCCATTGTTGATGTCGTCGAGGGTGAGTTTGTGGGTGATCAGATCGTCGATGTTGATCTTGCCGTCCATGTACCAATCCACGATCTTCGGCACGTCGGTGCGGCCCTTGGCGCCGCCGAAGGCGGTGCCGCGCCAGACACGGCCGGTGACGAGCTGGAACGGCCGGGTCGAGATTTCCTCGCCGGCACCCGCGACGCCGATGATCGTGCTCTCGCCCCACCCCTTATGGCAGCATTCGAGCGCTTGACGCATCACGTCGGTGTTGCCGATGCACTCGAACGAATGATCGGCGCCGCCGTCGGTCAGATCCACCAGGTAAGGCACCAAATCGCCCTCGACCTCGGTCGGGTTGACGAAGTGCGTCATGCCGAACTTCTCGGCGATCGCCTTGCGGGCCGGGTTGAGGTCGACACCGACGATCATGTTGGCACCGACCAGGCGCGCCCCTTGAATAACGTTAAGGCCGATGCCGCCCAAGCCGAACACGATCACGTTGTCGCCCGGCTGCACCTTGGCGGTGTTGATGACCGCGCCGATGCCCGTCGTCACACCGCAGCCGATGTAGCAGACCTTGTCGAAGGGCGCGTCCTCGCGGATTTTGGCGAGCGCGATTTCCGGCAGCACGGTGTAGTTCGAGAACGTCGACGTCCCCATGTAGTGAAAAATCCGGTCCTTACCAATGCGGAAGCGCGACGAGCCGTCCGGCATCACGCCCTGGCCCTGGGTGGTCCGGATCGCCTGACACAGGTTGGTCTTGCCGGACGTGCAGTAATCGCATTCCCGGCATTCAGGTGTGTAGAGCGGGATGACGTGATCGCCCTTCTTGAGAGATTTCACGCCAGCGCCGACATCGACGACGACACCCGCGCCCTCGTGACCCAGGATCGCGGGGAACAGCCCTTCCGGATCGGCGCCGGAGCGCGTGAACTCGTCGGTATGACAAATGCCGGTCGCCCTGATCTCGACCAGCACCTCGCCGTCCCTGGGGCCGTCCAGTTCGACGGTTTCGATGCTGAGCGGCTTTCCGGCCTCGAAGGCCACGGCGGCGCGCGTTTCCATGATGTCCTCCCTTGATGCGAATTTCCGAAACTATGCCCGATGCTTGTGGGGCGTGGCAACGGTGGAGGACTTGAAATGCCGCACAGCCTAACGATACATGGCGACGGCCATGACAACCTCGGTCATCACTTCCGGTGATGCGTGAAACGTCAAGCCGGCAAGCGGACGGCGATACCATACGACATCGGCACCGAACTCACCCATTTGCTCGATCTGCAGATGGACGACGGCATTCTTGTCGAGATGGAGACCGGTTCTTATCTTCGCACCGCCGGGCGACAGGTCGACGATCTCGCAATCATACGCCGCGGCTTCGGAGCCCTCGACACGCAGTTTGCCGGCAAGCGCCACGCTCGTGCGATCGTGCCTGCGGTTATTGGACATGGTCGCCTCCCTGTTACACCAACCTACATCGGCCATGCAGGGGGTAAAACTGTGGATTACCCCGAGACGGCTCAATATCCGCGAGGCCCGGCATACCGGCCTCTTGCATTGCCTCACATCGTCACCAATATCCAGCCGGTACGCCGCAACGAAGAGCCGTCATGGATTCCGTCACCCAGTTCGCCCTTGGCGCCGCCGTCGGCGCCGCCACGCTCGGCCCACGGATCGGGATGCGCAAGGCCGCCGTCATTGGCGGGCTTATGGGTACCGTCCCCGACCTCGACACCTTTCTGCCGTCACCCGACCCGGTGACGTCGTTCACGTCGCATCGGGGCGCCAGCCACTCGCTGCTGGTCCAGGCGCTGGCGACACCGTTTTTCGCTGAGCCCCTGGTCCGATTGTTCCGCAACCTCCGGGACAAACGCGTACTGACCTACGTTGCGATATATTTGATCTTCGCGACTCATGCCCTGATCGACGGCATGACCGTATACGGCACCCGGTTGTTCTGGCCTCTATACGACGGACCGGTCGGCGTCGGCTCGATCTTCATAATCGACCCGATCTACACCCTGCCGTTGCTGGTGGTCACCCTGTGGGCAATCGTGCTGGGCCCGGACAGTGTCAGGTTCAGGCGCTGGCTCACTGGCGCGATCGTCGTCTCGACCGTCTACATGATCGGCACCGCCGGGTTGCAACAGATTGCCGGCGCGCGGGCAAACGCGTGGCTTGCGGAGCATGATGTCGAGCCCGAACGCACACTGTCGATTCCGACGCCGTTCAACGTGTTTTACTGGCGTACCATCGTCATCGACGGGCCACGATACCTGAACGTCTATCAGCCGCTGATCGGCGGCGGCACAACCGTATATGCCCACCCGCGCCGCCCGGAGCTGGAGGGCTGCCTTGCCGGTTCACCCGCCTACGAAAACCTCACGGCCTTTACCCGCGGCTTTTACCGGATGGAAGAAAAAGACGGGGGGATCATCTTTTCCGATCTCCGCATGGGGCTGACGCCGCAGTACGTGTTCCGCTTCAAGCTGGGCGAGATCGAGAACGGCGTGCCGCAAGCCATCACCCCGCCGACCCGGGAAACGGTGACCCGCAGCACCGATGGAGACCTGGATTGGCTATTGGCCGGCATCGCAGGCGCACAATTGATCAGGTCGGCAGAATCATCTGCTTACTTACCAGATCAGGACGTGACGGTTTCTTTTAATTCAGGAAAATCAGTACTCTGCTAGCTATAAGCAGGGCCTATCAAATTTATCGAAAGAAACGATTTTATTTATTTGTTGCGCTGCAACATATTCACCTCAGTCGCCATCACGGCGGTAAAGTTACAAGAACAAGAGGTGACCACCATGCAAAGACAAGTTCCACACGTGATCTTTAAAACCCGTGTCCGCAACGATGCGATCGAGGGTGACAACCCGTTCGAATGGAAGGATCTTTCCACCGACGAGATCTTCAAGGGTAAGCGCGTCGCGCTGTTCGCACTGCCCGGCGCCTTCACGCCGACGTGCTCGACCAGCCATCTGCCGCGCTATGAGGAACTCTATGACGAATTCCAGGCGCTGGGCATCGATAGCGTGATCTGCCTGTCGGTCAACGACGCCTTCACGATGTATCAGTGGGGCAGGCATCAGGGCGCCGAGAACGTGTTCCTGCTGCCCGACGGCAACGGCGAATTTTCGCGCAAGATGGGTATGCTCGTCGACAAGTCGAACCTCGGTTTCGGCATGCGGTCGTGGCGTTATTCGATGGTTGTCGACAATGGCGACATCGAACAGATGTTCGTCGAGCCGGACTACGGCGACAACTGCCCGACCGACCCGTTCGAGGTCTCGGATGCCGACACCATGCTCAAGTACCTGAAGAGCAAGGCATCCGCGCAGGCTGCTTAACGCGCGGCCCGACCTTCATCAAACGAATCCCCAGCGTCTCCCTCTCCCCCTCCCCTCGGGAGACGATGCATGCAAGGAGCGGACCCGTGGTCCGTTCCTTCTTGTATGCGCAGAAGGCTTTGTTCATTCGTGTCAGTCGAAGGTGACGACCGTACGGATTGCCTTTCCGGCCCGCAGCAGATCGAAACCGGCGTTGATGTCGTCGAGCGGGATACGGCCGGTGATCATTTCGTCCAGTTTCAATGAACCGTCCAGATAGGCCCGCGCAAGCGCCGGGAAATCCTCCGCCGGGCGCGCGCCGCCGTACGACGACCGTACGATCTTGCGCTCGCCCATCAGCGACCCCCATTTGAACGCCACGTCCCTGTCCACGTTGACTTTGCCGAGCCACACGACCTGACCGCCGGGACGACACATACGCACTGAATCCTGAAACGCTTTTTCGGCACCCGCGCATTCATAGACGACATCGGCGCCGCGTCCGCCGCTCAGTTCCTTGATACGCGCCACTGCGTCCGTGCTGCCGGCATTGACGGTCGTCGTCGCACCCATAGCGGTTGCGATCTCGAGCTTGGCGTCATCCAAATCGATTGCAATGACCTGCCCGGCGCCTTTCATGCGTGCGCCCTGAACCGCCGACAGGCCGATGGCCCCGCAACCGATGACCGCCGCCGTTTCGCCAAACTGAGCCGGCGCCACGTGCGCGGCAGCACCGAAACCGGTCATGACGCCGCAGCCGAGCAAGCATGCGCGGTCGAGCGGCATGCCGTCGGGCATCTTCACCGCCGACTGGCGCGGCACGATGACGTAATCCGCGAAACCGCCGAGATACATCAGCATGTGCAGCGGCTGACCGTTCAGGCTGTGACGGTATTCGCCGTCATAGTGACGGCCAATGGCGCGGTTCTGCGTATACGGCTCGCACAGGATGGGCTGATCGTGATCGCAGTAATAGCAATGTCCACAATGCGGGTTCCAGTGCAGCGCCACCAAATCGCCCGCCGCCAGATCGTTCACATCGGCGCCCACCTCGGCGACCGTGCCTGCCGCCTCGTGACCGAGGATCATCGGCATGGGATATTGAAGCTCGCCTTCCAACACCTCGAGATCGGTGTGGCAGATGCTCGCCGCGCCGATCTGGACCAATACGTCGCCGGGACCGAGCGGACCGATCTCGACGGTTTCGATCACGAGCGGCTGTCCCGCCTCGTGCATCACGGCAGCGCGCATGGATGTCATCGTGTCCTCTCCCTGGTTTCCGTTGTCTCGTGTTCAAGAATCTGAAACCCGTCACCGAGCCACGGCATCGAACGGCCAATCGCGGGCGCGACATGCTCGGCGATGATGTGACGGCAAAGCGTGGCAAAGATCGCCGCACGCGGTCCGAGTTCGCGCTTGCGGGCCAGAAGATTGAGGGTCCGGGACACGCCCGGCCCCGGCATCGGCGCGGCCGTGACCTTGTGCCCGGCGGCGGTGCCTTCAAGAACGCACATGGGCGTCGTCACTGCGAACCCGTGACCGGCCGCAACCACACCGGCGACGCCCTGCGCGGTATCGAATTCGGCAATGCGCGGGGGCGACAGCCGGAGCCGGCGGAGATGCCGCTCGACCAGCTGTCCGACGACGTTGTGCCCGGCGAAACGGATCAGCGGAACCGCGTCGCCGATCGCCGACAGCGAGTCTCTTGGGCCGTCATATTCCGGCGGCAGCATCAGGATGAGGTCTTCGCGGAACAGCGGAAAAACGTCAATACCGGTCAGGTTCTCGGCGGGAGCGGATGCAATCACGAAATCGACCTCGCGTTCCATCAAGGCACGGACATGATCGATCGCCTGTCCGGCACGGAGCGAAAAGTTTCCGGGTCCGAGTTCCCGGGAGACCCGGTCGTACAAGTGCGGCGTCAACGTCGTCGCCAACGAATTGGGGAGAGCAATACGCAACTCCGGCAGCGGTTGCTCGCCGACGTCACGGACCGCGGCGAGCGCCTGTTCGGCGGATGACAGCAGGGCCTCGGCGCGGTCGCGCAGCACTTCCCCGGCCGGCGTCAGCCGCGTCGGACGCAAGCGCCGGTCAAGCAGCGGCGCCCCGACCGCTTCTTCCGTTTTACTTATATATTGAGAAACAGCAGGTTGCGTCATACCCAACCGCCGGGCCGCTTCAGCCATGTTCCCGGCGCGCGTCGTTTCAAGAAAAACCCCCAAAGCACGTAAATCCAGCCCTTTCGGCCATGTCATAACGTCATTCTCCATCAATTGGGACGCGCATTATCCAAAACCTTTAAATATAAGTAAAATTTATATACAGAAAAATTGGAACTATACCGGAGACCGGGTGTACGGTGCGTCCGTGATTTTTGAGGAGGTGCCGTATGGGCAAAGCACTCACCGACGAGCAAATAGAACAGTACCACCGCGACGGCTACTTCGCGCCGGTCCGCGTCATGGACGCCGACACCGCCACCGGTTTCCGCAAGAAGTTCGAGGCGTACGAGGCCGCGCACGAGGGATGGTACGAGATGTCGAAGGGTCAGAAGCTCTACCTGCTGCAAACCTGGGCCCGCGACCTTGCACGTCACCCGGGCGTGCTGGACGCCGTCGAGGACGTACTCGGGCCGAACCTCATGGTCTGGGGCCTGAGCCTTTTCATCAAGGACGCCCAGTCACCGTCCTACGTGTCCTGGCACCAGGACAGCACGTACTGGGGCCTGTCGAAACCGGCGGTGGTCACGGCGTGGATCGCACTTTCGTCCGCCAACCGCAAATCCGGCTGCATGAAAATGATGCCCGGCACCCATAAGTGGGAACAGGTCGAACACAAGGACACGCTAGCCAAGGAAAACCTGCTGACCCGCGGTCAGGAGATCGCGGTCGACGTCGACGAGGAGAAGGCCGCTTACCTGGAACTGGACCCGGGCGAGATTTCTCTGCACAACATTCGCACCGTGCACGCCTCGGCGCCGAACCGGTCCGACGACCGGCGCATCGGCATCGCGGTGCGTTTCATCGCGCCTGACGTGAAACAGATCAACGCCGACGGCGACAGCGCCTGGCTGGTACGCGGCGAGGACACGCACGGCAACTTCATCCACGAAACGCCGCCCGAAGCCGACATGGACGCCGCCGCGCTCGCCGAGCACGACCGCATCATGGCACTGCGCCAGGGCGTCCTTTACAAGGGCGTTTCCGGCAAGCCGGCGCATACGAACCTCTGAGGGTATCCGGCAATCATCAACATCAAGGGCAAGCCGGCCCAAAACGAAAACTTAGGGAACCCCTCACATGGCACGCTCCATTCGCGGTCGGTGAGGGGTAACTTTTTATTTCAGGATGAACCCATGCATGAACGGGTCGCGCTCGTCGACGAAGATGGTGTTGAGGCCGTGCATGCGTGCCCAGCCGGAAATGGACGGCACGATCGCCGACTTGTTGCCGACGCTGGTTTCCGCCTCGACGCGGCCATCGAAGATCGAACCGATGATGCTCTCGTGGCGGTAATCCTCGCCGACCTTCAGTAGTCCCTTGGCATGACGCTGCGCCATCCGGGCCGACGTACCGGTGCCGCAGGGCGAGCGGTCGATGGCCTTGTCGCCGTAGAAGACCGCGTTGCGGCCGTGCACGCCCGCCTGCGTCGGCTCGCCCGTCCACATGACATGGCTGACGCCCGATATCGCCGGCTGTTCCGGATGCGCGAAATCGTATTTCTCATTCACCAGATCGCGCACCACCGGGCTTAGCCGCTGGATGTCGCCGGGTGAGAGATCGGCCATGTCGCGCATGTTTTCCTGTGGCTCGATGATCGCATAGAAGTTACCGCCGTAGGCGACATCGAACGTGATCTCACCCAGCCCCGGCACATCGACGGCAAGATCAGCGTCGGCGAGGAAGCAGGCGACATTCCTGATCCGCACGCTGTCGACGTAGTCGCCGTTCATGCCGTAATGCGCCTCGACGACACCGGCCGGCGTATCCAGCCGGGCGATGCCGGGCGTCTCTGGCGTAACCACACCGCGCTCGATCATGAACGTCACGGTACCGATGGTGCCGTGTCCGCACATCGGCAGGCAACCGGACGTCTCGATGTAAAGGATCGCCACGTCACAGTCGTCGCGGGTCGGCGGATAGAGGATTGATCCCGACATGATGTCGTGGCCGCGCGGCTCGAACATCAGCGCCGTCCTGATCCAGTCGAATTCGTCGAGAAAATGCCGGCGCCGTTCGATCATGTCGGCGCCCTTCAACTGCGGCGCGCCGCCCACCACCATGCGGACGGGATTGCCGCAGGTATGGCCGTCGACGCAGAAGAACGTGTGCCCCGCCATCGCCCTCTCCTCAGCGGTACCGGTCGATCCGGTAGGGTGCCATATCCACGCCCGGATCGCGACCGGCAATCATATCCGCAATCAAACGGCCAGTGACGACCGACATGGTCAGCCCCAGATGTCCATGCCCGAAAGCATAATGAACGTTGCCCGCATTTGGCGACGGCGAGATCACCGGCACCGAGTCCGGCGTGCCCGGCCGGTGCCCCATCCATTCCGTGCCGCCTTCGGTCTTGAGTTCCGGCACGTAACGCTGCGCCAGCGAGATCAGCGCCTTCGAACGCTGATAATTCGGCTTCGCCGCGAGCCCACCCATTTCGACCGAACCGCCGATACGGAGCCCCATTTGCATCGGCGTCATGACGAAGCTGTCCTCGGCGAACGTGATCATGTGACCGATGTCGACGCCCGGTTCCGGCAATGTGGTATTGTAGCCGCGGTCGGCCTCGATCGGGAACGAATCGCCAAGCTGTTTCGACAACCGGCCCGACCACGCGCCGGCGCAGATCACGAGCCTGTCCACCGCTATTCGCCGGCCACCCTCGGCGATCAGAGCGCCGATACCGTTACCGGACGTATCCAAACCCGTGACATCGGCGCGCTCGAAGGCGACGCCACGCTCGCGCAGATGCGTGGCAAGAGCGCTCACGAGTTTCTTCGGATCACGATAGTGCGCCCAGTCTGAAGTGAAATATCCGAACCGCGCCGCCGGCCCCAACGCCGGCTCGCGTTCCAGAATACTGTCACGGTCGAGCGCCGTGAGCTGAATCCCGTGCGCCTCGCGCGCTTTCCAGTGATGCCTCTCGGCATGGAACGCCGCTTCGGAGCGATAGATGAAAAGCGTTCCGTTGCGCGTCAGCATGTCCTGGGCGCCGATCCGCTGCAGCAGCGCCAGATGCGTCTCCATTGAACGCGTCAACAGCGCCGCCAGCGCGGCGACACCGCGGCGGTGATCTTCGGGACGGCAGGCCTGAAGAAAACGATAGAACCACGGCACAAGCCCCGGCAGATGCGCAAGGCGCAGATAAAGCGGCCCGAGCGGATCCAGCAACATGCCCGGAATGCGTTTCCAGATGCCGGGCTCGGCAATCGGGATCATTTCGGCAACGGCGATCGCGCCGGCGTTGCCGGTCGACGTCCCGTCGTCCACGGGCCCCCGATCGACAACGGTGACACTAAATCCCTCTTCCACCAGCGCGTAAGCACACGACAGTCCGACGATGCCGTTGCCGAGCACCGTCACCTCGGGGGGGCTGGAGACGTCCTGATCTTGCATGCTACCGGCGTTGTTCAGAGATTCGGGCGCGTTTCCAGCGCGCGGGCGACGACCTGTTCGACCCTGGCACGTTCCGAACCTGCGAGCCGAAGGCGCGGCGGCCGGACATTCTCGGACCCTTCACCGGTCAACTGGTTGGCGAGCTTGATCATCTGCACCAGCTTCACGTCGACATCGAGGTGCAGGAGCGGCATGAACCATTTGTATAATTCGTAGGCTTCCTCGACCTTGCCTTGGCGGGCCAACCTGAAGAGTTGCACGGCCTCTTTCGGGAAGCTGTTAACGAGGCCGCAGACCCAGCCCTTGGCACCGAACAACGCGTTTTCCAGCACCAGATCGTCGACGCCGCAGAATATTACGTAGCGATCCCCGACCTCGTTGAACATGTCGGTGATGCGGCGGCTGTCGTGAGACGATTCCTTGACCGCGACGATGTTGTCAACGGCGGCAAGATCGGCGAAGTCGCGCGGACTGAGATCCACCTTATAAGCGACCGGATTATTATAGATCATGATCGGCAGGTCGGTGGCCGCGGCCAACGTCTTGAAGTGCATGATCGCTTCCTGGCTGTCTTGCTGATAGACCATGCACGGTAGCGCCATCAGGCCGGCACAGCCGGCGCGCTCGGCACGCTTGGCGAACTCGATCCCGAACGCGGTCGTATACTCGGCGACACCGGTCAGCACGGGGATCCGGCCGTCCGCGGCCTCGACGGCGGCGCGCAGCACCTGCTCTTTCTCATCGGCGGTCAGGGACGGGTTCTCGCCGAGGGTGCCCAACATCACCAGCCCCTCGATGCCCGCATCCATGCACGATTGGATATGACGTTGCGTCGCGTCGAGATCGAGCGCGCCGTCCGCCTTGAACTCCGTCATCAACGCCGGAAACACACCCTGCCAGCCGATTCCCATTACCGTTCCTCTCTTCCGTTCGCGTTGACCCGGGGCAGTATCGGGGACGGTTCCAGCAGAGGCAATCCCCGGGGGTTAAAACGCACCCTCGTCCTTGAGCTTGCGAATCCCGTCGGCGTCATAGCCGAGTTCGCTGAGTATTTCTTTCGAGTGCTGGCCGAGGGTCGGCGGCGGCGCGTCGACGCTGGCGGGCCGGCCGTCGATCTTGTACCCGGTTCGCGCCAGACGGATATCGCGGCCGACACCGGGCGGGTTCCGGAATTCGCCGATCATGCCGCGATCCGCGATCTGCGGATGCGCCAGGATATCCGGCACGCTCAAGACTTCGCCCGCCGGGATACCGGCGTCGTTCATCAATTGCCGCCATTCGGCAGCCGGTTTCGCCGCCATGGCCTGCTCGAGTTCCGCCGTCAGCGCCGCTCTGTTATCGAGCCTCGCCTGCCGTGCGGCGAAACGTTCATCGGTCTTGAGTTCCGGCCTGCCGATGACGTCGCAAACGGCCTCGAACTGCTCCTGCTTGTTGGCCGCGATGTTGAGCAGACCGTCGCCTGTCCTGAACGTCCCCGACGGGCTCGCCGTGAAATTGTTGTTGCCCATAGGCTTCGGCTCACTGCCCCCGACCAGATAGTTCGACACCACCCAGCCCATGGTCGCCAGCGTCGCCTCCAGCATGGAAACGTCGATGAAATGCGCGGTGCGGTCGGGCTGAGCCAGTTGCGCGGCAATGGCGAATGCCGCCGTGACGCCGCCGACCGTATCCGAGACCGGATAGCCGACCCGATAGGGGGCGGTGTCCGGCGCGCCGGTAATGCTCATGACCCCCGACATCCCCTGCACGATCTGGTCGTAGGCCGGCAGGTCGCGGAGCGGCCCGTCCTGCCCGAACCCGGAAATCGCGCAATAAATGAGCTGCGGATTGTCTTCTTTCAGCACGTCGAAACCGACACCGAGCCGGTCCATGACACCAGGACGGAAGTTCTCCACCACCACGTCCGACGTCTTCACCAGTTCACGGAACAGTTCCTTGCCGCGCGCGCTTTTCAGGTTGATCTCGATCGAGCGCTTGCCGGCGTTCTGAGCCAGAAACGAAATCCCCATGCTCTTCGCGTTGAGGTCCGGGTCTCCGCCGAGCTGGCGTGCCAGATCGCCGGAACCCGGCATTTCGACCTTCACCACATCGGCGCCCATGTGCGCGAGCTGATGGCAGCAGAACGGCCCTGCCAGCACGTTGGTGAGATCCAGAACCCGGACATGAGAAAGCGCGCGCATAGAATGATCCCCCCTTCGATTTCGGGCGAGTAATGTCCCTGAACACGCAGGTCTCGGCAAGGGCAACCATTTGATAATACGCGTATTCGCGCCCATATTGGTGAGCGCATGCCGAAAAAACCACTCATCGGTGTCACCGGGTCGCGCCGCAAGGGCCGCATCATGACGTTCCTCAACCGCCTTGCGGTCTGGCGCGCCGGCGGACGCAGCGTCCGCATCACCTGGGACAAGCCCTATCCCATCGACAGGCTCGACGGTCTGGTGATCGGCGGCGGCGATGACATTTCCGCGACGCTCTATGGCGGCGAGGTCTCGGTCGATGTCCGCGTCGACCCGAGGCGCGACGAGATCGAGATGGAAGCGCTCAAGGTCGCCGATGAACGGGACATGCCCGTGCTCGGCATCTGCCGGGGTTCTCAGATCATGAACGTCTTCTACGGCGGCTCGCTGCACACGGAAATCCGCGATATCTACAAAGACGCCCCGCAGATCAGAACCGTACTCCCGAAAAAATGCGTCGACATCATGCCGGACACGCGGCTCGAAAAGCTGCTTCGCGTCGATCACTGCTACGTCAACAGCCTGCACCACCAGGCGGTCGACACCCTCGGCGACGGTTTCGACGTCGCCGCCAAGGACGAACATGGCATGATCCAGGCGATCGAACGCACGGACCACCGCTTTCTGCTCGGCGTCCAGTGGCATCCGGAATTCCTGTTCTGGCAGCCGCGCCAGCAGCGCCTGTTCAACGACCTCGTGGCCGCGGCAAGAGAGCGGACAACACCCTAGCGCGCGTGTTCCGCCACGACACCGATCAATCGGTCCACCGGCGCCAGATCGTCGGTCAGCACCGGTACGTCATCGGGTGAAAGCGAGCCCGCAACCGCGCCCGGATTAACCCGCTGCCAACGCCGCCCATCATCCTGACGCGACAAGATAACGGACGCGGACACCGGCGTTCTGGCCGCCGACAACAGATACGTCAGACGCCCGCCGCCGCCCATCTGGTCCGCGTCGACCCAGATCTCGACAACCGGGAACACCTCGTGCAGCGTCTTCAGCATGGCCAGCATGAACTTCGGTTCGCGCGCGCCATCAATCACCGTCATGATGTAGGCACCGTCCGGTTTCAGCTTGGCGCGGATCTCGCGGGCGAACTCCAGCGTCACCAGATGCTGCGGCACGGAGATGTCGTGGAAGGCATCCCCGATCACGACATCGAGGGACGCATCCGGCACCTCGTGAAGCCGCACCCGTGCGTCCGCGTGCGCGATGCTGATCGCCGGCGACGGCTCAAACCACATTTTTTCGCGGGCAAGCGCCGTCACCATCGGATCGACTTCGGCGACCGTGTGGATACCGTCCGGATACGACACCGCCCAGGCGCGCGGCAGGGTGTACGCACCGCCGCCGATGAAATAGGTGACAAGGTCGGTCCGGCCCGGAAACCGCATGCCGGTCATGCGGTCGGTCAACTCGACATAGGAACTGTGCAGTCGCGTCGGATCGTCGCGATCGTTGATGCCGTGCCCCATGTGGTCGAGCACCATGAGGCGGCTTTCGCGGTCCGTCTCGGCGCTGAAATCGACGATGCGTATGCAGTAATAGCGGCTTTCCGCGTCGCAGGCGCTCGCCAACAGAGCATCGGCACGGAATGCGGCGACCGACGCCGCGACGGCCACCAGCACGAGCGACACCTGCGCCGTCCGCGCCTGCCGGATCCAGAGCGCGAAGCCCACGGTCATGGTTCCGAGCGCGGCGGCGACGCTGAGCAGCGTGCCGTGAGAACCGATCCAGGAAATGAAAACGAAGCCGGCGGCGAGCGTCCCCAGAATCGCGCCGCCGGCGCCGAGCGCGAACATGCGGCCGATGACGATGCCGCGCTGGCCGGGCTCGGCATCGATGGCAATCCGGGTCAGGATCGGCGTGACCCCGGCGATCAGCAGACTCGGCACGAAGAACAGCGCCGCCGACAGCGAGATGACTGTCATCACGATACCCGTCTCCGCTCCCAGCAGCATCGGCGCCGCCCAGCGCAACAGCAGTGGAATCGCCAGCACGTTCGCCGTCGCAAGACCCAGCATCACCGCGATGATGGCGAGACCCTGCCGGTCCGGCCGTTCGGCAAGCCGGCCGCCGATCCAGTGCCCCACCGACATGCCGGTCAGCACGGTGGCGATGATCGCCGTCCAGGTATAGACCGACATGCCGACGTAAGGCGCGATCAGTCGCGCGGCGACGATCTCGAGAACGAGGCCGATCGCCGACGTGGCAAAGAGCGTGGCGGCGAGCGCAAGGCGTCCGGTCAGTGTCATGTTACGTGTTCTCTCCCGTCCCCGCCCCGGTTCGTTTTTTCTGGACGCAGTGTCGCCCGAACCTTCACGATATGGGCAACGTATTCTATATAAGGAATGCGTGACGAAGACCACCTGGAGGAAAAAATGTCCTATACGCTCGATGAATTTGCCACCGACTGCCGGAACGCGCTTAAGAACGACAGCGGCCCGGACGGGATCGAGGAAGTCCGCAAGTACGTCGAGAAGGCGCTCAAGGACGAGAATCTGGTGGCGCAACACCTGCCCGAGGACTGCGACCAGGAACGCCGCGTCCTCTACGAGGATCCGGAACTCAAGTTCTGCATCTGCGCGCACGTCTACCAGGGCCCGAAGGAGGGCTTTCCGCACGATCACGGCCCGACCTGGGCGATCTATGGCCAGGCTGCGGGCGAGACCGAAATGACCGACTGGGAAATCGTGCAACCGGTCGACGGCAACAATCCGGCGCTGGTGAAGCAGGTACGGTCGTACGCGCTCAAACCCGGCGATGCCCACGCCTATCCGGTCGGTGCCGTGCATGCGCCGCTCAGGAACGGACCGACGCGACTGATCCGGGTCGAAGGCGAGAACACCGACAACCTGAAGCGCACGCCGATCAAGGCCGCCTGAGTTCCGGGTGGCCCGCACCCTCGCCGAAATGGCCGCAACGCCGACAGGCGAACTGGCGGTGTCGGACTGGATCGACATCGACCAGTCGCGCGTGGACGCGTTCGCAGCGGCGACACATCACACCCACTGGCTACACACGGACCCGGCCCGCGCCGAGGCGGAGGGGTCCTACGGCGGCACTGTCGCGCACGGATTCCTCGTACTCAGCCTGATCAATCACGCCATCGACCTGTGCGGCCTGCGGCCCACCGACAGCCCCTATGCGCTCAATTACGGGGTCGACCGGGTCCGGTTCCTGAAACCGATGCCGATCGGCGACGGCTTTCGGGTGCGCGACCGCATCGGCCTGATCGAGGCGGAGATGCGCGAGACCGGCCTTTTCACCCGCACCGGTCATGCCTTCGAGATCAAGGGCGAGGAAGACAAACCCTGCGTGGTCGCGGAATACCTGTCGGTGTGGGTGAACGCTTGAACGAACGCGATTGCAGGCTATTTGATTTGAGGAGAAACAAATGACTGCGATAGTTCAAGAGATTCCTGCGAAATTTCGTATAACCGAAACTCAGCGAAATGTTAGAGAACTTTACCGTGCCTTCAGGGCGGCTGGATACGTGATCGATCCAACCGCCAAGATCGCTCTAACCGGAGAGCCAATCGAGAATGTATTGCGGGATCAAGCCGGGAAGCGCCACAGTATATTTTCAGAAATGAGAACTGGGCAATTAGTCGAAGAAGTCTGCGCGAATGCACGCAAACATAACGGAACACAGCAATATGATGTATTCCATGCGATGCTCAAAAATTTCGTCGTCCTGACCCATTAATTCTTTATCCCTCAGGGACTCTCGCCCCTCAACCGCACCACTTCCGCTTCAAGTTCTTCAATGCGCGCGCTCATGGCGTCGACCAGCGGTGCGATCTCGGCCTCGCTCCAGCGCTGGGTGATGTGCTGCGGGCAGTTGACGTCCCAGGCCTCGACGGTGAACACGAAGGCGCGTTCCGGCGTGGCGTCGTAGTCCGGGTCGATCAGCCTCACCATCAGGGAGTCGTCGCTCTCGACGACTTCGAGCGTGCCCCACAGCTTGATGCGCCGGCGGTTACGGTAATCCATGGCGAAAATGAACGCCTTCGGGTTCTCGGCCACGTTGCCGATGGAAATATACTGTTTGTTGCCGGCGAAATCGGCGAAGGCGAGACGTTTGTCATCGAGCGCCTTGATGAACCCGGGCCGGCCGCCCCGGTGCTGAATATAGGGCTGGCCCTCGGCATTGGATGTCGCGAGATAGATTGAATCCCGCTCGGCGAGGTAGGCGGCGAGATCCTCGGTGATCCTGTCGCCCCAGCCGCCCTTTTGCTCCATCTTCGCATAGCCGGCCCGCGATCCGCGTTTCTCCTGCTCACGCTTGACCTGTGCGGTAAACGCGATGTCGCTGACAAATTCCCGGTCCATGACGGTTCTCCCTCCGGTTCCAGGGAAAATACGCCGGATCGGCGCGCCGATACAGTGTTGTGCCGCCCCATTCTGTTATGCATGCGGGGACGTAATCTGTGGTGGAAGAAGGAAAATGGCGCGCCCGGGAAGATTCGAACTCCCGACCCCTTGATTCGTAGTCAAGTACTCTATCCAGCTGAGCTACGGGCGCGCATTGGTGCCTCTGATGCGAGGCGGCGAGAACCTACTCCACGCGACCTTGCGTGACAACCCCTCATTCGGGCGTTGCGGGGGATCGCCGTCGGGCCCGGCTAGGCCCTCGCCGGCAGCCCTCCGAAATTCATTAAAATTAAAGATTCGCCAAGTAAAACAATCATCTTGTCGCCCCGGAAGGCATTGATTAAGATCGCATCGACAATGGGGGGCAAGTTGTGATCGTATCCGGTGCGAGGTAACATTGCACCGTGCAAGTTTCCCTAAACAAACGAAGGGGCGGTCTTCAGGGATGAGATTTTCGGAATTCACTTCGCTACGAGTTCTCGTAGTCGGCGCGACATTCATGCTCGGCGCCTGCTCGTATGGAGACAATCTCCTTTGGCCCGCCGACGAAGAGCAGCAGACGCAGGCGCAGCCTGCCGAACAGCAGGCATCGAATGGCGAAGGCAAGGTCCAGGTTATCGGCGGCGGCCAGCCGCCCATCGGCGCCACACAGTTCGTGCCCCCGGGCGTTACCCCGGGCGAGCCGACGGGGACATTCGTCGGCGAAAAAGTCGTTCAACTCCGCCAAGAACTGACCCGCCTGCAAAACTCGATCGCCCAACAAAACGAGGAACTGCAGCGCCTGCGCACCGAACTCGTCAACAATTCGCAGCAGTACCACGGCACCATCGCCGCGGTGAACTCGCGTCTGCAGGTCGGCACCACGCCGGGCAACCCGATCCTCGTGCAGCAGTTCAAGAGCGCCCAGGCCGATCTTGACCGCATCGCCCAGGATATCGACAAGATGAACAACCTGGCATCCGCCGTCGCCGACAACTCGACGCTGTCGGCCTACATGGCGGAAGCCGCGCGCGCCGCGTTCTCGGTTTCCGGCGCCGTCGACGAGGATCACCGTCAGCTTGCGATCCTCGAAGACGAAGGCAATCGTACCGCGGTGCTGATCGACCGGCTTCTGAAAGAACTCTCGTCGGACATCCGCCGCCAGACCAACTACGTGACAACGGAACGCGCCAATCTCAATCTGATCTCGGCCGGCATCAAATCGGGCGAACTGTTCGGCGGGTCGCTGGTCAACCGCGCCGTGCTGCAGAATACCGGCCAGGCCAACCTGACCAACCTGCCACAGTCGACCGCGGGCCGTTCACCGCTCGTCGTGATCCGCTTCGATCGTGCCGACGTGCCCTACGAACAGGCGCTCTATACGGCCGTGTCCAAGACGCTGGAACGCCGCCCCAACGCGATGTTCGACCTGGTTGCCGTCGCGCCCACCAGCGGTGGATCGGCGCGCATTGCGCTCAATTCGCAGAAGGCGCGCCAGCATGCGGAAAACGTCATGCGCTCGCTGATCGAAATGGGACTGCCGCCGAACCGGGTGGCCGTGTCCGCACGGACGGAACAGCAGGTCGCCAACAACGAAGTGCACCTGTACGTCCGCTGAGGGCGACCGCATCACATGACTTCGCCCGTGCACATGGGGTAACGCCGTGGCGCTTCGCGACGATATCGAACATCACGTCGTCACCTGGGCCGAGGTTCACCGCGACACCCGCATTCTCGTGCGCCGTTTGCTGCCCAAAGGGCCGTGGCAAGGCATCGTCGCGCTTACCCGCGGCGGGCTGGTGCCGGCGGCGATCGTCGCCCGGGAAATGTCGATTCACGTGGTCGATACGCTCTGCATCACCAGTTACGATGAACAGGTACAGGGCCGCTTGAACATCCTCAAGAAGCCCGAGGCGGCGCTGGATAACGGCGGCGACGGCTGGCTGCTGATTGACGACCTCGTGGATACCGGCACCACCATGAAGGCCGCCCGCGACATCCTGCCCAACGCGCACTTCGCAACGGTCTACGCCAAACCGCAGGCGATGAAACTGGTCGATACCTATGTTCACGATATCGCCCAGGATGTCTGGATCTTCTTCCCCTGGGATACCGAACCGCAATACGCACGACCACTCGCCGACGGCTGATTGTACTCTTCGGCTCACGCGCCCAAAAAACGTCATGATTTGAACAAGCGCAGACCGCATTCACCCTTCATGGGTGGGTGATCGGCAACGCACCTAAAAATCAGGAGGAGAAACATGGCGCTGTTCCAGAAAGACACCAACCCGATCCCGTCGAAACCCTCGCCCAAAACGCCAAGCCCGAGCTTGCTCGGCATGCCGTCCGGCGAGCACGATATCCCCAAGAAATCCGACGGATCGCGCCAAGGCGCCGACAAGGAGAAGAATACCCAGCAATCGGAAAGCCGGTTGATCGTCGGCCCGAACATCAAGCTCAAGGGCGTCGAGATCGAGGATTGCGACACGCTCGTCGTCGAGGGATACGTCGAGGCTTCGATGGACTCGCGGGTCATCGAAATTTCCGAGACCGGCGTTTACAAAGGCACCGTCGAGATCGACACCGCCATAGTAAGGGGCCATTTCGAAGGAGAACTGACGGCCCGCGAGCGCCTGATCGTGCACACCACGGGCGACGTCAGCGGCAAAATCCGCTACGGCCGGCTTGCCATCGACGAGGGCGGCCGCGTGCACGGCGACCTGGACGAACTCCCTGGAGCCAGCAAAACCGCCAATACCCCAGAGAAGAAAGACGGCAAAGACACCTCTGCCGAGAAACTCAGCGGCGAAGCCGCGGAATAACGCCTATTCGGACTGCAAACGGCGGTCCAGATCGGCTTCCAGTTTCTTGAGGTTTTCCGGCACGGGCAGGCCTTCGGCGCGTAGCGTCGAAATCACCTGCCTGAGCCGGAATTCGATTTCATGCAGGTCGCCCTGCTCTCCCTCCATGACGTTCATCAGGTATGCGATCTCGGCGTCCAGATCGTCGAATGCCATGCGTGTGCCTCCTATATACAGAAAATCAGCATATCCGCCCGAAAACCGGGCCTGCAAGGTCTGGCCGAGCAGGCGCGGGGGTGGCAAAATCGCGCCTAACCGGGAGGATAACATTCATGACCGAAACTTACGAACTGTTCGCCATCAAGTACGCCCACCACGACCGCGACGCGAGCGCCAACTTCATCGACGACCCTGACCCGCACGAGGGCAACATGCCCCTCGACTATTTCATCTGGGTCGCGAAAAACGAAAACCGGACGGTACTGATCGATACCGGCTTCAACAAGCAGGCCGCCGACGAACGCGGCCGTGAACTGATCCGCTGCCCGGCGGAATCCCTAAGCCTCGTCGGCGCCGATGCGAACGAGATCGAGGACACCATCATCACCCACCTGCATTACGACCATGTCGGAAACTTCGATCTGTTCCCGAAAACGCGGTTCCACCTGCAGGATAAGGAGATGCAGTTCGCGACCGGGCGCTACATGCGTCACAAGACGCTCCGCCATTCATTCGACATCGAACACGTCACCGGCATGGTGCGCGAGGTCTACAAGGAGCGCGTCGTTTTCCACGACGGCGATACCGACCTTTTTCCGGGCATCAAGCTGCACTTCATCGGCGGCCACACCATGGGGATGCAGTCGGTCACCGTCGAGACCGCGCGCGGCCGCGTGGTCGTCGCATCCGACGCGTCGCACCTTTATCACAACATGTGGGATCAGAACCCGTTCCGGACCGTGTTCAACATCGGTGACATGATGGAAGGCCATGAAAAGCTGCGCGTCCTCGCCGGTGCCGATCAGGATCTGATCGTGCCGGGACACGATCCACAAGTGCTCGACTTCTATCCGGCGCCCTCGCCGGACCTGGAAGGCATCGTGGTCCGTCTCGACGTACCGCCGAAGAAATAACCGGAGGCATCATGGACCTACAACTGGGCGGCAAGACCGCGCTCGTCACCGGGGCCAGCACCGGCATCGGCGCCGAAATCGCACGCACGCTGGCGGCGGAGGGTGCGGCCGTCACCATTTTGGCGCGGCGCGAGGCCTTGCTGAACCAAGTCGCGGACGGGATCGAGGCTAACGGGCACGCCCGGCCCGCCGTCATCGCCGCCGATCTGACCGACCGTGCGGCGCTGGCGGCAATCGCCGAGACGGCGCAGCCGGACGGACGCGCCGTCGATATTCTCGTCAACGCCGCGGGCGCGTCGCTGCCGATCGACATCTACGCCGACGACGAGACCTGGGACCAGTCGCTGGAACTCAACTTCACCGCCGTCAGGCGCCTGACCCAGGCCCTGCTGCCGGGGATGCAGGCGCAGAAGTGGGGCCGGATCATCAGCTTTTCCGGCTCCACGGAACCGCGCGCGATTAACGCCGCGATTTCCGCCAAGGCGGCGCTGCATCTGTGGGCCAAGGGGCTTTCCTGCCAGGTCGCCAAGGACGGCATCACCGTCAACTGCATCCCGCCCGGACGCATCAACAGCGAGCAGATCCTGGAGCGGCTCTATCCGACCGAGGAATCGCGGCAAAAGTTCATCGACGCGAACATTCCGATGGGATATTTCGGCGATCCGGAAGACGTGGCGCCGCTGGTTGCGTTTCTCGCCTCGCCACGCGCGAGTTACATCACCGGCGCCGTCATTCCGGTCGACGGCGGCATGCACTTTTTCGCGCACTGAATAGAAAAACGATTAAACGGCGACGTTGTCGATAAGCCGCGTCTTGCCGAGCCAGGCCGCCGCGAGCACCCGCATCGGGCGCCCTTGCGCCGGCATGTCGAGGGTTTCCGCGTCCCGGACCGCGACGTAATCGACGCTCTTGAAGCCCGCCTCGTCCAGTTGCTGCGTGGCCTCGGCGCACGCGACCTCGATTGGATCGCCACCTTTGACGCGCGTGGCAACGCCGGTGATTTCCCGGTGCAGACGCGGCGCCAGGGTGCGTTCGGTATTGGAGAGATACGTGTTGCGGGACGACATGGCGAGGCCATCGTTCTCACGGACCGTCTCGCCACCGATGATCTGTACCGGCAGGTCGAGATCGCGGGCCATGGCCCGGATCACGCAAAGCTGCTGGTAATCCTTTTCACCGAACACCGCGGCGTCCGGCATGGTCTGGATCAGCAGCTTGGCGCACACGGTGGCGACGCCGATAAAGAATTGCGGCCGGAACTGGCCCTCGAGGATTTGGCTCAGGCCCTGCACTTCCACCTTGGTACGGTGGTCGTCCCGGTACATCTGCGTCACGTCGGGCGTGAACACCAGATCAACGCCGGCCTTCTCGAGCATCGCCAAATCCCGCGCCTCGTCTCGCGGATAGGTCGTGAAATCCTCGTTCGGCGCGAACTGGGTCGGGTTGACGAATATCGACGCCACCCGCCTGTCGGAAATCCCGCCGGCCTGATGCACCAGGGAAATGTGGCCTTCGTGCAGTGCGCCCATTGTCGGCACCAGCGAGATGCGCTCGCCGCCGTGGCGCCAGCCCGCCACGATCTCCCGCATTTCAGCGACCGTACGCACGACGTCCATGGATTCAATCCTTCGTCTTCGGCACCCCGAAGCAATGCTCGAGCGCCGGGAACCGACCGCCCCTCACTTCCGCCGCGTAGTCGGCGACGGCGTCCTCGATCAGCTTACCCGCGTCGGCGTAACGCTTGACGAATTTTGGCGTGAAATCGGCGAACAGACCGACCATGTCCTGGGTCACGAGGATTTGTCCGTCGCAGGCGGGTGACGCACCGATGCCGATCATCGGCACGCCGCTCCGGGCCGTCACTTCGCGGGCCACGGCCTCGACCGTCCCTTCGATGACGATGGCGAAAGCGCCGGCGCCCTCGATCGCGGCGGCGTCCTTGTAGACCTGCTGCGCGCCCTCGTCGTCCTTGCCCTGAATTTTGAACCCGCCCCTGTGTTCGGCCTTTTGCGGCAGCAACCCGATGTGGCCCAGTACCGGCACCCCCGCGTCGACGATCGCGGCGACGGTCTCGGCCATCTCCTCGCCGCCCTCGAGTTTCACGGCCTGGCAACCGGTTTCCGCGACGACCCTGAGCGCCGACGCGACGGCTTGCTGCGGATTCTGCTCGTAGGTGCCGTGCGGCAGGTCGACCACGACGCACGCCCGTGCCGAGCCGCGCATCACCGCCTTCCCGTGCGCGATCATGATGTCCAGCGTGACGCCGCGGGTGGTTTCCAGGCCATAGACGACCATGGCAAGCGAATCGCCGACAAGGATCAGGTCGCAGTGCTGGTCGACGCGCTGCGCCATCGGCGTGTCGTAGGCGGTCAGACAGACGACGCTGCCCGCGCCTTTCATGGCCCGGATATCGGATGACTGTAGTCTGGATGCCGCCATTGCCTGGCTGCTCCTCTTCCCCCGTCTCGCTTGTTCTCCCGTCGAGAACCTATCCCAAGAATATTGCGCTGCACAATAGGAAAATCACGGGGATATATTCAAAAATCTCTTTCCTACAAAGCCTTAGCGCCATTCTTTCTGTGGATATTTATCTGCGAAATTGTGGATATCTATGATCTCGACTCTTTATCAGCTCTTGAGGATAAGTCCTCAATTGTTTGATTCTTTTGTGTTTTCCGAGGCTTGAAGGCCCAGAACAGGATACCGATGAACAGTACCAGAAGGATTACCACGAAATGTTCGCGCAGCAGTGCGGTCACGGCAATTCCTCCCTGCTCTGGACCCGGAGTCCCGGTGTTTGACAACCCGTCTCGCCGTTTTAACGTGCAACGGCATTTTACAGCGATTGGCCATAAGTTGCGAGGTTGACGGTGATGTCGCGGCGGTTCGTTCTGATTTCAATCCTGATGCTCGGTGTCGTCGCCGGTTGCGACGACGGCATCGACATCGACGCGCATCGACGCGGTACGGCGGACAGCTACATGATCGCTGCCGCGCATCCGCTGGCGGCGCGGGCCGGGCGCGACATCCTTGCCGCCGGCGGCAGCGCCGTCGATGCCGCCATCGCCACCGAAATGGTGCTGACGCTCGTCGAGCCGCAGTCATCCGGAATCGGCGGCGGCGCCTTCCTTGTCCATCACGATGCCGCTGACGGTTCTCTCGAAACCTACGACGGCCGCGAAACCGCCCCCGCATCGGTGCGTCCGGACATGTTTCTGGACACGGACGGCAAGGCGATGCCGTGGCCGGAGGCCGCACTCGGCGGCCGTGCGGTCGGCGTCCCCGGCCTGCTCAGAATGCTAGCGCTGGCACATGCGGATCACGGTGTTCTGCCGTGGGAAAACCTGTTCGAGCCGGCAATCCGCCTCGCCGAGGCGGGCTTTGAAGTGACACCGCGCCTCGCTGGTCTTCTGGCTGCCGATACCGAAATGCCGCAAATTTCGGGAACGCGGGCATACTTCTATCCGGACGGCAGCCCCCTGCAGGCAGGCGATACGCTGAAGAACCCAGCCCTGGCCCAGGTGCTGCGGCGCGTTGCGGAAAACGGCGGCGCCGCGTTTTACGCCGGTGAAATTCCCCGAGGCATCGCCAGAACCGTCGCCGCCGCGCCCGCCAACCCGGCGACAATGACGCCTGAGGATTTCGCATCCTACGAAGCGAAAAAACGCGATCCCGTCTGCATCGGCTACCGCGCTTACCGGGTCTGCGGCATGGGACCGCCGTCTTCAGGCGGCATTCTGGTCGGCCAGATACTCGGCATCCTAAACCATTTCGACCTGGGCGCGATGCAGCCTTTCTCGGCCGAGGCCGTTCACCTGATCGTCGAGGCGAGCCGCCTCGCCTTCGCCGACCGGGCCCTTTACGTGGCCGACAGCGACGTCGTGCCGGTGCCGGTGGCGGGACTGCTCGATCCGGGCTATCTCGCCGCCCGCGCCCGCCTGATCTCGCCGGAACGCCGCATGGAACAGGCGCTGCCGGGCCGCGCCGGCCGCACGGCATGGCATTTCGGCAACGACGAGGCGTCGGAGAAGGGCCTGTCGACCACGCACTTCTCGATCCGGGACAAGTACGGCAACGTGGTCTCGATCACCGCCAGCATCGAGCGCGCCTTCGGCTCCAAGCTGATGAGCCAAGGATTCCTGCTCAACAACGAACTGACCGACTTCTCGTTCCGGCCCACATCAAAGGGTCATCCGGTGGCCAATGCACCGGCACCGGGCAAGCGGCCGCGCAGCACAATGTCACCGACCATCGTCTTCGATGAAACCGGCAATCCCCTTCTGGCCATCGGCTCGCCCGGCGGATCGCGTATCGCCGGTTATACGCTGAAGACGATCCTTGCGGTTCTGGACTGGGATATGGACATCGCCGACGCCATCGCCACGCCCAACATCGTCAGCCGCGGCGGTCCTGTCGACATCGAGGCCGGCACGCCCGCCGAAGCCCTAAAACCGGCGCTGGAAGCACTCGGTCACGAGGTCCGCCGGCGCGAAATGACGAGTGGCCTGCACGGTATTCGTATCTCGCCGGACGGGCTCGTCGGCGGCGCCGACCCGCGACGCGAAGGCGTCGTCCTCGGCGACTAGGGTCCGGCCCCTAGCCGACCGGCGTATCCAGATCCGGCGGGTGTGGCGGAATATCGTCCGGCAACCGAATCCGGAACGCCGTCCCGTCCGGCCCGCTATGCAGGAGCTCGATATCGCCGCCGTGTCCCACGATGACCTCGCGGACGATGACGAGGCCAAGCCCGGTGCCCCCTTCGCGGCTCGATCCGGCGAACGCCTGAAACAGGTGCTCCTTGGCTTTCTCCGGCAATCCGGGTCCGTCGTCGGTAATTTCGATCCGTATTTCCCCGGGCGCCGCGACAGCCCGGACATCCAGGGTTTTGGCCCCGGCCTGTCCCGCGTTGGAACACAAATTGTGCAGCGCGCGCAGCAAATGACGGCGATCGGCGACAATCTCAAGTGCCGGATCGATGTCGAGCGACCACGTGATGTTTGCGCATTCCTCCGACAGTTCCAGTATCCCCTGCAGTTCATCAATCAGGTCGCGCAGGCCGAAGGCCCGCGGCCGGAGCGCCAACGCATCGTCGGCGGCGTAATTGAGGGTCTGGCTACAGAGATCGATGGCCCGGTCGATGGCTTTCATCAGCCGGGGCGCGACCCGTTTTACTTCCGGGTCTTCTATGGATTGTAATTTGTCGGATACCAGCACCGCCGTCGCCAGCGTATTGCGGAGGTCATGGTTGATCCGGGTCATGGCACTGCCCATGGCCGCCAGGCGGTTCTTTTGTTTCAGCGACAACTGCACCTGGAGCTGCATTTCCGCAAGCTCGCGCTGTGCCGTCCCGATCTCGTCCCCGCGCGGCGTCGGCCGGATGATGCGTGTGGCGTCTTCCGGATTGTCGCGGAAGCCGACCATCGCGCCGGTCAAATTGCGGATCGGACGCACGATCATCCATTGCAGCGACAGATAAACCAGGGACGCCGTGATCGCCGAGATCACCAGCGACAAGGCAAAAATGCGCCACGAAAAATCGAGCATGGCGTTGCGCATCGTCGCCTCGCTGAAGATCACCTCGACCGTGATACCCTGCTGCTTGGGCGGCATCCCAATGGCGCGGATCACCCGGTCGTCGGCACGGGTCATGGTCTCGAAGGCTTCGGCGACCAGCGACAGGAAAGTTTCTTCGCGCATGTCGACCGTCAGGTCGATGGGCGGTGGCATGTCGCCGCCGACCATCAGCATGCGCCGGTCCGGGCGGTTGACGATGATCGCCATTGCATCCGTCTGGCGCAAAAGCTCGTTTTCGAGATCCTGATTGGGCTGGGTATGCGGCAAGGCGTCCAGCGCGACCATGGAGAGGTGAGCACGGTTGATGAAATCCTCGATATAGGCCTTGCGGTAACGCGCCACCGACGGCGTCCAGATCAATACCTCGGCCAGCATAACGAACAGCACGGTCAGGATCAGGAGCCGCGACGAGAGATTGATAAAACGCTTTCGCGGTTGGGATGCGGTGTCGTTCATAAGTGCGATATTGCGCAGAATCAGCCGAATTTGGCCAGAAAACGAACGATTTTCCGTGTTCTTTCACTAAAAAGAGACGGCGTGTAGTAACTGCCCGCGGCACGCTTCGAAACCTCGCCCAGTGTCGGATAGGGCGCGATCATCGTGGCGACACCGCCGACCTTGATCTTCTGCGACATCGCCAGCACCCAAGCCTGGATCAGTTCGCCCGCCCCCGCCCCGGCAATGCCGCAGCCCAGGATCACGCCTTTCTTCGTCGTGACCGCCTTGATCATGCCCTCGGTCTCGCCTTCCGCCTGGGCGCGGTCGTTCTCGTGGTAGGGCCAGCGCAGGATACGGATGTCGGCCCCATATTTCTCTTTCGCCTGGGCTTCGTTTAACCCGACCTGCGCCAGTTCGGGCGCGGTGTAGGTGACCCAGGGTACCGTGGTATGATCGGCCTTGGCCGGCAGCCGGAACAGGGCGTTCTTAATCACCACGCCCGCGTGATACCCGGCAACGTGCGTGAACTGCAGACCGCCGGCGACGTCACCAATGGCGAAGACCTTTTTGTTCGAGGTCCTGAGCCGGGCATCGACCTCGATCCCTTTCGGCGAATACTCGATCCCGGCATCGTCGAGGCCCAACCCGTCGACATTGGCGCGCCGCCCGGTCGCGATCAGCAAATGCGTCCCGGTGACCTTTTCCTCACCCGTGTCCGTTTCCAGCACGACATCAAGCCCGCCGTCGGCTTTTTCCACCCGCGCGATCTTCACGCCTTCGCGAATGACGATCCCGTCCCGGTCCAGCTGCTTTCTGACCACATCGACCAGTTCCGGGTCGTCCTTCGGCATGACGTTGAACATTTCCAGCACTGTGACGTCGCAGCCAAGCTGCCGGTGCGCCTGGGCCAGTTCGATGCCGATCGGCCCGCCGCCGATGACGATCAGGCGATCCGGCAACGCGTCCGCGTAGAACACGGTTTCGTTGGTGTAGTAATCAACGTTCTCAAGTCCCGGGATCGGCGGGACGAACGGCGACGACCCGGTGGCGACGACGAACCGCCGTGCCGTGATGCGTTTGTCGCCGGCTTCCACTGTCCTGGCGTCGATAAAACGGCCGGTTTCCTGGATGACGTTGACGCCGAGGCCCGTGAAACGCTCGACTGAATCGTTGGGCTCGATGGCGGCGATGGCGCCGTGCACGTGTCGAAAGACCCGTTCTGCATCGATCCGCGGTTCGCCGGCGTCGACCCCGTAACGGCCTGCGTTTCGAATGTTCTGGGCGGCATGTCCCGCCGCCAGCAGCGCCTTGGACGGCACGCAACCGAAGTTCAGGCAATCGCCGCCCATCTTGTGCTTTTCGATGAGCACCGTATCGGCCCCCATCTGCGCGGCCCCGGCGGCGACCGAGAGCCCGCCCGAGCCCGCGCCGATAACGCAGATGTCGGTCTTGATGTGCTGGGCCATGGTCAGTCCTCTTTCGCCTGCTCGGCACGCCCGCCCTTGAGGCGCTTGTAGAAAACGGGAATAAGCGACAGCGCCGCCAGCCCGAGGATCGGCAGCAGCACTTCCGGCGCGAAGATAATGCCGAGATCCGGCGTGCCGCCCTGCTCGAACACGGCGCCAAGGCCGTTGCCGACGCTGGCATAGACGATTGACCCAGGCATGATTCCGAAAAACGTGCCGATCACGTAGGTCCGGAGCGGCACCCCCAGGAACGCCGGCACGAGGTTGACGAGCCAAAACGGGAACAGCGGCACCAGGCGGAGCACGAACATGTAGCTGAGCGCGTTCTCGTTGAACCCGGCCTCCATCTTGCGGATCGCGTTGCCGGCTTTGGCCTTCAGCATGTCGGCAAGGGCATAGCGCGCGACGAGGAAAATAACCACGGCACCGAGCGTCGCGCCGACGACAACATAAAGACTGGCCATGGCCGTGCCGAACACGAACCCACCGGCGAGCGTCGCCCAAACGGCCCCGGGCACCGACAACGCCACCATGACGCCGTAACAGACGACGAACACCGCAGCCGCCAGCACGCGGTTGTCCGCCGTCCACGCGAGGAGGAACTCCCGATGCTCCTTCAACGCATGGAATGACAGAAACCGGTCCAGATCGAAGATAAAGACCGCGGCCATCCCCGCCACGACCGCCAAGAGCGGCCACAGCCGTCTCAGCGTCGCCGTCGATGCCGCGGCCTTTGGGCTTTCCGGCTGGGTGTACTGGTCGCTCCCGTGCATGAGAGTTTCCCGGTTCCGATGTGTTTCCTCGTCGACCGACAGCCATACTTGTGGTTATCCGGTCTTTCCCCCGGCTGCCCTCTAAAGCGCAGCCACCAGGGCATTCTCGCCATCCTGTACGCGAGAGCAACCAACGTTCCGCTAACGCAAGCTCAAGTTCACGTGAACAGCCGAAATGGCATCCGAATTTTCACGCAAAATCCGCATCGCCATCGTTGACTTGCCAGCGCCAAGCCCGTATACAGCGGGCGATTTTGCAAGGAGAAGACCCGTGAAACGCACCTATCAGCCCAGCAAGCTTGTCCGCAAGCGCCGTCACGGCTTCCGTCACCGCATGGCGACGGTTGGTGGCCGCCGCGTTCTTGCAAACCGCCGTGCCAAGGGCCGCAAGCGCCTGTCCGCTTAAGGGCGGGCGGTCGTTTCCGCGCCCGCATGTCCCAGCCCCCTAAACAGCCCGGACACGTTCGACTGAAAAAACGGCGTGAATTCCTTGCTGCTGCCGGGGCGAACCGCAAATGGGCAACCCCTGGCATGGTGGTGCAGGTGCGCAAGCGCCGCGCGGGCGAAGCCGGCGGAGACCTCATCCGCGTCGGTTTTACAACGAGCCGCAAGGTTGGCAACGCGGTGGTCCGGAATCGAGCCCGACGGCGGCTTCGTGCCTGTGTCGACGCGGTCCTGCCGGATCATGCCAAGCCCGGTCTCGATATTGTCGTGATCGGCCGTGCCGCGACCCCGGCGCGCCCGTTCGAAGCCCTGAAGGACGATTTCTTGAAGAGCCTGAAGAAACTCGATGCCTGCCGGAGCGCCGATCATGCCTGAGAACGCCATCCGCCGGTTCCTGACATTGCCGATACGCGGCCTGATCGCGGTTTATCGATATGGCGTTTCGCCTTTCGTCCCCGGCTCATGCCGTTTCCATCCGAGTTGTTCCGCCTTTGCCGAAGAAGCGCTCGGCACACACGGCGCGCTGAAGGGCGGATTTCTCGCAATAAAACGAATCCTGCGTTGCCACCCATGGGGGGGTTCGGGCTACGATCCCGTGCCTGCCGCCAACCACACCCGTCTGGCAGACCGCAAAGGGAGCCCTGAACACCCATGACCGACCACAAGAACATGATCCTGGCGATCGCGCTCTCGATTGCCATTCTGGTGCTGTTCGAGACTTTCTTTAACACGAGCGCCCCGCCGCCGGAGCAGGCGCAGCAACAACAGACCCAGCAACAGTCGGGTCAGGCGCAGCAGCCGCAAGCCACGCCCGGTGCACCCGCCGACGGATCGGTGTCGCAGGCCCCCATGGTCCCGGGCGGCGCGCCCGCGACGACCGACGCTGTCGTCGAACAGAGCCGCCAGGCCGCATTATCCGGCGTCGAGCGCGTCGATATCGACGCCCCGCGCCTGCACGGCTCGATCTCGCTCAAGGGCGGCATTGTCGATGATCTGACGATGATCGACTACCACAAGACCGTCGACCCGACGAGCCCGGAGATCGTGCTTCTGTCACCCCGGGGCTCGGTCAACGCTTACTATGCCGGATACGGCTGGGCCGGCGCCGAGGGCCATGCGACGCCGGACCTCGACACCGTCTGGACGGCCGACAGCGACGTACTCTCCTCCGAAAGCCCGGTCACGCTCACGTGGGACAACGGCGAAGGCCTGATCTTCAAGCGCAAGTTCAGCATCGACCGGAATTACATGTTCACGGTCGAACAAAGCGTCGAAAACACGACGAACAAGCCGCTGACGCTCTATCCCTACGGCCTGCTGACCCGATACGGCACGCCCGAGACAACCGGCTTCTATATCCTGCACGAGGGGTTGCTCGGTGTCTTCGACGGTCAGCTCAAGGAGGTCGACTACGACGACATCCAGGAAGAGAAAGCCGGCATCTCCGCCGAAAGCACCGGCGGCTGGATCGGCATCACCGACAAGTACTGGCTCGCGACCCTGATCCCCAACCAGTCGGAGAAAGTGCAGACGCGCTTCCTGCACCGCAAGGAAGGCGTCGCCGATGTTTATCAGACCGACTTTCTGGGCAGCGCCGTCGTGGTGCCCGCCGGCGGCAGCGGCAAGGCGGAAACGCAGCTTTTCGCCGGCGCCAAGGAAGTCAATCTGCTCGACGGTTATGCCGAACAATACGGCATCAGCAATTTCGACCTCGCGATCGACTTCGGCTGGTTCTATTTCCTGACCAAGCCGATCTTCCTGGCCCTGCTGTGGATTAATGCCTCTGTCGGCAACCTCGGCGTTTCGATCCTGTTGCTGACGGTCGCCATCAAGGTTGTCTTCTTCCCGCTCGCCAACAAGTCCTACGTATCGATGAGCAAGATGAAGAAGCTGCAGCCCGACATGGTGAAGCTGCGCGAGCGCTATGCCGAAGACAAGGTCAAGCTCAACCAGGAAATGATGGCGCTCTACAAGCGCGAGAAGGTCAATCCGGCATCGGGCTGTCTGCCGATCCTGGTTCAAATCCCGGTGTTCTTCGCGCTATACAAGGTGCTGTTCGTGACCATCGAGATGCGCCACGCCCCCTTCTTCGGATGGATTCAGGATCTGTCCGCCCCTGACCCGACGACGATCTTCAACCTGTTCGGCCTGATTCCGTGGTCGCCGCCGGAATTCATGATGATCGGCGTATGGCCGTTGATCATGGGCGGGTCGATGTACATCCAGCAAAAGCTGAACCCGCAACCGGCCGATCCGATCCAGGCCAAGATATTCCTGTTCATGCCATTGTTCTTCATGTTCCTGCTGGCCCAGTTCCCTGCCGGGCTGGTGATTTACTGGGCATGGAACAACGTACTGTCGATTCTTCAGCAGTGGATCATTATGCGGCGCATGGGGATCAGCGGGAAGGCGGCCCTGAGCTGACCTGGCCGCACGGGGCCGGAGGCCACCGGCATGACTGACAACGCTTACGATTCCGCCGAGATCGAAGCCGGCAGAAAACTGTTCTCGGGTGACGTCGATTTCGTGCTCGGCGCCCGCTCGATGGCGCAGATTCCCACCGCCGACATCCCCGAGATCGCCTTTGCCGGCCGTTCCAACGTCGGCAAGTCGAGCCTCCTGAACGCGCTGACCGGCCGCAAACAGCTTGCTCGCACATCGAACACGCCTGGGCGCACGCGCGAGGTCAATTTCTTCAACGCCGGCGGCCGGCTGATGCTGGCCGATCTGCCGGGTTACGGCTATGCCAGGGTATCCAAAACGGAAGTCGAAGCGTGGACCCGCCTGATCGAGGATTACCTGCGCGGCCGCGTTCAGTTGCGGCGTTGCTGCCTTTTGATCGATGCCCGGCACGGGCTCAAGGACAGCGATCGCACGGCGATGAAAATGATGGACCAGGCGGCGCAGAACTATCAGATCGTGCTGACAAAGTGCGACAAGATCAAACCCGGCCCCCTCGCGCGACTGATCGACGCGACCGTGGCCGAGACCGCCAAACACGGCGCCGCGCACCCGCAGATCATGTGCACCAGTTCGAAAGACAATGCGGGCATTGCCGAGCTGCGCGCGGAACTGGCGAGGTTGGCGGAATAACGCCGCCTCAAGTTTATTTTCTTGCAGATTTCATGTAACCCTGCGTTATTTCCGGGTTTTCCTAGGATAAATCGACGAACTGGTTTCCCGTCATGACCAAGACACACGATGAAAACCGCGAGGCCAACCTCGCCAAAGCTTCCGTTCTCTCCGAAGCGCTGCCCTATATGCGGCGTTTCAACGGGCGCACGGTCGTGGTCAAGTTCGGCGGCCATGCGATGGGCGATCAGGCACTTTTCGACCTGTTCGCGCGCGACATGGTGCTTTTGCGCCAGGTCGGCATCCGCCCCATCGTCGTGCACGGTGGCGGCCCGCAGATCGGCGCCATGTTGGAAAAGCTGCAGATCAAGTCGGAGTTCGTCGATGGCCTGCGCGTCACCGATCAGGCGACCATCGACGTCGTCGAAATGGTCCTGTCGGGTTCGATCAACAAGCAGATCGTGGCCGCCATCAACAGTGCGGGCGGCACCGCTATCGGCCTTTCCGGCAAGGACGGCAGCCTGATCCGCGCCGAACGGCTGACGCGGGTCAAGCGCGACCCGGACAGCAACATCGAGAAGGTCATAGATCTCGGCCTGGTCGGGCAGCCCAAGACGATCGCACCGCATGTCCTTGAATCGTTCGAGGGCAGCGACGTGATCCCGGTCATCGCGCCGATCGGCGTCGGCCCGGACGGCGAAACGCTGAACATCAACGCAGACACGGCCGCCGGCGCCATTGCCGCGGCGACACAGGCATCGCGCATGTACATGCTGACCGACGTCGAAGGCGTTCTCGACAAAGACGGCAATCTGATTTCCGAGCTCAAGGTATCGGAAGCACGGGACGCGATCGGGGACGGTGTCATTTCGGGCGGCATGATTCCGAAGATCGAGACCTGTATCGACGCGATCCAGGGCGGCGTCGACGGCGCTGCGATCATCGACGGGCGCGTCGCGCACACGGTGCTCGTGGAACTGTTCACGGCGGGCGGCGCCGGCACCCTGATCACCCGCGGCTGAACCGGGCTAGAGCCCTTTCGGAGAAATCCGAGCCAATTCCGTTTCGGCTTTGGCGCGGCGACCCACCAGGAAGGCCGCGCGGCGTGATCCCGTCGCACCTGCCTGCGCGAAGCCGGAGCTTCGCTTCGGCGAAGGCAGGTCGGGCAAGCGGCCTGACGTAGCGGGCGCTCGCCAAAGCGAAACCCGCATGGGACGGGGGATTTCGGCCCGTCTCTGTGTCACTTGTCCTCGAATATGCTTAGGCATGTCCTTCGTCCTCGCTCCTGGAGACAAACCGAAATCACCACGTCGGAATGACTCAGATTTCTCCGAAAGGGCTCTAGAGCTTTCTGATTATTTCGATCTGCTCGATCATTTCGTTGTCAGACATCGGGTAGGCGCTGCCCCGCGCCCGTTTGATTCTCGAAGGCTCGATCTTGGCGAGCCTTTCCTGAACCACCTCCGCGGTCTTGGCCGAAAGCCCTGCGCGCCACGAAAGCGCGATACTTCCCTTCACGCTCTGCGTCTCGCGCACCCACTCGACCATTCGGTACGGCACATCCGCCATGACCGCGATGATGGCTTTTGCGAACTCCATATCGCCGTGCGCCAGTTCACGCAGCAACGCGCCTTCGTCGAGCGAGCCCGCCGCCCACTCGCTTGCGGCACGATCAAACACCTCGTTGTCGTCCGGATGCATACCTGCGGCATCGGCGGCGCCATTGGCGCGGTGCTCCGGCAGTAGGGCGACGCTGTGTCCGAGCCGTTCCAGCACCACGTCGCGCACCGCCGAGGTCACCTCGTCGGGCAGGTCGTTGCGTGCCTGCATGCGCTTCAGCGCATCGTCGGCAACCACCCGGGCGATCTTGACCGCCGCTTTGGACGGCAGTTTCGGACGCATCGCCAACGGCATATGCAGCAGATCGATTTCCGCCGCGTCGGCGATGACCCGATCCAGGGTTTCCTCGCGTATTTGCGCGCTTTCATTGGCAAGCAACAGGGCAATGGCCTCGATATCGTTGCTTTCGACGATCGCGTTACTGACGTCGCCGGAAACGCCGTCACGTTCCGACACGGCGGAAACCGCGCCCGGGGACGGCTTAGCGACGATGATCTCGATCAGATCTCTGTCGTTCAGCACCGGTGAAAATTTGAGAACCGGTGTCGCGACAATGCTCTCCACGTCCCAGGCCAGGCGGCGAATCACATCCGGGGGCGCATGGGCGACTTCCTGCAGGGCTTCGGACAAAATCTGACGGACCCGGACGATCTGGTCCTTGGCCAACAGCATCAGCGCTTCGTTCGCCATGTCACGCAGCCGCGTGCTTTCCTGCGGCCCGCCCATGGCCGCCCATTCGGCGATCTTGCCGGCAAGAGCGGCGCGCACCCCGTCATCGCCGTCGCGCGCCAAAAGCAGATCGGCATGCATCGGGGTCGCGGAGTTCATGGCGACCGCACGGCGGACGGCGGCCAATTCGTCCTCGGCAAGATAATACAGGAGTTCGGGGGCGATATCGTCACGGTTGGCCAATTCCTCGCGGGCGGTGTCGTCACCGTCGTGCGCAATGGCTTTGGCTTCTTCGTAGGATATCGTCATGCGTCGGAGATACTCGAACAGCCCGGATACGTCTTTCGAATACAGCGCCTAACGCGCGATAGCAACACCGCAGCCGCGGGTCAGGCGCGCTCCGCCATGTTGGAGAAAAACTCGATATTCCAGTCGATATCGTCCTCCGACATCGGAAAAGTCGAATCGTCCTCCGGCTCGATGATTTCCGACGGCGCGATACGCCCCATCTGCTGTTGCACCATCATCACCATCGACGCCGGCATCTTCGCCTTTCCCAGCAAGGCAACGATACCCGATGGATTCTTCTCGACAAAAATCTTACGGGCGAGCGCAAGATCGACGCCGGCGCGCTCGATCATGGCCGCGAATACGAATGCATGGTCGCCGGCCTGCAGCGCCTTGGCTACAACCTTGTCATGAAGTTTACCGGCCTCGTTGAGTCTTTTCGCTGTATCCAACGGCGGATCGACCTTGAGAAAATCGAACCCGGCATTGAGGGCTTTCTTGTCCGGTCCCGCCTCGCCACCCAATCGATCTCGGACTACCTCCTTGACCGCGGCCATCGTCGGCGCATCGAAGTCGGCACGTTTCGAAAGCTCATGCAGCAGGTTCTCGGCGATGAACCCCGCCATTCTTTGCGCCGCGCCGTCCGGCAACTGCTTGCGCGCGACCAAGGGCGGCTGCCAAAGCTCCTGGTCGGCGGAGCGGTCGATCAGGTCGTCCAGCGCCTCTTCACGAATTTGCGCGGACCCGTTGCCAAGAAGATCGGCGATACCTTCGACGTCATCGGTATCGATAATGGCGTCGGCCAGATTCTCGGAAACACCGTCACGGCGTGCGATCGCGGCAACCCCGCCGGCGGCCGGTCCGCTTTCGATGATCTCGATCAGGTCCTGCTCGGTGAGAACCGGGGAGTACTCGAGAACCGGACCGGAAACCTCGATCTCGATATCGTTGGCCAACCGCCTGATGATATCGGCCGGCGCATCGACCACGTCCTTGAGGGCGTCCGAAAGGATCGCGCGGACCTTCGTAATCTGGTCGTTGGCCAGCGTTTCCAGAGCCTGATGGGTTTGCACGCGAACTTTTTCGGAGTCTTCCTGGCTCAATTCGGGCGCCACGTGCGCAATCTTCTGCGCCAAGCTGCCGCGCACGTCGGCATCCGCGTCTCTTGCGAGCAGCATGTCCGTTTGACGGGGCGCCGCCTCGTTGATCGCGACGGCACGCCTTACATCCGCGGAATCGTCCTCGGCCAGATAATACAATAACTCGGGAGAGAGATCCTTACGCTCGGCCAAGGCGACGCGCACGGCCGGGTCATCGCTTTGCGCGAGTTCCTTGGCCTTCTCGTAGGTAATTGCGCCGTCACCGAGAATCCCGGTCATGCCAAACACATTCCCCAACGGCGGAACAACGACCATCCCCGCCGCAAAATTTTCTATTCGAGCATCTCGAGAGGCGTACCGGGCGGTGGCGCCATCTCGAAGCCTCCCTTGCTTCGTTTCTTTACGGAATACATTGCCGCGTCGGCGCGCGCAAGAAGCTCATCCAGCGTTTCTCCAGACTTCGGATCAAAGAACGCAACGCCGATGGAAATACCAAGCGGATGATCCTCGTCACCGGACATCGTAACCATCTGCTTGCTGGTCTCGATCAGCTGTCCCGCGCGTTTACGGCTCGTCTCCTCGTCGATCCCGTCCAGCCACATGGCGAATTCATCCCCGCCGAGACGAGCAATCAAATCGCCCGGACGCGAGAAATTGATCAACATATCGCGCAGGAACAGGATCGCTTCATCCCCGGCCTGATGGCCGTGCACGTCGTTGACGCGTTTGAAGTTGTCCATGTCGACATAGAACATCGACGCCGTCTGGTCCGAACGCTCGAGCCGGGCAATACGCCGTGGCAGTTCTTCCTCGTAAAATGCCCGGCGGTTCAGCAGTCCGGTCATGCCGTCGGTGCGTGACAGCCTGACAATGCGTTCGTGGTTGGCGATCTGCTCGTTGGCGATGCCGAGCTGGTTGGCGACATCCGTCAGCATCAACCGGTGATCGTCATCCCAGGCTTCTTCCTTTTTCGGCTTCCACATCGCAAGCGCGCCGTTGACGTCGCCGCGGTACTGGGTGGTCGCCAGCAATGCCGACCAGCTTCCCAGATCCACGTTGATCACGTCGCCCGCCTTGAGCCCGGCGATCTTCTGACCCAGTCCATCAACGCTCTCGACGTTGCCGTATTCGGCGGCGACGGCAAACCCCTCACCATCGGTATCCTCGCGGTAGATGCGCGACCCCGCTGCGCCGAGCGCCCGGGCCGAAGCGGTCGCGGCCGCCATCAACATATCGTGCGGTTCGATCTCGTCGCGGATTTGCGAAACGATATAATTCAGAAGCTGCTCACGATGTCGGGCGCGGGCAAGCGCGGCTTCGCCCTCGCGTTCCTCCGTAACATCGCGGCAGTTACCGCGGCAGCCGATCCATGTCTCGCTGTCGTCGTCGTTCTTGACCAGCGGCAACGCGGACACGATCACGCAGGCGGTCGAACCGTCCTTGTTCTTCATCCACATTTCGATGTTGTCGAGCTTGCGGGTGGTGGTGAACGGAAACGGCGTGTACTCGTCCGCGTCGATAACGAAATCGCGAACCGCCTGGCCGACGAGCTCATCGGCCTTGTACCCGAGCGCTCCTTGCGGCGAGACGAAAATCAGCTTGCCGTCGGCATCGACTTCCCACGAAAAGTCGCTGGAGATCTCCACCAGGTCCTTGTAGCGCTGTCGCGATTCCACCAGCGTCGTGCGCAGGTTCCGCTCCATCGTCAGGTCACGGGCCAAAAGCAGCGTCTTGGCAACGGTGCCGTTAACGTCGAGCCTCGGGATCGCGGTAACGTCGAGCACCAGTTCACCCCGGCTGGTGGCGATGGTCAGCGTGGCGTTGGCAATGCTCGCGCTTTCGACGGCCTTGCCGATAAGGGATTCGATGTCCGCAACGGCACCGCCGGTCAGCGCCTTTTCAAGACCTGCTCCCTTGGCGTTGGCGACAAGCGGCGTCCCCGCGGCATCAAGCAGCAACGCCGGCCCCGGATAACCCGCGATCAGTTTGACGTCGGTGTCACTGGCCTGTACCGCTTCGGTCGGCGCGGTCGCCTCATTGGCCATGAGCTTGCCTGTTCAACGTTAATCCCCCGTCATATTAGAAGATGGCTGTATCCGGGCCAACCCGCGATTTGGTAGGATCATCGATTGCACCTTGCTTCCGATACACCGCGAACGTTAAGTAAACCTGTCATGAATAATAAAGCCGCAAATCGCGATTCTGGCGCCGTTCGCAAGACCCCAGACGAACTGGTGGACGCCGCCGTCTGGATCTTCGATCTGGATAACACGCTCTATCCGGCGTCCTCCCGGTTGTTCGATCAGGTCGACTGGAACATGACCGACTATGTGAGCACGTTGCTCGATCTGCCCCGCGACGAGGCCCGCAAGCTGCAAAAGCAGTATTTCCGGGAATACGGCACCACCATGCGCGGCCTGATGACGGTTCACGGCGTCGAGCCGCAGGCATTCCTGGATTATGTACACAACATCGATCTGGCGCCGATTTCCGCCGATCCGGTACTCGTGGACGCGCTGGAAAGACTGCCCGGCCGAAAGGTGATTTTCACCAATGGCTCGACCGCGCATGCCGAAAACATCACACGGCACATCGGCATCGATCACCATTTCGAGGGCTGCTTCGACATCATCGACGCGGATTACGTGCCGAAACCGGCGCCGGATACCTACGACGCCGTTTGCCGCCGCTTCGGCATCGATCCCGCAAGCGCCGTCATGGTCGAGGACATGGCCAAGAACCTGGTGCCGGCGGCGGCCCTCGGCATGACGACGGTGTGGCTCGATACCGGTGTCGGCTGGTCGCGTGAAAATTCCGATGACGGCCACGTCCATCACCGGATCGAGGATCTGGCGACATGGCTGGCGGCGATCACCATCGAGCGCGCCGCGAGTTGACACCCCCACCACTTGGCGGCACATTCCGGTCGCGCCATCCGGGCCCGAGCGGCCGCACTTACGACAGAGGAAAACCATGACCAGCCAGCTTGAACAGATCATCGATGCCGCATGGGAAGACCGCGCCAACGTCACCCTGACCACCAAGGGCGAAATCCGGGAGTCCGTGGAAACCGCGCTCGACATGCTCGACAAGGGTGAGAAACGGGTCGCCGAAAAGGTCGACGGCGAATGGGTCGTCAACCAGTGGCTCAAGAAAGCCGTGCTGCTGTCGTTCCGGCTCAACGACATGAAACCAATCCCCGGCGGGCCGGGCGGCGCGCACTGGTGGGACAAGGTCCCGTCGAAGTTCGAGGACATGGGCGAGAACGCGTTCCGCGCCGCCGGCTTCCGCGCCGTACCGGGCGCCATCGTCCGCCACAGCGCCTTCATCGACAAAGAGGTCGTGCTGATGCCCAGCTTTGTGAACCTGGGCGCTTACGTCGGCGAAGGCACCATGGTCGACACTTGGGCCACCGTCGGCTCCTGCGCGCAGGTCGGCAAGGGCGTGCACCTGTCGGGCGGCGTCGGCCTGGGCGGTGTCCTGGAACCGCTGCAGGCGGGCCCCGTGATCATCGAGGACAACTGCTTCATCGGTGCACGGTCCGAGGTGGTCGAGGGCGTGATCGTCGGCGAGGGTTCGGTGCTGTCCATGGGCGTCTTCATCACTTCGACCACCAAGATCGTCGACCGCAACACGGGCGAAATCTTCGTCGGCAAAGTGCCCCCCTATTCCGTGGTGGTGCCGGGCGCGATGCCGGGCAAGGCGCTGCCGGACGGTTCGCCGGGGCCATCGCTGGCCTGTGCCGTGATCGTCAAACGCGTCGATGAACAAACCCGGTCGAAGACGTCGATCAATGAACTCCTCCGGACCTGACCCGGTCGGCGTATCGGAAACGCTGATCCGCCATGCCAGCGTGACGCCCGAGGATGCGGGCGCGCTGGATGAACTGATCGCGTTCCTGACGCCGCTCGGCTTCGAATGCCATGACCTGACGTTCGACGACCCGGCCGGTGAGCCGACGCGCAATCTTTACGCGCGGCGCGGCACCGACGGCCCCAATTTCTGCTGGGCCGGGCACACCGACGTGGTGCCGCCGGGGGATCTCGCCGACTGGACATCGGATCCGTTCAGCCCCGAAATCCGCGACGGGCGGCTTTACGGCCGCGGCGCGGCGGACATGAAATGCGCCGTCGCCTGCATGATGACGGCGACGCGGGATTTCCTGGAACGGAACGGCGGCGATTTCAACGGATCGATCAGCTTCCTGATCACCGGGGATGAAGAAGGGGACGCCACCAACGGCACCAAGAAGGTGCTGGACTGGCTCAAGGAACGCGGCGAGACCATCGACGCCTGCGTCGTTGGCGAACCGACGAACCCGGAGACGATCACCGACATGATCAAGATCGGCCGGCGCGGATCAATGAACGTGTGGCTGGATGTCGAAGGCGTGCAAGGTCATTCCGCTTATCCACATCTTGCCGACAACCCGATTCACAAGATCCTCAACCTGTTGACGTCGCTGACCAACGTGCCCCTCGACGAAGGCTCCGACCATTTCCCGCCGTCGACGCTTCAGGTCACGACCGTCGATGTCGCGAACCAGGCGACCAACGTCATTCCCGCACGCGCGCAGGCACGCATCAATATCCGCTTCAACGATCTGCACACCTCGGAAAGCGTGGAACAACTGCTGCGCGGCCGCCTCGATCAGGCGGGCGGCGGCTACGACATGCGCATTCGCGTTTCCGGCGAAAGTTTCCTGACGCCGCCGGGCATGCTGTCGGACACGGTATCCGGCGCCATCAAGGCCGTGACCGGCAAGAAACCCGAACTCAGCACCACCGGCGGCACGTCGGACGCGCGCTTCATCAAGGACCACTGTCCGGTCGTCGAGTACGGGCTGATCAACCAGACCGCGCACAAAGTCGACGAGAACGCCCGCGTCGACGATATCCGTGCGCTCTCAAGCATATATACCCGCATTCTCGAAGACTTCTTCACAAAGGCCGGGTAATGGTGTCGCTGGCCGAGGCCCATCGCTCGCTTTACGGCGCCACGCTCCTGGCCAAGTTCGATCGTGACGGAATGAATGCCTTCGGCCACGAAGGCGCGGACGCGGCGAAATCGTTCTTCGCGGCGGTGATCGTCGCGCCCATGTATCTGGTGTGGATGATCCTTTACGGCGACGCTTATCCGGAGAATACGCCGTTCATCTTTGCGTTCGTATTCGAGAGCCTGTCATACGTCATCGGCTGGCTGATCTTTCCGCTCGTGGTCTGGTATCTGTCGCCTGTACTTGGCTGCCGCGACAGATTCTTTCATTTTCTCACCACCTACAACTGGGTCGCGGTCCTTCAGAATGCGATGTTCATGGGGATGGATTTTCTGTTCTGGATGCTGGGCGCGCCGGAAATGGCCCGCGGATTCTTCGGTTTGCTCCTGTTTGCCTATATTCTTATTTATGGATGGTTCGTCGCGAAACACGCGCTCGGCCTGCCGGGCGGGCCGGCCGCGACGATCGTCGCGCTCGACATGGCAGTTACCATGTTCTGGAAAATAATCACGGACGGCATGATCCGCGGCTGACCCGGATTAAATGTCGATGCCGCCGCCGAACATCTCGTAAACCGGGCGCAGAATCTCCTGCCAGTCGAACGTGACATAAAGCGCGCCGACACCGATCAGACCCATCAGAATCGGGGACCCCAGAATACCGCCGATGGTGAGCAGCAGGCCGACGAAGCCCCAGCTGCCCTGCCCCCGCAGCAATGCAATAAGCGAGAACAGGAATCCCAACGGCGTGAAGATGATCGCCGGGCCGAATATGCCGAGAAGGCCGAAGCCGACGGCCATGTAACCCGCCAGCGGCGTCCTTTCCTCTCTCACCCGGGGCGCGGTCTTCTCGCCGTCGTCACGGGCCACGGTCAGGGGGATTTTATCGGTCATCCCTCATCCTAGAACCTTTCCCGGCCAAATTGAACCATTCTGACGAGGCGATTTTGAGACAGTATCCAGCAAAGACCCGAAGCGCGTATCCAACGATACGGGCGAAGGTCTTTGCGCCGGTAATGGCGCAAAATCGCCCGTCCCGCACGGGTTTCCGATTGGCGGACGCCCGCCGCCTAAACGGTCTCGGCCGATGGCCCGGCATCGCCCTTCGCCCGCTTCAACGACGGATCGCACACGCCAATCGAGAAACAGAATTGATCCGATTTGGCCGGGAAAGGCTCTAGCACAGCGAAGCGGCGCCGAAACCCCGCGGATCAACTGCCGCCATACTCTACCCGGGTCAGGTAAAGCCCGTGCGCCGGCGCGGTCGGACCGCCGGCAGTTCGGTCCCGGGCCTCAAGGGCGCGAGCAACGTCGCGCCTGCCCCACTTGCCGCTGCCGACCAGTTGCAGCGTGCCCGCGATGTTGCGGACCTGGTGGTGCAGGAACGACCGGGCTTCGACAACAATGTGAATCTCGTCGCCGGCACAGGAGACCTCAAGGCGGTCGAGCGTCTTCTCCGGCGACTTGGCCTGGCATTCCGATGCGCGAAAGGTCGAGAAATCATGATGGCCGAGCAGTTCCTGCGCCGCCTCGTGCATTGCCGATGCATCCAGCGGCGAGGCTTGCCACCAGACACGTCCCTCATCCAGGGCCGGCGCGGCGCGGCGGTTCAGTATCCGGTAGAGGTACGCCCGTCCCGTCGCGGAGAAACGGGCGTGGAATTCATCATCGGCAATTTCTGCAACGAGCACACTGATCGGGTGCGGCCGGACGTGATGATTGAGCGCATCGCGCACCGTATCCGCCGGAAAATCCTTGGAGATGTCGACATGGGCCACTTGTGCCAGTGCATGCACCCCCGAATCCGTCCGTCCCGCGCCCTGGACCAGAGATTGCTCGCCTGTGAGCGCGAACACAGCATTCTCCAGCGTCTCCTGTACGCTGGGACCGTTGTCCTGTCGCTGCCAGCCCTGAAACGGCGTACCGTTGTATTCTAGCGTCAGTTTAAATCGAGGCATTTTTGCCTGTTCCGGTTCCTAAAGCGATAAAGGCGCAAGAGGGACTACGGACTCCATATTCCAGCGTTTTAGTGCCAAAATTATTTCTGTTACTGTCGGCGAAAAGTCAAACATCAGGGGGGCGCATGAGCGGCGATGATCCGCAATCCATACTGATTGAGAACGAGCGGGATTCCCTCCACATCCTGCCGCTCGAGATTCTGCCGCTCGAAACACCCGGCCTCAAACGCGCCCGAATGATCAAGAACGCGGGGCTCGACAGCGTCATCGAACTGTTCCAGGACGCAAGCGCCGGCAGCGGCCAGTTGGACGTTCGCGACCTGCCCAACGAATTCGACTGGGCGAGCGGCAACAACCATCCGGACATGGTGATCCTGCGCAAGGTCGCCAACCTGCCCAGTTATGACGTGTATTCGTTGCGTGTCGCGCTCCGTCAACTGGGAATCGACGTCAACGAGAACGATGAGCTCAGGCTGACGCCCGATATGAACGCGGAATTGACGACCTACATGACCGATTTCACGCGGCCGCTGATCGTGCAGATCTACGGCAAGGACGACGACGTCCAGATCGAAACGTTCGAGGACGTCATCGCCCTGTTCCGTGACCCCGATGTGAAGCTGGCGCTCGAGAAATTGAGGACAATGGCCGACAAGCTCGGCATCAAACCGGAGGAAGTTCCCGAATTTATCGAGGATTACGGCGATATTTTTCTGTCGCTTTCGTATTACCGGCGCTGCCTCGATTCCATTTCGCCGATCATCGAGGACTTCCTCGATTCCATGCCGGAGCTCCGCAAGAATTATACCCTGCAGCACGACCAGTCCCTGCAGGATACCGTCAACATGATGGACAGCCGGATTTCCAAACTGACGAAACAGGTGCGCCGCCGCTTCGACGAGTTCGAGATGGGCACCAAGAACATGTGGGACGACATCTCGGCGGACAAATTCCGCAAGCTGCAGAGACAGATCAAGAGCCATCACGTATCGCTGGGCGGCGTATTGTGTTCACTCAGCGTCAAGATGGACGCCTGGCATCACCTGTTCCCAAGACGGACCGTCGGCAGCCCTCAGAAGCGCGCCGAATTCATCATGCTGCACATGCGCCAGGGCATGGACAAGATGCGCAGCATGGACGACACCGTGAAATTCATGGCGCCGAATTAATCGAGTTTTGTTCCCGCTGGAATTGCGAAGCCACGGAGGAACGCGTCCGCGTCCGTCATCGCCTTTCCCGGTCGCTGCACGCGCAGCGGTCGCAGCCCGTCCTCGCCACATGCGATCGTCAAACGGTCATCGACAATGGTCCCCGGCGCGCCGGATACGCCCGGGACGATCTCAGCAGCCGCGACCTTGAATTTCTCGCCCCGCAATTCGAACCAGGTGCCGGGCCACGGGTTCAGGGCACGGACTTCGCGCTCCAGTACCGTCGCCGGTTTATTAAAATCGAGGCGACCCTCGTTACGATCAAGTTTGTGCGCATAGGTGACACCGTCGTCGGGTTGCGGAATCGGCGAAATCTTCCCGGACGCATAGACGGGCAGCGTTTCAGCAAGCAACGCCGCCCCCATCGCCGCCAGCCGATCATGCAACGAACTGGCTGTCTCGTCGGAGGCGACGGGCGTTCGCGCCTCCGCCAGCACGCCACCCGTGTCGAGGCCCGCGTCCATCTGCATGATACCGACACCGGTCTCCGTATCGCCGGCCATGATCGCACGCTGGATCGGCGCCGCGCCGCGCCAGCGTGGCAACAACGACGCATGTACGTTCAGACAACCGAGTTTCGGTGCGTTCAGAACCTCTTCAGGAAGGATCAGCCCATAGGCGACGACGATCGCACCATCGAGATCCAGCGCCCTGAACGCCGCCTGAGCGTCCAGGTCGCGGAGCGTTTTGGGCGTCCGGGCCTCGATCCCGAGGCGGATCGCTTCGGCATGAACCGGACAGGGCCTGTCCTTTTGACCCCGGCCCGCGGGCTTGGGAGGCTGCGCATAGACGCAAGCGACCTCGTGACCGGCATCGATGAGCGCATGCAGGGTCGGCAGCGAAAACTCGGGGCTGCCCATGAAGGCCAGCCGGAGCGGCGTGGATGCATTCACGCGGGTATCACGCCGTCTGCTTGGCGAGTTTTTTCGCCTTTTGCAGTTTACGCAGGATCATGCTGCGTTTCAGCGATGACACGTGGTCGACGAACAAAATACCGTCCAGATGATCGATCTCGTGCTGAATGCACGTCGACAGAATACCCTCCGCCTTGATCTCGCGGATTTCGTTGTCGCGGTCGAGATAGCGCACCTTGATCCAGTCCGGACGCTCGACCTCGGCATAATGTTCCGGCAGCGACAGACAACCTTCCTCGTGTATACGGTCGTCGTCGGCGATTTCGATGATCTGCGGGTTGGCGAGCGCGACCGGCTTGGGCTCTTCGTTCTCGCGCGCGACATCGACGACGATGACGCGGCGTTTGTCGCCGACCTGCGGCGCCGCCAGGCCGATCCCGTGCGCCGCATACATGGTCTCGAGCATGTCGTCCATGAGCTGACGCACGTCGTCGTTCACGGTATCGACCGGCTGCGCCTTGATCTTCAGACGCGGGTCGGGGGCTACGATGATCGGCAGTTTGGCCATAAATCGATCCGAATACGGTTCCTACACGCAAGGAAATATGATCTTGGCATCGGATCGTCAAGAAACGACACTTCGCGGGGGTATGACGAGGGGGACTTCATATGATCTGGCAAGGCCTGATCGGCATCGTGGCGTTTCCGCTGATCGCCTGGCTGCTGAGCGAGAACCGCGCGAACGTCAGGGTTCGCGCCGTCGTGATCGGGCTCGCGATACAGTTTGCCCTGGCGGCGCTGTTGCTGGGCGTGCCGGCGGTCAAACAGGGTTTTCTCGCGCTCAACGGCGTCGTCATCACGCTGATGGAGGCGACGAAGGCCGGCACCTCCTTCGTATTCGGCTATATCGGCGGCGATACCCCGCCGTTTCCGACCACCGAACAGGGAACGACGTTCAACCTCGCGTTCCAGGCCTTGCCGCTGATTCTCGTCGTCAGCGCCCTCTCGGCGCTGTTGTTCCACTGGCGCGTGCTGCCCAGAATTGTTGAGGGCGCGGCCTGGCTGCTCGGACGCACGTTCCATATCGGTGGCGCGCTCGGAATCGGCGTCGCGGCCAATGTCTTCGTCGGCATGGTCGAAAGCCCGCTTCTGGTGAAGCCTTACCTGCGGAATCTCACGCGCGGCGAATTGTTCGTGCTGATGACCGCCGGCATGGCGACGGTCGCGGGGACGGTGATGGTGCTTTATGCCAGCGTCGTCGGTCCCGTTATTCCGGGCGCGCTCGGGCATATCCTGACCGCGTCGGTGCTGAGCGTGCCGGCGGCGATCACCATCGCGCAACTGATGGTGCCGCTGGATGACGCGACCCCCGGCAAGATCGAGATCCCCGACGACGGCAATGCCATGGCCGCCATCACGCGCGGGACCATGGACGGGGTCAGGCTGCTTATCAACGTCATTGCCATGCTGTTGGTGATGGTCGCGCTGGTGGCCCTTGTCGACGGCATATTGAGCGTTGTGCCCGAAATCGCCGGCGCGCCGTTGACGCTGGAGAGAATTTTCGGCTGGGCCATGGCGCCCATCGCCTTCGCCATGGGCATTCCGTGGAGCGAAGCGGCGGCGGCCGGTGGCCTGCTCGGCACAAAGACCGTGCTGAACGAGTTTCTCGCCTACCTGAACCTGGCCGGCATGGACGCCACGGCCATGTCGGAGCGGAGCCGGCTTATCATGACGTATGCACTGTGCGGGTTCGCGAATTTCGGCAGCCTCGGCATCATGATCGGCGGCATGACGACCATGTGCCCCGAACGCAAGGACGACATCATCGCGCTCGGCGGCCGCACCATTGTCTCCGGCACCCTGGCGACATGCCTGACGGGTGCTATCGCGGGGTTGTTTTTCTAAGGTTTAACGACGAACCCGTACGCGGTACGTGAGGTCGGTCACGCCGCCCGCCGGCACCGGGACCTGCCATTCCGCGGCGATGCCGTTGCGCGCATGGGTCAGGGATTCGGCAAGGATTTCCCAATCTCCCGGAATATCCTCGACGACCTTCACCGTTGCCGCTTCGGCGCCGCCGTTGCGGACCTTGAGCGAGAACGCGGTCTCCGTGACCCGGTCTCCGACGCGGCGGAAATCCGTCTGCGTGCGTGTCACCGTCACATCGAAGGCACTACCGAGGTCGAGCCCGATCCTTTGAGCCAGCGGTGTATTGTCGATGTTGTCCTCGCCGATGAAACGAAGCGCGCCTTCTTCACCGCGAACGTACGCCCGAACCAACCCCGCCGGCAACGGCACGCCGAGGTGGCTGGCAACGTCGTTAACGATCATGACGCGCTGACGCACTGGCTGCGGCTCACCCACGCCGCGGATCGCACCGAACACCGGCGCGCCGCTTCTGAACTCCAGCACGCGTTCCGAGACGACGCCGTCCGCCGACAGCAGCCTGAGTTGCCGTGATTCCTTATCCTTCAGGGTGACGGGTTCCGGCATCTTGTACATGTGAAACGCGGACAGTTCGCTTCGAGGCGCATTTCCGCCAGCGGCATCGGAAGCCATCCCCGCTTCGGCACGCATCAGGATCTTGCCGCGCGGCGGCAGCGTTTCCCGGGCAACATCGCCGGCAACCAACGACACCAGCGCCGGTCCATAGTCGGTGCCGGCGTTGTTCTGGATTTTCGCCCAGGCGCTCAGGTCGACCCGGTTGTGCGCGGGATTGAGCACCGCCGTATAGACGGCGTTCCATGACAGCCCGTTCGTCAGATAGGCGAGCCGGGCCGGCGTCGGTTCCGTTAACATCTTGGACAGTCTGAGCGACAGGGTCGGTGTCGCGCTCAGGTCATCAGGCACGCCCGAAAATACGATACGGCCCGGCGGGTCCGTCTCGATCCTGTCGCCGACCTTGAGCACGAGCCCCTGTGCAACGCTCAGCACCTGCGCCTCCTCGACGGTTTCCGAGCCCGTTGCCGGGTTGGTGCGGATCAGATTGACCGTCTTCCCGAGCGCGCGTTCAAGCAACGTGCGGCGGTTCAGGATATCCGAATCGAGGGAAATTTCGCGTACATCGGCCTCGCCGGAGAGGTCGACCCGCACACTATCGGCGATCATCATCGGTCCCACACGGTCGACGCGCACCGTCGTACCGGGCCCCGGCGGCAAGGTCCGCTTTTCATCGACAAGCGCCAGACCGTTCGCGTAAATCGTCAGGCGGAGCGCGGTTTCCGGTGCGTCCTGGGCATTTCCCGGCAAAGAAAACATCAAACCGCCTGCAAGCACGGCGGTGATCGATAGGGCGCGGATGTTCATCTTGAAACCTCGTGGTTTTTCCTGGGCCGCCGTAAAGAAGCCCGGCGATTGCGTCGACAGCTTGGCTCATGCAAGCTTTGGCAGGAGATTTTGACGAAAGAGAGGCAGCGTGCAAATCGATCTGCAGACACTCCTTATTCTGGGCGGTCTCGCGGTTACGATCGTCGTCATGCTTGTTGCGATCAACGCTGGCGCCCGCGCGCGCGCCGAGCAGGCGGCGCGTCTGCAGCAAATGGGCGATATCGCGCAATCTCTGGCACAAGCGCAAACCACGTTGTCCGGGCGCATGGAACAGGCACAGTCCGACACCAACCAACGCCTGGACGCCCTTTCGAAACGGCTTGGGGACGGCCTGACCGAACAGACGGAAAAGACCGGCCAGACCCTGAAGGTGCTCCACGAACGGCTTGCCGTCATCGACCACGCGCAGAAGAACATTACCGACCTGTCGCAGCAGATGGTCGGTCTCCAGGATATCCTGTCGAACAAGCAGGCCCGGGGCGCATTCGGCGAAATACAGCTCAACGATCTGGTGAAGGCGGCATTGCCAGCATCGGCGTACGCTTTCCAGGTGACGCTATCGAACGGCAAGCGGGCGGACTGCATGCTGCAGTTGCCGAACCCGCCAGGCCCTATGGTCATCGACAGCAAATTCCCGCTGGAGAGCTATGAAACGCTCCGCAACGCCGAGACGGACGCGGCGAGGGCGAGGGCGGGCCGCGAGTTTTCGGCCGCGGTCCTGAAACACGTCAAGGATATCGCCGAGCGCTACATCGTGCCGGGCGAAACGTCGGAAAGCGCGTTGATGTTCCTGCCATCGGAAGCGGTCTATGCGGAACTGCACGCCAATTTCCGCAATGTCGTCGAGGAAGGTTTCCGGCGCCGCGTCTGGATCGTGTCGCCGACGACGCTGATGGCCACGCTCAACACCGTCCGCGCCATCCTGCGGGACGTGCATATGCGCGAACAGGCGGATGTCATTCAGGCTGAAGTGCACAAGCTGTTGGAGGACATGAGCCGGCTCGACGACCGTGTCGGCAAGCTGAAGACCCATTTCAACCAGGCGCAGAAGGATATCGGCGATATCGAGATCTCCAGCGGCAAGATCATGCGCCGGGGCGCGCGTATCGAGGATCTTCAGCTCGGCGACGCCGACGAAGCCGCCGGCATGCTGTCGCCCCCTGACGGCAAGGCGGCCGAATAACGGAAAATTAGTCTAAATCAGTCTCTTAATATAGACTGGACGCAATCCGGCCGTTTGCGGCAAAGGGCAATTAACGGCGAAAGGATATGAATGGACACGGATGAGTTAAAGAAGGTCATCCGAGAACACGTGAGGTTCATGAGCGGGATCGAGGGCGGCAAGCGCGCCGACATCCGCATGAAGGATCTCTCCGGCCAGAATTTCAGCAAGCTGAATCTGCGCGAAGCGGTTCTGACGGGCTGCGACTTCACTGACTCAAAGCTCATCGGCGTGGACCTGCGCGGCGCCGATCTTTACGGCTGCAACTTTACCCGCGCCAATCTGACCCGTGCCAAGCTGGACCGCGCCGACATGCGCGGGGCGATGCTGTCCCACGCGAACCTGGAGCATGCCTCCATGGTCGAAGTCGACCTGCGCGCCGGTCAGGTCGCCGAGGTCGTCTGGAAACTGAAGGGGGCGAGTCTTACCAAGGATGAAAAGGGCCGCGCGGAGGAATTGAAGGAGCAGATTGCCGAATCCAATCTGCGCGATGCGCGCATGACCAGCGCCGATCTTGAATCCGCGGAGTTGCAGTCAGCCAACTTCGAGAACGCGAACCTGTCCAAGGCGAACCTGAACCGCGCCAAGATGGGCCATGCCGTGCTCAAGGGTGCCAATCTGTCCGAGGCGAACCTTTCCGAAGCCGACTTGCAATCTGCCTGCCTGGATGACGCCAACATGCGTGGCGTGGTGCTGAACGCAACCAACCTGCAGCACGCCAGCACCGACAACGTGGTTGTCCCGGAAAGTCTGTCGCATCTGGACGACACGATACGCAACAGGATGGTCCGCCATCACAAATGGATCCGTACCAACGGCAAGGAAGGCCGACCGGCAAATCTTGAACGTTCGGATCTCGCGGGCGTCAATCTGCGCGGCGTCAATCTGAGCGGCATGAGCATCAAGTCGTCGAATCTCGAGGCGTGCAACTGCAGCGACACGATTTGCCTGTTCACGTTCTTTCAAGAATCGAAACTCAGCAATGCAAAGTTCGTGAACGCGGATCTGGATGCCGCAAATTTCCATAGCTGCGTCCTCAAGAACGCCGATTTCAGGGGTGCGAAACTGCGTCCGATCGAAACCAATGTCGACGACCCAGATGTTAAAACAAAAAGATGGCGCCCTAATTTCGCCAACGCGATTCTCGCCGGAAGCGATTTCTCCGGGGCGTACATTAGCGGCGCCTACTTCCGAGGCGCCGACCTGACGGACGTGAAGTTCGAGAAGACGACACTTGTCGGATGCGATTTCGACGACGGTGTCGAAGAGGACCTGAAGAACCGCGGCGCGATCTTCGAAACGGCGGAAGCCGAGGGCGCCGCGCAATAACGACGCCGGTTTGTCATACTAGAGCCGCGTGATATAACCAACGCCAGAAAAACAATAAGAAAACGCAGGGGCAATCCGAGTTTCGACCGCGGGGTAGTTATGTCAGGCGGAGGACAACCTGAGGCCGTGAGGGGCTTCGGCGTTGGAGATCATTCACCGATTTTCAGTTGCACGGACTGCGACGGCGGCATGTTCGATCTTTACTCGCACGTCGACGGTCGGCCGACGGTGATGATTTTTGCCTGCGAGCGGTCGCTGCCACACATTGCCAGAATCACGCCATCCGGTTCGGTCCTCGATTCGGACAAAGCGCAAGTCGTCACGTTCGTACCGGGGACAAGCGACAAGGTGGCAAACGTCAGAGATGCCGCCGACTGGCCGCACCGGACCATCGCCGACACGGGCAACGAGATTGCCACGGGGTTCGCACAGCTTTCCGGAATCGAAGCGCCCGCCGTCTACGTCCTCGACAGCAACCAGCGTATCGCCGGTATGATCGGCCTGAACGAAGTCGGCGACGACCTCCCGTCCTGGGTCGAGAAACACGTGGCGGCCGCAACGCACGAGAAATCCAATGACATCGTCATGGGCGTCGCACCGGTCCTGATCGTACCCCGCGTTCTCGATCCGGAAGAATGCACTTGGCTGATCGATCTGTGGCGCGGCGGCGCACGAACCGACGGCCGGGTCGCGCTGGGTGAAACGGCCGGAAAAGTCGACGATGTCGTGCACGCCTTCAAACGCCGTGAGGATTACGTCGTCAACGACGCCAAGACCGAGCAGAAGATCATCGACATGGTGATGCCGCGCATGGCGCCGGAAGTGATGAAAATCTATCATTTCGAGCGCTGGCGCCTAGAGGCCTTCCGCATCGGCTGTTACAAGGCAACGGATGAAGGTTTTTTCAACGTGCACCGCGACGACTGCAACCCGAGCGTCAAACATCGCAAGTTCGCGGTGACCATCAACCTGAACACGGACGAATACGAGGGCGGCGATCTGCGGTTTCCGGAATACGGCAACCAACTTTACCGCCCGCCGACGGGCGGCGCGATCGTGTTCTCATGTTCGATGCTGCACGAGGTGGTGCCCGTCACGTCGGGCGAACGTTTCGTGCTGCTGACGTTCCTGACGGAATAATCCGCGCTAGGGTCAGGACCTAGACCGGCCTGCGGTCGCGAATCGCCGCGGCAATGGTGCCGTCGTCGAGAAAATCCAGCTCGCCGCCCACCGGCACGCCGTGCGCGAGCCCGGAAACCTTGATCCCGTGTTCATGCAGGCGGTCGGCGATGTAATGCGCCGTGGTCTGCCCGTCGACCGTCGCGCTGGTCGCGAGGATTACCTCCGCGCCGGGATTTTCAGTCGCACGCGCGATCAACGCCGGAATGTTCAAATCGTCGGGACCGACGCCATCCAGCGCCGACAGCGTGCCACCCAGCACGTGATACTTACCCTTGAAACTCGCGGTGCGTTCCAGCGCCCACAAATCCGCCACGTCCTCAACGATGCAAAGTTGCGAGGGGTCGCGACGCGGATCGGCGCAGATCGCGCAGGGATCGATGGTGTCGAGGTTGCCGCAGGTGGTGCAGGCGCGGACCCGATTGCCGGCGTCCGCCATCGCGGCGGCAAGCGGTTGCAGCAGCGACTCGCGCCGTTTCAGCAACTGCAGCACGGCACGCCGGGCCGACCGGGGTCCGAGACCCGGCAGCTTCGCCAGAAGCTGCACCAGCCTATCGATGTCCTGCTCGGCCATGGGGCAGGCGTCAGAACGGTAGTTGCATGCCGGGCGGGAGCGGCAGGCCACCGGTGATATCCTGCATCTTTTCACGCATCAATTCGTCGGATTTGGCGCGCGCATCGTTGATCGCGGCGACGATCAGGTCCTCCAGAACCTCGGCATCCTCGGGCTTCACCAGCGACGGGTCGATCAGGACCTTCCTCGCTTCGCCCTTGCCGTTCAGGGTGACCTGGCACATGCCGCCGCCGGACTTGCCGGTGACCTCCAGTTCTTCGAGTTCGCGCTGTACGTCCTGCATTTTCTGCTGGATCTCTTGCGCTTGCTTCATCATCTGGCCGAGGTTTTTCATAACCGGCATGCTCCGTCAGGTTGCTGGGAATCCGTTCGCCGGACCTGTATAACATTTGCCATGCTGCATCAAAACCTGTTCGTCTTCGATATCGAGACCGTTCCCGACACCGACGCCGCGCCCAATCTGACCGGCATCGAGACCACCGATGTCGCTGAGCGCCGCGCCGCCATCGAGCAATATCATCTCGACGTCACGGACGGAAAAAACGCCTTCCCCCGCCAGCCATTCCACAAGGTCGTCGCGATTTCTTTTCTTGAGGCGGAAATCGAGCGGGACGGCGCGATGGAAGGCTATCTCCTCAAGGACCTGCGTTCCGGCGGCGAAGCCGGCTTCGACGAAGCAAAACTCCTGCAGGGGTTCTTCACATATCTGGAACGCCAGAAACCGCGACTGGTGAGTTTCAATGGCCGCACCTTCGACCTGCCGGTGCTCAAGTACCGGGCCATGGTGCACGGCATCCCGGCGCCGTGGCTGCACAAATCCGGGGACAAGTGGAACAGTTACGGCTACCGTTACGCCACCGACTGGCACTGCGACCTGCTGGATGTGCTGTCCGATTTCGGGGCCTCGGCGCGGATCAAGCTGAACGAGGTCTGCGCCGCGTTCGGCTTTGCCGGCAAGTTCGGGGTCGACGGCTCGATGGTCGCGGGGATGGTCGACGACGGAAAGATCGAGGACGTCCGCAATTACTGCGAGACCGACGTCCTGAACACCTACCTCGTCTATCTGCGCTGGCAGTTGCACACCGGCACGCTGAACAAGGCAGGCTACAATGCCTGCGTCTCCGACCTCGTCAGTTTCATCGATGCTGAAAAGGAACAGCGGCCCTATCTCGACGAATTCATGAACGCTTGGGGCGACGCGTCCGGAAACAGTTTCCTGCTCGACTAAGTTGCCGGCTCAGGCTTCCGGGTCGAAATAATTCTCCAGATCTATATCCGCGTCGACGTAATTCTCGATCGTCTGGCGAACGTCGTCGTAAAAGCCGACGCAAAGCACCCGGTCGAGCGGCGCGTCAGGGACGGAGCGGCACGGCATCCTGAGCATCGCTTCATACTTCCGGTCCCACGCCTTCTCCCCCAGGCAGGCAACGAACAATGACGGACGGGCATTCTCGACCACCCACCGGTATTGCTCTTCCGAATATTGCGCGTGACGCGCGGGCGCGAGGCCATTGATCCGGAGCCCCGTCATATCGACACCGTTGAAGCTGGCGACCCGCGTCCCCCAATACCGGTAAATTCCTAGTCCAGGTCCATTGTCTACGTCGAGCAGGATCATGCGCGGCAGAATCTTTGTATCGAAATCGAGAAAATCGAGATCGCCCCACACGGGAATGCCGTCCGGCCGGCACTTCGAACGCCAGACATCGAGTGCTTCGCACAACTCCTTTATGTGCATGCTCTCGACTTCGACGCGGTAATAATCGGGCCGTTCAGCGATCTCGAATTTCGCGTTCGTGCTCAAATATCGTCCTCGTCGCGGTCAGTGTCCGGATGCGGCAAGTCGTCCGCGACGGCATCGTCCTGCATCGGCGCGACATGGCGGACTTCCTCGACCGTCGCCCCCGGAAACTGCTCAAGAACGGCACGCACCAGCGGATGCTCGCCGGCCTCGCTGCGTGCCTTTTCGGCGTTCCGGTTACGCAACTCGGCGATCGTCGGGGCATCCGAAGCGCGCGCCAGCGCGACCGCCCACGGCATGCCCGTGTGCTCCTCGAGGAAACCTTTCAGGCGCTGCACCATATCGCGGTCGGCGCCGCCATCGGCGCTGAACTCGATGCGGCCCGGCTCGAACGTTGAAATTCGCACCTGGTTTTCCAGGAATGCCTGCAGCAACCCTTCGCGCAGTTCACCGGCAAGTGCCGCAACGGCCTCCAGGTCCGAGAACGTCCGGGCTTCCGTACGCGGCGCGGATTCCGCCGCGACCGACGGTGCCGGCACGCCTTCGGCGACGGTTCGCCCGCCTCCAGCCCGCGCCCGGGCCGCGCCATTGCTGCCGGATTGCGGCGATGACGGCGATGACGGCGCCGTGGGGGCCGCGCCGCCGCCTTCCTGCAACGATTTAACGGCATCGCCCGGCGTCGGCAGTTCCGCGGCATAGGCAAGCCGCACAAGGACCATCTCGGCCGCCGCCAGCGGCGACGGCGCGATATTGACCTCGCCCAGCCCCTTCAGGAGAATCTGCCAGGCTCGTGTCAACACCGGCATCCGCAACGATCCAGAAATTTCCTTGCCCTTGGTCCGCTCGTTCTCCGGCACTTCCGGTGCATCCGCACTTTCCGGCTGCACCTTGATACGCGTCAACCAGTGCACCAGGTCGAGCATATCCTCGACGACCGACGCGGGATCCGCGCCATCCTTGTACTGGCTCTGCAACTCCGTAAGCGCAGGTGCGATCTCGCCCTTGAGCACGGATTCCAGCAGATCGAACGTCCGCGTCCGGTCGGCAAGGCCGAGCATGTCGCGAACCCGATCCTCGCCGATCGCGCCGTCAGCATGCGCGATGGCCTGATCGAGGAGGCTCAATCCGTCCCGGACCGACCCGTCGGCCGCCCTGGCAACGATGTGCAGCGCGCCGTCGGATATCTCGGCGCCCTCTTTCTTGCAAATTTCCGCAAAATGGGTGACCAGCAGTTCCGTCGGCACACGCCTCAGGTCGAAACGCTGGCAGCGCGACAGCACGGTGATCGGGACCTTGCGGATTTCCGTCGTTGCGAAAATAAAAACAACATGCTCAGGCGGCTCCTCAAGAGTCTTGAGAAGCGCATTGAACGCGCTTTTCGAGAGCATGTGCACTTCGTCGATGATGTAGACCTTGTATCGGGCCGAGGCCGGCCGGTACCGGACGCCGTCGATCAACTCCCGGATATTGTCGACGCCGGTATTCGATGCGGCGTCCATTTCCAGCACATCGACATGGCGGTCGCCGGCGATGGCGACGCAGTGCTCGCAGGCGCCGCAGGGCTCCGTCGTCGGGCCGCCCGTGCCGTCAGGACCGATGCAGTTAAGTGCACGGGCGATGATCCGCGCCGTCGACGTTTTGCCGACCCCGCGCACGCCCGTCATCACGAACGCATGGTGCAATCGATTGGCGCTGAACGCATTGGTCAGCGTCTTGACCATCGCGTCCTGGCCGATCAGCCCGGAAAACGTGCTCGGCCGATATTTTCGCGCCAGCACCTGATATTCGCCGGCAGCGGGCGCGTCGGCGGTATCGGGTGCATTGCTTTCGTTCATGATGATCGTCCGGGTCTTGATAAAGCGGGAGACCGGACACCGACCCGGGCCGAAACTCGTTACGGCTGCTTCCTTCCGGACCTGACCGGGTTGGCGAGAAGCCCGTCCGGGCCGATCTCCCACGCGGAATATAACAACCGTCTCCGCCAGCCGAAAGCCCTCAATGACCAGAAAGTACGAACCGCGCCAAGGAAACGCCGCTTTTGGAGCGGCCTGTCTCTAGCTAAGCGCCTTGATCAGTTTCGCGGCGTCCGGCCACGCGGCACTCAGAACATCCCCCTCGCCCATTTCCAGGTCGTCGAAATCGAACCCGGGCGCGACGGTCGTGCCCATCAAGGCATACCCCGCGACACCGCCGGAAACGAGGCGCGCGCCCATCCATACGTTCCCCGGCACCGTAAACTGGACGACATGGCCGGCCGCGATATCCTGACCGAACGTCACGATCCCCGTTGCCGTTTCCGGCGGATACAGGAGCAGCATCTCCACCGGGTCACCGAGATAGAAATGAAACGTTTCGTCCGACGGCAGACGATGCATCCGGGAGACGGTATCGGGCGTCAGCAGGTAGTAGATCGCGGTCCCCGCCGAGCGCGCACCTGAATAAGCACCGCCGAGAACCTCCTTGGGAATCTCGGTTTCCGTACGCCAGGTCTCGCGATAGTACCCGCCTTCCCACGGCAATGGCTTCAACCCGAGGCTAATGATCAGGTCATCCGCGTTCACGACAATCCCCAGCCTTTACCGGCAGCAACTCAAGACCGCCAAGTCTGTAATCTGTAACTTTGACTTGTAAAGAGAGTTTCCAGCCTGTCGGGATTGTTTGCAGCCGGCATGTCCCGGCATATCGCCCACAAAGAAAAACGGCGACCTGTCGGCCGCCGGTTTAAAGCATTTACTTCGGCTTGGCTCAGTTCAGTCCGGCCGTCTCGCGGCGCTCGTCGATGATAATCGCACCTGACGGCCCGGCCGAGAAAACAAACGGCAGCAATATAAGGTTATCCTCGTATTCGAACGTGCCGTCGGTAATGGCCACCATCCGTATTTCGGCACTTTGGCGGCCGGGAATTGACACGGACGTTATGCAGGTCTTGTCCGCTCGCACGCCCTCGACGCCGATGGCGATCACGGCGTTATCCTCGAAAAACTCCCCGGCCCTGAAGATACGTACACCGTCGTCGCGGTTACGGATCCGCAGCACATACGGTCGCCCCTGCTGCAGCCGGGTGACCATCGGCGAGAACTCGCCGTCGCGGATACGGATTTCGACCTCGGGCACGCGCGCCCAGTTAATCTTTGCTTCCGCGCGTTTTGAAATCTGCTTGCAGTTCGCGGCCGTAAACTCGGTGACGCCCGAAGGCGCGGCGCACGCAGCCATCAACGTCACCGCCGCAATGGCAGCGCCGAAATTCAGAATGTGCCGGCCCAGTTTTCGGCACGATTTGGCTTCACTTTTCTCCACCGTTCTCTCCACCTACCGATTGCAGGGAATGCAACGGCACCCAGGGGTGCGGAACATCAACTGCAAGCAGTGTGGCCAAGAACGGTTAAAAAAGCCTCAATTTAGGCATGAGTCCACAGGTTTCATGCGCGGCAGATGGTTAATGCTTTTTCGATACCAATTGTGCAGCAAGGCGAGTTACGCCAGACTCCGTAAATGTTACGCATTGCCGCAATGTGTTGCATTGTCCTTTCAACCGCCACGGCCCAGGCATATGAGCTTGGCGACAACCCGGCCTTCTGTGCCGGATTCCTTGCTTCCCACTCGGATCGATATGCCGCGATGATGCGAACGCACGAAAACAAACTCATCCACGCCTTCAACCGGTTCGGCCCAAAGGATTCCACCGACGGCCGGGGCTTTACCGAGTGGCTGCATGTCGGCGCCCGGACCGCAGAGGACAATTCGGACCCGAAGTATAATGCGACATTTCTGCGTTGCCGGGACCTGATCGAGAGCATCGCCGCGGATTGACGCCAATATCAAAATCCCACCGTATCGGCGTTGCCCAGCCGCGCCTTGTGTGTAAAGTGGCGCCATGCCGTCCAATTTTTCTCTGAACCTGACCTATACCACTCTGGCCCTGCGCCGCGACAACATGTCGCGACGGCCACCGGACTGGCTCGCCGAACGGATGGCCGGCGGCTTCGGTATCGTGCCCGTATTGGGTTCGAAAAACCTGATCGTGACAGGGGACACACCGCGTGCGTTCATTTTCGAAGGCGCCACGGCACAGCAGATACTCGATGCCGGCGGTCAGGAAGTTCTATTGGGTACCGACGATCACAAACCGGTATTCGCCGTCAGTGTCGATGACGAACTCGCCGAACGGCTTATTGCCATGACCGACGGCACAGCCGATTTCGTCGACCTGCGCACGGTCGGGCCGTTTCTGCCGCCGGCCGACGCGCACATTCTGGCACATGCCCGCGGCATGGCGTACTGGCATGCCCGACACGGCCATTGCGGCGTCTGCGGTGCGCCGACCGAAGCCCTGCACAGCGGTCACGAACGCAAATGCATCAATCCGGAATGTGGAATCAGCCATTTTCCGCGCACCGATCCGGCGATCATCGTGCTTGTCTACCGTACCGACATCCCGGGCGGCGCCTGTCTGCTCGGCCGTCATGCCCGATGGCCGTTCGGGATGTTTTCGACTCTCGCCGGGTTCGTTGAACCGGGCGAAACCCTGGAACAGGCCGTCAGCCGCGAGGTCTTCGAGGAGGCCGGGATCGAGACCACAAACGTCACCTACATGGCGTCGCAACCTTGGCCGTTTCCGTCCTCGCTGATGCTCGGATTCCATGCCGAGGCAACGAGTTTCGATATCACCATAGACGATGACGAACTGAGCGACTGCAAGTGGTTCACGCGGGACGACATACGTGGCATGAAGGAATGGCTCGACGCCACGGACGACGACACCCGCCTGCCGCGCAAGGATTCAATTTCCCGATGGCTGATCCAGCAATGGTTCGACGCCGAATAAACCTGAACCCTCAGTCGGGACCGTGCGTTTTACGGTATGGGTTCGCCGGATAGACGCCTAGGATATCGACCTCGTCGGAAAAGAATTCGAGTTCCTCCAGTGCCAGTGCGAGGCCCGGCTCCTCCGGATGGCCTTCGACCTCGGCGTAGAACTGCGCCACGACGAAACCCTCGCCGACATAGCTTTCAAGCTTGGTCATGTTGACGCCGTTGGTCGCAAACCCGCCCATCGCCTTGTAAAGCGCCGCCGGGATGTTGCGGACCCGGAATACGAAACTCGTCATCAATTCGCCGGTGCCGAGTTGCGGCCATTCGCTCTCCCGCGACAGCACGACGAATCTGGTCGTGTTGTGCTCCGCATCCTCGATATCCGACCGCAGAATTTCGAGGCCGTAGACGTCCGCCGCCAGCCGCGATGAAATCGAGGCCTTGGTCTTGTCGCCCCAGGCGGCGATGTCCGCGGCCGCGCCGGCTGTATCGGCATGCACCACCGCCTTCAACCCCAGCTCACGGATCAGGCCCCGGCACTGGTTAAGCGCGTGTACGTGGCTATGCACTTCCTTGATCTCGGAAATATCCGTACCGGTTATCGCCAGAAGCTGGTGGTTAATCCGCTCGAAATGTTCGGCGATGATGTGCAGGCCGCTTTCCGGCAGCAGGTGATGGATATCCGCGACCCGCCCGGCGACGGTGTTGTCGATCGGGATCATGGCAAGGCGTGCATCGCCGTTTTGAACGGCCGCGAATGCATCCGCAAACGTATCGTAGGGCACGCTGGTCATGTCCGGATACGCTGTCCGGCAGGCAATATCCGAGTTGGCGCCCGGGGCACCCTGAAACGCGATCAGATTATCCGCCGACGTCATCTCTAAAAATCCCGGCCAGTTTTCGCCAAGTTCCTATCACGCCTGCAGAATCCCGCGCGCACGCTCAAGGTCGGCGGGAGTATCGACACCGAGCGGAACGGTGTCAACGCGCACCGCGTCGATGCGCATACCTGCCTCAAGGGCGCGCAACTGCTCCAGTTTCTCGCGTTGTTCCAGCATACCCGGCGGCAGTTCGACAAAGCGCCTTAGCGCATCGCAGCGGTAGGCGTATATGCCGATGTGATGCCAGAGCGGCCCGTCGCCCGAGGGCGCCGTCGCCCGGGTGAAATAAAGCGCGCGGGCGCGATCCGTTACGTTGTCGAGAGCGGCAATGCACTTGACCACATTCGGGTTCGTGCGTTCTTCCGGGTCCGTGATCTCCGCGACCAGAGTAGCGATATCCACGTCCGGATCGGCGAGCGGTCCGGCAACAGCGCGGACGAGCTGCGGATCCAAGGTGGGCAGGTCGCCCTGCAGATTGACGATGACGTCATGGACGCCGTCCGGGTCCTTCCTGCCGAGCGCCTCCCAAATCCGGTCGGAGCCCGACGGATGACCGGGATCGGTCAGAACCGCCTCGTATCCTGCCGTCTCGACGGCATCGACGATCTCCGCCTCCGCCGCCGCACAGATGACCGGGCCAAGGTCCGCTTCCCGGGCACGCTCGAGCACATGGCAAATCATCGTCTTGCCGTGAATGTCGGCCAACGGCTTGCCTGGCAGCCTGGTCGACGCGAGCCGGGCCGGAACGATGACGATCGGGTTCATGTTTCCCCTATAAATCGTTGCAACTGCACCCCTTGGAAGTCCGGTATACCCGCCAAAACCGGCATATCCCAGCCCTTTCGGCATTTTTACGATGCGTGTTGAACGATCGGCGCGGAGCCGCTAAAAGAACCGGTAATGTTGGTCTAGGAGAGAGACGTATGCACTTCTCGTTTTGGGAAAAGTCGGGGTTTGCCCTGCTGGTGGCGGCCTGGGTCGTTTGGGGCAGCAATCAGATCGGCAATATGCTCGTTCATGCCGATGAACTGAGCGAAGATGCCTACAAGATCGAAGTTGCCGATTCCGGCGGCGGCGCTTCCGACGCGCCGAAGGAACCCGAGAAAACCGCGATGGAACTACTTGCGTCGGCCACCTCCGATCGTGGCGAGAAGGTATTCAAGAAGTGCGCCGCCTGCCACACCATCGAAAAGGGTGGTGCCGACAAGGTCGGGCCGCATCTCTGGGGCGTGATCGGCCGCGACAAGGGCAGTGTCGGTGGCTTCAGCTATTCCAACACGCTGGCCGGCATGAGCGGCCCCTGGACCTATGAGGAAATGGACAAGTTCCTGGAAAGCCCGCGCGATTTCGTGTCCGGCACAAAGATGACCTTCGCGGGCCTCAGGAAGGCTTCGGACCGCGCCGCGGTTATCCTCTACATGCGCGAAAACCACGACAATCCGCCGCCGCTGCCATGAGCGGCGCGGCGGATACCCCCGCCGATATCGACGACATCCTGGACCTTGCCGGCCGTCTGGCGGATGCCGCGAGGCCCGGCATTCTCGCGAATTACAGAAGCGGCATCGGTCATATTGCCAAGGGTGACGAAAGCCCGGTTACCGAGGCCGACCGCGCCGCCGAACGCGCGATGCGCGACATTATCGAGACCGAGCGCCCGAACGACGGCATCTTCGGAGAGGAGTTCGGCGTCACCAACGCGGACGCGGAAACCGTCTGGATCCTGGATCCCATCGACGGCACCAAGGCATTCATCACCGGCAAGCCCGTTTTCGGCATTCTGATCGGCGTTGTCCGGGACGGCCTCGCCATCGCCGGTGTCACCGACGGCCCCGCGACCGGCGACCGCTGGATCGGCGGCATCGGCAAGCAAACCCTTTTCAACGGCCAGCCGGTCTCGACTCGCGCGGGCCAAAGCCTGGGCGACGCATGGCTGACCGCGACGTCCCCCGAAATGTTCCAGGGCGCCAACGCGGCACGTTTCGATGCCCTGATGGATGCGACGCGCTACACGACTTTCGGTTCGGAGTGTCAGGGTTACGGCCAGCTTGCCTGCGGCTGGGTCGACCTTGTGTGCGAGGATACCCTGGCGCCGTATGATTACGCGGCGCTGATCCCGATCGTCGAGGGCGCCGGCGGCGTCATCACCGATTGGTCCGGCAGTCCGCTGACGTTTGCCGCCGGAGAAAACGACAAGGCACATTCCGTCATTGCGGCGGCCGACGCGACCCTCCACAAAGCGGCCGTCGACATCCTCTCCGCCTGATTATGAAAAATCGTTAAGTTGCTCTCCCCGCTCACGGCGTATTTATCGTGAAAGGCAACGGCATTCCTTGAAGTCGCGCCCGGGGCGGCCCAATATCCCAAGCGTTGCGAAAAGACATCGGAGGCCTCATGACCACCCGTTCCCTGCTTCGCGCAGCCACCATCGCAATCGGTTTTCTGACACTGGCGCCGGCGTATGCGGACGACCCGAAACCTCAGCACGGCATCGCCATGCACGGCGATCTGAAATACGGTGCCGACTTCAAGCACTTCGATTACGTCAATCCGGATGCGCCCAAAGGCGGCAAGATCAGGCTCGGCGCCATCGGCGGGTTCGACAGCCTTAATCCGTTCATCGTCAAGGGGAACGCGGCGGGAGGCGCGGCGTTCGTTTACGACACCCTGTTGACATCGTCCGCCGACGAGGCCTTTAGCGAATACGGCCTTCTCGCGGAAACGGTGCGCGTCCCGGACGACCGCTCATGGGTGGAGTTCAAGCTGCGCGACGAAGCCCGCTGGCATGACGGCAAGCCGATCACCGCCGACGATGTGATCTTCAGCTTCAATATCATGGTCGAGAAAGGAAGGCCGTTCTTCCGATTCTACTACGGCTCCGTCGAGCGCGCGGTGAAGCTCGGGCCGAAGACCGTGCGGTTCGACTTCAAGCCGGGCGAGAATCGGGAACTGCCGCTGATTCTCGGTCAGTTGACCGTCCTTCCAAAGCATTACTGGGCGACCCGTGAATTCGATGCGACAACGCTTGAACCGCCGCTCGGCAGCGGCGCCTACCGGGTCAAAAGCGTGGAGGCCAACCGGTCCATCGTGTTGGAGCGGGTCGAGGATTACTGGGGCAAGGACCTCCCGGTCAACGTCGGCACCAACAACTTCGAGGTGATCGAGTTCGAATATTATCGGGATACCCAGGTGGCGATCGAGGCGTTCACCGGCGGCCGCTTCGACTTTCGCCGGGAAAACTCGTCCAAGGCCTGGGCCACCGCCTATGACGTGCCTGCCGTCAAGAACGGGCTGATCAAGCTCGAGGAGTTCGATCACGACCGGCCGGCCGGCATGCAGGGATTCGCTTTCAACCTGCGCCGCGATATGTTCAAGGATCCGAAGGTCCGCGCGGCGCTCGCCTATGCCTTCGATTTCGAATGGTCCAACAAGAATCTGTTCTATGGCCAATACACGCGCACACGAAGTTTCTTCGAGAACTCGGAACTGGCCGCGACGGGCCTGCCGTCGGAAGCCGAGCTAAAACTGCTGGAACCCTACCGCGGACAAATTCCGGACGAGGTCTTCACCAAGGAATACAATCCGCCAAAATCGGACGGGTCCGGCAATATCCGCAGCAACCTGCGCACCGCATCCAAGATGCTGCGTGACGCCGGCTGGGTCATCAAGGACGGTGTGCGCGTCAACGAAAAGACCGGCAAGAAACTGGAATTCGAGGTGCTTCTGGTCAGCCCGCTGTTCGAGCGTATCGTGCTGCCGTTCGCGAAGAACCTGGAGAAGCTGGGCGTGAAAGCGCGTGTCCGGACCGTCGAAACCGCGCAATACCAGCGCCGCACCGACACCTTCGATTACGATGTGATCGTCAACAGCTGGGGGCAGTCCCTGTCACCCGGCAACGAGCAACGCGATTTCTGGTCGAGCGATGCCGCCAACCGCGAAGGCAGCCGCAACACCACGGGTATCGAGAGCAAGGCCGTCGACGCGTTGATCGAAAAGCTGATTGCCGCGTCCGACCGCGAGGCATTGATCACGGCATGCCGCGCACTCGACCGGGTTTTACAATGGAGCCATCTGGTCATTCCGCATTTCCATGCCGGATACGACCGCATTGCCTACTGGGACAAGTTCGGCCAGCCCAAAGTCACGCCGACCCGCGGCACCCAGTTCCTGACCTGGTGGGTGGTGCCGGAAAAAGCCGCCACCATCCCCGAAGCCCGCAAGAGCGCCAATTGAGCGGCCAGCAGTGGCCACGAAACCCTTCGAGACAGGCCTCCTGCCTTCCTCGGGATGAAGTGACGTATCTCCCTCATACTGAAGCGCGAGCACCCGGGAGCGTCTCGAAGGATGACGCGCTCCACGTGCCACAGTAAACTCGCAACATGTTTGCCTACATCGTCCGCCGCCTGCTGTTCGTGCCGCCGACGCTGTTCGTCATCATCCTGATCAACTTCGCGGTGGTTCAGGTTTTGCCGGGCGGTCCGATCGAACAGATGATTTCGCAAATCACCGGCGAGGCCGTCGACGCGACCGCGCGTGTCAGCGGCAATGTCGGCAGCGAGACCGCATCCGACGGCGGCAGCGGTGGCGGCACGTCGTCCGGCGCCGTGCAGAGCAAATACCGGGGCGCACAGGGCCTGCCGCCGGAATTCATCAAGGACCTGGAAAAGCAGTTCGGTCTCGACAAGCCGGCGCACGAACGGTTCTTCCTGATGCTCAAGAACTACCTCATGTTCGATTTCGGCAACAGTTACTTCAAGGACGCCAGCGTCATCGAACTGGTCATGTCTAAAATGCCAGTGTCGATCTCGCTCGGACTTTGGACCACCTTGCTGGTCTATTTGGCCTCCATTCCCCTAGGCGTCGCCAAGGCTGTCCGCGACGGTTCCAGGTTCGATGTTTGGACATCCAGCGTCGTCATCGTCGGCAATGCGATACCGGGGTTCCTGTTCGCGATCCTGCTGATCGTGCTGTTTTCCGGCGGTCGTTACTTCGACTTGTTCCCGCTGCGCGGTCTCGTTTCCGAAAACTTCGACGAAATGACGACGATGCAGCAGATCGGGGATTATTTCTGGCACCTGACCCTGCCGATCCTGTCGATGGTCATCAGCGGGTTTGCGGGCCTCACCATGCTGACCAAGAACTCGTTCCTGGAAGAAATCAACAAGCAATACGTGGTGACCGCACGCTCCAAGGGTGTGACCGAGAAGCGCGTGCTCTACGGGCACGTTTTCCGCAATGCGATGCTGATCGTCATCGCCGGCTTCCCGAGCGCTTTCATCGGCATCCTTTTCACCGGCGCGCTGATCACCGAGATCATCTTTTCGCTCGACGGGCTCGGGCTGCTGGGCTTCGAGGCGGCGCTTAACCGCGATTATCCGGTGATGTTCGCGACCCTCTATTTCTTCACGCTACTGGGGCTGATCCTCGGCATCATCGGCGACGTCATGTACCACATCATCGATCCCAGGATCGATTTCGAGAGCCGGGAGGCCTGAGATGGACGCCGTCCTCGACGCCCCGGCCAACACGCCCACACCGGAGCCGCGCTTCCTCGGCAAGAAGATCACGCCGCTCAATGCGCGCCGACTGCAGAACTTCAAGGCCAACAAGCGAGGGTTCCTATCGCTCTGGATTTTCCTCGGCCTTTTCTTCATCAGCCTGTTTGCCGAGTTCATCGCCAACGACAAGCCTTTCCTCGTCTGGTACGACGGCGGTGTTTATATGCCTGTATTCACCGAATACGCGGAAACCGAGTTCGGCGGCGAATTCCAGACCGAGGCCGATTACCGTGACCCCTTCGTGCAGGACTTGATCAACGAAAACGGCTGGATGCTCTGGCCGCCGGTGCGATTCTCCTACGACACGGTCAATCTTAACCTGCCCGGACCGGCGCCTTACGAGCCGACGGGCGAGAACTGGCTCGGCACCGACGACCAGGGCCGCGACGTTCTGGCCCGCACCATATACGGGTTCCGCATCTCGGTGCTGTTCGGGCTGCTGCTGACGTTCTTCAGCTCGATCATCGGCATCGTCATCGGCGCGACGCAGGGTTATTTCGGTGGCTGGACCGATCTCATCGGCCAGCGGCTGATCGAAATCTGGACGTCAATGCCGCAGCTTTACCTGCTGATCATCCTGGCCAGCGTGTTCGTGCCCAGTTTCTGGCTGTTGCTCGGCCTGCTGTTGCTGTTCCAGTGGGTCGCGCTGGTCGGCGTGGTGCGTGCCGAATTCCTGAAGACCCGAAACTTCGATTACGTCCGTGCGGCACGCGCCATGGGTGCGTCCGACACGGTCATCATGTTCAAGCACATTCTGCCGAACGCCATGGTCGCGACGTTGACGCTGCTGCCGTTCATTCTGTCGGGCTCCGTCACGGCGCTGACCAGTCTCGATTTCCTCGGCTTCGGCCTGCCGCCCGGTTCGGCGTCGCTGGGCGAGCTATTGAACCAGGGCAAGAACAATCTGCATGCGCCGTGGCTGGGAATCACGGCATTCATCATCCTGTCCGTCATGCTGTCGCTGCTGGTCTTCATCGGCGAGGCCGTGCGCGACGCCTTCGACCCGAGGAAAACCTTCCGATGAACAAGATACTCGGCGTCGAGAACCTGCACGTGTCGTTCGGCCATGGCCCGCGCGAAGTCAGAGCCGTCGAGGGCGTGTCATTCGACATCGAGGCCGGAAAGACGCACGCGCTGGTGGGCGAATCGGGTTCCGGCAAGTCCGTCTCGGCGCTTTCGATCATGCGGCTTCTGCCCTACCCGACCGCATGGCACCCGGACGGCCGCATCGACTTTTCCGGCGAGGAACTGCTGGCCGCGTCCGAGGGCCACATGCGGACGATCCGGGGCAACCGGATCGCCATGATCTTTCAGGAACCGCTGAACAGCCTCAATCCGCTGCACTCCATCGAGAAACAGATTTCCGAAGTACTGCTGGTCCACAAGCACATGACCATCTACGCCGCGCGCGCTCGGGTTGTCGAACTTCTCAAGCTGGTCGGGCTGGAATCCGCAGCGGAGCGCCTGCATTCCCTGCCGCACGAGTTTTCCGGCGGCCAGCAGCAACGCATCATGATCGCCATGGCGCTGGCCAATGAACCGGAAATCCTGATCGCCGACGAGCCGACGACCGCCCTCGACGTGACCGTACAAGCGCAGATTCTGAAACTCTTGAAGGACCTCCAGAAAGACCTGGGCATGGCCATGCTGCTGATCACGCACGACCTCGGCATCGTCCGGCGCATGGCGGATACGCTGTCGGTGATGAATGACGGCAAGGTCGTCGAGGCCGGCAACGCCAGGGATGTGTTCGAGACCCCGTCGCACGCGTATACGCAACATCTTCTCGCGGCCGAGCCGAAAGGACGCCCCGACCCGGCGCCGGCCGGCGATCCGATCCTGACCGGCGACGATGTCCGCGTCTGGTTCCCGATCAAACGTGGCGTGCTTCGCCGTACTGTCGGCCATATCAAGGCGGTCGACGGCATCTCCGTCGACATCCGCCCGGGCCACACTGTCGGCATCGTCGGCGAATCCGGGTCCGGCAAATCGACGCTGGGCCGGGCGCTGATCCGGCTCGAACAGTCGCGGGGCGCGATTTCCTTCAAAGGCACATCGATGCAGGGCCTGAGTTGGAAAGAACTGCGCCCGCTCCGGCGCGAGATGCAGATCGTGTTCCAGGACCCCTACGGGTCGCTGAGCCCGCGCATGTCAATCGGCCAGATTATCGAGGAAGGGCTGATCATCCACGATATCGGCACCGCCGATGAGCGCCGGCAAATAATCGAAGACTCGCTTAAAGAGGTCGACCTCGATCCGTCCATGCGCGACCGATATCCGCACGAGTTTTCCGGCGGCCAGCGCCAGCGCATCGCCATCGCACGGGCCCTAGTCCTGAAGCCCAAGTTCATCGTTCTCGACGAGCCCACCAGCGCGCTGGACATGTCGGTGCAGGCGCAAATCGTCGAATTGCTGCGCGATCTGCAGAAAAAATACGATCTCGCCTATATGTTCATCAGCCACGACCTGAAGGTCGTCCGCGCCCTCGCCCACGACGTCGTCGTCATGAAGGACGGCCGCGTCGTCGAACAGGGCCCGGCCGAGGAGATCTTCGACAATCCGAAAGAACCCTACACCCAGGCGCTTCTTGCCGCCGCCCTCAATCTGACCGCCGACGAAAGCGGCGTCGTCAGCACGTAAACAAACCCAACAAGAGAGACGTTTTATGAAGTTCATGTTCCTGTCCGCCGCCGACAAAGCCGAAGCCTGGCGCGAAGCCATCCTGAATCGCTTTCCTGACGCGGGGTTCGACGTCTGGCCGGACGACATCGGCGACAAGGCGGACTACGACTACGCCATTGTCTGGCGGCCGCCAAAGGGCGAGCTTCGCACCTTTCCGAACCTCAAGGGGATTCTCTCGCTGGGTGCCGGCGTCGACGGTATCCTGGTCGACGACGCCCTCCCGGAGGACGTACCGGTGGTGCGGCTGGTCGACCGCTGCCTGACGGAAGGGATGAGCGAATACGTCCTATACTGGGTGATCCACTATCACCGTCGTCTCGGCGTCTACCTGAACTGGACGTCGCAGAATATCTGGAAGCAAATGCGACAGACCGACACCCGCGACCGTAAGGTTGGGTTCCTGGGCCTGGGCGAGCTTGGCAGCGACGCTGCCAGGAAAGTGGCGGCGCTGGGTTTCGACGTCGCCGGCTGGTCACGGTCCGAAAAGAAAATCGAGAGCGTGACGTCCTATCACGGCCAAGACGGCCTGATCCCGTTCCTGAACCGGACCGAAATTCTGATCGTGCTGCTACCGCTGACCGATGCAACCCGCGGCATCGTCAACAAGGATACGCTGGCCGCACTGCCCGAAGGCGCCAGCATTATCAACTGTGCACGGGGGCCGCACGTGGTCGACGAGGATCTGCTGGCAGCGCTCGACAGCGGGCATATCAACGCGGCGACACTGGACGTTTTCCACACCGAACCCTTGCCGGAAGATCACCCCTACTGGGCGCACCCCAAGGTCACGGTCACGCCGCACATGGCATCTCTGACGGTGCCCTCGAGCGCCGCCGACTGGATGGAAGAGAACATCAAACTGATCGAGACGGGCAAACCGCCACTGAATACCGTCGATCTCAAGAAGGGCTATTAGAGCCCGTTAAACCCCGTCCAGAGCATGGTGATGCCGGCAATGACCAGCATCACGTCGAGCATGCTCTCGAACGTTTTGACGTTCATCCGGTCGACGATCCGTTTGGCGGCGAAGGACCCGACGATCATTGAGGCCCCGACGATCAGCCCCTGAACGATCTGCGGCCATGGCAGCGCGCCCAGCAACTGGAACGTCGCCGCCTTGGAGATCATCAGGGTCAGCGACGACACCGCCTCCGTCGAGAGCAACGCCCCCTTCGAGAGCCCCACGGCACCGAACGCCGGGATGCTCAGCGGCCCGGTCGACAGCACGACCCCCGTCAGGAAACCGATCACCGCGCCGGCCGCTGCCAGTTGCCAGAGCGGCATCTGAACATCCCTGACACGCATCCAACGCCGTATCGGGATGAGTCCGAGAAAAAACAGGCCGAGCCCGATTTCGACGATGCTCGCCGGCAATACCAACAACGTCCGCGCACCGAGCGCGGCCCCGGGCACCCCGGTCACGGAATAGGCGGCAAAGGCGCGCCAGTCGATATCACGCCACCAGGCCAACGACTTGCCGATATTTCCCATGACCGCCGCGACGGCCATGATCGGCACCGCCTGTTGCGGGCCGAATTGCAGGATCAGGACAGGCAACAGGATGATGGACGCGCCGGTGCCGACAATGGCGCTAAGGGCGCCGGCGGCGAGTCCCACCGACAGGACGAATATGTAACCGGTCATATAACGCCGTAGGCAACGACGAGCAGGAATACGCCGAGTGCGATACGGTAGACGACGAACGGCGTGAACGACGCCCGTCTGAGCCACGCCATCATCAGCGCGATGGCAATCAATGCGAATATGAAGGACAGTCCAGCGGCGACGAATGCGTCGGCGGCGAGCTGAAGATCACCGCTTTGATATATTTCGATGCCGTTCAGCGTACCGGCGGCGATGATCGTCGGGATCGACAGTAACAGCGAAAAACGCGCTGCATCGGGCCGCTCCATGCCGATGAAGCGGGCCGCCGTCATGGTGATGCCGGACCGGCTGGTACCGGGAATAAGGGCGAGGCACTGTGCGACCCCGATAATGATGACATCGAAGATGCCGAGATGTTCGACCCTGCGGACCGTCATACCGACATGGTCCGCGACCCAAAGCAGAATACCGAAGCCCAGCGTCGCCCAGGCAATGACTTCGAGGCTGCGGAACATCCCCGGCGCATAGTGCTGCAAAGCGAAGCCGGCACCGACCACCGGAATGGTGCCGATCACCAATAGCATGAACAGCCTGGCGCCCGGATCGCGCCGGCCTTTCAGCGCCCGGCCAATCCCGGTCAACATCCCGCCGACGTCTTTGTACAGATATGCCATCACCGCCAGCAGCGTACCGACGTGCACGGCGACATCGATCACGAGCCCCTGGTCCGGCCAGCCTAGGAACACAGGAACAAGCACGAGGTGTCCCGACGAACTGATCGGCAGGAACTCCGTAATCCCCTGTACTGCTGCCAAAATAACTAGATGTAGGATTGGCATTCTCGCTCCCCGCAAGGTCTTGCGAGACATAGCGCGATTGACCAACAGTGCCAATCGTCAATTTAGTCCTATTTTAGGACTAAATATTGCATGTTTAGGAAATTTTTGCGATATTAATCGGGTGCTGCCTTAATCTTATTGCTTTGAGCGGGAATAATTAGTAAAAGATACTGACCTATTAATTCAATCGTTTTGACGACGCACCGCCTGAACCCGTGCAGAAGGGTCTTTTTGACGGTGAGAGCCGGGAGACAACCCGGCAGAAGCTTTGGGAGTGCACATGCCTGATCGTATGCAACAGTTCATCAAGATCGACGGCGCCATGCCCGACAAACGGGCGGCCGATGTGCGCCGCAAGGATTTCGACGAAATCTACGATGAATATACGGACGAAGCCGTGGTACAGCAGGCATCGCGCTGCGAGCAATGCGGCATTCCCTACTGCCAGGTGCACTGCCCGCTGCAGAACAACATTCCCGACTGGCTGCGTCTGGCCACCGAAGGCCGCATGCAGGAAGCCTACGAAACCTCGCAGGCCACCAACACGTTCCCCGAGGTATGCGGGCGCATCTGCCCGCAAGATCGCCTCTGTGAAGGCTCCTGTGTGCTCGAACAGTCGCGTCACGGCACCGTCACCATCGGCGCGGTCGAGAAGCACATCACCGACACCGCCTGGAAGGAAGGCTGGGTCAAGGCGCCCAAGCCGCGGACGGACCTCGGCATGTCGATCGGCATCATCGGTGGCGGGCCGGCCGGTCTTGCCGCCGCGGACCGGCTCTGTACCATGGGCTACGAGGTCCATGTCTACGATCGTTACGACCGCATGGGCGGCCTGCTGATCTATGGGATTCCCAACTTCAAGCTTGAGAAGGACATCGTCGAGCGCCGCACCAAACTGCTGACCGACGGCGGCGTCATTTACCATACGAACTTCGAGGTCGGGCGCGACGCGTCGCTCGCCGATCTTCGCGCCGAGCACGACGCGATCCTGATCGCGACCGGCGTCTATAACGCCCGCGAATTGCAGGCGCCGGGCTCAGGCCTGACGAATATCTTTCCGGCCATGGATTTCCTGACCGCGTCCAACCGCAAGGGTCTGGGCGATACGGTCCCGGCATTCGACGACGGCACGCTCAATGCCGATGGCAAGAACGTGGTCGTTATCGGCGGCGGCGACACCGCCATGGACTGTGTGCGCACGGCCGTCCGCCAGGGCGCGAAGTCCGTCAAATGCCTTTATCGCCGCGACCGCACCAACATGCCCGGTTCGCAGCGCGAGGTTGCCAACGCCGAGGAGGAAGGCGTCGAGTTCATCTGGCTGTCGGCGCCCGAGGCGTTCCATGGCAAGGACAAACTCGAAGCCGTGCAAGCACACCGCATGCACCTGGGCGTAGCCGACGTCACCGGCCGGCAAACGCCGGAGCCGATCAAGGATTCCAGTTTCAACATCGAGGCCGACATCGCCATCAAGGCGCTCGGCTTCGACCCGGAAGATCTGCCGACACTGTTCAACGCACCGGAACTGACCGTGACCAAGTGGGGGACGGTCAAGGTAAGCGAACCCTCCAAGATGACCGAGCTTGAGGGGGTGTTCGCCGCCGGCGACATCTATCGAGGGGCGTCGCTCGTCGTCTGGGCAATTCGCGACGGTCGCGAGGCGGCGGACGGCATTCATGCGTATCTGCGCGCACAGGGCGCAACCGCGGATGCGGCTTGAGGGAGAAACCTATGACCGATAAATCACAAGGCAGGTGTCTCTGCGGCAAGATCAGCTTTTCCACCCCGGTCGTCAGCGAAATCGGCATCTGTCACTGCGAGATGTGCCGCCGCTGGTCGAGCGGCCCGTACATTGCCGCCCACTTCCGCGAAAAGCCCGAAATACAGGGTGAGGAGCACATCACCTGGTTTTCAAGCTCGGACTGGGCCGAGCGCGGTTTCTGCAAGGAATGCGGCAGCAATCTTTTTTACCGTCTCAAGAGCGATGCACCGGAGTTCGCCGTCTGCGCCGGGGCCTATGAAGACCAGTCCTGCTTTAAAGTGAACATGCAGATATTCATCGAGGAAAAGCCCGCCTATTACGATTTCGCAGGCGATATTCCGTCAATGACCGGTGAAGAGGTTTTCGCCATGTACAGCGATGACAGTTCGGAGGCCCCGTCATGAAGAACAGCAACAGCGACGTCATCGAGACCGCCGAAGAGTTCGTTTCCCGCTTCGAACGCGATTCCCTGCGGCTTGCCGAAACGGGCATGTACGACCCGGCGGATGAACATTCGTCCTGCGGCGTCGGCATGGTTGCCGCCGTTGATGGCACGCCAAACCGCCGCGTCGTCGAGGCGGCGATCGAAGCGCTGAAGAAAATCTGGCACCGGGGCGCCGTCGACGCCGATGGCAAGACCGGTGACGGCGCCGGCATCCACGTGCAGATTCCCTGGGAGTTCGTGAAGGAGCACATCCGCCACACCGGCCATGAGCCGGCCGACGACAAGATCGCCGTCGGCATGGTGTTCCTGCCGAAAGCCGATCTCGGTGCGCAGGAAGTCTGCCGCTCCATCGTCGAAACCGAGATTCTTCGCGCCGGCTACAGCATTTACGGCTGGCGCCAGGTGCCCATCAACGTCGAGGTGATCGGCGAGAAAGCCAACGCATCGCGCCCCGAGATCGAGCAGATCATGCTCTCGACGTCGCCGGATATTTCCTACGAGGACTTCGAGCGCGACCTTTACGTCGTTCGCCGCCGCATCGAGCGCAGTGTACTGGCCGAGCACATCAACGATTTCTATATCTGTTCGCTGAGCTGCCGCTCCGTCGTCTACAAGGGCATGTTCCTGGCCGAGCAGCTGACGTCGTTCTACCCCGACCTTCTGGACGAGCGCTTCATCTCCAACTTCGCGATCTATCACCAGCGGTATTCGACCAACACGTTCCCCACATGGCGACTGGCACAACCCTTCCGCATGCTGGCGCATAACGGCGAGATCAACACGCTGACCGGCAACGTGAAATTGATGAAGGCGCACGAACCGAAGATGGCATCCGAACTGTTCGGCGAGAACATCGAGGACCTGAAGCCGGTCGTGCCGTCACGGAGCTCCGATTCCGAAGCCCTCGACAGCGTATTCGAACTATTGTGCCGAGCTGGACGCTCGGCGCCCATGGTCAAGGCGATGACGATCCCCGAATCCATCGCCCAGAACAAGACCATGCCACCCAAGCATGAAGCGCTGTTTTCTTACTGCAACGCCGTGCTGGAGCCGTGGGACGGACCGGCCGCGATCTGTGCGCACGACGGCCGCTGGGTCGTCGCCGGCATGGACCGCAACGGCCTGCGTCCGATGCGCTTCGTCACCACCAACGACGGTCTCCTGATCGTCGGCTCGGAAGCCGGCATGGTCGAGATCCCCGACAGCACGATCACCGAAAAGGGCCGCGTCGGTCCAGGCGGCATGATCGGCATCGACCTGGATGAAGGAAAATTCTTCCACGACCAGGAGCTCAAGTCCCTGATCGCGGACCGCGCCGACTTCGCAAAATGGATCGAACGCACGACTGCGCTCGACGACATTATCGAGGCCGCTGACGTCAAAGGCTCCATGCTGAGCCCGGAAGAACTGCGCCGTCGTCAGCACTGCTTTGGTCTTTCCATGGAAGACATGGAAATGATCCTGCAGCCGATGATCGAGGGCGGCAAGGAAGCCATCGGCTCAATGGGCGATGACGCGCCGCTGGCGGTGCTATCCGACCGTTACCGCGGGCTGCACCATTTCTTCCGCCAGGCATTCAGCCAGGTCACCAACCCGCCGATCGATAGCCTGCGCGAACGCCGCGTGATGAGCCTCAAGACCCGGCTCGGCAACCTGGGCAACATCCTCGACGAGGAGCCAAGCCAGTGCGATCTGCTGCAACTGGAAAGCCCGGTGCTCTCGAACGCCTCGTTCGAGGCGATGAAGCGCTATATGGGCGACACCGCCGCCGAGGTCGACTGCACGTTCGCGCCGGAAGGACCAGGCGCCCTGACGGATGCGCTGGACCGTATCCGCTCCGAAGCGGAGGCCGCCGTCCGCGCCGGTAAGACGCATCTGATTCTCTCCGACATGAACGCGGGCACCGAACGGGCTCCGGTCCCGATGATCCTCGCTGCCGGCGGCGTGCATACACATCTGGTTCGCGAGGAACTCCGGACCTTCACCTCGATCAACGTGCGGTCGTCGGAATGCCTGGACGTTCATTATTTTGCCGTCCTGATCGGCGTCGGCGCGACCACGGTAAACGCCTACCTCGCGGAAGAAGCCATCTACGACCGGCATCGCCGTGGCCTTCTGGAAGGCCTTTCCGTCGACGACGCGGTCGAGAATTACAAGACCGCAATCGATCAGGGTCTTCTCAAGATCATGTCGAAGATGGGCATTGGCGTGCTGAGCTCATACCGGGGCGGTTACTGTTTCGAGGCCGTCGGCCTTTCGCGCGCGCTGGTCGCCGAATATTTCCCCGGCATGGCATCGCGCATTTCCGGGATCGGACTTTCCGGCATCAAGAAGAACGTCGCCGCCATGCATAAGTCCGCATACTCGACGGATGCGATCCCGCTGCCGGTGGGCGGTTTCTACAAGTTCCGTTCCGGCGGAGAGCGGCACGGCCACGACGGGCAGCTGATCCATGTGCTGCAATCCGCGGTCGGGAATGAGTCCTATTCACTCTACAAAAAATTCTCGGAAGGTGTGCATTCGCGGCAGCCGATCTTCCTGCGCGACCTGCTGGACTTCAAGCCGGACCGCAAGTCGATCTCGGTCGAGCAGGTGCAAAGCGTCACCGAAATCCGCAAGCGCCTCGTCGCACCGGGGATTTCGCTGGGCGCGCTCAGCCCCGAAGCACACGAAACGCTCTCCATCGCCATGAACCGGATCGGCGCCAAATCGGATTCCGGCGAAGGCGGCGAGGACCCGGCCCGCTTCCATCCGCGCCCCAACGGCGACAACCCGTCCAGCGCCATCAAGCAGGTGGCCTCGGGCCGCTTCGGCGTCACGGCGGAGTACCTGAACAACTGCCGCGAGATCGAGATCAAGGTCGCACAGGGCGCCAAGCCCGGCGAAGGCGGCCAACTGCCGGGCTTCAAGGTATCCGGCATGATCGCCAAGCTGCGGCATTCGACGCCCGGGGTCACACTGATCAGCCCGCCGCCGCACCACGACATCTATTCGATCGAGGATCTGGCGCAGCTCATTTACGACCTCAAGCAAATCAACCCGGAAGCCAGCGTCTGCGTGAAGCTGGTGGCGCGTTCGGGCGTCGGCACGATCGCCGCCGGCGTTGCCAAGGCCAAGGCCGACGTGATCCTTATTTCCGGCCATGACGGCGGCACCGGCGCGAGCCCGCAAAGCTCGATCAAGTTTGCCGGCATCCCGTGGGAAATGGGGCTGTCCGAAGCCAATCAGGTGCTGACCCTCAATCGGCTTCGCCACAAGGTGAAGCTGCGTGTCGACGGTGGCCTCAAGACCGGCCGCGACGTCGTCATGGCGGCGATGCTGGGCGCCGACGAGTTCGGCATCGGCACCGCGTCCCTGGTTGCCATGGGCTGCATCATGGTGCGCCAGTGCCATTCCAATACCTGTCCGGTCGGCGTCTGTACGCAGGACGAAAAGCTGCGCGAGAAATTCACGGGTACGCCGGAAAAAGTCATGAACCTGTTCACCTTCGTCGCCGAGGAGGTGAGCGAGACTCTCGCCAGGCTCGGCTACGAATCGCTTCAGGACGTCACCGGCCGCTCGGATTTGCTGTCCCAGTTCAGCCGTGGTTCGGCGCACCTCGACGATCTCGACCTCAATCCGCTGCTTCAGCAAGCCGACAGCGGCGGTTATCCGCGTTACTACAACGGCGAGGGCCGCAACGAGGTGCCGGACACGCTCGACGCGCAAATCATCAAGGACGCCATGCAGACGTTCCAGCACGGCGAAAAGATGCAGCTGACATACGCGGTCCGGAACACGCACCGCGCCGTCGGCGCACGTACCAGTTCGATGATCACCCGCAAGTACGGAATGTCCGGCCTGGATCACAACCACCTGACGGTCCGCCTGCGTGGTTCGGCGGGTCAGTCCCTCGGCGCCTTTGCAGTCCAGGGTCTCGCGCTCGAAGTCCTGGGCGACGCCAACGACTACGTCGGCAAAGGCCTTTCCGGCGGCACCATCGTTTTGCGGCCGCCGGTCTCCAGCCCGCTCGAGAGCGAAAAGAACACGATCATCGGCAACACGGTGCTGTACGGCGCCACGGCGGGCCGCCTGTTCGCCGCCGGTCAGGCGGCGGAACGGTTCTGCGTCCGGAATTCCGGCGCAACGGCCGTTGTCGAAGGCTGTGGATCGAACGGTTGCGAGTACATGACCGGCGGGCTCGTCGTCATTCTGGGCGAAGTCGGACCGAACTTCGGCGCTGGCATGACCGGCGGCATGGCGTTCGTCTACGACCCCGACCAGCAGTTCGAACTGCGCGCCAATGCGGAGAGTATCATCTGGCAGCCGGTGGAAACCGAGTACTGGCGGGATGTGCTGAAAATCCAGGTGCAGCAGCACGTCAAACGCACACACTCCAAACATGCGCTTCGGCTTCTGAACGACTGGGAACGCGAACTGCCGAACTTCCTGCAGGTCGTGCCGCAGGAAATGATCGGCAAGCTCGAGCATCCGATTACCAAGGACGAGGAAGCGGGGCTCAAGTCGGCGGGGGAATAACGCCAGCGCTTTGCAAATGCACGCGTCGCGCCTAGAATCGCCTCATGACTGACCGTCCCGTCATCGGCGTCCTGCTAGACTATGAAGCCTCGGGGTCGTTCTCGAAGCGGCCGCATTACGCACTGCGCACGGCCTATTTCGACGCCGTCTGGAAAGCAGGCGGTCTTCCGGTCGGCATCCCATATATCGAGGCGGCGCGCGAGGCCTATCTGGCATCCCTTGACGGCCTGATCGTGCCGGGCGGCTTCTATCCGTTTCCCGCCGCGGTCTACGGCCAGCCCGAGAACGGCGCCGAGGAACACCCGCGCTACGCATTCGAGCGGACATTGATGACCGACGCGCTCGACCGCGACTTGCCGACCCTCGGCATTTGCGCCGGCATGCAGGTGATGGCGGTGGCCCGGGGTGCGACGATCTACGCCGACATCGCGGGCGAACTGCAATGCGCCGTCGATCATCTGAACGAGAAACCCGCCGAGGAACACGCACATACCGTTGCCGTCGGCGCTGGCACCCGCCTGCACGACATCACCGGACTATCCGAGATTTCGGTCAATACTGCACACAACGAGGCCTTGAAGGACATCCCGGACGGAATTGTCGTCAGCGCCCGCGCGCCCGACGGTATCGTCGAAGCGATCGAACTGCCCGACCGGCGCTTCGCCATCGGCGTGCAGTGGCACCCCGAATTCTTTCTTGAAGACGGCGATCCCAATTTCCGTCTGTTCGAACATCTCATCGACGCTGCCGGATTCCATTCGTGACCATCCGCGACAATGCAATCGGGGTCGCGGGATGCGGTGCGATGGGCCTGCCGATGGCGGAGAACCTGCTGTTGGCGGACTTCGACGTTTGGAGTTTCGATATCAATCCGGTTGCCGCATCCAGCAACCTGAAGAAACGGATGATCGGCGATGCCGCCGCATTTGCCGCCAAGGTCGATACCGTGATTTCGGTGGTCCGCGACATCGGCGAGACCAATGCACTCCTTTTTGACGATCAGGCAATTCTAGCGGGAGCCGAACATCCCAAGACGGTCATTCTCTCCTCGACGCTTTCGCCCCGTTATATTCGCGAGGTCGCAGACCGCGTCCCCGACGGCGTCACCGTCATCGACGCGCCCATGTCCGGCGCACCCTATCGCGCCCGGGACGGCAGCCTGACGTTCATGGTCGGCGGCAACGCCGACGCCGTGCAGCTTTTGATGCCGGCGTTCGAGGCAATGAGTGAAATCGTGCACCACCTGGGACCGGTCGGCGCCGGCGCCGCGTGCAAGGTCGCCAACAACCTTTGCGCCGCTGCGGGCGTCGTCGCGGTCCGGCGCGCGATCAAGGCCGCCGCCGGTTACGGCATCGACGCGCCGAAACTACTGGACGTCATGTGCACGTCTTCGGGGGCGACATGGTACGGCGACAACCTGCAGAAGATCGACTGGGCCGGCGAAGGCTACGACCCGGCAAACACCATGGGAATTCTGGAAAAAGATGTGAAGAGTTTCATCGACGCGCTCGATGGACTGGACGGTATGGAGGGCGGTGCCTTCGAAGACGCGATCATTGGCGAAATCCGGAAACTGGAGCCGCTGTCGTAACGGGTTCAACGCCGCCGGAAGATTCTCTTTAGACCCGGTAACCGGAGCGCCTGCCAATCCGGCAGTATCGGCGCCAGCGCCTCCATCATCCAAAGCCTGACGGGATCTAATCGGCGCAACGAATAGGGTTTGGGATCGAGGTCGATGTTAACGCGTGCGATACGTCCCTCCCGGACATCCCTGACGATCAGCTCCACATCACCCAGCCGCAGGCGACGGCCGACGCGGGCACGTCCGAACATGAAACGGCGCATAAACGCCTCCACGCTATCGTCGATGCGCCGCGACGGCACGCGGAAACCGTACGCATCGGCGATCGCTCCTATCGGTGTGTCGCCGTCGAAAGGAAAGGCACCGATAACCTCGGCGTCATTTGCATCCGGCCCGCCCAAGGGCTTACCAAACAGGCGGTCGAACAATTCCAGTCGCTCGCCCGGCGCCAGCAACAGCACCTCGTCCCCCGCCGCAAGATAATCGACACGTTCCGGCGTATGAATGGTGCCGTCACGGATGATCGACAGCAAATCGACGTCGTCCGGCAGGGGCAGACGCCCGAGAGGCCGCTTGAGGGCAAGGCATTTGGGCTGCACCGTATAAACGGTCATGCCGCGTCCGACATCGGACGGCAGTTCAATTCCAATTCGGGGTGGCGATTCCGGGCGCGGCGGCCGCAGCACACCAAGCCGGCGCCCCATTACACCGACAGTCCAGCCTTGAAGAATCAAGGACACCAATACAATGACATAGACGATCCCGAAATAGGCAACCGCATGTTCCAACCCGGCCAGCACGGGGATCGTTGCCAGAAAGATCGGGACGGCCCCGCGCAGCCCCACCCAGGAAACGAACCCCGTTTCCCGTGCGCTGAATCCGAACCAGGGCAACGACAATCCAACCGCAAAAGGTCTAGCGACAAAAGTAAGGACAAGCGCGATACCCAACCCCGGCAGCAATACCGCGATCAATTCACTGGGGGTAACCAGCAGCCCCAGAATCAGAAACATGCCGATCTGGCTGAGCCAGGACAAACCGTCCAGAAAACGTTCTATCAGCGCCGTCGCCTTGTGCCGGCGGTTACCGACGACGAGCCCCGCCAGATAGACGGCGAGAAAGCCGCTGGTGCCCACTTCCTGCGCGCTGGCAAACAGCAAAAGCGCGACGGACACGGCTATCAATGGATACAAGCCCGGCGCGACATTGACCCTGTTGATCGCCGCGACCAGCGCCAGTCCACCCACAAGGCCGATGACGCCGCCACCCACGATCTGAAGAAGAAACCGGCCGGCGACATGACTGAAGGTATCTACAGTCAAAGCATTTTCCGGCACGGCAAGCAGGCTGACGCACGTCACCGTCAGCAAGACAGCCATCGGATCATTAAGGCCTGCTTCCGCCTCGAGAACCGATCGCAGCCGCTCGCGAAGGCGAAGACCGCGCAAATGAAGCAGAAGAAACACCGCCGCAGCATCCGTCGAAGCAACGATGGAGCCGACCAGCATCCCCTCGATCCAGCCAATACCCAGGAGGTACCGCGCAGCCGTCCCGGTGATCGCCGCCGTTGCGAGCACGCCGAATGTCGCAAGCACCAACGCCGGAGCGGCAACCGATGACAAATCCGCCCATCGTGTTCTGACCCCACCATCGAAAAGGATAATCGCCAGCGCGGCACTGCCGAGGATGTAAGTCGTCTGAAAATCGTCGAAGTCGATATCGCCGGGGCCGTCTTCGCCCGCCAGCATGCCGAGCACGAGAAACACCAAAAGCAGAGGCGCACCGAAACGGTTGGAAATCATACCGGCAAAGATGCTTACGACGACCATGCCGGAAGCGAACAGTATCAGGTGATTAGCGAATTCCATGTCAGTGTCGATGCCCGGTCGTTACCCGCAGTACTTTAGACGTGCAAGGCCGGGTTCGTCACAGTCTAATCTTGGGTTTCAAAGCCTTTCGCGTAAAAATCTTCAGAATAATAAATCATATTCCGACCGCGAATTGAGAGGCCTTTCAGATATGAATAACGAAACGGATACGGCAACGAATTGTCTTTGCGCCCTGGCCGCGCTGATGGCCGCCGCCGCCGTCGGGCTCGGCGCCTATGGCGCGCATGGGCTCGCGGTGGATGATTTCCTGGCCGATGTCTGGCGGACAGCCGTCGCCTATCAGATGTGGCATGCGCTGGGGGCGTTCGCATGTGCGTGGCTTGCCGGCAGAAAGACCGGGCGCCCGGCACTGCTTGCACGGATCGCCGGATGGTTGCTGGTCGCGGGCGCCCTCGCCTTTTCGGGATCGCTTTATGCCTTCGTGCTCTCGGGCGATGTGCCGGTTCAGGGTTTGGCACCGGCGGGCGGCATGATCATGATGGCTGGATGGGCGCTACTTGCCGTTGCCGCCGTCCGGCGTGGCACATGAGAATCCTGAAACGATCTGTCACAATCAAACACTTCACGGGCCCGAAAGCAGCAGCTAGGTTCTACGAAAGATGAAAAGGGGGCATGGGGAAATCATGCGCAAACGAATTTTCCTGCTGCTGGATACCGGCCCTTCGGATGAGCCGGGTGCCCGCGCCGTCGACATATTTCTGGTCTCCCTCATCTCCCTGAACGTTATCGCCGTCATTTTCGAATCCATGCCCGAAGTCTACGACGCGTATGGTCCATGGTTCGACGCGTTCGAGATTTTCTCGGTCTCGATATTCACCATCGAATACGTGGCACGCGTCTGGTCGGCCGTGGAAAGCCGTAACCCTCGGTACAAGTCTTCCATCAAGGGACGCATCCGGTTCATGCTGTCGCCGTTGGCCCTGATCGATCTGATCGTGCTGTTACCTTTCTATCTGAGTTCGTTCATCGGCGTCGATCTTAGGATGCTCCGAGCGCTCAGGCTGTTGCGCGCATTCCGCCTGACCCGTTATGCGAATTCGATGAACCTGCTTTTACAGGTGTTGCGAGACGAGGGGCCGGTGATATCGGCGGCGCTGTTCGTGCTGCTCATGATGATTTCCGTCGCCGCAAGCATCACCTATCTGGCCGAGCACGAGGCGCAGCCGGACGCTTTCGCATCGATTCCTCACGCACTCTGGTGGGCGGTGGTGACGATGACGACGATCGGCTATGGAGACGTGGTGCCGCATACGCTGATCGGGCGCATCTGCGCATCGGTTATCGGCATCATCAGCGTCGGCATGGTCGCGCTGCCGGCCGGCATTCTTGCGTCCGGTTTCAATGAAGCCCTGCACCAGCGCCGTCGCAAATACGAAAACCTTGTCGACCATGTATTGGAAGACGGCGTGATCGATTCCGGCGAACACCAAGAGCTTAGACAGTTGCAGGAAGAACTTGGGCTCACCCGGCACGAAGCGGCTGCCATTCTGAAGGCCGGCTATCGCAAGATGTCTCGATCGACCGTGACATGCGACAAATGCGGCAACGTGATCAACTTAGGCCCGCCGGATGACGACCCGGATGGCGGCGCCGCTACGCGTGTGTCGAAATTCGGTTGAACCGGTATTACGCCACGGCGCGGATTTCCCGGTTATAGGCCGGCGGCTCGGCCACATTGCGCGGCGCCGCGATTTCCAATCCACCCAGCCTGAATGACCGTCCGAGTTCGCCGGCCACCGCGAGCACGGTGCCGTGACACGGGGCCGGCAGCAACAGCGTGGCGATGGCATTGGCATGCGGACGACGGTCGTGCAGCACGGCGCCGATCATCACCAGCAACGCGCGCTCATCCGTTGTCACACCTGTACTGCCCGGGCGCATCAGATAAAACGTGCGCCGCGTTTGCAGTCCCAGGATGTGCCCCAGCAGCTTGATCGCTTTGGCAGCGCGCTCCCCCGCCGTGGGCCCCAGCTCATTACCGAGACGGCGGCGGATATAGGTAAGATTTTCCGGGTTCTGCGACCACAGGCGGAAACTGTCGAGAAGCAGTATCTCCGGACGGCAGAACCGCGTTTCGTCGTTACAAATGATCCGGTTTTCTCTGGATCTCAGGATCGTCATTGCCTCCCTCCCACAGGACGTCTTGAAAGAGAGATAGCATATTTTGAATTATATGCAAATGATAATCATTCTCAAATTTATTATCGATGATCGAAGAGTATCCTGCCCGCGAAATAGAGCGATCCGCAGATCAGCACCCTTGCCGGTCCGTCTGTCCGGTTTGCGATTCCCGCCGCGGCTTCAAGCGGACTTTCGACCGCCGTCGCATTCAACCCCGCTTCGGAAGAGACCCGTGCAAGGTCCTTCGCCGGTATCGCCGCGTCCTCGCCCGGGATCGTGACGCATTGGGCGTGATCTGCGACCTCGGCGAGAGGCCGGAAGAACCCGTCGGGTTGCTTCGAATTGATCATGCCGGCGATCAGGAAAAGCGGCCTGTCGCTCCAGTTCTCCCTGGCGAAACGCGCGATGGTCGCGCCCGCGTCCGGATTGTGGCCGCCGTCGAGCCAGACCTCCCAGCCGCCCGGCAGCGCGTCCAGAACCGGGCCGGATTTCAACCTCTGCAATCGCGCAGGCCAGTCGACGCCCACCAAGCCGGTCGCAATGTGTTCGTCGCGGATATCGGTAATGTCGAGCGTCCGCGCAATAGCCACCGCATGGCCCGCGTTGACGATCTGATGCCCTCCCGGAAGCGCCGGCGCGGGAAGCGCCAGGCTGCGCCCGTGATGCTCGAACACCATGCCGTCACCGGCGGTGTTCGCATGCGCACGCCAGTTCACCCCCCATTCCAGCAGGGGCGCATCGCGGGCTTCCGTGTGACCGACAATGACATCCATCGCATCCGGATGCTGCGGTCCAACGATACAAGGGACGCCGGGCTTGATGATGCCCGCCTTCTCGGTCGCAATTTCCGCAAGCGAGTTCCCCAGAAACTGCTGGTGATCCATGGACACCGGCGTGATCGCCGTCACTGCCGGCCGCGCAACCACGTTCGTCGCATCGAGCCGTCCGCCGAGACCGTTCTCCAGCAGCACCACGTCGGCATCGGTCCGCGAGAACGCCAGAAACGCGGCGGCCGTGGTAATTTCGAAGAACGTGATCTCCACGCCGTCGTTGACCGCCTCGCACTCGTCGAGCACGGCGCTTAGATGATCCTCTGCGATCAGATTCCCGGCGATGCGGATGCGTTCGTGAAAATGCACCAGATGGGGCGAGGTATAGACATGAACGCGAAGCCCCGCTGCCTCCAGCATGGCGCGCAGAAACGCGATCACCGAGCCCTTGCCGTTGGTGCCGGTGACATGGACAACCGGCGGCAGGTATTTTTCCGGATGGCCGAGCGCAGCCAAAATGCGCTCCATCCGGCCCAGCGATAAATCGACAAGTTTTGGATGCAGCGACAGCAGACGCTTTAGCGTCGCATCACTTGTTCGTGTCGTCACGGCCTTCTGCGCCGTCCTTCTCATGTTCGGCGGCGTCCTTGCCGCCTTTGGCCGGGGGAAGTATTTCCCCTTCCAGCGCCACACCGTCCATCGGCACCAACTCACCCGCCTTGCCCGGCGCCATCAGAAGGTTGATCACCTGCGCCAGCTTGTCCTGGAGATCGCGGCGCGAGACAACCATATCGACCATGCCGTGCTCGAACAGGTACTCCGCGCGCTGGAAGCCTTCCGGTAGGGTCTCGCGGATGGTCTGCTCGATCACCCGCTGGCCGGCAAAACCGATCACCGCGCCCGGCTCGGCGATATGAATGTCGCCCAGCATCGCGAACGACGCCGAGACGCCCCCCGTGGTCGGATCGCACAGCACGACGATATACGGCAGCCCGGCTTCACGGACTTCCTCGACGGCGATGGTGGTGCGCGCCAACTGCATCAGGGAGTGAATACCCTCCTGCATCCGGGCCCCACCGGATGACGTGAGCACGACCAACGGCGCCTGCTGCATCACGGCCAGCCTTGCCGCCGTCAGCACACCTTCGCCGACCGCGAGGCCCATCGAGCCGCCCATGAACGAAAAGTCGAACGCCGCCATGACGGTCTGGATGCCGCCGACCTTGCCGTGCGCGACGAGGATCGCGTCCTTGGCCTTGGTCTTGGTCTGCGCTTCCTTGAGACGGTCCGTGTAACGCTTGAGGTCGCGGAACTTGAGCGGGTCCGTCACAGGCGCCTGTAACTCGACCTTTTCGTACGTGCTGTCGTCGAACAGCATGTCGAGACGCTCCTTGGCGCCAAGACGCATGTGATGATCGCAGTGCTGGCAGACCCTGAGATTCTTGGCGAGATCCCGATGAAAGATCATCTGCCCGCAGTTCGGGCACTTGTGCCAAAGGTTGTCCGGAACCTCCTTGCGGCCGACCCATTCCCGGAGCTTCGGGCGAACGAAGTTGGCGATCCAACTCAAGAGGCTTTCTCCGTGTTCTGCGCGTTGCGCACGCCTTCGGCGAGTGTCCTGACGAGATCGAGCACCGCGTCGACGGTGCCCGGTCCCGCCTTGCCGTTATCATCCAGGTTTGCCGTGATCCGGTCAACCAGCGCCGAGCCGACGACTGCGGCATCCGCGACGCTCGCGATCTCGGCGGCCTGCTCGGGCGTGCGGATACCGAAACCGACGGCGACCGGCAGGTCCGTTTTTGCGCGGATACGCCCGACATGCCCGGCGACATCGGCCGTCACGGCGGAACGCGTGCCGGTAATGCCGGTGATGGAAACGAAATAAACGAACCCGGACGCGTTCTCGAGCACGCGGGGCAACCGCGCATCCGTCGTCGTCGGGGCCGTCAGGTAAATGAAATTCAGTCCCGCGTCCAATGCCGGCAGGCACAACTCGCTTTCTTCCTCCGGCGGCAGGTCGACAATAATCAGACCGTCGACGCCCGCTTTCCTTGCATCTTCAAGAAACGCGTCCACACCGTAGATATAGATCGGGTTGTAGTACCCCATCAGGACGATCGGCGTTTCATCGTCCTTCTTGCGATACTCGGTCACCATCGCCAGCGTCTTTTTGAGCGTCATGCCGCCCTTGATGGCGCGGAGCGAGCTTGCCTGGATCGCCGGGCCGTCGGCCATCGGATCGGAGAACGGCACCCCGATCTCGATCAGGTCGGCGCCGGCTTCGGCGAGACCATCGAGAATCTTCGCGGATGTCTCCAGGTCCGGATCGCCGGCCGTCGTAAACGTGACAAAACCGGCGCGACCCTCGGCGTGAAGCTGGGCAAACCGCCTTGTGATGCGGGTTTCGGGTTGCTTGCTCATGCCGGCCTCACATCTCGAAGCCGAAACGCTCGGCGACGGCAAAGATATCCTTGTCGCCCCGGCCGCACATGTTCATCACGATCAGATGATCCTTGGGCAAATCCCCTGCGATCTTGGTGACGTGCGCCAGCGCGTGGCACGGCTCCAGTGCCGGAATGATGCCTTCCTTGGCGGTGCAGAGCTTGAACGCCTCGAGCGCCTCATCATCGGTGGCGGACACATACTCGACCCGGCCGATGTCGCGCAGCCACGCGTGCTCCGGCCCGATGCCCGGATAGTCGAGCCCGGCGGAGATGGAATAGCCGTCCTGGATCTGACCGTCGTCGTTCTGCAGCAGATACGTGCGGTTGCCGTGCAGCACGCCGGGCTTGCCGCCGTTGAGAGAGGCACAGTGCTCGCCGCTGTCGATGCCGTGACCCGCCGCCTCGACGCCGATGATATTGACGCTGTCTTCGTCCAGAAACGGGTGAAACAGACCGATGGCGTTCGACCCGCCGCCGATGGCGGCGACCAGCGTATCGGGCAGACGGCCCTCGCGTTCCTGCATCTGCTCACGGGTCTCGTTACCGATGATGCACTGGAAATCGCGGACCATCTGCGGATAGGGATGCGGCCCGGCAGCGGTACCGATCAGGTAATACGTGTCCTCGACGTTGGCGACCCAGTCGCGCAACGCCTCGTTCATGGCATCCTTGAGAGTGCCCGTGCCAGCAGTCACCGGTACGATCTCGGCACCCAGAAGCCGCATGCGGAAGACGTTCGGTTTTTGCCGCTCGACGTCGGTTTCGCCCATGTAAACGACGCACGGCATGCCGAACAGCGCGCACACCGTCGCCGTCGCGACGCCGTGCTGGCCGGCGCCGGTCTCGGCGATGATCCGTTCCTTGCCCATGCGCCGCGCCAGCAGGATCTGCCCGACGGTGTTGTTGATCTTGTGGGCGCCTGTGTGGTTCAGCTCGTCACGCTTGAAATAGACCTTGGCGCCGCCGAATGTCTCGGTCAGGCGTTCGGCGAAATAAAGCGGTGACGGCCGGCCGACGTAATGCTTCATCAACTCGTCGAACTCGGCCCAGAAATCGTCGTCATGACGGGCGGCTTCCCAGGCCTTTTCCACCTCAAGGATCAAGGGCATGAGGGTTTCAGCCACGAAACGACCGCCGTAAATACCAAAATGGCCGTTCTCGTCGACACCGGAGCGGAGTGTGTTCAACTTGTTCATGACGGGTTCCTTCCTGAGCGCGCAACTTAGCGCCCGCCCCCCGGGTTTAACAAGGTTTTCTCGCGCTTTTGACGCCTCAAACGGCGCTGGCGGCGGCGATGAAATCGCGAATTTTCCGTGTGTTTTTCCGCCCCGGCGCGTCCTCGACACCGCTCGAAACGTCGACCATGGGCGCGCCCGATATCCGCACCGCGTCGGCGACGTTCCCGGCGTCGAGCCCGCCGGCCAGCAACCACGGCACGCGGAACCCGGCGTCCTGCAAAAGCGTCCAGTCGAAGCTTTCGGCGTTGCCGCCCGGCCGTGTCGCGTCCTTGGGCGGTTTGGCGTCGAACAAAAGCATATCCGCATGCCCTTGGTACGTCTTCGCTGCCGCGACATCGTCGGCCGTCGAGATCGGCAGCGCCTTGATCACCGGCAGGCCAAAGGTTTCACGGACGCTGTTGACACGCGCCACCGTCTCCGAACCGTGCAGTTGCAGGGTATCGACCCCGGCGCCGATGATGGCGCGCAGCAAATCGTCATCCGCATCGACGGTCAGCGCGACCTTGCGCACGCTTTCCGGCACTCGCGCGGTCAGTGCAGCGGCGTCCTGAATACTCACGTTGCGGGGTGAACGTTCAAAGAACACGAAGCCCGTCAGCCCCGCGCCGGCGTCCACCGCGGCGTCGACGTGCCCGGCCTCGCGCAGTCCGCAAATCTTGACGATGACGGTCATGTCGTTCTCCGGCGGCGCTCAAAGGCCCGCGAGTTCATCGGCGATGCGCTTGGCCGCGTCGACCGGATCGTCGGCCCCGGTAATCGGGCGGCCAATGACGATATAATCGGCGCCGTCGCGGATCGCCTGGGCAGGTGTCGTAATTCGCTTTTGGTCGCCCGCAGCGGCCCATTCCGGCCTGATACCCGGCACCACCAGCTTGAAATCGGGTCCACAGGCATCACGGATCGCCGCGATCTCGCGTGGGCTGCAGACAACGCCGCCGAGGCCGCAGGACTGTGTCAGCCTAGCAAGGCGGACGACCTGACTCTCAGCGCCGTCTTGGACGCCGACAGCCTCCAGGTCCTCATCGCCGAGCGACGTCAAAACGGTCACTGCGATCAGCAACGGTTTGGCATCATCCCCGGCATCGTCCAAGGCCTGTGCCGCCGCCTGCATCATCGTCGGACCGCCCTGCGCGTGCACATTGAGGATCGCCGGGTTCAACGCCAGCGTCGAGCGTACGGCACCGGCGACGGTATTCGGAATATCGTGGAACTTGAGATCGAGGAACAGCGGCATCCCGACCTCGGTCACCCGGGCCGCCCCTTCCGGGCCGTTTGCGTAATAGAACTCCATGCCGAGTTTGACGCCGCCGACATGCCCACGCAGCTTTTCGGCCAAGGATACCGCCAGATTGACGTCGGGCGTGTCCAGGGCGACGAAGATGCGATCGGTGGGCGAGAGGCTCATAACGGCGCTCTCTTAGCCCGCATCCCGCCCGTAGGCAAGCATCGCCGCCGCCAGATCTTCGATCGCCGTGCCGGCGGACTTGAACATGGTGATGTCGTCCGAAGCACGTTCGAAAACGAATTCGCCGGAGGCGAGGTCGAACAGATCGGCGAGAACGTCCGCGTCCGTGATCACACCGCGCCCGAGCGGGTCGGACAAATCCCCCGCTTCCTTCATGGCGCCAGCCTTGGTGTCGCAGAAAATCCGCGCGCGTTCGAGCACCGTATCATCGGCTTCGCGCATATCCGGCCGAAATGCACCGACCAGATCGACATGCTGCCCCGGCCGAAGCCAGTTGCCGTCGATGATCGGTTCCTTGGCGAGGGTGGCCGCCGATACGATATCCGCCCATTCGACCGAGGATGACAGATCCCTCGCCATTTCGGCGGCCATGCCTGCGGCGCGCAGCGCCGCCGCGGTTTTTTCGGCGTTCTCGGGGTTCCGTCCCCAGACCCGAACCTCTCTGATCGGCCGCACCGCTGCGTGCGCCGGCGGCAGATGATGCGCGAGCACGCCGGTCCCGATCATCAGCAGCTTCGACGCATCCTCGGGCGCCAGGTATCGAGCCGCCAGCGCCGAGGCACATGCCGTACGCCGGGCCGTCAGTTCGGGTCCGTCCAGCAGCGCCAGGGGTTGGCCGGTTTCCCGGTCGAAGAGTTGATACGTCGCCTGCACCGCCGGCAGGCCCTTCGCTGCGTTTTCCGGCGCCACGACCACGGTTTTGACGCCGATATAACCGTCATCCGCCCACGCCGGCATCAGCAGGATCGTCGAATTCTGGCCACCCTCGACCGGCACGTCGTGATGGGCCCGGACCGGCACCGTGACGCCGCCCGCGAAGGCGCGGCCGATGGCATCCACCAACGCCCCGTAAGACAATGCTTCGGCAACGGCGGCGGCGGCGATCAGTTTCATGCTAAGCGTCAGGAACCGGGCGCGGACGCCGGCAGCTTCTTGGTGTCGTCGTTCGATGTGGCACGGGCGTCTTCAAGCTCGCGCTCGCGGTCCTGCAGCTTGTTATTCAACGACCGCAATTCACGCTCCGCCGTTTCGGCGCGCCATTGCGCGTTGCGCGCACGGCGACGCTGGCTGCCGGCCGATACCCAGGCAACGGCACCGCCCCAAAGGAACCCGACGATGAAGACAGCGAGCACCAGCGTAAACGTCGGCACCGTGATCTCGTGCGGGAACGGCCAGAGGTTGAGGGTAACAAGCTCCCGATTGACGGCGGAGAACACAATCACCACCACGGCGAACGGGATCATGATGATCCAGGACAGAATGCGCTTCACGCCAAATCCTCCAGAGAACGTTTTGTCCAGTTCGAACGGGCCTTTCCGGCGCCGATTACTGGACGTCGTTCAGTCTTTCGCGGAGTTGCTTGCCGGTCTTGAAGTACGGAATGAACTTTTCATCGACGCTCACGGACTCGCCGGTACGCGGATTACGCCCAACGCGCGACGGGCGCGCCTTGACGGAGAACGCGCCGAACCCACGAAGCTCGACCCGGTCGCCACGGGACAGAGCCGCTGTGATTTCTTCGAAGATCGTGGAAACAATCCGTTCCACCTCGCGGTGATAGAGGCGGGGATTATCCGCTGCCAGCTTTGCGATGAGCTCAGATTTCGTCATACCGGGCAATCCTCCAAAGATGCGCGGCCAAGCTACCTTATTGCCCACCGCTTAGAGAAGGGTGCCAAAGGGCTTGAATGCCGTCAAGTCTAAGTCGTTCAGACAAAAGTGATTTTCCAAAAATCGAGGAAGCGAGGGTAGAAGCGCTTTCCTGCCACCAGGCAAGCGGATCGTCGAGCACCCAGTCCAAAAGCGGCAGGTTCTCGGAAACATTCCGCTCCGCCGACAACCAGGCGCGCGCCGTGTTGATGTCGCCGATAGCGTCGACCAGGCCCGCATCGAGCGCCGCGCTACCGGTCATGACCCGCCCGTCGCCGGTGCGTTGACGCACTTCATTCAGGCTCATCCGGCGCCGCTCGGAGACCATTTCCATGAAACGGACATGCAATTCGTCGATGACCGTCTGCAATTGTTCGCGCGCAGGAGGGCTCAATTGTTCAAGCGGATTGGGCGTCGCCTTCAATTCGCCGCTTTTCATCACTTCCGGTTTGATGCCGATCTTGTCCATCAACCCGGTGACGTCGGCGGATTGCATGATGACGCCGACGGACCCCGTAACGGTCCCGTATCCGGCGTAAATCCTGTCGGCCCCGAGCGACGCCATGTACGCGCCGCTGGTGGCGAGCCCTCCCATCACTGTGACCACCGGTTTCTGCTCGCCGATGCGGCGCAACGCCGCATACACCGCCTCGCCGCCAGTGAACGTACCCCCGGGGCTGGAAATGTCGGCGATGACGGCCTTCACGGAATCGTCGGCGGCGATCTGGTCCAGCATGCCGATGAACTCCCTGTCGTCGACAATAATGCCGTCGATCGGCACGCGCGCCACATGCGCCTCTGTGGTGAGCACGCCGCTTTCCCGTACCCCCAGAAATATCGCAAGTGCAAAGCCGGCCACGGCAAGCAGCCGCCACACCGTCAGGTGGCGGCGCAAACGCCGGAGCGCGATCAATGCATCACTGTCGAGACCGGTGCTCATGAGATTCAGATTAGTATAGTTTTACCGGGCCGCTCAAACGAAACGGGCGGCATTTCTGCCGCCCGCCGTTCAAGTCGTTTATTCTTCCGATTTGGCGTCGTCACCATCGTCGGAAGCGGCCTCATCGTCGGCCTTTTCTTCCTTATCCGCCTTGGCGGTCTTTTTCTTGGGAGCGGCCTTCTTCGGCTTTTCCTCCTCGGCAGGCGCTTCGGCCTCCTGGCTGCCGGCAAGCGCCGCACCCAGAATATCGCCCAGCGTCGCACCGGAGTCGGTGGAACCGTATTCAGCCATCGCCTTTTTCTCGTCCTCGACCTCGCGAGCCTTGATCGAGAGCGTCACGCGGCGGCCGGTCTTATCGACCTGCGTGATCTTGGCGTCGACCTTCTCGCCGGCGGCGAAACGGTCCGGGCGCTGCTCGGAACGGTCACGCGACAGGTCGGACTTGCGGATGAAGCCCGGCACGGCGTCATTGATCAGAACCTCGATGCCGCCGTCGGTCACCTCGGTCACCGTGCAGGTCACGACCGCGCCCTTCTTGACACCTTCCAGCGCACCGCCGACCGGATCGTCGGTAAGCTGCTTGATGCCGAGGGAGATGCGCTCCTTCTCGACGTCGACGTCGAGAATCTTCGCCTTGACCATGTCGCCCTTGTTGTAGTCGGCGAGCGCTTCCTCGCCCGGCTTGTCCCAGGAGAGGTCGCTGAGGTGCGCCATGCCGTCGATATCGCCGTCGAGGCCGATGAACAGGCCGAACTCGGTGATGTTGCGGACTTCGCCCTCGACCTCGGACCCGACCGGGAACTTGGTAAGGAAGTCGGCCCAAGGGTTTTCCATGCATTGCTTGAGGCCGAGCGAGATGCGGCGCTTTTCCGGATCGGTATCCAGCACCATGACTTCCACTTCCTGAGAGGTGGAAACGATCTTGCCCGGATGCACGTTCTTCTTGGTCCAACTCATTTCGGAAACGTGGACCAGGCCTTCGACACCGGCTTCCAGTTCGACGAACGCACCGTAATCGGTGATGTTGGTGACACGGCCCTTGAGCTTGGCACCGACCGGGTACTTGCCTTCGATGCCTTCCCACGGATCCGCCTCGAGCTGTTTCATGCCGAGCGAGATGCGCTGGGTTTCGGCGTTGAAGCGAATCACCTGCACCTTGACCGTTTCACCCACTTGCAGGGCTTCGGACGGGTGGTTGATGCGCTTCCACGCGATATCGGTCACGTGCAGCAGGCCGTCGACACCGCCCAGGTCCACGAACGCGCCATAATCGGTGATGTTCTTGACGACGCCATCGAGCACCTGGCCTTCGGACAGGTTCTGCATCAGTTCGGAACGGGCTTCCGAGCGGGTCTCCTCGAGAACCGCGCGGCGCGACACGACGATGTTGTTGCGCGCCTGATCCATCTTGAGAATCTGGAACGGCTGCGGGGTCCCCATCAGCGGCGAAATGTCGCGTACCGGACGGATGTCGACCTGGCTGCCCGGCAGGAACGCCACGGCGCCCGAAAGGTCGACGATGAAGCCGCCCTTGACGCGGCCGAAGATGACCCCGTTGACCCGCTCGCCCTTGGCGAACGCCTTTTCCAGTTCGGCCCAGGCTTCCTCGCGGCGCGCTTTCTCGCGGCTGAGGCGGATAACCCCGTCGCGGTCTTCATAGCGCTCGACGAAAACGTCGACTTCATCGCCCGGGTTTATGTCCATATCCTGGCCCGGCGCGCCGAATTCCTTGAGCGGCACGCGGCCTTCGGACTTGAGGCCGACATCGACGACCACGGCGTCGTTGTCGACGGAAATAACCGTGCCTTTGAGAACCCGGCCTTCAAAGCCTTCGTCTTCTGCGCCCAGTTGCTCGTCCAGGAGAGCTGCGAAATCTTCGGTAATTTTCGGTGCCTCGGCAGAGGCGTCGGTATTGGCCATAGTAAGTTTATCCTTCGTTTCGTTGCCGGCCTGCCGGTTGGTTCCGGCGGTCTTCAAACATCACGTGCCCACGGGCCTGTTTCGGTCCGGGGCGGCTCAGGAGTGCCGTCCTTTGCGGACGGTTCTGGTCAATTGGGAAGTTCAGGCCTGTGTGGCGGTTACGATTTCGCGGGCCTGCTCGAACACCTGATCGGCGTCCAGCCCGGAGGTATCGATGACCGTCGCATCCTCGGCCGGTTTGAGAGGCGCCACGGCACGGTTGGTATCGCGTGCGTCGCGTTCCCTCATTTCCTCCAAAACGCGGGCGTATATAGCGTCCTCGCCCGCTTCACGCAACTCTTTAAAGCGCCGTTCGGCGCGCACTTCGGTCGACGCGGTCACGAACAGCTTAACGTCCGCGTCCGGGCACACGACGGTGCCGATGTCGCGTCCGTCGAGAACCGCGCCCGCCTTGCCGCCCGGCGGATTGGCGGCGATGTCGCGCTGGAAGCGCAACAGCGCGCTACGCACGCCCGGAATGGCAGAGACCTTGGAAGCCGCTTGCCCGACCTCTTCGATCCGGAGTCCCGCCACATCGAGGTCTTCGGGCGTCAGATTCAGCGCAACCACCGTGCAGCCCTGCTCGTCGTCCGGATCTATCGCCTGGTCGAGGACTTTCTTCGCCGTTGCCCGGTAGAGCGACCCTGTGTCGAGATAGGCAAACCCGAAGGCTTCGGCGATACGGCGCGCCAGTGTCCCCTTGCCGGCGGCGGCCGGCCCGTCGATGGCAATGATCATGCCTAGAGCCCTTTCAAGGACATACCGGCCAGTTCCGTTTCGGCCCTGGCGCGGCGATCCGTCAGAAGGCGCGCGCGGCGCGTTGCCGGTCCATCCGGCACGGGCCGGAATACCTTCGTACCTGCCTGCGCGAAGCCGGAGCTTCGCTTCGGCGAAGGCAGGTCGGGCAAGCGTGCCGACGCCACGGGCACCCGCCAGGGCGAAACCCGGATGGGACGGGCTATTTCGCCCCGTCTCTGTGTCACTCGTCCTCGAATATGCCTTTGCATGTCCTTCGTCCTCGTTCCTGGAGCCAAGCCGAAATAGCCACGTCGGAATGACCGGGATGTCTTTGGAAGGGCTCTAAGCCTCCTCGATCCGGGCGCCAAGACCGTTCATTATCTCGGCGAACCCCGGGAAGCTTGTCGCAATCGCCTGCGCATCGTCAATGGCGACCGGTGCCTGGGCGGCGCCACCCAGGACGAGAAAACTCATGGCGATACGGTGATCCAGGTCGACGGCAATGGTGGCGCCACCCGCAGGCGCCTTGCCCGCGCCGTCCACTTCCATCCAATCGTCACCGGCACGGACGGTGACGCCGCTCGCGGTCAATCCGGAGACCATGGCCGCGAGCCGGTCGGATTCCTTGACCCGCAGTTCGGCCAGGCCGGTCATACGCGTGGTTCCCTCGGCAAAGGCGGCGCAGACGGCCAGGACCGGGTATTCATCGATCATGCTGGGCGCACGCGCCGGCGGCACGTCGATCCCTTTGAGCGTTCCCGCCCTGACACGGATATCGCCGACCGGCTCGCCGCCCTCGATCCGTTCATTTTCGATCCCGAGATCGGCGCCCATCTCCTGCAATGTCTCGATCAGTCCGGCACGAAGCGGGTTGAGGCCGACCGCCTCTATCGTGACATCGCTGCCGGGCGTGATCAGCGCCGCGGCGATCGGGAACGCGGCGGATGAGATATCCGCCGGCACTTGGATGTCTGCCGCCTTGAGGGTCGGTTGTCCGGTCAGCGTGATCTCGACGCCGCCGGCGGGCCAAGGCGCGGTGACCACTTCGGCGCCGAAATGCCGCAGCATGTTCTCGGTATGATCGCGCGTTGCTTCCTTCTCTATGACGCAGGTCTCGCCCGGCGTGTTGAGCCCCGCCAGCAGCACGGCGGATTTTACCTGCGCCGACGGCACGGTCATCTCGGCGCGAACCGGCACCGGGCTTGCTGTGCCGGCGACCGTAATCGGCAACAACCCGCCTTCCCGCGCCGTGAACCGCGTACCGAAGCGGCGCAGCGGGTCCATGACCCGCGCCATCGGGCGGCGCGAAAGCGAGGCATCGCCAGAAAACGTACAGGTGATCGGGTGGGTGGCGACAAGGCCCATCAGCAGCCGGACCCCGGTGCCGGCGTTCCCCATGTCGATCACGGACGCCGGTTCGGCGAGGCCGCCGACCCCCACGCCGGCGACGGTCCAGACGCCGTCGTCTCCCTTGACGACATCGGCGCCCATGGCGCGCATCGCCGACGCGGTCGCCAGAACGTCCTCACCTTCCAGAAGACCCGATATGCGGGTTTCGCCGATGGCAAGCGCGGACAGCATCAGCGCACGGTGCGACACCGACTTGTCGCCGGGGACGCGGATACGACCTTCGAGGGCGCTGGCAAGGCTGGCGCGGAGGGCTGGCACGGGCGTGAACCTCTATCCCGGTTTTCGGATCAGGATGGTGTCATACACCGTGCCGGGGCGCGATACCAAGCACCGATTGTGCCGTGCACGACCAACCGCGGAAAACGGATGAACTTAGACTTTGACAGGGGACAAGGATCATGGCAAATGCCCCGCTTACGAGACCGAACAGATCCTCAGGAGTTAGCCGTGGTGAAACCAGAGTGGGGAAAGAAGCTGACGTGCCCGAGTTGCGGCGCCAAGTTCTACGATCTGAAACAGGATCCCGCGACCTGCCCGAAATGCGAGGCTCAGGTCGAAGCCCAGCCGATCCTGAAACCTCGCCGTCAGCCGGCGGAAGCACCGAAACCCAAGAAAGAGGTGAAAGTCGTCGAGGAAACCGAAGACGACGATCTCGAGCTTGAGAATGACAACGAGGACCTGATCGAAGACACGTCCGAACTCGACGAAGACGAGGACGATGTATCGGAGGTCAAGGAGCACATCGAAGTCGAGAACGACGAAGACCGCTGACCGGCGCGTGCCGGCGTATGTTCGCGCCGCGCGGGCTGTCCCGCCATCGTTATTTTTCGCTTGCTAGGCCGGAACCGCGTTCGTATGTTCCGGCCCGTTCGCCAGACCCCGGAGCCCAATCCGGAAATCGTACGACACGGCGGACACGCGTGGGGCCGTAGCTCAGTTGGGAGAGCGCTACAATGGCATTGTAGAGGTCAGGGGTTCGATTCCCCTCGGCTCCACCATTCTAATCCCTAGGGTTTCCGGGCCTTAGGGGTTTTTCTTTAGGCGGCTTCAGCCTCCCTCCCTTCATTCTCATTGCCAGATTTTGACACTTCGTCTGCACCACCGTCTAGCGGCAGTTCAAGTACGGCGTTTTGCAAAGCACGATGCCGAATGCGGATATAGTGCTGTTCCGTCATCCTCGACCCCGGCACATGTCCCATTTGCTTCTGCAAAATGCTGGGAGAGATACCGTCCTCTGCTTGCCATGTGGCAAAAGCTTTACGGAAGGTCTTTGGCGTAATCCGCATAGGACTGCCGTCTCGCTGCAATTTGGCCAAATCGACGGCGGTTTTAAGCGCCCTTTTGAAAGACGTGATGGGCTTCTCCGAGTCTCGCCCCGAAAAGACGTAGGTTCCGACCTTCGGAAGCCTCCGTATTTCGGTGCGCAAACTCGAACTTAGCCAGACATCCCGAATACTGCTCTTTCGCTTGGGCTTCCAATCGCGAAACTGCCGGATCGAGATATATCCCTTTTCTAGGCTTACATGCTTCCATGGAAGGTTATAGGCCTCCCCCGGGCGCAACCCGGTCTCAGCCATGAGTTTCACCATAACCCGGTGCTGCTCTGGCAAATGCCGCATGATCTGAACAACGTCCCATTTCTCTGGTATGTCGTACTCGACCTCCGGCACATCCAGATTTTCGAAAGACGGCACTTTGTCCAAATGGCCTTTGTTACAGTGCCATTTGAGAACTTGCTTCAAAGCAGACGTTTCTCCGTTGATCGTAACTTCCTTACATCCCCGTTTCAGACGATGAATCTGATACCTATCGATCTGTGCAGGGGCTATCTCGGAAAGATCGCGATCATCGAAAAATGCCTTTATCGGCAAAAGCTTGTTGAGGTTCGTCACGAGAGTCGAGTTGCGGATTTTACCCTTTAACACCCGTATCTCCTGCTCCTCCGTCCACACTTCAATGCCGCGAAACAAGGTCATGTTGGTTCGGGACGCCTTCTTGGCGAACCCGAGTTCCCGAAACTTGAGCCTTCTGGCCAATTCGCGGGCGTAATTCTCGGCCTGAGTACGACTATTCTTCTGAATCCGTTGTCGTTTGCCATCACGCTTTAGCTTTCCCGGAACATCTACCGTCCACGTTCCTGTTTCCTTACCTTTCACTTTGTCGGGGCGGATTGTAATCGGCCCGAACTTACGCGTCTTAGACATCGCGGTTTCTCCTTTTTCCACGACGCCGAGACCCGCTATCCGAGTCAGATTCTAGCTCTTCGATTTCAATTTCCCGCATCAAATCGTCTGCGACGACATGCCTTTTGGGATGAGCACGAACGTATGCGATTACATCCTCCTTAAGGAACAAATCGGATTTCCCCGGTCCTTCTCTACGAGGCAATTCATCATGGGGAATGGCTCGAACGCGTTGGACAGAGCAGCCTAGCAGTTGAGCCACACCCTCAATCATTAAGACATCGTGCTCTATTGATTTCCGGCGAAGTTCACGTTCTCGTTTCTCTCTCATCGGATCGGGCTTCTGAAGGTGACGAACTATCATTTGGTAGGCCGTTCTACGCTTCTTCGGCTTGTTCGCATTTTGCTCTCTTTTCTTGGGACGCTTTAGGCCCTTCTTTGGGGAGGTGTTTGTCTGCTCCATCACTCGGCCTCCCCCAGCAGGTTTCCCAACTGGTCTCGCAACGCCGCCACGGCATGCTGCCATTCCGATGCCGGTACATAGATTCCTCTTGCGGCGCGTCGTATCAGGCGGCGTTCAATGAAGGGGCGAAGGTATCTGTATTCGAAGGCGCTCGTGAGCCGCCCGTTATGCGCCAGCGTCTGTGCGAAAAGCCTGGCGCGTGCGTTATTGCGGCACGCCTGACCGACAGCTAAGAGAAAATCCATCACCGTCCGGTTCGCATCAGGAACCGGATCGGCGGTTTCGAGAAGAAGATTGAAGACATCCGTACAATGCGCGGATGCTGCGTCGAATACTTGACGGAAGCTGTTCCCCTCGTCGGAGATCACTCGGTTGATGCCGAGACGATGAAATGCTTCAAGCTTGAACTCGCACTCCAGCCGCACGCGCCGATTGGTTTTCACATAGGCTTTGTAACGTTCTTCACGTTGCTGATATCCGTGCAGCATGCGGGAGTCGTCATCCAGCGTTTCGTATGAATTCGTGGTGGGGCGATACCTACTCAGATGGACTTGCCGAATAAGCTGTCTGAAGTTCGGCGCTAACTCATCCAACACGGCGAGGGGATCACTCGCTGCAAAATCAACAGCCACTTCAAGACTGCTTATTCTCGCGCCTTGATATACGCCTAAGGTTACATGCCCTAACGATCTGACGAGGTCCTCGACAAACTCCGTGACTTCGGACTCCGCCTCCCAGATCAAATCATCGGCAATACCAAGAAGATCGTAATTGTCCTCCGGCACCCAATCTTCCGGTATCCAGTTCGTGGATCGGTTCAGCCCGATTTCATCATCAGGCGCGCCAACCTCAGCATGGATATGTCGGAGAACATTCAGGTCGACATAGACATGCAGCAGCGAAACCTGCCGCGCGTAAGATGCAGTGACATCGAAGAGGAACCCTGACCGGTTCCCTTCGATGGTGTTTCGCATCAGGTTTCTTCTGGTGACCTGCATGAAACCCTCGTCATGCAAGTATTCCATCACTTCGTCGTAACCGGTTCCCTCTGGAAGTCGGTATTGAAAGTGAACGCGAACCTTATCTGGGTATGTGTTCGATGGTGTTACGAAAGTATAGCGACTTAGTAAGGTCACTGCTCGTCTCCTATACAATAAGGGCCGTTCGGCCCCTCTCGTTTCCCGTCCTCCGCGTTCATCGCTCGGGATCGGCTCCGAAAAGGAGACTCGTGATTTTAGTCAGATTTTTGGGGGGCGGGATCCCCCCTTAGTTAACCGACGTTCTACTTGAGTGGACCTGTTTGAAGAGCTTTCGGCTCTGCGTGATTGCCCGTCTTCTCGCCGTAGACGCTGCCCCCGTTTTCTCGAAAGACTGAATAAACGTGTTTATCTTTTTGCTCAGTAATTTTGCGATTTTGCGTTTGTAATCTTTTAAGTGGTCACGCTCATATCGTTTCAGGTCTTCTGGGTTGAGGCCGTCAGGGTCTTTCTCCAACTCAGCACGGCTATTCGCCATGTCGATTTCATAGTAATCGGGAATTCCGAGGATACGTTGAACGCACGGTGCGACCGGATCAACGAATTGCTTTTCTACCCGATCCTTACTGAACGTATCCATATACCCGAGGATCAGCTTGCACTCGTAATCCCGTTTGGCGAATTTGTTGGTCTGGTTTCTGGCAGAAACGAAAATGGCGTTTTCAGGTGCGTATCTGGAATTGCCCGCTGTCATTTTCTTGGTGTCTTCATAGTTGGCTCGGTTAGCCAGATACCAAACCTGCACCGCCTGCAATCCGATCAAGAGCGTCGTTGCGGTCTCTTCATCAAAACCGTGATCGCGGCAGGTCTTGAGGCAGTTCCCGAAGCCGTCACAGATATCCTTACGGCCTAGATGCCGTTCGCAAAGGAATGCAAAGACCTGCTCAAAACCGGGCGGCAATTTGCTTTTCCGCCGATACGCATCCAACAGCGTTTTAGTCGTCGTCACTACTCCCCCGAGGACAATTTCATCGTGCCATCCATGCCGAGGTACAATTGGAAGTCCGCTTGCAAACGTTTGCAAGGAAGTTCTACTTGGGTGGACAAAACGGAGGGGGCCAGCCTAGGTCCTGCGAGGGCCAACTGGTTAAGCGCTCGTCCGTAACATCAACTTCCTCACCGTACTTGGATACCACTCTCCACCCCGCGCCGTGGCGATACCCCGCCGATTGAGTGCATCGGCAACAGCTTGGTAGGTCGTAGCACCTGTTGATTGGATTTCCCGGATGATCGGCAGGACGTTGGCAGCGAACTGATCCGAACGGCGCAAACGTTCCTTGAGGCCTTTGGCTTGAGCCTCAGCCAAATTGGTGCGGTTGCCAAGCTGCGCTCCGGCCGACTTCTTCGCCTGTAATGCAGCTTGGGTACGTTGCGCGATCAGGTTTCGCTCTTTCTCGGCTAATGCCGCGTAGACGTGCAACATGAAGCTATCTACATCCGCTCCTAGTTCCGCGACGATGAACGGGACGTTCTTCGCGACAAGCCCCGAGATGAAATGCACGTCCCGGCTCAAGCGGTCCAGCTTCGCCACGAGGACGGAGCACTTGCGTTTTCTGGCTTCGGAGAGCGCCGCAGCAAGGCGTGGGCGCCTTTCCAGCGCATCGGCACCCTTACCCGTCTCGACCTCGGAATGCTCTTGTACGATCTCGTATCCGTTCTGTAGGGCGAATTGTCGGCAGATGGTGCGTTGGCTTTCGAGGCCGAGGCCGCTTTTGCCCTGCCGGTCGGTGGAAACGCGGGTGTAGAGAATGATCGGTTGCATGGCTCATACCTTGATTAAACGTGGGTTTAGTTCGTCTATATCCGAACCTGCCAACCACGAATTCTGGCCTGCAATTCATATCGATCAGGAAAGCCCTGCTAAGATTACAGGGCTACGGGGATGAGTTCTGCGCACGGCTCATGGCCGTTCCGAGATGGCGATTTGGTGAGTAATCTTCGAATGTATGGGAAAGTAACTGGGCGTTTGGCAGTGCAGGTTTACTGTTTGCGAGAGAGCGTAGCGCTATAACTGTTCCGGTAAATCAACGTTTTTTCACGCTCTACACTTGCGCGCGGCTAATTTCAGGCAAAATCAATGGGGAATGCTAAAACCTTTTGAAAAGGAGCATATGCAATGGGCGGCTTTAAAGACGGCTACACCCCCTCCCAAGCTGATCTGGACAACCACTCTGATCAGCTAAACCCGAACAATGACCTTTATGAAGGCGACGACGACGATCAGGAATACTCCAAGGCGGAGTTGGACAACCATTCAAATCAGATGAACCCGAATAACGACGCTTACCACTCGTCGAGAAAATAGCAGGTTAAAACGGAACTGAATTTGGAAGGGGGGCGAAAGGCTCCCTTCCTTTTGTGGCGTGCAATCAGAGTTATCGCGCTACAGCATACAAAGCTGCCGATTAGTTGCGTTTTGCCCGAACGTCCTCAATTCCGATCATTGCCCGCTCCCGATAGGCGGCGTACGCCGAACCCGTGTATCTGCTTACGATATGTCGATAGTGTTGGTCAGCAATTTCGAAGCACTTTTTCTTCAATGCGAGGTCGGCTAATCCGAAGCGCGCTTGCAGCGCTGTGTCGGTAAATATCTTGTAGAACTTGAGGCTCGTATCGCGAGCTTGCGGGATACGTTGGTAATATGGGGTGTCACGCTCACTGTATTCCCAGCGGCGATCTGCAAGCGTTTCTATATTTCCAACAGTTTTCTCTCCTTCGTCCCATTTGCGGTCTTTGCAGGTGACGCCTTGCTGTGCCAAAGCATTCACCGCAGCAATGACATCTACCTGAAAGTCGGGGAACGCATTGGTGTCGGCTTTCAGTTCGGCTTTAAACTCTTCGGAGTCTTTGTCCCATTCCGCATTGAACGGAGATGATGTCTCCTGCGTTGTCTGTGAGGCTTTGTTCATTTCCAGAATTCCAGCCATGATCTCGTCGCGTCGAGCTTGTTCTTCGGGCGTTATCTGCTCGGTGGTCTTGCAAGCCGATACTGCCAAAAGCGCGACCATTGCCACGCCGATGCTTGCCGCAATCCGTGGCTGGAAAGTGTCTCGAACGTTTCGCATGATATCCCCCGAAACCAGAGCCCCCAGCGCGCCCGCTGGAAGTTGGTCATACTTGATCCTTGGTGATCGGGGAGTTGATAAACCGTCAGATGGCGGTCCTTGGGATTTTAGCCGCGAAGCCTGGACATAGCCCAAGCTCCCCGACCATAAGGTCAAGGACAGCGCATTTCGGTTGCGCCAAGCCGCATCTGATGGGGTTATCAAGCCCCAGAACGGTGCGTTGCCGTTCCGGGAAACACAGTAATCAACAGGGCCTAGATGGGGAAGGGCGAAAGCGACTACTCACGCCGTTGCAGCGAAATGTGCAATCGGCCATCGGGAAAATTTTCGTACGATTTTTAAACCAATTCATAGAGGGTGGGAGTACAAGACTTCTCCTCGGTTTTTGGAGAAATCTGCAATCGTACCGTAGGATTGTCGGCTTCCTCGCCAGAGAGCATGAAGGATTGTGATTTCCGGAGTCATTGCAGATTGCTGCGGACTCTGCTCAGCGCTGCTTTCAGCCAATCTGCAATAACGCACATTAAACATAACGTCTGGCCCCACCCCCGCGATTTCATATGAAGTGCCTACGCCATTCTACAGCAGCAAGCATTCATCTTATTTTGTCTGAATGGGGAGTTTGACCACAGTGAGCTATCATCTAGCTTTACTCGGAACGGAGCCCCCTCCCCAAGGAGAGGGCTCCATTGAACATATACCTTTTCAGCTACGCCTCATGTTTCCGAATGAGCTTGATAGACGTATCGATTCTCTGGCTCGACTTTCTCAGTGGCGCACAATCCGGATAGAACTTTTCAAGTTCTTTCTTCACAGCATTCAGGAGTTCGATAATTCCCTGCGGAGTCGAAGCCTTTTGAACGTAAATATCATCATCTTCGATGTCGCGGTAATAAACGTCGAAGAATTCAGGCCCCTGTAGATGCTCTTTGCCACACTCAAAACTGAGCCAATCTTCAAGCTCGCTCCGTAGAGTATTTATTCGGGTGTACACGGACCATGGCCTTGCCGATGAATGAAGAATTGCCTTTAACATCCTGCCAACTTTTTGGTGGCTTGGGATCGGCATGACGGCGTTGGGTTTTCTTTTGTTATTCGGCGAGTAGTGACCAAGGGGAACCGTAGTCTTTGAAGAAAATCGATAGATCGTCCCCTTTGCTTTTGCCCTTCTCTTGTCATTTGGCGTTATCGCGAGTGGGCTACAAAAAGTCTCGTGATTTCTGACGGACACCCCCGACCAATCTTCGTCTGTAACAGGAGCGGGGATAGCGTCAATCTTACGCATTAAGCCCTCGAAATCGTAACCCGCCGAAGCATCTGTTGCGACAAACATGGAGCAGTGGTTCGGGAAATACATTCCCGGCCATTTCGCTGCTGCCAAATGCCAATTGTGATGATCCGCCCAAGCTTGACGATCTTCATCAACAATCGCGTCCATGTATGGCTCATCCACAACAATAGATTGCCCTGAATTTGGGTCTTTCCAACGAGTGACGTGATCCCGTCTCGGAAGCTTGTCAGCCGGGTCGCCGTCTGTCCCCCTCATGTAAGGCTCAGCACTCGGTCTTAGGCCCGTGGCCTCCATGAAACGCAGTTCTCTGACAGCTGAGCAAATCATTCGCCTCGCGAATTCCTGAGACTGGCTCAAATCATCACTTACCAAGTGGTCGTCGGCAACGAGCCGGAACCAAGTCAAACTTCGAGTATTACGCCAATCAGACTTCGGACAAAGTTCCGATAAGGATTTGGAAAGCTGAATTCGCAGCGTCTCTCGCCCAATTGAGGGGCTATCTCGATCATCCCAGTAAATGGTCAGAAATAGTTCTTGGCCCTGATCTCGAAAGCTTTGGTGCTTCGCCCCAGAGAGCATGTTCTGCGCATGTCGGAAACACTCATACGACGCAGCTTGAGCGGCCACATCAAGTGCCTGATGATGCCGCATACCTTCTGATTTTTTAATCTGATTAGCGAGCCGCTTTATGCCATCAAGAGTAGACGGCTGTACTTGTCCGTTCGTCATAGCTGTTCTCCTGGCTTGCTATCGTGCGTCGCCCGTCAATCACACCCAAGCCTGAACAAACTATATGAACAGGAAAAGTGGCAAATTTTGCTAAGTAGTGCTGTCAACAGCTTCGCTACGACGGGCGGCAAGCTCCTACCAGAAGCACTTCCTTACTACGCAAATATTCGGAAAATTGCAACATTCTTTACAATGGCTCGTGAAGCCGTCGCTTCATATCCAAGAATACTCAACTCACGTGAGACCGGTTATACTCGAACTTCTGCGGCAATTCTGTTAGCGTCAAATTCAATCTAAGCTAATCATTGTGGACGCCATTATGCCTTTAGAGGAGAAGCTTACCCCTATAGCCCAAAAATACTGCGAGGAATCAGGCGGCAGATGGAGGTATACGCAATACATAAACGAAGGGAACTCGGCAGCTGTTTTCAGGATCGACAGCGACGACATGGCGGCTGCGCTCAAAGTATATGACCCAATTTTTTTTGCAGGTCCAAATGGCAACGCTTCAATCAAACGGCTGGAGGCGCATAACAAGTTTATCAAACATGAATGTCCACATCTTGTTCAGTTCTACGACGCGCGAATATTCGGAGATTCTGCGATCGTCCTAATGGAGTTTCTGCCTTGGCAGGAACTCGCTGATACGGTGAAAAATTTTCCAAACAACAAGATTCTTCAAGTGGTGCAGCAAATTGCTGAAGCCGCAAAGTTTCTCGACGACCACAATGTTTGCCACCGTGATATAAAACCAGAAAACATTGCAATAAGTGATGACTTTGAGAACGCGAAGCTTCTCGATTTGGGCGTGTTGCGAGTGACTGATGATCCGGAAGGCGCGGGATCAGATCAATACGGAAAGAAACCGTTTTTGGGGACCGTCCAATACAGTGCACCAGAGTATTTGCTTAGAGAAGAACCGGATGGGGTCAACATCTTCGACGCACTCACCTTTTATCAAATCGGTGCTGTCATGCATGATTTGATTATGAAAGAAGAAATCTATGCGACTGAAAAAGCCACCGACAACAAACATATTTTAGCCCATGCAATATATACACAGGAGGTCAATATATCCTCCAATGACGTCGATCCAAATATCGTTTTGTTGGCCAAACAATGCTTAACAAAAGATCCCTTCACCCGAACGAATTTGGTTACTTGGGATAGTTTCTTAAATTTTGGCTCAGACCCTGTCGCAGCAAATCTATCTAAACTTAAGATTTCAAATAGCACGTCAAATGATTCTGCCGATTTTTCAGCGACACAAAAAGAAGAGAATCGGCAGCTACTAATTGATGCGACGAAATGTCTTCTAGAGCAGATCAATTTGATTAGAACTAAGTACGGCCTCCCCCCACTTAAGAAAAGCCGAAGTTCAGAAGCCTACGACTCGGTTTCAACTACCATCGAAATTCTGCACCGTGACGGAAATGGTGAACTCGTGCCCGTATCAATGGTTCTAAATTTAGGAATGGACGTTGGAAGCTCCGTTTTCTCGGTGACACTTATTTCCCCCGACGAATCAAGGGAGCAATCGCTACTGGGAACATTGCCGATAGAGAGTTATGAATCCGCCCTTGAGACGCTCCAAGGCGTCATCGCACAGTCACTACTCGATGAGTACGCGGCTCAATTGCCATGACAGATTAAGGATGATCAACTGTGAGAACGTGGTGGAGAAAACAAGCTGAGCTGGACGACTACCAAAAAAGAGCTATTCAGCTAGATATTGATGGAAACTTTCTTATAACGGGACCACCTGGGTCCGGGAAAACTAATATTCTCGTCTTACGAGCCGCATACCTATGCAGTTCGAGACGCACTAACGTTGGATTGATCGTTTTCACACGAGTACTACGCGAATTCATCGCGACTGGTTGCGGCGACCATATTAATTTTCCATCAAATCAAGTTTTCACCTTCGCATCTTGGGCCCGAAAATTGATCCGTGAACGCAATGTGCAGATGCCTGACTTCGACAATTTGGACCACGATACTGGTCGGGCCGAACAGCTTAAAGCTTTGCAGGTTGCTGCCGACGGTTTGAGTAATGAGTACTTCGATTCCTTGATTGTAGACGAGGTTCAGGATTTGTGGGCCGAAGAGATTGAAATTCTAAACAAGCTTACACGGCGATTGTTCATGGCAGGAGACTCGCGGCAACAGCTATACTCGACTGGAGATGGACTGAAAGTTGCTCGCAAGATCGTTGGTGAAGCTGGCGAAGTTGAACTCGAATACCACTATCGAATTGGGCCGAAGATTTGCGAAGTTGCTGATGAGTTACGTCCAGCCGGACCTCCCCTAGCCGAGACGGAAAATTATCAGGATGTTCAATTCCCTTCGAGGTTTGATTTGCATAGATATCGCTCTTTCCAAGACCAGGTATTGGGCCTTGTAGATACAATTTCGACACAGCTACGGGGATACGCGGAGGCCGGAGACTGGATAGGCATTATTGTGAACAAGACCCAACTGCTTGATGAGGTGTTTCAGATACTTCAAGACACTGAACTCGGCGACAAATGTAAAATCTTACGGAGCGGCGCGAACGATATGTCCTTCGATACAAATTTTCCCGTTTGCATTTTGACACTCCACGCAGCAAAGGGAACTGAGTTTCGCGCTGTCCACTGGCTTGGGGTCTGCGATATTCCGTATTATTCTCGCGAGAAAGCCTTTACTGCGGTAACTCGTGCGAAAACATCGTTGGATGTATATTACACAGACGAATTGAAACCTGAACTCATGTCTGCACTGTCTGAGAAAAAGGCACCTGTATTGGGGCTTCCTGAATGAAGACAAAGCTCTCCTACATAAGTGTGCCGAAAGATCAGATTGGTTCGACGTTGCGTGGCGAACCAGAGCCGAAGTTGCGCTCAATTAAATCTATACGTGACCTAGCAAGCGTCGGTTCAAAAAATGATGCATTTATAGCCGTATTCGATGAGAACGATATCACCTCCTCGGATTTGATGCGGCCTCGGGTAATTGCAATGCCGAATGCCAACATGCGGGACACACTTGCTTGGATATCAACCTATCAGTCTGAGTTCTCGCCAGTCTCGCAATGGTGCCATATTGTTGACCAACAACTGTTTAGTTCAATCGATGAGTTTGAGAGCTTTCCGGAATTTGGTGGAATAGAGGCTGCTTGGGCAGGAGCGACAATAGGCGAATTGATTGCTCGAAGAGGCGTTGACCTTTCAGATATATCGATAGTTTGGTGTCTATCTACTGGGACTTTTGCCTATGCACGTGCGGCGTCGCTTTGGCCGGACAGCATTTCCATCGACGAGTTTGTGGAACTCATAGCGGAAGCGCGTTCTCTACTAAAAGCAGAGCCTCGGAGGGAATTGACAGGACTATCAACTGTTTGGCGCATCCTAACGGCGCTCCAAAGCCCAGTCTCGAAGTTGAAGCGGTCTCTCTCAGGTGCCCAAAAGGCGATACTAAATGGTTGTAAGGACATATTAGAAACTGGAGTTATTTCCCTCACAACCGCCGAGGAGTTCTCTACTTACTGCGAAATCTCAGAAGAGATTGCTAACATTGATGATTTAAATGCCGAAGATCGTGTTCGTTTAATTGACGCTCTTACTCCTTTCGTAGACAACGCAGTCAGGAAAAGGGATGACGACGCGCTTGAAGCGATGTCGTTCTTGTTAGGTTACTGCGTTGGCCGAGTAGGTGCTGGTGAGAGCAATCTACAATTGTTGCTCCCCTTCAATGAGAAGCTTCCTATTGCCTCGGTCTGGTGTCCGTGTGTCGCCGCACTTTATCAACCAATTCCTTGGAGTGGCGCTCTCGGAGGATTAGGTCGGCTAGTAATTAGAGAACTTTGCGCTCCTGTTAGATTTATTGATCAACCTCACTCCGATATCTCGATTGAGGAGCTAAGATCAAAGATTAACCCATCCGTTGAGTTCAAGAGGCTACCATTTCGCCCGTCAAGCAATCGAGTTGCTATTGTCGATTTGCTGCCGGGTGTAGGTCTAGCGGTAAACCTCGTTTCTGAATGGCATGGGGAACAGAGACCATCTACTGACAATCGAAGCAGCAATGCGAATAGCAATGATGCTCGAACAGAATCGTTGATTCGTGAAGTGTCGATGGTTCTTGAGAAATACCGCGTTAAACGTAACACGGGCACTCATGGCAAGGGTAAGATGGTTACGGCTGATCGTAAAAAGAAGCGTACCTACAAACCCTCTGAACCGAAGTTGCCACTTGATGACAAATAAGGTTTTTGGCTCTCTTCTCACTGCCAGATATTGACACATCGATTGCGCATCCAGCGTATATCGAGCCGTATAGGAAGGGAAATCGGATAGCGGGCGTCGGCTTAAGTTATTGAAATTACGTCTAATCTAAAGCCGGAAAATTTGAGGTCTGGGAATGGCATTGTAGAGGTCAGGGGTTCGATTCCCCTCGGCTCCACCAATTTTCTCAATGACTTACAGCCATTTTCGACGGTGGAGAATTTTCGACTGTGCCCGAAATGTGCCCAAATGATTTCGGGCGCTGATCGAGCACGCGGATCGCGGCCTCCTGAAATTCGGGGGCCAGGTGGGCATAGCGCTGAACCATGCTCAGCGATTTATGCCCGGTGAGGTTCATCACCTCATAGAGCGGCACGCCGCCTTGCACCAGACGCGATGCAAACGTGTGCCGCAGATCGTGAAAGCGGAAGTTTTCTATTCCCGCCCGTTCGCAGGCTCTGGCGAACGATGACCGCATGTCCTTCACGGCCTTGCCGCCCCACGTGAACACAGGGCCCTGCTCTTTGGGGCCGAACGCCAACAGGGTTTGATAGGCGCGTTCACAGAGCCTTACAGAGCGATCTTCGCCGTTCTTGGTCTCGATGAACGTGATCCGGCGTGACGCCAGATCGACGTTGCGCCAGTCCAGGCCCAAAAGCTCCGAGCGCCTGCCGCCCGTATCGACGGCAAAACGGATCAAAGGCTTTAAATGCGATGCGGCTGCGGCGACGAGGCGTTCTTCCTCTTCATACGTCAGCCAGCGGTTGCGGGGCTTGGACGGTTTCAGCTTTGGAAAGTTCGGGACGAAGTCCGTCAGTTCCTCACGCCGCGCCATGTTGATGGCGGCACGGACGATGGCCAGATCGGCAAGGCACATGGCGGACGAAACGGACTCCAGCCGTTCGTCGACGAATGCCTGTACGTTGCGATACGTGAAGTCGGAAACGTTCCAGCCTTCGAACCGCTTCGCCAGATATCTGATTCTGTACCGTGTCTTGGCCATGAAGTTCTTCGTGTTATCCCGCTTCTTTGCCTTGGCGTAACGTGTCAGGGCTTCGGAAAACGGAAGTTCGGGTTTCTTCCCGAAGTGATCTTCCAGGAAATCTTCCTGCACCCATTTCGAAACCAGCGCTTCGGCTAGCTTCCGGTCGTTAGTTCCAGTACTTCGGCGATATCGCTTTCCGTCCTGGTTCCATGTCGCCCACCATTGGGACGAGTTTTTGCGTTTGTAGAGTCGCATCTCTGCCGTCTCCTCAAATCCGAGGTTCGGGCGCTGTCGCACCGTTTAGTATCGTTGGCGTATCGGACGATGTCCACCACGTCCCAGCGCTTGGTGCGCGGCCCGAAGTCGCAATAGGGGATATCGAGGGCATTGAAGGTATCAACGGACATGCCGAGCCACGCCGCCGCCTCCTCGCGGTTCAGATAGCGTCTTGCCGGTATGGTCGTCTCGACCTTCAAACCTTAAACCCCGTTCTTTGAAACCGTTTCAACAGGAATAGTTCCAACCGAAATTGTTTGCCGGGTTTCTATTGAAACGGTTTCAAGAGAAATCCGGCTGTTCGAATCGATCCTTAAGCATTGGATGCTTTAAGGAACCTGTCTGGATTCCTTAAGTAACTGTTCCTTTAGGAACCCTTGGACTTGTGACGGGTGTAAGCGGAAACGCGCGGTGGCGTCGAACGTCTTTAAAGAAAGAAGCAAGATTATTTCGGTTTCGGATTTTCTCTTTAAAGAAACCCCGCCGCACTTTTTCACGCCCATTGCGCCTGTCCTCCTCTCGTCCCGCTTTAAACGCACGGCGCTACAAAAGCTGATTCGCTTGTCCGCCGTCCCGTGTCTTTAAAGACGTGCCCTTTAAAGACCGGTCGACGCGACGCGCTTCAAGTGAATCGATGCGAGGATTCTACGAGGTTCAGTGAAAGGCTGTCTCACACGTATACGTGGCAAAGCAGGAAAATTCAGGAAATGTCGATTTATTCTGCGTACACACGTATACCTGTGGGAAGGACCTACGCGACTTGGCCGGAGGCACGGTCTTCGATTGATTTGAAGATGGCAACGAGTTCTTTTATCTCTTCCGATTCGGAGAAATCAGCAACACACTGGTTGTTCAAGTCTAAGAATGAGCTTTAGTAACGCCGTTGCAGGTTCGCGGACTTATTGCCGTGATTTTGCATTGAGCACTATGATGTAGAAAATGCCCACCGTTAACGATGTCCGCGAGTACTGGAACGAAGCGCCGCTGCTATCGCACGAGGTCGGCGAGCCCGGATCCGCGTGCTATTTTCACCGTCTCAACGAGGCGAAAGTCACCGACTCGGAGCGGTTCGCCTTTCCGTATTGGAACTTCGGTGGATACGCCGGCAAGGGCGTCCTTGATATCGGCTGCGGGCCGGGCTGGGTGACCGTGCAGTACGCGAAAGGCGGCGCGCGCGTGACCTCGGTCGACCTGACCGCTAGGGCCGTGGAACTGACGCAGCGTCACTGCGCGCTCAAGGGCGTCAGCGCGGATATCCGCCAGGGCAACGCGGAAGAACTCCCGTTTGCGGACGGGCGCTTCGATCTCGTCGTGGCGTCGGGCGTTCTGCACCACACGCCCGACACGCAGCGCACCTTCGTTGAGGCGTTTCGTGTCACGCGCCCCGGCGGGCGCGGCAAGATCACCCTTTACCGCAAAGGGATAGCCCACCATCCGCTGGTCTTCGGCTTGACGACGCGGGTGATGCGCCTGTTCGGCATGCGCCATCCGGGCGCTGATCTCGCCGGTAATGCATCGGACGTTGACGACTTCATCCGCCGCTACGACGGCGACGGCAACCCGGTCGGAATCGGCAAGACCGACGCCGCCTGGGCAGACGACTTGCGCGCCGCGGGCTGGACCATCGAGGGATGGGAAGTGCATTTCTTTCCGCGCCGATTTCTGCCGATGGCGTCGATCATGCCGGGCTGGCTGCACCGGTTCTGCGACCGGGCGCTCGGCACCATGGTCTATTTTGACCTCGCGAAACCGGGACCGGCGAGCCGAAGCTAGTCGAGGTCGCGGAGGTCGAAGAACCTCGAACTCGCGTTATAGGCCTCGTCGCGCGAGCGGTTTCTGATCAGCATCTTGACCAGCGCACCCCGGAGCAGTGCGTTCATGTATCCGCTGCAGCCGAGGGTTCGGTTGAACAGGCGCAATGCGATCAACTTCGCCGTCGTCATGCGCATGGCTCAGTCCTCCGCCGCCCCGGCGCGCCGGTGCGCGACCCGCAGGTAATCGGTCGCCAGACCGATGAAGTAGCGGTCGTCCAGCCAGCTTGGCCGCGGTGTGCGGCCGGCTTCGATCAACGGCATGAGTTCGTTCTCCAGGAATCCGTCCTCGCCGGTCAATCCGGATGGAAAAATATACTGGGTCCGGCGGGCATTGAGCGCGGGATCGAATCCAGCCGGCGATGTAAACCTCTCGCACAATGCACGACCGCCGTCCTTCACGGCGGCAACGAGGGCTTGATCGCTTCCGAACATCCGCCCGGCGGTTGTTAGTTCTGCCAGGCTCAGGCTCTGATAGCCGGCATCGAAACCGCCGTATTCGGGCAGCACGCCCGCGTCCGTCATGGCCAGTATCGCATCCCGCCGCTGTCCGGCCCACAAGCGATGTTCTTCGCCGCCGGTCATCTCGGCATATCCTGCAAGCGCCAGGTACGACGCCGCCATCTGATTGCCGGCATCCGGATTGCCGTGTTTCGCGAGCCAGCGCATGGTGCGTTCCATGCCCGGGAGCACTCGCTGCCAGTCGCGAGCGTCCTTGAGCAGGGATGCCGTCTCCACGAAGCCTGCAGCGCCGAAAGCCGTCGCGCAGAAACTGCGTTCGTTCGGATAGGCTTCCGCCACCACCCCGTCGGTTGTCCGCGCGCCGCGCCACCATGACCAAATCGCGACAATCCAGTCCAGCAGCCTTGCATTGCGATGATAGGGGCTTTCCGGCAATGGCGTCGCCCAGGCGTAGGCGAGAAGCAGGCCCGTTTCCTGGAACCGGGCATTTGCGAAATCTATCTGTCGGTAATGCCAGTAGGCGCGGTCGGCACAGCCATAGGTTTCCGAGCCGGCCTGTCTATCGACCAGTCCCAGGGCGCGCGGCACCGCATTCAGAATTTCATCCGTCAGAAACCGGTCGTTCACGTGCTCTGCCGGTTGAAGATGAAGCCGACGACATTGGTGCCGCCGATGACGGCGTTGCGGAACATGTTGCCGTTGCGTATCCGTTTGAATGCACCGGCAAGGTAACTCGGACGTAGGTAAAAGCGGCGGTAGAACTGTTTGACGGTGCGGCTGAGTGTCTTGCTGTCGACGTCGCAATAACCGGCGTTGTAATCGCCTTCCAGGTGCAGGCGCTCCATGGCGGCATTGTCGGTGCCGTCACCGATGCTGGCGTCGGCACGTGCCACATCGCGGAACAACGGCGTCCCCGGATAGGGCGTGCAAATGCCGAAAGTCGCGGTCGACGGCTCGATGTCGCACGCGAGTTCAATGGTGTCTTCCATGGTATCGACGGTATCGCCGGGCATGCCGACCATAAAGTGCGCATGCGTGTTGATGCCCACGTCGCGGCACCAGCGGAATGCATCGCGGGTTTGTTCAAGTGTGATGCCCTTTTTGACGTTGTCGAGCACCTGCTGGTTGCCGGACTCGGCGCCGAACTTGATGAGGTGGCAACCGGCCTGTCTCATTTTCACCAGCATGCCCGTGTCGACGGTGTCGACCCGCGCGTTGCATATCCATGAGAACTTGAAGCCCCTGGCAACGATGCCGTCGCAAATATCGATGACCCGCTGGCGATCCGCCGTAAAGGTTTCGTCACGGAAATAAATTTCACGCATTCCGCTGTTTAGATAGTACTCGATATCGGAAAGCACTTTCGTGGCTGACATGAAGCGGGTCCTGGTGCCGTGGAAGAATGGCGCCGTGCAGTAGCTGCATTTCGCGGGACAGCCGTGCGAAGTCGAAATCGTAATGTACGGCAGGTTGCGGACGATCGGATTGAAGTACACGACGCCCTTCGGCAAGAACGAAACGTCGAGCGGCGGAATTTGATCCAGATCGTCGATGAACGGATAGCGCTTGTTCTTGATGATCTCGCCGTCCTCGCCGAAGCAGGCGACGCCGAGTACGCCGGACGCCGCCCTGCGGTCGCCCCGGTCGAGACAGGCTGCGAGATCCTTGAGCACCCACTCCGGTTCGCGCTGGATTGCGAAGTCGATGCCCTTCTCGAGGGTCTCCTCGGGCTTGAAGGTCGGATGCGACCCGTACGCGGCAACCAATAGGCCCGGGATGCGTTCCTTGAGATTGCGGACGAAGCGGGTGTCGCCGCGCGCCGTCATGACCGACGTCGAGATGACCAGGAACTCGACGCCCTCGAGGCGGGTCACGACCTTCTCGAAGGGCAGTTGTTCGGCCTGTGCGTCGACGAAGGTGACGTCGTGCCCTTCATTGCGGAGAATGGTGGCGATCGTCAGCTGTTCGAACGGCGGCACGGTTGCGCCGCCGATTCGCTTGCCGCCGCACCAGCAGCCGTAGATAACGTCGCGAATGACGTTCCCCTTGGTCTCCAGCAACGGCTCGACAACTGCAATACGCATCGACATCCTCGAATCGGCGCCTGCAAATGGCGCAAAACCGTCCGCTCCCCCACGGACAATACAATATGTAGCCTAATATTTGCGTGTGTTAAACCAATGCAATACTTTTGTCGACATCGGCTTGCCGGCGGCAATATCCGCTTTCGCCTTTGCACCTCTGAAAGCTCTTTAATGCAGCGCTCATGAATATTCTTCGGACAGCCGGTACGCAATTCCAGATTCCGCGGTTCGTTTCCCGTTATTGGCGCGATGCGGTCGTTTTCGCAATTCCCATTGCCGTTGCGCTGTTTCACGACATTCACCGGCATTTTCTGACCACGCCGGACGGGGATCTCCCCTTCGTTGCCGCCGCACTGCGCATGAACAGCGGGCTCGACCAGATTTATACCGGGCACACAGGCTACGTCCTGTTTCTGCTGATGAGCTGGTGGTTCGAACTGATGGCCCTGCTCGGCGTCGTTTCGACATCGACGCTCGAAGGTTTGCCGCCGCCCCAGAGCGAGGCATTCACTGTCGCCTACCGGGATCTGATTTTCGCCGGTCGATACTTCATCGCGATCGGTGCCGGCGTTTTTGCGGTTCTCTTTTACCGCCTCTGCGCACAGTTGACCGCCGCGCAAAAGGTCGCATTCGTGGCCGCCATGATTTTCGCGGTGTCTCGCCCGCTCGGCACTCAGGCGATGATGATCTATACGGAGTTGCCATCGACGCTTTTTCTTTTCGCTGCATTTTTCGTGATCGCGGCGCCCGGTCACTGGCGGCGTCCGTTGTTCCGGATGTTCCTGATCGGCGCCTTCGTGACATTGGCGATGATGTCGAAGATGCAGGCGATCGGCTATGTGCTCGGTCTGATCGTGCTCGCGCTTGGGTTCGGTCCGAACCCGGACGAAGCGCGCTGGCCGCGATCCGAAGGGCCGGGCCGATGGTTTCGCAATCTGGTTGCGCTTGCCGTGATCGTACCGGCAGCTCACATGATCGCGGTCTCCGTTATCTGGAACACGATCGAGGGCGCCAGTCATAACGGCTGGTATCACTTTGCGATCATCGGGTTCACGCTCACCGTCATGTTTTTGTGGGGGTGGCTCTACCGCGTGCCATTCGCATTGCGGGTGGATTCCGTGCTGATGCTCGGAGCAGGCACCGCCGTCGCATGGTATACGCATCTTATTCATCACACGATGGCCGTGACGGAGAAGCTCGCGAATTTCCTCGATCATCTGTACTTCATGAGTTCGATGAAGCGTTTTGAGGCGCAAGGCGACGCCGCCGTTGCCGGGCTGGTCAAGCTGGGAACGCTTCTGCGCCGCGCTTTCGATTCCTTCCAGGTGACCCTTGCCGGGCGTTTGACCATTGCGGACCCGCGGGTGGACGTGGTCGAACTGCTGACCGTGCCGGTGCTATTGGGCGGGTTGTGGCTGCTTTCCCGGCGCGAGACGCGACTCGCGATCCAGGTACTGCTACTCACCGGGTTTTCGCTCGGCGCCGAGATGTTCACGCGACTGTATCAGTTCAGCCCGAAGCATCAGATTTATCACACGCCGTGGTTGTTGATTGCCGCAGCTTTACTGGGCGCGTATTTTTATCGCTCATTGGCGGAAGGCCGCCGCCGCGCTGCGATAATCGCGGCATGCGTGCTAGTCGCTGTAACCGCGGGGGGGGTCATGTTGCCGGATATGGTGGACAAGCAGGATATCCGCCGCGCCTACGGTGAGGCGCAGGGATACGCCCCCGGGATTGCGGCCGGATTTCGCCGCTACGCCGACTGAGCAGGGAACGGGAAATGCCTCGGAACAGAGACACCGATACCAGGCGCGAAGGTGATGCCGTGAATGGGAACGGCATAGCCTACTCGGATGTTTCGGTGGTGATGCCGGCGTTCAACGAGGCCGGTAGCATCGCCAGCCTACTTGCGCGCGTGTTCAAGCTGTCCGGCGATTTGGAAGTCATCGTCGTTGATGACGGCAGCGCCGACGACACGGTCGCCGCCGCCGAGTCGGCTGGTGCGAAAGTCATTCGCAGCCCCTACAACCTCGGCAACGGGGCGTCGGTCAAACGCGGCGTTCTTGCGAGCACGCGCGGAATCGTGGTGATGATGGACAGCGACGGCCAGCACCCACCCGAAGAGATTCCGCGGTTGCTTGCGGAACTCGACACGTTCGACATGGTGGTCGGCGCAAGGACGCCGAAGTCGGACACAGCGCCACTCCGGAATTTCGGCAACAAGCTGCTGATCCAGGTGGCGCAGTGGATTTCAGGGCGCCAGATACTCGACCTTACCAGTGGATTTCGGGCCATAAGACGCGAGCCGCTGCGCGACTATCTGCCGCTTTTTCCAAACCGGTATTCTTATCCGACGACCATCACGCTGGCGATGATGCTCGAAGGTTATTTCGTGACCTTTGTGCCGATGGACAAGATCGGGCGGCGGTCGCATGGCAACAGTGATCTTTCGCCGGTTCGAGATTTCCTGAGGTTTATCGGGATTATCGGCCGTATCGTGGTGTTGTTCAGCCCGCAACGGCTGTTCGTGCCGTTGGGCGGCGCCCTGTTCCTCGCCAGCCTGATCCTCGGTGTTTTCCAGTATCTCTGGACTGGGGGACTGCAGTCGGCGAGCCTCGCGCTCTTTATCGCCAGCATCAACATCGCATGTTTCGGTTTGCTTGCGGACCAGATCGCTCATTTGCGCCGAAAGCGGCGGCAATGATCAGGGAGGATACTTCATGCCTGAACTAGACGCTTATCTTGATCTCGACTACCCGCTGGAGGTGCACAAGATCGGCGGACGGTTCTTCGTAACGCAGACGGAGTTGAATTTGACAGCGGACGACGATGATCTCTCCGCCGCGTACTGTGCCATCGAGAAAAAGAAGAAGGCGATGCTCGAACATCACGCTGCCGTCGGGACGCTATCCTCGCTTCCGCTGCCGAGGAACGAACAGATGCGCCGTGACTTGATGCCTTTCTTCATCAAGCTGGTCGCCGTTTCGTTGGTGGCGGTCTTTCTTTTTTCGGCGGCGAGTATCTCGTTTTCATACGCGTTGCGAGATCCCCTGAGAAAGGTCACGCAACGCACCGCCCGCGCGGCGATGGACAACATCGCCGCTGAACTACACGAGTTCGCGAACGATCCCCAGTCGAAAGAGCGGGAAGAGCGAATTCGCATGGCGATTCGTGCGGTGCTTCCCAAGCTGAAACCATACGTCGAAGAACTGAGGCCGTTGTTCGACGAAACGTCCGCCCAGCGCTGACGCCATGTGCGGTATCTGCGGGTATACCGGCCGGGAAGTTCCTTCCTTGATGCCGGCGATGATCGAGGCGATCCGGACCCGGGGACCGGACGGTGAAGGCGTGTATGCGCACGCGGACACGCACCTCGGACACACCCGTCTGGCGGTCATCGATCCCGACAACGGCACCCAGCCCATGGCATCGGCCGACGGCCGCTATGTGCTTACCTACAACGGGGAAATATACAACTATGCGGCGTTGCGCCGGGAACTGGAACAGGCGGGCGTACGCTTTCGCACCGATTGCGACACCGAACTGATTCCCGCCGGATACGCGGTCTGGGGCGAGGATCTGTATGCCAGGCTCGACGGTATTTTCGCGTTCGCCCTGCTCGATACAGAGAGCGGCCGGCTGATGTTGGTGCGGGATCACCTGGGCGTGAAGCCGCTCTACTACGCACAAGCCGGCGGCTCACTGGTGTTCGGCTCGACAGTGCGTGCCGTTCTTGCGCATCCGGCCGTATCCTCGAGCCTCGACATGAATGCGGTGCGCGATTTCGTGCAGTACCGGTGGATACGGTCCGGCGCGACCATGCACGAAGTGGTCGAAGTGCTTCCGGCGGCGACTTCACTTGTCTTCGATGGTAGCTCGGTGACGCGAAAGTGTTACTGGGCGCCGGGCGCCAAGGTATCGCCGCGGCCTGGAACCGAGGAGGAACTGACGGAGGCCGTGCACGCGGAGATCGACCGGGCCGTCAGGGATCAATTGCGCGCCGACGTGCCGGTGTCGGTGTTTCTGTCAGGTGGTGTGGATTCGTCGATGATTGCGCAGATTGCGGCTCGCCATTCGCCCAATCCGGTGACGGCGTACACGATCGATGTCGGCAACCGGCAGGACGTCGAAGATGCGGCCCGTCTTGCGGCATCGCTGGACATGCCGCACGAGTTGTTCCGGCTCGAGGAGGCGGATTTCGAGCGGCTGCCGGCGGTGATCGGCGCCATGGACCGGCCAGTCGGCGACGCCGTGGTGCTGGCGGCGTGGAAATTGTGCCGGGGAGCGGCCGGCTACGTCAAGGTTGCGCTTACCGGGGACGGTGCCGACGAGATCTTTGCCGGGTACGTGCACATGCGGGTGCTTCGAAAGCTCGATCGGCTGAAGCGTCTTTCACCGTTGATGCGCGCCGCGGCCCCGATGATCGGATACGTGCCGGTGCCGTTCCTCGACCGGTTGTTTCACTACGACGCATCGCTCGGCCATATGGGCCGGAAGGCCGCCGCCGAACTACTGGCCGCCGCCGGCAATCCGGCAGCGATGATGGCGCGCGCGACGCAGGTCATTCCGGATTCCGAACTGGGCCAGGCGACGACCCTCGACGCAGCGCCCGCGCGTCCCGCCGATCTGTCGCTGCGGGGGCTGCGCGACGACATCCGGGACGGCTGGCTCTCCGAACAGATATTGCCGAAGCTCGATCAGCTTTCCATGGCGCACGGCCTCGAGGCCCGGGTGCCTTACGTGACGCCCCGGCTCGTCGACATGCTGTACAACGCTCCGGAGGAGATGTTCCTGTCCGGCAGCCAGAACAAGCGCCTGTTACGGCAGGCGGCGGCGCGCGAGGGCGTCGCTGCGGCGACAACCAGGAAGCGCGCCTTTCACGTGCCCGTCGAAACCCTATGGCGCCAGCCCATGAGTCGCCTGATCAGCGACTGGCTTTCCGAGAGCGAAATCAGGAAGCACGGCGTGTTCCGCGCGCCCTATGTACATGACCTGTTCCGGAAGCTCGATCAGGGAGAATTCCTGGCGTCCAAGATTCTGATGAACATGGCCGCGTTGCATATGTGGATGGACCGCAATGTCTGACATCACCGTGCCACCGAACCTGAGCGCGTTCATGGCGCACCTGCAATGCCCTGACTGCGGCGGCGGCGTAACGGGGCCGTCGCCGGACATCGTATGCGCCGGCTGCGGCCGCGGCTTCGAGATCACTGCCGACGGAATCCTGTGCATGCTGCCCGGTACGCCGAAGCCGTTGTCGGCTGCGTATGATGACCCAGATTACAAGAAGATGAGCGCGATGTTCGATGACGCTCAGGACTATTTCACGGACGGCAACTCGGTTTTCAACGCGATCCACGTCTCGTCGCACGAGACGGTCAGACGCTGGATGCGGTCTGCGCCGCCGCGCGGGGACGCGTGGATCTGCGATCTCGGCTGCGGCAGCGGATTCCATATCCCCTATTTCGCCGGCCAGGCGGCGCGTCTGATCGGCATCGATATCCGCCTGGAAAGCCTCGGCAAATGCCGGGCGCTCAACAAGGACGTAATTCTCATCCAGGCCGACCTGACGCGGCTGCCGGTCCATGACGGCGTCTTTCAGGCGATGCTATCGATCTACGCGCTGGAGCATGTCTATCATCTCTCGGATGCCTGCGACGAAATCGTGCGAACCGTCGCCGACGGCGGCGATTTTTATGTCGGCCTGCCCTGCGAGGGCGGGCTTGCCTGGAACATGGGCCGCAAGCTGACTTCGGAACGAGCGATGTCCAAACGCTACGATCTGGACTACAGAAATTATATCAAGCTCGAACACTGCAACGATGCGGCCGATATCCTCAGCACTCTAAAGAAGAGACTGACACAATGTCGCCGCACGTATTACCCATTGTCCATGGTGCCGGCGGTTTCGGCCAATTTGACAGTCACGGCGGAGTTTCACAAATATAAATTGTAGCATGATTCGACTGAGCAGTTCCAATTTTGGTTGCTGGTGATACCTGTGCCATGGCTATCCCGGTTCAATCCCGATTATCTCCTTTTGTTCCAGTTTAGTGTGCGACAGCGCCAAAACAAGTTGTTGATATTAAAGGTTTCTAAGTGCCTGAAGCCATTCGCAATGCGAAGGTCAGGGGTTCGATTCCCCTCGGCTCCACCATTTCCTCCGAAGTCCGAATCCGGAAACGCCCGCCTAAAGCGACTTGGCGTGCTCGACCAGTTGCTCGAGCGCTGCGCCCCAGCCTTCCTCGAAGCCCATGTCCCGGTGCTGTGTCGCGCCGGCCTCCGAATTGTGGAGCGCGACAGCCGTATAACGGGTGCCGGCGCCTTCGGGCTCCATCAGCACATAGGCGGTGAAAAAGAAGTCGCCGCAGCCTTCGGCCTTCTCTGCCGGCCGGAAGCCGGGCAGCAGCGCGTTGGTCCAGACCAGACGCTCGTTCTCGACGATCTCGAGGTAGCAGCCGTCGGCGTCGAACTTTTCGCCTTCGGGGCCTTCGATGACGGTGTGAAATTTTCCGCCTGGATAAAGATCGATTTCGCAATGCGTCGTTTGCCATGGTCTGGGCGTGAACCAGCGCACGAGATGTTCCGGCCGGGTCCAGCATTTCCATACCAGTGCCGGCGGTACGTCGACGACGCGTTCCAGCTTGAGGTCGAGTTTTGGATCCAGCTCGGGCAGGTTCCGGGTCATGTTTTCCCTTCCGTGATTTCCTTGAGATATGTGTCCAGCCGATCGAGCCTGTCGGCCCATACCGTTCGTTGTTCATCGATCCATGTCTCGGCCACCGACAGCGGCTCCGGTGTTAGTTCAACCGTCCGCACCCGCCCCTGTTTTTCGGACTTCACCAGGCGGCAGTCCTCCAAAACGCTCAGGTGTTGAGTGAAGGACGGCAGAGCCATGTCGAAGGGTTCGGCGAGTTCGCTGACCGATGCCGAGCCCTCGGCCAGACGTGCCAGCACCGCACGCCGGGTCGGGTCGGATAGAGCGTAAAAGACGCGGTCGAGGTCGGATATATTATTAGGCATATGCCTAAGTAATAAACTCTAATGCTTAGGTCAATGCCTAATTGATAAAGAGGAGTTTTGCATGCCGATTTCGGACGAAGGCCCTGCAATTGCCGATATCATTCGTTCGCTCGCCAAATCGTGTGGTGATGTTGATCGTCACATCCGCGGATGCGCGATATAGTACAGCATGCCCCGCGTTCTGTTGATCGAGGACGACGAAGACCTGCGGCTCGCGCTGGCCGGCACGCTCGCATTGTCGGGATACGAGGTCAGCGAGGCGTCGGAGGGCGAAGGGGCTTTGAAAGCCGCGACAGATCGCAACCCCGATGTCGTCGTGACCGACATCGTCATGGACGGTATGGAGGGAATATCCGCGATCATGGCGCTTCGTGCGCGGTTTGGCACCGTTCCGATCGTCGCGATCTCGGGGAATCCTTTTTACCTGAGGAACAGCGAAAAACTGGGCGCCGACGCGGCGCTTCTCAAGCCGTTCAGGCGGGAAGTGCTGCTGGAGACGATCGACAAGCTGCTGAACGGCTGACCCGGTAAACGGCCATTCGAAAGAGCCCCGGTTGACGCAAGGCCGGTCGATCACCACCCTCGGGACAAGGCAAACAGGAGAGCACCATGGCAGACAAGCTTGACGCCGCCACCCGTGCCGAGGCATTGGCCGACCTGCACGGCTGGGCCGATGTCGACGGTCGCGATGCGATCACCCGCACGTTCAAGTTCAAGAACTTCAACGAGGCGTTCGGTTTCATGAGCCGGGTCGCGATGCAGGCCGAGAAAATGGATCACCATCCGGAGTGGTTCAACGTCTACTCGACCGTCGAGGTGACGCTCTCTACGCACGATGCCGGTGGTTTGACCGACCTCGACGTGAAGCTCGCCAAATTCATGAACAAGACCGTCGGGACCGACTAGTTCTCGCCGATTATCTCCGTGAGCTTGTCGATCTCTTTCATGAACGAGACCGAGGGCACGGCAAACCCCTTGCCGCCGACCCGGTTCTTGGTGTGCGCCGCGTGAACGGCGGCAAGCCGGTATTCCTTGCCGTCGGAGAAGACAATGGGGGAGCCGCTGTCACCCGGCACCGCCTGGCAGCCATGTTCGGCGACCTGCAGCCCCTTGGTGAAGCCCCACATCTTGCAATCGGGATGCGCCGTCAGCACTTGGCCCCGGTCGCCCGAGTACCCGGCCTGGGTGAACACGGTCTTCTTCTTGCGGAGTTCCCAGAATATTTTTTCCGTGTAGAGCGCCGGCCTAAGAATGCCCGTGGTCGGACTCGGGTCCTTTTCGAGAACGATCAGCGCCCAGTCGTGAACGACGGCGGAAACCGTCGCGCGCCGGTTCGGATCGTATCCCGGCGCCGGGTGCAGTTCGGTGGCGGTGGAATGAAACAGGTATTCGCCGCGATCCCAGCCGGCGACGAAGTGCAGGTCTCCGGGCGCCATGAAACCGCCGGCATATCGGTCGACGAGACAGTGCGCGGACGTGACGACGATCCGGGGCGCGACGACCGTCGCCGTGCAATGGCCGCGGCCGGCCTTGTTGAAACGCCCGACCGCGGTCCACGGATAGACGCGTGAATCCGCCTTGACCCGGATATCACCGGCGCCGAAGACGCTGTTGGGTTTGTACTTGTACTTGTCGTCTCCCGATTGCGCCTGAGCGCTGGTTGCCGCGAGCAGGATCGCGAGAACCGGCCCCAGCAGGCGCAGGCCGCCGATCATTGCGGCGCCATCCGGAGCGCGCCGTCGAGGCGCACTACCTCGCCGTTCATCATGACGTTATCGATCATGTGCATAGCCAGCGCCGCGTATTCCGACGGATCGCCGAGGCGCGACGGGAACGGCACGCTCTCGCCCAGCGCTTTCTGAACGTCGTCGGGCAGGCCGAACAGCATAGGCGTGCCGAAGATGCCGGGCGCGATGGCCAGGACACGGACGCCGCTTTTCGCCAGTTCACGGGCGGCGGGCAACGTCATCGAGGCGACGCCGCCCTTCGACGCGGCGTAGGCGGCCTGGCCGATCTGACCGTCCATGGCGGCGATGGACGCGGTGTTGACGATGACGCCGCGTTCGCCGGTTTCCAGCGGGTCCAGTGCCGTCATGTCGGCGGCGGCGAGACGCATGACGTTGAAGGTGCCGATCAGGTTGACGTTGATGATCGCGGCGAAGGTCTCCAGCGGCTGCGCGCCGTCGCGGCCGACGATTCGTTTCGGTGGCGCGATCCCGGCGCAGCTCACGAGAATGCGGGCGGGACCGTGCTGCTCTCGCGCCGCCTGGACCGCCTCCACGGCGCTTTCGGCGCTGGTCACGTCGCAGCCGACGGCGAGGCCGCCGATCTCGTCGGCAACCTTGCCGGCATCCTCGGCATTGAGATCGAGCAGCGCGACCTTGGCGCCTTTTGCCGCCAGCGCTTTCGCGGTCGCGGCCCCAAGACCGGACGCCGCGCCCGTAACGATCGCCGCGTGACCTTTGACGTCCATGTCCTTATCCTCCTGATGCCGAGCCGCTATCTATTTATCAAGAGAATGGACGGGCGACAACGTGAGCAGAACCCCGGAAGAAAACGAGAGAATCGTCGCCGAAGGCTTCGTCGACAAGGCGAAGAAAACCCTCGACCGCATACCGTTCACGGACGAGGCGGTGGCGGCATACTACTGCGCCACCGATCCGGCGACGCCGGGTCGCGTCCGGGTCACGCTGATGGCGGCGCTTGCCTATTTCGTCATTCCGACGGATATGGTACCGGACTTTATCGCCATGATGGGCTTCACCGACGACGCGGCCGTGTTCTGGGCGGCGTGGCGATCGGTTTCAGGGCATGTGACCGATGCGCACCGGGCCCGTGCGCGGGACTTTCTGGGACGAGCGAAGGAAGAAGCGCCCGACTGAACAGGGTGCGGGTTTGGGAGGAAAACGTTGAGTACACCACTGTGGCAGCCAAGCCGGGCGCAGATCGACGGCGCCGAAATCACGCGATTCAGGAAACGGGTCGAGGCGGATTGGGACGCTGATATCCCGGACACGCGGGCGCTCTGGACGTTTTCCGTCACCGAGCTTGAGAAATTCTGGACGTCGGTCTGGGACGATGCCGGGATTATTGCCGAGAAACGCGGCGAACGGGTGCTGACCGACGGCGGCAAGATGCCGGGCGCGAAATGGTTCCCGGACGCGCGCCTGAGCTTCGCGGAAAACCTGTTGCGCCATCGGGGTGACGGCGAAGCCATGGTCTTCAACGGCGAAGGCAAGGTCTCGCGCCGGCTCAGCTTCGACGATGTCTATGACCAGGTCTCGCTTTACGTGCAGGTTCTTGAAAGCCTCGGCGTCGGCGAGGGTGACCGTGTCTGCGGGTACCTGCCCAATATGCCGGAAACGGTGATCGCCATGGCCGCGGCCAACGCGCTGGGTGCCGTGTGGTCGTCATGTTCACCGGATTTCGGCGAGCAGGGCGTGTTGGACCGGTTCGGGCAGATCGAACCCAAGGTGATGTTCTGCACCGACGGCTACTGGTACAACGGCAAGCGTCACGACGTTCGCCAGAAGACGGCGGCCATCGTCAAGCAGTTGCCGAGCCTCGAGAAAGTGATCCTCGTTCCCTATGGCGACGAGGACGCGGACACCGGCCCCATAGAAAAGGCGGTGCGGTTCGAGGATGCCGCTGCTGGCCTTGCGCCCGGTGAGATCGCGTTCCGGCAATTGCCGTTCGACCATCCGCTCTACATTATGTTCTCCAGCGGCACCACGGGCGCGCCCAAGTGCATCGTGCACAGCCAGGGCGGCACGCTCCTCAAGCATGCGACCGAACAACCCATCCACTGCGATATCCGCCGGGGCGACCGGGTGTTCTTTTTCACCACCTGTGGCTGGATGATGTGGAACTGGCTCGCCACCAACATCGCCTGGGGCGCGACGTTGTTGCTCTACGACGGCTCGCCGTTCTATCCGTCGGGCAACGTGCTGTTCGATTTTGCCGATGCCGAAAAAATGACGCTGTTCGGCACGTCGGCGAAATTCATCGATGCGCTCAACAAGGCGGAACTGCGTCCGCGCGACACGCACGACCTTTCATCCGTCCGCATGCTGTGCTCGACCGGCTCGCCCCTGGCGCCGGAGGGATTCGATTACGTCTACGACGCTGTGAAACCGGATGTGCATCTGGTCTCGTTCTCCGGCGGCACCGACCTGATGGGATGCTTCTGCGGCGGCGATCCGACCGGGCCGGTGTGGCGCGGCGAAATCCAGATGCGTTTCCTCGGCATGGCGGTCGAGGTCTTCGACGACGACGGCAAGCCGATCGAGGGCGAGAAGGGCGAGCTTGTCTGCACCAAACCGTTTCCGACGGTGCCGCTCTGTTTTCTCAACGATCCGGGTGACGAACGATTCAAGTCGGCGTACTTCGAAACGTTCCCCAACGTCTGGACGCACGGCGACTACATCAGACTGACCGAGCACGACGGCATCGTGATTTACGGCCGTTCGGATGCGACGCTCAACCCCGGCGGGGTGCGGATCGGCACGGCCGAGATCTACCGCCAGGTCGAGAAGCTGGACGAGATTCAGGAAAGCATCGTCATCGGCCAGGAATGGGACAATGACGTGCGCGTGGTGCTGTTCGTGATCCTGAAGGACGGCAAACTCGACGATGAATTGGTGCAGAAAATCCGCACCCAGATCCGCAACAACTGCACGCCCCGGCATGTGCCGGCGAAGGTCGTGCAGATCGCCGACATCCCGCGCACCAAGTCAGGAAAAATCACGGAACTTGCCGTCCGCGATATCGTTCACGGGCGCGGCGTCAAGAACAAGGAAGCGCTGGCCAATCCGGAAGCGCTCGACCTGTTCCGCGACTTGCCCGAACTGGCAAGCTAGATTTCGACATTGGCGAGCGCCCGGTAAAGCGCCTGAAGCGCACCCGGCGCGGCGCCGTCGCCGGCCTTGGCGCGGGCTTCGAGTTGCGCGACGCAGGCCTCGGTAACGGCCTTCAACTCGCTCGTTTCCAACTCGCCCAGAAATTGATCCGGGTTCTGGCGGATCGCCATGATAAACGGGTTGTTCATGCCTTTTTCTCCCGGGCGCGTTTTTCCGCGTTCAGTTGATTTGCCGTCTGTCGGGCTTCGCGGAACAACCATTCCCTGAAGACCCGAACCTTCGGGCGGTCGTAGTTGGCTTCCGTCGACGCGACGTAATAACGGTACTCAGCTGTTAGCGTCAGATCAAACGGCGCCACCAACTTGCCGGCGGCGATTGCGTCGGCGACCAGCAGGCCGCGGCCGAGGGCCACGCCTTCGCCGTTGACGGCGGCCTGTATCACCAGGTTGGAATGGGTATAGCCGTGGCCCCGCCCGGGATCGATGTCGGTGAGCCCGGCGGCCTTGAGCCACATTGCCCAATCCTCCTCCATGTCGTCGTGGATCAGTGGATAGTGCCTAAGGTCGGCCGGTGTATTCAGTCCCGGTCCCTTCGCGATCAGCTCGGGCGTGCAAACCGGAAAGATATCCTCGCGCATTAGTTCTTCGGCGACCAAGCCGGGCCAGTTGCCGCGCCCGTAGCGGATGCCGATGTCGACCCCGTTGCGGTCGTAATCCACGGAAATATCCGACGTCGCGAGACGGATATCGATGTCCGGATTTTCCTCGCGAAAATCGACAAGCCTCGGCATCAACCAGACAGCGGCGAGGCTGTCCATGGTGGCGACGATCAGGATGCCCGCCTGATCGCGGCGTTTGACCCGCGCCACGGCCGCGTCCATGGCATCGAGAGCGTCGATCAGATCGGGCAGGAGCGTCTGTCCGGCATCGGTCAGAATAAGCTGCCGGTTGCGGCGCTGGAACAGCGCGATGCCGATCTGATCCTCCAACGCCTTGACCTGATGCGAGATCGCGGCCTGCGTCACGTTCAGCTCGTCGGCGGCCTTGGTGAAACTCAGATGCCGGGCCGCGGCCTCGAAAGCGCGGAGGGCATTCAGGGACGGCAACTGGCGTTTCATGGTGGTGACATTTTCATGACGAAAATTCTTACTATCTGCTATGCGAAAATTGCATGAATATATATAAGCTTATGATTTATAAAGTTTATACGATTGTATCTGTAACATTCAAATAAGAAAAACTAATTTGAAAATGAAATAATGTCGTTTGTTCCCGAGACCGCGAACCGGTATCTATCTAGCCAACGCGGACGAACGGAATTGGCCGTCGCCGCAAGGAACGGAGACGTACCATGAGCAGCATCCTGAAAACTTTTCCCTTTGCGCGGGGTTACGGCCGCAACCTGGTTAACTCGATGGCGATGGCAGTTTTCGTCATGCCGGAAAAGGGGCTGGATCTGTTTCACGTATGGGAAGCACGCCTGCGTGAACGCCAGCATCTGGCGCGTCTCGAGCCGCGAATCCTGGACGACATGGGCATCCCCCCTGAAGACGCCGCGCGCGAGAGCGCGAAACCGTTCTGGCGTGCGTGAGCCCGTGGCCCGTCTGACCGGGAAGGGCGGCGCCGAGCAATCGGGCCGCCCTTTTCAAATTCGGGCTGAAAGTTCAGCATTGGCGGATCGACAAACCGCATCGGGAGGCGATCATGCTCGAACACCTTAAAATGATGGCGCGATACAACAAGTGGGCCAATGACCGCGTCAGCAAGGCCATCATGGAGATCGACGAAACGGCATACCTGGAACCGCGCGCGGCGTTCTTCGGGTCCATTCATGGCGCCGTCAATCACCTGCTGCTTGTCGATCGTCTGTGGCGGGGGCGTATGATCAACGAACCGTATCCGGCCGACAGCCTCGATCAGATCGTTTGCGCCGACCGGGACACGTATGTCCGCGAGCGGGACGCCGAGAACGACATCATCATCGATTTTATCGACGGCCATGATGCGGCCGATCTGGAGAAAGAGTTTTCCTACAAGACATTCGTGGGCGTCGACGGCACCGATAAGCGCCGCGTCGTCCTGGCACACATGCTTAACCACGCGACGCATCACCGCGGTCAGGTGCACGGACTGCTGACGCAGGTTCCCTATGACCCGCCGCCACTCGACCTTATGTTCTACATTCGCGCCCGCGACGCGGGCGAGGTCTCGTAGCCGGATCGGCTTACAGGACGCAGTGCTTGGCGAAGTCGGCGGCTTCGTTGGCCGACCAGTCACCCTTCGGCTTTTCCTTGAGCGCCTCGCACCAATCCTTAGAGCCGACTTCGGGCTCGCAGGCGGTGAGGCCGCCGATTGCAATAACGGCCAGAGCGAGAACGCCGAAGTGGCGGATCGACTTGAACATGAATTTCCTCCCGATGGTTCCGATTGATTTGATAGCGCAGAACCGCGTCATTGGGAAGGCGGCCGGCAGATCATCGATGGGCCGGACACGCAGGTCAGGAAGGCCTGATCACTAGGACCGAAACGTCGTCGGTTACGGCGGTATCGCCGCGAAACGCCGATAGGTCGGCGAACACGGCTTCCACCAATGCCGCGCTGCTTTTCTCAGGGGATTGCCGGACGACCTCCTTCAGCCGGTTCACGCCGTATTCCTCGCCGTTACCGTTTCGGGCCTCGCGAATCCCGTCCGTGAACGCCAGCAGAATGCCGCCTTCGGGCAGCGTCGTCCGGTGGCTGTTGAACGTCCAGTCACCGTCGACACCAAGCGGAATATCCTCGCCTTCCAGAAGCGTGAAGTCGTCCGTATCGGGATCGTAGACCAGCGCCGACTCGTGCCCCGCCGATATCCAATCGATGTCCCGGCTGCCGTCACGCAGCAACATGAAGAAAAGGGTCAGCGACCGGCCGCCCGTACTGTCCGCGGTCAATTGCCCGTTCACGGCGGCCAACAGACCGGAAACCGTTTCATGGTGGGCCGCATTGGCGCGAATCAGCGCCCGCGCCGAGGCCATCATCAAGGCTGCGCCGACGCCGTGGCCCGTGACGTCGCCGAGGACCACCGCATACCGTCCTTCATGAAGCGGCACATAGTCCTGATAATCGCCGCCGGTCTCATCGCAATAGATCGTGCGGCCCGCGATTTCGAATCCTTCGATCGCCGGCGGCTCAGCCGGCACCAGGTGCTGCTGGATTTCCTGCGCGGCAAAAAGGTCGCGTTTGACGCGCAGTTGTTCCTCGAGTTCCGGCACCATCCTGTTGAACCCGCGTGCCAGGTCGCCGATCTCGTCGCCGCCCGGCCGTTCGACGCGCACGGAAAAATCACCGCGTCCCAGTCTGGCCGCCGCCTCGTGTAGACGGCGAATCGGGCTGGTCAGCGTCCTGGCGCCGAAAACAGCCAAGCCGGCGGCCACGAACCCGGCAACGAGGGTGAAGACGATCGCGGTGCTGAACTGCGCGTTGTAGGACGCTTTCACGACTTCCTCTACCCGCGTCGTGACGATGCTGATGACGTCGGCGGGAAGTGTGACCGCGATGTGATAGGCCGATCCCCCGGTCGCGCCGGCCGGCCCGAACGACCATACTTCCTGATTGCCGTCCCGTTCGACATTCTGCAATCCCGGCACGCCGCTTCGAATATCGCTGACGACCTTGAGCCAGGCTTCGTCACCGTTCAGCGTTACCGGTTGCGGACGTTCGGGGACATCCCATTTACCGTTCTCCCAAGTGAATGATGCGACCCGGTGCGGCATCAACTCCGGGTCGTCCTTCGGCACCTTGAAGAGATAGGCGTCGGCACCGGGCGGCAGACGGGTCGCGTCGACCGAGCGTGCGAGCAGGGCGTCGAGCCTGATCGATATACGTGCCGCACCCGCGAGGCGGCCGTCGGCGAACTGCACGGGCGCGGTGACGTCGATCCGCCCTGTCTGTCCGCCGGCGCTGTCGTACCAGCCGGTTTGCAGCGCTTCGAGGGTCGAAAGGTACCAGTCCATCTCACGCGGATCGCGATCGAACCGAACCGCATGGCCCGGATACGAGATCGTCAGGCCGCTTTCGAACGTAACGGTCAGGGCGTCGATCGCACCGCGATTGCGCAGATAGATCGTGCGGGCGACTTCGTTCAGACCGGAGAGCCGCTGGAGCGTGCCGGCAATCTGATCACGGGTCGCGTCCGCGGCCAGGTGCACGCTCATTTCCTGCAGGTCGATTTCCCTGGCGCCGTTATTCCCGGCCTTGGGCGTCTCGGCATCATCAAGGATAAACCCGGCTGCGGCGGTGTCGACGGATAGAGTATCCTGCCCGCGCGCCAGGCGCGAGGCGATGTCGCCGGTCAGAAACCGGACCTCGCGGGTGACCGCATCGCGGGTTTCTTCGATCGTTACCGCACCGAACTCGCTGGCGCGGCGGAGATCGCGATGAACCCAGTTCTCGAGCAAATCCTTGCCGTGCGCGGCCATGTCATTGCCGAACTGGGACGTCGTGCGGAGATAGACAACGGACGCCACGCCCAGCGGAATGACAGCGAGGGCGATAAAACAGATTCCGAGCTTGGTTCCGATCTTCATGCCAGTCCTGCCTGTAAAGGAACGGATGTTAAGAAATCAAGCGTCATCCTTGTTCGTGTCTGCCGTAAGGATCACGACCTTACCGGTCGATTTGCGGCCGGTCAGGACCTCGTGCGCGAGTTTGACATCCTCCATCGGGTATACGTGCGAGACGTGCGGCTTCAGTTTGCCGTCGGTATACCATTGCAGGAGTTCCTTGAACGATCCGTGCACAAGTTCAGGATCGAGAATCCGATGCGCACCCCAGTAATAGCCGATCACCGTGATATTCTTGACGAGCAGGATGTTCGCCGGGACCTGAGGCACGGTACCGCTCGCGAAGCCGACGACGAGAATCCGCCCGCCCTGGACGATGGCGCGCAAGCTGGCGTCAAAAGCGGATCCGCCAACCGGGTCGTAGACGGCGTCCGCGCCGCGTCCGTCGGTCAATGCTTTTACCCGTTCACGGATATCCTCGGTCCGGTAGTCGATAAGCTCGTCGGCGCCGTATTTTTTGGCGATCTCGAGTTTATCCTTGCCGCCGGCGGTGGCGATCACCCGGGCGCCGAGCAGTTTGCCGATTTCGACCGCGGTCAGGCCGACGCCCCCGGCGGCGCCGTGCACCAGCAACGTTTCGCCCGGCTGGATGCGCAGCTTGTGCACGAGCCCGATATGCGAGGTGCCGTAGACGATCGGAAATCCGGCGGCTTCGACGAACGGCATTTTTTCGGGAATGACGTAGACGTTCGTCGCCTTGGCGACGGCTTCTTCGGCATAGGCGCCGTGCTCGACACCGGCCATGACACGGTCGCCAACGTTGATCCCTTCGACGTCGCTCGAAACTTCGGTCACGAAGCCCGCCGCCTCGAGGCCGGGTGCGAACGGCAGTTGCGGCTTGACCTGGTACTTGCCCTTGACCATCAGGGTATCGGCGAAATTCACGCCCGCGGCGCGGACGGCAATACGCACGTATCCCTGAGGCAGGTCGGGCGACGGAAGTTCCCCGACGCTCAACGGTTCATCTTCATCGAAACTGGCGCAGACTACAGCGCGCATGGAGCACTCCTTCTTGAAATGACCGGGTCGGTCTGGAATGGTTGGTGACGTCCTGGTTGTATCCTGGGCCACATTAAAAGCAAAAGGCCGCCAACCCAAGGCGCGTCGAACGGAGTTGTCCATGCGCGGCTATTTCGGCATCGGTGTCGAAGGGATATCCAAGGAAATGAACGTGGGGAATCTTTTCCGCTCGGCCCACGCTTTCGATGCCAGTTTTGTCTTCACCGTGAAGGCCGCCTATACGCGGCGCGGCGGGGGGAAGTCGGACACCTCGGATTCACTGGCGCATCTGCCGTTCTATGCCTTTCCCGAAATCGACGCGCTGATGTTGCCGGCGAAGTGCAAGCTCGTCGGTGTCGAACTGATTGATGATTCCATCGAGATGCCGAGTTTTCACCACCCGCCGCAGGCGGCCTATGTGCTGGGGCCGGAGCGGGGCGAACTTTCGCCGGAAATGCTGGCGCGCTGTGACCACGTCATCCAGATTCCAACGAAATTCTGCGTGAACGTGGGGATTGCGGGGGCGCTCGTGATGTATGACCGGGTGCTGTCGATGGGGCGTTTCGCGCCAAGGCCCGTGCGGCCCGGCGGGCCGACGGAAGACCTGAAACCGGAGAAACACGGCGGGCCCAGGTTCAGGAAAGAAGCCGACGCCCACCGTGCACCGCCACCCCGGGCCTACAACGATTGATCACGTAGCGGCCGTCTCGGGAAATTCGACCAGAACCGTGGTTCCTTCGCCGGGCTCGCTTTCGATACGGACCGCGCCGCCGTTCGCCTGCGCGAGACTGTTGACGATGGAAAGACCGAGGCCCACCCCTTCGCGGGCATTGTAGGCGTTGACGTGGGCCTGGCCGAACGGTTGTAGAATCTTTTCGATGTCCTGCGCCGCGATGCCGATCCCCGTATCCTCGACGGAAATCACGGTCGTGCCGCCGGAATGTTCGAGGCGCACCGTGATTCGGCCGCCTTCCGGCGTGAATTTGATCGAATTCGATAGAAGGTTGAGGAGAATCTGCTGCATCGAGCGTTCGTCGCCGTAGAATGTGCGGCCATGAAGGTCGCCGGCGATCTGGACGTCGAGTGATTTCTCTTCGATGCGGGTTTGCAGAAATTGCACGCACCGTTCCGCCGTATCCCGCAAATCGAGCGCCTTCTTGTCGAGTTCGCGCTGCCCATTCTGTAATGCCGTGAGCGACAGGATGTCCTCCACGAATTGCAGCTGGATATTGCCCGCTTCCTCGATGGTGTCCGCGTACTCCAGATATCGGCCGTCGCCGATCTTTCCGAAAGGCTCTTTCTGGAGCATTTGCGCATAGCCGATGATCGCGTTCAGCGGCGTCCGAAGTTCATGGCTCATGTGTGCCAGGAACATCGACTTGGCATCGCTCTCCGCATTCGCCTGCTGTGCGGCGTCGACCAGGGCCTTGTTCAGATCGTTTAGCTGCTCGGTCCGCTCCTCGACCTCGCGCTCGAGCAGGCTCCGGCCCCTGATCAAGCGATCGATGGCGATCGTCAGCGCGAGGATAAGCATAATGCCGATGACGCCGAGGATCATGAAGCGCTGGATGTTGTCGGTGCCCATGGCAGGCGCGCTGAAGTATTCCAGTGCCCAGACACGGTTGCCCAGAACTAGTCGGTCGACGAACAGCGGTTCATCACGTCCGTTCTCGGCTTTGACCGTTCCGTATATCAGTCGCGGTTCGCTGTCCGTAACATCACGTATTCTGACGTCGAACTGCGCGCCGAAGGCTGTTTCCTGCAGTATCTTAGAAATCGCGATCGCAGGCGAATAACTGGCGGCAATAAACACGGACATTTCGCTCTCGGATAGACCGTGCAATCCGAGATTGGCGTTGCTTTTGACCGCTGAGACGATCAGGACGTCCTGGCTGACCTCGTTGCCATCCGCCGTGAAGTTGAGGGGCGGTGTCATGTGCGGCTGCGTGGATATCAATGCGGCACGGGCGGTCTTTAGTATTTCCGGCTTAGTCGCGAAATCATAACCGAGAATGCCGTGGCGGCTGTCGGGACCTTCGGAATACGTTATCGGCGCATAGTAATCCTGGCCCGGCCGCTCAACGATCTTGAAGGGCGTGTACCCGTAAAAGCTCCTGGTTTCTTTTCGGGCTTCCAGGGACGCTCGAAAAGGGGCCAGATCCTTGCGTTCGAGGTATGGCACGACGCTGAGCGTCCTCAAGTGCGGGGATCCGGAGAGAAACCGGGAGCGGATGACGAAGCGGGCGAATTCGTCTTCGAAAACCTGATAGCTTGATTCGAAAAACGCGCCCGTACTGAGAACGTAACTGATGACCGTGGAAACGGAGTGACGAACTTCGTTTGTAAACTCGGCCGTGACAGCCCGAAAATCGGCCCGATAATGCTCCTCCGCAGAATGCCTCAGTTCGTATACGAACTGACTCAGAATGATCACTGCGGACAGACAAACTATATATAGTAACGCCCTGGCAATGCCGATGCGCAAGCTTGGATACTCCCGATTTCCCCTGCCCAATCTACTTTCTTATTCTTATGTGGCCAACATCGTCCCCGGCCGCATTGACGACCTTCGGGCGTATGTGCGCCTGAAGCCTTTTCGTCTCCTTGTCGTTGATCACACCGGCTTCGCTCAATAGCCAGCACATGGCGACGTCGCCCGCGCGACGTTCGCCGTCTTCCGTCTTGACGGCGATACCGAGACCTTTCTCCGGCAGCACGGCGATATGTACACCTTCGGCGCCCCCCTTTGTCGCGGCCTTTCCGGCCAATGCAGTCATGACGTCCGTATCGAAGCGCGAAGGTCCCGCCACCATGAACGGCTCGGCCATGGCGGCGGCGAGTATCCGTTTCACCGCACCGCCACGGCGTTCGCCCAGGCCTGTCGGGGTCGCCAATTTTTGTGCTGCCGTGGCGAGAGCGGTCAGCGTCATGCCGTAGACCGGAATGCCGCAACCGTCGAGACCGCGTCCTGTATCGGCAAGATCCTGACCGCTGAGTTGGACGAGAATGTCGTAGAGCCTTTTCTGAACGGGATGGTCCGGGTCCAGATATCCCTCCACCGGCTCATGCATATGAAGAGCCGTTGTCAGGAAGCCCGTATGCTTGCCCGAGCAATTGTTGTATAAACGGTTGGGGCTGTCGCCGGTGCGGAGTAGCGCATGTGCCGATGCTTCGTCATACGGCAAATGCGGCCCGCAGCGTAAATGACGCTCGTCGAGACCAAGCCGTGACAGCCACGCCGCGACGGCATGGATGTGGGTTTCGGTGCTTGAATGCGATGCCGATGCCAGCGCCAGTTCTGCGATGTTGAGGCCATGTGCATCGGCGGCTCCGCTTTCGACCAGCGGCAGACTTTGCATGTACTTGATCGCCGAGCGGGGATAGAACATCAGGTCCGGGTCGCCCCAGGTCTTTACCGGCCCCGACGTATCGCAGACCATGGCGTGCACCCGGTGACGGCTTTCAACCATTGTGCCGCGGACGACTTCGCAAATCAGGGGGTCTGGCATGGATGAAACCTGCTGGTGGTTGGCGTTTTTCGATACGGCCTTGCGAATATATGAGCGTCCGGTATATCACGGGGGTTATGAATGCAATGCAGATTTTCCGTTCACCGGTCGCCCTGTTTTTGCTTGTCGCCGTAATTTGTACGACAGGCTCGGAGGCACGTGCCGAGTTTCTGGACAAGTTCCAGGACTGGGAAGCACATGCCCGCACGGACGGCGGCTCCAAGGTCTGTTATGCCGCGACGGTGCCGACCAAATCGGAGGGCAATTACACACGGCGTGGCGATGTGTTTCTTCTGGTTTCGCACCGCCCGGCAGACAAGATGACCGGCATCGTCAGCCTGGAAGCCGGGTATACATATTCCAAGGACGGCAAGATCACGGCCCGGATCGGCGGTGCGTCGTTTCCGATGTTCGCCGACGGTGAACTGGCCTTCGCCTACGAGGATCGGCCGCTCGTCGAGGCGATGATCCGGGGCGTCGACATGGTCGTCAAAGGGACGTCGAACCGTGGGACGCTGACCACCGACACCTTCTCGCTGAGTGGCTTCACTGCGGCCTACAAGGCAGCGTCCAAGGCCTGCGGGGTCGACGGATAGAAAAATGCCCGGCGTCTTCGATGCAACGCTTACCAGCACCGATATTCTGCCGGTGAAATGCCCGCAATGCGGCGAGGCGCAGAATACGCTCGACGGCGGCGCCGATCCGCTTGCGTCGGGGGCGCAGGTCGGCTGCATGGTCTGTAATTACGTTTTCGGTGAAGACGAATACCGCAGGTTGCTGGCTGAGCGGCACCGGGAGTTCGAGGGGCTGAAGATCGGCGAATTCTAGGCGGATGCCCAACACGCCGATTGGGATGGTAAAGCCGCCGCCTTGGTGATACATAGCCGCGCCATGACCGACACCACGCACATTCGTAACTTCGCGATTATCGCGCATATCGACCACGGCAAGTCGACGCTGGCCGACCGCCTGATCCAGATTTGCGGTGGGCTGACCGACCGCGAGATGAAGGAACAGGTCCTGGACAACATGGATCTGGAGCGCGAACGCGGGATCACCATCAAGGCGCAGACGGTACGGCTCAAGTACAAGGCGAAGGACGGTCAGGAATATATTCTCAACCTTATCGACACGCCGGGCCATGTTGATTTCTCGTATGAAGTCAGCCGCTCGCTCGCAGCCTGCGAGGGCGCGTTGCTGGTGGTCGATGCGACGCAGGGGGTGGAAGCGCAGACCCTCGCCAACGTCTATCTGGCGATCGAGAACGATCTCGAGATCATTCCCGTCCTCAACAAGGCGGACCTGCCGGCGGCGGAGCCGGAACGGGTCAAGGAGCAGATCGAGGACGTGATCGGCCTCGACGCTTCCGACGCGCTGCTGATTTCGGCCAAGACCGGTATGGGTGTGCCGGACGTGCTGGAGGCGATCGTCAACAAGATGCCTCCGCCCAAGGGCGACGCGGCGGCGCCGCTGAAGGCGCTCCTGGTCGATAGCTGGTATGACGCCTATCTCGGCGTCATGACCCTGGTGCGGGTGTACGAAGGCACCTTGAAGAAAGGGATGCGGATTCGCCTGATGCAGGAGGAAGCCATGCACCAGGCCGATCAGGTCGGTGTCTTCACGCCCAAGCCGACCAAGGTCGAGGCACTGGGCCCGGGCGACGTCGGCTATATGACGGCGGCCATCAAGACCGTCGCTGAAACATCCGTCGGCGACACGATCACCGAGGAAAAGCGCCAAACCGCCAAGCCATTGCCCGGCTTCAAACCGTCCATTCCGGTGGTGTTCTGCGGCCTGTTCCCAACCGATGCATCGGAGTACGAGGATCTGCGCGACGCGCTCGCCAAGTTGCATCTGAACGACGCCAGCTTTCATTACGAGGCGGAAACCTCGGCGGCGCTTGGTTTCGGGTTTCGCTGCGGCTTTCTCGGCCTGCTGCATCTGGAGATCGTGCAGGAACGGCTCGAGCGGGAATTCGACCTCGACCTCATCACCACGAGCCCAAGCGTCGTCTACAAGGTCTACAAGACCGACGGCACCATGAAGGAATTGCACAACCCGGTCGACATGCCCGACCCTGTGCACATCGACTATATCGAGGAGCCGTTGATCAAGGCCTCGATCATGGTGCCCGACGAATTTCTCGGGTCGGTGCTGTCGCTTTGCGAGGAGCGCCGCGGGATCCAGATGGAGCTGACCTACGTCGGCAACCGCGCCATGGTCGTCTATAAGCTGCCGCTGAACGAAGTGGTGTTCGACTTCTACGACCGGCTCAAGTCGGTGTCGCGCGGCTACGCCAGCTTCGACTACGAACTCATCGGCTACGAAGAGAGCGACCTGGTCAAGGTCTCGATCCTCGTCAATGCCGAGCCGGTCGACGCGCTTGCCTTCATCGCGCATCGCACGCACGCGGAATCCCGCGGCCGCCAGGTGTGCGAAAAACTCAAGGACCTGATTCCGCGCCAGCTTTTCAAGATTGCCGTGCAGGCAGCCATCGGCGGCAAGGTCATCGCCCGCGAGACCGTCAGCGCCATGCGCAAGGACGTGACCGCCAAGTGCTACGGCGGCGATATCACGCGCAAGAAAAAGCTGCTGGAAAAGCAGAAGAAAGGTAAAAAGCGTATGCGCCAGGTCGGCAACGTGGAGATTCCGCAATCGGCCTTCCTGGCGGCGCTCAAGACCGGCAGCGATTAATCCACGAAAGTTGGCTCAGCGGTCCTGCGGCTTGACGAACTCCGGCACCGGGTCGGCGTCCGGATCGAATGCGTCGTCATCCTCGTCATGATCGAAAATGTCGATCAGGTCGTGCGTCGGCAAGCGGTCGTCGTCGTTGCTGGTGTCACCTTCCTCGCGCGCCCATTTGTGGGCCTCGCGGGCGAGGTCGTCGTACAGGAACAGCGACGCTTCGTGCTCGCGCAATTCCTCCTCGGTGGCCGGGCTGATGTCGCGGCTCGGCCGGCAGCTCCAGGCCAGGATCACGCCCGGCAGGCCCATCAACAGCCATGCCGGCGGCGTCAGCAGCCACAGCATGACGGGATCCCAAAGCCAGGGCAGGAGAGCACTTAGCCGCACCTCGGCCAGCAGGTACGAACCGGGCCATAGCGCTTGCCACAACTCGTGCGTCGACAGCACCCAACCGGTGCCGCCCGGCAGCGCGCGCGCAATGGTTTCCGCGGCGGCCACCGCGAAGGCGCCGAGAAGCAGTATCCAGCCTATGATAAAGGACGCTCGCATCGCGTTATGTTCGCCGAAAATGGTTAATAAGTCTTAACATAACCGATGATGTGCCTTTACGGCGGGAATGATCAATCCCTCTTGCCGGGCCGGTCTCGCTCGGCTAGGTTCCGGCCCGACCGATCAGGTCCAGCGGAGGGGTGGCCGAGTGGCTGAAGGCGCACGCTTGGAAAGCGTGTATACGGGAAACCGTATCGAGGGTTCGAATCCCTCTCCCTCCGCCATCATCACAATTCCCCCATTTCACACGCAATGGCCGTCGCAGGAAGGATTCCTCCGTCGTCCGGTTTGAGGACGTCGGGCCGCCGGTTAGAGTGTCTTGGCGGCATCGGCGATGGCGTCGGTGGTCCGTGCCAGGTCGTCGTCGGTCAGCGCCAGCGAGATATACGTCTTGTGCGCGGATTTCAGGATTCCGCGTCCGCGCAGCACCTTGTTGAACGCCGCCACCTTGCCGTGATCGCTGTCGAGCACGTCTCGGTAATCGGTCACCGGTTTGTCGGTATAGACAACGTCGAACATGGGCGGCGTGCCCGAAACCGTGTGCGCATGTCCGGCGGCGGAGAGATGCTCGCCGAGCGCTTTCATGATCGTCTCGCCGTTGGCGAACAGCTTTTCGTACTGGCCGGGGCGGCGCAGAATCTCCATGGTCTTGAGGCCCGCGGCAGCGGCGATGGGATTACCGCTGAGGGTGCCGATCTGCATCAGAAATCCGCCATCGCCGGCCTTTTCCTTGTCGAAGTGCTTCATGATATCCGCCTTGCCGGCTATCGCCGCCAGCGCAAAGCCGCCGCCGATCACCTTGCCCAGCGTGCAGATGTCGGGCACCACGCCGTAGTATTCCTGCGCGCCGCCGTAAGCGAGCCGGAAGCCGGTCACGACCTCGTCGAAGATCAGCAGGATATCCTTTTCGGTGCAGAGATCGCGCAATGCCTGCAGGAAGCCCGGGGCCGGCGGAATGATCCGCTGCAACGGTTCGACGATAATGGCGGCCACCTCACCCGCGTGCTCGTCGGCGAGGGAGCGCGCGAACGCGGCGTCGTTGAACGGTGCGATCAGCATCTGCTCGGCGACGGCGTCGGGGATGCCGGCGGAATCGGGGACGGCGCGCGGAAAGTTGCCGGGCCGTTCCGGCGCCAGGCTCATCTGCGCCTCCGACGACATGCCGTGATAGCCGCCCTCGAACTTGATGATCTTGTCGCGCCCGGTGAACGCGCGGGCCAGGCGCATCGCGTACATATCGGCTTCGGAACCCGTCGAGACGTAGCGGACCTGCTCGGCGCAAGCGACGGCGTTGCAGATTTCCTCGGCCAGTGCGAGCCCGACCGGATTGTTGGCAAAAAACGTCATGCCTTTGCCGAGCTGGCTTTGTACGACGTCGATCACCTCGGGGTGGCCGTGGCCCAGCAGCATCGGGCCTGACCCGATCAGGTAATCGATATACTCGTTACCGTCCGTGTCCCAGACGTGCGCGCCCTGGCCGCGTTCGATGAAGATATCGGCCTCGAAATTGCCGAACCCCCCGCCCGGCATGACCTTGGATGCGCGTTCGGTGATACTGTGCTGCGTTGGCATGAAACTATACTCCCCTGAAACCGGTTCGAACTGCGGGCATCAAAGCGGGAAATATCGGGGAGAACAAGATCGCCTATGCCAGGAAAATCGAGGACTCGTCCACGCCATATTCATTTTCGATCCTGCAAACGGCCTTGGCGACCGCACCGGACGGGACCGGAAAGCGCAGGAAGCCGTCTCTGGGCGCATTCCACGTGCCCACGGGCAGCGATTTGACGGCGACGTCCGCCCCATCGCGATCCAGTAGCGATGTGGTAAGCACGGCGTTCGTTCCGCCAGCCCGCGTACGGACCTTAAGCGCCGTTCCCAGTTCGTTGGTCGCGATCAATCGGACGTCGAGTATTTGCGGGGCGTTTTCAGCAGGCATATCGAGTTGAACGATTTCACCCTCGACGACACCATCTTCGTTCTCCGTCACCAACTGCGCGTATACGGATGTCGTGCTCGACAAACCCGTTGCCAGCGCGGAACAGGTAAACCGATCACCGTCGGGCATCGGAGGAACGCCGGCGCCGAAGACTTCCACGGCATCGAGTCCGACGCGGCCTTCATGGTAGGACGATAGTATTCGTAAACGGATGAACCTTGCCGCAATCGCCGTTTCCAACAGAACGATACGGCAAAGACCAGAGCCTTCTCCTTTCGCGGCGGCATCTGCCCAGCCAGCGACGTCGATGGGTACGTCGTCGAGGACACAACGGCATGCAGTCTCGAAGGTATTGCCGTCTCCGGACAGCATGATTTCAATCTCACGCGCCGGAGCAATCGGGTTCTGGTGAATTTTGAAGCATTCGATCTCCGCGGTTTCGCGCAATGTCCATGTCAGCGTGCATTCGTCCGCCCGCCCGGGGTCCGCGAACCAGAAATGGTCCGGGATGCGGATGGTGCCGTCGGTCAGCAACTTCGGATCCGTCGTCGGATTGTCCGGTTCCGATGTAAGGGCGGTACCCCAGCCCGGGGACAGCAGCGATCGGCTGCGGTAACGGAGTTCGAGGGCGGCGATTTCAATATGCCCTTCCGGTGTATCAAGCTCGTCGCCGCCAACGAAACAGATACAGATGTTGCCGCCGGCGTTGTTTCGTAGCTGATCCTGAATCGGGGCATAGGTATACCGGCCCATGCTGTCGCCCATTTCTTCGATGTTGGAGCCGCAGAATGTCCACGCGTCGGAATGCGCCGGGAGCGGAAACCGTGCGCAGTGCCACTTGCCGTCGTCCGAAAACGGTGCGGGTTCATCAGGACCCGTGACCGCCCATGCGGCGAGATCGTCCCAACTTTCCGGGAACTGGGACGTGCCCGTGCGGCCGTGTATCCATGCCACTGGACGGAATTCCTGCTGGTCGAGGTTATCGCTTCGATACAGGACGGAAAATTCCGCGTCCCTGAGGTCGAGCGCTTCACCCGGGTAGGTCTTCGACGGAAACTTGGGCCCCGATGCGTCCGGTTTCACGTGGGGAATGTCACGGGCAGCGGGCCGCCAGCCCAACAACAGATCGATGATGCCGATTCCGTCCTTGTGGTTCCTGTCTTTGCCGAATGGCCAACCCAGGACCATTTTCGTGGGTGGCCGCGTGTTTTCGGAAATCGGCGCCTCTTTATCCAGCGCGAAGACCGTATGCGATGCATATGCGTTTATCGACCGGAACAGGTTGTCTCCGAGGTCGGCGACGCGTCCGTTGCGCGACCCGGGGACGAAGTCGGGTTCCGTCCGCCGATCAAGATTGGCGGCATCGTGCCCATACTTGAAATAATAACGGGTCGGTTTGCAGATGCCTTCGACGACACCGTTCAAAGCGGCCGTCGTGCCGTCGATGGGTTCTGCCGGTTTTGTGATGACGTTTTGGGATGTCGCCGAACCGATACCATTCGTGCCGGATTCGTCAGCCGGACTTGCAGTGTCCGGTGATCGCAGTGTATCCGCGATCTTGCCGCCAAGGTCAGGCGTGCCGATCGCGGTGTGTCGCTGTCCTTTTTCCGCGTCGAACAGCGATGCCTGGGTTACGGGTTGAAAATGAAAACCGCCCGAGGCGCTCTCGGCCGCGTCGCGCCATGTTTGCCGGACTTGTTCCAGGGCGTCGTTATCCCGATGAAATTTGGCTTTCATCGAATAACCCGACGGGTCAGACGGAAATTTCCGCGTATACATCTCAAGAATCTGCGCGTACCCGCGCTTGTCGAGCCCATGGGTCAATAAACCGTTCACGACGGTGGCAATATGGGTAGGATGCTTGGGGATCAGATCGAAGATGTTCTTGAGGGATCTGACGGTATCTCGAAAACGTCGCTTGCCGACGCTCTCGATGGCTTCGGTGAAGTAAATATCGACCTGTCTCTGAGTGTCCGAATCGAGTGCCATGCCTGTTTATGACCCCGGGGTGGGAGTGGCTGCCCGTTCCGCCGGTGGCATATCGGACCCCATTCGACGCCAGCGCATCATTTCATCGAGTGTACCCAATATGCGGCCTAAGTCCATGCGCCGGCCCCCGTTCATTATCAAGGTTCGGCGTTGATCGTGCCGATAAGCTTCTGGGCGTCGTAATCGTCGATCAGGAACTCGACCAGCGATACCACCTGCGCGACGCTGCCGTCTTCCGCGACGAGAGGAAAGCGGATGAACCTCTGGAAACCCTGGCGCGGTGTGTCGCCGCGCGCGAATTCCGAAAGCATCGCCAGGGGACGCCGTGCGTTAACGACATCCAGATAAGCTTTACGAACGGGGGCGCGGATCTCCAGCGGCATCAGGTCGTCCGTCGACATGCCGGTGCCGTCGTAACCGAGGTAGGCGCGAAACCCGCTGCCCCAGAACCGGTACCTGAACGCCCGCCCGGCGTCGATGACGTCAACGACGTGTGTCGTCGGCAGAATCGGGGCCGGTATGCGCAGCAGTTCAAAGCTGGATTTCAGCGGCATTGTGGTATCCGCGTGGGTCGGCAGGCTCCGCCAGTACGTCAGGCCGGCGCGCTGCACGGGCGACAGCTCTTCGATGGCAATTTCCCATTGCCTGTAACTCATGGCTCACCTGGATGCTTTTGTTTTCCGCGAAAGCTTAATCGCCACCGGTAAGCGAGAGCAATTCCTGATAAAGAATTGCCGCAAGATCGGATCGCTGGTTGTTGGGGCGTTCGATCAACACGACCTTGCGGCGAACGGGCGGGCTGCCGAACGGAATTGCTTTCAATTTTTCCAGGCTCTCGCCGCGTAGCCGGCCGCTCGGCACGACGCCGACACCGAGCCCGGCCATCACCAAACCAACAATGGATTCCGAGCTATCAAGTTCCATGGCTTCGGTGACGTCGATACCGGCGCGGCGAATCGTCACGTCGATCAGGGCGCCGACGCCGGATTTACGGTTGAGGCGCAGGAAAGGCCTGGCCGTCAGCACATTGCGCCAGCCCCGTTCGCGCATCGATTTCGGCGCGACGACGACCAGCGGCTCGAACGTGATCGGCAGCGTTTGCATATCCGGTTCCGGGACCAGCGGCTCGGTGATCAGGGCACCGTCCAGCTCGCGGCGGCGAACGCGGTTGATCAAGTCGTCGGTCAGGCCTTCCTCGATCCTGATCTGCAGGCGGGGATACCGTTCGCGAAGCGCACCCAATGCGCGGGGCACCAGCGCGCTCGTGATCCCGGTCGCGGAACCGATCGTCAGTGTTCCGGCGATCTCGCCCGGCGACCGCGCCATGTCGGCGAGCGCGTTGAAACGCGCCAGGACGTCACGTGCCTGATCGACGATGTGTTCGCCGTGCGCATTCAGGCGTGGCGGCCGGGTGCCCCGGTCGAACAGCGGCACCTGAAGCTCTTCTTCCAGGTTGCGCATCTGCTGCGACACCGCGGCCGGCGTCAGGAACAGGGCTTCGGCGGCGTCGGCGAAGCTGGTGTGATCGTGTATCGCGATCAGGGTTTTCAGGTGCTGTAGGTTCATGCTTTTAAATTAAGATTATTTTAATATAAAAACAAATTAATATCGTTTGAATGAATTTAAAGTCAGATATAGATTCCTCCTGACCGCAACGAGAGCGGCCGCCAATGAAGGAGTAAGACAAATGGAACGGGCTATCGACGGAATTCTGATCGGCGCCATGGTGGGGATCGCTTTTCTCGCCAACTATTCCTACCTGATGTCCTGATCATGAGGATCGCCACGACCAACGCCTCCGGCGCTTGAAACGCCGGGGGCGTTTTCACGTCCGGCACCGGGATTTCGGTTCCATAACCGGAAGACGTTGCCGTATCATGCCGCGATATGTCCGGCTCCCGCTGCAACCGCCCGCCCGTTCTTTTTTTGGCCGTCCTGGCGTGCTTCGTTTCGATTGTGCCGGCGTGGGCGCAATCACCCGAAATCACCGTCGCCACGTGGGGTGGCGTTTACGGTGAAGCGCTTCAGAACGCCATCATTAAACCGTTTACCAAGGCCACCGGAATCGGTGTCCGTATCCATCATCACGGTAGTAATTACCTGCCGCTAACCGGCAATGGCCGTCGCGGCGCCTCGCCGTGGACCGTGGTCGATATCGAGCGCGCGCCGCTGACCCGGGGCTGTGCCGACGGTGTTTTCGAGAAACTCGACGTGGCGACCGTGCTCGGGAAAACGGCATCCGCAGATTTTCTGCCGGGTACCCTGCATCCCTGCGGGATCGGCGCCATGATCTGGACGCAGGCGGTTGCCTTTGACGCAACGGTGTTCAAGGAACAGCCGCCCAGAACACTCGCCGATTTCTTCGACCTCGAAGCGTTTCCCGGAAAACGCGGCCTGTTTGCGAGGGCCGAGGGAAATCTGGAGATTGCGCTACTCGCCGACGGTATACCGCCGGAGGATGTCTATGACATCCTGCGAAAACCGGGCGGTGTCGAGCAGGCGCTTGCGATTCTCGACGGAATACGTCCGGTGGCGGTTTTCTGGCGTGGCGGGGATGAAGCGGAACAACTGCTGAACGACGGGCGCGTCGTCATGACCACGGCCTACGCCGCCAGGTTCCTGCGGCCCCGCCGGGGCGCGCGGCGGCCCGTGGGCCTGATGCGCGCCAATCAACTCTGGCGGGCGACGTATTGGGCGATTCCCAGCGGTCAGGACAGGGTCGTGGATGCGCAGCGGTTCATCAGTTTCGCCACGGACCCCGAACGGCTGGCGGCACTCTCCGCACGATTGTGGTTCGGTCCTGCGCGCAAAAGCGGGTTCGAGGCCGCGCCGCCCAACATGAAGGAAGACCTACCGACAGCGCGCCGTCACTTCCATGATTCGCTGCAAATCGACAGCGGGTTCTGGGCCGAATTCGGACCCGAAATCGAACGCCGGTTCCGGGCCTGGCGGGATGGCTGATCTCATTTTGCGGCGATGGGTCGATATTTTACCGATCTTCCCGCCAGTGATTTGTTTCAAAACGTTAAAAAGTTTTTCGCATTGCAGCGAATTAACCTTTCCTTTGCCCTTTTTTGGCCTTAATGGCGGTGCTTAATCGTGACAGAAGCCGATTTCGTGACGGAGTAGAACATGACCGATATCGCAGAAAGCCAGCGCGCCTATACACAGGCTGGCCCGTGGGACAGACTTGGTGCCATGCTGAGGATTGGCGTCGCCGTCCTGTTCCTTTTGATTACCGTGGTGTTCTTCGCGACCGCGCAGGACGGCCTCATCAGCGCCACCGATGCGCCGGCGTCGCCGATCACGACTCGGAACTAGACTCTTCCTCTCCGCCATCCTTGCTCTGGGTGTGTGACCACTTTTCAATAAATCCGTCTATGGCGTTCTTTGCCGGCAGGCCGAGATCGCCGAGTATTTCCGCCTTGATGTAAATGATCGCCAGCGTGATGCCGGACCATGAGATATTGTCACGCCGGGTCCGGGCGGCACGGTTAAGTTCCGTCAGGGCTTCGACGCCGCGATGATAGAATTGCGTATCGTTGAGGCCGCGGCGATGAACCTCATCGATCTGATCCCGTGTTGAACCGGCAATCTTGGCCAGGGACGCCGCGCCATGCTGGCCGTGCACCATATCGATCATGGCACGTGCGTCGCGGGCGAGGATCTTGGCATCGTGCTCCGGCCCGCCGAAGCCGATCATCGCCATCAGTTTTGAAATCATGCGCGCAACTCCAATTCCGGCCCATTGTTTCCAACAAGTGGTGCTTCCGCAAGCGGCGGGCAAGGCGCGCTTGAGTACGTGTGTGGGCTGGCATAATCTCCTGCGCAAACAGACTTGGGGAAGAGGAGAACACCATGGCCCTGCAGAAATACGACGTCGAATTCGAACAGCTTTCCGAGGACATGCTTGCCCAATGGCGGGAAATCCCGGCAGCCGTCGTGTCCGACATGATGAACCGCTCGCAGGTCATGGGCGCGCGGATCAAGCCCGCCGCGCCCGGCATGAAACTCTGCGGTCAGGCACGAACCGTCACCTGCATGTCCGGGGACAATTCGGCGCCGCACCGGCTCATCGGTATGTGCCGAAAGGGCGAAGTGATGATCATCGATGCGCGCGGTTCGGAGAACGTCGCCATCTGGGGCGGCATCATGACCGAGGCAGCCGTCACGCGCGGTATCGGCGGCATCGTGGTCGAAGGGGCGATTCGCGATGTTGCGGAAATCCGCGCGCGCGGCTTCGCCGCGTTCTCGTCGGCTGTGGTTCCCGCCGGCCCACATAAGAATTTCGGTGGAATCATCGACGGCCCGGTATCGGTCGGTGATTGTCCGGTCAACCCGGGCGATCTAATCATCGGCGATGACGACGGGGTTGCCGTGGTGCCGCTTGCATGGGCGGAACGGATGCTGGCCGCGTCCCAGCAAAAGATCAAGGACGAGGCGGACGTGATCAAGAAAATCCACGATGGCGCCAATCAGGCGGACCTGATGGGCTTGCCGGAGCCGGAAGTGATCTCCTGACGGCTCAGAACAGCTCGATTTCGTAGGGTTCCTCTTCCGCACCGGCGACCCATTCGGCCATGTCCGGATGCGTCCAGACGGCATCCATATAGGCGCGTGTTCCGTCGTCGACCGGCACGCCGTACGTCCTGAATCGCCCGACCACCGGCGCATACATGATGTCCGCCGCGGACCAGTCCCCGAACAGGAACGGGCCGTCGGCGCCGAATTGTTCCCGGCAGTCCGACCAGCGCGCCGTGATTTTCTCGGCATCGCCGAGGGCGCCGTCGGTATGCTGAGCCCCGGCCCGATCCGTGCGCAGGTCCATCGGCATGTCTCGGCGCAGGCGATAGAACCCGGAATGCATCTCCGCCGAAACCGATCTGGCAACGGCCCGCGCCGTGACATCCTGTGGCCAGATGCCGGCCTCGGGTGCGCGTTCGGCAAGCGTTTCGATGATGGCGAGGCTGTCCCACACCACCGTGCCGTCCATCTTCAGCACCGGCACCAGAAGGCTCGGCGAATGCTCTTTGAGTTGTTCCGGCGTTTCCGGCCGATTAAGCGGAATAAAGATTTCCTCGAACGGCAGTTTCGAGTGCTGCATCGCCAGCCACGCCCGAAGCGACCAGGACGAATAGTTGCGATTGCCGATCACAAGCTTCAGATTTGATGTCATAGACGACCCTTTCTCTCCCAGCCCGGAGTTTAGGGTTTTCGTTTCCAGTGCGCCAAGTAAGATCGTTGCCGAACCGGAACAAGGAGCCTGACGTGAGCGACACGACCGCGGATGCGACGCCCGTATATTTGATCCCCGAAAACGCGTTCGAAAGCTGGATTGCGGAAGCACCGGCTCGTGTCCGGGCCTGGGCCGCGGCCTGCGCCTACAAGGGTGGCGCGGGCAGGCATCTTGCCGTGCCGGGCGAAAACGGGGAACTGGGATGCGTGCTGGCCGGCCTGTCGGACCCGGCGTCGCTGTGGGACACCGGGGCGCTGGCCCGCGCCCTGCCGGCCGGCGACTATGCGCTCGCCGGGGATTTGGATGCGGCGACGGCTGAGAGCGCGGCGCTCGGCTGGCGGCTCGGCGCTTATGAGTTCGACAGATACAAGGCCTCGGCCGCGTCCGCCGCGGTCTTGCGAATGCCTGAAAGCATAGACGCCGGGAAAGTCACAGCGCTTGCAGACGCGACGATGCTGGTTCGCGACCTGATCAATACGCCAGCCAACGACTTGGGGCCCGGTGCCTTGGCCGATGCAGCGAGAACGCTGGCCGAAACCTTTGGCGCGGAATTCGCGGTCACTGTCGGCGACGACCTCCTGAAGAACAACTATCCGGCGATCCATGCGGTTGGCCGCGCCGCCGACGATGCGCCGCGCCTGATCGAAATGACATGGGGCGACCCGGCGCATCCGACGGTGGCGCTGGTCGGCAAAGGCGTGTGCTTCGATTCCGGTGGTCTCGACATCAAGCCGGCCGCCGGCATGAAGCTGATGAAAAAGGACATGGGTGGTTCCGCGCACGTGCTCGGCATCGCGCACTGCGTGATGGCGCTCGGGCTCAAGGTTCATCTGAAGGTTTTGATTCCGGCGGTCGAGAACGCGATCTCCGGCAACGCCATGCGGCCCCTGGACGTGGTCCGGACCCGCGCCGGGATCACCATCGAAATCGGCAATACGGATGCCGAGGGGCGCGTTATCCTCGCCGACGCCCTGACCCGCGCCGGTGAGTTCGAGCCGGAGGTCGTGATTGATTTCGCGACCTTGACCGGCGCCGCGCGGGTTGCGCTCGGCACCGAACTTCCGGCACTCTTCTGCAACGATGACGGCTTTGCCGAGGACATACTTACCGCCGGCACGCAGGTTTTAGACCCGCTGTGGCGCATGCCGTTGTGGCCCGGGTACCGCAAGATGATAGAGGGCAAGGTCGCCGACATCACCAACGCGCCCGATGGGGGGTATGCCGGCGCGATCACGGCGGCGCTGTTCCTGGAACGGTTCGCGCCCGAAAACGCCGGCTGGGCGCATATCGATGTCATGGCATGGAACGTGTCGTCGAAGCCGGGCCGTCCGGAAGGCGGCGAGGCCATGGGTATGCGTGCGTTCGCGGAGATGCTGACCCGGAAATACGGGCGCGCCTGACGGAGACAGTTCGAAATTGAACCTGGAACTTTCGGATTTGCAGGCTCTCGATATCTGGCGTCGTGCCATCGTCGCCAGCGTGCGGCATGACGCACCGGACCTGTCGGCGCGCCAGATGTCGGTTCTGTTGACGGTCTACCTGATGCCGCCGCCGCACACGGTGCGCGGTCTTGCCGAGCATCTCAAGGTCACGAAGCCCGTCATCACCCGCGCCGTCGACCGGCTGAGCGAGCTCGGCATGGTTCGCCGGAAAACCGATCCCGATGACCGCCGCAGCGTATTGCTGCAGCGGACCGTGAAAGGGTCGGTGTTTCTTCGTGAATTCGGCGAACTGATCGTTGCCGCGACACGGGCCGCGACCGAAGGCGACGTCACGGGATTGCCGCCCAAGTACTGACGTCGGTAAAACCCGGGGTTCTCAGCCGGTGGTGCGTGCCTGTGCCAGCGGCGTACGATAGCGCCGCAGATATGTCGGCAGGATGGCTTCCGCCGGTGTCGCGGAAATTCCGAGATCATCCAGACCGGGCAGCGTGCCGCCGAGAACGTTGTCGGCATGCATCAGTTTGATCTGGTCCCTTGTCAGCAACGGTTTCGGCAGTTTTTCCAGGAAAAACGCCTCGATCTCCAGAACCCAGAACGGCACCGGCATCAGCATGCGCTTGCGGCTCGTCGTCTTGAGGACGAGCCGCATCAGGTCGGCGAACGAATAAATGCCCGGCCCCGCCAGTTCGTACACCTTGCCGGCCGTTTCGTCGTCGTTCAGGCATTTGACGATGGCGTCCGCGACGTCGCCGACATAAACCGGCTGGAACTTCGGACCGCCGTCGCCCAGGAAATCGATGTCGAACTTGCCACTGCCTGCCGTTACTTTCGGGAACGTCGGTGCGCCGAACACCGGCAGGAACGGCGAAATTCGGCAGATGCCGGCAAACGTATTGAAGAAATTGTCTTCCGGACCGAATACCACGCTCGGACGGACGATGCGCGTCGTTGGCATGGCGGCTAGAACGCCCTCTTCACCGATTGCCTTGGTGCGTGCGTATGCCGCTTCGGCGTTCTTGTCCGCGCCCAACGCCGACATGTGAACATAATTTTCGATGCCGAGTTCGGCGGCCGTTTCCGCGATCAGCGTGGCCGCATCCGCGTGGATCGCCTGAAACGTCGCGCTGCCGCTCTCGTATAGGATGCCGACGAGGTTGACGGCCGCTTCCGCTCCCTCAAGCGCAATGCGGACGCTTTTCGGGTCGCGCACGTCCGCGCCCCAGGGAATGATCTGGCCGACATCGCCCATCGTGCGCAGATAATGTCCCTTTTCAGGATCGCGGCAGGCGGCCCTTACTGCCCAGCCGTCCCTGGCCAGGCGGCGGACCAGGTGCCTTCCGATAAAGCCGGAGGCGCCGAACACGGTGATGATACGTCGCTGAGTACGAATGGCCATGCTTGCACCCTTGTTGCACAATCGGAAAAACTGCGGGTTAATATGGCTTATACCGAGCATTGCCGACGGTCAACCGGACCTTGCGGCAATTCGGCCAGGTATGGGAGCGACAACATATTGACAAGGTGCCCTCTGAGGACTAATCCCTCCACTCCGACGCGCGTTCGAGCGCGCGCCGATGCCCAGGTGGCGGAATTGGTAGACGCGCTGGCTTCAGGTGCCAGTGACCGCAAGGTCGTGGAAGTTCGAGTCTTCTCCTGGGCACCATCATCCTCCCGCTTCGCGGCCAAAGGACGGAAGGTAGTCGCTTGAGCCGTCAAGTTTTCTCATCCCCAACGGAAGTACACGTGCATCGCGGCGACATCCCCGCGGGGATCGACTTCGGCGATGCTGTGGCCGTCGATACGGAAACCCAGGGGCTCAATCTGCAACGGGACCGGCTTTGCGTCGTCCAGCTCTCGGCCGGTGACGGGGTGTGCCATCTCGTGCAACTGTCGGCGGACGACTATGCCGCGCCCAATCTGAAAACGCTGATGACGGACGCCGGCGTGACCAAGATTTTCCATTTCGCGCGGTTCGATGTCGCCATCATGAAGCGCTGGCTCGGCATCACGATTTCGCCCGTCTATTGCACGAAGATCGCCTCCAAGCTGGCGCGGACCTACACGGACCGGCACGGCCTCAAGGACGTGACCCGTGAATTGCTCGGCCTCGAGCTTTCGAAGGCACAACAATCCTCCGACTGGGCGGCAAAAGACCTGACGGAAGCGCAACAGGCATACGCGGCGGCCGATGTTCTGAACCTGCACGCGATCCGCGACCAACTGCAGGCGATGCTGGAACGCGAAGGCCGGACGGAGCTGGCGCAGGCGTGTTTCGACTTTCTGCCGACCCGCGCCGACCTCGATCTGTCCGGTTGGGCGGAAATGGATATTTTCGCGCACACCTGATGACGGCCTTCGGTTGAACAGGCGCGCGGCGAAGCGCATACTTGCAGCCGTAAACGGTCACGGCATAACGCGTCTTTTGGAGCATTCATGAACGGAGTTCCGGCCGAGAAAGTGGACAACGCTGCCGTGCGGCGGGATATCGATGCCGCGCGTCAGGTTCTCGAAACCGAAATTGCAGGTCTCAGGATTCTCTCCGATTCGATCGGGAACGACGTCGCGCACGCTATCGAGATTCTGGCGTCCGTTACCGGCCGCGTCGTCGTTTCCGGGATGGGTAAAAGCGGTCACATCGCGCGAAAGATCGCGTCGACACTGGCGTCGACCGGCACGCCGGCATTGTTCGTCCACCCGGCGGAGGCGTCCCACGGCGATCTCGGGATGATCACCCAGGCCGATGCCGTGTTCGCGCTTTCGAACTCCGGTGAAACCACCGAACTGGCCGACCTGGTGGACTACTGCAAGCGTTTCGAGATTCCGCTGATTTCCATGACCGGAAAGGGTGAAAGCACGCTGGCCGGCGCCGCCGATGCCTCGCTGGTCATTCCCGCTGCTGACGAAGCGTGCCCGATGGGGTTGGCGCCGACGACGTCGACGACGGTGATGCTGGCGCTGGGCGATGCCATCGCCGTCGCGCTTCTGGCGCGTAAGGGCTTTTCCAGTGAGGATTTCCATACGCTGCATCCGGGCGGCAAGCTGGGCCGGCGTTTGCTGAAGGTGCGGGACATCATGCACGGTGGCGCCGAATTGCCGCTTATCCCGAAAGAGACCGTGATGTCGGAGGCGTTGATCGAGATGACGGCGAAAGGTTTCGGTTGCGTCGGCGTATGCGATATCAACGGCGATCTCGCCGGTATCCTGACCGACGGTGACCTGCGTCGGCATATGAGTGACGACCTGACGATGAAGGCGGTCACCGATGTCATGACGACCGGTGCCAAAACCATCGAGCCGGGCATTCTGGCCAGCGAGGCCTTGCACTTCATGAACGAGAACAAGATCACGAACGTCTTCGTGGTCTCGGACAAGAAACCGGTTGGCGTTCTACATATTCACGATTGCCTGAGAGCCGGCGTCGCTTGACCGGCCCACTCGAGTGAGCAGAGGCAGCATGGCTCCTGCGGCGAACGACGGCCTGGACCTGGACGGACGGAAGCGGGGCGGCGACCTCGGTTTCGAAAATCGCGGACCGCGCCGTCACACGGCGGCCTATTCGCAATTCGTCCGGGCCATGAAGTTCCTCTTGCCGGCGACGGCGCTGTTGCTGATCGGTTTGATCATCGCATGGCCGCATATCGATGTTCCCGATGCCAAGTTCCGGATCGGTTTTGCCGATCTGACGGTCAAGGAAGCGGACGATCCGAGCATGCTGAACCCGCGTTACATCGGCTCGGACGACGATGATCAACCTTACTCCGTGACCGCGGAGATCGCCCGCCGCCTGTCGGCATCCGGCAGCGTTATCGAACTGGACAGTCCGAAAGCGGATATCTCGCTGGAAGACGGGACCTGGCTGGTGCTAACGGCGCGACGCGGCGTCTATGGACAGGAAGCGGAGACCCTGGATTTGGTGGGGTCGGTGGTGCTCTATCACGACAGCGGTTACGAATTCTTAACCGAGAAGGCGAAGATTGATCTTGAACAGAGTTCTGCCGAAGGCAACCAGCCGGTGCGTGGTCAGGGGCCGTTCGGCAACTTGCAGGCGGAAGGTTTCCGTCTTGTGGACAAGGGCAAGACGATTTACTTCACCGGCAAGAGCAAGCTCGTGATTTATCCGGGCGCGGGGCAAGGAATCCCATGACGCATAAGTGGCAACGTTCGGTGATGAGTCGGCTGCATGGTTGGACCATGGCCGCAGCCGTCGGTGCCTTTGCGCTGCAGCCGCTATCGTCCGCCGCGCAAAGCCTGAGCCTCGGCGGTGTCAAGGGGGACCAGCCGATCGAGGTTTACGCCCAGGACGGTATCGAGTGGCAGCAGGAAGGCAGCCTGTTCGTGGCGCGCGGCGACGCGCGCGCGGTCCGGGGCGAAGTCGAGGTGCTGAGCGACGAGTTGCGCGCCCATTACCGCGAGAACGCGAACGGTCAATCGGAGGTGTGGCGCCTCGACGCGCTCGGCAACGTCCGCATCGTATCGGACAGCGAGACCGCGTATGGCGACCGCGCCATCTATAACGCCGACCAGAAAGTGCTTGTCGTCGATGGGGAAAAGCCGCGTCTGGTCTCCGGCCAGGATACACTGACAGCGAGTCAGCAACTCGAATACTGGGAACTCAAGAAATTCGCGGTGGCGCGCGGCAATGCGGTGGCGACGCGCGACAAGAAACGCGTTTTCGCCGATGTGCTGGTCGCGCATATGAAACCGGACGCGCAAGGCAAGACGAAAGTCTACCGCGTCGATGCCTACGACAATGTACGGATCCGAACCGAGCGAGAGACGGCGACCGGAGACCGCGGCGTCTATAATGTGGAAAGTGGTATCGCAACCCTGACCGGTCAGGTTAGACTGTTGCGCGACGAAAACGAACTCAGGGGCTGTCGCGCCGAGGTCAACCTGAACACCGGTATCAGCAAGCTGTTTCCGTGTCAGAACGGACAGGGGTCCGGACGTGTGAAGGGAAGTTTCGTGCCGAAGAACCGCGACAACAACTGACAACGGTGCGGGAACGGCGCCGGCGCCCAAGAGGAAAAGAATGAACGACGACTTCGAACAGATCGGCAAACAACTCGCGGAACGCGGCACTCAGCCGCAGAAACGCAAGAAGCCGCGTCTGGTGGCGCAGAACGAGCGCGGGCTATATGCGCTCAATATCGGCAAGCGATTCAAGAAGCGCCCCGTCGTCAGAAGCGTCAGCCTCGAGGTGCATAGGGGCGAGGTGGTCGGCCTGCTCGGCCCCAACGGCGCCGGCAAGACGACGTGCTTCTACATGATCACCGGACTGATCCAGCCGGATATGGGCAACATCGTCCTCGACGGTAACGACATCACCGATCTGCCGATGTATCGCCGCGCCCGCCTCGGCATCGGTTATCTCCCGCAGGAAGCCTCGATCTTCCGCGGTCTCAGTGTGGAGAACAACATCCGCGCCGTGCTCGAGGTCGTCGAGAAAAGCCGCGAGCGGCGCGAGGCGATCCTCGATGCCTTGCTTGCCGAGTTCTCGATCACGCACCTTCGGCGTGCGCCGGCGCTGGCGCTTTCGGGCGGTGAGCGGCGCCGTGTCGAGATTGCCCGGGCTCTGGCGTCCAATCCGCACTTCGTTTTGCTCGACGAACCTTTCGCCGGGATCGACCCGATTGCCGTCGGCGATATCCGCGAACTCGTCGCACATCTCAAGGATCGCGGCATCGGCGTCCTGATTACCGATCACAATGTACGCGAGACGCTCGATGTCATCGACCGAGCCTATATCATTCACGATGGTATGATGCTGATGGAGGGGGCGCCGTCGGATATCGTCGGCAACGCGGACGTTCGGCGCGTCTATCTGGGTGACCGCTTCTCTCTCTGACGTCATGGACCGGAGGCGCTGATGGCAATGTCGCCTCGTCTCGAACAGCGGCTCGGGCAGTCGCTGGTCATGACGCCGCAACTGCAGCAGGCCATCAAGCTACTGCAGCTTTCCAATCTCGAACTCAGCGAATTCGTCGAAGGCGAACTGGAATCCAATCCGCTTCTCGAACGTGACGAACAGGCGCCCGCCGAGACGCCCGAACGCGACAGCGAATATGACGACGAATACGACGACGCGCCGGCGCTCGACGATCTCAGCCTGGGCGAACCCGCGGACTCGGAGATGACAACCGCCGGCGATCTCGACGCCGACATGGGCGGGGCCTACGAAGACGGTTCGGTGACCGTCGGCCAGGCCATCAGCCTGCCGGAACAGGGCGGATACGACCCGGATATGCCGGGGCTCGAGGAAACCCTTGCCGAAACGCAGACCCTGCGCGCCTATCTCAATCAGCAGTTGGCCATGGCGCACCTGCCCCCGGAAGATACCCTGATCGCCGCTTACCTGATCGACCAGATCGAGGAAAGCGGCTATCTCGGCGCGCCGCTCGACGACGCGGCCGAGGTGCTGGGTGCGCCGACGGACGACGTCGAACGGGTGCTCAATGTATTGCAGGGATTCGAGCCGACCGGCGTATTCGCGCGCGATCTGGCCGAGTGCATGGCGCTGCAGCTTCAGGAGCGCGATCGTTTCGATCCAGCGATGCAAACCTTTGTCGAGAACCTGGACCTCGTCGCCGGGCGGGAACTCACGAAGCTCGCCGGCCTGTGCGGTGTCGATGCGGAAGATATCGCCGACATGCTGGTCGAGATCCGCGAGTTGGACCCCAAGCCCGGACTTTCGTTTGCGCCGGAGACGGCGGAGCCGATCATCCCCGACGTGGTCATGGTGCGTCACCCCAAGGGAGGCTGGGCAGTCGAACTCAATGTCGAGACGTTGCCGCGCGTGCTGGTCAACAACAGCTATCACGCGCGCGTGCAGAAAATGCCGATGAGCAAGGACGACAGGAAATATCTGGCCGAGCAGTTTCAGTCCGCGAACTGGCTGGTGCGGGCGTTGCACCAGCGGGCGACGACGATCCTGAAAGTGTCGTCCGAAATCGTGCGGCGCCAGGACGCGTTTTTCAAAAAGGGGGTTCAGTATCTCAGGCCGATGGTGCTGCGCGATGTCGCTGACGAGATCGAAATGCACGAGAGCACGGTCAGCCGCGTGACATCGAACAAGTACATCGTCACGCCGCGCGGCATATTCGAGTTGAAGTATTTCTTTTCCTCGTCGATCGGCGCCACCGATGGCGGCGAGGCGCATTCCGCCGAGGCCGTGCGTTATCGCATCAAGGAATTGATCGATGCCGAGGATCCGAAAAAAATCCTGTCCGATGACAAGCTCGTCAAGTTGTTGGTCGGGGATGGGTACGATATCGCCCGGCGCACCGTCGCAAAGTACCGTGAATCCATGAGAATCGGCTCGTCCGTGGAACGCCGCCGTCAGAAATCGCCGCCGAAGTAAAGGGGCAATAGGTCCGAAACCGGACCGTAGTTCCTATTCCTTCTGGTGACATCGGGCATCAATCGCAGTATCATCGGGGCATGTTTTATCTTCGCGTATTGACTTCGCGGACCCTTCTCACTAGGGTCCGCCCACCGTCGGCTGAGGGGGAATGGGGACAGCAGTCCCATGCCACAGACGGGGCGAAAGAAGCTTTACAAATCAAGTACTTAAAGGCTTAGCCCAGACATGGAAATCTCCGTTTCCGGTAAACATGTTGATGTCGGCGATGCGTTTCGGACGTATGCCGAGGCGCAGCTCACCGACTCGGTTACCAAGTACTTCGACCAGGCGATCGACGCCCACGTTACTGTGTCGCGCGAAGGGTCGATGATGCATGTGGATATCTCCGTGCATCCGGGCCCGCGTGGCCTGATCGTTCAGGGGCGGGGCGAGGCGGGTGAAGCCTATCCGGCGTTCGACGCCGCCCTGTCACGCATTTCTAAACAGTTGCGGCGCTACAAGCGCCGGCTGGTCGACGATCAGCGGCGCCGTGCCGCCAACGACGATATCGTCAGCGCGCAGCAGTATATCCTTCAGGGCGACAGCGGCGACGAGGAAGTCGAGGTCGACGCCCAGCCGGTCATCGTCGCGGAAATGCAGACCGATATCGAGACGCTGACCGTCAGCGAAGCGGTCATGCACATGGACCTGGCAGACCTGCCGGTGCTCATGTTCCGCAATTCGAAAACCAACGCCTTGAGCGTCGTCTATCACAGGAAGGACGGCAACATAGGCTGGATCGACCCGTCGCCGAGCGGCGCGACCGACTAGAAGCAGACAACGGCCCGCGAAGGGCCGGCGTTATTAAGCCAGTGTTGGACAGGAAGTGACGATGGAACTCAGTGATCTCCTAGACAGCGGCAGTATTGTTGCAAACCTCCGCGCGACCAGCAAAAAACAGGCGCTGCAGGAACTGGCGCGCAAGGCGGCGGACGTCACAGGTCTCGATGAGCGTAAGATCTTCGGGGTTCTGATGGATCGCGAACGTCTGGGCACGACCGGCGTCGGTTCGGGGATCGCGATCCCGCACGGCAAGCTACCGGAACTGGACCGTCTTTACGGCATTTTTGCGCGTCTTGAGAAACCGGTCGATTTCCAGTCTATCGACGACCGTCCGGTCGACCTGATCTTCGTGCTCCTGGCGCCGGAGGAAGCGGGCGCCGATCATCTGAAGGCGCTGGCGCGCGTCTCCCGTCTGCTGCGGGACCATGACGTCTGCGACAAGCTGCGCGGCACCAGCGAGACCGATGCGCTCTACGCGATCATGACCGAAGCCCAGGAAACCCGCGCCGCCTGATCGATCAGTCGTCAGGCTCCATGTCGATGGTCTGCGCCGGGGTCTTGGCACTCTGGATCTTGATATTTTTGACTTCCGGTTCCGGCACTTCACGGTGCAGGTCGACGTGCAGCAATCCGTTGTCGAGGGTTGCCGCCGTCACGTCGATGCCCTCCGCGAGTACGAACGAGCGCTGAAACTGCCGAGCCGCGATGCCGCGGTGAATGAAGACCCGTTCCGCGCCGTCGTCCACCTGCTTACCGCGGATCACGAGCTGATTGTCCTCGATGGCGACGGAAAGATCGTCCATGGTGAATCCGGCGACGGCAAGCGTGATGCGGATGTCGTTCTCGGCGGTCTGTTCGATGTTGTAGGGCGGGTACCCCTCGCCGGACGCTTTCGCGGCGCGGTCGAGAATCTGTTCGATACGCTCGAAACCGAGCAGTTGCGGATTGTTGAAAATCGCCATTTTTGCCTCCCGGCCTCCCCGAAAGGGCGAGGCTCTCGCTGGGCCCATGAACATATGTTCCCGGCACCCGACTGCCGGCGTGCCCCGATGGCCATCCGGCTATCCCTTAAATTTGGAGGGACGGCACATCAAGTCAAGTGCCCTTGCGGCGCGTGACAATCGCAGGCGGTGCCCGCTAAGCTCTCCCACCATTCCACTTCCGGGAACCGACAATGACACAACCGCCCCCCGCCGAGATCGGCGACGACCTGCAAGACGTGGACACGCCCGCGCTGATGATCGATCTCGACGCGTTCGAACAGAACGTCGAACAGCTTGCCAAGACCGTGGCGGATTTCGGTATCCGCCTGCGCGCGCACTCGAAGACCCATAAATGTCCAGAGATCGCAAAGCGCCAGATCGCCGCAGGCGCCGTCGGCATCTGTTGCCAGAAAGTGGGCGAGGCCGAAGCCATGGTCGCTGGCGGGGTCGCCGACGTGCTGGTGACCAACCAGATCTGGGGCGAGAAAAAGCTGAAGCGGCTGGCCGTCCTCGCCACCGACGCGCGGATCGGTGTGTTGGCCGACGATGCGCAGAACGTTCGGGACCTGGCGCGGGCGGCACTAGATGCGGGCGTGACGCTCGATGTCTACGTCGAGGTCGATGTCGGTGCGGGCCGTTGCGGCATCGATCCGGGGACGCCGGCAGCCGACCTCGCAAAGCTGATCACGGAACAAGAAGGCCTTCGTTTTGCGGGACTCCAAGCCTACCACGGGTCGGCGCAGCATATCCGCACCGCCAACGAGCGGGGCGCCGCCATCGGCTCGGCGTGCGACAAGGTCCGCGAGACACTGGCGGCGATGCAAGCGGCGGAGATCGAGGTGCCGGTCGTCACCGGGGCCGGCACCGGCAGTTTCCGTTTCGAGGCCGCGAGCGGCCTTTATCACGAGATGCAATGCGGCTCGTACATTTTCATGGATGCCGATTACGCCAAGAACATGGACCAGAAGGGCGATCCGTTTACGGAATTCCGGCACAGCCTTTTTGTCCTGGTTACGGTGATGAGCGCGACCAAGCCGGGCAGCGCCGTTGTCGATGCCGGACACAAGGCGCTCGGCAACGATCAGGGGATGCCGTGGGTCGCGGATATTCCCGGCGCACTCTATCAGCGCCCGTCAGACGATCACGGCACGCTGGTCCTCGACGACGCCGCGCGCGGCGTCATGCTGGGCGAAAAGATCAGGCTCATACCCGGTCACTGCGATCCGACCGTGAACCTCTATGACTGGTTCGTCGTGGTGCAGGGCGGCCGGGTCGTCGATCTGTGGGAAATCTCGGCGCGTGGCGCGATACGCTGAAGCGGAGAGGTTATGACGAAAGATCTGGAAGCACGCATCACAGAAATGGAAATGACGGTTACCCATCAGGAACGGACGATCGGTGAATTGAGCGACGTCGTTGCCGAACAATGGGCGCGGATCGAAGGCCTGCAACGTGAGCTGGCGCGCCTCGAGGAAACCAAGGCCGATGCGGAGCCTGAGGACGAGGCCGACCGCCGCCCTCCACATTACTGAAAAACTCCGCTACCATAATACGTTAAGGCAGAATGCCGGGGGTTAACCTCGGAGATTTGCAGGATGGCGCTCGATATTCCGTCGAGTCAGTCGGTTTCGTTCGCCGTCAGCGGGACGCGGGCGGCACAGCGTCTGTCGCGGGCGTCGTCCGTGTCGCTGGATCCGGCGCGGGCACGTGGCCTTGGCGACGGCATCGTGGCGGGACGATTCGTCGAGCGTACCGTCACGATCGATACGGCAACGGCAACCCAGGCGCTGCGTCAGTCTATTTTTTCCGGATCGACGATACGCGATGCGCTTCGCGAGCTTGCCGGTCTCGCCCGGATCGCCGCCAGTGACGGCCTGGTCTCGGAGAGCGTCAACCTCCTCTCCGGCGACGGCACGCGTGTCTCGCGCAACAACATACAGGCGCAACTCGACCGCGCCATTACTCTGATCGACAAGCTCGTCGTTGCGAGCGCAAGCGGCAGTGCCAATTTCATCGATGGCGGCGGGCCGGCCATTCGCATTCAGACCAGCAGATACGGCGGTGCGATCGCCATTTCGCCGCAGGGCCTCGACAGCGCCTCGTTGGGCCTCGCCAATCTGGATGTGTCGACGGCGGCCAATGCGCGCCTGAGCGAGGCACGTATCGAAAGCGCCGTTCAGATCGCAGGCAACCGGCTCGACCGGCTCGCGCAACTGCGCGCGGCGCTGGGCCAGTCCAGTAGCTTCGATCAGTCGCTGATCGCGGCGACGACGAACATTTCCGGGACGCTGCCTGCCGGTGCCTTTGTCAACCTGTCCGCCTAATCCGTGATCCCGAACGACTTCAGCACAAACGCGTAGTTGAACGCCAGTTCCTCCAGGCGATCGAAACGACCGGCGGCGCCGGCATGGCCGGCGCTCATGTTCGTCTTCAGCAAAAGCGGATTATCGTCGGTTTTGAGGGCGCGCAGTTTCGCCACCCATTTGGCCGGCTCCCAATAGGTGACGCGCGGGTCGGTCAGACCCGCGGTGGCCAGTATGGCCGGGTATTCTTTGGCCTCGACATTGTCGTACGGTGAATAGCCGAGAATGTAGTCATAGGCCGCCTTGTCTTCGATCGGGTTGCCCCATTCCGGCCATTCGATCGGTGTCAGCGGCAGCGACGTGTCGCACATGGTGTTGAGAACGTCGACGAACGGCACATCGGCGACCACGGTGCGCCAAAGATCGGGACGCATGTTGACGCAGGCACCCACCAGCATGCCGCCGGCGGATCCGCCGTGAATGGCGATCCCGCCCGGACCGGCGAGATTTTCCCGGATCAGACCCTCGGCGGCGGCGATGAAATCGGTGAAGGTGTGCATCTTCTTTTCGCGTTTGCCGTCCGCGTACCAGCGGTAGCCCTTTTCCATGCCGCCCCGGATGTGTGCGATGGCAAATACGAAACCACGGTCGACAAGGCTGAGACGCGGCGTCACGAACGAGGCCGGCATGGTCATGCCGTAGCTGCCGTATCCATAAAGTAGCACGGGGGCACTGCCGTTGAGGACAAGGTCGGCGCGATGCAGCACGGTCACCGGCACCAGTTCGCCGTCCGCCGCGATCGCCTGAATGCGACGGGTGACGTAATCGGCGGGATTGTGCCCGGAGGGCACCTCGTCTTGTTTCAGCAGCGCGCGGTCGTTGGTCGCCATGTCGAACTCGATGACCTGACGGGGCGTCGTCGGCGACGAATATGAGAACCGCAATTTGCGGGTCGTGTATTCGAATCCGCCCTCGAGGCCGAGGGCGTAAGCCTCCTCCTCGAAACGGATCGTGGACTCCAGCATGCTTTCCCAGTTGCGGATGACGATGCGGGGCAGTGCCGCCACGCGTTCCAGACGGACGAGGTATTCTGCGAATACCTCGCAGCCGACAATCAGCGTCCCCGGCACATTCGGGATCATGTCGACCCAGTTGGCGCGGCCCGGATCGTCGACACGCGCCGTGACGATCTTGAAGTCCTCGGCGCCGTCGGCGTTGGTCAGGATGATGAGACGGCCGGCATGTTCGGATACGCTGTATTCGACGCCGGTATCCCGAGGCGCGATCAAGCGTGGTTCCGTCTCCGGCGCATCCGCCGGAATCATGTAGACCTCCGACGTCTCGTGGTCGTGCGCGTCGATCAGGATCAGGCGCCGGCTTTCGGTCTTGGAAAGCGCGACGAAGTAGCCGGGGTCTTGTTCCTCATAGACCAGGACATCGTCCGATGCCGACGTGCCGAGAACGTGACGCATGACCTTGGACGGACGGTGATTGTCGTCCAGTACGGTGTAGAAGATCGTTCTGCCGTCTTCCGCCCATTCGATGTCGGCGCTGGCGTTGCCGATTTCGTCCGTCAGGTTGTCGCCGCTTTCAAGATCGCGGAATCGAAGCATGAACTTCTCGGACCCGTTGCGGTCCTCCGCATAAGCGGCAATGCGATGATCCGGTGCATGCGCGAACGCGCCGATCTTGTAGTAGTCCTGGCCTTCAGCCTCCGCATCGCCGTCCAGCAGGATCGTTTCCGTATCGGTTTCCGCCATCGGCCTGCGGCAGTATTTCGGATGCTGGCCGCCTTCGACGAAGCGAACGTAGTACGCGTATTCCCCGTCCGGGTCCGGGACCGTGGAATCGTCCTCCTTGATGCGGCCGCGCATTTCGGTGAAAAGTTTATTCTGCAATTCTTCGGTGTCGGCCATCCAGGCTCGGGTGTAGGTGTTTTCCGCTTCGAGATATTCACGGATCGCGCCGTCCAGCACATCCGGGTCGTGCATCACCTGCTGCCAGTTTTCGTCTTTCAGCCAGGCATAGTCGTCAGCACGCGTATGACCGTGATAGGTAATTTCAGTGGGGTGTTTGTCGGCAACGGGCGGGCGGACGTCGTCGTGTGTCATATTCTTGCCTTCTGGGTCTGCGAGGGTAATGCTCTCGATCCGTTGCCCCTATGTAGTCAGGAAACGCCTGGATGTCGAACAAGGTAATCCTCGTCGTCGTCGACGGTCTCAAGTACGAGACCGCGCTCGGCCATTGCGGCTTTCTGGAGGGTCAGGTCGAATCCGGCAAGGCGCGGCGCTGGCGCATGCGGGCGTCGCTGCCCAGCATGTCCGGCCCCTGTTACGAGAGCATCCATACCGGCCTCGATCCGGCCGATCACGGGATCACGGCGAACAGCCTGTTGCGGCCGTCCAGCGTCGGCAACGTCTTTCAGTTGGCGCAGGCGGCAGGGAAAACAACGGCGGCGGTGGCGTACAGCTGGTTCTCGGTCCTTTATAACGCGGCGCCCTACGATCCGGTGCGCGACCAGGAAACCGACGATCCCGCAAAGCCGGTCCAGTATGGGCGGTTCTTCGACGATGCCGGCAAGAACGAATTTCACCTGGGGATCCCGTCGGATGCGGACTTGTGCGCACAGGTGGATCGCCTGATCGGGCGCCATGATCCGGATTATCTTTTGCTGCACACGTTAAGCTGCGACAGTGTCGGCCACGTGCACGGCGGCGCGTCGTGGCAGTACGCCCGTTCGGCGACGGTGGTCGACAGCACGCTCGGCAAGCATGCGCCGGCCTGGCGCGACGCTGGCTATCGGGTGCTGGTTACGGCCGATCACGGGTTCACCGATTGCGGGTATCACGGCGGCGCCAACGATGACGTGCGCGACATCGCGTTTTACGATATCGGCCATCCCGAACCCGGGGTCAGCGAGGGGGCTGTCTCACAGCGCGCCGTTGCGCCGACCGTTCTGAAACTGATGGGTATGGACGTTCCGGCGCAGATGAAGGAAGCGCCCCTCGTCTAGGACGCCACGGTCCGGATCAGGTCGCGGATTTCGTCGCGGATCGGTCCATGGTTGGCCGGATCGGCCAGGGTCGTGAACCAGCGCTCGGGCGCTTCCCGTGCGCGGCGATGTTGCCATGTTATGCCTCGAAGCAATTCCTCGGCTTCGACCGGTAGCCGGTCCGGCACGTCGAATCCCGCAAGCACGCTCCAGACGCCGGCCCAGCCACGGGCGACGCTGAACGGATTGTAGCCCCCGCCGCCTGACGCGATGAGCCGCGGCGCCATGTCGCGGGTCGACGCGACGGCGCGCCAGAGCGCGGTGTTGGAGAGTGTTTGTTTGCTTTGGGGGTCGTCGGCGAGCGCATCCACTCCGCATTGCACGAAGATCGCCTCCGGTTCGAACGCCTGGATCAGCGGCAACACCGCGCCTTCGATGATCGCTTCCAGTTCATCGTCGTTGAGCCCTTCCGGCACCGGCACGTTGCGTGCCATGCCGCCGGCGCGGTCGAGTGCGCCGCCCGGCTGCGCCGGGTCGGGGTTACGGCGTTCCATGGGCCAGCGCCCGGCTTCGTGGATCGAGAACGTGAAGACACGGTCGTCGTCGTGGAATGCGTCCTGCACGCCGTCGCCGTGATGGGCATCGAGATCGAGGTAGAAAACGCGCTCCACTCCGTTATCGAGCAGTTGCCCGATGGTCAGGGCGGGCTCGTTGAAGTAGCAGAACCCGCTGGCCCGGTCGGGCCGACCGTGGTGCTGCCCGCCGCCGAGGTTGAAAACGCAGCCGCCGCGGTCAACCAGATCCACCGCCCTGGCGCCACCGCCGACGGCAGTCGCCGGGCGGCGAAACATCTCAGGAAAAATAGGGTTGCCGTTGACGCCGATGTTATGACGCGCACGGATGGCCGCCGAGGCATCCTGTTCATTCTCGGTCCGGATCACGGCGGCGACATATTCCGGTGTATGGAACTTCTCCAGGTAGGTGACATCTGCACGCGGGCTATCGACGTAAGTGTCTCCAGGGAACCAGTCCAAGGCATGGATCAAATCTATCGCCAGCGATACGCGTGGGATCGCCAACGGATGGTTCCGCCCATATGTGCTGTCGCGGTAGATCTCGCTGCCGATGAAACGCGCGCAGGTCATATCGGGAACATAGGGTGCCGACATGGGACCGCCAAGCGGGTGTTTACCTTTGGTCGCCAGCGGACATAATGGCGGTTCTCTTGAAGGACTCCCCGAATGGAACTCTGGATACCGATCACGATCGTCGCGGCGTTCTGCCAGAACCTGCGCTCCGCCCTTCAGAAACATCTGAAGGGTAAATTATCGACGGGGGGCGCGACGTATGTCCGGTTTTTCTATGCGTGGCCGTTCGCCGTGATTTACGTTTGGGCCCTCAACGAATGGGGCGGGATGGCTTATCCAGCCGTCAACACCAAGTTTCTAGTCTATTGCGTGCTGGGCGGCTTGTCGCAGATCATCTTTACGGGCCTTCTGGTGTGGTTGTTCTCGTTCAGGAATTTCGCCGTCGGCACCACGTTCTCGAAGACCGAGACGGTACAGGTGGCACTGCTCGGTTTCCTGCTGCTGGGCGATACGCTCTCGACCGGCGCCATCCTCGCCATCTTCATCAGCGTCATGGGCGTGATGGCGATGTCGGTGGCGCAGACGAACATTTCAGTGAAATCGCTTTTCGTCGGCCTGGTCGAGAAATCGACCCTCATCGGCCTGGCATCCGGTCTGTTCCTGGGCGGTTCGGTGGTGTTCTTCCGGGGTGCGGCATTGGCCCTCGAATACGACGGCTTCATCATGGCGGCGGCCTATACCCTCGCCATTTCAGTCGTCATCCAGACCGTGATTATGGGCATTTATCTTTTGTGGCGCGAGCCGGGGCAGATGCGAGCGGTTCTGGTCAACTGGAAGTGGGCAGGTGCGGTCGGGGTTGCCGGCGTGCTCGGCTCCGTCGCCTGGTTTACGGCCTTTACGCTCGAGAACGCGGCGCTGGTTCGGGCCGTCGGCCAGATCGAATTGGTCTTCACGTTCATCGCGTCCGCCGTTTTCTTTCGTGAGAAAAGCACGCGGCTGGAGATCATGGGAATCCTTCTGGTGATCGCCGGAATCCTGCTGATTCTCTACGTGCGCTAAGCGCATGGCCACATGCGCAGATGGGGCTGGTCAGGGCGACGTCCCGCCCTATACTCTCCGGCCATGACACTCAGCGAACTCGACCAGTGGCGCCTGCAGCACGTGCTGACGGACGCCGAATTCAGCGAACTGCCCGGTCACCAGAGCGGCAAGGTCCGCGAAAGCTACGATCTGCCGGACGGCCGCCGCGTGATGATCGCGACCGACCGCCAGTCCGCGTTTGACCATGTATTGGCAGCGGTGCCAGACAAGGGTCATGTGCTGACGGCGACGGCCCAGTTCTGGTTCGAGGAAACGGGCGACGTCTGTCCCAACCACGTGATCGCGCATCCGGACCCGAACGTGATCATCGCCAAAAAGCTCACCATGCTGCCGGTTGAAATGGTGGTCCGTGCCTATATCACCGGCACCACCGACACCAGCATCTGGACCATGTACGCGAACGGCGAGCGCACCGTCTACGGGCACACGCTGCCGGGCGGGCTCAGGAAAAACGACAAGCTGCCCGAGGTGCTGATCACGCCGACGACCAAGGGCGCCGTCGGCGGGCACGACCACCCGATCACCGCCGAGGAGATCGTCGCGCAAGGTCTTTTAACGCAGGCGCAATGGGACGAGGCCGCGAAGAAGAGCCTGGCGCTGTTCGAACGCGGCCGCGAGATTGCCGACAGGAACGGTCTGATCCTCGTCGACACCAAATATGAGTTCGGTCTCGACGAGAATGGCATCGTCACCATTGCCGACGAGATTCACACGCCGGATTCCAGCCGTTACTGGGACGCGGCAAGTTACCCGGCACGCCACACTGCTGGGGAAGAGCCGGAGAACCTGGACAAGGAATTTCTGCGGCTCTGGATCCGGGAACGCTGCAACCCCTATACCGATCCGCTGCCGGAGATTCCATCGGAAACGCTGATCGAATTCTCCAACAAGTATGTGTCGCTGTTCGAGCGGGTGACGGGAAAAAAATTCGAACGCACCGATCCCAAGGTGCCGGTTCGGGACCGCATTCGCACGGCGCTCGCAGAAGCGTTGCCGAAGTATTTCTGAGAAAGGAAGAGAAAGATGGCGAAAACGCTTTTGGAAATGGCCGGCGCCGATCTGACGCCCAATGCGGTGTCGGAATCGGTCCTGATCCTGATCGATTGTCAGAACGAATACGTCACAGGGGCGCTGCCGCTCGCCGGTATCGACGCGGCGATGGAGAACGCAAAGACGCTCTTAAAACAGTTCCGCGACGCGGGCCAGCCGGTGGTTCACATCCAGCATCAGGGCAAGGCCGGCGGCGCCTTCGATCTCGACGACCCGCGCGGCGCCATCGACGACCGGGTCGCACCTGTCGAAGGCGAAACGGTCATCCGCAAGGCGCTGCCCAACAGTTTCGCCAACACGAACCTGCAGGAAATCCTGGAAGGGATCGGCCGCCAGAAACTGGTGATTGCCGGGTTTCAGACACATATGTGCGTCAGCGCGACGACCCGCGCCGCCCTCGATCTTGGCTACCGCAACACGCTGGTCGCGGATGCGATCGCGACGCGCGACCTGCCTGGCCCCGGCGGTGGTGGCGTCGTCGCGGCGGAGACCGTGCATAATGCGACGCTGGCGGCGCTTGCCGACCGCTTTGCGATCGTTGCCGGTTCGGCGGCCGACCTGCCCGACTAACGTTATCTACTCGACTAGGTCCAGGAACACCGGGGCGGTTGAGTCTTCGGCGGCGAGCAGTTGGCGCACCCGGACCGGCGTCATGCCGCTTTCCGGAATTTCGGACACGGGCATCCACAGGACATCGATCTGCTGGCGGTCGGGCTTCGGGCCGTTCCTGGGCTTGTAGTCGCTTGCCACATTGCAGCGGAAGATGAATTCGACCTGATGGCGTGCACCGGGTGGGTCGGTGGTAATCGGTTTGAAGTAATCCGCAACGTACATCAGTTCGACGATTTCGACGCCGGTGCCGATTTCCTCCATGCATTCCCGGATCAGGCCATCGGCCAGGGTTTCGCCCGGGTCGACGGCGCCGCCGGGTAGCGTGAAACGCGAGCTGCCGTCTTCGTATTTCTTGTGCTGCACGAGGATCTCGTCGCCGCGCCGGATACAGGCGCGGACGGCATTGCGGGGCGCGGTCGCCGAGTGCGGCATGTGTATGGTTCTCCTGGAGCGTACGTTTTATGTCGTTTCGATATAACTGATCAGGTCCGTCCAGTCGGCCTGCGCTTCCCTGGCGGCCTTGGTCTGCTTGTCGAAAACGCTGATGCCGTTGTCGGCCGCGTCCGTGTACATCACGGTTTCGCGGAGCGTCATGACCGGTGAATGATTGAAGCTTTTCAGAAACGCCATCAATGCGCGGCTTGAGCGTGACCGGCTCCGGACCCGGTTGGCGACAACGGCGACCTGCTTCTTGTTCTTGCGGATCGGTTTCAGGGTTTCGACCTTGCTCAGGAAATTCATTGCCGCCACCTGGTCGAACGCGGACGGCAAAATCGGCATGACGATCCCGTCCGCCATCTTGAGCAGTTTCTGGAATTCCTTCGGGGTCAGCGCCGCCGGCGCATCGATGATCAGCCGGTCGATCGACTTCTTGACCTTGCCGATACTATCCGACCAGTCGAGGCCGATGATCACCGGCACGTCGGACGGCCGGCGGTCGATCCACTGCAGGCTGCTGCCCTGCGGATCGACGTCGGCGATCGCGGTCTTTAGCCCGCACTGACTGAACGCGGCGGCGAGGTTCGTCGAAAGCGTCGTTTTGCCGCAACCGCCCTTAGCGTTCGAGATGAGGATCGATCTCATGATTTTCCCTTTGCATCGCGGGGGGCGGGCGGCTTCAGCCAGAACGGCTGAACCTTGGCGAATGTTTTCCAGTCCTTGAGAAGCTGCGGTTCCGTTTCCTTGAGGGCGCGGGCGTACCAGCCCTGAATCAAGCCGCCCGCGAGCGCTAGCCGCCTCTCCTGGTCCGGGTCATCCGACGCCGTGAGCGCCCCCGTCATGTGCATGGCCTGCGCGACGTCATTCAAATGACCGAACTGATCTTGCAGCGATTGCAGGGATTTGACGTACTTCGAAGTCTGCTTGCCTGGATAGACGCCGCGCAGGAAATCGACGGCGTACCGCAGCTTCTTGATGCGGATGCGTACCTCGTGGCGCGCTTCCATGTCCTGCCCTTCAAGTTTCTCCGCCTGCTTCAGGAGCTTGCGGTGCGGTTTGGCGAGGATGTCACCGGCACAAATCTCCAATGGTCTGAGGAGCGGGTCGGAAGGATCGAGCGGCATGGCGAGCCAGCCCTCGACCGCTACGAACGCGGTCAAATGAAACATCATCTTGGCGTAGCGGCGCGACATGAGCGTTTTGCGGACCTGCTCGTATGCAACGGCGCGCTTTTCCTCGGCAGCGGCGCGCAATACCTCGACCGCGGCCGCGTCGATACCGTATCCGGCCACATTATCGAGCGTCTCGGTGATATAGACGTCCCAGTCCCGTGCCGGTCCGAGGGCGCCGCCCAGCCACTTCAGATCGTCCGCCATCCATGCCGTCCGCGCCGCGTCCAGGTAATCGTCGAAAACCTTGAGCGAGGTGCGAAGACGGCGGACCGAAACGCGCATTTGATGAACGCCTTCTGGATCGGTGCCGTCGAGGCAGGCTGCCTCGTTGTCGATGATATTGGAGATGCATGCCGGATAGATTTCGGAAAGCGCCTGATGGATGGTTTGTTGGCCGCTCAGCGCGAACTTGGGAACCCGGTGGGTCTTCGGCTCGTCGCCGGACAGCAGCCGATACCCGCGTCCGGCCTTGGTCAGCGAAGACAATGGCAGCGGGCAAGCATTGTGTATCTCCGAGGCCGCCGTGAAGAACGCGTTGACGTCACCCTCGACCAGTTCCAGTTCGCATTCGGCGAACGTTTCCTCCTGCTGGCCCGCGCTGACGCGCCCGGTGTCGGCGACCGCTTCGATGACGACGTCCGGGCCGAGCGGATTGGCCCGGCGGATGATCATCGACTGGCGCTCGATGTGAACTTCCATAACGACGCCCAGTTCATCGTCGCGGACCGCGCCAATGGCGCGCCGGGCGGCGATCGGCAGATCGGTGAGAACCAGGGCGTCGCTGTCGACGACCCGTTCCCACTCGTGCCGGTCCATGATCCCGCCGCCGTTGCCGGTGCGTGCCTTGATGGTTTGGACCGTTTTTTCGCCGTTGTTCCGCAGCCGGACGGAAACGCCGAGTGCGCGCAGCCGCAGATCCTCGGTATCGAAATAGCGGCTGACCAGGGTCTTCTTGGACCATGCGCGCCGGTTCTTGCCGGCGGCGTTCGCGGCACGCTTGAATCGTTGCAGGTCCTTCGGCTGAGCCTTGAATTTCAGCTCGAATTCCCGGTTTGCCTGTGCAACGGCCATTTTTGCCCGAATCCCCCCTCGAAATCCTGATCTTTGGCCTGAAATCGCCCGTTTATGTGGGAACGATTGTTTTTCTCTTGCATTGCGCACTGAGTGCGCATAAAATATGCACATAGTGCGGATTTAGCAAGTGCCCTCTGGCATGACAGCCGATCCGTGAAAGGAGATGCTCCTATGCTTAGCCATCTTTTACTCGCGCGCCATTACGTGCTGCGCCCGATTCTTAGCAGAAAAGCTGACACGCCGAGAACACGTTAAGCGAACCGCCGCCACTCCGTCTGTTACACTTTTATGACGGGGCGGCGCGGCGGATTGCTATCGAAACCCGGCCGTGCCATGAGGACCCTGTATTCATTGCTTCCCGTCAGATTACGGGTGGAAGCAGGAGAGAGTTGTGGGCAGGGAAATCCTTTTTCTGCGTCACGGTAAGGCGGCCCGGCCCGACGGGGTCGACGATTTCGATCGTCCCTTGAAGGACCGAGGCCGACGCCAGGCGCAAAAGATCGGCCGCTGGCTCAAGGAATACGATGTACTGCCGGATGCCGTCCTGTCGTCGCCGGCGCGGCGCGCGTTAGAGACGGCTGAGATTGCGTTGCGATCGGCCGGCCTCGACCCGGTCGCGATCTGCCCCGACCAGAGGCTTTATTTCGATGCACGCAAGCGTCTGATGCGGGCGCTGGCCGAGGCGGACGGTACCGGAAACCGGCTGCTCGTGGTCGGGCACAATCCATGGATGGAAAACCTGGTCGAGGACCTGGCGACGGACCCTGTACCGCATCCGGGCGGTAATTGGATCATGAAGACGGGTGCGCTGATGCGTTTCGCCGTCGATGACTTTGCGGACGGTCTCGAACAAGGCCGGGGCCGGTTGCTGGACCATGTGCTGCCGGACGATCTTCCGCCGGCGGACGGTTGAACCCTGGCCGGGCTGTGCTATTCGGTCGCGCGCAGGGCTTCAGCTACGAGATCCATATCGTCGCGGCCGGATTTGAGGAAAATCGTCATTTCGCCGCAGATCACAGGCAGTTTCGTATAGGTCCCGAGGCCGGCCCCGTCGATCTTCGCGGGCGGGTTCGGCGCGGGATAGGCGATTGCTTCGAACATCCCCGCCTCAATCATGCCGCCAATTCCGCCGCCTGGGTACTCACGGCCGGCCTCGCGGTCACGCTCGTAATAGAAATTGCGCACGAACGGCGTATTCCCCGGTGAATTCCAGGGCAACGACAGCATGCGGTCGTGCACATACATGGGGCTGGGCAGAACTTCGATGCACGACAGGCGCCTGTCGATCAGTTTCTGGTCGCCCTGCGGCGCGACCATGCCTGCCTGACCGGCCAGGACCGCGGCAACGGCAAGCGACGTCAGCGCGAAACCAGACACCGTCGCCAGCCGGAAAACCCGGCCTGCCGCGCAGGCTGTTGCCGATATACGGGGAAACAATGCGACGAAAAGCATGCTGAGGAAAAATGCTGGGGTAAAATAATAGTGCTCGGCGCTGCCGGTCTGCAGCGTCATGACCAGCGTTGCCGCCAGCGACACGAACAGGCCGCAAGCCGCGAGTTGTGCGGACTCCGTCTGCAACAGGTGGCGGAACCGGCCGCGCAGGATCGCAATTCCGAAAGCCGCAGCCACGGAAATCCAGAGGTACGGCGTCTTGAGAGCGACGTTGACGAGATTGTCCAAGAAGCGTGAAGTGTCGTATTCCAGTGGGTGCCCAATCGTGAACAAGGTCTCGAAATAAATATCGTCCTGGATCAGAAACGTGGCGGCCCAGAGGCCGGTGCTGATGGCGGTTAGGACGGCCAGTGCCTTGAAATCGCGCCGCAACAGTAGGAACAGACCGACGCCGCCGAGGCCGAACACCGCCGTATGCTTGAAACTCCATGCCAGGTACGCGACCGATGCCATCGCCGCCGCGGCCCGGGTCGGGCCCGATAGCAATAGGCGGTGGAAAACACAGACCGCGATGATCTCCAGCGAGACCGCCCAGACGTCCGGTCGCACCGTGACGACCCAAAACCCGTACAGCGGACCGAAAGCAAGCAACATCGCGAGGCAGGCGGGAACGAAGTTGTCGGGCTCTTCGTCGCGACGAAGCATCGAGCGGAAAAGAACGAACGCGGCCGCGGCACCGGCCATGGCGCCGGCCAGTGTCCAGAACCTGCCGAGTACGGGTAACCACGCGTCGCCGAGCCCGGTCAGGTTCTGCCAGACGCCGGACCAGGCCGCCGTGGAGACATAGAACAGCCAGTTGTAAACGGCGAGCGCGAACGGCGGTTCGAACCGGCTTGTGTAGACATCCTGACCTTGCAGTACCTTCCAGATCGCGAAGACCGAGGCGACTTCGTCGCCGCTGGTCATGACCTGGATCGGTATGGAGAATGAAACGGCATTCGAGATGCGGAGGATGCTGAGCGCCAGAACCGCCAGGACGGTGACGGCTATGAACGGACGCAAACGGAGAGGAGCAAAGAGGTGATGCGTGTCGGTTGGGCCGCTCATGCGATGCGCTCCGGGGAAACGTCAAGCGTGGTTGCGACTGCCGCTGTAGTTGGTTTTGGCGGCGGGAGCCAGCGCCGGGCGCCGGAGATAAACAACGATTTTCGACGCTTCAGACAGGCCAATCGACGATTGATGCGGGAAAGTAAAAACCCCTTGATAAAAACAAGGGGTTGAAATGGTGGAGCCGAGGGGAATCGAACCCCTGACCTTCGCATTGCGAACGCGACGCTCTCCCAACTGAGCTACGGCCCCGCACCAGGATCGCCGGCGGCGAAACCACCCCGCCGACGGGCGCGGAATATCGGCCCCAGGCCCTTTTCTGTCAAGTCAATATCACCGGCGGGCGGCGGTTTGCGGCTCAAACCTGATCGATGGGCGGGACGCTTGCGCGTTTTCATCACGGCAATTACCTTATCTGACGTTTCGGCCCGCCGCCCACGCCGGGGGTAGCCTTTCGGACACGCCAACGGAGTGACGCACATGGACGTTATCGCCGGCCCGGTTCTGGGTCTCATCTATCACCTCATCGGGCTTTATACGTGGGTGGTGATCATCGCCGTGATCATGAGCTGGCTGATCGCCTTCAACGTCATCAACCTCTCGAACCAGTTCGTGCGCATGATCTACGATGTCGTGACACGATTGACCGAACCGCTGCTGGCGCCGATCCGCCGCTTCATGCCGGACCTGGGCGGCGTCGATATTTCGCCGGTGCTGCTGATCCTGCTGTTGTGGTTCGCCAAGGATGTCGTCGCCCGGCTCGCCATGCGCATTGGCTGACACCACCGGCCCGTTTCAACTCGTTACGGAAGGCCTCGACATCCGTCTGCGCGTCACGCCGCGCGCATCCCGGGATGCAATCGGTGACGTCGTCGCGGACGGAAAAGGAAATGGCGCGATCAAGATTGCCGTTACCGCCATTCCCGAGAAAGGTAGCGCCAACGCCGCCACCATCAAGCTGCTGGCGAAAGCGTGGCGGCTTCGAAAAACGGACATGCGGATCGTGCAAGGTGCCGCGGACCGGAACAAGACACTGCGGATCGCCGGCGGCGGACGTGAATTGATGGAGAGACTGTGGCGGCTGTTGGCAACGGCATAGCCGCCGGATTGGGGGACAAAACATGAGCGACGCCAAAATCATCGACGGCAAGGCCTTCGCCGCCAAGCTCCGCGAACGGGTCGCGGGCGAGGTCGCGAAACTGGTTTCCGATCACGGCATCAAGCCGAACCTGACAGTGATTCTCGTCGGCGAGGATCCGGCGAGCCAGGTCTATGTCCGCAACAAGGGCACGCAGACCGAGGAAGCGGGCATGACGTCGATCACGCACAGGCTCGATTCGTCAACGCCCGAGGCCGCGCTTCTGGAACTTATCGGGAGCCTCAACGACGACCCCGAGTGCCACGGCATCCTCGTGCAACTGCCGTTGCCGGACCACATCGATGAAAGCAAGGTGCTGGCGGCCATCGACCCGGACAAGGACGTGGACGGCTTTCACGTCATCAACGTCGGCCGTCTGTGGACCGGGCAAAGCGCGCTGGTCCCCTGCACGCCGCATGGCTGCCTGATGATGCTGAAGGATCATTTCGGCGGCACGCTCTCGGGCAAGCGCGCCCTGGTGCTGGGCCGTTCCAACATCGTCGGCAAGCCGATGGCGGCGCTGCTGCTGGCGGAAAGCTGCACCGTTTCCATCGCCCATTCCAGAACGGGAGACCTCCCGGAACGCTGCCGCGAAGTGGATATCCTGGTCGCCGCTGTCGGCCGGCCGGAGATGGTCAAGGGCGACTGGGTCAAACCGGGCGCCGTCGTCATCGACGTCGGCATCAACCGGGTACCGGCGCCGGAGAAGGGCGAGGGCAAGACCCGGCTGGTCGGCGACGTGGATTTCGCCGAAGCCGCCGGGAACGCGTCCGCCATCACGCCGGTGCCGGGCGGCGTCGGGCCGATGACCATCGCGTGCCTGCTCAGGAACACCGTCGTCGCCGCGTGCATGCAGAACGGCATCGACGCGCCGGATATCTGATCTGATCTGATCTGACCTGATCTAACCTGGCCGGCCGCGCCTTTACCGGCGCCTGCGATGGGCTATACTGTACCTGCCTATCCAAGTGCGGCTTGGGTTCCGCCGGTTCGCGCCGGTGCCGGACCGAGCGCCGTTATGAGCCGAACACGGCAGACACCCGAGGACTAAAAACCTAGAGCCTTGTCAAAGAAATCCCGATCGTTCCGACGTGGCGATTTCGGCCTGGCTCCAGGAACGCGGACGAAGGACATGCATGGGCATATTCGAGGACAAGTGACGCAGAGACGAGCCGAAATCGCCCGTCCCATACGGGTTTTGCCCTGGCGGGCGTCCGCGGCGTTGGAACGCTTGCCCGACCTGCCTTCGCCGAAGCGAAGCTCCGGCTTCGCGCAGGCAGGTACGAAGGTATTCCGGCCCGTGCCGGATGGACCGGCAACGCGCCGCGCGCCCCTCCTGACGGTTCGCCGCACCAGGGCAGAAACGGAACCGGTCGGGATTTCTTTGAAAAGGCTCTAGAGGGGTTGGACGGGCGTGCCGATGCACGTCTTTGAACCGCGAACCTCGGGTGACATCATGACCTTAACCGCATTCTTCCTCGTTATCGCCGCCGCTTTCTGCCACGCGACCTGGAATTTTTTCGTCAAACGCCTCAACGGCGGCGCCGAACTGGCGTGGCTGCTGTCGATCGTCGCCAGCATCCTCTACATGCCGGTGACGGTGTATGTCATCATCGTCGACGCGCCCACGTTCGGGCTTCTCGAACTCGGCATCATCGTCGGAAGCGCCGCGATTCATCTGGGTTATTTTCTGTTATTGCAGGCGGGGTACCGGAACGGCGACCTCTCGCTCGTCTACCCGACCGCGCGGGCCACCGGCCCGCTTCTTTCGGTCACCCTGGCGATCATTTTCCTCGGAGAGCGGATCACACCGCAACTCGCCATCGGCGCCGCGATTATCATCATCGGCGTCGTCAGCCTGACCGGCGGGTTTTCCAAACGGCCGGACAACTTCAAAACGTCGCTCTTGTTCGGCGTGGGTTCCGGCACCTTCATCGGCTGTTACACGGTCTGGGACGCCTACGCCGTTTCCACGGTGATGATCTCACCGCTCATCCTCGAGATCACGGGCATGGTATGCCGCGCGGTCATGCTGACGCCCGTGGGCATCCGGCGGCTTGAAACCGTCAAGGTTTTCTGGAAGGAGCAAAAGCTCGGGATTCTGGTCATCGCCACGGTGAGCCCGCTCGCATACCTGCTGGTTCTCTACGCGATGACATTCACGCCGGTCGTTTACGTCGCGCCGCTACGCGAAAGCAGCGTGCTGCTGACCGTCCTGATGGGCAGCATACTGCTTCACGAAGGCGACCTGAAGCGCCGTCTCGGCTGGGCTTTGGTGATTATGGTCGGTGTCAGCCTGCTGGCCACCGGTTGATTATTTTCGCCCGCCGGCAAGCGTCGAACTTGCCGGGTCACGGCGCAGCAGCGCCATGGCGATGACGCCGAGCGCCGGGCCGATAGCCAGCGGTGCCATCGCCCACTGCCATGTCAGGTATTCCGCGAACACCGGCAGGGCATGGATGGTGATCAGCGTCAGCGAGAACCCGACCGACGTCTGTATCGTCAACATGGTGCCGACGTAGCGCGGGTCGGACAACTCGATCACGCAGGACGAGAACTGTGCCGAATCGGCGACGACCGTCACGCCCCAGACAAGGCACACCAGGAACATCAGCGCCGGCACGCCGCCATAGAAGAGCCCGACCGTCGCCGCGCACAGACCGCTGATCGCCATGGCGCCGATGGTCAGTGTCGTCCGCCCCATCCTGTCGGCGAAGACGCCGCCGGCCATGGATCCGGCGCCGCCCGCCGCGATCACCAGGAACGTCGCCGCGCCGGCCCAGAATACGGGGTTGCGCATGCCGCTCTCGGTAAAACTGGCGGCAAGGTAGAAACCGATCCAGCCCCACATGGCATAAAGCTCCCACATGTGGCCGAAATAGCCGAGATTGGCGAGCCTGAGCGGCCGGTCGCGCCACGCTTCGAGCATGACCGCCGGATTGAACGGCGCGGCGGGCGCCAGCCCCGGTCCCGGCTTGCACTGCAGGATCAGCAACGCCGACAGCACCGCCGCCATCGATGCCGCCGCCATGGTAAAGCGCCAATCGATCCCGCCCGCGACGTTGAACAGGTGCGGCAGCGCCGAGCCGAGCGTCAGGGCGCCGACCAGAAGGCCGACCAGAAACCCGGTGTCGCCCTTCGACCACGACGACGCCAGCTTCATGCCGACCGGATAGATGCCGGCCATGCAGACGCCGGTCACGAAGCGCAGCACGATGACGGTAAAGGACGCCGGATCGACGCCGAGGATCAATGCGTTCGCCATCGCCGCGATCAGCGCGCAGACCGCGAACAGGCGCGTCGGCGCCACCCGGTCGGACAAGGTCATGAACGCACTCGCCAGCGTCCCGGCGACAAAGCCGATGGAAACGGCGCTTGTGTACATCGACGCCTGCGCATCGGAAATGCCGGCTTCGACCTTGAGCACGGGCACCACCGCACTTGCCGAAAACCACAGCGATAGCGCCGACACCTCGGCCAATGCCAGCAGCATCAGCGACCGCCGTTTTTCCCGGGGATCGATTTTCACGTCCGTCATGGCTCCGCTTTAGAATGTTTCAGCCGCTTCGCCAAGCGCGCACCATTTGCCGATCCCCCTTGGCGGCGGGCGCGTTTGGGTGTACACCCCGCGCCCATGAACGAATCGACGCACACCGCGACCGACGACCGCATTGAACTGGTGGGCCTGAGCCGCGCCGAGCTGGCCGCCGAACTCGCGCGCCTGGGCGAAAAGCCGTTCCGCGCCAAACAGCTCTGGCACTGGATCTATCATCAGGGCGAGACCGATATCGCGGAGATGACGACACTGTCGAAGGATTTCCGCGCCAAGCTCGCGGAGACCCACAAAGTGACCCGGCCCGGCGTCGCGACCGAACAAACGTCCGTCGACGGGACGCGTAAGTGGCTGTTCCGCCTTGAAGACGGCAAGGAAGTCGAGACCGTGCATATTCCGGAGGAAGACCGGGGCGCGGTCTGCGTTTCCAGTCAGGTCGGCTGCACGCTCGCCTGCAAGTTCTGTCACACCGGCACCCAGCCCATGGTCCGCAACCTGACGGCGGGCGAGATCGTTGGCCAGTTCATGGCGGCACGGGACAGCTACGGCGAATGGCCGTCACCCAGCGACGGCAACCGCCGACTTTCCAACATCGTCATGATGGGCATGGGCGAGCCGCTGTTCAATTACGAGAACGTGGCCAAGGCGCTGACCATCGTCATGGACGGTGACGGCATCGCGCTCTCGAAACGGCGCATCACGCTGTCGACCTCGGGCATCGTGCCGGAGATCGAACGCTGCGGCGCCGAACTCGGCGTCAACCTCGCGATCAGCCTGCACGCGGTCCGCGACGACCTGCGCGACGAACTGGTGCCAATCAATAAGAAGTGGCCCATTGCCGAATTGCTGGACGCCTGCCGCCGCTATCCGACATCGTCGAATGCCCGGCGTATCACCTTCGAATACGTGATGCTGAAGGACGTCAACGATACCGATGCCGATGCCCACGAACTGGTACGGATGCTTCGCGGCATTCCGGCCAAGATCAATCTGATCCCGTTCAATCCCTGGCCCGGTACAGTTTACGAATGCTCGTCCAACAACCGCATTCACCGCTTCGCCGGGATCGTCAACGACGCCGGCTATTCGTCGCCGGTGCGCACCCCACGCGGCCGAGATATCATGGCGGCCTGCGGCCAGCTGAAATCGGCCTCCGAGCGGGCCCGCAAATTCTCCGAGCGCGTGCAGACCGCATAACCACGCACTTTTTGGTATCGATCTTGCTTTTCTTCCGGGGTCAACCGGAGGAGAGAGAACCGTCATGTTCGACAAGACCAATGCCGCTGCGCCGCAGGCCGCCGCGCTGCCCGACGTTCAGCAGGGAAAATCCGCCAAGCCGGAACTGGACAGGGAACCGGCCTGGAAAAGCGAGTTTCGCCAGACCCTGAACGAAATCCGCGACAAGGGTTTCAGCGACTACGCGGAGGAGATCAACGAGCGGAAGCTGGAGGAGTTGCGGGAGAAAATCCTTGCTTCAATGGGACTTAGCGAGGGCGACCTGGAAAATATGACGCCCGAACAGCGCAATCGGATCGAAAAGATGATCGCGCTTGAAATCCAGGAACGACTCGCAGCGGAGGATGCGCTCGACAGCGACAAGCCGGGGCTGAATGCATCCGCGGACGGGTTCACCGATCAGGTACGCGCGGCGCCGAACGGGCTCGGCGCGGGCATGCTGTTGATTCAGGAACTCGATCCAAGCCCCCCTGCCGGCGCCGAAAAGGACGACAAGACCGGGTAATTCCTGCCGCCTACCCGGCAGGAAATTTCAGGGAATCTTTGCGATCATGGAGAATCCGGCTTATGTCTAAGGCATGGTGTTGTTTCAGAATGGTGTAGGTTGGACGTGAATCATCAACGTTCCCTTTCCGACACGATCAGCGTTTCCTTCAGCACAGAACCGATCACCGTCCGCTGGGGCGGCACGGTGGTCGCCGAGAGCCGTGCCACGGTTATTCTGCACGAAACCGGATATCCGGACCGTTATTACTTTCCACGTATCGACGTGAAAATGGATTTCCTGAAGACGTCCGATAAAACCACCCATTGCCCGCACAAGGGTAACGCCGCGTATTTCGATATAGAGACCAAGGACGGCCGCCGCGACAATCTCGCCTGGTCGTATCCCGCCGCCAAGCTGGCCGTAGCCGAGATCAGTGGGTACATCGCGTTTCACGATGACGGCCCGGATCTTAGCATCGCCTGAACCGCCGACGCTTTAAGCTTTTCTAAAGGCCGAGCCGTGTTCAATGGACGCGTCCTCCATTGTCAGGGAGAGCATGCGTGCTTTTGGATCCGACGACGTTCGAAACGCTGGCCGAACGTCTCAGCGATGACGCTGACGCCGTCAAGGCCGCGACAACCGGCATGCCGGCGCTGCCGGCCGACGATCCGATGCGGCCGATCCCGCCGGAGCGAACGCAGGTTCTTCTGGCGTTCGGCCTGACCGAGCGCGACCTCGACTTCATGGGCGAGAAACAACGCGCCATGGTCGACGAGGTCGTCGACCGCGTGCTCGCCGTCCAGTCCCTCGCCTGAGCGTTCCCTCTGGGCCCGAACCCGCTTTACGAAGCGGGCGGGATCAATATACTGCGCCCGCTTTGCCAACACCCGAACCTGAAAGCGCGCGCGTATGAGCAACGACGTTAAAAAAGTAGTTCTCGCCTATTCCGGCGGTCTCGACACCTCGGTCATCCTGAAGTGGCTCAAGGACACCTATAACTGCGAGGTCGTCACGTTTACCGCCGACCTCGGCCAGGGCGAGGAGGTTGAACCGGCGCGCAAGAAGGCCGAGATGCTCGGCATCAAGGAAATCTACATCGAGGACCTGCGCGAGGAGTTCGTCCGCGATTATGTTTTCCCGATGTTCCGCTCGAGCGCGATCTATGAAGGCACCTACCTGCTCGGCACCTCGATCGCGCGGCCGCTGATCGCCAAACGCCAGATCGAGATCGCTCGCGAAACCGGCGCCGACGCCGTTTCGCACGGCGCCACCGGCAAAGGCAACGACCAGGTCCGTTTCGAGCTTGGCTACTATGCGCTGGAGCCGTCGATCAAGATCATCGCGCCGTGGCGCGAATGGGACCTGACCAGCCGCACCAAGCTAATCGAATACGCCGAGAAGAACCAGATTCCCGTGCCCAAGGACAAGCGCGGCGAGGCGCCGTTCAGTCAGGACGCCAACCTGCTGCACATTTCGTCGGAAGGGAAAATCCTCGAGGATCCGTGGATTGAACCCGATTATGACCTGATTCTCAGCCGCATGGTGACGCCGATGGCGGCGCCGGATACGCCGGAAGAGATCACCATCGATTTCGAGAAGGGCGACCCGGTTGCCATCAATGGCGAGAAGATGAGCCCGGCGACGCTGCTGGAAAAACTCAACGAACTGGGCGGACGCAATGGCATCGGCTGTATCGACATCGTCGAAAACCGCTTTATCGGCATGAAATCGCGCGGCGTCTACGAAACGCCCGGCGGCACGGTGCTGTTCCACGCGCACCGGGCGATGGAGAGCATCACGCTCGAGAAGGGCGCCATGCACACCAAGGACGAACTGATGCCGCGCTATGCGGAGCTGCTTTACAACGGCTTCTGGTTCGCGCCGGAGCGGGAAATGCTACAGGCGGCCATCGATCAGGCGTCCGAGCGCGTCACCGGCACCGTGCGGCTCAAGCTCTACAAGGGCAACGTCATCGTCACCGGCCGCAAGTCGCCGAACTCGCTCTATGACGAGGCCATGGTGACATTCGAAGAAGATGACGTTTACGATCAGCGCGATGCGGCGGGGTTCATCCGGCTGAACGCCCTCAGGCTGCGATTACTGGGCCGGAAATAATCATTAAGTGCAGTGCTGCACCAATCTGCACCCTCTCGAATAGCCCGCCAATAGCCGCTTTTGACTATATAAGTTGACCGTTGAACCTATTTTCTGCATGGTTGCGTTAACCATACGAGGTTGGGGAACGCGAACATGGCTGCGCTCAAGGTTATCCTGTATTTCCTGTCCGGATTCTGTGTCATCGGTGGCGCGATCTGCATCGGCCTGTTCTTTCACAACGACTCGATCCAGGCGCTGGGAAGCGGCGCCCTGCTGCTGTGCATCGGCGTTGCCGGCCTCCTGATTTCGATCTTCCTCGACCCCCTCGTCCGCGCCATTCGGTCGGAACGAGCCTGAAGCAGACCGCCCCCGATCGGGTCAGTCATGAAATGACCTGAGGGTCGGGTCGCGCTCGATCCAGTAGGTGTAGAGCGCGACCGGCGCCAGTGTCAGGTCGACGCCCTTCATGGTCGCCTGGCGCGCGACACTCCCGGTCAGCACGTAGGTCGTCGCCTGCGGATTGTTCTCGCGCACGAAGTTGACCATCTGGTCCGGCCGTGTGTCGGTCCGCACATAGGTATTGGGCCAGTCCAGATCGTAGACATGGTCGGGCTTGCCGGTTTCCGGGTGCAATGTCAGCAGATCCACGTTGCCGCCGCGCCAGCTTGCATAATATAGGTTCCCGATCGCCGACGATCCCAGCCATTGCGACACCAGCGCCGTCTCGGCAAGCCGCTGAAAATACTGGTCCGACGACGTCACCGGCGCGAACAGGGCGGCATAGAGCGACGGGCTCGTCAGATAGACCTTGAAAAACACCTGGCGCTGGAATGTCTTGGCGTCCCGGTCGACCCGGTTGATACGGCGGATCAGAAACGCCTGCTCCAGATAATCGAGATATTTGCGCAGCGTGTTCTTGGCGATGCCGGTCGCCTTGGCGAGGTCGTCCATCGACACCTCGCGCGCGGTGTTGAAGGCGAGCAGGCCGAACAGCCGGTTCAGTTCCTGCGGATCGTTGACGCCGGCAAGGGATGCGAGATCCTTGTGCAGCACCCGGTCGGCGACGCCGTCGCGGATGAACGCCGGCGCCGGCACCCCGTCCTTGCCGCTGAGGATACCCTCAAGAAAACCGCCGAAGTTGACGTAACGGTGGAATTCCTGATTGAGCGCCGGCAGGCCGTTCGGCTCCAGCGTCATGGCGCCCTTATCCTGTCCCGCGCCTCGAGTGCCGAACAGCTTCTCCTCGGAGCCGCGAAACCGCAGGAATTCCAGGAACGTCAGCGGCGGCAGGACAAAAACCTCCATCCTGTCGTCCATAACGCGGGTCCCACTGACGATGGACGGCGACGCGGATGACACCGCGCCGACGATTTTGGCGCGCGGCCGCATCTTGGCGAGACGCAGGAGCTGTTTCTCCCAATCCTTAACGTACTGAACCTCGTCGAAGAAAATGTAGATTTCCGCATCCGGCCCGTGCCGGTAGCGGCGGCAGAACATCTCGAACAGGATCGGCAGGTCGGCCGCCGTGTAACTCGGTGTCGTCAGCGAACAGTATAGAATACTGGTCGACTTCACGCCCTGTTCCACGAGTTGCGCCACCATCTGCCGCATCATGACCGTTTTCCCGGCCCGGAGCGGCCCGGCCAGGACCATCACGTTGCCGGTGCCGGCTTCCATCACGCGTTCATAGAACGCCGGAAAAAAAGCGCGTTTGGGTGGATTCTTGAACGCAACCCGGGTCGAATCCTTGAATTCCCACCAAGGATTGTCGAACGCCAGCCGATGAAACAGATCGTTGTCGGTGATGGTATGCATGGGTCCCCGTTCTCATACCTGCCGACGGCTACACTCGGAGCTCCCGTTGGTTCGGGACCCGTGTCACGCACTGATATTCAGCGATGATCAATTGCGTGAGCTTATTATCTTAGATCGAAGATTTGACCTTATTTGCTTGTATTGTCAAGCGCTTACACACTAAGGGTTTTCACGTAATCAGCGCTTTTACGCGGCGTCTAATCTCCGGCACCAGTTCCGTCTCGAACCAGGGGTTCTTGCGCGCCCATCCGGTGGTGCGCCAGCTCGGATGCGGTGTCGGGATCGTTTCCGGCGCATACTCCCGCCAGGCCCGCACGGTTTCCGTCATGGTGCGCTTGCGGGCAGCGCCGAGACAGTAGGCCTGGGCGTGCATACCAACCAGCAGGGTCAGTTCGACATGCTTGAGATGAGCGCGAAGCGGTCCGTGCCATGCCGGTGCGCATTCAGGCCGCGGTGGCAGGTCGCCGCCCTTGGGATCGCGTCCCGGATAACAGAAACCGGTCGGCATGATGGCGATCTTCGATGTGTCGTAGAACGTCTCCGGATCAAGCGCCAGCCAGTCGCGCAACCGGTCGCCGGACGGATCGTTCCAGGGCACCCCGGTTTCATGCACCTTGGTGCCCGGCGCCTGGCCGATGATGAGGAGCTTCGCCGTCTTGCTGATCCGCACCACCGGGCGCGGGCCCAGCGGCAGATGATCCTTGCAGATGTCGCAGGCGCGCACCCGGTGCAGCAAGTCCTCCAAACTTTCCGCCGATTGTGTCATGATGATCCCATACCACATAAGAAACGGTGAGGATTGCTACATTTGAGAAAATTAATCATGCCGCTCGACGAGGCCACGATGAAGCGCGTCGTTGCGGGCGCCGCAGCTCTGACACTGATTGCTCTGGCCGCGCTATTGTATGCGTGCACGACCGATAACAGCGCGGACGTGGAAACCCCGGAGGAGGTGGCCGCGCTACCGCCGCTGGTCGCGAACGAGATTCACGGCGATCTCGGGTATCTTCTGGACGACGTCGCGACGAACAAGGCTGTTCCGGCGCTGTTCATCGAAAAAATCGACGTCAACCTCGACCGGATCCGCAACGTCGACGAAAAGAAACAGACTTTCTTCCGAATCATGCTGCCGCACATCGCACGCGAAAATGACCGTATCCGCGCCGCGCGCGCCGAGATCGAAAAGGCGCCGGACGACGCGCCGGCATCGCTGTTCAAGGAATATGCAGTCGAGGACGGCGACGTGAAAGAACTGCTGCGCCGTGTCGATGTGGTGCCGGCATCGCTGGTGCTGGCACAGGCCGCACTGGAAAGCGGCTGGGGCACCTCGCGGTTCGCACGCAAGGGCAACAACTTTTTCGGTATGCGGACTTATGATGAAGACGTAAAGGGTCTCGACCCGAAACAGGCAGAAGGGTTCAAGGTCATCAAGTTCAAGGGCATCGGCGCCAGCGTCCGCGCTTACATGAAGAACCTAAACACCCACGACGCCTACAAGAATTTCCGCCAGCATCGCGCCGACCAACGCGCTGGCGGCGGCATTCCGAAAGGCCGCGATCTGACGAATTACCTGACGGCTTATTCCGAGATTCCCGAGGAATACGGCGCCCGGCTGCGCGGCATGATGGATCGCAACAACCTCAATCGCTTCGACGGCGTGCGTGTCGCCAGCGATTAAACGCCCTCGAGCAATTCGTCCACATAAGCGGGCACGATTTCACCCGCCGGGCCGTAAATTTGTTCCGCGAACAACGTCGCGCCGACAGAGGGCTCCAGGTTCAGTTCCACCGTGTGCCCGTGACCGTAGTGGCGCACGATCTCGACAAAACCCGCCGCCGGATAGACGTTGCCCGACGTACCAACCGATATGAACAAGCCGGCGCGAGCCAAGGCCCGTTCGATCTCGTCCATCATGAGCGGCATCTCGCCGAACCAGACCACGTGCGGCCTAAGCCCGCCCGCCCGCCCGCAAGCATCGCAGGCAATATCCACGAAGAGATCGCGGCGGCATGCCGCGATATCGCCGCACCGGGAACACCGGGACCGCAACAGCTCGCCGTGCATGTGAATAAGGCTCCGAGACCCGGCGCGTTCGTGCAGGTTGTCGATGTTCTGGGTAACGATCAGGACGCCGCCCGGCCATTCCCGTTCAAGTTTCGCCAACGCCTCGTGCGCCGGGTTCGGCTTGACCGCGGTGCTCAGCAGTCCGAGGCGCCGGCCGTTATAGAATTCGTGCACGCGGACAGGGTCATGGGCAAAGGCTTCGGGCGTCGCCACATCCTCGATCCGCACCTTCGACCAGATCCCATCGGCGTCGCGGAACGTGTCCAACCCCGATTCCTTGGAAATACCCGCCCCGGTCAGGACGACGATCGGCGCGGTTTTCTCTAATTGCGGCATACCCGGATATCCTCTCCCATCTTGCTCTCTCACCATGCGGTCATGATAATCGCGTGGATGTCATTTCCAAGTCAGTGGAGTTGATCCGGATGGTTCGCGTTTTGTTTGTCTGCCTCGGCAACATCTGCCGCTCACCGACCGCCGAAGGCGTGTTCCGCGACCTCGTCCGGCGTGAAGGCCTGACCGGCAAGGTCGACACGGATTCGTGCGGCACCGGCGGCTGGCACACTGGCGATCCGCCGGACGGCCGTGCCTGTGCCGAGGCCGAACGGCGCGGCATCGACCTCGGCGATCTGCGTGCCCGGCAGGTGCGCCAATCGGATTTCGAGGATTTCGATTACGTTCTCGGCATGGACGATCGCAATCTCCGGCACCTGCAGGCGATGTGCCCGCCCGAGCGCCAAGACCGGGTGAAACTGTTCCTGAGCTTCGCGCCGGAGGTCGGCCGCCACGACGTGCCCGACCCCTATTACGGCGGGCCGGACGGTTTCCGGGATGTGTTCGACATGATCGACAAGGCGTCACATGGCCTGCTCGCCGATATTCGCACCCGGTATCCCGATGTCGGCTGACCTCGGGGAACGCGTCGCCGACGCCGCCGGCAGCGCCGTCGAACACCTGCACCCCATGGGCGGCGGATGCGTCGCCGATGTGCGCCGCGGCACCCTCTCCGACGGCCGCGAGATTGTCGTCAAATGGGGCGGCACGACACTCGCGCTTGAAGGGCGAATGCTGCTCCGTCTCGCCAACGCCGGCATGCCCATGCCCGATGTTATTCATGCCGAGGACGATCTTCTGATCATGTCATGGGTCGAGCACGGCGGCCCGATCGACCGCGACGCGGAAGAGCACGCCGCCGACCTGATCGCGCATCTGCACAACCAGACCGCCGACATGTTCGGCTACGATGAAGACACGGTGATCGGCGGCCTGCACCAGCCCAATCCGAAAACCGCAAGCTGGCGGGACTTTTTCAGGGACCAGCGGCTGCTCTACATGGGAAACGAAGCGCTCAGGGCGGGCAATCTGTCATCCAAGACGTACCAGCGCATCGAAACCCTGGCCGGCAAGCTGGACACCTGGATCGAGGGCGACATCAAGCCGTCGCTGATCCACGGCGATCTCTGGGGCGGCAATGTACTGGCCCTGCCGGGGCGGATAGCGGGCTTCGTCGATCCGGCGATTTATTACGCCGACGCCGAGATCGAGTTGGCCTTTTCGACGCTGTTCAACACTTTCGGCGAGCGATTCTTCACCCGCTACGAGGAATACCGGCCGCTCAGGCCCGGGTTCTTCAAGGCACGCTGCGAGCTCTACAATCTTTATCCGCTGTTGGTGCACGTCAGGCTGTTCGGCGGCAGTTACGTCAACACGGTCGAAGGCACGCTTTCGAGGTTTGGATGCTGATCATTTTCGACTGCGACGGCGTTCTGGTCGACAGCGAAATCATCGCCAACCGGGTGCTGGCGGCGCACCTGAGCCGGCACGGCTATGCCGTCACCGGCGCCGAGTGCAGGACCAGGTTCCTCGGTCGCACCATTCCGGGCGTTATCAAGATGGTGGCCGACGCGGGCGTCACGTTGCCCGACGACTTCGAAGCCACGCTGCGCGAGAAAGACACCGAAGCCTTCGCCCGCGAGCTTCAGCCGACACCGGGTATGCAGCAGGCGCTTGAACGGCTCGGCGATAAACCACGGTGCGTGGCCTCGTCGGGAAGTCCGGAGAAAATCCGTCGTAACCTGGAAACCACGGGTCTGCTCCGGCACTTCGACCCGCACCTGTTTTCGGCCCGCGACGTGAAGCACCCGAAGCCGGCACCCGACCTGTTCCTGATGGCCGCCGAGCGCATGGGCGAACGGCCGGATCGTTGCATCGTCATCGAGGACACGCCGCTCGGCATCGAAGGCGCCAAGCGCGCCGGCATGCGGGTACTGGGCTATATCGGCGCCTCGCACCGCACGCCGACTGACGAGAAGGTGCTGCGCGATGCCGGTGCCGATCTTGTCTTCGAGAACATGGCGCAGTTGCCGGACATTCTCACCGGAACGTTTTGACAAGGACCGGGTGGTTCGGTCTGCCGCGACGAAAATATGCTCCCGCAGCTTCAACCAGCGGAGAGTATGCAAATGCCCAGTCTTGAGAACAAAGTCGCCATCGTCACCGGCGCCAGCAGCGGCATCGGCCGCGCGGCGGCCAAACTTTTCGCGGACGAGGGCGCGCGCGTCGTCGTCAGCGCACGGCAGGAAAAGGAACTTAACGAAATCGTCGATGAAATATCCGTGTCCGGCGGCGAAGCCGTCGCATATCCCGGTGACGTTGCCGACGAAGCCTGCGCGAAAGCACTCGTCGATCTGGCGGTGTCCCGTTTCGGCGGCCTCGACATCGCATTCAACAACGCGGGCATGATCGGCGACCTTTGCGGCGTCCCCGACATGAGCCTCAAAAACTGGGAGCGGACCGTCTCGGTTAATCTGACCAGCGGATTCCTTGGGGCAAAGTATCAGATCCCCGAAATCATGAAGCGCGGCGGCGGATCGATCGTCTTCACATCGTCGTTCGTCGGACATACGACCGGCATGCCCGGCATGGCCGCATATGGCGCAAGCAAGGCAGGGCTGGTCGGCCTGACCCTCGGCCTCGCGTCGGAACTTGGACAGCACGGTATTCGGGTCAACGCGCTGCTGCCGGGCGGCACCGACACCGCCATGGCGCACGAAGTCGCGAACACCCCCGAGATCGAGGCGTACGTCCGCAATCTGCATGCGATGAAGCGCACCGCGTCACCGGACGAGATCGCGCGGGCGGCTTTGTTCCTGGCCTCCGACGCGTCGAGTTTTACGACCGGTCATGCCCTGGTCGTCGATGGCGGATTCTCTGTACACCGCGCCTGAACGGCGTTTTCCGGCTAGATTTCAGTCAGTTCATAATCAACCAGCGGCTCGTACATCGCGCCTTCGCGCGCGAGGTGCGAGCGGTAGAGCGTGAACTTCTCCACGGTGAAGGGCGGGGTCAAAATCGTATCATGCTGCTCGATCCATTTGCCGACGTCGGTTGGACGCGACTGTTTCAGCCGCGCCAGCGTGATGTGCGGTTTGTATTTCCGGGTCTCGCGCTCGAACCCCGCCTTGACGGCGGCGCTCTCGACGCGCCCGTGCAGGTAACCGAGCGTCGTGTTGCCCTCGATCCCGGCCCAGATCGACTTGATCTGAGAGCCGCGCTCGAAATACCCGAACCCGTCGCACTTCAGGTCGAACGGCGGAATGTTGATTTCCGAGAGTTCCTGGTCCAGGTCCTGCGCCTGATCGCGGTCCGTCTCGCCGCAAAAGAAGAGCGTGATGTGCATCCCTTCCGGACGCACCCAGCGTGCGCCGCGTATGCCCGAGGACACGCGGGTAAGCTCGTCGCGGATATGCTCGGGCACGGGGATGGCGATGAACAGTCTCATGGTCACTCACGGCGCCGGATTGGGAATGTCGTTGTGAATCGCATCGATGCCGGCAAGCACCTCGGCGCTGAGCGTCATGTCTTCCGAACCCAGGTTCTGGGCAAGCTGTTGTTCGTTGGTCGCCCCGATGATGTTCGACGTCAGGAACGGGCGGCTGTTGACGAACGCGAGCGCCATCGCCGCCGGCTCGAGACCGTGTTCCCTGGCGAGCGCGACGTAGCGTTCCGTCGCCTCGATGCCGCGCGGTTTGAAATGCCGCCTGAAATCCGGGAACAGCTTGAGACGGCTGCCCTCGGGCAGGGCACCGCCGAGATACTTGCCGGTGAGTGCACCGAAGCCGAGCGGCGAATAGGCGAACAGACCGGTGTCCTCGCGGACCGCCATCTCGGCGAGACCGACCTCGAATGTTCGATTGAGAAGATTGTAGGGGTTCTGGACGGCGCAGATACGTGCCGCCCTGTCACCAGCCGCCTGCAAGTGTTTCATCACGCCCCACGGCGTCTCGTTGGAAACGCCGAAAGCACGGACCTTGCCAGCGTCGATCATCGCCTGCATGGCGTCCACGACTTCTTCGATCGGCGTCGTGTCCGCATCCGACGGGTCGTGATCGTAGCCGAGCCGACCGAAAAAATTCGTCGCCCGTTCCGGCCAGTGCGTCTGATAGAGGTCGATGTAATCGGTGCCGAGCCGTTTCAGACTCAGGTCCACGGCGGCTTCGATCTGGTCCTTCGTGAATTTCAGATTACCACCCCGGATATATTCGAAGCGCCCGCCCGGTCCGGTGATCTTGGTGGCGATGACAGTGTTGGCACGGTTGCCGCGCGCCTTGATCCAGTTACCGAGAAACTGCTCACTGAGTCCCTGCGTCTTGGGATTGGTCGGGAACGCGTACATCTCCGCACTGTCGTAGAAATTCACGCCGTGATCGGCGCACATGTCCATGAGCCGGAATGCGTCGGCCTCGGAGGTTTGACCGCCGAAGGTCATGGTGCCCATGCAGATTCGGCTGACGCGTATGCCGGTGCGGCCGAGTTGATTGTATTGCATGTGGGAACCTTTCGAGGAGAGGCGGCGGGCTTCGAGCTTCAATGTGGGGAACCGGACGGAGCCGTGTCAAGAAAGGTACGGACCGTTTCTTGACGCGCTTCAACCGAAAGTCAGAAGAACCCCCGTATAGCCGTAGAGCCGGTCGTTGGAAATCTCGCCGCCGGCGTAGAATCCGACCACGGGCACCTCGCCGAGATGTTCCGAGATCATCTCGGCTTCCGCCGATTCGCTTCCGAACATGTCCGGTCCGCGCGCCACGCACGACACGTAGACGGCGCCGCGCGCAGGTCCCGGCATCCGTTTCTTGACGTCGTCGACCATCCGCTGAAGGTCCTTCTGCGCGCTCATCGGGTCGCGGCGGACGAACATGATGCGGTCGCCGGGCGCGATTTCCGTCGCCACGCCAAGAAGCCCGTTCGCCGGATCGATCGCCATCAGGTTGCGGACCATGTAATCGGCGCCGTCGTCGGAACCGGATACGGGAAAGGCGACGTGCACGTAGCCTGCGACACGCTGCAGGTCGTGCGCCAGCATCTCGCCGATATCTTCCTTGAAGACCTCGAGTGCCGGCCGGCCGTCGATCTCGGAAATGATGTTGCCGTCGCCGGCGGTCACTTCTCGCCCGGGGCCGAGCGGGCTGCAGCCTTGCGTCAGGCCGACGGTCACCGGCACGTCAGGTGCGAACAGTACCCCCGAAACGCCGCCCGCACCGAGGTCCGCCGCCAGTTGATGCTGCGCGGTGCGCGAACACGTGAGCCCGCCGACCAGATAGGCGCCCGAGCGTTTGGCGAGGGTCTCGACCAGCTCCGCCAACGCCGGCGTCGTGCCGTCCGCGTGGACCAGCCCGCACATGGGATTGACCGTCTCGGCCCAGCGCATCAATTCGTCGGGCCAGCGGTCGGGGATCGGCGTGCGGGCGATGAGCCGGTAGGCATCGGAGCCGATATCGACCAGCATCGCCGCCGCCGCCGGACGATCGAAAGCCGATTTTTCATTGGCAACGACGCCGAGGCCGAGGGTGCCGACCCAGGTGTCGACGCCCGTCGCGGCTTTCAGCCCCTCGGCAATGGCGGTGAAATCATCCGCGAACGTATCGGTGAGATAAAGAACGCCGAGCCCGCCACCAGGTGCTTCCGGTGCGCCGAGACCGGCCGCGAGATCACGCACGATATCCGTCCAGTCCACGGCCTCGGAATAGGCCACCGGGAATGCGGTCATTCAGTCCTGTCCTTTCGTCAGGCCGGTGCGCTTCAGGAGCGCTTCGATCTTCGGCATGATATTGGCGACAATGACGTCGACGCCTTTTGCCGTCGGATGAATGCCGTCGTCCTGGTTGAGCGACGGCGTCCCGGCGACACCGTCGAGGAAGAAAGGATAAAACACAATGTCGAATTCCCGGTCGAGGCGCGTGAAAACCGCCTCGAATTCACGGGCGTACTCCTCGCCCATATTGGGCGGCGCCTTCATGCCGGCAAGCAGCACCGGAATGTCCTTGGCCTCCAGGTCACGGAGCATCGCGGCCAGATTTTTATAGGCGTTTTCCGGCTTCAGGCCGCGGAGCGCATCGTTGGCGCCCAGTTCCAGGATCACCGCGCCCGGGTTGTCGCCGATCGCCCAACCAAGCCGCGCCCGGCCGCCGGCCGTCGTATCGCCGGAGACGCCCGAGTTCTCGACGCGGATGTCGTAGCCCATGTCCTTGAGGGCGGTCTCCAGTTTGGCCGGAAAGGCATCCTCGGCCGGCAGCCCGTACCCCGCCGACAGGCTGTCACCGAGCACGACCAGGGTGACCGCCTTGTCCGCCGCACGCGCATCGTCCGGAACAAACGATGCGAGGCCGGCGCACACCAGCGCTGTTGCAATTATCCGTCTGAGCCACATATCCAGTGAATGCCTTTGGTCCGGGTCGGGTTCATCCGTAACATATAGGCACAATCACCGACAATTGAACGAAAGCAACATGTCAGCCCCTCTCATAGTCCTCGATCATGCCGAACTGACGTTGCCCAGCGACGCCGGTCCGGTGGAAATCCTGCGCGGTATCGACCTCGCCGTCGACGCCGGCGAAACGCTCGGCATCGTCGGCCCGTCCGGATCCGGCAAGACGTCGCTGCTGATGATCATCGCCGGCCTCGAGCGCGCCACGGGCGGCAGCGTCGCCATGGACGGCAGGAACTACGACACCCTCGGTGAAGATGCGCTGGCGAAGATGCGCGGCGAAAAAATCGGCATCGTGTTTCAGGACTTTCATCTGATCCCAAACATGACGGCGCTCGAAAACGTCGCCCTGCCACTCGAACTGGCCGGAATCGCCGAGCCGTTCGCGCGCGCCGGCGACGCCCTCGACGAGGTCGGATTGTCGCACCGTCACACCCATTACCCGGGACAACTTTCCGGCGGCGAACAGCAGCGGGTCGCGCTGGCCCGCGCGCTGGGGCCCGGGCCCAAACTGATCCTCGCCGACGAACCGACCGGCAACCTCGATGGCGACACCGGCGAGAAGATCATGGACTTGTTATTCGACGTCCACGCGCGCAAGGGGACGACCCTGATCCTCGTCACCCACGAGGAATCGCTCGCCCGGCGTTGCCGCCGCCGCGTCATCATGGCGGACGGCGAGATCGCCAGCGACGGGCCGCAACAAGCGGCGGCGGACTAGACGATGGTCCCGGCGTCCTACGGATTGTCGTGGCGGATCGCACGGCGCGAATTGCGCGGCGGGCTCGCCGGATTTCGCGTCTTCATGCTGTGCCTCGCCCTCGGCGTCGCCGCGATCACCGCCGTCGGCTGGACCTCGTCCGCGATCGTCGACGGGCTCGCGGCGGATGCGCGCAAATTGCTCGGCGGCGACATGGAGATGCGTCTCGTGCACCGCGAGGCGACGGCGGACCAACTTGCCTACCTTGAGACGAACAGCCGCATGTTGTCGAATACCGTCCGCCTCCGCGCCATGGCGTCGGCGGGCGGCAACGCCGAGCGCACCCTGATCGAACTGAAGGCCGTCGACGACCCATACCCGCTGATCGGTGCGATGGTCCTCGAACCCGCGCTTGACCGTGACCGGATGTTCGCGCCCGGTGACGGCCTGCCCGGCGCGGTCGTCGATCCGCATCTGCTCGAGAAACTGGGTATCGAGGTCGGTGGCGTCGTGAAGATCGGCAAGGCCCGGTTCCGCGTTAACGCGGTCATTGAGACCGAACCGGACCGGGTCACCAGCGTCATCAATTACGGCCCCCGGGTGATGATCTCGCGCGACGACCTGGCAGCGACGGACCTGGTGCAGCCCGGCAGCATGATCCGCTACTACTACCGGATCCTGTTTCAGCCCGGCACAGATCCGACCGCTTGGCGCGACGCCCTCGCGAACACATTTTCCGATGCCGGCTGGCGCGTCCGCGCCGCCAACGAAGCCGCGCCCGGCGTGCGCCGTTTCATCGACCGGCTGACACTGTTCATGGGCTTCGTCGGCTATACGGTGCTGCTGGTCGGCGGTGTTGGCATCACCCGCGCCGTGAACGCGTATCTTGAGAGCAAGAGCCGCACCATCGCGACGCTGAAATGCATGGGTGCCGAGGCCGGACTGATCGTCAAGGTCTACCTGATACAGGTGCTGGTGCTGGCGCTGGTCGCGATCATCCTTGGGCTCGTTGCCGGGGTCGCCCTGCCGAGCATATCGCTTTACGCCATTGCCGATCTTTTACCCGTGCGCCCGGTTTTCGGTTTGCACCTCCCAGCGCTGATCACGGCAGCGGCGTTCGGCCTGCTGACGGCCGTGACGGCGGCATTGTGGCCGCTCGGCCGCGCCCGCGAAGTGCCAGCCCGCGATCTGTTCCGGGCTCAGGCGGCGCCCCTGTCGGCAACACCGCGCCGCCGCTTTCTGATCTGGATCGGTGTCGGCCTCGCGCTGCTGACGGGACTGGTATTCCTGACGGCCACGGACAAGTGGTTCGCGCTCTGTTTCGTGCTCGGCGCCGTTGCCACCGTCGGTCTGCTGCGCCTCGCGGGGGCCTTGTTGATCCGGCTCAGCCGCCGTCTGCATCCGACCAACGCGATCCTGCGTCTGGTCATCGCCAACGTACACCGCCCGGGCTCGGCGACGCCGGGCGTGGTGCTGTCGCTCGGCCTCGGCCTCGCGGTACTGGTCGCGGTCGTCCAGATCGAGGGCAACATCACGCGACAAATCAACGAACGTCTGCCCGAGCAGGCGCCAGCCTATTTCTTCATCGATATCCAGCCGCACCAGGTCGAAGCATTTGACCGTATCGTCACCGGTATCGAGGGCACCAGTGACCTGCGCCGCGAGCCGGTCGTGCGCGGGCGCATCGTCGAAATCAACGGCACGCCGGCAAGCGAGGTCGACATCGACCCGGAAAGCCAATGGGCCGTGCGCGGCGACCGGGCGCTGACGTCGACCGCCGAGATGAAGCCCGAGACCGAGATCGTCGCAGGCAGTTGGTGGCCCACCGATTACAGCGGCCCGCCGCTGATCTCGCTGGACGACGGCCTCGCCAAGGGGTTCGGGGTCTGGGTCGGCGACACCCTGACGCTCAATATCCTGGGCCGGCGCATCACAGCGGAAATCGCCTCGCTCCGGGAAATCGACTGGCAGTCGCTGCGGTTCGATTTCGCGGTGGTGCTGTCCCCAGGCGTTCTTGAAGGCGCGCCGCATACCCATATCGCCGCCGTCCGCGCCGCAGAAGCCGCGGAAGCGCCGCTGGAGCAGGCGGTCACCAACGCTTTCGACAACGTCTCCGCCATTCACGTGCGCGAGGCGCTGGCCGCGGCCCGGAACCTGATGGAAGGGATCAGCATCGCGATACGCGCCGTCGCCGGCCTGACGGTCGTTGCCGGCGCCATCGTACTGGCGGGCGCGCTCGCTGCCGGACAGCAGCGCCGCCGCTTCGATGCCGTCGTCTTCAAGGTGCTCGGCGCGACCCGAAAACGCATCGCCTTGACGTTCGTGCTGGAGTACGGCGCGCTCGGCGCGATCACCTCTGTCTGCGCGTTCGGGGTCGGCACACTGGCGGCGTGGGCGGTCGCCGAGTTCCTGATGCACATGGACTGGGCGTGGCTGCCGGCGGAAGCGGTCGTGACGTTGCTGCTGGCGCTCGCGGCGACAATTGCGTTGGGACTTGCGGGTTCTTGGCGTATACTCGGCCTCAAGACCGCACCATTCCTTCGAAACGACTGAAATAAAACGATTAAAAACGGACCCCCGTACATGAATTTTTCGTAAGAATTAGGGGTTCCAGTTGCAAATCAGGCCTGCGATACCCTATTTTATCGCAGGATTAACAGCTTGAATCATAGGAGATTCAAATGGCTCTCGGACCTAACAACCGTTTCGGTGCCCGCGCCGGGCGGATGGATCATTCGCAGGCTTATGACGCATCGATCGACATGGGTCTGCGCAAGTATATGCTGGGCGTATACAACTACATGGCGCTCGGCGTCGCCATCACCGGGCTGATGGCGTTTGTCATTTCGACGCAGCCGGCGATCATGCAGGCGATCTTCGGCACCGGCCTCATGTGGGTCGTGATGCTGGCGCCGCTGGCGTTCATTCTGGTGCTGAACTTCGGCATCCACAAGCTGAGCGCATCGGCGACACAACTGATGTTCTGGGCGTTCGCGTCCGTGATGGGCCTGTCGCTGTCGACGATCTTCATCACCTATACGGACGCCTCGATCGCGCGCGTGTTCTTCATCACCGCCGGCGCCTTCGCGGGGCTCAGTCTCTACGGCTATACCACGAAGCGTGACCTGACGGGCTTCGGCTCTTTCCTGATCATGGGCCTCATCGGCCTGGTTATCGCAATGATCGTGAATATGTTCCTGGCCAGCTCGGCTTTGGACTTTGCCATCTCGGTCATCGGCGTGCTGATCTTCGCCGGCCTCACCGCCTACGACACGCAGCGCATCAAGTCGATGTACTACGAAGGCGACGGCGCCGAGGTCATGACCAAGAAAAGCGTCATGGGCGCATTGTCTCTCTATCTGGACTTCATCAACATGTTCCTGATGCTGCTGCATCTGTTCGGCAATCGCGAATAGGAACATTCACAAACGTTACGCAAAAACCCCGGTGCCCGCACCGGGGTTTTTCGTTGCCGCCGAATACGGGAACCAAGAAGGTGCAACTTTACGGGAAGTCCTTTTGCAGGATAGGCTAAAATACCTAAAGCGCATGAATACGCTTTGCTCAAGGCATGATCTTGACGAAAGTGGCCGGGCACCCTCTCATCCCACGACGGGGAGAACCGAATGGCGTCAGACATTAAATCAACTAAAGATAGCAAACAGCGCACTGACGTCGATGAAGCGCTGCGCAACTTCGCGCACGAGATCCGCACGCCGCTGAACAGCATGCTCGGCTACACACACCTCATCGCCGACTCGCTGAAAGAGGGGAAGCAACCGGGCAAGATCGCCGAGTACAACGATACCGTCAAAACCGCGACCACACAGTTGCTGAAGATTTGCGAGCGGGTTCTCGACGAAGCGGTCACGGGTGAGACGATCCTGATCCGGCGTTCGGTCGATGCGGCGAAGATCGCGAACGATGTGGTCGCCACGTTCAAGGCGCTGGCCGATGAGCGTGGGGTCGAATTGATATGCGACTTTCCGGCCGATTTCCCGGAACTGAATACCGACCCGCTGCTGCTCAGCCAGGCGCTTTCCAACCTGGTCAGCAACGCCATCAAGTTCACGCCGAAAGGCGGATTTGTCACCGTGCGCGGCGAAACATGTCGCGAAACCGACGCTTTGATTTTCGTCGTTCAGGATACAGGCGACGGGATTCCCGCCGATCTGCTATTGCGTCTCAGAAGCGGCGAACACTTCTCGACGGCGCATGCCCACGGACATAAGGGCTGGGGACGCGGCCTGATGATCGCGGATGGTCTTTGCAGCAGGATCGGCGCGCAACTGAGGTTCGAACACGCCAGGACCGGCGGCACGGTGGCGTTGATCACGATCCCGTTCGAGTGATGTCGGCGGCCTGCGCCGCGAGAACGCACGGATTTACATTCGTTTACACATTCGTACCCGAGAGACAAATCGACGCAATCTTTCCGTGGCAAACTCCAACCATAGAAATGCACTTTCTGCACGTGTGTAACGTATGGAGTTGTTGGCAGATGAACCGGAAACGTCCCGATCTGGATATCTCGAACCTCAATTTCCTCATCGTCGAGGACAACATGTACATGCGCAATATCCTGAAGGAGATTCTACGCGCATTCCACGTTGCCTCGGAGAACATCGCGATGACATCCGATGGCGCGGCTGGGCTCAAACAGCTCGAAACGTTCCCCGCCGACGTCGTATTGTGCGACTGGGAGATGACACCGGTTTCAGGCGTCGAGTTCACGAAAATGGTCAGGACATCGACCGACGCTCTCAATCCGTACGTACCTGTCATTCTGATTACAGGGCACACCGAACTGGATAAGGTCCGCCATGCACGCGACCAGGGTGTGACAGAGTTCCTGGCAAAACCGGTCTCTCCGGCCTCACTTTACAACAGGATCTGCACGGTGATTCTGAAACCGCGTCGGTTCGTGAAAGCGGTCAACTACACCGGTCCGGACCGCCGCCGCAGAGCGATTGACGACGCCGAGACCAACCGCCGGGCCGTGGATCGTGAAACTTGTCAGGAAAGGCTCAGCGCGTAGTAGCGCGGCTTGCACAGATCCCGGACGGTACGCAGCATAGCGCGGACATCCGTGTTCGGGCGGTCGGAAAATTAGGGGAAATGGTGCCGATGAAGGGACTCGAACCCCCGACCCACGCATTACGAATGCGTTGCTCTACCAACTGAGCTACATCGGCCCATGAACCGCGCTGGCGCGGTTTAGCGCGCGAAAACTACACCGAACGTCTTAACTGTCAAGAACTGAGATTTCGTTAAGCCTCAGATCAGCGACGTATCCCCGTCATAGGCGGTGACATACCATCCAGATGGGTCGGCGAGACGTGCCGCCAAGTCGGCGCCGAGCGATTTATAAAAGAAAGGAAACGTCGCCATAGGCCGCGACATGGGCTTGGTCTTCATGACTTCGGTGCGCAGGCCTTCGGGCAGGCCGATCAGTTCCAGCACATGACATTTCTTCGCCATGGCATATTCGTAAGCCCCGGCCAGCAGCGATTTCAGCACCTTCGGGTCGTCGCCGTCGATGAAAATATCCGCGATCTTCATCCGCCTGAGGCCGATCGCCGGCGCATCCTCGCGCACCAACACGGCGTACCCCTGCAACCGGTCGCCATCGTCGTAACGCAGGAACCGGACCTCGTCCTTCGCCGCGCCAAGAGAAAAATACCATTTCAGTGTCGCCGCGTCCCGGCTCGCCAGCATCACCTCCGAAAGCTGATCCCGGCGCCGCGCCCAGAGATCGTCGAACGCGGTGTCGACGGCACCGATGCCGACCGGCGTTACGCGGTCAAGCGCGCCGTAGGGCCGACGCCCCGCGAGACGCATGGAAAAATCGAGCGGCACCGAGCCCAGCAGCCCCAGCACCCCGGCAACGAACGAGTTCTTGCCTTTCTTGCGGAACGCGGCTTTCAGAAAGCCGGGCGCGTCGACCACCCAATAAAGAATGTCGGCGTAACCCGGCTGCGGCATCCTGGACCCGCCGAAGGCAAGGCACCGCTTGCCGGCCGGCGGATTGGCCGACGAGATCAGCACCACGTCCACGTTTTCCTGCCCGAAGAACACCTCGCAAAGACGGGGCGTTTCGGTCCGGTACGCCGGGTTCACCGCCCAGGCCCGGGCGCTCGAGATCAACACCGGATTCCCGTCCAGCCACGACACCTGCGGGATATTGCCGAAGAACCCTTTGATTGCACCGGCGTCTTCTAGCACCCAACCGAGCGCGACATCGTCGGCGTGATGTTCGAGCGCCGGGTTGTCGGCCCACAGCCCACGCCAATGCCGGATCACGGCCTCGGGTCCATCCGGCATGACAAGACCGAGTCCGGCCAGGAAATCGGTGATCGCCGGCGCGTCGTCGACGGTTGCGGTGCGCAATGATCCCTTCGCTTGATCGCTCACGATCAGTCGCCCAGGAAGTAGCGGAGCTGATAATTGCCCCAGTTGGCGAGCAGGTGATCGCGGCGGATGTCGAAAGCCGACGCTCCTTTTCGGTTGGCGCCGCGGTGTCCGGTCAGAAACGACGCGTACCCCGCGTCCCTCGCCATGCCGGGGTGGCGGCCCGGGTCGTAGTCAATTCCGGCGCGGCCGAAGGGGCAGCAGAAATGCCGGCACGGCCGGCCGGTTTCGCGTTCGATGGTTTCGCGCGAACGCTTGAGCTCCACCATGGCCTCTGCATCGGAGATATCCTTCAGATGCACGTGCCCCTCGCTGTGCGAACCGATGGTCATACCGGCCTCGGCCATGGTTCGGCAATCGCCCCAGGTCAGGAATTCCATCAACCGCGCGCCATCGTCGTAGAACGCCAGAAGCCTGTCGCGGTCGGCCTCTATATCGGTGCCGATATACCCAGTGGCGACGAAAAACGCCGCGACGGCGTCTTCGGACGCCAGGATCGGTACCGCGTTCTCGATCCAGTTCTTGAAGCCGTCGTCGAAGGTAATGCAGATATAACGGCCGTCGATCGGCGCGCCCGACGCAATCATCTCGACGGCGTCGTCGATCCCTACGATCTCGCCGATATTCTTGAAGTAACGAATATGCCGCTCGAATCCGGCACATTCATCATCGAAAACATGATGGTAGTAAGGGAATCGTATCCAGTCCGATTGCCGGGTCGGCGAACGGGTCACGGACAATCCGGCAATCGCCGCGGCGCGCGCCGCGTTCCGCACACGCTGAGCCGCATTATCCGCCGCCATGAAGGCGCGGTAGGTGCGGATCGGCCGGGTTGCGTTCACGTTTTCGCGGTCGCCGCATTGGCCGGCGCAGATGACGACGTGGCGTTCGCGGGCACACTGCTTGCCGGATCGATATCGGCGGGGCCCGTGATCGCGGCATGCTCCTCACCGTCGAGAGCTGCCGGGACGGCAGGCTCTTCTACCGGTTTCGGCAGACCGGAGATATGCGGCGGCGTGCGCCACCCATAACTGTCGAAAGTGTTGCAATTACCGCAATGCGCGGTCCAGACGGCCACGGCATTGCCGCATTCCCCGCACACCCATTTTTCGTCCTCCGGCGCACTGCCGGCGCGCACCAGCCATTCGCGGGCCTTGGTCAGATCGCCATTCTCGCGTTCTTCCAGTTCCGCCATCATGCGGCAGATTCGCGCCTGCGGCTCCAGGCCTTCGCCGGCACCGGCGTGTTTCAGGTGCTTGCGGGCCTCGCCCCAAAGCTCGGCGCCAAGCGCGGCGCGCGCGAGCGCGATGTGGCTTTCCGGATGGTCCGCGTTCGCCGCCGCGAGCTTCTCGCTGGCCTTGACCCGGGCGATGCCGTCCGGCGCCTTGCGTGCTTCCCAATAGGGTTCCAGCAGATCCGGGTGCGGTGTTTTCGCCCATGTCTTCTCGGCCAGTCCCGTGGCCTTGCGAAGCTGCCCGTCGGCGACGTAGCGGCGGACCAGTTGCACCACCGCCGGAATCAGGTCGGGAGCGAGGTCCGTCGCCGACTTGAGCTGCTTCAGCGCCTTGGCATGGTCGCCCGCCTCCTCGGCCTCCTTCGCCATTTCGAAGGCAATCACCGCACGGCGGCGTTCCGCCTCGGGCTTGTCGAGGAGGCGCTGCCGCGCCATGTCGTCATTGGTTTCCGCCGCATTGAGCCATGCACCGCCGCCGGACTGAAGATCGAACAGTGTCGCCGCGACCCATTCGCTCTTCGGCTGCATCCGGTACGCCGCCCGCGCCAGTTCCAGGGCGCGGTCCTTGTTGCCGGCTTTGACCGCCTGTGCCAGCAGCCCGCGCAACCCGAGAAACTTTGTTTCCGGATCGTCGAGCATCTCGGTGAAGAATTTTTCCGCCGCCCTTTCGTCGCCATCCAGTTGCGCCGACTGCGCCGACAAAAGCCGCGTCAGCGGCGCCGACCCGCTGAGCAGCGCTTCGGCGCGCCGCGCCTGACGCCGGGCCTCCGGCGCATCGCCGGCGGCGACCGCGACCATACCGCTCGAAAGCGCGGTATAGCCCTTGCGTTCACGGCGGTCCTTCATGGCCGATGAAATCCCGCCAGGCACACCGCGCAAGAAGCGCCAAAAGCGATAGAGTGCCGCGGTAAGAACGGCGAAAATCAGCACCGCCGCCATCATCACACCGACCGAGGTATCGAGCCGCCAGCCCTGCCATTCGAGGATCACATCACCCGGGTTTTGCACGAGCCAGACGACGCCGACGGTCACGACGCAAAGGAAGGCCAGGAAGAATAACCAACGCCACATGGCTTACGTGTCCTTCCTTTTACCTAACCCTCGAGGGCCGCCAACGCCGACGCGTGCATGGCGCCAAGCGCCCGCTCCGCCGTCGCCCGCGCCTTGGCATCCAGCAGCCACGGTTCCAGCATCGCCTTCGCCTCGCCGTCGATGGTGTCGGAAAGCGCCGCCGCGGTCTTCGCCGCCGATGCCACGTCGCGTTCGGCAAGATCCTGTTCGATCCTGGCGACCGCATCCTCGACCGGATTGCCGGACGTTCCGTCCGTGCGTCGAAGCGATACCAGCGCCGAAAGACGACCCGTCGCCTGATCGAGCCAGTCGCCGTTACCGACACGCGCCTGGGCGACGATGTCGCCGGCGATATTCGAGAAACCGGCCTGCAAGTTCTCGATTGTCGGCAGACCCCGCTCGGCCGCGCCGTCGAGGCGGCTGGCGGCCGCGGTTATCTCCGTATTGTCGGCGGCGACGGACTTGAGCGCGTTTAATTGCGCCGCGTAGGGACGCCCCGAAAGGGCCACGTCACGTAACTGCGCAACGGCAAGCACGATGCCGGAACCTGCCGCGCCGCCGCCTTTCGCGGCAATGGTCTCAACCTTTTCGGAAAGCGCCCGCACCTCGCCGCTTGTTTCACGGTCCTGTTGTTCAAGCCCGTCGATCCGGCTGAGAACCGGCGTCAGGTCCACCTCGGCGCCGGCGTTCGACGTGATGGCGCTGGCCAGTTCACGGACTTCCGCGAGGCGCCCTTCGAGATCGTCGATCCGCGCCAGCGCCTTGTCCAGTTCGGCCTGGACGCGCGATTTCTCTTCCTTGAGCGCGGTCATGACTTGATCCGCGCCGCCGTTCTCGGCAAGCGTTTTCTCAAGCGACGCGACACGCTGGCTCAGTTGTTCGACGGGGCTCAACTGTTCGCCGTTCGCGGCGTTGTCCCCAGCTTTACCGTAGCCCGGCAATTTCGCCAGATAGGGCTCGATCTCCGGCAGCCATAGATCGCGGGTCACGTACCCGCCACCGCCAAGCAGAATAGCCGCGACCAGCAAGAACAGGAACACGCGCCCGCCACCGGGCTTTTCGTTCCCAGCCTGCGAACCCGCGGGCTTGCCGCTGCCGGCGCCGGGCACGGAACTCGACTTGCCGCCTGACGCGGATTTGCCGGCATCCGTTTTGCCGGCGGATTTACCGTCCGCCTTTGCCGGGGTGTCGCTGCTTTTCTCGGGCTTTTCCGTGTCGCTCGCCGTTTTTGCGGGCTTCTTATCCGACGCTTTGGTCGGGTCCGATGGCTCTGCCATGGGGTATCCCTCTATTCTTCGCCAGTTCGGCGCCGTTTAACCGTAACAAGTCCGGACCGCTTCCAGCAAGGACTCCTGATCCGGGTGCGCCGCAACAATACATTCGCCCCAACCCGACCCGGCCGCCGCACGTACGTTTTCCGAAAGTGCGAAAAGGATCAGGTCCGGCAATGCCCGCTCCAGGTCGGCCGCCGCAACGAGATTGCGGAAAAGGCCGGCGCTTCTGGGAGAATACAGCACGACGCCGTCTATCCCGCCGCCGCCGATGGCCTCGGTCGCCGTTTGCGGCAGTGAAGCCGCCGCTTTCGCTTCATACAGCATCTCACGCCATACTTTGAAGCCCTTCGGCTCCAGCATCGCCGCCAGATCGCCGGCACTGACGGATCCGGCAGCATGCAGCAGCACACCCCCCTTCGGCTTGCAGGCGTGTGCCGCCAGTTTCGCCAGATCGTCGACATCGCCGCCCGCACTTTCGATATTGCCGAAGCCTTCTTCCGCCGCCGTCCGCGCTGTCGCATCGCCGACGGCAAGGCACGGAATATCGCGGCGGTCGGTTCGGCGCGCCAAAGCCCGTACACCGTTGGCGCTGGTCAGCAGGAACGCCTGCACCGTCTCCACATCAAGCGGCGGACCGTCCAGGAATTCGATCTCCAGTAACGGCGCGGCGACGCAATCGACGGCCATTTCGTTCAAGTGCCGAATCAGCGGCGCGGCGTCGGCGTCGGGGCGGGTAATCAGAAGAGTAGGCATCAGGCAGGCTCGTCGAAGAAACCCGGGCCGGCAAGGGCGCGTAGTTCCTCGCCGGCATCACGGCCCATCGCTTCGCCGTCCGCCGTCGATCCCTCGCGTTCCGTGGCGTGCACCTCGGAACCGTCGGGGCGGAAGATCATGCCCTTGAGTACCAGCCGATCGCCGGTCAGCCGCGCCAGCCCGGCGATCGGCGTCCGGCACGAGCCGTCCAGCGCATCCAGCAGCGCCCGCTCGCACATCACCGTGGTGCGCGATACCGGGTCGTCGAGCGCCGCCAGGTATTCCCGCGTTTCCGTATCGTCGGCGCGGCAGGTGACGCCGATGGCGCCCTGCGCGCAGGCCGGCAGAAAGACGTCAGGCTCGATGATCTCGGTCGCGACATCGCGACGGCCGAGCCTGTCGAGGCCGGCGAGCGCCAGGAACGTGGCATCGAATTCCCCCGCTTCCAGTTTGCCGAGCCGGGTCTGCACATTGCCCCGAATGACCCCCACATCGAGGTCCGGACGCATGCTGAGGAGCTGTGCCTTCCTGCGGATCGAAGCGGTGCCGACACGGGCGCCCTCGTGAAGATCCCTGAGCGTCGGCACCTTGAAGCTGATGAAGGCGTCGCGCACGTCGGCGCGCGGCAGGATGCAACCGATGGCCATACCGTCCGGCAGCCACGTTTCCAGGTCCTTCATGGAATGCACCGCGAGATCGATACGCCGGTCCATCAGCGCGCGGTCGAGTTCCTTGGTGAACAAGCCCTTGCCGCCGATCTCGGACAGCGGCCGGTCGAGCACCAGGTCGCCCGTGGTCTTGACCGCTTCGATGACGAGGCGGCCGTCGTCCCCGAGGTCCGCGTGCGCGGCACGCAACGCGTCAGCCGCCTGTTCCGTCTGCACCATCGCAAGCGGGCTCGAACGGGTGCCGATGATCAGTCTGCGGGATGTTTCTGTCATACCATGATTAATGTATGTGTCCGAAGGCCGCCCGCAAGCCATGACTTGGCGTCGGCTGCGCCCGAGAGTAAAGTCCCGCCCCGCCGAGCGAAAGGGCAAACAGTGATTGTTTTGGGGATCGAAACCAGTTGCGACGAGACCGCGGCCGCCGTGGTCGACGACGGGCGGCGCATTCTTTCGAACGTGGTGCTGTCGCAGATCGAGGATCACCGTCCCTACGGCGGCGTGGTGCCCGAGGTCGCGGCGCGCGCGCACATGGAACATACCGACCGCGTCATCGCCGAAGCCATGAAGCAGGCGGGCATCGGGTTCGGCGAACTCGACTGCATCGCCGCGACCGCCGGGCCGGGGCTGATCGGCGGCGTGCTGGTCGGCGCCATGTCAGCCAAGGCCATCGCGCTTGCCACCGGCAAACCCTTCGTCGCCGTCAACCACCTGGAAGGCCACGCGCTGACGGTGCGGCTTACCGACGATGTCGCCTTTCCCTATCTGCTGCTGCTGATTTCCGGCGGCCACTGCCAGTTGCTGATCGTCGACGGGGTCGGCCGTTACAAACGCCTCGGCACCACCATCGACGACGCCGCCGGCGAGGCTTTCGACAAGACCGCCAAGATGCTTGGGCTCGGCTATCCTGGCGGACCGCTGATCGAAAAGGCCGCCGCTGACGGCGATCCGCGAAAATTTGACTTTCCGCGCCCCATGAAAGGCCGCCCCGGCTGCGATTTCTCGTTCTCGGGTCTCAAGACCAGCGTCCGGCGCGCGGTGGAAACCCTTGATGGCCCGCTCGAAGGTGCCGTCGCAGACCTCGCCGCGTCGTTCCAAACCGCCGTCGCCGAGACCTTGGTGGCGCGCACCCGCAACGCCATTGCGATGGCCCGGGAAACGCACCCGGGGATAGAAACCCTCGTCGTCGCCGGCGGCGTCGCCGCCAACCGGGCCATCGGCTCGGCCCTCGATGAGCTTGCCGGTGAAACCGGGATGCGGTTGGTCAAGCCGGCACCGGCGCTCTGCACCGACAACGGCGCGATGATCGCCTGGGCCGGACTGGAACGGTTCCGCCTCGGCCTGACCGACCCGCTCGATTTCAAGGCGCGCCCGCGCTGGCCGCTCGACCCGGACGCCCCCACCGCGGCCTTCGCCGGGGTCAAGGCGTAACGGGACCGTCACCGCGGCGCAGGTGACACACGCATCCGCTTCCCTTACAAATGAGCGCATGAGCGCTTTTCAGAACGTCACGGTGGTCGGCGCGGGGGCCTGGGGAACGGCATTGGCGGCAACCGCGGTGCGCGCCGGGCGGACGACGCGGCTTTACGCCCGCGAGACCGAGGTCGCCGAGGCCGTCAACGCGGGCAAGGGCAATCCGGTGTTCCTGAAAGATATCGAATTACCCGAAGGCATCCGGGCCGGCAGCGATCTCGGCGCGGCGGTCGAAGACGCGGAAGTCGTCATCCTCGTCGTCCCGGCGCAGTTCCTGCGCGCCGCCGCCACCGATCTCGCCGGGTTACTGCCAGGGAACACCCCCGTCGTCCTCGCCGCCAAGGGGATCGAGCAGGGCTCGCTGAAACTGATGAGCGAGATCGCCGAGGAGACGCTGCCCGACAATCCCATCGCCGTGCTGTCCGGGCCGTCGTTTGCCGCCGAGGTGGCCCGTGCGCTGCCCGCCGCGCTGACGCTGGCGAGCGCCGACGCGGCACTCGGCAAGACGCTCGTCGATACGCTGGCCGGGCCGATGTTTCGGCTCTATCAATCGACGGACCTTGTCGGTGCCGAAATCGGCGGCGCCGTCAAGAACGTGCTGGCGATCGCCTGCGGCATCGTCGAGGGCAAGGGCCTCGGCGACAACGCCCGTGCCGCGCTGATCACCCGCGGCCTCGCCGAGATGGTCCGCCTTGGTCTCGCCAAGGGCGCGACGCGAGAGACCATGATGGGGCTCGCCGGGCTCGGCGATCTGGTGCTGACCTGCAACGCCATGCAGTCGCGCAACTTCTCGTTCGGCCATGCGCTCGGCCAGGGCAAGAGCCCGGACGAAATCCTCGCCGAGCGGGTCGCCGTCACAGAAGGCGTCACGAGCGCCGTCTCGGTGACGGAACTCGCCCGGAAACTCGGCGTCGACATGCCGCTCTGCGACGCCGTCCACGCCATCGTCCACGAGGGCCGCGATATCGATACCGCCATGACCATGCTGATGGCGCGGCCGCTGACGTTCGAGTGAATGACGATCAACGCCAATAGATGCCGCCCACGGGAGAATGCGAAATGAACTACTGGCTGATGAAATCGGAACCGGGCTCGTGGTCCTGGGAAGACCAGCTCAAGGTCGACAAGGAAGGCTGGGACGGTGTCCGAAACTATCAGGCCGCCAACAACATGAAGGCCATGAAAACCGGCGACCGGGCGTTCTTCTATCACTCGGTGAAGGAAAAGAGCATCGTCGGCATCGTCGAGATCGTCGACGAGTATCACCCGGACCCAACCGATAAATCCGAGCGTTTCGGCATGGTCTCGGTGCGGGCCGTGGAGACGGTCCCGAACCCGGTATCGCTCGCCGATATCAAGAGCGACCCCAGGCTTTCCGAATTGTCCCTTTTGAAACAGTCCCGTCTGTCTGTTATGCCCATTGACGCAAAGTCGTGGAAAATTATATGTGGCATGGGAGGCGTGAAGACATGAGCGATATACGGCTATGCGCCGTCGACGACATTCCGGAGGACGGCTCCGCCGGTTTCGTCGCCGAAATGGACAATCGCCAGATCGCCGTCATGGCGATCAGAAAGAACGGCACGGTCCACGTCTACGAGAACGAATGCCCGCATATCGGCGCGCCGCTCGACTTCACGCCGGGGCAATTCCTGGACGCGGACAAGGAGCACATTATCTGCTCGACCCACGCGGCGCTGTTCAGGATCGACACGGGCGAATGCATCGACGGCCCGTGCTTCGGCGATTACTTGACCCGGATCGATGCCGAGGTCCGTGGCGGTGCCGTTTACTTGACGTAGCCCAGCGCCTGTCAAACCTTGACAGTAACGGGGTGCGAATCCCCTTGCCCCCTTGGCATTCATTCTATCTTTGCCGATAATCGAGCCAACATGGGGTCAACCCCGTTTGCGAATTAACGAACGCACTTGTTCAGGGAGAGACATTCAAATGAGCGAAGCAATTATTCATCCGGTTACGGACGATTTCGCCAAAAACGCCCTTATCGACAAGGCCAAGTACGAGGACATGTACAAGGCCTCGATCGAGGACAACGAGGGTTTCTGGGCGGAACACGGTAAGCGCATTGACTGGATCAAGCCCTATACCAAGGTCAAGGACGTCAGTTACGACGCCCCCGGCGTATCCATCAAATGGTTTTATGACGGCACCCTGAACGCTTCCGTCAACTGCCTCGACCGGCACCTGGAAAAGCGCGGCGATCAGACCGCGATCATCTGGGAAGGCGACGAACCGACCGACGACGAGCACGTCACCTACAAGGATCTGCACGAGCGCGTCTGCCGCTTCGCCAATGCCATGAAGGCACGCGGCATCAAGAAGGGCGACCGGGTCACGCTTTACATGCCGATGGTCGTCGAGGCCGCCGTCGCCATGCTCGCCTGCGTGCGGATCGGCGCCGTTCACTCGATCGTCTTCGGCGGCTTTTCGCCGGACAGCCTGGCGGCGCGTATCCAGGGCTGCGATTCCAACTGCGTGATCACCGCCGACGAGGGCATCCGCGGCGGCCGCAAGATTCCGCTCAAGGCCAACACCGACGAGGCACTCAAGGAATGTCCGTCCGTGGAAACGGTGTTCGTCGTCAAGCGCACCGGCGGCGACATCGACATGCAGGACGGCCGCGACGTCTGGTACGAGGAAGCCTGCGCCGCCGCCGACCCTGTCTGCGAACCGGAGGAAATGAACGCCGAGGATCCGATGTTCATTCTCTATACTTCCGGTTCGACCGGCGCACCCAAAGGCGTGCTGCACACGACCGGCGGTTACATGGTCTATGCGTCGATGACGCACGAATATGTCTTCGATTATCACGACGGCGAGATTTACTGGTGCACGGCGGACGTCGGCTGGGTCACGGGCCACAGCTACATCGTCTATGGCCCGCTCGCCAACGGTGCGACGACGCTGATGTTCGAGGGCGTGCCGAATTATCCGTCGATGTCGCGCTTCTGGGAGGTCTGCGACAAACACAACGTCAGTATCTTCTATACCGCGCCGACGGCGATCCGCGCGCTGATGCGCGAAGGCGACGACCCGGTCAAGAAAGCGTCCCGCAAATCGTTGCGCCTGCTCGGTTCGGTCGGCGAGCCGATCAACCCGGAAGCGTGGGAATGGTATTACCGGGTCGTCGGGGATTCACGCTGCCCCATCGTCGATACCTGGTGGCAGACGGAAACAGGCGGCATCATGATCACGCCGCTGGCCGGCGCCATCGATCTCAAGCCCGGCTCCGCGACGAAGCCGTTCTTCGGTGTCAAGCCGCAGATCGTCGACAACGACGGTAACGTGCTGGAGGGCGCGACGGAAGGAAACCTGTGTCTGATCGATAGCTGGCCCGGCCAGATGCGCACGGTCTACGGCGATCATGAGCGGTTCGAGCAGACCTACTTCTCGACCTACCAGGGCAAGTACTTCACCGGCGACGGCTGCAAGCGCGACGCGGACGGGTACTACTGGATCACCGGCCGCGTCGACGATGTCATCAACGTTTCCGGTCACCGCATGGGCACCGCCGAGGTCGAGAGCGCGCTTGTCGCCCACGACAAGGTCGCCGAGGCCGCTGTCGTCGGCGCACCGCACGACATCAAGGGGCAGGGCATCTACGCCTACGTCACGCTCAACGCCGGTGAGGAACCGTCCGACGACCTCAAGAAGGAGCTGGTGCAGTGGGTCAGGAAGGAAATTGGTCCGATCGCCTCGCCCGACTGGCTACAGTGGGCGCCGGGCCTGCCCAAAACCCGGTCGGGCAAGATCATGCGCCGGATTCTGCGCAAGATCGCCGAAGACGATTTCTCGAACCTGGGCGACACCTCGACCCTCGCCGATCCGGCGGTCGTCGATGATCTGGTGGATAACAGACAGAACAAAGCGGGTTAGACGAAACGCTCCGATTTCAATCATCAAGAGGGGGCCGGTGGCCTCCTCTTTTTATGCCGCGTCGGTACTAAGCAGCTGCTGCACCCGCATCAGGTTCTTCGTGATCACGTCGGCGCGCTTTTTCTGACCGCGTGACTTGCGGTATTCCTGAACCGCGCCCTGAAAATAATAGGCCGCTTCCTCTAGCAGGTATTCCTCGCCGGTCTGCTTGGCGAGCGCGAAGCACGCCGCCCCCAGATTGTTCGCGGTCTGCGCCCACAAAAGCGGGTCGGTCTCGCGCTTACGGACCTCAAGCGCCTTGCGGAACGTCGAAATGGATTGCTGCAGGATCGCGTCCGCCCGGCCGTGTCCCCCCAGCGCCATCTGCGCCACGCCATAGTGGTTCATCACTTCGGCCCAGCGAGCCGGCATGCTGTTCCTGTCATAGACCGTAAGCGCTTCCTCGAACGCGCTTGCCGACGTCTTGAGATGCACCTGCGCCTGCGCCGGCTGCACCGCCGCCAGCTTGTAATACGCCATCGCCCGCCGCATGTGCGCCAGCGCCCAGTCGCTGGCATGCTGATCCCGGCTCAGGGTCTTGGCGATCCCGTCGTAGCGCTTGATCGCGGCGAGTAGGGATTCCGGATTACGGCTGGCCTTGGCCTCGGCTTCCTGGAGCAGGCCCAGATGCGTGTTGACGACCGCCCAGGCCATCGGCGCCGCCTGCGCGTCGATCAGTTTCTCGGCGGCCTCGTAATGCTGCATCGCCTCCGAGAACGCTTTCTTCACGCCGAACCGGTAACTCGTGGCGCACGCGTTGCCGAGCGCGTTCTCGATCATTATCCGGCATTCCTCGGGCGCATCCTCGGGCAGGGCGTCCAGCACTTTCGGCGCATCGTGCAGGTGCGCCACCAGCCGCTCCGCCAGCGTCTTGCGCGAGCCACCGGCCGATGGGATCAGCGCCGCGAGCGTCACGGCGCGGACCGTCGCGCCTGCCTCGTCGGGCAAGGGCACCGGCAGGTCCAGCGTATCGATCATGCCGAAGGTGCCGGGCGCCCCGTCCTGGGCGCCGGACGCGGACAGGAAGTGCAGGCGCGCGACGGTGCCCATGTCTTCCATCTCGCCCCAGATCAGCAGATCCGCATCCTCGTCCTTGAGGAGCCTGTCGCCTTCCTCGTGAACCAGCAACAAACGTTCGATCAACCCGAGACGCAGGTTCTGGCGCAGCGTCTGGCTCGAAACCACCGTCTCGATGGTGGTTTCCTGCGACAGCATGCCGCCCAGGCGATCGGTTACCTCCTTGCCGCCGGAGCCGAACAGGTTCGCCAGCACCACCTTGCCGTCGCCGGTCTCGCCGGACGGCCGAAAGCCGTCGCCGGCCCTGACCGCGCCGCGCCGTTTTTTCTTCTTCTGCCGGCCGCCACCCGGCATAAAGCTCTTGAGTATGCTTGCGAAAAGCCCCATTTCCGCCACCCGGAACCAAAGGTGCGTCACCGCGCCCACAGGTTCGTGTTCTTTTTTGAAACCGGCCCGGTTAGGTCCGGCATCGTCGGTTATCTTGAATTCATGATAGTGCGGTCACGGAACGACCGCAATCTGACAAGCACCGGGCTTTTGGCCAGGGCTACGGGTCGGCGCCGCCTCAGAAATCGATGCAGCGGCCCTTCTTTTCCCAATCGCCATACCGCGTCGGCTCGGGCCCTTCCGGACCGCCGATTTCGCCGGTGCGGTTGGCCGTGGATTTCGTTTCCTTCTCCTCCTCGGAATGCACGGACTCCGAGGCTTTCGTTGCGGCATCGTCCTTTTCCGTCGTTTCGTCGGCCATCATTAAATTTCCGTTATGTCCGAAGCTGGTATTGATTTGCGTTATACTTGAAATAATTGAAAGAGGCGCCGTCATCAAGACGCACGCGCAACCACGCTGCCGGAGTTTACGACATGAACTGGGTAAAGACGTCGATGCTGCTGGCCGGACTGACGGCGCTCTTCATGGGGGCCGGTTTCCTGCTGGGCGGCGAGGGCGGCATGATCATCGCACTGGCGGTTGCGGTCGGCATGAACGTCTATGCCTACTGGAACGCCGACAAGCTGATGCTGCGCATGTACAAGGCGCGCGAGGTCACCGACCAGACCGCGCCGGGTTTTTACGGCATCGTCAAGCAGCTCGCCAACCGTGCGAACCTGCCCATGCCCAAGGTCTACATCATCGAAAACGATCAGCCGAACGCATTCGCCACCGGCCGTAATCCGGAGAACGCGGCCGTGGCGGCGACCACCGGGCTAATGAAAATCCTCAACCACGAAGAGATCGCCGGCGTCATGGCGCACGAGCTGGCGCATGTCAAAAACCGCGACACGCTGATCATGACGATTACGGCGACGATTGCCGGCGCGCTGTCGATGCTCGCCAACTTCGCGCTGTTTTTCGGCGGCAGCCGCAACAACCCGCTCGGGATCGTCGGCACGATCCTGGTCATGATCCTCGCGCCGATCGCCGCCATGCTGGTGCAGATGGCGATTTCCCGGACCCGCGAATACGGCGCCGACGCCGGCGGCGCCGAGATCTGCGGCAACCCGATGTGGCTCGCGAGCGCGCTTCAGAAGCTGGACTGGGGCGCGCAGTCGATCGACAACACGGTCGCCGAGGACAATCCGGCGACGGCGCACATGTTCATCGTCAACCCGCTGCACGCACGCTCCATGGACAATCTTTTCTCGACGCATCCGAATACGGCGAACCGGGTCAACAGGCTGCGCGAAATGGCGGGCGAGGCGCAGCGGCCCTGGGGGTGAGGTCTATTTTGCCAGCGGTGTGATGCGACCGATAGGCTTGCGCTCATCGGCATCGCGGCGATACGTTCCGGGCAATTCGGAAAAGCGAATGCGTGGCGGCGCAATACCCAGACTGCCGAGTTCGACCCCCTTGGCGTCGATCTCGATCAGATGCGTGAAACCGGGCTCCGCATCCTCCGCATTTTCACCCGGCTCGAGGTAGGGAACGCATCGCCCGAAATGCGCGAGCAACAATTGCGCCGCTTCCTGATCACCGGCAACCCCCGCTTCCGACTCCAGCAGACGCTTTGCCTCCCGAAGAAAGTCACTGTCGGCAACCGACGGCGCCATCATCTGATGCACGCCGAACGACCGCTTACCGCTCGCCAGCGACCATGCGACGTTCGCCGGAACGATCATCATCGTCACGAGCACGCCGATTGCCAGCGCATGCGCCGCCCGCCGACCGCCGCTCAGCACGACACACCGGTCAAGGAACACGACAAACGAAAATACGGCGGGGCCGATCAGCGGCAACACATACCGGCCGGTGAAATCGTCAAGTGGCAGAAGGGTTTGCAGCGTCACCATCATCACGAAGTAGACAAAGGCGTAGAATGCCGGCATCCAGACGATTCCGAGTGAGAGGCGATTTAACGATTTGAACGTCACCACGAGGGTGAGCGCAACGCCGGCGAGCAAGAGCACGACGAATACAGCGATCCGCAACTCTTCTGTTGTTGCGTCCCGTGCACCGCTGCCCAGCAGATTGAACCCCCACCGGGACAGCTCGGAGAAAACCTCGCGAAGCTGTTCGCTAATCGGCAACGAAATAACGGCCCGCCCGCCGCCTGGAGGCAGCCCAAGCGATTTTACGTAGATCAGGAAACCTGCCAGCGGCGCCAATGCGAGCGCGCCGAATTTCACGGCATCCAGAAAACGCTGGCGTAAGCCGCCCGTCGGTGAAAAGAACAGCAACCAGCAACCGACCGCGGCGACCGCGGCCGTCCCGATATAACGGGTCAGGGCCGCCAGTCCGATGGCAGCAACCGCAATCCGGAAATACGTCCTCTCTCCGGTCTTCAGATACGACGAGAGCACACCGAACGTGAGCATGATCGCACTGGCGTGAACCGCGTCGGACGTCATTTCCAAATGCCATTTCAAGACGATGGGATTGACGTTCATTGCCAGAAACCCGAGCCAAACGAGGGATCGAGAAGAGATGCTGTTGGTCAGAAGACGCATCGATCCCCAAGCGTAGACGCCCGCCGAAACAGCAGACACGGCCACGCCGGCAACGGTGAAACTCATGCCGAAAAACTGTGTCAGCGCCAATATCAGGGTGTATCCCGGCGGGATCCAGGTGATGAACCTTCCCGAGCAGCTCGTCATGCCGTTTCCGTGGACCAGATTACTGGCACCCTGAAAATAATAGATCTGCCCGAACAAACTGGACAAAGGCCCGTAATGGCCCGCAATCAGCAGAATCAGCCCGCCGGCAATGAGAACCGCCGCCCCTTCGCGCATTGCACCGGAACGTAATTGCATTATTCAGGTCTCTTCCCTGCGGTCTTCCCTTGTGCGCCGGCATCGCCAAGAAGGACGTCGCGCGGATACCTGTAGATACGCACACTTTCGGCATGCGGATGGCGTTTGATCTCTTTGTAAAGCCGGAACAGGTCCCTGATGTTACGAAAGATTTTTGCCAGCATGAGATTGCGGGGCGGCCTGAGTTCGGCATAGGCCACCGGCAGTTCGACAACCCTGAGCCCCCGGCGAATCGCCTTGAGGACGAATTCCGTGTCGTACTGCCCCCGCGCCATCACGCTTGTGTCGAGTATCGGACGCATCGTATCCATGCGCATGAACTTGGGGCCGTGCGTATCCGTGCCGGTGTATTCGAAAAAAAGCTGCAGCAGAGCATTCAATCCCCAGCTCAGGACCCGCCGGAAATTCGTTTGCTGATAAATGGTCGGGTCGGCACGTTTCGTGCCGATGAAAAGATCATATTCATCCCGGTGATTCCACGACCAGCGCATAAACGGCATATCGCACTCGTCGATCGGCACCACGTAACAGTATGAAGATTCCACGTTCCTAAGCCCGAGAGCCATGGCGCGTCCGATATCGTGCTCCTGTTGATGAAGACGAACGATACCTGGGAACTCGCGGCCGAGTTCGTCAACGATCCGGGCCGTGCCGTCGACACTGTTGTTATCGACGACAAGGATACGCCAGGCGCCGCGGCCGGCCAGCCTCTCGAGGTCGGCGGACAGGTTTCGCAGGTTGCCCTCGACGACGACTTCTTCGTTCAAAACCGGAATGACGACCGAAACGGCCGGCTTGGCATCGCTGTCGGGATTACTGGCCATGATTATCTCGAGCGCATGACCGCAGCGCGACACTGACCCGAGCCGCCACACGGCACAACCTGTTGTCCGTCACAGTCCACGCTCTTCCTCATGCAGAATATCGCGTGCGTCGTTGTCTTCGGCGATCTTGTCGCGAATTTTCTTGTTCCAGAATGACGAGGCGGGGATTTTGGTCCGGTCGCAGCGATCGGCGTACTTCCGCGCGATATCGCTGATCTCGCGCAAAAGGCCGTCTTCCAAAGTGATCGGCTTCAAGCCCAGCTCCAGAAAGCTCTTGTTCTCGGCGACCAGGTCATTCTCGAGATCCTCGTTACGCGGATTGTCGAGATAATCGACGGGCGTGTCCGTCAACCTGGACACGATTTCGGCCAGTTCACGGATACGATGGGTCTCGGTCATCTGGTTCATGATGCGGACACGTTCGTTATTCTGCGGGGGGTTGATAACGGCGAGTTCAATGCACCGCACGGTATCGCGAATATTGATAAAGGCCCGGGTTTGGCCACCGTTGCCGTAGACGGTGAGCGGATAGCCGATAGCCGCCTGTATCAGGAAGCGGTTCAGGACGGTGCCATAATCCCCATCGTAGTCGAAGCGGTTGATAAGCCGATCGTCCATCGATGTTTCCGGTGTGTCGGTCCCCCAGACGATCCCTTGATGGAGATCGGTCACGCGGACGCCGTCGTTGCTGTTGAAATAAGCGAATAGGTGCTGGTCGAGAACCTTTGACAGGTGATAGATGCTGCCCGGCCGCGTCGGGTGCAGGATCTCCTGGCTAACCGGGGAACCGTCCGCCGCTTTGAAGTGGACCTCGAGATATCCCTCGGGGATCACGGCGTTGTGTGCACCGTAGCCATACACGCCCATGGTGCCCAGGTGCACGACGTGAATGTCCAGATCGACCTCTACGATCGCCGCCAGGACGTTGTGTGTCGCGTTGATATTGTTATTGACCGTGTAGCGTTTGTGAAATGAGGATTTCATTGAATAAGGCGCGGCGCGTTGCTCGGCGAAATGCACGACGGTATCCGGTTTGAAATCCGAAAACAGCGTGATCAGGCGATGATAGTGCCGCGACACGTCGAAGTTATAGTATTCGATGACGTTTCCGGTGAGTTCGCGCCAACCCCTCAAGCGCTCCGGCATCGGCTGAACCGGCGTCAACGACGATACGGCGAGTTCATTGTCGATGTTACGGCGGCTCAGGTTGTCGACAATGACGACGTCGTGGCCGAGGTTCGAAAAATGCAGCGCAGCCGGCCAGCCGCAGAAGCCATCACCGCCCAAGATAATGATTCTCATCGACTGGCAACTCGTTTCATGATCAGAAGAAGCATCCACCCGCCCGCATCTATCCGGTTTCTTATCAATAAAAGATGGTCTAAGCCATCAACCATACGTCCGATCACGGCGAAAAATATGGGAAGCCGTTACCGGCCACAATGTTTTTCGAACCGCCGGTCCATATGACACCGCGCCCGGCTGGCACGAAAACGGTGTTGACCATGCTACGCCGGACCGAGGATAACGCTCTATCAACAACAATCGGTTATTTCTTCAGGATGTGCCCGTTTTTTGAACCCTCTCTCCACGATGTTCAATAATCCGACGACACGTCAGATTGGCATTTTCCTGGTCAAGCTGTGCATCGCAGCCGCGTTGATCTATCTGATCTCGCTCCGTGTCGACGGCCGGCTTTTCCTGGAAACCCTCTCCGGGCTCGATCCACGGTATTTCGCCGTCGCACTGTTGCTGCTGAGCATACAGATCGCCGTTCATGTCCGGTTGTGGTCGCTCGTCACGTGGGTTAACGAAATCAACCTGCCACCGCGGCGCAACGCGATGATTCTCATGTTCAGCCTGTTTCTCAATCAGGGCCTGCCGTCAGCGCTCGGCGGGGTCGGCGGCCGTGTATATTTTACCTGGCGTGCGGGTGCGTCGTTCGCGGACAGCATGTCGGCGGCACTGACCGAAAGATTGATATTCATCGTCTCGTTGATCGCTATCTGCATGATGACACTGCCGTATCTCCACACCCTTTCCAGAATCAACGAAATCAAGGTCTATACGGTGTTTCTGATATGCGCCGCCGCCGCTATACCAGCACTGCTGCTAGTCGCAAAAGGCGCCAAGCGGATCGTCCGGTGGGAACCGCTGCAATCGCGGTTGCGCGCTGCCGTGGCGGCGTGTTTGCGCATCATGACCCAACCCCTCGTCGCGTGGCCCACCCTCGGTCTTATACTTGTTTATCACGGATTGTCCCTTGCCGCGCTGTGGGTGCTTGCCGTCGCCGTCGACACACCGGTTTCCCCCCTGGTTTCATTTGCGCTCACTCCGCATGTACTGCTGTTGGCGGCGTTACCGGTCACGATCAACGGCTGGGGGGTACGTGAAGTCGCGATGTCCGCATTCCTGGGCATCGTCGGCGTCTCGATCGAAAACGCGATCGCGGTATCGGTGCTGTTCGGAATCACCATTTTATGTACGCGGCTGCCTCTGGGGCTTACATGGTTCCTGTCTGCGACAAGGCATGCGGCGTCCGTTCATTCCAACGACGAAAAGTAATCCCGTTTGGTGAGCATTCCGCCGTAATTGTGGCGGCGTTCGTCGTAAATACTTTGATAGAATCCGCACTGCCGGCAAACGTCGTTGAAGGTCCCGCGCTCATGACCCTCGATGATGCCCATCCATTTCCGGTTTTCCAGGGAGAGAATTTCACTGAGCGGCGTCGTGTTCAGATCGCCGATTGTCAGGCTGCCACGGGGATCCCGGCAGGCACACGCATTGACCTCGCCTGTGGCCGTGATCTGCACACTGTCGAACGGCAGGCTGCACGGGCCGTTCTTGTATAACGCCCGGCCGTCGGTCAGATCCATCTCGATGTCGGCGACATCCTCGGCGGTTACATCCCCGCCCCAGTTATCGACATAGGAACTCCGTCCGACCGGCACGCCCAGCAGTTTTAAACGGTCAATAGCGTCCAGAAGCTCGTTACGCGGGTGCGTTTCGAAATCGAAGCTCCTGTAGGTTCGTATGCCAATAATCAAATCGAGCCGCTCGGGTTTGACCGGATAAAATTCGATCAGCGTTTGCAGGTTTTTCACAAGTCTTTCGTACTGAACTTTTCCCCGGCCCGTGATGTTGCGAAAACTCTCAAGGTCGTGGCCGTAGACGCTGATCTCCATGTAGGCGAGCTTGCCGAGCGCGAGCACGGATTCGATTGCGTCCGTGTCGGCGCCGATGAAGTTGGTATAAAAAACATGACTCCGGACCCCGGACGCATCGACATGCCGCAGCCTGTCGACGAAGTTCTTGTCCATGAAAACATCGCCCGTGATCGGCGTCAGGGCAATGGTTTCGAAGCCCATGGCTGCCGCTTCCATCACGCTTTTCTGGAAAAGTGCCTCCGGCATCACCGTACGCTGCCGGACCTCTTTCGGATAGCTGCAGAACTTGCAGTTCAGATTGCAGAAGCTTACCGGCTCGATGAACAACCGGGACCGGGGATGCCGCACAAATGAACGCCCCAACATTTTGTTCTTGTTGGTGTACCAAAATGACGCCGCATTCCGCCGCAGGATTCGAAACCGGTTCTTCAGTCTGGAGATCATCAAGCTACACCCCTCTCAGCCGCGTGCCACAATACCAACGCGCGGGGATACCGGCCACCGTCATTCCATTGCCAAACATGTCACACCGGCGAGCCCCGGAACCTCACCGCCCCGGCTTTTCAAGCAGCGACATGACCATCTCGGCCGCCGCATCCGGATCTAGCGCGCCGGTATCGAGCCTGAGTTCCGGCGATACCGGCGGTTCGTACGGCGACGAAATGCCGGTGAAGTTGGCGATCTCACCCTTGCGCGCGCGGGCGTACAACCCCTTCGGATCCCGCGCCTCGCAGACCTCGAGCGACGCGTCAATATGGATTTCGAAGAACTCGCCCGGCGGCATCAGGTCGCGTGCCATGTCCCGATCGCTGCGGAACGGCGAGATCGCGGAGACAAGCACGATAATGCCGGCATCGGTGAATAGCTTGGCGACCTCGGCGATACGGCGGATATTCTCGACCCGGTCGGCATCGGTGAACCCGAGATCCCGGTTGATGCCGTGACGAATGTTATCGCCGTCGAGCATGTAGGTATGCCGGCCCGCTAGGTGCAGTTTCTGGTCGACGATATTGGCGACCGTCGATTTGCCGGCACCGGACAAACCGGTGAACCACAACACCGCGGGTTTCTGGCCGAGCGCCTCGGCACGGGCAGGCTTGTCGAGGCTGAGCTGTTGGCGCGTCAGGTTCAATGAACGTCTGAGCGCGAAATCGATCATGCCGGCGCCGACGGTCTCGTTGGTTTCCCGGTCGATGAGGATGAAGGCGCCGGTCTCGGGGCAATCCTTGTAGGCATCAACGGCAAGCCTGCGGTCGAAACTTAGGTTGCAGACACCGACGTCATTTAGCTCCAGCGTCTTCTGCGCGACGTGGTCCAGATTATTGACGTTGATGGCGTGCCTGAGGTCGGTAATCCATGCCCGCGCACGCGCCGCGGCGACCTTTATTTCGTAGCGGCGGCCGGGAATCATCGGGCTGGACGACATCCAGATCATGTGCGCCTGCACCTGATCGGCGGTCTGCATGGTACTGGCGGCGTGCCGGATGACGTCACCGCGGGCAACGTCGACATCGTCGGCAAGGGTCAACGTCACAGCCTTGCCGGGCACCGCGTGATCGAGGTTTCCGTCATAAGTTTGAATAGCCTGCACGGTTGTTTGGGCGCCGTCGGGCTCAACCGTCACGGCGTCGCCGAGCTTGATTTCCGCGCCCGCGACGGTGCCGGCGAAGCCGCGGAAATCACCGTCCGGGCGGCACACCCACTGCACGGGCAGGCGCGCGCCGGTCCTGCCTATTCCTGCATCAACCTGCACGGTTTCCAGAAAATCGAGCACGCATTTACCATTGAACCACGGCATTTGCGCCGATTTGGCCGTTATGTTGTCGCCCTTGAGCGCTGACACCGGCAGTGCCGTCACGGTACCGAAATCGAGTGCCTCGCAGAATGAAAGATAATCCGTCTCGATGTCACGGAAGGCCGCCTCGGCATACCCGACAAGGTCCATCTTGTTGACGCACAGAAGCACATGGCGGATGCCGAGCAGATGCGCGATGAACGAATGCCGGCGCGTCTGCGTCAGCACCCCCTTGCGGGCGTCGACCAGGATCACGGCGAGATCGGCGGTCGAAGCGCCGGTCGCCATGTTGCGCGTGTACTGCTCGTGGCCCGGCGTGTCAGCGACGATGAAGCCGCGCTTTTCCGTCTGGAAATAGCGGTAGGCGACATCGATGGTGATGCCCTGTTCGCGTTCGGCCTCGAGCCCGTCGACCAAAAGCGCGTAGTCGATGCCGTCCTCGACCGTACCGAAGCGCTTGCTGTCGGTTTCGAGGGACGATGACTGATCCTCGAGGATCAGCTCAGCCTCATGGAGCAACCGGCCGATCAGGGTCGACTTGCCGTCGTCGACGCTGCCGCAGGTGAGAAACCTGAGCAGGCTCTTTTCCGGGGCGTCGGCCATCAGAAATATCCCTCGCGCTTTTTCTTCTCCATCGACGCCTGGGTGTCGAAGTCGATGATCCGGCCCTGGCGCTCGGACGTTCTCGCCGCCAGCGTCTCGGCGATGACCGCGTCGATATCGGCGGCGTCGGAGCGGATCGCGGCGGTCAGCGGATAACAGCCGAGGGTCCTGAAACGGACGGTCTCGGTGCGGATCTCCTCACCGGATTCCAGCGTCAACCGTTCGTCGTCGGCCATGATCAACTGTCCATTGCGTTCGACCACCGGGCGTTCGGCGGCAAAGTAGAGCGGCACCACCGGAATCCTCTCGGCGCGGATGTAGTGCCAGACGTCGATCTCGGTCCAGTTCGAGAGCGGGAACGCGCGCACGCTTTCGCCCGAACCAACCCGGCAGTTGTAGAGTTGCCAGAGTTCCGGGCGCTGCTGACGCGGATTCCAGCCGTGATTGGCGTCGCGGAACGACATCACGCGCTCCTTGGCGCGCGACTTCTCCTCGTCGCGCCGGGCGCCACCGATGGCACAGTCCACTTTGTGCAGGTCGAGCGCTTGCTTGAGCGCCTCGGTCTTCATCACGTCGGTATGCACCGTTGCTCCACTCGCGAGCGGCGAGATGCCGCGTTTCACCCCGTCCTCGTTAATATGCACAATCAGGTCGAGGCCGAGTTCCCGGGCGCGCGCGTCCCGGAACGCGATCATGTCGCGAAATTTCCAGGTGGTGTCGACGTGCAGCAGCGGAAACGGCGGCTTGGCCGGATGGAACGCCTTCATCGCCAAATGCAGCAGCACCGACGAATCCTTGCCGATGGAGTAAAGTAGCACCGGCCGTTCGAACGACGCCGCGACCTCGCGGAGAATATGAATCGATTCCGATTCCAGTCGTTCCAGGTGGGCGAGCTTATTGACAACAGGATCAGTCATAGACGCGGTTTTTCTTTCATTCGTAAACATATGGCAAGTGCAAACCGCCGGAAACCTTGACGTGCGGAGGCCTGGATTGAGGAGGAATGCACTCGGTTCCTGGTCAGGTCCGCGGGAGTGATTTATGGATACCACACTCGACCTTGCCTTGGCCGCGCCAGCGCCCGGCGCGGAAACCTTCGTCGGTGCCGGCCCGCGACGTGCAGACCGCGCAACCGACACTCGGATAGCCCTTGTCGGCGAGCGGATGTCTGGGCAGGCCGTGCCGGTCCATGTACGCCCTGACGTCGTCGGGCGTCCAACTGACGAGCGGATTGACCTTGATGCGCGGACCGTCTTCCTCGAAGTACTCGAGCGCGCTGCGGCCACCGCCGTGATGGCGCTTGCGGCCTGTAAAGAGGGCGCTGAAACGCAGAACCTCTCGCGCCAGCGGCCGCGTTTTCCTGAGGTCGCAGCACTTGTCCGGGTCGCCGGCCCACAACATGCCGTCCGGGTCCTCGGCGACGAGATCGCTGGTGGCGGGCCGGATGGTGCGCACATCCTCAAGCCGCAGACGCCGGATCAACCGGTCACGGTGTTCGAGGGTTTCGTCGAAATGCTTGAGCGTATCGAGGAACAGCACCGGCGTGGCTCGGTCGGCGCGTGCGATCATGTGCAGTAACACCGCCGATTCGGTCCCGAAAGAGGACACCAACCCGATCCGCGCGGGAAACACATCGCGGATCGCCGCACAAACGATTTCCGCCGCCGAAAGCGATTGGTATTCTTCGTTCAGAGCGGCGGCGGAAAGCGTGTTCATGGTCAGACCCTTTGTTTAGCATCATATAACATATTATACATTAATATTATGTTATTGTATTAATAATAACTATATTATATTGGATAATTATATAAAAATACATTTTTATAGTGTGATTTAAATTGCTTTGCTGCCTCGTGTATGGGGGAGTAACACCGGTTCCGAAACCTCAAGGAAGACAACCGGCGATGCCACGCAACGCACCCACGACCAATACCGCCGACGCCCTGATGCCGCGCCTCGCCGCGTTCGAAATACTGGGCGACGTGCTGCGGCGCCGAAAACCGCTCGACGATGCGCTTGGCGCCGGACGCGCCTACGCCGCCCTCGATCCCGCCGGCAAGGCGTTCGCCGCGTTTTTGGTGCGTACCGTACTGCGCCGTCTGGGACAGATCGATGCCCTGATCGCACACTGCGTCCGCGATCCGCTGCCACGCAAAGCGCGACCGGTCTACGACACGCTTCGCATCGGCGCCGCGCAACTGCTGTTCTCAGCAACCGCCGATCATGCCGCCGTCGACACCACGGTCGAGCTTTGCCGCACGACGGGCCAGGTCCCGTTCGCGAAACTGGTCAACGCCGTGATGCGCCGCCTGCAGCGTGAGGGCGCCGCCCTGGTCGCGGCCCAGGACGAAACCGTGCTCAACACGCCCGATTGGTTGATGCAGAGCTGGCGCGCCGCCTACGGCGACGGCACGGCGCGGTCGATCGCCGCCCAGCATCTCGAAACCCCGCCGCTGGATCTGACGGTCAAATCGAACATCGACGAGTGGGCGGAAACTCTCGGCGGCACGCCATTGTTCGGCGCCACGGTGCGCCTTGCCGAGGCCGCGGACGTGACCCGGCTTTCCGGATTCTCGGACGGCGCATGGTGGGTGCAGGACGCGGCGGCGTGTCTCGCCGCCGGCCTCGCGGGCGATGTCGCAGGCAAGCGCGTGTTCGATCTTTGTGCCGCACCGGGCGGCAAGACTCTCAGCCTCACCGCCGCCGGCGCCGATGTCACCGCTGTCGACATTTCCGAAAAGCGCCTGGGCCGGCTCCGGGAGAATCTGTCTCGCACCGGGCTCACGGCCGGGGGTCGTCGCCGCCGACGTGCGCACATGGACCCCCGCAGCGGCGGCGGACGTCGTCGTCCTCGACGCGCCGTGCTCGTCCACCGGCACACTGCGCCGGCACCCGGACATACAGCACCTCAAGTCGCCGGACGACATCGCCAAGCTCGCCGATGTGCAGGCGGCGCTGCTGGACGCGGCAGCGGCGATGACCGCACCGGGCGGCACGCTTCTTTATGTCACCTGTTCGTTGCAGCCCGAAGAAGGCCCCGAAGCGGTCGGCGCGTTCCTTGCCCGCACGCCGGACTT